>CAJTHM010000008.1:0-237860 GCA_910576125.1 Lachnospiraceae bacterium | reverse complement strand
TACAGACAAATATCTGAAAACCTGTTGCCGTACGATTATCATACCGAAATCAATTCCGCTTCATTTTTACGAAAAATGGCATAATATGCGTTTTGCATATTTTATAAAATTCTCGTATTCCTGTTTTGGCACTTTTTCTGAAATGTTTGTCGGAATATATTTCATATCGTTTGAATAAAGAGGAAAAATAAAGATAATATGGGTGAAAATGACCAAAAACGTTTGGCATTCTATACTACAATTCACTGTCTTGTGTTAAGAAATAAACAAAAAAATCTTGACAATTACAGAAGTGTAATTTATACTATCTTACGGTAACTGTATACACCGGTACATTGTATACAAGTATTCACAAGACGGTATACGAATCAAAACGGCTTACAGTTATAGTTTTGGCACTTTCAACATTTTTAAAAAGTAAAGAAGGAGGAAGACTATGAAAAAGTGCAAAGCACAAAAAGTGCTGGCATGTGTGCTGACAGCCTCTATGGTGTTCGGTCTGGCTGCCTGCGGCAATGACAATAGCGGATCATCTGCTGATTCATCATCGGCTGCAGACAGCGGGGAGAGCAGCGCCGCAGAAGAGAGCAGTGCGGAAGATGCCGGCGAATCCACTGAGGAAAGCGAAGGCGGAGAAGCCGCGGAGGACGGTGTGTATACCGGACCCGATTGGGCTGCCATCGACGCCATGAGCTATGATGAGAAGTCCGATGCCCTGTATGACTACAACCTGGGCGAATTCAACGAGCACTATCAGGCGGCGAAGCAGGAGGTGGATGATCTTGACCTGCGCATGGCCCTGATGGCTGTTTCCGAGGCGAAACTCCTGGAGTCCGGCGTATTCCTGCCGATTCAGAGCAACGGCGGCGCCTATGCCATGACCCGCGTGGTGCCCCGCAGCATCTCTACCGTTCTCTGGGGACAGGACGAGTACAAATGGCATAACGTACTGGTTGCCAATGAATTGCTGAAATCCGAGGACAGAGCGGAACTGATTTCCATCTGGGGAGGGTCGGAGTCTGCGGACGCATGGCTTGACAGCGCCAGAGCTTTCCTGGATGAGAAGGGCTATACGCTGAACGATACCTATAACTTTGCCAGCAGCTATGAGCTGGCCACCTGGGACGTGATTGCCACCAGCCAGACCAGTGACTCTTACTTCGTTGCCTGTACATATACAGGACTGCTGGAGTATGACTCACTGAACCAGCAGCAGCCCGCTCTGGCTGAGAGCTATGAGGTTTCCGAGGACGGCCTGACTTATACGTTCCACATCCGTCCCGGCGTGAACTGGGTGGATCAGCAGGGCCGTGTCCTGGGCGAAGTGACCGCTGACGACTGGGTTGCCTCCCTGCAGCATCTGGCTGACAATGACGGTGAGCTGGGCTATCTGATGAGCGCCGACGGCGGCTGCGGCATCAAGAATTATGACGCATGGGTCAACGGCGAGATTGCGGACTTCTCTGAGGTAGGCGTTGAGGCTGTGGATGACCACACGCTTGTCTACACGCTGGAAGCTCCGTTCCCTGCTTTCCTGACCATGCTGGGATATGGCTGCTTTGCTCCCCTGAACCGTTCTTTCTATAAGTCCCAGGGCGGCACTTTCTCCGCGGAGGGCGATGAGTACACTCCCGGCAATTACGGCACCAGCCCCAGCAACATCGCATACTGCGGAGCTTACCTGATCACCAACTACACCGAGCAGAATGTGACCAGCTATGCGGCCAACCCCGAGTACTGGAATCCGGAGGCGGTGAACACCCATGCTGTGAATATCTACTTTAACGATGGCTCCGATACGACTCGTTCCTATAATGAGGCGAAGGACAATACCATTGCCGGAGCAGGCTTCAACTCTTCCACACTGGTGCTTGCCCGTGAGGAGATTCCCGAGGGAGAGGAAGCGACTTACTTCGACCTGTATCATTACACCAGCGCTACCGATGCTACCACTTTCTGCGGCTGGATGAACGTGAACCGCGCTACCTGGACCAACTACAATGACACCAGCGTAGGCGTTTCCACGCAGACAGACGAGGATAAGGAAAGGACAAAAGCCGCTATGAGCAACCAGAACTTCCGTCTTGCTCTTGTAATGGCATTTGACCGCGGAGGCTATTGCGCGGCGTCCGTAGGAGAGGAACTGAAATATACCAGCCTCAGGAATTCCTATACGCCCGGAACGTTCCTGACCGCAGAGAACGAGGTGACGGTGGACATCAACGGCGAGAGCAGGACTTTCCCTGCAGGAACCTATTACGGAGAGATCATGCAGGCCCAGCTGGATGCGGACGGCGTTCCCATCAAAGTGTGGGATTCTACCGCGGATGACGGCGTGGGATCTGGCGACGGCTTCGACGGCTGGTACAATGCAGATAACGCTGTGGCGTTCCTGGATGCCGCTATCGCTGAGCTGGCACAGGTGGGCGTAGAGGTTTCCGCTGAGAACCCTATCTACATCGATGCGCCGACTCCTCTTTATAATGAGTCTATGAACAATCAGAAGAATGTGTTCAAGCAGTCTGTCGAGAGCGTACTGGGCGGAAAGGTAATCGTGAACCTGGTGGGATATGAGGATTCTACAGGTTACAGTGACTGCTATTACCGTACCAGCAACGGCGCTGAGATGAACTATGACGTAAACGCCGGCGGTTCCGGATGGGGCCCTGACTATGGCGATGCGCAGTCCTACCTTGATACCATCCAGCCTTATGCTTACATGGACAGGAATATTGGATTGTACTAAGATGCAGCAGTGAATAAATGGATGAATGCATTCCATTGGAAGGAAATCATTCCAGTCAAAAGCACTGACGGGAGGGCGGAGGAGTCTTACTTCTCCGCGCTTCCTTATATAACGGAAATAGGAGAAGTGCATTCCGATAAAATGTGCTTCTTCCATGGAAGAATAGTATTCCGACCGGGGAATACCATTCCATGGAAGAGGCGCATTCCAATGGACGAATACATTCCATAAAAAAGAGCGTTTCAGGGAAGGGATAAGAAAGTGGCGAAATATATACTGCAACGAATCATAAAAGGTATACTCTCTGCGGTCTGCGTGGTAGTTCTTATCATGATACTTGTGTATTCTCTGATGGAGCGGAGCGTAATCTTCGCGGGCGACAGCAATTACAGCAAGACCCAGAGCAATGCGAGAATCACCTATGAACAGACCCGGTATGAGGCTTTCGGCTATGTGGATTATGTGAACTATTCCGAATATATCAATGAGCTGATAAAAAGGGGAGAACTTGACGAGGAGTCAAGGAAAGACGCGGCCTTTGTAGCGGCCACGCCGGAGCAGGACTCCGAGACCGCGGCTGCCTATATTGAGAAGTTTACTCAGGAATACGAGGCCGGGGGCTACACGGTCGTGCGCCTGGACGCGGACAAGAAGACCAACGGAAGAGTGAAGGACGGCGGACAGGCCACCATCTTTGCCACCAGGGATAAGCCTATCATCAGCCGTGTCATTTCCTATTTTACGGGAATCTTCTTCATCGACAACATTCACTATGTGGATGAGTCCACGGACATCGGAAAACGAGGACTTACCTTTACACTGCATGATCCGCTCTATGGCGGGGAGAAATTCTCTCCGGCCATTATCGGAAACGGCACGAAACACAAATATCTGCTTTATTTCGATAATAAATTCCCTTGGATTCATCAGAACCTTCTGACGCTGAATCTGGGAGAATCCTATACGGTGAACCGCGGCGTGGATGTATTCGAGACCATGACCGCCTCCCAGGGCAGCTATGTGCTGAGCACGGTCAGCTATCCAACGGGGCATGTGGAGCAGAGTGCGGACGACCTGCACACGGCCACATATGCGGAGGGGTCCCTGGCGCTGAGCGATATGTATGCCGGCAGGTTCGTGGATGATTATACCCACACGATCACCCACAAGAACAGCATGTCGAAAATGGGATATTCCTTTGTGATCGGTATCATCTCCACTATTTTGGCATATGCGCTGGGCCTTCCCATCGGGATTCTGATGGCCCGGTTCAAAAACGGCCTTCTGGACAGAATCGGCACCGTGTATATCATCTTTATTATCGCGGTACCGTCCCTGGCATATATTTTCCTGTTCAAGGCGATTGGCGGAAGCATCTTCAAGCTGCCCACCCTGTTCGACATGGATTCCGGCAACAAGCTGATGTTCGTCCTGCCCATCATATCCCTGGCTCTGCCCAGCGTGGCCAATCTGATGAAATGGATGCGCCGCTATATGATCGACCAGATGAACAGCGACTATGTAAAGTTCGCCAGGTCAGGGGGGCTTAGCGAGACGGAGATATTTACGAAGCATATCTGGAAGAACGCGGCCATTCCCATTGTCCACGGCATTCCGGGGAGCATCCTCTTCGCCATGACGGGAGCCATCATCACCGAGCGCGTGTACTCGGTTCCCGGCGCGGGCAATCTGCTGACCCAGGCCATCAATAAGTATGACAATGGCGTAATCGTAGGCGTCACCCTGTTCTACGCGCTGCTGACGGTAGTATCCATACTTTTGGGCGATATCCTGATGTCCAGCGTGGATCCGAGAATTTCGTTTACATCAAAAGGTAGGTGACCGACATGTACGAGGAATTGAAAAACAAGACAGGCTTAAAGACCGAGGAGCTGTTCAGCCCCGTGGCCCACAGCGACACGGAATCCGAAAGAATCGCGGCTCCGCGGTACTCCTACTGGAAGTCCGTGCTGCGTGTGTTCTTCCGGAATAAGATTAATATCGTGATATTGTGCTTCCTGCTGTTCGTGATTGCGTTCGCCTATATCTATCCTGCGGTGACGGAGTACGACCCTTACGCCAATCTGATGGATACCACCGGCAAGCATCTGTCTCCCGGCGGCGCCATAGAGCATTTCGGCTTCAACCTGAAGTGGATCCTGGGTTCAGGGGCCTCCGGTGAGCCTACCTTTGACGCGGTCTGGAACGGGGCTCGGATATCCATATCCCTGGCTCTGGTCTGCGCCGCCATCAACATGGTCATCGGCGTGCTGCTGGGAGCGGTATGGGGCTTCTCCAAGAAAGTGGACATGGTCATGATGGAGGTCTACAACATCATCGCGAACGTACCTATGATTCTGATTATTTCGGTGCTTTCCATGCTGTTTTCACCTACTTTCTGGACCATGGTGTTCGCGCTTACGATTGTGGGATGGCTGGGCATCGCGTATTTCATCCGTACCCAGGTGCTGATCATCCGCGACAGGGAATATAACCTGGCCTCCAGGTGTCTTGGCACATCCACGTTCAAGATTGCCCTGAAGAATATTCTGCCCTTTATGACATCCATCATCGTGACCCTGCTGGCCACAGAGCTTCCGTCCTATATCTCCTACGAGGTGTTCCTGGCCTATATAGGCATGGGCATGAGCGACATGTCTCTGGGACGTCTGATTTATTCGGCAGAGGCGGCTATGGTGACGCCGGGCTGGGAGCTGGAATTCTGGAGTCCTGTGGCAATCGTTTCCATCATTACCATCGTGCTGTATGTGGTGGGACAGAATCTGGGCGACGCATCCGATCCCCGGACGCATATGTAGGAGGTACATTATGGATAAGAAGAAAGTATTGCTGTCCGTCGGGAACCTGGAGGTAAAATTCCGTGTCCGCGGACGGATTCTGAAGGCCATTCGAGGGATATCCCTGGATATCTATGAGAATGAGTCCATTGCCATCGTGGGCGAGTCCGGATCGGGTAAATCTGTTTTTACCAAAACCTTTGCCGGCATGCTGGATTCCAACGGCTTTGTCAGCAATGGGCATATCATCTTCCGGGACGAGGAATTGTCGGATACCCGCGCACAGTTGAACGACATGGCGCGTCGGAGCATCGCTTCCTTTAAAGAAAAACTGGACGCTTTTTCCAAGCTGGAGCCGGGCGCCGGCCTGTATCGGGAGATGCTGGCCCTGCAGGCGGAGAAAAGAGAACGCTCCTCCATAGGCGAGGAGGAGCGGGCGGCCCAGGAGAAAGAGCTTAATGAGCTACGCTTCCGGAGGACGGAAGTCTACAACCGCAGGACGGCCCTGGACCGCACCAAGGACAGGGCAGAGATAAAGCGCGCCCAGGAGGAAATCTCCAAACTGGATGCCCAGATAAAAGAGCTGGAAAACCGTAATAAGGAAGAGCAGCGCAGACAAAAAGAGGCTGCCGCCCGGGACACGGAGTACCAGCAGCAGTATGCCAGGCGGGAGGCTGAGCTGAAAGCGAAGTATGACAAGCTGACCCAGGCCGAGATTTCCCCGGCCGTTTCGGAGCGGAACGAGACCCTGGCCAAGGAGATTTACCTGTCCGTCGCCAGAGGTGACCTGATACGCCGCAGAAGAGTCACCAAAAAGCTGCTGGATGCTTTTCGGGAGGCCATGAAGCTGGGAATCGACTGGAAGGATGAGACACAGCGCAACGGCATCTACGACGGCATCACCCCCAGGGTGAAATATGTCAGCGAGACAGCCACCGAGCTGACCGGCAGCTGCATCCTGGATTTGTCTTCCATGCAGTTCCCCAAGGACTGGGCCCAGATCCGCGGGACGAAGATTGCCACCGTATTCCAGGATCCCATGACATCCCTGAACCCTATCATCACCATCGGGAAGCAGATTTCCTCGATTATCGTAAAGCACCAGAACTGCTCCGAGGCCCAGGCCAGGGCCCAGGCTCTGGATTTGATGGAGAAGGTAGGCATTCCCAATCCCGCCGCCCGTTATGACGACTATCCGTTCCAGTATTCCGGCGGTATGCGCCAGCGCATTGTCATAGCCATCGCGCTTTCCTGCCAGCCGAAGATTCTAATCTGCGACGAGCCTACTACAGCGCTGGACGTGACTATGCAGGCCCAGATTCTGCAGCTGATCAAGGATTTGCAGAAAGAATTTAACTACACGATTGTCTTCATTACCCATGACCTGGGCGTCGTGGCCAATATCGCAGACCGTGTGGCTGTGATGTACGGCGGACAGATTATCGAGCTGGGAACCGTGGAGGATGTGTTCTACGATCCCCGCCATCCGTACACATGGGCGTTGCTGTCCTCGCTGCCACAGCTGGCGGACCGCAATACGGAGCTGTACTCCATCACGGGTACGCCTCCTTCCCTCTATAATGAGATTACGGGAGATGCCTTTGCTCCCAGGAACCCATATTGCATGAAGATAGATACACTGTTGGAGCCGCCTATGTTCCAGGTGAACGACACGCATTTTGCCAAGACGTGGCTGCTGGATCCGGATGCTCCGAAAATCGAGAAGCCGGCGGTTATCTGCAATCTCCATGAGAGGCTCATGCAGGCATATAATATTCAGGGGGTGTGATTGTGTCCATGTTTAATTCAAATTCAAAAGCAAATACCGCCGCCGCATTTCCCGAGCATGGCCCGCTGGACAAAAACGGAAGAGAAATCCTGCTGTCGGTCAAGAACGTAGACATTACTTTCGGAAAAAAGGACAATGCGGTGAAAGCCGTGCAGAACGTTTCCTTTGATATATACAAAGGAGAGACATTCTCCCTGGTGGGAGAGTCCGGATCGGGCAAGACCACCGTGGGCCGGGCCGTCATCCGGGTAAATTCGCTGGCGGGCGGTGAAATCCTGTATAAGGGCGTCCGTATATCGGGCAAGATTCCCCGTTCCCTGGACCGCAGCGTGATTCGGAATATTCAGATGGTGTTCCAGGATCCGGCGGCCTCTCTGAACGACAGGGCGACGGTGGATTATATTATCTCGGAGGGACTGTACAATTTCCATCTCTTTTCCAGCAAGGCTGAGCGTCAGCAGAAGGTGGAAAAGATGATTAATGAGGTGGGGCTCCTGCCGGAGCATCTGACCAGGTACCCGCATGAGTTCTCCGGCGGACAGCGCCAGCGCATCGGCATTGCCCGCGCCATGGTCATGGAGCCGGAGCTGGTGGTGGCGGACGAACCCATTTCCGCACTGGATGTGTCCATCCGCGCCCAGGTGCTGAACCTGATGAAGAAATTCCAGCGCGAGAAGAAGATTACCTATCTCTTCATTGCCCATGACCTTTCTGTGGTACGGTTCATTTCTGACCGGATAGGCGTCATTTATAAGGGCAGGATTGTAGAAATCGCGGAATCGGAGGAACTTTTCAACTTCCCTCTGCATCCCTACACCCACTCCCTGATTTCGGCTATCCCCATTCCGGATCCGCAGCTGGAGAAGAACAAGGTGCTCTATACCTATGACCCCTCCATGCATGATTACAGTCAAGAGCAGCCGGAACTGGTGAACATCGGCCACGACCATTATGTCTATGGGAGCAAAAAGGAGATAGAGGAATATAAGGCCCTCAGGGATAATAACGAGCCGGTGAAATCCATCACCATAGCCTTTTCCGGTTCCGAAAAAACCCGGGAAGCGCAGGCGGCGGAGACGGCTGTCTCCAAGGAGGGAATTCAGCTTCCGCCTGTGCATGATACAGGATTCTTCCTCTACAAGCTTTTGTCTTTCTTCCTGCCGATACCCGGACTGATTGCCGCCTTTTTATTCAGGCGCGTCAATTATATCCGCAATTACAAGGCATGTAAGAAAGGCGCTGTTGCCGGCCTGATTACGCTGGGCGTAGTCGGCGTCCTCTTCCTGCTGTTGTTATGGCTGGCGGTAATATGAAAGTCAAAATAATTTGAGATTCTGAGACGCACGGGAGTTCAAGGACTCCCGTGTGCGGCGTCAGAAGAAAAATGGAAAGATAGGGAGGGTAATTTGAGGGAGACCAGAACCGGAGGGAAAGGAAGAGACTTCCCTCACCCAAAACCAGTGAACAAGATTGAACTTTCCACAGAGCATGGGCGTCTGAGGCTGATTCTGACCATTGTGTTTCTGGCAATCGGGGCAGCGGCCATTGCCTATGGCGTGTCCGGCCTGTCGTCAAAGGAGGCAGGGTGGACTGAAATAGAAGTCAGTTCTTCGGAATTAAACTGCAGCGCCGATTTTGTGTTCCTGTATTGCCTGGGAGAGAGCGGTGTTTCGGCCACAGCTGAGAACAAGGCCATTACTGCATGCTATTCCGACGCCACAGAATATGCTTTCCGGATGTTCACAAATGATGTGGAATATGAGGATAGCCACAATATGCACTATATCAATCGCCATCCGAACGAGGAGATAGAAGTGGATGAGGTTCTCTACCGGGCATTTTCCCTGATTCAGGAATCCGGGGACAGAAGCCTTTATCTGGGGCCTGTCTATGAACAGTACAATGGCCTGTTCAACTGTACGGAAGAATATCAGACAGTGGAATACGATCCCTATCTGAATCAGGAGACGGCAGATTACTATGCCGCCATAGCAGGCTTTGCGGGCGACGAACAGATAATAAATCTGGAGCTGCTGGGAGAGAACAGAATCTGCCTGCGGGTAGCGGAGGAGTATCTGGAATTTGCGGAGGAGAATGAGGTGGAACGCCTGATTGATTTTTACTGGATGAAAAATGCCTTTATAGTGGACTTTCTGGCAGAGGAGATGAGTTCCGCCGGATATTCCAAAGGCTGCATTTCCAGTGTGGACGGGTTCACCAGGAATCTGGATCGGAGCGGGGAGTCCTATGCGTATACCTTTTATGACAGGGTGGATTCCGCGATTTATCCTGTGGCGAATATACAGTACAGCGGCCCGTCCAGCATAGTGTATCTTCAGGATTATGGGATGAACGATGGGCAGATGCAATATTATTATGCCTATTCCAATGGAGAACTCCGCACGGCCTATCTTGACGTACAGGATGGCCTTTGCAGGAGCGCTGTCAGCGATTTGGCATGTTATAGCGGTGAATATAGCTGCGGCGAGATCCTGCTGCGGATGATTCCTGTCTATATTGCGGATACATTCCAGAGAGAAAGACTGTCCGGGCTGGCGGGAGAGGGTATTTTTTCTATATACAGTGAGGATGGCAGAATCTGTCACAATGACGCCGAACTGATGCTGACCTCACTGTACCGCGATAAGGATGTGCAGTACGAGGCGGTTCTGGTTCAGTGACCGGCGTAAAATGATTGTGCATTTGTCGGAAAAAATGGTTGCTTTTTTATCTGGCATGTGTTAAGATGAAACGTGTTTGGATTGTATCACTTGATTTCCTGATAAATCAAAATGTTTGGATCATGATGATGCAGGGCTTTAGGAGGTGTGGGACAGTTGGGAGCCTTAAAGATTATACTGACAATTTTATTTATTTTCATATGCATAGCGCTTGTTGTGTTGGTACTGATGCAGGAGGGCAAGTCAGCAGGGCTTGGAGCCATCAGCGGGGCCGCCGAGACCTATTGGGGCAAGAATAAAGGACGCTCCATGGAGGGTCTGCTGGTAAAGCTTACCAAGGTGTTGGCTGCATTGTTCATGATTCTTGCGGTCATACTGAATCTGAATGTATTTTAAGGTACGGAACTGAGACACTCTTGCGGATGCTGCAAGAGTGTTTTTTGTCATATTAGGAGAAGATATGGGTTATAAGGATCAGAAAGCGTCATGGGAGGCAAGAAAGAAAATCATCTGCGAACTGGTGAATGATTCCATCTATGTTCCCATGAAAGAGAAAGAGCTGGCTGCGTTCATGCAGGTGGCAAAAGAGGACAGAGAGGAGTTCCGCAGTATCCTGCGGGAACTTTTGGAAGAGAGGAAGCTCTCCCTTACTTCCGGAGCGAA
This sequence comes from Lachnospiraceae bacterium, assembly GCA_910576125.1. GTDB lineage: Bacteria > Bacillota > Clostridia > Lachnospirales > Lachnospiraceae > Acetatifactor > Acetatifactor aquisgranensis. The sequence continues at coordinate 227,183 of CAJTHM010000008.1, read as the reverse complement.
ATATGTGAAAGGAAACGGACCGGCCCTGATTGGTACTTTCATCAGCCATCCTAAGGGCTTTGGCTTCGTGGAGATAGAAAGTGCCGGAGACGGGGCTTTCCAGGAAGACCTCTATATTCCCGAGGGCAAGGCCGGCGGCGCGTTCCACAGGGATACCGTGGAGGTGGCCCTGTTGCCGGAGAGCGAGGGCAGGAGGCAGGAGGCCCAGGTGATCCGCATCATTGCCAGAGGCATGACGCAGATTGTGGGCACCTATGACCGGGTGTCGGAGAACTATGGTTTCGTGATTCCGGACAATACGAAGCTGGCCAGGGATATCTTTGTTCCCAGGGAGCAGTCAAAGGGGGCCATGACCGGCCACAAAGTGGTGGTGGACATCACGGACTATGGCAATGAGCGGAAGAGTCCCGAGGGAAAAGTGGTGGAAATTCTGGGACATATCAATGACCCGGGCGTGGATATCATGTCCATTGTCAGGAATTATGAGCTGCCGGTGGAATTTTCCGTGAAAATCATGAACCAGGCAGAGCGGGTGTCCCAGGAAGTATCCGAGGCGGACATGGCCGGGCGCAGGGATCTGCGGGATATGATGATGGTGACCATAGACGGAGAGGATGCAAAGGATCTGGACGACGCGGTGAGCGTTTCTTATGAGGACGGAAAATATCACTTGGGCGTCCACATTGCGGATGTGACCAATTATGTCCAGGAGAATTCCGCGCTGGACAGGGAGGCATTGAACCGCGGCACCAGCGTCTATCTGGTGGACAGGGTCATCCCCATGCTGCCCCATGCGCTGTCCAACGGCATCTGCTCCCTGAATCAGGGAGTGGACAGACTTGCCCTGAGCTGCCTGATGACCGTGGAGCCGGATGGGGAGATTTCGGATTATGAGATATGCGAGTCCGTCATCCGCGTCGATAAGCGCATGTCCTACACAATCGTGAAAGAACTGCTGGAGGATGAAAACCTGGCGGACAGGGAGGAAGGCTATGGGCAGTATAAAGAGCTGCTGCCCATGTTCCGGGAGATGGAGAAGCTGGCCGCCATCCTGCGGGAGAAGCGCCGCAGACGGGGCTCCATTGACTTTGATTTTCCGGAGTGCAGGATTCTTTTGGATAAAGAGGGCCATCCCACGGAAATCAGGCCCTATGAGCGCAACGTGGCCACGGATATCATAGAGGATTTCATGCTGGCGGCAAATGAAACGGTGGCGCAGCATTTCTACTGGATGGAACTGCCCTTTGTATACCGTATCCACGATGTGCCTGATGGGGAGCGGATCCGGAAACTGTCGGCGTTCATCAATAATTTAGGACTCTATATGAAAGCCGTGGGCAGAACCGGGCAGAAGACCTCCGGGGAGGAAGTCCACCCCAAGGAGATTCAAAAGCTCCTGGCAAAAATTGCCGGGACGCCTGAGGAACCTATGATCAGCCGTCTGGCCCTGCGCAGTATGAAGCAGGCGAAATACAGCACGGAATGCACGGGGCACTTTGGGCTGGCATGTCAGTATTACTGCCACTTCACCTCCCCTATCCGCAGATACCCGGATTTGCAGATTCACAGAATCATCAAAGAACAGCTGCGGGGACGGCTTAAGGAGGAGCGGACTGCCCATTACCGGGAGATTCTGCCGGAGGTGGCAAAGCATGCTTCCGAGACGGAGCGCCGCGCGGACGAGGCCGAGCGGGAGACCGACAAGCTGAAAAAAGTGGAGTACATGGAGGAACGAATCGGCGAAATTTATGAGGGAGTCATCTCCGGCATCACCAGCTGGGGAATCTATGTGGAGCTGCCCAGCACGGTAGAGGGGCTGGTACATGTCTCCAAACTTCCTGGTGATTATTTCCGCTATGACGAAAGCAGATACGAGATGGTGGGAGACGCTACAGGGAAGAGCTACAAACTGGGCATGCCCGTCAGGGTGAGGGTGGAGGACTGTGACCGGTTCAACCGGACCATTGATTTCAGCATTGCATAACATGTGTCCATACAATGCCTGAAAAAAGAGGCTGCCATAGCGGACAGGGATTTTGCCGCCGGATCAGGCCGGAGGGGCAGCTTCGGAAACAGATTGCCGCAGGCGGCAGTGAAACGTGAGACAGAGGTGACAGGAATGGCAAAGGAAAAGGAACCGCAGAAGCTGATAGCCAATAATAAGAAAGCTTATCACGAATATTTTATCGAGGAGACTTATGAAGCCGGCATATCCCTCCACGGCACGGAAGTCAAGTCCATGCGCATGGGAAAATGCAGCATCAAGGAGTCTTTCATCCGCATAGAGGACGGAGAGATATTTGTCTACGGCATGCATGTAAGCCCCTACGAAAAAGGGAATATTTTCAACAAAGACCCCCTGCGTGTCAAAAAGCTTCTGCTGCATAAATATGAAATCAACAAGCTGGCGGGCAAGGTTGCCGAGAAAGGCTATACCCTTGTCCCCCTCCAGGTCTATTTTAAGAACGGCAAAGTCAAGACCCAGATAGGCCTGGCCCGTGGCAAGAAGCTCTATGACAAACGGGAGTCCATCGCCAAAAAGGACCAGCGCAGGGAGATGGAGAGGGACTTCAAGGTCAGGAATCTGTAAGGGAGAAGCTTTCGCCTGCTGACGCAGTTTTTGTTCAACAAAGGCTTTACACTTTTCAAAAAGATTGCTATAATGAAAATGTCCTGCAGATGGCTTTTCTCAGAAAGAAGGTGGCATATGACAGAAGAGGAGTTATTGCAGAAAAATGTAGAAGAATTTGCCAGGCTTCAGGGATATATGATACTTGCGGAGGGTATCAATCTTACGGAATTGGATGTTATAAAAGAGTCACAGGCATAAAATTGAATAAGGGGTAGTAAAGGTTTCGACAGGGGTCTTGCAGCTGGAGAAGCTATCCGTTGCGACACGTTAATCGCACAACTAAACTAAACGCTGAAGATAATTATCAGTACGCACTGGCTGCCTAACCGCAGCTGGTGACGCCGCCTTTGGCGGCTTGTCCGCTCCGGGGCACCCACACTCCGGAACCCGGGCATCGATGATGTGGGAAACGACATGCGTTAAGCTTTGCGCGCATGGGCGTATCATGAAGCTACCGAATATGGCCGATTGTTCGTTGTCTGCCACAGGAGGGAACAGGCGGGAGAGAGACCTGCCAGGATAACGAACTATGATAGTAGAAGGACAGGGAATAGGCTTTTGGACAGGGGTTCGACTCCCCTCTACTCCACTCGTAACACTTGTATCATTATGAAATAAGAAAAGCGGCTGGCGCATGAGGCAATCCGGGCAATGCGGCAGCCTGTTTTTTAGGAGGTGTCATATGGATTCGGAAAAAGCTGCATTGTCTGTCGGAGGATACCTGTTCCTTACGGAAAAGGATGCCCAGCTGGCCAGGGCGGAGGAACAGAGAATCGCTTATTTGGAGGAGCGCATAGATTATTCCTCCCCGGAAAGCATACGCTATATATATGAGAAGACCATTCATGAGCGCCTGTTCAAGACGCCGATAGGTCTGCGCTATCTGAGGAAACTTCGGGACTTTCTGCTTTCCCAGCCGGAGATGGATCCAAAGAGTGTCATGGAGATTCCGCTGTACATCCCTTTCGACGGAGGGCTGCGGGAGCAGACCAGCCCCGCCCGGGCAAGAGTGGCTCCGTCTAAGAAAAAAGATAAGGATAAAGAAAAGAGCCGTTTCCTGCTTTCTGTGGCTTTAAATGTGATGCTGGTAGTTGCCATCATCGCCATGTTCGTCATATCCTTTGCCAGCGACCAGCCCAATATCGTCAACTATGAGAGGGTCATCACAGACAAGTACGCCACCTGGGAGCAGGAACTGACACAGCGTGAGCAGGCTGTTCGTGAAAAGGAGAGGGAACTGAAGATGGACCAGTAGGAAAGGAGGCGCGCAAATGGAGCGGTTGAAGATATTGGTGGTGGACGACGAGAGCAGGATGCGCAAGCTGGTGCGGGACTTCCTTATAAAAAGCGGCTACGATGTGATTGAGGCCGGGGACGGGGAGGAAGCGCTGGACATCTTTTTCAAGGAAAAGGAGATTGCCCTGATTGTTCTGGACGTCATGATGCCGAAGATGGACGGCTGGCAGGTGTGCCGGGAAATCCGTTCCTACTCCAAGGTGCCTATCATCATGCTTACGGCCAGGGCGGACGAACAGGACGAGCTGCAGGGCTTCCAGCTTGGAGTAGACGAATATGTCACGAAGCCTTTCAGCCCGAAGATACTGGTGGCGCGGATTGAGGCCATCCTGCGCCGTACCAATCAGGCGGTGAATGAGGAGGTCATGAGCTGCAGCGGCATCGAGATGGACAAAGCGGCCCATCAGGTGAAGATAGACGGTAAACCGATAGAACTGAGCTATAAAGAGTTTGAACTGCTGGCGTATTTCCTGGAGAACCGGGGGATAGCCCTGTCCCGGGAGCGCATCCTGAACAATGTGTGGAATTATGATTATTTCGGGGACGCCCGCACCATCGACACCCATGTGAAGAAACTCCGCAGCAAAATGGGAGAGAAAGGGGAACTGATCAAGACCATATGGGGCATGGGCTACAAATTGGAAGAGGATAAGCAATGACGGCCCGGGCATAGGGCTGCGGGCCGGGAGAAGACAGGCAGAACGGGCACGTTTCCTATGGGAAAGATTTCCTATGGGAAAGATTTCCCATGGGAAAGACGGCAATCGGGATGTGAGAGAGGTCAGGTGGAGACTTAGATGACGCATTCGATCAGGCGGCAGCTGGCGCTGATTTTCATCGGGCTGATGGCAGGAACGATTCTGCTGTGTTGGCTGATGAACAATATATTCCTGGAACAGTACTATATCAGGAGCAAGACAGAGGTCATCTATGAGGCCTATGACGCGATATCGCAGGCGGCGAACAGTGATACTTACAGTACGGAGGAGTTCCGCAAGGAACTGAACGATATCTGCGGCATATATAATATCACGGTCTATGTCATGGACGCCAATTCCCGGCTGAAATATGCCTCCATCAACGGCGGAGAGGAATTGGAAAAAAGGCTGGCCGCATATATATTCGGCTTTTTCAACGATGCCGTGAAGGTAATCGTGCAGAACGATGAATATGTGGTTCAGCAGGTACACGCGGACGGCGCGGATTTCCTGGAAATGTACGGCAGACTGAACAGCGGCATCTCCTTTATCATGCACACGCCGCTGGAAAGCATCCGGGAGAGCGTGAAGATTTCCAACCGCTTTCTGGCTTATATGGGAATAGTGACCGTACTGGCCGGCGGCATCATCATCTGGGCTGTCTCCACAAGGATTACGAAGCCCATTCTGGAGCTCAGCCGCATATCGGAGAAGATGGTGCATCTGGATTTCGAGGCGAAGTACGAGGGCGGCGACCGCAATGAGATAGGCCTGCTGGGCGGGAACATCAACAAGCTTTCCGCGTCTCTGGAGCGTTCCATATCAGAGCTCAAGACGGCCAACAATGAGCTGCAGAAGGATATTGAGAAAAAAGAGGAGATAGACGCCATGCGAAAGGACTTCCTGGCAAATGTCTCCCACGAGCTCAAGACGCCTATCGCGCTGATACAGGGTTATGCCGAGGGATTGTCCGAGGGAGTCAATGACGATCCGGAGAGCCGCAGCTTCTACTGCGAGGTTATCATGGACGAGGCGGCGAAGATGAACAACATGGTGAAGAAGCTGATGACCCTGAACCAGCTGGAATTCGGCAATGACGTGGTGGCCATGGAACGGTTCGACGTGACGGCGCTGATAAAAAATTATGTCCAGTCAGCGGGAATCCTCACCAGGCAGAATGAGATAACGGTGCGTATGGCGGAGTATGAGCCCGCCTATGTATGGGGGGATGTGTACAAGACCGAGGAGGTCTTCATGAACTATTTCTCCAACGCGGTGAACCACTGCCGGGCGGTGGACGAAGAAAAGGGAAAGATAATCGTCATCTCTCTGGAACAGAGAGGCTTGAATGTGAGAATAGGCGTGTTCAACACAGGAGCTCCTATCCCGGAGGAATCCATCCCGCATCTCTGGGAGAAATTCTATAAAGTAGATAAGGCCAGGACCAGAGAGTACGGGGGAAGCGGCGTCGGGCTGTCTATTGTCAAGGCCATCATGGAATCCATGAATCAGAAGTACGGCGTGGAGAACTATAATAACGGAGTGCTGTTCTGGTTCGAACTGGAGGGGAATATAGCGTCCGCTGAGAGCGGGAACGGGGGGGAAGCATGATCGAGGAAATGGTTTATACAAAAGTGCTTCTGGTAGGATTGGATACGGGGGAGGAACAGGACTTCGACCATTCTATGGAGGAGCTGAAAAGTCTGGCGGAGGCTGCTTATAAGCAGGTGGCGGGCATCATCGTCCAGCGCATGCCGGCTGTGAACAAGGCATTTTATATCGGCACCGGCAAGGTGGAAGAGGTGCGGGAGTACGCCGGGCAGTGCGGAGCGCAGGAGATTGTCTTCGACAACGCCCTTTCTCCCTCCCAGGTGCGCAATCTCGGCCGGGAGCTGGGGCTTCCTGTGCTGGACAGGACCAATCTGATTCTGGACATTTTCGCCATCAGGGCCCAGACAAAAGAGGCGAAGCTCCAGGTGGAGACCGCAAGACTGCAGTATTTCCTGCCCAGACTGGTAGGAATGCGGGAAAACTTAAGCAGACAGGGCGGAACTACCGGGGGCAGCTTAAGCAACAGAGGCGCGGGAGAGACGAAGCTGGAGCTGGACAGGCGTAAGATTGAGCACCGCATCAGCGAACTGAAGAAAGATTTGGACGAGGTGGCCGGGGCAAGGCAGACCATGCGGAAGAAGCGCAGTCAGTCCAGGATTCCCAAGGTGGCCCTGGTGGGCTATACCAATGCCGGAAAGTCAACTATCATGAATCGCATGGTGGATTTGTACGGAGACAAGAAAGACAAGACTGTGCTGGAGAAAGATATGCTCTTCGCAACGCTGGATACCAATGTGCGCTGCATCAATCCCAGGACAGAGGAGAACATCCCCTTTTTCCTGTCAGATACGGTGGGATTCATCAATAAACTGCCTCATGGGCTGGTAAAGGCTTTCCGTTCCACTCTGGAGGAGGTCAGGTACGCGGATCTGCTGATTCATGTGGTTGATTTTTCAGATGAGCACTATAGACAGCAGATGGAAGTGACAGCAGAGACTTTAAAGGAGCTGGAGGCAGGGGACATCCCGCAGATTGTGGTCTACAATAAGGCGGATAAATGCGATGTGGCGGATATGCCCAGAGTAAAGGGCAGGCAGATTTATATGGCGGCTTCTGAGGGCTGCGGCATAGAAGAGCTGGTGGAGCTGATTAAAGAATGCGTCTATGCAGACCGGGTTCAGGCGTCATTTCTTCTGCCATATGATAAGGGAGGTATTGTTTCCTATTTCATGGAAAACGCCACAGTGCTGGAGCAGGAGTACAGGGATGAGGGCGTATGGATTAGAGTCAGCTGTCATAAAAGTGACGCGGATAAATATGGCATGTACCAAAAAAGCGCGCAATAACATTTTTTGCTTGTCTGGCGGAGAAATATGTTGTATGATTAAAGAAGCGCTGCGATACAGAATGCGGGATGGGTATTTAAAACAGGAACTGGATAAGGAAGAGATGAGATGAAATATAAAAAGAGCTTGATGACGGTAATGGCTGTTGCGATGCTGGGGCTGAGCGGATGCGCTGAGAACCAGATTCCGGAGATGACAGAGGAAGAGATGCGGGCTGTGGGCGAATATGTCGCCTATGCGCTGACGAAGTATGACGCAGGACGAAGCAGCAGACTCATGGACCTGCCTCCCGTAGAGGAGGAGAGCAAAGCCCCTGTGAGCACTCCGGCTCCGGAGGAGACGGTGGGGATGGATCCGGTGGACGACACTCCTGTAGTGGATGCCTCCGGAGCGCAGACGGCCGAGGGAGAGCAGTCCGCGGAAGAGGTTTCCTACAGTGCGGAAGAAGTGATGGGATTCCCGGAGGGAGTCGTCCTGAAATATACGGGGCAGGAAATCTGCGACAGCTATCCGGCTGACAGTGATGCTTTTGCGGTCACGGCAACCGAGGGAAAGAAGCTGATGATACTTAAATTCTCCATTACGAATACACAGGAGCAGGAAACAAAAGTAGATTTATTATCCTCCCAGACCTCATACAGGATTTCCATAGGGGAAGAGCGTTCCCGGAGGGCGCTTGCAACGTTGCTGCCAAATGACATGGCTTTTTATGCGGATACCTTGCCAGCGGGAGGCAGCGCCGAAGTGGTATTGGTGACAGAGGTGGATGAGAGCCTGGCAGAGTCAGGGGCCCCTGTAGCGGTTCAATTGAAAAATGAGTCAAAGTCACACACAATTCAACTGTCCGATGAGACATGACGCGATGAAAACGCCCATTGATGGCAATGTCATTAACTTAAGGAATCTTTTACATTTGAATTGTAAAAGATTCCTTTTTTCTGAAATGTTTGTCGGAATATATTTCATATCGTTTGAATAAAGAGGAAAAATAAAGATAATATGGGTGAAAATGACCAAAAACGTTTGGCATTCTATACTACAATTCACTGTCTTGTGTTAAGAAATAAACAAAAAAATCTTGACAATTACAGAAGTGTAATTTATACTAAATTGGACTGGTATTATGCCGCGTTTTATTGTATACAAGTATCCAATGCTGCGCGTATCATATCCAGGATTACAAATATAGGAGGAAAAAATCATTATGAAAAGAAGAAAGCTACTTGCTCTTCTGCTGGCATCCGCCATGGCCATGAGTATGGCGGCCTGCGGAAACGGCGGCACGCCGACAGAGAGCAGCGATTCGTCAAGCCAGGCTGAATCTGACGAGGCGCCGTCATCCGATGAGGGTTCGGAAAGTGCCCCCCCAGATGAGGGTTCTGCCGCGGCAGGCGACGGCACTTACGAGAACAAGGTCATCATGGGCAACACCACCGACCTGACCGGCGATTTCCGCTATCCGGGCTGGGGCACCAGCTCCGTGGGCGCGTCCGACCAGGATATCGGGCGTCTGACCATAGGATACGGAACCCAGGAAGTGGCGGAAGACGGCAATCTGGTGTGGAACGACACTGCCGTAAAAAGCCACACGGAGACGGAAAACGAAGACGGCACAGCCACTTTCACCGTGGAAATCAACGAGGGGCTGACTTTCAGCGACGGCACGCCCATCACCGCCAAGAATTACCTGGTAAGGGCTCTGGCTTTTTCCAGCCCCGTTGCCATGGAGGCAGGGCATCCGGGCATGGCAGGCAATGCATTTATAGGATTTGATGAATTCCATGCCTACACAGGCGAAGAAGCGGAGGGCACTTCCAAGGAGTTCGCGGGCGTCCGCCTTTTGAGCGACTACAGCTATTCCGTGACGGTATCTTCCGATTATTATCCCTATTACTTCGCCTATACTTATGCCGGTCTCGACCCCTATCCCATGGGCCTGTTTTTGGGTGAGGGCGTGGATATCGCAGACGACGGCAACGGCGCATATCTGACCGGGAATTTCTATGAAAAGGACGGCGACAGCTTTGTAAAGGCAAAGGAAATCGAGGAGAACCGTTATGATCTGACCAAGTATCCTTTCTCCGGCCCCTATGTGGTCTCCGACTGGGATGCCTCCACAAAGCAGGCCACCCTGACCCTGAATCCCGAATTCAAGGGCAATTACGAGGGACAGACTCCCTCCATCGAGACCATTGTCTATGTGAAGCTGATTCAGGAAACCCAGCTGGAGGAGCTTACCAGCGGCGGCACCGATATCCTGGGCGGGGTCACAGGCGGCAAGGACACCACCGCTGCCCTGGCAGTGGTGGACGGCGAGAATTTCTCCGAAGTCCACTATCAGAGAGCCGGTTACGGCAAAATCCAGTTCGACTGCGACTTTGGTCCCACCATGTTCCAGGAAGTGCGCCAGGCAATTGCTTATCTGCTGAACCGTACCGAGTTCTGCCAGACCCTTACCGGCGGCTACGGCGTGGTGGTGGACGGCCCTTACAGCCCTGACCTTGGTCCCTGGAAAGCGGTACAGGACGACGTCGAGCTGATTGATTACTCTTTCTCTCCCGAGACCGCGAAAGCGCTCCTGGAGCAGGGCGGATGGATCTACAACTCCAAGGGGGAGGACTTCGTGGAGGGCGCTGACGGAGTCGATGCGGTCCGTTACAAGAAGCTGACCGCCGAAGAGGCGAACGCCCTGGACGGCGCCAATAAGACCTACGCTTCCGTTTCCAACACAGACGGCGTGACCTATGAAACCGTAGAGATCGGCGGCGAGTACTATATGCCTCTGGCCATCAACTGGTTCGGTTCCACTCCCAACGAAGTGACTGACCTGATTTCCACCACCCTGGCCAACAGTTCCGACCTGGCAGCGGCAGGCATGGTAATCCGTTCCACCACAGGCGATTTCAACAAGCTTCTCGGTGAGATCTACCGTGAGCCCAGCTACGGCTACAATGGCGTTCCCACCTATGGCATGTACAACCTGGCTACCGGCTTTTCGGCGCTGACGAACCTTGACACTTCCTATCAGTGGTCCCATGACCCTGCATGGTTCACCAACTCTTCCAATAAGCTCTATGACCCTTATGACCTGGACTTCCCTTATGACCTGAAAGGCGAGAAGCTCAGTTATGAGGCTGCCGTGGAAGCTTCCGGCGACAAGCTGGGCATGGACTATCTGTCCATGGCAATGGTATACAATGCCGCCACGGAGGATGAGTTCAACCAGTGGTACATGGGCTACGTAGAGAGATGGAACGAGCTGATGCCCGATATCCCTCTGTACTCCAATTACTACTATGATGTCTTCAATTCCAAGATTGAGAATTTCCATACCAGTCCGTTCCGCGGTCCGGCTGCGGCTCTTCTGTACGCAAATGTAAAGGGCTTCTAAACGACAGGTTTGAGATTTGAAGTGGGGCGGCCGTCAAGACGACTGCCCCTTTTTACATCATTATCAGAAATGGGGTATGATATGGGCAAGTATATACTGAAAAGGTTTGGCTATATGGTTGTAGTCCTCCTGATTCTCTCCTTCCTCATGTTCTTCGTGTACTCTCTCATTCCCTTTGACCGGGCCGTGGCCGAGGCGGAACCTTACAGGAAAGGGCTTAAGACCACGGAAAACGCCACTGAGCTGTACCTGGCAAGGATAGAGGAACTGAGAAAAGAGCTGGGGACGGATCAGAATGTGTTGGTGCGCTATCTGGGCTGGATCGGCCTGGGGCCCATCAACGGAAAGTACAACGGAATTCTTCAGGGGAACCTGGGATACAGCTACGAATATGACAGGCCGGCGAAAGAAGTTCTGGCCGATCCGCTGAAAAACACTGTGTTCATCAATATTTTCGCCACGGTTCTGGGGCTGGGCATAACGATTCCCCTGGGCATCTTCTGTGCCGTCCACAGGGGCAGCAAACGGGATACCGCCGTCCAGGTGGGCACCATCATCGGCTACAGCATCCCGGGCTTCATCATCGCAATCGTATTCATCTGGATTTTTGCCATCATGCTGAAGTGGTTCCCGGTCTCAGGCATGAAGACGCCGGGTTCCAGTTATACCGGCCTTGCCGAGCTGAAAGACCGGCTGTATTATATGGCGCTTCCTCTGATTGTCATGACTTTCTCTTCTCTGGGCGGCATGACCCGCTATGTTCGGGCTTCCATGTCGGAGGCGCTTTCCCTTGACTGCATCCGCACCGCCAGGGCCAAGGGCCTGGCAGAGAAGACGGTCATCTACAGCCACGCTTTCCGCAACGCGCTGATTCCCATCATCACACTGGTAATCGGGTGGTTCGTAGGCATTTTTTCAGGGTCTATCGTAATCGAGAATATCTTCGGCCTGAACGGAGTAGGCCGCATTTATATACTCAGCCTGAACAGCAAGGACTTTGAGGTGGTTCTGCTGCTTCAGATGTTCTATGTCATCCTGGGGCTTTTGGGCAACCTGATTGTAGACATCGCCTACGGGCTGGCAGACCCCAGGGTCCGCGTGAATAAGTAAAGGAGGGACAGATTAACATGAAAAGTTTCACACCTTTCCGCTGGCTGTACAGGATGTTCAACGGAGCATCCCGAACACTCCTTGGCGGTTCCAGGGAACTGACAGTTGCCGACGAGCGCTATGACAGTCCCTCCAAGCTGGCCGTCAGGCGTTTCTTCCGCAAGCCTCTGGCTACCGGCGCGGTCATCATCCTCGCGGGGATGTTCCTCTTCGTCTTCATCGGCTCGGCCATCGCGCCGGCGGACCTGACAGAGACGGGCAGCGAGATGCTGCACACCAATATGGCCCCTACCCAGAGCCTGATGAAGCTGCCGGAGGGCATGAAAGACGGTGTGGTGGATATCTCCTCCCGGGGCACGTTCACTATCGGCGTGGACACGGAGGGCAAGGTATCCATGTGGGGCCAGTACGTGAATATCTCCGGAGACCCGGCCAGGGACGTGATGAATATCCCGGAGGAAGTAAAGAACAGCAAAATCGCTCATGTGGCCGCAGGCTCGGACCACTGCGTGGCCATCTCCCAGGATGGACATGTCTATGCCTGGGGCGAGTACGACAACGGACAGTACGGCCTGGAGGGCTCTATGATCGCCTCTGCCAGGAAAGAGCCGGACGAACTGTTAAACGGCACCATAGACGCCTCCCAGGTACGGCAGCTCATCTGCGGCAATCAGGTGACGGCCATCCTCATGGAGGACGGGACCATCTACGCCTGGGGCAACGACGGGCTCTCCGCCACCAACCTCTCCTCTGTCATCAAGCATGGCAAGAATGAAAGCAAAATCGTCAAGCTGGCCTTTACCAATGACGGCATCTACGGAATCGATGAGAACGGTTCTTTTGTCTGCGGCAAGAGCACCAAGTACAACATCATCAGCGTGCCGGACGAGAGCGGGCGCGCTGTGAGCACCGACCTGTTCGAATACATCAAAGACCGCAAGGTAGTGGATATCGCCGCTTCCGGCAACGCGCTGGCTCTGGTGCTGGATGACGGCGAAATCGTAGTCAGCGGCATGAAAGAGCCCCGGCCCGAGCTTCCGGAGGGCGAAAACGCGGTCACTGTCTCCGGCGGAACCAGGCATTTCGTGCTGACCACCGACCAGGGCAGGGTCTACGCCTGGGGGCAGAATTACCGCAATCAGTGCAATATCCCTGCAAAGCTCACTGAGGCCGGGGCCGTGGACACCGTATATGCCAGCGGCTTCCAGAATTATGCTTTCAATGATGGGAAGTTCGTGGACAGCTGGGGCTTAAAAGGGTATCTTATGGGCACGGACGACATGGGCCGCGATGTGTTCAACCGCATCATGAACGGCGGCAGGATGACCATGACGGTAGGCGCCGTGGCCGTCATCGTCTCCACCATCATCGGCATCATCATCGGCTGTATCTCCGGGTACTTCGGCGGCGCCGTGGACATGCTCCTGATGCGGCTGACGGAAATCGTGGGGGCCATCCCTTTCCTGCCCTTTGCCCTGTGCCTGTCCGCCATCTTCCAGGGCTCCGACATACACGAAGACACCAGGATAGTCATTATCATGCTCATCCTGGGCGTACTCTCCTGGACCGGGCTGGCCAGGCTGGTAAGAGGACAGATTCTGGCGGAGCGCGAAAAGGAATTCGTCACTGCCGCCCGCTCCATGGGCGTCAGGGAGAAGAGGATTGCTTTCCGGCATATCCTGCCCAATATCGTGTCCGTCATTCTGGTGACGGTGACGCTGGATTTCGCCAGCTGTATGCTGACCGAATCCTCCCTCTCCTACCTGGGCTTCGGCGTACAGCTCCCCCGCCCTACCTGGGGAAATATGCTGGACGGCTCCCGCAGCGCTCTGGTAATACAGTCTTTCTGGTGGAGATGGGTGTTCCCCGCGCTGTTCCTTTCCATAGTGGTAATCTGCATCAATATCATCGGCGATACCCTGCGCGATGTGCTTGACCCGAAATCGGAGGTGGAAAAATAATGGCTGAACCTTTGCTGGAGGTGAAAAACCTTCGTACATTTTTTAAGACCAGGAACGGCACTGTAAAGGCCGTGAATGATGTTTCCTATTCTATCTATCCGGGCCGGACACTGGGTATCGTGGGGGAATCGGGATCCGGAAAGAGCGTCACTGCCATGAGCGTCCTGCGGCTGCTGGATGCCAACGGCTATATCGCAGGCGGCACGGTGACTTTTGACGGGCAGGATCTGGCCAAGGTATCTACTCAGGAGATGTACCATATCCGGGGCAACCGGATTTCCGTCATCTTCCAGGAGCCCATGACTTCCCTGAACCCGGTTTTTACCATAAGGCGCCAGCTGTCCGAGCCTTTTATGATTCATCAGAACATGAAGAAGAAAGAGGCCGAGGCAAAATGCGTGGAGATGCTGAAAGCCGTGCAGATTCCCAATCCGGAGGCCGTGGCGCGCCAGTATCCCCATCAGCTTTCCGGCGGCATGCGGCAGCGGGTAATGATTGCCATGGCTCTGGCCTGCAAGCCGGACATCCTCATTGCCGACGAACCTACCACTGCCCTGGACGTGACAATCCAGGCCCAGATTTTGAAGCTGATGAACGATCTGCAGAAAGAGAACGGGACAGCCATCATGTTCATCACCCATGATCTGGGAGTCATCAACGAGATGGCCGACGATGTCGTAGTCATGTACTGCGGGCAAGTGGTGGAACAGGCCCCCGCGAAGCTGATTTTCGCGGACTGCAGGCAGAGCCACCCCTATACGGAGGGGCTGATGTTCTCTATTCCCCGGCTGAACGATGACCGGGCAAAGCTTGACCCTATCCCCGGCGTGGTGCCCCATCCGCTGGATCTTCCCAGGGGATGCAAATTCGCGCCCCGGTGCAAGTACTGTACACAAAAATGCGTGGAGGAAGAGCCCTCTCTGGAGCAGATTGCGGAGGGGCAGCTGATTCGCTGTTTCTATCCGGATAAAGAAGAAAGGAGGAGTGACGCACATGGGAAACTCACAGTCCGAAAATGAAATATCACCCGCAGAGAAAGCAAAGCTTACAAATGGCAGGCCATCCACGGCAGCTTCTGCCGATCACGGAACCCCGCCGGAGGCAGGGGCGGCTGCCGGGCATGCACCGTCCCGGGAAAAACTGCTGACCATCACGAACCTGAAGAAATATTTCCCCGTGGCGAAGTCCTCCCTTTTCACCAGGCAGATGTATGTCCGTGCCAATGAGGACATCTCTATCGACATCTACCGCGGCGAGACTTTCGGCCTGGTGGGCGAGTCCGGTTGCGGCAAGTCCACGCTGGGCCGGGTGCTGCTCCAGCTCTATGAGCAGACTGCGGGCAGCACCATGTATTACGGGCGGACCCTGGAAGAGGTGGCCCCCGGCTATGTGATGGATACGCTCTCCCACGCGGAAAAGTATATCGAAAAGTACCATAAGGCCCGGGCCCATGCGGAGGAATTGACGAAAAAATGCGATGAGCTCGGGGAAAACGCCACTTTTTTCGATTTGCAGAGCAAGAACCTGGCTTTGTGCGATGCCCGGACGGCGCTGGAGGGCTGTGCCAAGATTCTGGGGGGATTCATGGTGCGCGAGACTCGCAAAGGCGCTTCCCTGTTGTCCGACAGATACAGGCTCGCTTTCCAGGCTGCGGCTCTGGCCGCTCAGGCGGAAGATATCTCTCTGAAGATAGACGTGAAAGAGGGACTGTTGGAGGAGATTCCACCGGAGCAATCAGAACAGAAAGGCCGGAGCATTCGGGAAAAGATAGATAAGTTGACGCAGAAGCGAAATGCGCTGACCGCGCAGCAGGGAAAGCTCCTGGAAGCGGCCGCGGAAATCGATGCGAAGATCCGGCAGCTGAAAGCCCCCTATGAAAAGGATTCCGAATTTGCCAGGTACGAGTCCATGCTGGATGACGGCGTAGACCTGAAGCGCCTGAAATACAATGAAATGCGCCATCTGCGCAAAGACCTGCAGATCATCTTCCAGGATCCCTATTCCTCCCTGAACCCCCGCATGACCGTTGGGCGCATTATCGAGGAGGGGCTGGTGACCCACAGGTTCTTCAAGGCCGGTTCCCGGAAGATGCAGGAGTATGTGTTCAGGGTGATGAATTCCTGCGGTCTCCAGAACTATATGTACAACCGTTATCCCCACCAGTTCTCCGGCGGGCAGAGGCAGCGCATCTGCATCGCAAGGTCTCTGGCCGTAAAGCCGAAATTCGTGGTCTGTGACGAGTGCGTGTCCGCCCTGGACGTATCCATCCAGTCCCAGATCATCAATCTGCTGCAGGAACTGAAAGAGCGAGAGGGCCTGACCTATCTGTTCATCTCCCACAATCTGTCGGTGGTGCGGTACATCTCAGACCGCATCGGCGTCATGTACCTGGGCAATATGGTAGAGGTGGCGGAGACGGACGAAATCTTCAGCGACCCGCGCCATCCTTACACCATTGCGCTGCTCTCTTCCATCCCCACAACGGATCCGGACAGCCTGACCAGGCAGCGCATCATTCTGGAGGGGAATATCCCCAGTCCCATCAAGCCGCCCTCCGGGTGCAAGTTCCATACCCGGTGCTTCATGGCCTGCGACAAGTGCAAGGTGGCTCCGCCTCCGCTTACGGAGGTGAAGCCCGGGCATTATGTGGCATGTCATTTTGCGGAACAGCGGAAAGTGGACGAGGCGGGGAATTATCTGTTTGA
Organism: Lachnospiraceae bacterium; assembly: GCA_910576125.1. Classification (GTDB taxonomy): domain Bacteria; phylum Bacillota; class Clostridia; order Lachnospirales; family Lachnospiraceae; genus Acetatifactor; species Acetatifactor aquisgranensis. The sequence goes on along the minus strand of CAJTHM010000008.1, from coordinate 210,493 downwards.
CGTTAGTCTCACAACGGTCCAACGATAAAACAGGTATGAGGCAAAGCAGTATTTTGCCATAGAGCAGGGGTTTCTGAGGCCGGGAAGAATGTCCCTGCCTTAGAACCCCTGAGCCATACCTGGAGACATTTGTGATAAATTTTGCAAATAAAACCTACTTCTGGAACAAGAACGAAACGGAGGGGCAACGCTATGTGGAAAGCCTGGCGGAGAATACCAAAGGATATAGATTCGGAAAAGGAGAAACAGCTCAGAGAGGAACCTCTGGAAAAAGGGGATTTGCCTGCTATGCTTCTGGCATCTGTCATAACCGTCTTTCTACCGGTTCTTCTGATTCTGCTGCTGCTTGGCGGAGCCTGTTATCTATTGTTTGTCTGGCTGTAAGATGGGATATACAAAAGCGAAAGCATGGGCATTAACCGCCTTATCTGATTTAATTCAGTCGGTAATGGTAAATCAATGTGCAGTTATTATAATAAGTATTAGGGCGGGGTGCGTGATTGTCTTCCATTTTCGTTATATCAGGGTTCACGGAGCGGAATAAAGCATGAGGGATTCCCGCCAATTGACGCGAATCCCTCATGACAGTATTTTATGAAAACAGAAGCTATCTGACAGCAGCTCCTTTCTCACTGCACATGAAAAGCCGTAAGCCCGGGATATTCCGCAGCTGCCTCCAGCTCTTCCTCAATCCGCAGCAGCCGGTTATACTTGGCCACTCTGTCGCTGCGGCAGGGGGCGCCGGTCTTGATCTGCCCGGTGTTCCAGGCTACGGCCAGATCGGCGATGGTAGTGTCCTCCGTCTCGCCGGAGCGGTGGGACATGACGGCTGTGTAATTGTTCTTGTGGGCCAGTTCCACGGCCTCGAAAGCCTCCGTAAGGGTGCCTATCTGGTTCACCTTTACCAGGATGGAGTTGGCAGTCCCAAGCTTAATGCCTGCCGCCAGGCGCTTCTTGTTGGTGACGAAAAGGTCATCGCCCACCAGCTGCACCTTTCCGGCCAGCCTCCCTGTCAGCTTCTGCCAGCCGTCCCAGTCGTCCTCCGCCAGGGCGTCCTCGATGGATATGATAGGAAAGTTCTGGGTGAGCTTCTCAAAATAGGAAATCATCTCGTCCGTGCTGCGGATGACTTCCTCGCCTTTTAAGCTGCTCTCCCCGGGGAAGTGGTACATGTCTGTTTTTTCGTTATACAATTCACTGGATGCCGCATCTATGGCAATCCACACGTCCTCGCCGGGCTTGTATCCGGAGGCCCGGATGGCATCCACCAGGAATGTCAGCACGCTCTCCGCATCCGGCAGATCCGGCGCGAAGCCGCCCTCGTCACCCACTCCCGTGGACAGCCCCTTGTCCTGCAGAAGCTTTTTCAGATTATGGTAGACTTCGGCGCAGATCCGCAGGGCATCGGCAAAACTGTCCGCGCAGATGGGCATGATCATGAATTCCTGAAAATCCACCGTGTTGGCGGCATGCTTTCCGCCGTTGAGGATATTCATCATCGGCACAGGCAGCAGATGCGCCCCAGCTCCGCCCACATAGCGGTAGAGCGGCATGGAAAGCGCCTTGGCAGAGGCCCTGGCACAGGCTAAAGATACGGATAAAGTGGCGTTGGCGCCCAGGTTCTTCTTGTTCTCCGTGCCGTCCAGCTCTATCAGAAGCCTGTCTATGGCAATCTGGTCCATGGCGTTCTTTCCTGTCAGCGCCGGTGCTATCTTCTCGTTTACATTTTTCACAGCATGCTGGACGCCCAGGCCGAAATACCTCGGCTCCCCGTCCCGCAGCTCCACGGCCTCGAACCTGCCTGTGCTGGCGCCGGAGGGCACGGCGGCGGTGCCGATATAGTACTGCCCGTCGGCGCTGCTTTGGACGAAGACATCGGCCTCCACCGTGGGATTCCCCCGGGAGTCCAGAATCTCTCTGGCATGGACAGACTTGATTTCCAGATATGTGATCATATGAAATTCCTCCTTTGGATAATTATGCAGTATAATACGGCAGTGAAAACGCTTATCCGTTTTCCACTGCCGTTAGTATATCCTCTGCGGGAGAAATTATGTGATTTGCAGCGCAGTCTGCTGCATTAGGCTCAAACCGCTCAGGTTAGTACTTTTTCCCTTCCAGAATCTCACAGTAATCCTTATAATTCTTCTCCAGAAGCGTCGGCGTGTCAAGGCCGTAAGGACATTTGGACTTGCACTTGCCGCAGTGGAGACAGTTCTCTATCTTTTTCATATTCTCCCGGGCCGCGGGCGTCAGCCACCCGGCGGACGGGGAGCGGCGGATCATCAGGCTCATGCGTGCGCAGTTGTTGATTTCAATCCCCACAGGACAGGGCATGCAGTATCCGCAGCCCCGGCAGAACTCTCCCAAAAGCTCCTCCCTGTCACGAGCAATCACATCTGCCAGTTCCTCATTCATGACAGGCGGATTATCGATGTAGGAAAGGAATTCGTCCAGCTCACTCTCCCGCTGCACGCCCCAGATGGGAAGCACATGGCTGTACTGGGCCAGGAACGCGTATGCCGCCGCGGAATTGGTGATCAGGCCGCCGGAGAGAGCCTTCATGGCGATAAAGCCCATGCCCGCCTCTTTGCATTTCTCCACCAGCTCGATGTCCTTCTCCGTGGCCAGATAGCAGAAAGGAAACTGCAGCGTCTCGTAGAGGCCGCTCTCCACCGCCTCATGGGCCACTCTCAGCCTGTGGTTCGTAATGCCGATGTGGCGCACCATGCCTTTCTCTTTGGCCTCCAGCATAGCCTCATAAAGGCCGCTGCCGTCTCCGGGCTTTGGGCAGAAAGCGGGATTGTGGAACTGGTAGATATCGATATAATCGGTGCGCAGGTTCTTCAGGGAGGTGTGGATGTCTTTCCAGAAACCCTCCGCGTCGGCAGCGCCGGTCTTGGTAGCGATATAGATTTTATCCCTCATGCCCTCGAAGGCCTCGCCCAGCTTCTCCTCGCTGTCCGTGTAGAAACGGGCCGTGTCAAAAAATGTCACGCCGCTGTCATACGCCTTGCGCAGAAGTTTCACCGCCTCCTGGGCGGAGATGCGCTGTATAGGCAGCGCTCCGAACGCATTTTTCTCTACCGTGATCCCTGTGCCGCCCAATGTCACTTTGACCATTAAAATCTCCTCCTTATCTATTCCTGTCTACTTGGGTTTCTTTACCAGCACTGCGACGACTGCCCCGCCTGCTCCTGCCACTACCGTCGCGGTCGCCAGCCCCGCCAGAATCAGCTTCATCTCTCCCAGGAAACCGCTTTCCTGTTCGGACTCGTCTCCGCCCCCAAAAAAAGCCTCTTCAACAGTCTCCTCCGTATCATCAGGCTCGGGGCCGGTGCTCTCCGGCTCCAACGGTATGGGCGTAAGCTCATAGATGTCTTCTGCCTGCCCGGAATCGCTCTCGTTCTCCTGGGGGCGGGCCGTCGGCCTGGCAGTGGCTGTGGGCGCTACCGGCCTGGGCGCCACCACCAGCGGTATGCCGGACGATGCAGAGTCTGACGGCGCAGAATCCGATGGTGCGGAATTCTGTCCTGTATCCGCCGGGGCCGGGGTGGGCACAGGCGGATTCCCGGATGGCTCCGGGGTGGGGACGGGCGTCTCCGCAGGCCCGGGAGTGTTGGCCGGGGGCGGTTCCGGGGTGGGAGTGGCTGCCTCCGTCCCCCCGATCTGCACATTCTCCGGTATCCCCACTCCCTCCACACACTTAAGGCTGCTGCCATAGACATATTTCAGCGAGTCCGGCACGACTCCCACTGTCGCCTTGACGCTCTGTCCGTTCCCGTCCGTAACCACCACTTTGCCCACCGCCAGGGACTCTGCGCCCTCTGCGAACAGAGGGTCTGTCCCCGCCATGTAGATATTCAGTTCTTTCTCCTCCGCATGATAAGTATACTCCAGAATCTCCGCGCTGCTTCCGGCAAACAAGAATTCCACCTTAGCCGCATCCTCCGGCTCCACGGTCAGGGAAAAACTCATGGATGAAATCCCTTCTTTTTCCGCATGGAAAGAATCCAGAGTAACCTGTCCTGAGGAATCCAGCTGAAAGCTGTCGCCGCTCTGCGCCCGTGCCCGCACGGGGCACAACAAAAGCGAAAGCGCCGTCATATAGATACAAATCCGTTTTTTCTTCACGCTGTCCCCTTTCTACTCCTGCGGCACCGTGCCGCCGTTGAAATGAATCTCCGGCAGCTTCTCCAGCACAGCTTCAAACAGAGAGTCGCTGACAAGCCTCTGGCCCTCGTTTGTCAGGGCATCGTTCACGCGGTAAAGCTCTGCCCGCACCTTCGCGACCCCGATCAGGGACTCCTGTCCTCCGCTTTCTATCCAATAAATCCATGTGCCGTCCGATACATTCTGGATATTGCCCGCAGGCGGCACATCCGCCAATATGATGAACTGTGCTTTCAGGTTCCCGTCGGCATCCGTTCCTCCGACGATATCGCCGTCCTGATCGAAGAGCACCACCGCATTATACGCGGGATTGCCCTTATAGCTTCCCGTAAAGACAATGGATCCTGCAGGAATCACGTCCCCTGCCGCCTGGCCGTAACGATAGTCCTCCGCCAGCTTTCCGATTGCCGCCGTACTGTCCTGCGTCCGCCTGAAGTCCACATTGTCGCCCGTGACACCCAGCACGTCCAGCTCCGCTATGGATACCTGGCTGCTCTGACCGCTTAAGATCAGCTTCACGGCTGTGGCCCCATAGGTGCTCACATATTTTCCGTCCGGGTTGGCGAAATAAATCGTATCGCTCTGCTTTCCTGCGAAGCTGCCGGATGCGGCCTCCACCCATATGCCGTCGGAGAGCGCCTGCACGGTATAATTACCGTCCATCTCAGTCCCTGTGCGATACTTAAAGCCCGCCACAGTCAGGGTCTTATTGAATTCCAGAACAATCTCCGCGCCACTGCCTGCCGTCGCCGTATATACTGTAGATACATCGCCGTCTATGACGCGCTCCGCCACATTCTCCGGTTCCGGCGCGCAGGGATCATTGTCGTCGCCCGCCGCCTCCGGGACGTCAACAGCCGTCAGACCGTTGGCGCTCACCGTCCAGAAGCTCTTGTCCAGGCTGCCGTCATGCTCTATCTTCAAAGGACTCAGCGTCTTCACCGCAGAGCGGTTCAGGTATTGATCGATTACCGTGATTTCATACCATACCACACGGTTGTTCATATATACCCTGTCGCTGAAAGTACCGCTCCCGCCTGCGGCAAAACCGGCTGTCTCTTTCTGGATCCTACCGCCCGAATAGGAACAGCGGACAATTTCGTAACCCAATACGTCATCTGCCGGAATCGCTTTTGAGCTGAGAGCGATGTCCACCTGATTGGCGTCCGCAGCGTTGACCACCGCAGTCACCGCATCTCCCACGGCCTCCACTTTGCCCTCTGTTCCAAGGACGCTGCTCCCGCCCTGGAGCGTATAGACTCTGGAGTCGTCGCATACATAGTAGATGGCCCTTGTCTCCACCGCAAACTGCGCGGCATAAGCCCGGGTCTCCTCGTTGGGCGTCATGCCCCAGCGTTCAAAGAATTCCAGAATGTTTTTCTGTGCCGCCGCACAGGACAGGCGCATCAGATTCTGGTCCTTGTCCCCGGCCAGCTTCAGCTTCACGCCGTTGGGACTGGGCGCCTTGGACGTATCCCTGGCATAAGTGTCAACTCTTGCGAAGAACAGATTCGCCAGCTGCTCTTCATAATTTTCATAGGTCTTATAATTATATCCCCTGTCATAAGCCAGGTGTAGCTGCCAGTACATTCCCAGTCTGGTGAACACATTCCCGGCCGGCCCCTTTGTGCCTGACGTCACTTTCTCGTAGACATTCGCATACTGGAAGCGGACGCTGTCGTTACGGTCCTTTGCCTGTGCCAGCACCGCGTAGTAGTTGTTGGTGACCTCCGCCACCGCGTAGGATCCCTGGTTGATGCAGTGCCCTATCTCATGGGCTATCCCCCATCCGAACAGCCGCCCGGATTCATACTTTCCGTCCGCTCCCGCCACAAGTCCCGGAGAGGATGTAAGACCGGGCGCAGAGCCCCATTCAATACCGATATGGTTGCCTGACGCATACATGAACGCCCCCGAGAACATCCGCTGATACCGGATATTCAGATGTCCCTTGGGAATCTTGTTCTTCTCCTCCGGCGCCGTGTCATTCAGGCCCTTGTGCTGATAGAACAAATACATCTCATCCTCAACGGACTTCATGGAGGTCAAAAGTCTGCCGGCCCGCTCTTTCGCCGTTCCGGTTCCCGTGCCGGCCAGAATCTGTTTGGCAGGAAGCGAGAGCATCATAGTATCCAAAAGGATATCCGAAGCGCCCAGAATACAGTTCGTCTCCTCGTAGCTATAGTTTACCACAGGATTGCCGGCGTTCTGATGGACCTCCCCGTGCCTGCTTTCCATCTGTCCTGCAAAGGCATCCAGCGCTTCCACGTAAGCCGTCGCCCGCTCCAGCCTTTCGGCTTCGTCCGTCACCTGGTAGAGATCCAGTCTCGGAACCTGCACGCCGCCGCTGACACGGACTGCATATCTGTCATTCCCTCCGCCGTTTCCCGTATACTGGACGTACAGCGCGCCGCCGGATTCCACGCCTGTAGTGGAAGATATCTTCGGCACGGTAATCTTGTTGGGGCCTACTTTCAATGTCCCCACGACGCTGCTCATGGCTGACGCCTCCGCATGGTACTGGGTAGCAACCAGCTGAAGGCTGGCATCCTCTCCGGTCTTCTTGCTGTTATGGCCTACATAGACCACGATTTCCTCCTGGGCAGCCGCAGTCACGCCCAGAGGCTGCCAGGCGTTCAGACCGCCAAAGCCCCTGTTCACATCCTTTGTGGTAATGCCGCCGTGAATCTCCACTGAAGCCTGCAGGCTGCCGTCCTTTAAGATTGCCTCTGCTGTGGCAAGTTCCAGTTCCAGCAGTTCCTGATCCGGATGGTACTCCTTGCTGATCGGATCCGCGGTGTTGATGCGTGTCCTCAGGGCATCTATGTCTTTCTGCTCCACATCCTCCCGCAGTACGGTATGGAGATCGTCCGCATACAGTCCCATGATATCTGCCCACAGGGTATCATAATGGTAGAAACAGACCTCAGACACTGTGATGCGGTTCCCCTGCGCCCCATAGCGGGCAAGGCCGAACTGAATTTTCTTAATATTGGCAGGTTCCGGCAGCTTTACCACATAGTATACCCTGCCTTCCTTATCCGCTTTGCGGCTGATCGAGACATTCTTGTTATCCAATATTTTCTTTCCGGCCTCATCCCAGCAGGTGACTTTCGCATAGAAGTAGCCGGTATCCCGGGATGTGTCATCGTGGAAAGCAAAGGTATCCATTTTGTAAGCCTGGTCGAACTCATAGATAAGGCCGTTGCCTGCTCCCATCCAGTTGTAGCCGCCGTCGTCCCAGGTGCCTCTGTAATAGTAGGAGGACGGGTCATTGTCCACAGTCCCCCATGCCGTGCCTGCCTGCACATCCAAAGGGCTCTGTTCCATCTTGCCGCCGCCCAGGGAGGCGCTCAGGATGTGGGCGCTGACCTTTCCTTTCTCTTCGAAATTAATCATCCCGTATTTGGGTATGACCGCGGGATAGGAGTCAAATGTGGTAGCCGCCGCTGACAGCGAGGGCCCGCTCTCGCCGTACTCATTCACGCCGGTGACATAGACCATGTATTCCGTAGCGTCAGGCAGTCCTGTAATGGTATAACTGTTTGCCGTGATTCCCTCTATCTTCTGATATTCCCCCTCGACGCTCTTTTTATAATACAGATTATACGTAAGGGTATCTTTCATACGCTTCCAGGAGATCCTGATGCTCTGGTAGTCTCCCGCTGCGGACACATTATCCGGCTTGTCCGGCTTGCCGCTGGGCTGCGGGGTGACCGTGATCCTTTCCCCATATCCGCTGCGCCAGGTGCCGTTCACGGACTGCACCCTCACCTGGTACTCCTCATAATTCACCAGTTCCCTGCCGCCAAAGGAGACAATGTCAAGGGCGTTCTTAGGGACCATCACTGTCTCTGGCTCCAGACCGGAGCCGTCCTTGGCGATTTCCACTTCATAGCCTGTGATATTGATACAGGTATCCCAGGAAAGAGAGATTCTGGCGCTTCCGACGGATGCCCTTAAGTTTTGGGGGATATCCGCCTCCGGCTCCGGAATCCGGTTCTCCATACCGTTGACAAACTCTACCTTTGAAATCTCGGCCAGGTTCACGGAATTGCCTTCTCCGTCTTTCACTGCCTTAATGGTCAGAGTCACCCTTTTTATGGCCACCTGTCTGCCCAGATATACTTCTATATTCCCGTTTTTGTCCCGAAGCGCCCGCACCTCGGAATCCTCCAGAAGAAAATGGATTCCCTCTTCCACGGGAATATCTTTCACATCCCGTTGTCCGTCCGCGTCCACATATTCAATCCTGAAAGACGCGGAAGTGATGTCAGTATCCTCCCCTGTCTCAATTACTATACCGTCGGACATAGCGTCCTCATCTGCCGCGTTCACGTTGAATTCCAGCATCACAGGGCTGTCGTTGGAAATTACGCCTTTTTCGTTCTTAAGCATAAGGGGCGCGTCATTTTCCAGCAGTTCCTCCAGGCTGCCCTTTTCCACCCGGGTGCCCGCACCCAGATTCAGCTGCATTGCCGCCGGGGAGACGGAGCTCTCAATATAGGAAAGAATATCCCTGTCCCCTTTGGAACCTTTGGTCAGATACTCCAGGTCCACCAGGTCCACCACGCCGTCTCCGTTCAGATCCGCCTGGGGATGGGACGCGATGCCGTCTCCTTCTATGGCTTCCATCAGGATTTTTTCGTCCCCCTCATTGACAAGGCCGTCTCCGTTGACGTCGCCGATCAGCAGCACGCCGGGGTGGGCGGCTCCTGCCGTATAGCTTATACTCTCGCCCTCCACAAAGCCTGTCATCAGCTCCACGCGCTTTCTGCCCCCTGCCACCTCGATTTCCTGGGTATAGGTGGCAAAGCCAAAGCCCTCTGCAGATACCGTCAGGGTGTATCTGCCCCCTTCAAGGCCCTTGAAACGCGCGATTCCTGCATCCGGACTCTTCCCATTGTCTTTGCCCAGCAAGACGAAACCGTCGTCTCCGCAGGCATTTCCGTCGGCGTCCCTCAAAACAACGCGGAAGGTCACATCCTTTTTAAGGATCAGCGCGGATCCTATGTACACGTCCACTTGTCCGAAAGGCCCGGTCTGGCTCCTGGTGCCGGCTGTATTGTCCGGCAGTACATTATTCCCTGAACCGGTCTCCGCTCCGGGCTCGGTTTGAACGCCGTCTGCGGGTCCGGCCGCACTGTCCGGCTGGCCGGGCTGGGCGTTGTCCCCCGAGCCGGCCTCATTCCCGGACTCACCCGGCCGGGCGCTGTCTCCCGAACCGGCTTCGCTCCCGGACTGGCCTGGCTGAGTACCGTCCCCCGAACCGGCCCCATTCCCGGACTCACCCGGTTGGGCGCTGTCCCCCGAACCGCTTCCAGACTGGCCTGCGCCTGGCTGGCTGCCGTCCGCAGAGGGGTCTGTCTGATTCTCCCCGGTTCCCGTGCCGTCCGGGTTCCCGGCCCCCTCTCCCGGCACTGTACTCTCCTCACTGTCTGCTGCTGTATTTCCCTGTCCGGCCTGCGGAATTGTATCCAATCCCGAGGCATAGGAGGAAAATCCCACCGCTAAAACAAGAACAGCCGCCAAAAATGTAGCCACTTTCCTTTTCATATGTTCATCCTTTCTCCCCTGCCTTGTCCCCTGGTAATCTCTCCTGCTATTTTCACGGGTCAATCGGCATAGCGTTCTTTTTCTATTTCTCCTGTCAGAATTATACAATCAAACGAGTTTTCGTGCAAGACACTTATGGCAGAAAAAGGAGCCGTGAATCGTGCTGAATATCCGCAATCCATGGCTCCAATCTTCTATATCGTCCAAATCCTGACGTTAAACCGTCTCCGATATCAGTCTACTTCTTCAGCAGCAGAGACTTGCCCGTCATCTCCACAGGCTGCTCCCTGCCCATGATTTCTATCAGGGTAGGCACGATATCCGCAAGACATCCGTTCTCACGCAAGGTATAAGCCTCATCATAGTTCACCAGGATGAAAGGCACCTGATTGGTAGTATGGGCCGTGAAAGGCTCTCCTGTCTCGTAATCCACCAGCATCTCGGCATTGCCGTGGTCCGCGCAGATGAACATGGCGCCGTCCACCTCTTCGATGGCCTCCACTGCCCTGCCCACACACTCGTCCACCGCTTCCACCGCCTTGACGGCGGCATCCAGGACACCTGTATGGCCTACCATGTCGGGATTTGCGAAGTTGATGATGATCACGTCATATTTATCGGAACGGATGGCCTCGCAGAGCTTGTCGCACACGCTGTAAGCGCTCATCTCAGGCTTCAGGTCATATGTCGCCACATCCTTGGGAGAATTCACCAGCACCCTGTCCTCGCCCTCGTTGGGCTCCTCCACGCCGCCGTTGAAGAAGAATGTCACATGGGCGTACTTCTCCGTCTCGGCGATACGCGCCTGCTTCATACCGTTCGCAGCCAGCCACTCGCCGAACGTATTGGTGACGGACACCTTGTGGAACGCCACCTCCTTGTTGGGGATGGTAGGATCGTAATCGGAAAAACATACATAAGTGATGTCCTTCCTGGGGCCTCTGTCAAATCCCCTGAAGTCGTCATCGCAGAATGCCCTGGAAATCTCCCTGGCCCTGTCGGGGCGGAAATTGAAGAAGATGATGGAATCGCCGTCCTGCACCAGCGCCACGGGCTTTCCGTCCTCCATTGCCAGCGTGGGCTTCACGAATTCATCCGTCTCTCCCCGGTCGTAGGATTCCTGGATAGCGCAGACGCCGCAGGCCGCTGTCAATCCCTCTCCCTTTGTCATGGCGTCATAGGCCAGCTTCACACGGTCATAATTGTTGTCCCTGTCCATGACGTAATAGCGTCCCATTACAGACGCAATCTTGCCTATACCGATTTTGTCCATCTCAGCCCTCAACTGCTCGGCATATTCCTTGCCGCTGGCAGGCGGGGTGTCGCGTCCGTCCAGGAAACAGTGTACATACACTTTCTCCAGGCCGTTTCTCTTGGCCAGCTCCAGCAGCCCGTAGAGGTGCGTGTTGTGGCTGTGGACGCCGCCGTCGGACAGCAATCCCATCAGATGGAGGGAGCTGCCGTTCTTTTTGCAGTTCTCCACCGCCTTCAGCAGGGCGGGATTCTCGAAAAAGGTCCCGTCCTGAATCTCCTTGGTGATCCGGGTCAGCTCCTGATAAACGATGCGGCCTGCACCCATGTTCAGATGGCCTACCTCGGAATTGCCCATCTGTCCGTCGGGAAGCCCTACCGCCATGCCGCTGGCATTGCCGCGCACAAAGGGGCATTCTTTCATCAGCTTGTCCATAACGGGAGTCTTCGCCAGCGCTACCGCGTTGCCGTCCTGTCTGTCATTGAGTCCGTACCCGTCCAGAATCATCAAAACTACCGGTTTTTTGCTCATATCTACTCTCCTTACCGTATCCGCCCGCAAATCCGTCTCTCAAAGGCGCGGCGGACGCTACTTGCTTCTAAACTCTGCAGATGCCGAAAGCTTCCACACTTTATCCCAAATTATACACTGAAAACCGTTCTCATGCAATACCCTCTTCCCGGGAAATTTGCCGAGCGCCGTGGTTGCCGCCCGCGTTTGTCGTGCCCTCCGCCAATCGCGGCTTGCTTTTTCCCCGCAACATTGCTATACTAAGACAGTATAATCAAAAACAGGAGAGATTGTTCTATGGTTTCATTATTGGCCAACCTTTTTATTCGGAATCAAAACGACACGAAAGATTGTACCGTCCGTCAGGCCTACGGAATCCTGTGCGGAGCTGTGGGGATTTTCCTGAATCTCTGTCTCTTTGCGGGAAAATTTCTGGCAGGCCGTTTCAGCAACTCCATCGCCATCACCGCAGACGCCTTCAACAATCTGTCGGATGCCGGTTCTTCCATCATCACCCTGATCGGCTTCAAGATGGCGGGCCAGAAGCCGGATCCCACCCATCCCTTTGGCCATGGGCGCATCGAATATGTGTCCGGCCTGCTGGTCTCCATCGTCATCCTGCTCATGGGCGTGGAGCTTTTGAAATCTTCCGTGGCAAAAATCCTCCGCCCGGAGGATCTGGCCTTTTCTCCCATGGTGCTGGCAATCCTGCTCTGCTCCATTCTGGTGAAATGCTATATGTTCCTGTACAACAGAAAGCTGGGGAAGCGGCTGGATTCCGCCGCCATGCTGGCCACCGCCACCGACTCCTTAAGCGACATGATGGCTACCTCGGTAGTGCTGGCCGCCACTGTGATCGCCCATTTCACGGGGCTGGCCATAGACGGCTGGTGCGGCGTCCTGGTAGGCCTGTTCATCTGTTACGCGGGCTTCAACGCAGCGAAAGACACCATAAGCCCTCTGCTGGGCCAGGCTCCGGAGAAAGGATTCGTCCAGCAGATCAGCGATATCGTCATGTCCTATGACGACGTCCTGGGCATCCACGATCTGATTGTCCATAATTACGGGCCGGGCAGAGTGCTGATTTCCCTCCATGCGGAAGTCCCGGCGGACGGAGAGCTGTTGGCCCTCCATGACACCATAGACACCATCGAGCATGAGCTGCGGGACAGCCTGAAATGCCACGCGGTGATACATATGGATCCCGTCTGTACAGGCGATGAGGAGACCGCCCGCCTCCGGACTCTGGTCAAAGGCTATCTGTCGGAAATCGACGAATCGCTCACCATGCACGATTTTCGGATCGTCACCGGCCCTACCCACACCAACCTGATCTTCGATGTGGTGACGCCCTACGACTTTCCCCTGCCAGACAGAGAGCTGTCCAACCGCATCAGAGAGCGGGTACAAAAGGATAACCCGAACTATTTTACCGTGATAGACATAGATAAGCAGATGGTGTAAGAAAGGAGCCGGAACCAAAGATGCCAGCACAGGGAGAGGACATAGCCGCAGCGGAAAGCAGACGGCTGGAGATACTGGAAAAAAGATACAGGAATGCCGCTCGGGCAAAATTCGAGAGCCGAGTGGCCTATTACCATCGGCTGACCGGGGGAAATTATACTTCCATCACGGTCCGGGACCAGAGGAGCCGCTGGGGCAGCTGCTCCTCCCGGGGCACCCTGTCCTTCAACTACAGGCTCATATTCGCCCCGCCCATGATACTTGATTATGTGGTAGTCCATGAACTCTGCCACCTGACCCATATGAATCATTCCAAGGACTTCTGGGACATGGTGGCAGGTATTATGCCGGAGCACAAGACATACCGCAAGTGGCTGCGCGACCATGGGCATGAACTCAACCTGACAGCTTATCTGGAGAAAATGGGGATTCCCGTCACGCTGGACTGATACTCCTGCATATGGCAGGAATCATTCATCAGACCATTCCCGCTGATCGGCATATAATATTTGAAGCTTATTTTCAAGCATGGTTTCCTTCTCACAGTAAATCGTCCTGTCTATAGGCTTTGCTTCCCACTCCCCAATCCGGTAGCAGCCTTTTCCCAGAGAAACCGCCCTCAGAGTTCCTGCCGGCAGCATTCTCTTTCCGCCATCGTCAGCCCCTTTCACGGTTCCCAGCATCAAATCGCCATGCCAGAGCGACAGATAGCCCTGATGATTCCTGCTTTCGCACTGTGTCATTTCAATCGGAAATGAGATGCGCAGACTGATTTTCCCGGATACGGCCACATGGCAAAAGCCGCCGTCCCAAACAAGCTCTTCCAAAGAACCGTTCCGGAGTATCCTGACCTTGTCCCTATCCGTCCCCTCCGGAAAATAGAAATAAAGCGTACTCCAGGATGCCGATTCCGCCTCCAGCGCTGCCTCTCCTTCATAAGGATACCTTGTCGTCATCTTCAGAGAGATACCCTTATCCTGATATTCCATGGGAAAATAGTTCAGAATGAAAATATCCTCTCCTCCTCTGAGTACAGCATTCTCCGCTGCCCTGACAAGCCCCTCACTGCCCCGCATGGTACAGCACCAGTATGCCTCGTATTCCGCTTTCCTTACCGACAGACTGTCCCAGTCCTCCCCGGCCCCGGCACAGTTGTCACATCCGAAACCGCCGTTTGAGCGCTGGGCATGTCCGAGCCCATTGAACCATATCCGGGAGGCGCAGTCCGCGTACTCCTTTTTTCGCGTCTGCGCGAACAGCATGACCGCCAGAAGATAGGAATCCACTATGGCACAGGGCTCTGTCCAGTAAGGCTTGCCGAACCAGTTGTAATTCCCATAGTTTTCTGTCATGCCCTTGTCCCGATACAGCCGGAAGAACTCCTCCGCAAAGTCGAGCAGGGGCTTTTCCCCCCTGCAGCAGTACAATCTGACCACGCCCCGCATAGCTGACAGGGAAGCGTGGGTCTGCATGGAAAGGCCCACAAAATCAATCGTCTTGAATCGCTCCAGCATTTCCTCCAGCAGGGCCCATACCTCCTCCTCCCGGAAAATTTCATAATATTGGCTCAGTCCGTCCAGTGACATGAACGCACAACCGATATCCGAAGAAAGCCTCCAGCCATCCTGATTCACTCCCACGATTTCGCCGCTGGCCTTTCCGGAACGGTTTCTGCCGTCCGGCATTATGGGATAGGAACGATACATCCCTTTCAGCGGCAGATAAAGCTGGCTCACCAGCCGCTTTGCCCGCTCCGCGGCCACAGGGTCTCCCGTATAGAGATATTCCTCCAGCAACGCCCGGAGAAACCAGTTATGCCCGGACAGCTGCTGTTCATCTGCCTCCCCTGGAGGCAATATTTCCCCGAAATACCCGCTGCCATTCATCTTTCTGTCGATGGCATCCCGCAACTCCTCCAGATAAGCGGGCTTTCTCCCCATGGCTTTCCACAGCAGAATCCATGACAGATAGACGCGCCCTACCTTATCGCCCGGCCAGCCGTCTTCACCGAACAGATTTTCCGGATGATAGAACATGTCCTCCAGCCTGCTGTAATTCTTTAAGATACGGTAAGACAATTCTCCCTCTACCCGGATATCCGGCCCTTTTAATCTTTCCATCTTCTTTTTCCCTCCAATCAGTCAGAATCTCTCTGCCCGGTGCAAAAAAAGGAACCACCGACAATCGACAGTTCCTTTTTTCGCTTTTTATCATCCCTTAGCGGTTCTCGTCCACATAGAGCTGGGCTCTGTTCTGGATGGTCTTCGCCACCTCCTGAGCCGTCTTCTGGCCGGTATAGAACGCGTCCATCTCCTCGTTAATGATGTTCATGATGCTTTCATTGTAGTAATAGCACTTGTCAACGGATAAAATGAAGCCCACTATTCTTTCCACCTGTTCCTGACTCAGGGGATCCAGCTTGATTTCCTCACCGTTCATGTAGAAATAGTCGTCGTATTCTTCCTTGGTGCCGTCCTCATTCAGATAATAAGGGCGCTCTGTGCCTTTCCCTGCCATCTCGTCGAATTGTTTCCTCTGGACAGGCATCCCCCACGAAATCTCGGACTGGTATTCATCCGTCAGGTAATACCTCAGGAATTCCCATGCGCCCTCCTTATTGCGGGACTTGCTGGAAATCGCATAGCTTTCGGTGGCCGAGACATACGAGCCCGACCCGTTTTCTGTGGGGAACCCTATGAAAGCCACATCTCCGCCAA
This sequence comes from Lachnospiraceae bacterium, assembly GCA_910576125.1. Taxonomy (GTDB): domain Bacteria; phylum Bacillota; class Clostridia; order Lachnospirales; family Lachnospiraceae; genus Acetatifactor; species Acetatifactor aquisgranensis. Next base: position 194,821 of record CAJTHM010000008.1, on the reverse strand, counting down.
AGTAACCGTTAATCATATAATTGGTATCCCGGATGGTTCCGATGGACATCCCGCTCAGAATGGTTCTTCCGTCACGGTACTGGGACTCATAGGTGGCCCAGTAATCCTCGCCGTAATAGTCCTCGCTCAGCTCCTCCGGAAGCTCTTTGGCGAACTCCATCATGGTGATAAAGTTCTGGGTGTCGAAATCGCATTTTCCCGTATCCACATCCACGAAATCACTTCCGCAATACTGCATCATGGTGGAGAAGAAGCCCTGCCTGGTCAGTTCCCCCATCATATGGGTGTCCTCCGGCAGGCTCGCTTTCAGTTCCAGCATATCCGCCATGGTCCATGAGGTTCTGTCGCCCACGATGGATTCCTTTCCAATCATGGTGCTCACCGTGAAGCAGGGAATCACATAGTAGAGCTTTCCGTCCACGGAATAGGCGTCAAAGACATTCTGGACGTATTCCACCTGGGACAGTTCCTCGTCCTCCTCGATCATCTTGCCAATATCCTCCAGGAGCCCCTTGGCCACGTAGTTCTCCACAGGGAGCCCATCCGTAATCAGGATATCCGGCATATTGCCGGTGGTGACATCATTGTTCAGCTGTGTATATCCCGCCTGCCAGTCATCGTATGTGTTGAAAGAATCATAGGATTTCACTACGATGCGGTATTCCTCGCTGTTGCGGTTGAACTCTATGACCCGTCTCTCCACATCACCGTCCACATAGCTGCCTGCCAGCACCAGGACGGCCTTGTCAGGGATATCCTCAGGTTTCACATAGTTAAACAGGCCCGCTTTCATGCCGTCTTCATAGTTCTCATAGTACACAGCGAGGAAAGTGTTCCCGTCCAGCTCCACTAAGCTGGAGATATTTCCTATACAGAGATCGGAATTGATGAAGTTCATCTTCTGGGCAAGGGCCTCATCGCCAATCTTATAGGTAAAAATCCCATCGCCGTTGCTGCACACCAAATCGGAATTCAGTCCCACGCTCATGTTGTTGTACCCATTGTATCCGAAATTGGACGGCAAAGGGGCAGGCTGACCCAGCGTATCTGTGGCCGGATCATAAGTTGCGATATATTCCTTGGTCCAGTCATTCTCATCATAATACAGCACAAAGAAAGTACCGTCTCCTCTATCAATGACACGGTCAAAGTTGTTGAACACCTTGCCGGTATCCTCCGACAGCGGCTCCTTTGGGCCTATATTTCCCTGGGCGTCCACTGTGAGTCTGTAGGCATTATCGCCGGACAGCAATATCGTCACGCTGCCGTCCGGGGAGGCCGTCATGACATTGATATAGACATACTCCTCCTCTGACCGGATTCCTTCCAGTTCCTTCTCCCACTGGAAACTTCCATCGCTGTTCCAGCTGGCGATATAATTCTTGTCGATATAGGTGTCATTGGCATAGTCACTGTAAGAATAGTACCTGATGGCATAAATCCTGCCGTCGGCGCCAAAGATGTAGTTATTATAATTGGAATTCTCCCAGGTATCGACGGGCATGTCCGGCTCCACCGCCATGGAAGTGTCAATGTCCTCTGTTCCTTCGGCATCCCCTTCGCCTGCAGGCTCTTCCGCTCCTTCAGGGTCGTCTCCCGTTTCCGTCTCTCCCCCGGTTCCTTCCTCTCCCTCCGGTTCAGGTTGTGCCTCTCCCCCGGTGTCTCCCTCTCTTTCTGATTCAGGTTGAGCCTCCCCCTCGGAATTCCCATCCCCTTCTGCTGCCTCTTCAGGATTTTCTCCGTCCCCGGTGTTCAGATCTTCCTCGGAGGATGTCCTCATCCCTGAATAAGGTACTGCTTCTCCGCCTTCCGGTTCTGTATTCGACACGGCATCCGAATCAATCCGGGACTCCCATTCCGGAATCTCCAGCTGACTCATCTGTACGTCCGTGCCGTCATCCTTTATGGATACCACTCGGATATCCGTTGTGGCATCGCTGCTGTCCCAATGGTACACCTCTGCCATCAGATAGACATATCCGTCCCTGTGTGCAGAGGCATAGACATTATAATCGTCTCCTCCCATATCCGGCATAGCGATTTCCTGGACCTTATACACATTTTCCTTTGCCAGCGCGGCATTCTTAGTTTTGCCGCCATTTCCGCAGGCGCACAGGCCTGCTGTCAGAGCGCATACCAGCCCCAGGCCCAATACCCTCTTCCACCTATTTCTTTTCATAACTCCTCCTCATCCTTCTTCCTGCCCCGCCTGCGCCAAAAGCCTTTCCTCCTTTTGCGTCCATTTTCCAAAGGCGCATCGCCTCCCTGCTGTGCGGATCCCCCGTCCGGCTGCCGGTCAGGGTTCTCCGCTCCATCCGACTCCTCAGGCTTTTCGGGACTCTCTTCGATGTCAGCCTCAGACTCATCCAGTTCATGCTTTCTGCGCCCTTTGCGTTTTTTCCGCCCTTTTTTCCTGCCTTCCCCCTGCTTTTTGTCCTGTCTGGCCCCGCGCATCTTCTCTATCCTGCGCTCTCCTAAATCCAGGAGCTTATGCCAGACATCTTTCATGGTCCAGCCCTTATGCCGCCACCAGATACAGAAGAGCACGATTGCCAGAACCACCGGATACGCCAGGAACAGAATGCCGAACAGGGTCAGCACCATCAGGATATCCGCATATCCTCTCGCGATATTCTCCCAGTAGGGATAGATGATGGCTTTCCCGTTCATGGAACGCGTGCCGAATTCCCCGATGAGCTTCAGCCTCGAAAGAATCGAATAGCGGGAAGTATTCTCCACCACCTCCACCTCTTTCTCATCGGTGCCCAGCTTTTCCTTGATATAGTTATAAGCAAAACCCGTCACAGGGTCAGGCATCACTATTTCATAGTGGTTGATGCCATGGCTGTCGCCAAGTTCCGTCAGCGTCTGGTAGGACACATACACCACCGTGCTGTCCAGACCTGCGGCCTCCGCCAGACGTCCAGAGGGCCTGCGGACCACCCCTGTGACTATATGCGGAACGCCGCCGATATAGACCGTCATTCCCGCCACGTCATTGGAGCCGAACAGCTGCCAGGCCGCGTCCTCGTCTATCACACAGTAGTCCTGCATCAGATCATTGCCCGAAAAGTAGGCTCCATTCAGCAAAGTCAAGGGATGGAACAGAAAAAAATCACCGCCTATGCCGATGGCATCAGCCGTCAGGCTCGTCTTGTCATTGGATATCGTCACCTGTCCATCCGCGCTGTAAGCGTCTGCCCAGAGCCTGGCGCCGGGATTCTCCGATTCCTGGATTACAGAGGCTTCTGTCAGGGCACTGTCAACAGTATGCTCAAATTCTATAATCTGATCCTCCGTAATGCCAGAAGCAACGGAGAAAAAGCAGCTAACCTGGGAGACGTCTCCGTCTCTGCTCCACCTCTCCGCCACTGTCTGGGTGAGTTGGCTGCGTCCCAGACGGTTCGACACCAGCAGCAGAATCAGGAAGACGAGAAAGGAAATCCCCCCTGTTATGCCCAGTACTATTTTCTTCATATGGACTGCCTTCCTTCCCACTCAACCTTCCGCCAGTCTGACCTGCTTTCCGGCCTCCACAGGCTTGGTGGAGGTGGTGATTACAAATTCGTAGCCGTACAGCGCGGCACTGATTGCGGACTGGGTGTCATCGCTTGCCAGCACTTCCACATCCACGCGGGTCGCAATGTAGCGCGTGTTCAGAGGGCCGGGCTTTGATTCCACGATCAGGATGAATTTACCGTTGTTGTCCTCGCGGATAGCGCTGTTGGGTACAATCAGGTCATAGTTGGCGCTCTTCTGGCCTACGGACACATTCAGGGTCTGTCCTGCGGTCACATCGCCGTCAACGTCAAAGGTCAGCAATTTCTTCTGGCTCGGCTCGCTGGGGTCTGGCTTGATGTTCGCAAGGGTTACCTTAAGGTCGTCATATCTCCAGGCATTCACCAGATCCGCCACATCTCCCACGGACAGCCGCTTGGCCTGCTCATTGGTGACGGAAAAACTCATGCTGAATCCTTTGCCTGCGGGCTGCAGGACTGCCACAGGGGTCCCGGGCTCGGTGCTCTCTCCCGCTACCACGCTTAAGCTGGTCACTGTGCCTGCTACAGGGGCTGTGATGGTGGCTCCGATGGCCTTCTCCGTCAGCTCATCCACCCGTTTCTGCGCTTTCTCCACATCCTCCTGAGCGCCCTCCAGTCCCGATACCTTGCCGATTCTCGCAGCCAACTCCTCCAAATCTTTCTGCCTGTCGCTAAGAGCCGTCTCCCTCTCCGTCACGATGGAAGTCTTCTCTGCCAATGCAATCTCCGCCTGTTTCTTTTGTCCCTCTATGACACCCTGCTGCTTCTTCAAGTTCGCGATAATGGCTTCGGTGCTGCCAGCATTTTTTTTGTCTTCCAGCCTCTGCTCTGCCCTCTTATATTCATCCTCTCTTTTGGTGGCTTCCAGGTTCGCATCGTTATATGCCCTTTGGGCGGCGATTTCCCTTTCTGTTGCCCCTCGCAGCAAATCGTTAAGCCTCACAAGTTCTTGCTCCAATTCAGCAATATTTCCTTCTGCGTTCAAGGTGGTCAGACCTTTCTGCGCTTCCGAGCCGTCTGTCTCACCGTCCTCTTCCGTCTGCTTTGGCACCGCATCGGATTCCTGAGAGGCATCCTCATCGGTATTTGGTTCAGGACTCGCTGTAGGCTCCGGTTTGGGGAGCTGGCTTTCTACCAGAGCTATCTTGGATTCCAGCTCTGCCACCTCGTTCTTAATGGCAGTCAGTTCATTCTGTCTGTCCGAGGCTGCTTTCGCCGCATTGTCCCACGCCGCTTTCGCCTCGTCACGAGTTCTCGTCTCCTCAGTCACATCAGCATTGTTCTCCGGAGTGATTGATATCTGGGTCGTAAATGCATCGTATTGATTCTGCAGTTCGTCCACCAGTTTTTTTGCCTCTTTTTCTTCCCTTTTCGCCGCAGTCAAAGCATTTTCTGCAGCCGTTACCGCATTCTGCGCAGCCGTAATCTGATTGCGATAATTCTCCTCCGATATCCCCATGTCGGCAGCCTGAATATCTGCAGAAGTGATGTCCGTCGAGAGCAGAGCATCCGTATATGCCCTCTTTGCCTTGTCCAACTCGTCTCTGGCGGTCTTCAACTCTTCGCTCTCCGCATCCTCCAGATACAGCAGCACATCGTCCTTCTCCACCTGGTCTCCCACTTTCACAGCCACCTGGGACACCTTTCTGGACTCCGTTACTTCCACATTATAAGGATTTCCGCTCTCCACTACCCCTGAACCGCGAATCTTGGCCGTGATGGTCCCCGATTCCACATACTGCGTGGCCACCTCCGGCAGGGAATAGTTCATGATGGTGTTGGAGAAAAAGGTAAGGACCAGCATCACCGACAAAAATATGATGGCCGCTGTCTTCACCCATTCCCTTTTTTTCTTTCCGTTCTCGTTCATCGCTTTTCCTCTCCTCTATGCTATATGGAATTTAACCTTTAATGCCGCCCTGATACGTAATTCCGTCCACCAGATATTCTTCTCCATACAGGAAAATCAGCAGGCTGGGCACCATGTATATCGTGGCCACCGCAAAAGCCAGCCCGATTTCCCCTGCGTTAATCTTGCTTAGGAATACTGACAGCGGATGCTGCTCCGGATCCGACATCAGAATCAGTGGCTGTTCTACCATGTTCCAATAGTCAATGAACACCAAAATGGCCGCGGAGCATATGGCACCCTTACAGAGGGGCAGGCATATCTTCCGGTATATCTGCCATTCTCCCGCCCCGTCTATCTGCGCCGCCTCCAGCACCGACTCCGGAATCCTGCGCATGAACTTCGTCAGCAGAAACACCGCAAAAGGTGAGAATATGCCGGGCAGCCAGATGGCCCAGTTGGTATCCAAGAGGTTCAGCCAGTCGCTGACCAGATAGTTGGGCACCAGCGTCACCTGATAGGGCATCAGCATCAGGATGATGTACATGAAAAAGATAATCTCCCGGATTCTGCCACGGTATCTGGCAAAGCCATAGGAAGCCAGGGACGCCACCATCAGCTGGAAAACCACGATAGGTCCCACCAGTATCACGGAGTTCCAGAATTTGAACAGATACTCCGGACTCTTGAACAGCACCGTATTGTACTGGCTGAAAGAAACCATATCGGGGATGAATTTCAGGTTCACCCTCTCCGCGATATACACTTTGCCGCCGTTGGCATCGGTGGCAAATATGGATCCATAGTTGGCCGAAATCTCCGAGGCTGCCATGAAAGAATTTGTGATAGTCAGCACAATGGGCATCAGGAACAGTATCGCGAAAGTCGCCGCCACCACGGTAGCCAGAGCGATCTTCGCCGTCTGGAACCTTTTCCTGCGCAAGGCCAGCCTCCTGTCCCGCTCTCTCGGGTCCAGGACAGCCTCCGGCATGTTTTCCGCTCTCTTCTTCACCCTTCCACATCCTTTCCGAAACGGTCCTCCGCGACAAAAAGAATACCGATAATCACTATCATCACCAGGGACATCAGAATCGCCGCCGCGGACAATGTCTGATAATCCAGGGATTTGAACTTATTGTTCATAAAATGCTGCAGCGTGTAGATGGAGTCATAGGGATAATCCCCTGTCAGCAGATAGACCTCACGGAATATCTTGAAAGAGTTAATCAGCGACATGATTGTCACGAACAGCAGGGTGGAGGACAGATACCGAATCTTTATGTAGAAAAAGGTCTGGAGAGGCTTCGCGCTCTCCAGCTGCGCCACTTCCAGGATATCCTTTGGTATGCTGGCCAGGGCCGCCATGAACAGAATCATATTGTATCCCAGATTCTTCCACAAGAACAGGATGACCACCACAATCAGCGCGTAATCCGACTTCAGCCAGTCGATTTTTCCGCCCCCCAGCGCCACCAGCACTTCGTTGATAGCGCCGTTGTAATGGAACAGCACCTGCCAGATCAGCACGATGGAAGCTACCGGCACCATCATGGGACTTAAGAAAAAGGTCCGAAACTGGCTCCTGAAAGGGAGCTTCGCCTCCAGCACAATTGCCAGCAGCAAAGACAGCACCACTGCCAGAGGCACTGCCACTGCCGAAAAGGTAAGCGTGTTGTTCACGGCCCGCCGGAACGCGGTATTGCCTGCAATGCTGAAAAAATTATCCAGAAACACAAAATTTCCGCTAATCGGATTGTCTACCAGCGAATAGTAAATGACCACCAGAAAAGGGAGGATGAAAAAAGCCAATACCCCAAGAAAGCTGGGGGCAATATACGCCCCCGAGCTAATCTTGATCTTGCGCATCCTTTTGGTCGTCTTACTATGATGTTTTTCGGCGGAAACTTTCGGCGCTTTCCCGCTTTTTTTAAATCTAGCCACTCTTAAACTCCCATCCGCCTGTTTCCACAGGCCGCAGGCATTATTTATTCTCGCCTACGTAAATCTTGATGCGGCTCTGGATGACCGATGCCACCTCGTCCACGCCCTTCTGCCCTTTGTAGAAAGCAGCCGCTTCTTCATTGATGATATTCAGGACTTCATCCCCCTGGGAATAAGTCACCGGCTTCGCCAGCTCCATCAAGGTTCTGGTAAGGTCTACCTCTTCCTGAGTAGGAATGCGGTAATCATAGCTCCAGCCGTCACTGTAGGAGAATCCGCCGCCTGTGCCCATCACGATAGCCTCGCCATTCTCGTCCAGAATAAGTTCCCCATTCTCATCCGTATGATATTCCACTTTCACGGCATCTTCCGCCAAGGTATCCAGTTTCGATTTCATCGTGGGGAAGCCGAAATAACTGACACCTCTGTCAGGATTCTCTTCCTTTGCCAGAAACCCTTCGATGAACTCCCACGCGCCGTCCTTATTCCCGCCCTTGGAGGTGATGGCGTAGGCCTGTGATGCAGAGAGCATGCATCCCACGCTGCCGTCCATGGTAGGGTATCCGATATAGGAGGCGTCGCCCTGGAAAATCTCATTGCAGAGCTGAATCTGCTGGAAGTCATATATATTTGCCTCATAGAGGAGCACATTTCCCTTCTGAATCTTGTTGGGCGTGGACATATCCTCTTCATCCCACTGCACCTCGTCCGGGAACCGGTTCACGAAATTCAGGATGCTCTTGAACTCGTCCGTATCGAAACTGCATTCCCCGGTGCTCCAGTCGATAAAGGAATCCGCATTGTACACCATCAGATACATCATAATCTGGTTCTTGTTTACATAATCGAAAAGCTGCGCATCCGGATGGGCATCCGCATAGGCAATCAATTCATCTATGCTCCACCCCATATCCGTTCCCACATCCGAACCCTTGCCTACTACGGTCTGTATCTGGAAGCTGTACGGAATGCTGATCAGCTTTCCGTTTATGGTATAGGCTTCCAGCACATTTTCCAGGAAATCCTCACGGCTCAGCTTGTCGCTCTTGTCCAGATAACCTCCAAGATCCTCAAAGACACCCTTGGCAGCCAGCTGTTTGATGTTCAAGCCGCTTAAGTCGAGAATGTCGGGACAGTTATTGGAAGTGATGTCATTGTTCATCCGGCTGAGGCCGTCCGCCACGTAGGCCTCGTAGTCATTCCCGTCCCAGCTGTTGTAATCCAGATAGCCCCGGATGCTGATATGGTACTTGTCGCTGGATTTGTTGAACTTCACCGCCGCGGACTGGATATCGGAACCGCCGTTAAGGCTGCCGATGACGATGGTCTCTTTCTGGGGCACCTCGCTGGCTTTCTTCTTCGTCAGCAGCGAAATCCCGCTGTCGTTGGTCTCCCAGTCCATGGTGACGGCAAGGATGCGCCCATCCTCCAGCACGCCGAAGTTCTGCACATAGTTGCCGTTGATATCGCTGTCCAGCCATGTGAACAATTCTTCCGCCGCCTGCTTCTTGGTGTCATATTCATACACTGTCCTGCCATCGTGCACAAGAAAATCCTTATCGATGCCGGGCACCAGCCTGTTACTATTGCCGCTGGGGAAATTATCGTAAGTGCTGCCCACTTTCTTTCCCTCAAAATCGATGTCCGCCAGCTCGTATCCGTCATTGCCGTAATAGCAGACATACATCTTGCCGTCCTTGCTGCAGCCCATGGCCCGAATCCCGCCGGAATCCAGCGATATAGTGCCCTGATTTCTGCCCTCCGCATCGAACAGCCAGACCTTGGTGTCCCCCGACACATAGATGCGCCCCTCTCCGTCTACCGCCACGGAATCCACATAGCTATCACCTACCAAATCCGTCATGTCCTCCGCGTATAGCTGATTGCCCTGGGCGTCGAACTTGCACAGATAGACTTCCGATACGCTGTAATCCTCACTATAGACATGCGCCACAGAGTACAGACTGCCGTCTTTGGCGAAAACGCCCCCGTTCAGATTCCAAATCTTCTCCTCCGCGTAAGACAGCGGAGTCTTCGTGATATTCCCATCGGTCAGGGAATATTTACAGATGCTCTCGGAGGATTTCCCGGTAGCCTCGTCCCACTTATAAGAGAGATAGTAAAGCCCGTCCCCTACCAGCTGCATGTCGTAGTAAGAAACGCTCTCATCGTCAATCGTGATGAATTCCGGTACCCAGACCCATTCTTTCTTCTCTGTCCCGCCGCCTGAGGAATTGCCGCAGGCCGCCAGAGAAAATGTCATGGCCGCCGCCAGGGCCAGCGCCAGAAAACGCCGGCAGATCGTACTCTTTTTCATAAGCTTCATTTTCTTATACTCCTTTTATAAAAAACTCAATATGTAAACGATGCCGTTTTACATATTGAGTATATCACACTATCGCTAAAATGTACCTTAAGATTTTATGAATTACAGAAAAAGAAAGCTTAATGAAAAGCATTCTTTTGCAATAATTCTGTAACAAACATGTAGCTTTTGTCACTTTATGCGGATATAGAGCTTGCCCAGCTCCCGTCTGCGCTTTCTGGCCCTCAGGAGGCTGGCCAGATGATTGTAGAACCAGAAAGACTGCACCAGCAGGCTGTTCATCCTGCCTATCTTCTCCTTTGTGGTGCCCATGTAGTACTGCCCTCCGCAGGTACAGGCCTCCCGCCCTTTTTCCTTCACCAGCCTGATCAGATCCGACTCACAGCCGATCCGCCCCTCAAACTCCGTATAGGCGAAGCCCACACAGTCCTCCTTGTGGGCATCGCTGCCGCCGAAGACAGGCTTTTCATATCTGGCGGCGATTTCCATGGCGGTGGCATTGCTCTGGGGGCTCTCGCAGGCATTGAAGCCCTCCAGGAAATCAAATTTGTCCATCACAGCCAGGCGGTTTCTGTGCTTTCTGGTATTGGTGATGCTTAAGTATCGCTCCCCGCAGGGGTGCGCAGGCCCCAGAATCCCGCCGTTCTTATGGACGATATCTATCAAAAACTGTACCGGCAGGCCCCGCAGCTCCAGAATCTTCAGCCGCACCCCTTCCGGCATGATCACCAGGATATGTCCCGCGTCTATGGTGTCATACTCCACGCCTTTCAGCACCAGGAACTCTCCATCGGGGGCACCTGCATGCCTCTCTTTCCAGCTGCGGTACCCTTTGTAGGAATCGTGGTCCGTGACCAGCATCCCGTCAAATCCCCTTTCCCGTAAAGAAGCGGCGAATTCCTCTATGGGCACCTTGCCGTCCAGCGACCCCTCTTTCGTGTGACAGTGCATATCAAATCTCATTTTTTCTGTTCCTTTCCATTTCCCATATCCTCCTGTGAATCAATCTACGCTTTTCAGCGATTCCGTCATACTGACAGCCTCCAGCCTGCCGCCCATGGCCAGGTTCACCATCCAGGCGAACAGCATCGTCAGCAGCGCGCTGTAGACATAACTTATCGGTTTTACGTGTATATAGAAAGCGATCATATCCACCCGGATTTCATTCATGACTACCTGGTGCAGCAGAAACCCAAGCCCCAGCCCCATCATCGTCCCAAGTACAGTCAGCATCACATTCTCCCGGAACACATAAGCGTTCGTCTCGCGCTTATAAAAGCCCAGCACCTTAATCGTGGCAATCTCCCTGATTCTCTCCGTGATGTTGATATTGGTCAGGTTGTAGAGCACGATGAAAGCCAGTCCCGCCGCGCACAGGATGACTACCGCCACAATGATGTCCAGGGCAGAGAGCATACTGCCGATCCGCTCCACCATGTCCGAGCTCACGTTCACATTCGCCACCTGATCCAGCCGCATCAGCTCTGCGGAAAGTTCATAATCGGTAAGCCTGTCGGAGAGGATGGGGCTTTCCTCCTCCGGCGCCTGAACCAGATTCAGATAGACAGTCTTGCGCTCCGGCTCCTCTCCCATCTGATCCGTCCAGGTTTCTTCGGATACATGCACGTAATTATAGAGATAATTTTCATAAATTCCCGATATTCTCACAGTCATCTCGTTCAAATCGCTGTCCCTGAGCGTTATCATTTCACCGATCCGGACATTATAATCCTCCGCCAGCTTATTGGAAATAACTGCCTCGCCGAAAGCGGGATACGCGATTTGTTCCCCCGACGTGGTATGAAGATTCAGGAAAGGAGCCATCCCCTCCTCTGTGCCGGTCACCAGATAGATGGATTTCACCCCCGCTCCCGAGACCAGATCCATATTTTTCTCCATGACACAGGAATACCGGGAAATATCCTCCATCCCGTCCAGTTCGGCCCGCATCTTTTCATCTGCGTTTTCCTTTAAAGTCAGAGTCAGATCATAGGTCTGTATCTCGTTGAACTGCCTGTCGCCGATGTCAGCGATGGAATCTTTTACGCCGAAACCGGTCACCAGCAGCGCCGTGCAGCCGCTGATGCCCACTATCATCATGAACAGGCGCTTCTTATAGCGGAAAATATTGCGCAGGGATACCTTGCGCAGGAAGCCCAGCCTTTTCCATATGAAAGGAATGTATTCCAGGAACACCCGCTTGCCCGCTTTCGGCGCCTTGGGACGCATCAGGGCCGCCGCCACCCGGGCCAGTTCCATGCGGCAGGAGAGCCATGTGGTGCCGATGGAACAAAGCAGCGATACCGTCAGCGACACCGCTGCCAGTTTCCAGTTGAACACATAGGCAATGGGATCCGCGTCATACATAAGGCCATAGCAGAACCATATGACTTTCGGAAAGCCCCAGGTCCCGAAAAAGAAGCCGAAGATACAACCGGAAAACGCCGCCAGGCCGGAATAAATCATGTATTTGGACATAATGGTGCCCTCGCCGTAGCCAAGGGCTTTCAGCACGCCGATCTGGGTCCTCTGCTCCTCCACCATCCTGTTCATGGTGGTGATGCACACCAGGGCCGCTACCAAAAAGAAGAACACGGGAAAGATATTGGCAATGCCCTCCACGATGGAGGAATCATTTTCAAAGCAGACGTAGCCTACATTAGTATCCCTGCCCAGCACATAGGTATCCGGCTCAGTCAGTTCATCCAGTTCCGTCTGACCGTCCGCGATTTCCACTTCCGCGTCCCCTATTTTTCATCGAACTCCCGTTTGGCATCCTGGTATTCCTTTTCCCCATCGGCATATTTTTGTTTCGCCCCGGCCAACTCCTCTTCCTTTTCCGCCAGAGTCTTCCGGCCCTCTTCTAATTCCTCGCCGGCGGATATGAGGGCCTCTTCGCCCTCTTCCACAGTCTGCCTGGCATCCTCCAGCTGCTGTCTGCCGCTTTGGATTTCCAGTTTCGCATCCGCCAGGGCCCGCTCACCGTCCTCCAGCCGGGTCCTGGCCGCAGACATGGCTATCCAGCCGCTGTCCAGCTGCCGCTCGCTCTCCTCAATCCGGGCTCTGGCCGCTTCCAGCTCCTGCTCCTGCACCCGCAGCTCTTCCTCGGCGGCATCCAGACGCGCCAGCGCCTCTTCCAGCCTGGCCACAAGAGAAGCACTTATTTCTTCTCCGCTCTGCCTGAGTTCTTCCAACTGGGCCTCCAGCTGGCGCCTGCTCTCGTCGATGACCCGTCTGGTCACTGACACCGCCGCCTCGCCGCTTCGCAGCTGCGCTTTCCCGTCTGAAAGCTCCCTCTCTCCCCTGCGGAGCTCCACTTCGTTGGCGTCTATGGCTGTCCTTGCTTCCGCGAGTTCTGCCTCCTTTGGGGCTATCATCGCCTCGCCCTCGGAAAGCTCCGCTTCTTTCCGGGCAATGGTCGCCTTGGCGTCCTCCAGCTCTTTCCGCTTCTGGCGGATGGTCTCCTCGCCCTCCGAAAGCTCCTCTCTGGCTTCCTCCAGCGCCTTCTCTCCGTCTTCCAGCTGCTTCTTCGCTTCCTCCAAGGCTTCGGCGGCATCCGCGAGCTCCTTTTCCCCTTCTGTCCGGTTCTCGTCCAGCTGCGTCCGGGCATCCGCCAGCTTTTCATTTCCCTCGCTGAAGATTCTCTCATACCGGGCCCGGGCCTGTATCTCCACAATCTGCTCCCAGACCGGTTCTTTCCCGTCGATAAAAGCATCATACTCCTGGCTGTAAAGGCCGTAATCCTGCCGGAAGCTCACATAGACTTCCGTGAAATAATCCACGCCGAATCCTTCCGGCCCCAGATAGGCGAAACCGTCCAGCCGCCCTGATTCCAGAATGGTATTGCCCCTCTCGAACTGAATGTACAGAGACGACTGCACCAGCCCCACGATGGTATATTCTTTTTGGGAAAAATGTTCCAGGTCCTCCTCCGCGTTGTCATCCGACAGGCGAAGCGTGCTGCCGATCACAGATTTTCCGAAACTGCCGCTGTCCAGCACGCACTCGGCGCCTGTCTCCGGCATCCTGCCGGATATCAGCTTCAGAGTGTTGAGTTCTCTCGGCATGCTATAGGTCTTGATGACGCCCTGCCTGTCCTCTCCCAGCTCATAGAGCACGTCAAAGGAAACGGAGCCCTCCGCCGCCTCCACATCCGCAGCGGCGGCAAAAGAGTCCACGTTCTCCTGATCGAACCCCAATGTAGACACCAGGCGCAAGTCATAGAACCGATGTACATCCAGATATTCCGTCACAGTGGCCACCATGGCCTCCGTCGTCACTTTCAGGCCTGCGAAAAAGCCCACCCCCAGCGCCACAATCCCAAAAATCGCCAGAAAGCGCCCGAAACTAGATTTGATTTCCCTGAAAGTAGTCTTCCTGATTCCGCGCATAGACTCACCATTCTATTTCCGAAATATCGACTATATTTGTATTCTTCACCATACTTACGATGGTGCCGCTCTTAACCGTAATGATGCGGTCCGCCATGGCTGTCAGAGCCTGATTGTGGGTGATGACGATGACTGTCTTTCCTACCTCCCTGCAGGTATTCTGCAAAAGCTTCAGCACAGCTTTTCCTGTGTTGTAGTCCAGGGCCCCCGTGGGCTCGTCGCACAGGAGCAGCTTCGGATTCTTGGCCAGGGCTCTGGCGATGGCCACGCGCTGCTGCTCCCCGCCGGACAGCTGAGCCGGGAAATTCGCCTCCCTGTCTTTGAGCCCCACCTGCTCCAGCACTGCCGCCGCGTCCAAAGGATTCTTGCAGATCTGCGCCGCCAGCTCCACGTTCTCCAGCGCCGTCAGGTTCTGAACCAGATTGTAGAACTGGAAGACGAATCCCACATCGTAGCGCCGGTAAGCGGTCAGCTGCCTTTTGTTGAAAGAGGACACTATCTGTCCGTCCAGGGACACTTCCCCCTCTGTCAGCGTGTCCATGCCTCCCAGAATGTTCAGAATGGTGGTCTTCCCGGCGCCGGAGCTGCCTACGATGACGCAGAACTCTCCCTTTTCGATTTCAAAATTCACATCGTGCAGGGCCGTGATTTCCACCTCGCCAGTCCTGTATACCTTTTTTACATTCTGAAAACTCACAAACGCGCACATGTATCCTACCCCAGCTTAAAGTACCATAGCATCGAACTAACTCACATTTGACTAGTATAACACAAAACCTTTTCTTCTACCACTTTTTTTGCTATAATAAATCTAAAAATATATCTGAAATGATTGTAAATCCATTATCAAGTATAAAAAAGGAAGCAGAAGACTATGATTTTCATCCACCTTGCCGCAATATCGGGAATTTTTATCATGGGAGCGTGCTTTGCCGCCTCCGGGAAACAACGTCCGGCTCCCTCCGCCGGATGCTTTGCCGCCCTGTTCGGGGCCGCTCTTTTCATCAGGCTCGTCTCTGCCGCCCTGTCGGGAGGCTTCGGCACCGACACGGCCTGTTTCGCGGCCTGGGCCGAGAGAATCTGTGTGACAGGGCCCGGAGGTTTCTACTCTCCGGATACGTTCTCCGACTATCCGCCGGGATATCTCTATGTGCTGTGGCTCCTGGGAGGCATCGGCAGACTTATTTCTATCGGGCGCTATTCCGCTGCCCATCTGATTCTGCTGAAGCTCCCCTCCATTCTCTGCGACATGGCATGCGGCATGCTGCTTGTACGGGAAACCGAAAAAAAGCTGTCTGTACGCCATGCATTCTTTCTGTGCGCCGCTTATCTCTTTAATCCGGCTGTCTTTCTGAACTCCTCTGTGTGGGGACAGGTGGACTCCCTGACAGCGCTGGCGGCAGTAATCATGTGCATTTCCCTGATGCGCGGAAAGATGTATCCTGCGTACACCGCTTTTGGCATAGGATTTCTGATCAAGCCCCAGATGCTGCTGCTGGGCCCTGTGCTCCTGGCCGGCACAATCGACTATATCCTGCCCGGGAAGAAAGCACCGGGACAGCATGCGGCTCCTTTTCTGCCCAAACTCCTGCACTGCCTGTTCCAATGCCTCTCCGTGGCCGCGGGCGTCATTATCCTCTGCCTCCCTTTCGGGCTCTCCAATGTGATATCACAGCTTCTTGACACCTTAGGTTCCTACCCTTACGCCGCTGTGAACGCCTGCAATCTCTGGGGGCTCTTCGGCCTGAACTGGATCAGTCAGGAGAACACGTTCTTAGGGGTCCCCTACCGCGTCTTCGGCATGCTGGCCATCGCTGCCGCCGTCGCGCTGACCCTGTTCCTCAGCCTGAAAAACCGCCGTGAAAAAGCGAAATACCCTTTTCTGGCGGCTTTTATGGTGGTAAGCGTCTTCCTGTTCTCCGTACGCATGCATGAGCGCTATCTCTATCCTGCGCTGGTGCTGCTGTTGCTGGCCTATATCCATAAGCCTGTCCCTCTCACTTATGTCTGCTATACCTGCCTCAGCGCCCTGCATTTCTACAACACGGCAGATGTGCTGTTCTTCTATAATCCTGCCGCTTATGACAGGAAATCGGCCTCCATCCTGCTGGTGTCCGCGGGGATGCTGCTGTGCGGGGCTTTTCTTTATTTCATTACTTACAGGCATTACAGCTGCCCCATCCCTCTTCATGATATCCCCCCGTCGGGCTCCCGCAAATGTTCTTCCCTGAAAAAGGCGGACGTCCTCTGCATGCTGGCTGTCACCGCTGTATACAGCTGTTTTGCCCTGTACGATCTGGGTGAAAGGAAAGCCCCTGTCACCGCTTATGACATGGACCGGGACCAGTCCATAGCGCTGGATTTCGGGACTGCGGCCCCTGTCTCTCTTTCCTATTACATCGCACCCTGGCATGAACGGACTTTTATTCTGGAGGGGAAAAGCGAAAAGGACAGGGAATGGTCCTATCTGGGGGAATTGTCCCTGAATAAGGTCTTCACCTGGCAGAAGGCTGCCCTGGACACGCCGATGGCGCATATCCGCCTCACTCTTACGGACTCCCAGGCCTCGCTGCTGGAACTGGTCTTCCTGGATGCTGCCGGGAAGCCTCTCATGCCTGAGAATGCGGCGGACTATCCTGCCCTTTTCGATGAGACCGATCTATGCCCCGAAGCTCCCTCTTTCCGGAACGGCATGTACTTCGATGAAATCTACCACGGGCGGACAGCCTATGAATTCCTGCACGGGCTCACCTCCTATGAGAATACCCATCCTCCCATGGGGAAAATTTTCATATCCCTGGGAGTGGCCCTCTTCGGCATGAATCCCTTTGGCTGGCGCATCGTGGGCACGCTTTTCGGCATCGCCATGGTGCCTGTCCTGTACCTGTTCGCAAAGCGTATTTCCGGGCAGACTTATTCTTCGGCTCTGGCCTGCGTGCTGTTTTCTTTCGATTTCATGCACTTCGCCCAGACGCGGATCGCCACCATCGATGTCTACATAACGTTTTTCGTGCTGTTGATGTATTATTTCATGTATCAGTATATTACCTTAAGCTTCTACGATACGCCGCTAAAGAAGACCTGGCTCCCGCTGGGCGCATGCGGCATCAGCATGGGGCTCGGCATCGCCTCCAAATGGACAGGGATATACGCCGGGGCAGGGCTTGCGCTGTTGTTCTTCTCTTCCCTGTATCGAAGATACCGCGAATATCTTTACGCAAAAAAGTATCCTCTCGGGGAAACCTCCGGCATCTCCCATGCCCGCATCATCCGCTCTTTCCCGGGAAATGTCCGCAAAACCGTGCTGTTCTGCCTGATTTTCTTCGTGGCAGCGCCTGCCGCCATCTATCTGCTGTCCTATCTCCCTTTCCGGGACTATGGGGACAGAGGGCTCATAGGCAGGATGCTGTACAACCAGCAGACCATGTTCTCCTACCACAGCGAACTGGACTCCACCCATCCCTACTCCTCGGCCTGGTATGAATGGCCTTTGATCAGGCGTCCCATATGGTACTATTCCCGCGTGGTCAGCACCACGGCCCAGGGAGGCTTACGGGAAGGCATCAGTTCTTTCGGCAACCCGGCCGTGTGGTGGGCGGGCATCCCGGCTTTTTTCCACATGATATGGCTGTGGACAGCCAAAAAGGACAGGACCGCCGCTTTCCTGACCGTGGGATACCTGGCCCAGTACCTGCCTTGGTTCTTCGTGACCCGGGTCACCTTTATCTACCATTATTTCCCCAGCGTGGCCTTTGTCGTCCTCATGGTCATGTACGGTATGCTGCAGTGGAAAAAGGAAGTCCCCAGACGCCTCTTCATCACTGCCGGAGTATTGTACGGTCTGGTCGCTTTTGCCCTGTTCCTGCTGTTCTACCCAGTGCTTTCGGGCCAGCCGGTGGAGGCTTCTTTCGTGGTCAGATATCTGCGCTGGTTCCCGGGCTGGGTGCTGACGGCGAAATGATTTTCCCTCACCCCGTGCCTGAGAGCACCAGATCCAGAATATGCGCCAGCGGGTCGCAGGCATTCATGACCTCCTCCAGCGTATTGTTCTGGGCCCCCAGCTCAATCAGCAAAGTCTTGGGGCGCAGATGCATGTTGTAGCGGTATCCCCTCAGAAAAATACGCCGGGTCAGATTGGGATAGTACTCCATGGCCGTCTTCTGCATCTGGAAAGAAAAGGCCAGATTGCTGTCCAGGTTCTCATTGTACAGATAGGAAATGTTGCCGGTGGTCTTTGTGCGGGACAGTCCATTGAAGAACATGAACCTGGCTGTGGGCCTGCCGTCCAGATCCATGACCAGTCTGGTCTCCTCCGGCATGGCGTCCCTATGTAAATCGATCACCACCTGAATGGACGGATATTCCTGCAGGAGCGCCTCCAGGTCCCCCAGTGCCACGGCATAGGAATCGTCCCGGGAAATCGTGTCGTACTGGCCCAGATGATGGAGCACCTGATAGCCGTACTGCTCTGTCAGGATCGTGGTCAGCCGTTCTCCCACGCCCATGATCGTCTCCGACATATCCCCGGGTTCGGAGTCCGCAAAGGCCTCGTGTGCATGGGTGTGGTAAATAAGAATCTGAGGGCCTTCCGCGTCCTTGGATATGGTCATGTCCTCGCCCATCAATTTCTGCACATTCAACTGGTCACTGCCAGCCACCGTATTTTCATCCATGGTATAGAACTGCCTCATCAGCGTCTCATAGTCCTCTAAAGGCCCCAGATCCAGCTCCGTCTGTTTCTCATGGGGCAGAAAGGCTGTGGTCCGGGCCTGCTGCATCGCCGCCTCGTTCTCCGCCCGCAAAAGGTCCGCAAGCTCCGTGTCCGCTGCCTGTCCGGCGGCTCCGTTTCCCGCTGCATCGCCCTCCACGCCAGATGCCGCATTTTGCTCCGCGGGAGCCTCCTTTGGCAAAGTTTCTTCTAAATGTAAATGCGTCGATTCCTCTTCCGCCTCCGCCAGCAGAATCGTCCTGATATCCCCTGCGCTCTCCTCCTGCTCCCCTGTCATATTTCCGGTAAGATATCCGTAAAAAGGAAACAGGCAGTCAATCTCTTCCTGCAGGAGCCAGTAGGTTCCTCTTCCGTTCTCCTCCACAAAGGCGACGCCCGACATGAACTGACTATACAGCAGCATACGGGCCTCATCGCTCATGCTTTTCAGCATGGCCTCACCAATCGTGTCCTGCCCGTTCGATACAGCAGCCACGCCGCAGCTCTTTGCCGCCGCCTGTATACCGAGAATCAAAAATGCCAGCAAAATGAGTTTTCCTGCCTTTTTTCCGCCAAAAGCTTTCCTGGAATGCTTTTCTTCCATCCTACGGCAATGCACTTCCTTTCCGGCCCCGGGCCACCCTCCTCCTATTTATATGCCCGTCTATGCCGCTCCATGCCCTGAATGTGGTCATTCTGTCATAAAAGTCTCCCCGACGGCGATGTTGATTCCCTCGGATACGGTGAAGCTGACCCGTTTAATGACAGCATCGATATCCTTGCCCGTCATGTACATATTGTTCAGCTCCGCGAACTGCAGCCGCTGCTTTTCCTTATATTTCACATTCTCCAGGTCCTTGTCCTCCTCCAGCATCTTTTCCAGAGCGTCCCCCACTATGGTGGCGGCGTCCACCACCGTAGGGATGCCGATGGCTATCACAGGCACCCCGAGGCTTTCCAAAGTCAGGGCATTCCTGTGGTTCCCCACCCCTGAGCCCGGCTGAATCCCCGTATTGGTTATCTGGATGGTACGGTTCAGGCGCTTCGTGCTCCGGGCCGCCAGGGCGTCTATTACAATCAGCACATCGGGCCTGGTCTCTTCCACCACGCCTTTCACGATTTCCGCCGTCTCCATGCCGGTCTTTGCCATGACGCCGGGCTCCAGCGCGCTGATCTGGTTCATTTTGCTGCAATTGTAGGCGGCTGTTCCGTACTCCCTGACGATATGCCTTGTGATGAAGAGATTGTCCACTACCTGGGGCCCCAGCGCGTCCGCCGTCACCTCCCTGTTGCCCAGCCCCACCACCAGGACGGACTGCTCGCTGTCCGCCCCCGGAAGAAGCTCCAGGATTTCCTCCGCCAAACGGCAGGAAATCTCCCTGTGATAGTCCTCGTCCGGCTCCACCATGGCAGGCGCCTCCATGGTCACATAGATGCCCATGGGTTTTCCCATGGCTTTGGCCGCATTTTTGGTATCAATCATTACTTTTGTCACCCGGATGTCCTCTTCCTCGTGATAGTACTCCTCCACTCTGACGCCCCGCAGCTCGCTGTCCGCCTCGCTGATGCTCTCCCTTGCCTCCAGCGCCAAATCCGTTCTCATCTGAAAATTTTCCATCACTGCACCCTCTCATTCTTTTATTTCTTATTTTAGACAATTTTTCTCAGATTATGTCTTGACAAATATTCTATTATTTACTAAACTATCTTTATGTGTTTACGATAGTCCTCCGTGTCTGGCTAAAGTGAAACGTTAATTTAATTCTGTATACAATTGGAGGTGTACGACTTGGCTAACATTAAATCTGCGAAGAAGAGAATTCTGGTGAACCGTGCAAAGGCTGACAGGAACAAGGCCGTCAGATCCGGCGTCAAGACCGCTATCAAGAAGGTTTATGCCGCTATCGCTGCCGGCGATAAGGCTGCTGCCACTGCAGAGCTGTCCGCTGCTACGAAAGTCATCGAGAAAGCCGGGAGCAAGGGCGTTTATCACAAGAACAACGTTGCCCACAAGGTTTCCCGCATTGCCAAAGCTGTCAATGAGATGGCGTGACTTTAGAACCTATAATCCATAAGCAATAGAATCGAAAAGCACCCGGCTCTCACCTCGGGTGCTTTTTGTGTTCCTGAAATTTCAAAAGCGGATTAACGCAGTCCCTGCTCATTAATGCGCTTTATCAGATAATGGCCCGTCTTCGCCATCAGACAGCCGGCCTCGGGCATCAGTTCTGGAGGAAGCCTGCGCAGAAATTCGTCCGCCTCCAACGTGAAATCTCCCTCATAGCCAATCTCAGCCAGAGCTCCGGTTATGGCCTCCCAGTCCAAATCTTCCATAAAAGGCATTGTGTGGCAGTCCCTCACATAGTTCACGTCGTGGATGTGCAGAGCCTGGAGCCGCCCGGAGCCCATGGCACGAATCACATCCTGGGGCTCCCTGCCCACCAGCGCGCAATGGCCCACATCCAGGCAGCCTGCAATCCATGGACTGTCCAGCTCGTCCAGCAGCCTGCAGAACTCATCGGGCCTGGCGCAGACGCTGTCCACGATATAGCCGCGCTTTCTGTCCCACTGCCACATGTTCTCCGCGCAGATGCGGATTCCATACTCCTCGCAATAGGGAATCAGGCTGCGGTAGAATTCCAGGTTCTCCTCCCACAGCTTCTCTTCATTCCCGGCATACTCCAGCTCCTGCTTAGGGTGCACAACGATATTCCGCACTCCCATCAGGGCCGCCGCCTCCACGGAGCGCAGAATCCTTTCCCGGATCTCCCTGTCATAGACTTCCTCTCCCCTGGAAGAGGGGAATGGCGCATGGGCCTGGGAGAAGCCGATGTCCCACTGGGCGGCAACCTCTTTCAGACGCAGCGCATGTTCTTTCCATGCATCGGTGCACCAGATCCCCTTTCCCTGTTCCATGCCGAAAAATGACCAGTCCAAAGCCTCGAAGCCCGCTTTTTTCAGAATCGGGATGCAGGCCTCATCTCCGAAAGTCTCCGCCGTGATATGTGTCTGCGTGACTAGCCTCATATGATTTCCTCCTTGCAGATTTGTTTGTACATCTTGTTGACTAATCTGTTTTCTGTTCATCAAACCGGACTCCGAAACTCCACCGTATCCCTCAGCAGCAGTCCGTTCCTCTTAACTATCTCCTCCGCCGCCCGCGCTATCTCAGGGCGGCCAAATGACTCCGGATCATGGGCATCCAATCCGAACACCACCTCACAGCCCTCTTCCCCGGCAATCTTCCAGAACCTCTCGTCCGGGTAATGCCTGTCCTCATGAATCCCCAGGAAATTAATCTCCAGCGGTATGGATAAGTTTTTGGCCCTCCGGCAGAGTATCCGCATCTCTTCCTCATAGACACCCTCATCCCCGATGAACCGCAGGAGATCCGGGTGGGCAAAGTAGGTGAAGCATCCCGTCTCCATGGCCTCTGTGGTCTGCGTGCGATAGGCCCGCAGCGTCTCGGGGTCATCCGTAGGCATCCCGCTCCAGTCGCCATACATCTCGCAGCCCAAATGATGCTGGGCCAGCAGGAAATATTCGATGGGATAGTCCGCCGCCAGCTTCTGCAGCTTTGGGAAATAGTCCTTATAATACTCCACCTCCAGCCCCAGATGGATTTCGATGTCCTGCCGGTACTCCGCCTTCAGGGCCAGGACCGTGTCCACATAGTCCTCCAGCTGATCCGTCCGCATGCGCATGCCTGAGCTATAGTCCTTGGGATATGGATAAGGCGTATGATCGGAAAAGCCGAGGATTTCCAATCCGGCCCTGATGGCATTCTCCACATATTCCTTTTCCGTCCCTGAAGCGTGCATGCATCTCCATGTATGCGTATGGTAGTTTGCTTTCATTCTTATTCTGCCTCTTTTCTTTTGAGATGCTCCCCTTTATATTCGATTCTGAAACCTTCCATTAATGTCTGTGGCTTCCGCCCCCGTGGCTGGCCCCGCCGCTGCTGGTGTGGTGGCCTCCGCCTCCGCTGCGGCCGCCCCCTCCTCCGCCGGAACCGGTCTCTATCTTTCTGGTGACTACATTCTTGCGAAGCAGCGCGTCTTCTCTGTTTCGTATCTGCGGCCTGCCGTCTGCCACATAGGCATTCACGGCCACTGTGTTCTCCGCTTTCTTCTGATGGGAACCGCTTATTGCATAAAAAACCGCTGCGATAACCGGCAGGACAGCCACCAGCCCCCATGAAAAGGGAAGCGACAGGGAGTCGTCCATCAGCCTGCAGACCTCGTTTACATATGCCCTGTAAGCCCTGTAGGGATCCGTGTCATAATAGTCGTCCACCGCGTAAAGTACCTGATCGATATCCCGGAGGCTGAATCTCTGTTCCACCCTGCCGCTGGTGGAGAGATGCTCGCCATTCTGCCCTTCGTACCAGTTGTGCAGCAGCAGGACGCCGTCTCCCTCAAAGCCCTTATTATAGCCGAACTTGTTCTCGTCCCAGAAATCGTCTGCCAGATCGCGCATATTCTGCTCCCAGTCCGCAGACCTCAGGCCGTACCGCTTCATGGCCTCTTCTCCCTCCACGGACTGGCTGAATGTCACCAGCACGATATCGATATGGAGCTTTCCCTCCATCTTTGCTATGTATTCCCGCAGGTCTGCCTCCTCCGCATCCGTGAGCACGTCCGCGTAGTCATATACCCTCTCCCGAGGCGCCTCGTTGTTCGTCCTGGCCCCGTCTTTCCCCCGGTTCGCAATCGCCATCGCCACACAGGCAATTGCCAGAATCCCTATCGAAAGGAACCAAAAACGGAAATAGTGCAGATATTGCTTCCTTGCCTCTTTCTTAAAATCCTCTTCCATCTCTTTCCTCCGCTACGTATGGCATCCTTTTATTTACAGCAGGCCCAAAAATATCTCCAGAAGCGCCAGGACAATCGTCAGGCATGCCCACAGCGTACCTGTGTACGCCAGGAATTTTGCCCTGGAAAAAGGCGCTGTCCCCACGATTTTCCCGGTCTGCCCGTTGACATAAAAAGGATATTCCTCTTCCTTATACCGGTAGATGTACTTCCACACCGGCAGCAGGCCGTAGGCCACTTTGCTGTCCCGCACGGAGATATCCTCGCTCATGGTGCGCACGGTATTATATCCCGCATAGCTTTCCCTGAGAAGCTTCGCGGCATCCTCTTTCATCAAAGCCCTGGCCCGGTTCTCCACTTCAGCTGAGGACATGTTGTATTTCTCTCCGTAAAAGCCGGACATGAACTCCGGCTTGAAGTCCACCATCTGCCCATACTGGAACGGCGCTATGAGATCCATCACGTCGTCCGGCATCTGCTCCGAGGCGTCCACGGGAATCTTCTCAAAGCCGATGTCCATGCTGCGCCGGACGGCAAAGACACTGGTCTCCGTGTATTCCTTGTCCCCGGACCGCCATACCCTGACTTTTGTCCCCTCTCCCTGAAAATGGCAGACGGTTGCATAATCATAGAACCAATAGGGCACATAGATTCCCTGCATGCCGCTCAGGCGCGCCTCGGAGAGGAAATCCGTCGGGGCGAACCGGCATTTCCTGAACTTCTCCCGCAGGGATTTCTTGCAGTTCTCCTTTCCCATCTGGAAAGGAATCATCATCCGGGGCGCGTACCGGCCCTCCACCCTCTCATTGAAGATCAGGAAACTGTCGCAATAAGGGCACCGCGTAGCCGAAGTATGCTCCTGCACCTCCACCTCGCCGCCGCAGTTCGGGCAGAGGGTCAGCGCACCTGTCTGGCCCTCCGCCCTCTCGTCGCTGCCCTCACTCTCGCAGAAAGGGCAGTACATCCCATGTCTCTCCGGGCTGTATACTACATTGCCGCCGCAGTTTTTACATCTGAAATACATTATTTCTTCCTCTCTTTATCTTAACGTGCTCCCTATTTCCCACAGAAGTCACATAGAACCACTATCTTCAAAGGCGTGGTCTGGGCCGGAATGCTCCTGGTGGAATTGTCATAGGTCACCACCAGATTGCGGTTGGCGGGGCTTCCCTGAAAGTATTGGTTGTTGGTAGTCCGCACATCCACGCTCCTGTCCAGATTCAGCTGCAGGGTCTGGTCTTCATTCACAAATGAGGCATCATAATACCCCACATTCACCATCCGCCCATTCTTCTGCCGGGCCGCTGCCACAGCATTGTACTGAGGCGGGTAAATCAAAGGCATGGGCGCGTCCATGGAATACCAGAAAGTGCACAGCATCCCCACGGAAAGGGTCTCAAAATCCACTACATAAGTAGATGGAGTCACGACGAAATTCACAATATTCCCATCCATATCCTCCACCATGGCAAAGAGCATGCAGCCATCGGCCCGGCGGTTCCCCACCTGGGTGGGCACCAGTTCCACGATAGTCCCGGTCACGGAGCCGAAGCGGTTCCTTTTAAAGGGTGTCCTTTCACGAAAAGCAAAATCCATAACTTCCCTCTTCTCTAACAATAATCTGTCTTCTTAATGATATGCTCTCCTGCGCGGAAATTGCCTGTCTCATGGCGGATACGGGCCTCCCTGTGCGCCTTTTGTCAATTTTGCCGGCTTTCCTATACTCACCAGCGATTAAATCTGCCGCGGTGTCCCTGATACAATGATGCCGCCTCCCAGCACATATTCCCCATCATAAAAGCACATGGACTGTCCCGGAGTCGCCGCCCGTACCGGCTGCTCGAAGAGCGCCCTTATACGGCCATCCGGCAGCTTTTCTATCCTGCAGTACTCGCCTTTATGGTTATAGCGAATCTTCGCACGCACGCACATGGGCTTTTCCAAATCCTCTATCGCCATATAGCTGACTCTGTCACAGATTACTTCTTTGGTAAAGATATCCTCATTCTGTCCGATGATTACCTCATTGGTGTCCGGACGAATCCGGGTCACATAGACCCTCTCTCCCATAGGCAGCTCCAGGCCCCTGCGCTGACCGATGGTATAATGGGTGATGCCCTTGTGGCGGCCCAGCACCCGGCCGTTTTCATCCACAAAGTTCCCCTCTCCCGGCACCCGGTCTCCGGCCTCCCTGTCGATGAAGCCTGCGTAGTCGTCATCCGGCACGAAGCAGATTTCCTGACTGTCCGCCTTGCGGGCCACAGGCAGGCCGATGCCTTCCGCTATGCGGCGCACCTCTTCCTTTTCATACTCTCCCACAGGCATGAGGGTATGGGAGAGCTGCTCCTGTGTCAGGTTATAGAGGGCATAGGTCTGATCTTTCCTGTCATTTACGCAGCGGCGGATGGAAAACCGCCCGTTCGGAAGCCTGGCAATCCTGGCGTAATGTCCTGTGGCTATGTAATCCGCCCCGATTGCAAGGCTCCTGCGCAGAAGCGCCTCCCATTTCACATAGCGGTTGCAGGCGATGCAGGGATTCGGTGTACGTCCTTGCAGATATTCCTCTACGAAATAATCTATTACATGGCGTTTGAACTCCTGTCTGAAATTCATGACATAGTAGGGAATCTCCAGAGTCTGGGCCACTCTCCTGGCATCCTCCACGGCCGACAGGCCGCAGCACCCTCTGTTCTCCCGGGCAGCCTCCCCGCCGTCCTGCCATATCTGCATGGTGACGCCGATGACATCATATCCCTGTTCTTTCAAAAGATAGGCAGCCACAGAAGAGTCCACACCTCCCGACATGCCCACCACTACTTTTTTCCCGGAATGAATTTCTTCCATCCTGTCTCCTCCCAAACAGCCACCCTGATAAACTGATGCATACATTATAAAGTATCCGTTCAGAAAAAACAACAGCAACCTAAAATCATTTTCCACCAATATCAGGCATGTTGCCGCCTATTCCTGCCCCTTGCACAATCCACACAAAACCGCTATAATACATGACAATAGAATCCTCTCCCGGATTCTATAGTACTTGACAATAGAATCCTCTCCTGGATTCTATTGTACTTGACAGCAGAATCCTCTCCCGGATTCTGTTGCAGTACCTAAATCAGGCAGGAGGATACCATGGATACAGGAACGGAAAGCCGGACAAACTACAGACTGCTGCTGGTGGAGGACGACGCCGTCATCGCGGAAGAGATAAAGCGCCATTTGGAGAAATGGGGCTATGAGGTGACCTGCGCGGAGGACTTCGGCAATGTGCTGGGCGCATTTGCCGCCTGCTCCCCTCATCTGGTGCTGATGGACATCGGCCTCCCCTTTTACAACGGCTACTACTGGTGCGCCCAGATCCGCCAGATTTCCAAAGTCCCCATCATCTTCGTCTCCTCCGCCAGCGACAACATGAACATCGTCATGGCCGTGAACATGGGCGGAGACGATTTCGTGACGAAGCCATTCGAGCCGGAGGTGCTCTCGGCTAAGGTTCAGGCCATGCTCCGGCGCGCCTACGCTTTCCGGGAGCCCACGAGCATCATGGAATGCCGGGGGCTGATTCTGGATCTGACGGACGCTTCCCTGCTGGTGAACGGCGAAAAGCTGGAGCTGACGAAGAACGAATTCCGAATCCTGCAGCTCCTGTTTGAAAATGCAGGCCAGACCGTATCCCGGGAAGCCATCATGAAGCGGCTCTGGGACAACGACTGTTTCGTAGACGACAACACTCTGACCGTGAACATGACAAGGCTGCGCAAAAAACTGGAGAGCGCCGGAGCAAATCTTCCTATCTATACGAAAAAGGGCCTTGGCTACCAGATTGGAGGATGACCATGAGACTGTGGCTGCGCTATCTGAGAGAAAAAAGACCGACTTTACTTCTATATGCCCTGACCATTTTTCTATTCCTTATGGTGGGCAGCCTGTACCATATTAAGAATCTGGAGAAGCTTCTGTACGCCGCCCTTTTGACCCTTACGCTCTGGGGCATCGCGATTGTCTGGGAGGGCTCCGGATACGTGCACAAAAGCAGGGAACTGGAAAAGGCATTCCGCCACTACGCTCTCTCCGGCGAACTATTATTCAGCAAATCCTTGGCCAGGCAGCTTCAGGAGACGGACTTCTGTATCGAAGCCGCCGAGAGTTTCCAGATGGCACAGAGCATTTTTCTGTCCCTTGCATATGAAATGCAGAAAAAGGAACGGCAGCAATTGGCCGAAAAAGCCTCCGAGCGCGGCGATTATTACATGATGTGGACCCACCAGATTAAGACCCCCATCTCTGCCATGCGGCTCCTCCTGGACAAATCAGATCTGCCGGGCAGGGAGAGTTTTCTGCTGAAGGAGAAATTGTTGGAAATCGAACAGTACACGGAAATGGTACTGACCTTCCAGCGTCTGGAGAGCATTTCTTCCGATTTGGTGCTCCAGAGCCATGACCTGTACAGCCTATTGACCCGGGCAGTCAAAAAGCACTCCATTTCCTTTATCACCAAACACTTAAGCCTGGAACTGCCTGATATGGAGTGGAAGGTTCTGACCGACGAAAAATGGTTCTCTTTCTGCCTGGAACAGCTCCTCTCCAACAGCATCAAATACACCAACCAGGGCGGCATCTCCATCAGGGCATGGGGACAGGGCGAGAGGGTGCTGCTCTCCCTGGAGGATACCGGCATCGGCATCCGGGCGGAGGACCTGCCCCGCATCTTTGAAAAGGGCTTCACCGGCTACAACGGCAGGCTGGACCAGAAATCCACCGGCATCGGCCTCTACCTGTGCCGCCAGATTTTCAACCACCTGAACATCTTAGTAAAGACCCGGAGCGAGGAGGGAATCGGAACCGAAATCATCCTGGAGATTCCAAATGCCGCAAAGGCCCCGCGCCCCTGAAGCTTGCAAAAATGTAAGGTTATAAAGAGGAAATGTAAGGATGTTCGATGGCATTCCATTTCCTTTTTTTGTATCCTTATCTTGTGATTACAAAACAAATGTGAGACACAAGGAGGTATCATCATATGTCACTATTAGAAGTCAGAAACCTCAGGAAAGTATATACCACCCGGCTGGGCGGCAACAAGGTACAGGCGCTGGATAATGTGAACTTCTCTGTGGAGCAGGGAGAATACGTGGCCATCATGGGGGAGTCCGGTTCCGGCAAGACCACCCTGCTCAACATCATGGCCTCCCTGGACAAGCCCACCAGCGGGCAGGTGATACTGTCCGGCAAGGATATGGCGGGAATCCGGCAAAAGGACCTCTGCGCTTTCCGCCGGGATAACCTGGGATTCGTCTTTCAGGATTTCAATCTGTTGGATACCCTCTCCCTGCGGGACAATATCTTTCTCCCTCTGGTGCTGGCCGGCAGCGAATACGACAAAATGGAAAAACGCCTTGCCCCTCTGTCCGTCAGGCTCGGCATCGCGGATATCCTGGAGAAATATCCTTACGAGGTCTCCGGCGGCCAGAAGCAGCGGGCAGCGGTAGCCCGGGCTCTGATTACATCGCCCCAGATTGTACTGGCAGACGAGCCCACAGGAGCGCTGGACTCCAAGGCATCCGACAGGCTGCTGGGCATCTTCTCGGAGGTGAACGAAGAGGGCCAGACCATCCTCATGGTGACCCACAGCATCCAGGCAGCCAGCCGGGCAGGACGTGTGCTCTTTATCAAGGACGGCGCAATCTTCAATCAAATCTATCGCGGCAGACTGAACGATGACGAAATGTACCAGAAGATATCGGATACCCTGACAGTGCTGCACACGGAAAAGGAACATCTGAAGAATACAGCAAAGGAGGAAGCATGATATGAAGAACGGAACGAAGAAAAAAGTCTCGCTGCTGCCCCGGATAGCGGTCTCCAACATCCGCAAGAATACTTCCACCTATCTCCCTTACATCGGCGTCAGCACCTTTGCCATGTTCACCTACTTCGTCTTTGACCTGATACTGAAGAACGATATCATGTACAACCTGCCCAAGGGCGTCTATACCCTGATACTGGTCAACATAGGCTTCTGGCTGCTGGGAATCATCATGGTGCCTTTCCTCTATTACACCAACAGCTTCCTGATCAAGCGGCGCAAGAAAGAGCTGGGACTCTACAGCATACTGGGGCTGGAGAAGAAGCATATAGGCATCATGATGTTCTGGGAGAGCCTGATCATATACGGCTGTGTCATGGCAGGCGCCATCCTTCTGGGGCTGGTATTCTCCAGACTGATCTTCCTGCTGCTCCTGAACCTGGCCAAGATGCAGGTGGATGTGACGTTCACGGTGAGTCCCGCAGCTGTCACGGACAGCCTGTTGTTCTACGCTTTCATCACCGCTCTGAACCTGACAGTGAACCTGATACAAGTAGGCCGGGCCAACCCCCTGGAGCTCATGAGCGAGTCCAGGAAAGGCGAAAAAGAGCCCCGGCACATCCTGCCCATGAGCATCACAGGCTTCTGCGCGCTGGGGGCAGGCTACCTCATCGCCCTTTTCTCCAAGCTGGAATCCCAGGTCTTCACCGATTTCTTCCTGGCCGTCTTCCTGGTAATCGCGGGCACTTATTTCCTGTTCACCTCCGGCAGCATCGCAGTCCTGCGCTTCCTGAAGAAACGGAAGAAGTTCTACTACCGCCCGGAGCATTTCGCCACTGTCTCCGGCATGCTCTACCGCATGAAGAAAAACGCCGCCAGCCTGTCCAACATCTGCGTCTTCTCCACCATGGTCATCATCACGGCGGTGTGCACGGTGGTGGTCTATGCGGACATGGACACTATCGTGTCCTCCGGTTTTAAGCGCGTAATGGAGATTACCTGCTTCGGGGAGGCGAAAGCAGATGCCGACAGCCTGCAGCAGAACGCTGCCGTACTGGCAGAGGAAAACCATGTCCGTCTGGAAGATGAATTAATCTATGGCAGCATTGAACTGTCCGCTGTCCTGGAAGGAAACACTTTC
Organism: Lachnospiraceae bacterium; assembly: GCA_910576125.1. GTDB lineage: Bacteria > Bacillota > Clostridia > Lachnospirales > Lachnospiraceae > Acetatifactor > Acetatifactor aquisgranensis. Next base: position 164,303 of record CAJTHM010000008.1, on the reverse strand, counting down.
CAGATTCCGGACGACCAGTTCAACATCTTCAGGGACCTGAAATATGTATTGCTGATGACACAGGAGGAATACGAACGGATGGAGGGAACTCCTGTATCCCTCTCCCCGGATGAAGTCCTGATCTACAGCACCGGAGCAGATTTCGGGAGAGACACCGTCCGTTTCCGGACGCTGGAGTACAGGGTAAAGGAGGAGCTGGGCGAATGCGGCATAGGCAGAAAGGCGCCGAACAGCGTTTTTGAAAACCTCTATCTGGCAGTGTTCCAGGATGAACGGCAGGTAGAAAATGTATGCGCGGAATTTGGAATGGACAGGGCGGCTTCTCACACCTGTTTCTACGGCTTCCGGCCTGAGGGGGAGGACGCGGAGATCGACGCATTCTCATCCGCCCTGAGCCAGTACCTGAACACGGTGCCTGGATTTGCCGGATACGATGACCACAGAGCCAATATGGAGGACCAGAAAAGCATATACGGCGGGCTGCTGTTCATCGGCATCTTCTTCGCCGCCATCTTCCTGATCTGCCTGCTGATCATCATGTACTATAAACAGCTCACGGAGGGCTTCGAAGACCAGAGGAATTTCGAGGTCATGCAGCAGGTAGGCATGAGCGACGCGGAAATCCGGCGCACCATCCGGACTCAGATCAGCATGGTGTTCGGCCTCCCACTGTTCGGGGCATTCTTCCATACGGCGGTGGGCATGCGCATGGTGTACATGCTCCTGGGAGCTATCGGCTTCTTCGAATCCGCCCTGCTGATTGGCTGTACTGCGGCAGGCTGCCTGGTATTCGCTATCATTTACTGCTTCAGCTATAAGAGGACTTCCATGGCATATTACAGGATTGTGAAACAGATGAACTAGGCCTCTGGAACCAGCATGTGATTTACCTGCAGTCCGGTCCTGCTGCCGGACTGCAGCATGATGATTTTCTGCGGAGTCCAGGCCACTATTCCCCTTTCACAGTATAAGCCTCCAGCTCCAGACCTGTGGCATCCTCAAACGCCGATGCCCACTCCCCGGTACAGTAGAATACAAGCGCCCCCTGTCCGCCGTCGCCTGTCGCATAGAACCTCTCGGAATCCCTTTCCCCCTCAAGCAGGCCGTTATATATCCCTAAAACTTTTCCGTCAATCCAGTCATGCTCCACATCCATTTTCCAGGAATATTCCTGCCCGCTCCATTCCAGCGAAACGGTTATGGCTCCCGTACCATTTTCCCAATCCATATCCTCCGTATCTTCCCGGATGTCCTTCACATCATCCAGGATGCTGCCAGCGGCAAGTTCCCGCATCCCCTCCAAAACCGTGATATAATCCGTACAGATGTCCCATCCCTCAAAATCAAACCAGAATACCCCGGCGCTTTCCTCCCAGGCCAGATTGGACAACAGCCATGTATAAGGATATTCCTCCACATATGTGACTATGTCATATTCTTCCATATGACCATACCAGTTTTCCTCCATATCAGCCGAAATATCGAATCCAAAAGAACGTAAAACCGATATCTGTTCCTCAAAAGGCAGATGTCCAGGGTCCATGCCCCTCCGGGAATCCCAGATAGCCAGCCCCGCATTTGCCGCGATATATCCCAATGCCACAAAGAAGAACAATATGGTAAATACCCAGTTGGGCACATATTTCTTCCGTTTCCCGGCAAGGATTTCCAGATGCTTTTCTCTGCACAGCCCTCTCAGGCTCTCTATCTGTTCGCTGCTCTCCATGCTCCATTTCGGAAGAAAAAGGAAGCTCTTTTTGTCCTTTTGATAAAAGAACAGGCCCATCTCAGTCTCCACCATGCCAAACAGGCCATCCCAGGGCACTGTGGCGCTGCTCTTCCCCGATATGCCCTGCCGTATCCCTGTCTCCGTAACCGATGTTTCCCAGATGTCTTCTGCTCTATACCGATTAGTCCCCCTGCGGACCCGCTCCCTTATCTCTTTCTCGGGGTTCACTGACCGTTTCCGCAGCAGCATCAGGAAAATCAACATTCCCATGAGCAGCGCGATATGGGTGACCTTTCCCGCGTCCGGGTACCGCCATACCGCCCAGCATGGGAGCATGATGAATACTGCCGTAAGGATTATCCAGGGGAGGATATTTTTCTTCCGCTCGTTCAGCGTCCCCGCCTGAATGATTTCCGTGGCGTCTGCCATCATCCTGACCCATTCCTCATCTCCTACCTGAAAGGACAGGCTGAGGTATTCCTGTTCCTCCCCGCAGGATGCCTCACGGCTCTCCTCAGGCGAATCCGCGCGCTCTCCCGCTGTCTGCGGGTCCTTTATAAGTTCTATGAACCTGTCCCTCTCCCGCTCGTCCGCAAATACGCGCAGCGGGATGGAATACCATCTGATTGTCTTTGCAGCCTCGCAAAATCCCAGCATGAGCACATGGCGGGTCATCCTGATCTCTGTAATATAGCTGCAGGAAATCTCGTTGTACATCTCCCCTTCCACATTCCCTTTCAGCATGCCGTCCTCTATCCACATGGTCCGGGTCTTTTCGCACAGCTGCCCTTTTATCGTAAAATAGCCCCGCACTATGAAAGCCATGTATATCCCCAGGAGCAGCGCGACCACCGTCAACGCCCCAGGCCAGGACAAGAGGATGCATTCCACCGCCAATATCACCAGAAACAGCAGCCATCTAAAGCGTCGGACACGCAGCTGCTCCCATATCACTCTGCTCCATAATTCCCTGACTTCCTCTTTTGTCATCTGAAATGTATATTTTCTCATCACCCAGTCCCTCCTCCCCTCTATTTTAGCATATGTATTTTCAGTAAGCTATAGTTTCTCCAACACCTCTATTGATTTTGTCCCGGAACTATTCTACAATAAGGTTCATAGAACCCAGAAACCGGGAAAGGCAGGAGACAGGAAATGACAAATCGTGAAAAATTTATCAGGACATTGAAATGCGAAAAGACAGGCGGCCAGGTGCCCACCTTTGAACTGGTGTTTTTCCTGACCATGGAGAAATTCGGGAAAGTGCATCCCTCCCACCGCTACTACTCCCAATGGAATCAGATGAGCCATTCGGAGAAAAGCCTGCACATGAATGAAATGGCCCAGCTCTACATAGACACGGCCAAAGCCTATGGACACAGCGCCATATTCGTCCATCCCAATCCGGGCGGGCTGGCAGAAACCCAGTGGCTCCTGGAACTGATTCGTGAAAAGAGCGGGGACGAGTATTATATCATGGCCCACGGCGACCCTACCTGGGCAATCCCCGACGGGGAGGGGATGATGGAATTCTCCACACGGATGTACGAGGAGCCGGAGAAGATGAACGAAGAGTCACAGATTCGGGTGGAACAGGCCCTGGAATTTGCCCGGGCCCTGGATGAACGCGGGCATCTGCTGGACGGATTCACACTCTGCTCGGATTACTGCTTTAACGTGAATCCCTTTTTCAGCCCGGAAAAGTTCGACGAAATCATCGTGCCTTACCTGAAAGAGACTATCACGGAATACAGGAAGATGGGATATTACACCATCAAGCATACCGACGGGAACATCATGCCCATCGTAAAGCAGATTGCGGACTGCGGGCCGGACGCCATCCATTCCCTGGATCCCCAGGGCGGGGTCTCCATTCCCGAAGTGCGCAAAATCATCGGAAACGAAATCGCTCTGGTGGGAAATGTGAACTGCGGCCTGCTGCAGACCGGGACAGAGGAAGAGTGCAGGCAGGACGTGCTCAGATCTCTGCGGGAGGGCATGGCGGAGGGCGGAGGATATATCTTCTCTACCTCCAACTGCGCTTATACAGGCCTTGCCCTGGAGCGCTATGAGATGATGATAGATATCTGGCGGCAGTACGGTAATTACGATAACTATGAGCGGAATTTCGGATAGAGTTCCCTGAATCCCGCAGCGGCAGCAAATACCCTGTCCGCCTGTTCCGACAGGCAGACAGATAACAGCGTGCCCAGTCTAAAGAAAGAGGGCGAAAAGCTGCCGGAACTGTCGAATATGAACAAGGCATGGCCGCTGGAACTGCCCGATACGCGGTAACGAATCGGCCGAAAGCAGGGAGAGCCTCCTGATTGTATACTGCGTATGCTTTTCTTGCTCCGATATATTTCGCCCCCGCCGCGCCGTTTCTGATGAACCCCTCCGCATCCCCCGGCGGATAGCCCGGGAAAAATGTGACTGTAACAAAATAAACCACACCGGCGGCGGTGAAAAGCGCCGCCTCCTGCATCCTGAATACTTCCTTTCAAATCCCTGATCCATATAGCCGACTGCCACCGCCGCCGACATCAGGTTCAGGCGAGAGCCTGCCCATGGGACAATGCCTGCACAGAAAGTTTTCACGCCCTGATAAAAAGGGAATGGATCAGCCGGTTCCGTATCATGGATTACAGCCATGCATACAGGCTTGTATTTGAATATATAGAAGCATTCTGCAATACAGTAAGGATTCACAGCCATTGTGGCTACCACTCCCCAGGAGAATATGAAAAACGGTATCCGGATTCAGGAGTTCCGTGAAGAGATGGTAACCGAATTGGATGATTCGGAAGACATGATCGCAGAAAACGATGAAATAGGATTCTATTGATTCGACAAAAAGTCCATGTTTAACTTGTACTTTTTCTTGACATAGTTCCACCCGCTAAACACTGTTTTTAGCGGACATTTTGTCTATTCTAATTTATTGGCTTTAAATCTTACACATAAAACTTTTTAATTATTACATGTGTAGGATTTTATGCCAACACTTTTATTGACTTTTTGTTCATTCTACATTATAATATATTACATTGGTAATATTTTAGGAGGTGCCTGCGAATGAAAGGTTTGCCCCAAATTTCAGAAGCTGAATTTGAAGTTATGAAAATTATATGGAAATATGCCCCAATCAGCACAAATGAAATAACAGACCGTTTAGTAAAAACGACAACATGGAGTCCTAAAACAATACAGACATTGATAAAACGCTTAGTGACCAAAGGCGTTCTATCATACGAAAAGCAAAGCCGGGTATTTGTCTATACGCCATTGGTAGGCGAAGCCGAATATATAGGGCAGGAAAGCAACACTTTTCTCAACCGTTTTTATGACGGCAATATTACAGCTATGCTCTCCGCCTATATTAACAATGACAAGCTGTCTGAAACTGAAATTGATGAACTCCGCTCTCTTCTTTCCAAAAATTAAGAAAGGGGAAACCGCTGTGGCAGAATTTATGATTCCGTTTTTCATATGCAACATTTTTATCAGCATTATTATCGGAATACTCCTGCTTGCAAAACATTTGTTAAAAAATAGCCTGACCAGCCGAATGCAGTATAATTTATGGTATTTATTGCTTAGCTTATTAGCCGTTCCCTTTATTCCGGTTCAGCCAATCCGTTTCCTGCAAATTTTCGCATGGTTTAGGAACTTAAAAAATGCATCCTCATCCCCCATTGGAGATATGATTAATGAGACTGCTCCCACAAACCAGTCTGTTACCGCAAACTGGATGAACGATTTCTGTATATCCGTAAGCAGAAGAACGCCTTCCACAATCGGTTTGATACTGTTTATCTTATGGTGCATCGGTATTTTTATCATGATATTGTTAATTACAAAATCAATGCTCCGTTTTCACAACATGAAAAACTCTGCGCTGCCATTACAGAATCCGGCTGTACGCAGACTGTATTATGAATGTTTAGATGAAATGCATATTAAAAAGCCTATTCCGATTTACAGTACGGCATTTTTGAAATCGCCTATCATTGCCGGATTATTAAAACCGTGTATCTATATGCCGATTCATCTGATTTCGGACTATGATGCAAACAGCATAAAATATATGCTGATGCACGAGCTTGGGCATTACAAGCACAAAGACGCACTGGCAAATTATTTCATGAATGTCATCGGCGTCTTATACTGGTTCCATCCGCTTGTATGGTATTCACTGAAAGAAATGAAAAACGACAGAGAGGTCGCCTGTGACACTTCCATATTAAAACTGCTGGATGAAGGGGACTATGAAGATTACGGAAATACACTGATTAACTTTGCAGAAAAAGTGTCGCTTAGGCCATTTCCTTTTTCAACCGGAATCAGCGGAAACATGAAGCAAATGCAAAAACGCATTTTGAATATTGCAAATTATCATCCGGCTTCTTTCCGGAAAACTTTGCATAGCGCCGCCTTATATATCATCATTGCTTTTTTTCTTTTAGGGACTGCCCCGATCCTGTCTACACAGGCTTCGGAAAATAACCGCTACTACTTTAGCGAAACGAACCATAATGTTACATATATTGACTTAAACGATATTTTTGAGGGATATAATGGCAGCTTTGTGTTATACGATGCAGCCGAAGATTCATGGCAGATTTATAATAAAGAATATGCCACCGCACGTATATCCCCTGCTTCCACCTTTAAAATATACAGTGCTTTATTCAGTCTGGAATCCGGAATTATATCCCCTGAACAATCGTTGATTCCTTGGAATGGGCAGAACTATATGTATGACCTATGGAACGCTGACCAAACCTTAGAATCTGCCATGCAAAATTCCGTCACATGGTATTTTCAGGCACTTGACCAGCAATCCAGTTTGCCCTCCATAAAGGAGTATGTTAAGGAAATAGGCTATGGCAACCAGCTTGTTGAAGGCGACATATCCTCTTACTGGATCAATTCGGCATTGAAAATATCGCCTGTCGAACAGGTCGAAATGCTGACAAAATTATATTACAACCAGTTCGGATTTGCACCGGAAAACATCAAAGCCGTCAAAGATTCCATCCGTCTTTATTCCATGGATGAAGGCATTCTTTCCGGGAAAACAGGCACGGAAGAAGTAAATGGGCTCAATACCTCCGGCTGGTTCATTGGATATGTGGAAAGGGACAATCACACCTACTTCTTTGCCACAAATATCCAAAGCGACAAACTCGCTTCAGGCCCTCTTGCCACGGAACTTACTTTTTCTATTCTATCTGACTTAAACTTATGGAATACCTATCAGGAATGAGGGGCGGACAGCTCCTCATTCTTTTCTGATAAGTTTCACATCTATAATCTCCGGAACGTTTAGAAAACGAAACGGATATTTTGTTAGTCCGATACCGCTGCCGACATACATTCCGGTAAATGATTGCTATAATCTGATACAATATGAATCGCAATTTCCTTTGCCAACGGACTGGATACGTTCATACCATCTGTCCTTCCAAGACGCACGCAAAAATATAACTTCCCCTCTGCGGTTTCTGCAAATCCGGTAAACCATGCGTCAACAACCCATTTCCTGCCGCTCTTTTTTTCTTCCTCCATTTCTTCTTTTACATCTTCCACAACAATCCTTTCTTCTGTACTGCGTTCTTTCGAACAGCCCGTTAAAAGAACTGCGCATATAAATATCCAATATCCCAATTTAAAATAGTTGTTCCTCTTTTCATAATATGTCTTTCTATTCTTTTTTGCCAAACCAGCCTTCCAGAACTTCTTTCTCTTTTCCCACCACATAGCCGCTACCTCCTCTCTCCTTTACATCTTCTACCATGCTCACAATCAAAATCGGATGTTCCACTGTGTTTTCTGCTGTAAAAATAGCAAACCATCCAAGCTCCGTGCCGGAAGTATCCTCTTTCGAGGCTTTGATTTCTGCCGTTCCTGTTTTCCCTGCCAACAAAGCATCCTCCCGGTGCGCTGCATAACCCGTTCCATGTGGATCATTGATAACCTTTTTGCTTCCCTCCAACACAAGGCTCGTTGTATTTTCAGAAAAAGCATTTGGAATCCAGTATTCCGGCTCTGCATCTGGACAATAAACAAAATACGGTTTTACCACATTTCCTTTATTGCAAAAGGCTGTATAGATGCATGCCATGTGGAGCGGATTAACCAGAATCTGTCCCTGTCCGTATCCGCTGTCCGCCAGTTGTATCTCCGTTTCAATATTTTCCGTGTTGGAATACTGTGATTCTGCCATTACAACTTCAAAGGGCATTTCTTCCCGAAAACCCAGCCTTAACAGGGAATTTTTCATTTCCTCTGCGCCGATTTTTAATGCCGCTTTTGCAAAGTAAATGTTATCAGAATAAATCAAAGCATTTTCTAGAACAACCGGATCATAAGCATGGAGGGTTGTCACATAATATGAACCCCATGAAGCGTCTTTCTGCCAGCTTAATCCTACATTCCCATAATCTTTATTGGGTTCAATCGCCCCTGACTCCAAACCGATTGCCGCAATAATGGGTTTAAAGACAGAACCTGGACACCACGCCTGACGGAACCGATTATACATTGGCTTATTTTCATCCTCATTCAATGCCGTCCATTTTTCACTGGACAATCCCATAATAAAATCATTGTCATCATAAGAGGGTGTGCTTACCAATGCCAGCACCTCCCCTGTGTATGGATTCATCGCCACTGAACAGCTTTTATCACTCTGAAACTGTTCATATAAAGCCTTTTGAAGTCCTGAATCTATTGTCAGCTTTATGTCTTGTCCATTTTCTGCTATACGGCGGGCAAGCTCTTCTTTTTCATTCCCATCCGAATCCACAATATAAATACGACACCCGTTCTGCCCCTTTAATTCTCTCTCAAACAATCCCTCTGCTCCGCTTCTTCCAATCACACTGCTTGCCGTATAGCCTTCACCTGCGTGCTTTTCCAAATCCTCCGCTGTCACATTCTGAACATAACCGACCAAATGCGCCCCCGCATCTTTCAAGGGATACGACCTTACTTCCATATCCGAAATCATTACCCCCGGTATCTCAAGCAGCCGCCGTTGCCTTTCATGCTCTTTTAGCGCTTCTTCATCCGGCTCTAATGACATCAATTCTATTTCTTCCACTTTTCGCAGTGTTTTGACCGGAACAAAAGAATCATCCTTTACCCACTTTGCCGATAACTTCTTTTCTATTTCTTCCGGCTCCATTGTAAGCAGCTCCGCTATCTGCCCTATCGCATTGTCTCTGTCCTCCAGTTCTCCCGGTACAATTCCTACGGAAGATGCAACACCTGCTCCTGCAAGGACACGGCCATTTCTGTCTAATATTTCTCCTCTTTTGGCCTGTGTGGTGGAAACCCTTACTCTGTCCGTGGAGGATAATCCCGGATAAATCAGAGAATCGCTCCATGCCAACTTGTAGCCGTCTTCTCTTTTCAGAAAAAATGCCTCGTTTTCAAAACTGATATTTCCTGCAGAAGTATCAAATGCCGTCTGATACTTCACCACGTTTCTTTCTTCATCGTATAAGTTAATTGTGGTTAATTTTTTCCGCTTCCGGCACCTTCAACGCCTCCATTGCCTGTTCGGCCGTCAGCTTCAAAGATTCAATCAAATCCATTATCAACCTCAATCAATGTCTTTTACTGCAACATGCACGAAATTTATAACACTATCGGCCAGCTTTATTTTCATGATATGTCTACTCTGCTGCTTAAAACAATTTCAACAATTGAACGTACTTTGTCTGATCCACATCCGAATACCTCTCCCCAAAAATCTTAAACCGATTTTTGTCATTCTGATAAAATCCCAAAAGCTTCGGTCGGTCCTCGCATTCCAAATACACGATTCCCCCACCTATGTCTCTCTGGACTCGCCCCAATATTTCAAACGCATCATCCATCAAAGCATTTCCGGACAATTCCAGATTCCCTTTAAATCCATAATTTTTCCCAAACTGCGCGATTAAAAAGGCGGACACTGTGTAGGAGTTTGTATTTCCATCCAACTGTGCATATCTGGACAGTTTTCTTCTCATCGTCGAAGAAATATCTGCATTTCCAATTTCTACTGCCTTATGGGTTAAAGTAAAGATTGCTGCAATCTCGGACAAGAAAAATCGGAGAGAATTGCACTTAAGTTCTCCTCTCCGATTGCTTCCAGCATATCCAATATATTGACTACTGTATATTCCTTCATTTTATCGAACCCACTTGGACATCAATCTCCGTATCTCATCTATATTTGTCATCTGGCGGCTCACCTGTGCGGATGGCTCTCTTTTGGGATCATCTGCCGAAGCATCAAGAGCCTTGATAAAGGATTCAATTTTTTTCGGATCAGTAATCTTTACATTGGTCAGTATACTGGATGTAGCCATTCTATCGCCTCCTCTTCAACCAAACACTTGTTTTCCTGTTTTTATTCTTATCTTATCATCTCCGGACTCTTTTTTCAATCAGTTTATGCAATTTTCAGATTCTGAATCATCTGCTGTCACTTTGCAATTATTTACTATTTTAATATATGCACCTCACTGAAGTGTCTGCACCATCCCGGAATTATCCATTTCTCCCAATTCAGCAACCTCCATAGCCTTTCCAAACTTCCCAATTTCCCCCTGATACTTCTCATCCGCCACATGAGTATCAATGTCAATCGTTATACTGTAATGTTAATCTCCATGATGCTCTGCACCACCTTCGGCTGCATATCTGCCCAAAAGCATCAGCTGCAGAATATGTGACATATGGTCGGGAAATATAAATCCTCAAAATACAATGTTATCATAGTATTGATTTGCATGTTCCATTGTGAATACTGGATATTTTTAATTTCATGTTGCCTCACCGTTTATATTTCAATCAAAACAGTTTGTTTTTAAACTACTTTACAAAAACATATCCATATGTTGCAATCCAAATTCCCTGTTTCAGAAAAGAAAAAGAGCCCCAGATTTCTCTGAAGCTCTTCAAAACTTGCCATAAAATTTGGTGTTAGTCAATAACTGTGTTGGTTTCCTGGTTTTGGCTGTATCAGAATACTGTGTTTATGGCACTTTCAGGCTGCACCAACACATATGTTGACTAACGCCTAAAATTTTAACTGGCTATACTACATAGCCCCCATCTGCGCCGCCACCTCAGCAGCGAAATCCTCCTGCTTCTTCTCTATGCCCTCACCAGTCTCAAAACGCACGAACCTGCTGATGCTCAAATCAGCGCCGTTCTCCTTGGCTACCTGTGCCACATACTGCGCCACGGTCTGCTTGCCATCCTCAGCCTTTACATATACCTGCTCCAACAGACATACTTCCTTCAGCTCTTTGTTCAGACGGCCCATGACAGCGCCCTCGATAACCTTCTCAGGCTTGCCTGCCATCTTGGGATCCTGTGCAATCTGAGCTGCAAGGATTTCTTTCTCATGAGCCTTGTATTCCTCAGACACATCTGAAGTAGCCACGTACTTGGGATTCAGAGCAGCCACCTGCATGGCAAGATTCGTCAGGGCTTCTTTCACAGCATCATTCACCACATCAGTCTTCGCCTCAATGATAACGCCGATCCGTCCACCACCATGTACATAAGTAGCTACACAGCCATCCGCTGCCACTACCTTCTCGAATCTCCTGATGCTCAGTTTCTCGCCGATAACGGCAATCTTATCTACCAGAGCCTCTTTCACTTTCTTGGCGCTGTCCTCAATCCATGCCTCCTCCAGGAAAGCTTCGATGTCGGACACCCCTGTATTCACAGCCTGCTTAGCCACCGCCTCCACAAACTGCTGGAAAGTCTCGTTCTTTGCCACGAAGTCAGTCTCGGAGTTCACCTCCACCACTGCGGCTTTCGTGTCGCCTTCAGTGGCGATGCGGCAGATACCCTCAGCCGCAATCCTGCTCTCTTTCTTCACAGCTTTGGCCTGTCCGCTCTTTCTCAGAACCTCCACGGCCTCTTCCATATTTCCATTGGTCTCATTCAGAGCCTTCTTACAATCCATCATGCCGGCGCCGGTCTGCTCACGCAGTTCCTTGACCATTGCAGCAGTAATCTCTGCCATTTATATCATCCTCCTGTTTCATCTCATATTTCAGTCCTGCCCAAAGCTTTATTCTGCTGCGGCTATCTCCTCGATATCCTCGGCAGCGCCAGCTTCTGCTGCAGCTTCCTCCTCGGTGTAGACAGCCTCGCCCTGATTCGCCTCGATGACAGCGTCCGCCATCTTGGAGACAATCAGCTTTACAGCCCTGATTGCGTCATCATTTCCGGGAATGATGTAATCCAACTCCTCAGGATCGCAATTGGTATCGCCGATACCAATCAGAGTGATACCCAGTGCATGGGCCTCCTGCACACATATTCTCTCTTTCTTGGGGTCTACTACGAAAATAGCGTCAGGCACTCTGGTCATGTTCCTGATACCGCCCAGGTTCTTCTCCAGCTTCTCCCACTCTTTCTTCAGCTTAATGACTTCTTTCTTGGGAAGCACGTCGAAAGTTCCGTCCTCAGACATCTTCTCGATGGCGTGAAGCCTGCCGATACGGGACTGGATGGTCTTGAAGTTGGTCAGCATGCCGCCCAGCCATCTCTCGTTCACATAATACATGCCGCAGCGCTCCGCCTCGGTCTTTACAGCGTCCTGGGCCTGCTTCTTGGTTCCTACGAACAGAATGGTGCCGCCCTGTGCAGCGATTTCAGACACTGCCCTGTAGGCCTCGTCCACCTTTCCCACAGATTTCTGCAGATCGATGATGTGGATGCCGTTCCTCTCTGTGAAGATGTAGGGAGCCATCTTAGGGTTCCATCTTCTGGTCTGATGTCCGAAATGGACGCCTGCTTCAAGCAGCTGTTTCATTGAAATAACGCTCATGTCCTTACCTCCGTTTGGTTGTTTTCTTCCGCATGGCCTCCCCGCCGGATTCGCGTTTTAATCCGACTGTCTCCGGCAACTACCCTTCTGAAAAGAGCACCATTGCCGAATCGGTCTGCGTGTTTTTTGCCTTTCAGGCAGTTTCAAAAGCGCAGCTACGCACTTTCCAACATTCTGCATTATAACACAATACCTCCTGCCGTGCAAGAGGTATTGCCAAAATATAACGATTTTCGGTTCATTTATTTCCCATGATAATCCTTACGATTTCCTCCTCGTCAGTGCCTTTGGCAATCTCATAGGTACCCTCCTGAATGATTCTGGAATAGCTGTTGGAGCAGATGTAATAATCAAGGCTGTCCGCGTCCTCCACCAGCCCCAGCTCCTCCAGAAGCTGGCACACACTATAAGAGGTGACTCCCTCCTCGATGACCACAGTGATGATGTCTCCCTCAGCCGCAGTGCTACTTGACTGTCCATCATTTCCAGCAGGCATCGGATCGGCTTCTCCATCATCCGTATCCGGCATATCGCCAGCCTTGTCTCCCCGGGCATCTTCAGGCTCGGAAGCCCCCTCCCCCTCCGTGCTTTCCACATCGTCCAGGCCGGCTTCCTCCTCAGACACAGCACTAGTCCCTCCAAAAGCTCCGTCTTCCGCATCAGGCTGCCGCTCCTCAGGTGGCGCCGACATATCGGGGATGTCCGACAGCCTTAAAGAATCGCTCTCTACCATCCCAAGCTCCATTGCCCTGACTTTTATCTCAGCATCGCTTAAAGGCACCTTTTCCCCTTTGACCACTCCCATCAGCAGAGAGGTCACGATGATTCCAATTCCCAATCCCCGCATTTGATATCTCAGTTTCACTTATTTCCTCATTTCTATCGGTTCTGGTATAAATCAATCACCAGCTTTACTTCTCCTACACCCAGCTCCAGCTCTCTGGCGATATCCGCCAGGGGTTTTCCCTTTCGGTAGAGCTCCCTGATTTTTTCCTTATTGCTCACGAAACCGCTTTCTTCCAGAGAATCATCTGTTTCGGAAAAGACCACCGTTTCCTCTGTCAACTCCTCCGCATCCTCTGTCTCCGGACTGGTTTTCCCATACTCTGCTGTCTGCAGGCTCTCCGCCCTATAATCAGAATCCGTGTCTACCGTCTCCGTCACCTGACGCTTCAGAGCAGTTATCGCCTCCTCCGCTTCTTTTGCGGCGCGGTTCACCTCCATCACCGTGTTCTTCAGGCTGGTATGCTTGTTGTTGAGCATATCGTAGAGAAACATGACCTCCTCATGGTTTTTGTGGATTTCTGTCAGCACAGTGTCGGAATACTCGTTGACAGCCATAATTTTTTCATTGGAAATCCGCTCCAGAGAGCGCTCAGTCTTCTCCATGGCATCGGATACCGATTCCTCCACCGCGTCGTCCAGGTGGCTGCGCACCGCCACAAGCTCCCGGTCTATCATTTTCCTGATATCTTCCTCCGTGAGTACGTCAGCGGATGCCCCTTTTTTGTCCGGGATAAAGAAACTCAGCGTAAAAATGACCCCTCCCGCAATCAAAAGGATAATTTCCATTATATCCATTTTTGTCCGTCCATTCTAATCTGCATATTTGTCTTCCGGGATTATATCTTTATATCAAAGCCCCCGCTCCCTTTCGGTACGACACGCTCCTGGGCAGCCTGTTGTTTCTTCCGCCGTCTTCCGCCGTCCCCGCTATACTTATTATTTCCCTTTTCCTTGGCATCAGGCTTGTTCTCATGCCACTGGGTATCATCGCTCTGGTGTACACCGCGTATATTCTGCTCTGTGGTCTTCTGGAACTGTTCGCTGAAATTCGCCTGATCCACATTTACCTTGTTATCTTCATTATGCTTGATTGTGGTGTAATCCTGCGCCCTGGATATCGTTGTCAGTTCAATTGATCCAAATGCCATAATCTGCCTCCTTCCGCTTACATGGCCACCATGCGCACCTCGCCGTCCTCCTTCACGAACTTGCAGTAGCGATAGTCATTCTGAAGCGTCTTTGACACATTCCGGATGACAATTGTCGTATTAGGATAGGCCTGCTCGTTGATGATGACCTCACCCTGCTGCCTGTTCTCCATCATTGCCTGCAACTCTTCTATGCGCGTATTCAGCTTCTCCAACTCACTTGATTTCTCCTGTATCAGCGATACGACGCTCCGCATATACCTCAACTGGCTGTCATTGAACTTGACGCCTTTCTTCTGCTTCTCCTTGAAATTATCGAAGACCACCTGTGCTGCATCAGCAGTCTTCTTGCTCTCTTCCGCAGTCTTCTGTGCTCTGTCGTACTGGGACTTGATCAGGGGATCCACGCCCACCTCCAGCGTCGTCGCCGTGCTCATGCTGCCGCCCACGGTCTTCGCTGTGATGGAATTCGCCGCCTGGACCAAGCCTCCCAATATGATTCCTCTTCTGCCATCTACCCTCACATCGCTGCCGGCTGTCACCACACAGTGCATGATGGCCTCTGACTCCACATAGCCCCTGCTCACGACCCTGACATTCTCCAGAAACTTGACCATGATATTACCGCCAGCCCTCAGGTATCCTTTACCCATTCCGTTCATGCCTTTGGCTATGATGATGTTCCCGCCGGCTATGACCCTCGCGCTCTCCACGCCGCCGTTTATCACCACATCGCCCCCGGCTTTCACCTCCATATTGGCAGTGACGCTTCCGGAAATCTCAACGTTTCCGTCATAGTCAATATTTCCTGTGGAAAGATCCACGTCCTTTACTTTGTACACGCTGGACACCACTACTTTACCATCCAGCAGGACTACATGACCGTCTACGTCCGAGGTAATTGTCAGCTTATCCTCAGAAAGGGTAATATTCTTACCGAATTTCAGCGACTCCTTTTTGACATCCTTGGGCTTGATTACGGTGCCGTATACATCATGTCCGGCTTCGCCGTATCGCTCCGGTATGATTCTCGCCAGCACATCTCCCTTATGGCACTGATTGATAGTCGTCAGATTATAATAATCCACCCGTCCATCCTCCAAATGGGCAGGGCGCTTGTTCCTGTCCGTATTGAAGCTATACTCTATACGCGCATCTTCCCCCGGATCCGGTTTATTGCCTCTGGCCACCAGAATATCCGTACAGAACATGCCCTCCGAGTTGAAATGCTCCGCCAGAGCCTCTTTCTTTATCCCATAGACAATCTTCTGCTGCTCGATTTCCTTTAAAAATCCCTCCATCGTCAGCCGCTTGCCGCCCTCCGAAGGCGGGATGAAGCGCACCGTGGCAATCATACAGTCCTTGCTCACGTTCAATGTATATGTCTCATCACAGACCGGGCACTTACCGCTGCCCAGATGGCAGACACCACCCATGCCCATGTTGAATTCTGTCTCTACTTCTCTTCTGTCATATTGGATTTTCAGGCCGTTCAGATATTTCCAGACCTCATCCAAACGAACCTCCTCCCCGCTGCCGCTGGGCTGATGAAAAGCGATTCCATATCCTCTGGAATCATTTACCAACTGAAAGTAACCATTCTCCATAGACCACACTCTCCCTTTGCTTAATTGTCTGAAAGAATCCCCATGTAGTTCCCCATCTTTACTTTCATCTTCTTCAATGCCCTGGTATGCAACTGCGATACCCTGGACTCGGAAACCTCCAGTATATTGCTGATTTCCTTTAAGGTAAGTTCCTCATAATAGTAAAGAGTGATTACCTTCTGTTCTTTCTCTGTCAGAAGCTGTAATGCCTCCCCTAAGACCTTTGTCAGCTCTTCCCGCTCCACCCGCTCTTCCGGTGCCTCAAAGTGGGAAGTCGTATGTCTGCTGCTATCATGGGACACATCGCTGCCCTGCTGCATATATTCGTCCAGGGAAACCAGACCTGTAATCTTCATCTGGGACTGCCAGTCCAGATATTCATCATTAGATATACCAAGTCCTCTCGCGATTTCTTCATCGGTAGCGGCATGCCCTTCGCTCTGCTCAATCTGTTTTATCACTGCCTCGATTTTCTTCTGCTTCTGCCGTATGGTCCTGGGTATCCAGTCCATCTTACGGATTTGATCCAAGATAGCGCCTCGGATGCGCAGGCTGGCATAAGTCTCGAATTTCACATCCTTGAGACAGTCGAACTTATCTATGGCATCTATCAGGCCAAAAATACCGTAACTGACCAAATCTTCATATTCCACATTATAGCCCAGATACATGCTGAGCCTGCCAGCGACCACCTTTACAAGAGGAGCGTATTCCAGTATAATCTGCTCTCTGGTTTCCGGTGATTTCGTCTTCGCATATTCTTCTAAGAGTCTCTTCTTGCCTGTCTCATCCATGAAACCTTCGCTCCTTATCTACAGTTTTATATCGCCAATTATGCCAGACATCGCCCGACGCGTCAAGCGCATTTTTCATAGAAACGCCATCTCGCCTCATACAGAACGCTCTCAGGACTGCCTTTCCGCTGCTTCCTGCTCAGAATTCTCCTCTTCCTTACCCTCCGTCCCTGTATTCTCCGAATCCTTCTCGATGACTTCTCCCTCTTCTCCCCGCTTTTCCTCGTTCTGCTTTTCAAAATAACCCACTGTCCATACCAGCGCGCTTCCCAACACGTAGAAAATCACCAGTACAGCGAACAGAGCAATCAGCTGCGTGTGCACAGGATATTTTTTTACGTATGTAATGATACATGTCACTGCTCCGGCCGTCAGCATGAGAAGAAGCGGTATGTTCTTTCTGTTCATTTATGTCTCCCTTTCATATGACCTTCTCTGGCTTTCCCACTGCGCGGATATGGTAAGCCCCTGTCTCAGGATAGAAAATGACAGTCCTGCCATAATTCAATCCTGTATCCGCTGCCTGAATCGGAATATTCAGCTGTCTCAGCTTCGCTTTGACCGCCTCCACATTTCGCTCTCCTACTTTGCCCACGGCATTGGCGCCGCCACCCTGGAAGTTGAACATATTGGCGCCGCCGGCGATTTTCGCCACCATACGGATGCGCCTGGCCCCTGTCCGTTCCAACTGTTTGACCAGCTCCTCTATGCCTGTATCCGCGAACTTCGCGATATTGTGCTGTCCGCCTGTGATTGACTTGCTGTCCGGCAACATAATGTGTACCAGGCCGCCAACCTTTGTCATCGGATCCCTGATTGCAATCCCTACACAGGAACCCAGCCCTAAAGTCATCACCCCGTCGGGGCTCTTGCAGGTCTTCAAATCTGCTATCCCTATTTTGAATATTTCACTCATGAGCCACTTCCATATCCTTTTTATCCGCTATTTTTTACTTTCCACGGTAAAATCACTACAAATCTACATCAACATTTCTCACATTTCGATAGGTACGCCCAAAGCTGTCAGTATCTTTTCATACGACTCCAGATCCGGAATCAATATAAAATAGCCGTCCAGCTGTACTTCATCATAAAACTGCGACTGAATCAGCAAAATCTTATCCCCATATATGCCGAACTGAATCGCCGGTACGCTGAGAATCGCCTCCGCCATGTCAACAGTCACCGCCGGCGGAGACGGAAGCACCGTCAGATTCGTCATGGAAGACAAGGAATTCAGATATGCGCCGGTAATGATGTTCCCTACCTCCTGCATGGCCGACAGCCCCATCTCATCGAATTCCATTCCTTCCGGAAGCATTCCTCCCGTAATTTTTCCAATCAGATGCCTGGCACTGTTCTCTTCCACCATGAACATCATATAGCCCGTGATGTCTCCCTCCACGGCCAGCAGCACGGCAGCCATAATCTGCTCCTCGCCGCCCATCAGTTCCCCTACTTCGGAAAACTCCAGCAGCCTCACCTGGGGAACTTTCATGTCCACCTTGCACTGAAGCATCTGCGAAAGGGCTGTCATGGCGTTTCCGGCGCCTATATTGCCGATTTCTTTCAGCACATCGTAATAATTCTGTGAAACCTGATCCAAATTGATATCTTTCATTCATATACCCCCATGTCTTTTTTGCAAGGCATTCTTTCTATTTTTTGGCAAGATACAATCGCTGCATATGTATACGCTCAAGCGATGAAATTTGCCTCTATGTCCCGGAAATCCTCTGCTCGTGAGTCAAGTCTCAGTGAAAGTCAGTATATACTGCATATCGCTGAATACTGCCTAATGCAATCATGCGATTGAACCAGTCAGCGTTATGCAGTCTGGTTTCATAGCAAGTGAAATCGTTAAGCAGTATCAATTATGACTCAGGACTAAATCTCTTCTTCTGCCTGCTCTTCCGCTCTTCCTCGAAGATATATTTGATGATTTCCTCCCTCTCCACAGGGTCTATGTCATAGTACTGGACTCTGTGCTCAAAGGTTCCGGGGCGATTGTCCAGCTCTATGCAGCTTATCACCTTGCATATCACTTCGTACTTTTTGTGCTCTCCGCCATTCATCAGATGGTAACTGCAATACAGAAGACTGCCCTGCTCAAAGCGCTGCGCGGCTACAAAACGAAGTCCGCCGCCGCTGATATCCACGATGACGCTTTCTTTCAGAGGAAAGTCATTTGACAGAGTATAAGGCATCCTGCTCTCCACTGTCTGCACTTCATCCTCTCTCAGTGTCCTGGCATGCATCTCCAGGGCACAGCGCAGGCGATAGAACTCGCGCCGCTGATATTTGCGCAGATTACTGGTCATTTCCACCAGGAGCAGATAGGAATTATTGCTCTTATAGCGATCGATAATTCTGCCCAGGCACTGGAACAGACCGCTGGAGCCATAGAAAATCATGTCATACTCACTGTCTATGGGAAGCAGAATCAATTTCGACTTCTCCATCGGCATGGTAATCTCGACGGTATCCTCAGACTGAATCTCGGTCACCTCACTGTGGTACACTTTCGCCGGACTTTCGGGCTTCTCCTCATCTTCCCGTGACACAGCCTGTAATTCAATCTTATCTCCGATTGATATAAATTTGGAAAACATAACAACCACCTGCCTTTACTTTTCGTTTTACCGTTTTGTTGTAATTATAGATGAAAAAAATGCTGCCATCCCTCTTTTGGGCTGTCTCTGTGCCTCTTCCCTGTCCAGAAGCCGCGCCGCAATACGCTCATAAGCCGCTGTAGACCTGGCGCCGGGATTATGGAGGGACACCGGAACCTGCTGCATCACTGACCTTGACAAGTGGAAATCCTCCGGCACGTAGCCCAAATACGTCATAGGAACTTTCAGATAGCGCTCAAGCACAGCATTCAGTTTATTAAAAAGCGTCTGTCCCTCTGATGCCTTCCCCACCCTGTTGGCAATCAGCTTCACTTTCATTGTCTCCGCATCAAATTTGGGATGCCGGTAGAGCGCCTTTACCAGTGAATAGGAGTCTGTAATCGAAGTGGGCTCAGGCGTAGTCACCAGAAGTATTTCGCCGCTGGCTACAAGGAATTCCAGCACCGCGTCAGAAATGCCCGCTCCCGTATCCACAATGATGATGTCGGCAATGCTGTCAAGCTGTACCAGGTTCTTGATGATGTAATTCAGATAATCATGGCTCAGATTGGACATCCCCACAATACCGCTTCCGCCGGAGATGAACCCCACCCCCATGGGACCCCAGGTGATGATATCCGTTATGCTCTTCCCCTGATAAATCAAGTCGCTGAGGCTGTGCTCGGGAACCGTGCCAAACATGATTTCAATATTCGCAAGGCCAAAATCCGCATCCAGAATGATGACACGTTTCCCCATTTTCTTGAACTGGATAGCCAGATTGATAGAGGTATTGGACTTACCTACGCCGCCCTTGCCGCTGGTGACAGCAATGACACGGGCCAATGATTTCGGCTGCTGCTTTTCAGCCTTAAGGATTCGTAACTGTTCCGCCTGATCCATCTCTTACCTCCTTACGTGCCTTTTTCTCTCTTTCTTATGTCTCATTCCTCTCCTGCTTCTTGCTTAAAATCTGCTTCACCGTCTTCTGGGGATTGAACAGCTCAATATCATTAGGCACATTCTGTCCATGCGTCACGTAAGCAATCGATTTGTCTGTATAAAGCTTCAGATTCAACAGATTCCCCAATACATCTGTCTCGTCCAGCTTCGTGAAAATCAGCTGATAATCCGCAACCTGGTTGTAACAGGATACAATTTTCTGCAGATCCCTGTACTTCGTGGTAGCGGAAAGCACCAGAAAAAACTGACTGTCCCCTGCCTCCTGCACCACCTCCACCAGTCTCTTCATATGGTTCAGCTGTTCCTCATTCTGATGGGAATGGCCCGCCGTGTCCACAAAGACATAGTCATACTCTGCAAACTCCTGTATTGCCTCTTTTACGTCGTCCTCCGAATAGATGACACAGAAAGGCACTTCCAGGATATTGGCATAGGTACGCAGCTGGTCTACCGCGGCAATCCGATAGGTATCCGAAGTCAGAAGCGCAACCTTTTTCTTCTCCTCCACTACATAGTCGCTGGCTATTTTGGCTATGGTAGTGGTCTTTCCCACCCCTGTGGGGCCCATGAAGACGACAATCCGGGGATGCCCCTCCGTCTCGGCGATGCCCTCCGCTCTGCCGAATTTCAGAATCATCTTCTGGTATACATTTCCCAAAATATAGTCAAAGGGAAGATTCGACTGTCCTGACACATCTACCTCGTCCACAATCTGGTTCGCGTATTTCTCGTCAACCTCGCTCTCCAGCATGGTATTATAGAGAAGCTTCATGAAACGCTGCTGTTCTGTGACCGCTTCCTTTTCCTCCGTCTCCCCTTCTTCCTCGGACTCTCCCGAATCCAAAGCCTCCTCCTCAGCCAGAAGATCCTTACGCTCTTCTTCGCTCTGCTGAAAACGGCTCACCAGGAGATTTTGAAGATTGTCAAGCTTCTTCTCGATGGAAACCCTGTCTTCCAGAGAACTTTCCCCGGCCTGCAGGGTATTTCCCGCCCCGGATATCGGCTGCTCACCCTGAAGCACAGAGCCTCCTGCCGTCCCGGCATTTTTTTCCTTGCGCTGGAAACGCTGGCTGTCTTTCTCTTCTTCAAGCGCTACCGTGACCTCGGTCATCTTTGGCCGGAACAAAGCCATCAGGCCTTTTTGTTTCACGGTCTTCACGTTCATGATAACAATGCCGTTTCCCAACTCTTTTTTGGCAGCCTCTACCGCCTCCTCTTCCGTTTTGCCCAAAAACTTCTTGATTATCATTTTATGCTGTCACCATCCCCACAGACTGTAATTCTACGTTCGTTTCGACTTCATTATAAGATACGACTACCAATTCTCTGAAATAATCTTCTGTCAATCTCTTGAAATACATACGTACAATAGGAGATGTAATCACAATTGGATTCTTTCCAAGATTCTCCAGCTTCTGGACTTCCTTGCCCACTGAATCGATGATTGCCCGGGATCTCCCCGGATCCAGATTCAGGAAAGCTCCGTTTTCCGTCTGCTTCACGCTTCCCATAATCTCCTGTTCCACTTTCGGATCCAAAGTGACCACACTGGTGGTCTCGTGGGACGGAAAATATTTCGTGGAAATAGCCCGCTTCAGGCTCTGTCTTACATATTCCGTCAAAATATCCGTATCTCTGGTGGCCGGCGCATAGTCGGCCAGCGTCTCCATGATGGTAAGGAGATCCCTGATGGAGATGCCCTCTTTCAAAAGATTCTGCAGCACTTTCTGGATTTCTCCCAGCCCCAGAAGCTTCGGCACCAGTTCCTCCACCAGCGAAGGATTCGTCTCCTTCATGTTGTTCACCAGATTCTGTACATCCTGCCTGCTCAGCAGCTCGTCGATATGCTGCCTGATGATTTCCGTCAGATGAGTAGCGATGATGGACGGCGGATCCACTACTGTATAACCCAGGCTCTCCGCCCGCTCCCTCTGTCCCTCTGTAATCCAGATGGCCGGCAGATGGAATGACGGCTCAAAGGTAGGGATACCTGTGATTTCCTCCTCCACATAGCCTGGATTCATGGCCATGTAATGGTCAAAAAGGATTTCTCCTTCACTGACCTGTATGCCCTTAATCTTAATGATATACTGATTGGGATTCAGCTGGATATTGTCGCGCAGGCGGATGATGGGCACCACCGTACCAAGCTCCAGCGCAATCTGTCTTCGAATCATGACCACGCGGTCCAGCAGGTCTCCGCCCTGGTTCACATCGGCCAGGGGAATGATTCCGTAACCGAACTCCAGCTCGATGGGATCCACCTGCAGGAGGCTCGCCACATTCTCAGGCTGGCGCATTTCCTCCGCTGCCTCCTCATCGCTGTCCACCTCGCGCTCTATTGCCTCTGTCTCCAGATTGCCGGCAATCATTCTGCCTCCTACGATGAACACGAGGCCCATCCCCAGGAACAGGATGGTATTCAAATCAGTAAATATCGACAAAAAGGCCAGCGTCCCGCCCACCATGTACATGACTTTCGGTATTCCGAAGAGCTGTCTGACAATGGCCGGACCGAACTCTGACTCCTTGCTTCCCTTTGTGACCAATACACCTGTAGACAGTGAAATGAGCAGAGAGGGAATCTGGCTCACCAGGCCGTCACCGATGGTGAGTATGCCGTAATTATCCAGCGCCGTCATGGGATCCATGCCGCCTCGCAGCATACCCATGGCAAGGCCGCCCAGCAAATTGATGAGCGTCAGCAGAAGGCCTGCGATGGCATCTCCCTTTACATACTTCACGGCACCGTCCATGGAACCGAAAAAGCTGGATTCCAGCTGAATCTTCTCACGCCGCTCTCTCGCTTCCCTGTCATCGATGGCGCCGGTATTCAAATCCGCATCGATAGCCATCTGCTTACCAGGCATAGCGTCCAGGGTAAATCTCGCGGTAACTTCAGCCACACGCTCAGAGCCCTTATTAATGACCAGGAACTGAATCATGATCAGAATGATAAAAACGATTGCTCCGATAATCAAATCGCCGCCGCCTACAAATTCTCCAAATGTCAGTACCACGTTTCCGGAGGTGCCTGTCTTCAGAATCAGTCTTGTCGAAGATACGTTCATGGCAATCCGGAAAATCGTAGTGAACAAAAGAATGGTAGGGAAGTAGGACATATCCAGCACTTCCTTGATAAACATACAGGCAAACAAAATCGTAAAAGCCACAGCGATATTAAGTGCCATGAAAACATCCAGGATTACTGCCGGAAGCGGTACTATGAACATCATGAACGCTATCAGCACATAGATAGCTATCATAACATCTGTTCTCGCCATTTTATCGCTCATGCTGTCATCTCCTCCTCTGAATCATTCTAATCCTGCTGGAAGAACCGCTTCCCCTGCGATTCTTCCCGGAATGACTCAGATTTTCTTAGGCCGGGTACTTTCCAGCCTTAGAAAATCTTCATTCCGTTCACACTTTTCCCTGTAAATGATATACAAACGCCAACACCTCTGCCACCGCCTGATACAGTTCCGGCGGCACCGCCTGACCTATGTCCACATTGGCATACAGCATCCTGGCCAGAGGCTTGTTCTCGACAATTTCTATGTTATTCTCCTTAGCGACTTCCTTGATGCGCGCTGCCAGATAATCCTCACCCTTTGCTATCACCAGGGGCGCATCCGCCACCTGAGGATCGTACTTGATGGCTACCGCATAATGGGTGGGGTTCGTGATTACCACATCCGCCTGGGGCAGAGACTGCATCATACGCTTCATGGAGGTCTCCCTCATCTTCTGCCTGATTTTTCCCTTGACCTGCGGATCCCCTTCCTGCTGTTTGAACTCTTCCTTGACTTCCTGCTTGGTCATCTTCATATCATTGGAGAACTTAAATTTCTGATAAGCGAAATCCGCAAATGCCAGCACCATGTAAAACACTGCAACACGTATGCCCAAATCTGTCACGGTATCAGCTACAATCCCCAGCGCCTGCATCAGTGTCACGTCATAGAGATTAAATAATATCGGCCATTTATCTTTCAGATAACTATAGCAGACATATCCTATCAAAAGAATTTTGGCGATGGATTTGACCAGTTCCACCAATGCGTTCACTGAAAAAATCTTCTTGAAGCCGCTGATTGGATTCAGTTTGCTGAACTTAGGTTTCATAGGCTCCAGAGTGGGCTTCCACTTCACCTGCGCCACATCTGTGACAAACGCGATCAGATATCCCACCAGCAGGATCGGAGCTGTGATCATCAAGACCCCCAGCAAGAGCTGGCTGAACAGGATGCCTGCTTCCCGCTCCGGCATAGTATCCTGCCAGTACACTGTCACTTCCGGAATCTTGCTGTAAACGCTGTTGAAGACATCCAGAAACTGCACTCCCATATGCCCTACCCAGAACTTCAATATCAGAAACAGCGCCAAAAGCTCCAGACCATTGGTAATCTCCCTGCTCTTGGCCACCTGTCCTTTCTTGCGGGCATCATCCAACTTCTTTTGAGTGGCAGGCTCTGTCTTCTCACCGCCCATGCCTTCCTTTGCAAAGAACTGCAGATTATATTGAATCATATCATGCCTCCCACAAAGGAATCAATCATTCTCTTCATCTCATCAAGCACAAAATCAGCTATCCCAGGCAGCATGCCCGCTGTAAGAAACAGCACGGACAGCCCCACCAGTACTTTCAGCTGGATACCTACCGCGAACATATTCATCTGCGGCGCCACCTTGGCCAGTACGCCCAAAACGGCATTCAGCAGCAATATAGAACAAAATATCGGCAATACGATGCGAAAGCCGATGATAACATAGTCTGAGAGAAATTCCAGCATGGAATTCATCAATGACTCCGAACGGAGCACCGCTCCATTCACAGGAATCAACACAAAAGTATCCG
This sequence comes from Lachnospiraceae bacterium, assembly GCA_910576125.1. Taxonomy (GTDB): domain Bacteria; phylum Bacillota; class Clostridia; order Lachnospirales; family Lachnospiraceae; genus Acetatifactor; species Acetatifactor aquisgranensis. The sequence goes on along the minus strand of CAJTHM010000008.1, from coordinate 138,951 downwards.
CCAGAGCACCGAACAGATACCGGTACATCCCTGTGGCAATCATCATGAACATCAGCACATACTGATAAAGGACGCCCGTGATGCTGGTACTTTCTCTGGAGGTGGGGTCCATCAGGGTCACCATGGACAATCCTGTCTCCATATCCGCGATAGAACCCGCGAAATTCACGATAGAGGTACAAATATTGGCCGCAAATCCTATCAGCAGCCCCACCAGTGCTTCTTTCAGCACGATGACAGTATATCCCATCAATGAAGAATAGGCCACTGCCTCTGTGGGCGTCAGGGCCTGATACAGAAGCAATGAGGTGAAAAAGCTCATTGCCACCCGTACATTAGCGGGCGTGTTCCTCATACTGAAGAAAGGGGCCACATATACGAAACATGATACCCTGACTAAAATCAAAAGAAAATATTCCAAATCATAAATGGAAAAGGAATAGTTTATCATCCATCATGCCCCTCAACTACCCGTGTAGAGACCGAAGTTTGACCACAGTGTCACCATAAACTCTACCATGGCTGTCATCATCCAGTTCCCAAATAAAATCAAGGAAAGGAAGACACAGATAATCTTAGGCACAAAGGTGAGCGTCTGCTCCTGAATGGAGGTCACCGTCTGGAAAATACTGACAGCCAGACCTACACACAGCGATACCAGCAGCACCGGCAGCGATACCTTAATAATCAGGAACAATGCCTGACTTGTGATGTCCATAACCGCTTCTACCGTCATCCTGCAACTCCTCCTTTCCGGCTCACTTCTTCCCGCAACTCACACTTTACCAATAAAACGTTTCTACCAGCTTTCCTATCACCATACTCCAACCATCCGCCAGGACAAAGAGCAGAATCTTGAACGGCATGGAAATCGTAGTCGGCGGCAGCATCATCATACCCATGCTCATCAGCGTGGATGCCACTACCATGTCAATGACAATAAATGGTACATAAATCACGAAACCTATCCAGAACGCCATCCGCAGCTCGCCCAGCATAAAACTGGGCAGCAATACAGACATCGGTATGCTGTCAAGAGTCTCCCCGTCCCATTCCTGTCCGGAGATATCCATGAACAGCTCCACATCTTTCAGCTGCGTCTGCGGGTACATGAATCTCCGCAGAGGCGCTACCCCTCGCTCCAATGCCTCATCCAGCTCAATTTCCCCCGCCTCATAAGGCTGGTACGCCTGCTCGTTGATTTCCTCCACATAGGGCTCCATGATAAAAAAGGTAAGAATCAGAGCCAATCCCACAAGAATCTGGTTCGGCGGAGCCGTCTGCGTATTCAGCGCCGCCCGGGTAAAATGCAGCACAATGATGATACGCGTAAAGGATGTCATCATTATGATGAGAATGGGCGCAATGGATATCAGCGTCAGGGTCAGCAGGATACGCAGAGAGCCGTTGATTTCCCCATTCCCGTCATTCATGGTAATGGACAGAATATTCGGATCCGTCTCCGCATTGCTGGCAAATACTGTCATTGAACTTACAATACACAATATGCCCACCGTGACCAGTAGGCATATTGCGGTTACTATTCGCTTGGTTTTAAGCTTATTTTTCATCATGCAACTGATTATCCTTTGGCTCTTCCCGGGCGGCATCCTTTTTGATCATGGCCTTATCGAGAAGCTCTTTGAAGTTAAAACCCTGCACAGGCTTCGTCTCTTTCAGCGTATCCTCCGGAATCTCGCCCAACATGGTAACCGTATCCTTACAGACAGCAATGGCCATGTATTTCCCGCCTGCCCGTATAATCTGGATATACTTATTATTTGCAATACGAGTGGTCTCTATTACCTCTATATTCTCATTCATGCCCTGCTGCTTCTGATAATTCGCCAGCCACTTCGTGACAGCAGCTGTTATCCCCAGCACTACCACAAACAGCAAGAGCACTGTGATGAACTGGGCATAAGCGCCCGCGTTCTGAGTCAATAGCACCATCAACCGATGACCTTCTTCACAGCCTCCAAGACACGATCCTCCTGGAACGGCTTTACAATGAAGTCCTTTGCACCGGCCTGAATAGATTCCACTACCATCGCCTGCTGTCCCATAGCGGAACACATGATGACCTTTGCACCGGCATCAATGCCCTTGATTTCTTTCAGGGCCTGAATTCCGTCCATCTCAGGCATGGTGATGTCCATCAGCACCAGATCCGGAGAGAGTTCTTTGTACTTCTCCACTGCCTTGGCGCCGTTCTCAGCCTCACCCACAACATTGTAGCCACCCTTGGTCAGGACATTCTTGATCATCATCCTCATGAACGCCGCGTCATCGCAAATCAAAATATTCTTTGCCATTAAATTATCCTCCTACTTGATAATCTCTGTTATCCTTACGCTGAAGCACTCTTCAATTACAACTACTTCTCCCTTTGCAACAAGCTTTCCATTTACCAGAACATCTATAGGCTCACCGGCAATACGGTCAAGCTCAATGATAGAGCCAGGTGCAAAGTCAAGAATTTCGGAAATGGACTTGGTTGTACGGCCAAGCTCCACGGTTACGTTCAGAGGGACATCCATAATGAGTCCGATGTTCTCCTGTCCTGCTATGCTGCCTCCATCCGCTGCAAAGCTCTGGAACTGCGCAGGCTGAACATTGATATTCTGCATGGCGGCCTGAGGATTCATTGCTCCGCCCATATTCATCATCTGGGGGTTCATCCCCATAGGCATGCCCATTGCCCCCATAGGCATACCACCCATATTCATCATCTGAGGGTTCATTCCCATCGGCATGCCGCCCATATTCATGGCATTCGCATTCATCTGAGAATTCATACCTGCTCCCATAGGCATGCCCATATTCGCTGCCGCGTTCATATCCATCTGGGGAACCGCTGCTGCCTGATTCATGCCAGGCTGCGGGCCCACAGCCGCCTGCTGCGCCGCACCGGAAGAAGCCTGCTCTTTCTTCTCTTCATCAACTGCCGCGGACTGCGAATTCATAAAAGTATCCACTACTTTGCGCGCAAAATCTATGGGATACAGCTGCATGATGGAACTGTCTACCAAATCGTCAATCTGCATTCGGAAAGATATCTTTACAAAGATGCCTCCCAAAAAAGGCGAAACATCCTCTCCATTCCTCACCTGGGCCAAATCCAGCAGTTCTGCCTCTGGCGGACTGATGTCGATTTTTGTATTCATCATCGTGGAAAGAGACGTAGCCGATGCTCCCATCATCTGGTTCATGGCCTCGGATATGGCGCTCAGATGCAGTTCACCCAGCTCTCCATCCGTGTTCGTGCCATCGCCGCCCATCATCAGATCAGTGATGACTTTCACATCATGCTCTTTCAATATCAGAATATTCGTGCCGTCCAGGCCAACCGTATATTTAATCTGGATGAAGACGCATGGTCTTTCATACTGATCCAACAGGTTATCCCATGTGGCAAATCCCACCTCCGGTGTCGTGATATTGACTTTCCTGTTTACAAGAGAATACAATGTGGTAGCCGAAGAACCCATGCTGATATTGGCAACCTCACCGACAGCGTCTTTCTCAACATCCGAAAGCAATTCCCTGGCTTCTTCCATACTCTGGATTGCGCCGCCAGAGTTTTCGCCGCCCTCCTTGCCGATTCCGGCAGCCCGGGCATCATCGTCCTCAGACGAATCAATGCCAGAAAGTAATGCGTTTATCTCGTCTTGAGACAATGCACCATCCATTGTTTATTCCTCCTCTCTAATGACCGAAGTAATCCTGACAGCATAAGAGTCTCTTTCCGTGCCAGGCAACGCAGTAAACTTCTTGATATTGCCTACATAGATATCCATATCCTGATCCATCAGGGAATTCAGCTTGATGCAATCTCCTACCTGCAGGTTCATGAAATCACCTACAGATATAGTGCTCGTACCGAGTACTGCTTTCACCGGCACATCCACTTTCCGAATCATCGACTCGATATACATCTCATAATTCTCGTCATGCCTCTCCTGCATGGTGGAATACCAGTATTTCGTATTCAGCTTATCCATGACATCCTCAAGGGTGAGGAATGGGAGACAGATGGTCATCATACCCTCTACATCCCCAATCTTGATATTCAATGTCACGATAGCGACCATCTCGCTGGGAGCGATTATCTGCGCGAACTGCGCATTGGTCTCCAACCGGCTCAGCACAGGTGATATATCAATCACGTTCTTCCACGGCTCTCTGAGAAGCTGGACGAACATCACCAATATCTTTTCTATGATTATCTGTTCTATCTCGGAAAAGTCTCTGCTTTTATCCAGAGGCTGTCCATTTCCTCCCAGCATACGGTCCAACATGGCATAGCCGAGATTCGTGCCCAACTCCATGATAATCGAACCATTCAGGGGTGTGAAATTGACTATTCCCATGATGACCGGGCTTGATAGCGAGTTGGTAAATTCATTGAATTTTATGGCCTCCGAGCCCAATACCGACACCTGCACGTTCTTGCGCAGATACACGGGAAGGTTGGTCGAAAGCAACCTTGCATAATGCTCATATATAATCTCCAGCGTCCTCAGATGGTCTTTAGAAAACTTCGTAGGACTGCTGAAATCGTAATTCTTAACTTTCTTTTCATCTTTCTGCTGCATCTGCTCTGTATCGAGCTCACCAGAAGACATTGCCGAAAGCAAGGCATCTATCTCCGCCTGGGAAAGAATATCGGCCACACAGGTCCACCTCCTGTCATATGCTTCTTTGGCTGTCCGCCATACTATCCAACCTGTCTGTCCGTCAGCCGCCGCCGTACTTTACGTTGTTCAACGTAATGCCGTATACGACCTTTGAATGGAATAAATCCTGAATGGCAGCGAGGATTTCATCCCTGATGGCGCCGCTGAAGTCCGCTCGGCACTCTTCTTCAGTATAGTTGGTCACTACATTCTCAATGGCATCCTTAATCATGCTGTCGTACTGGCTCATATTGTCACCGCCGTACGATTCATAATCCTCATGGGTCTTATTCAACAGAAGAGCGATGTCAAATACAATGTATATCTGCTTGTCGCTGGTAGTGACAGTGCCATCCTCTCCCACTATCTCCGAGTAGTCCAGATGGACTGTCATCGTTCCTACATTGTAAGTCTCGGAATCCGACAAGGGCACATCCGTCAGACTGCCCGGGCTGTTCCATTCCAGGTTCATCGCTGTCGCAATGCTGTCCATCAGGGCGGCCGTCTTTTGGTTCGTGCTGGTCACGCTCATCATCATGACCGCCGACATGGCAATGTTTACAATCATCAGCACCAATATCAGCACGCTTAACAAATTCTTTTTCATATCGTGAAAACCCTTTCTTCTATCATCAATTTTCCTTGAAATTCATAAGACTTAACCCTGGGACGGATTGTAAATCAATATCTCGACTCTTCTGTTTCTGCTCCTGCCCTCCGGAGTGGAGTTGTCGGCAATAGGAACTCTCTCGCCCATTCCGGCATGTTTCAGGTTCAGCGGATTCAAAGTAGTAGAGTCCAGCAGATAATAGAACACTGACAGGGCTCTCGCGCTGCTCAGCTCTTCATTGCTGGGATACTGGGCGCTCTTCATGGGAACATTATCCGTATGCCCCTCGATTTCTATCGTGCCCGTGCTTCCATAGCGCTCCAATATGATGCCTACCTTATCGATAATCATCTTCGCATCATCTTTCAGCTCCGCGCTTCCCGAGTCGAACAACAGTCCGCCATTCATAGTCAGCTTCACATACTGGGCGGTAAAACTGATTTCCACTTCATCCGCGATGTCACTCTCGCTCAGAGCTTCCTCGATTTCCTCCACGCGCTCTTCATTTTCTTCCAGCATCTTGTCCTCAAGGATTTCTTCCATGGCCTCAGGGGACATTTCGTAATCGTTGAAGTCCTCTCCGTCTGTCTCACTGTCAGCAGTTTTACCAGTGCTGTTGATATACTGATCAAGCTCATTGAGCTGGCTGACTCCGTTGCTGATCAGAATACCATCTCCGATAGCGCTTGCGCCGCCATCGAAGACGCTGAAAGTATTGTTCATGGCAGCCACAAACTCCTGCAGCTTGGCCTCCTCAATACTGGACATAGCGAAAAGCATGACAAAAAAGCAGAGAAGGAGGTTCATCAGGTCACTGAAAGTCGCCATCCATGCCGGCGAACCGGCGGGCGGCGCATCCTCTTTGCGCTTTGCCATTACTCCTCACCCCCCGCATCTGAACCGCCAGCGGCCTCTCTTTCCTGAGGAGACAGGAAAGATTTCAGCTTCTCTTCGATGACTCTCGGATTCTCTCCGGCCTGAATGGACAGCAGGCCCTCAATCATAACCTCTTTCAGCATCATCTCTGCAGCATTGTCTACTTTCAATTTATTGGACACCGGAGTACAGATGGCATTGGCAAGCACGGAACCATAAAACGTGGTAATCAAGGCCACAGCCATGGCAGGTCCCAGAGTAGCCACATTATCCATATGATACAGCATGTCAACCAGTCCGATCAGGGTACCAATCATACCCCATGCAGGGCCCATTGCTCCGAGAGTATCCCAGAAACCGATGCATGTCTTATGTCTTCCCTCAATACTGACCAGTTCCGTCTCCATGATAGCACGCACAAGTTCCGGATCCGTGCCGTCTACCATCAGAAGGATTCCTTTCTTCAGGAAAGCATCATCCATATCCGCGGCAGCTTCCTCCAGCGAAAGGAGCCCTTCCTTACGAGCCACATTGGACAAATCAATAATCTTACGAATCATATCCGCGGTATTCACTGCCGGAACCTTAAAGATAAGTGCAAAGCTCTTCAGGCCGCTTATGTAGTCTGCCATACTGTGCGATGTCAGCGTAGCAGCAAAGGCACCACCAAAGGTAATGATGGCTGATGGGAAGTTCCAATATTCCTTTACCAGGTTATTGATACCGGCACCATCTATGATACCATAAAGCATCATCGCAAAACATAAAATAATACCAACTAAAGACGCAATATCCACGAAAATCACCTACTCTTCTGCTTCTTTTGATTAGTCCGCAAAAATACCCTTTCTATATAATATTACAAGATTTTTAATCTCTTGTCTACTTTCTTTTACAATTATTTTTTTTCCAGTGGTAAGAGTGATGACCGTGTCGGGGGTTTCCTCCACTACTTCAAACAGATGCGGATTCACCAGAACTTTCACTCCGTTCAGTTTCGTCACTTCAATCATTTCAATGCCTCTTTTCTCTACCCTGTCATACCTGCCACCACCTTGGACTCTCCCTCTGTGACAGGCCAATGCCCTCACGTCGAAACCCTGCAGCCTACGCATTACAAGAATATGGGGGACAGACCACTGTCCCCCTTTATGCCATAAATACAGGCGGTTCATTGGCAGTATGGCCACCCGGCCGCTCCTGCCTCCGAACATGGAAGAAAAGCTTTTCGTTGCTATTATATCATACTTCAACTTATAAAGCGAGAAAAATTTACCTCTTCAGGTTAGTTAATTCTTCCAGAAGCGTATCGGATACTGTTATAATACGGCTGTTAGCCTGGAAGCCACGCTGGGTGGTAATCATCTCCGTGAACTCCGAGGACAGATCCACGTTGCTCATCTCCAATTGGCCGGTGGACATGTAGCCTCCGTCCGCTGTGATGTCCACGCCGATGCCGTCGAAAGCACCGGAGTTCAGCGTCGCAGAGTAGAGATTGTCCGCCTGCTTCTCCAGACCGGACGCGTTAGCGAACCTGGCCGTGGCAATCTGGCCCAAGAGCTTGGTCATGCCGTTGTCGTAGCTTGCGTAGATTTCACCGTTCTGCTGGATGGCTACGCCGATCATGGCGCCTACTCGGCGGCCGGAGCCGGTGTTGTACTTGTCGTCCTTGCCGTTGGTGGCTCCCGCGGTGGAGGTTCCCTTGTTGTCGAAAGTCGTCAGCTGGGAGATGTCCAGGTTGATGTTCTGGAAATTACCTGTAGGAGTCTCATTAGGTGCAGTGCCTGTTACACCGCTTATCTGCGCAAAACTCAAGCCAATTTTTTCGGGGTCGACATTTGAAGCCGGGTCCACTGTAACATTTCCATTGGCATCCACTGTCGCTTCCTTAAGTGTCGAAATCTTACCTGTCTTCTTGTCAAATACAACCTCTTTAGCTCCCATCAAATTCGCCCATGTTGTATTTGCAGGAAGTTCTACCGTCTTGCCTGTCGAATCCTGAATTTCATCCAGCTGCATAATATACCTGTACTGATCTGGCGCAACAGGTGGTGTGGCAGTACTATCTCCTTCATCCTGCTTAAACGAAAACTTCGCCGTATACGTATACCCCAGCGAATCATAGAAATTCAGGTTCACCACCTTGCCGCCGTCAGAAGTCACATCCGTATCGTTCAAATCAATGATACCAGACATATAAGCCTCACTGGTCGCCTCCGGCGGATAGGTCATATTGGCGGAACTCATGATGCGCAGTGCGGACACCGTATCCTTCTTGATGCCCCTCACATCCCCGGTCTCCGGGTCGATATCCGGCTGCCATCCCATGACATTGTAGCCGATGCTGGTCATGGCCAGATTTCCCGCTCCGTCCACATAGAAAGAACCGTCCCTGGTAAAGTAGTTCTGCTTTCCGTCGCTGACCACGAAGAAGTTCTCGCCCGTAATCATGATGTCGAACGGATTGCCCGTAGACTGGCTGGCTCCCTGGGCCGTGATGTTGATATTGATGGCGCTGGTCTTTACGCCCAGGCCGATCTGCCTGGCGTTGACGCCGCCCGTACCAGTAGTGGCGTTGGCGCCGCTGGCCCTCTGTGTGGTCTGGCTCATCAATGACGCAAAGGTCATGGAACTGTATTTATATGCTACTGTGTTCACGTTAGCAATATTGTTGCCGATAACGTCCATTCTGGTCTGATGGGTCTTAAGGCCTGACACACCAGAGAAAAGTGATCTCATCATAGTGCTTGCTTCCTCCTATACTTGCGAGCGCGTCCATTTACCGTTTTAAGGTCTGAATTACGGAAGCACTCACTCGCAATCCATTTTGATTGGTAATTGTCTTTCAACGAAGCACGCCCCTCTCTGTCATTCGAGGGGCTTTGACCCCCTTTAGGTCCAGTCACGTGATAACTGCCCCGTTGATATTCGTGAATATGTTCTCATCTGTCTGTGTACTGTCCATTGCAGTGACCACCGTCTGGTTAGGCACGTTCACAATGAATGCCAATGAATCCACAATCACCAGCGAATCCCTGATGCCTTTCTGCTCCGCTTTCCTGGTGCCTGATGCCAGCCGTTCCAACTGGCTGTCGTCCAGCTCGATATTGCGGTCGGCCAGCCTCCCCATGGCATGTTTGGAAAACTTAAGGCTGCAGGCTCCCGGCTCCGCTTTCTGCTGCAGGACATCCTGAAAGGTCAGACCCTCCCTGGTCTCCCGGACCGATGCCTTACGGGCCTTGCCCAGATATTGGTCCGTCAGCTGCGCAATGGACATATAGCCATTGTTCTGAATATCCATCCCTGTATGCTCCTTTTTGTCCTGATAGAAATTTCCGCTGTCAGTGGTGCTTACGCTCCGCCGGCTCCATCAGCGCCCTCCGTCTCGTCGGTACCGGAATCGTCCCCATCCTCGCCGTCATCGCCACCCTCGCCTGCGGCCTGGCGCACTTCCTTTAATTTCTCGATATACTTCTTCAGCTTCTCCACATTCTCGTCTGTCAGGAAGCTCTTCTCGTAATCCGTCATCTCATTGTAGATCTTCTCCAACTCATCGATATCCTCCGCATAGGACAAATCGACGCCGTTCAGGACAGGAAGTTTGTTCAGCTTTACTGTGAAATTGTACGCCTTGTCAAATGCATTCTTGTAGTCCTGATCCACAACCGAATCCAAATCATCCAGCGAATAGAGAGACTCATCGATAGCAAGGTAAGCCTTGTTGTTCTCAAACACCACATAATCCACCTTGCCGTACAGCAGGTTCTGCTTTCCGTTTGAGGATGTGGTCTTGATATAGACCTCCTGCCCCACCAGTGAACTCGCTCTGGCCAGTTCCGAGGTAGCCGCCAGGTTCTGTATCTGCTCTACCTGAGAGAACTGCGCATACTGGGAAATATATTCCGTGTTGGAAGTGGGCTCCAGGGGATCCTGATACTGCATCTGCGCTACCAGAAGCTGCAGGAAAGCATCCTTGTCCATGCCGTTCTTGTCGGAACTGTTTGCTTTTTTCAAGGAAGCCTGGGTATCCGTCTCCACGAATTTGCCGTCTTTCACGGGTGCCATCAATATACTCATCTGCGTTCTCCTTTCTGATATTTTTTTGATTTCTTACGCGGTGTACTCCACCGTGCTGCCGGTTGCCGTTATCCTCTCTGCCACAGGCTCTTCTGCCTCTGCGTCTTCCATGGAAACAGCTCCGCCCGGATTAATCTTTCTCGAACGGTTCTTCTTTTCCGGCTGTTCATTCCTTCCGCGGCCCTGTTCATCCAGATTCCGCTCGAATTCGTGGGTCTGGACTGTGACTTCGATAGATTCCACCCGGATTCCCTGCTCCTCGAACTGCTCCTTGAGCTGTATCATCTGGGTCTCCAACGCCGCTTTCACCGCCTCGTTCTGCGCAATAAAGTTCGCTGTGACCACGCCTGCCTTGGAAGCGAGCTGAATCTGCAGCGTCCCCAGACTTGCGGGATGGAGCTGCATCTCCAGATTTGTGCTGTCCGCGTTCAGCTGAAGCTTCATGTAGTCCAGAATCTGGTTCATGATATTCTGTGTGTTCTCACTCCAGGGACTGCTCTGGGCCACATTCTGTGCCTGTGCCGCATTGGGCTGAAACTGCTCTGCTCTGAGGTTCTGTAAAAGCAGATTGAACTGGGGCTCTCTGTCGGATTTCCCCTCGGAATGCCGCTCCTGTTTCTGCTCTTCGCCCTGATTTTGGGTCTCCTGAGATTCCTGCACGGCCTCCTGCACTCCATTGCCAGCCGCATCAGACTGCGCATCCACCGGCTGGCTGCCCTCTTGTCTCCAAAGTTCTGCAGCCTTCTCGGTTTGTTCTGTCCGGACAAGCCCCTCCTCCACAGGTATACCACTCTCCAGATTGTCCTGAATCAGTGCCTGTAACTGTTCCGGCTCTGTCCCCAGCGCATCGGCGCTTTCCTGAAGAGCTCCATTCAGCTGATCCATCAGCATCCGGTAGGTATCATACAGTTCCCCGTCTGTGACCAGCGCATATAAATCCTCCGCACCGCCCAGATTCAGCAGAAGCGCGCCAAGCTTGGAAGCATCCAGTACATCCATCTGTCCCATATCCAGACTATCCATGGCCGCCTGAAGCTCTTCCACCGTGATACCGAAAGCATCAGCAATCTCCTGCATCAGTTTAAGCGCCGCACTTCCCAGCACTTCCATGGCCTGCTCCTGCTCCTCAGGAGAAAGCTCTGCTGTCTCTTCCTGCGCGATCTGACTTTCCTTTGCTTTCAGAGATGACCCTTTCTGCAGCCGGGTGCCTGAAACACTCTGTTTTTTAGCTGCATCCACAGTGCTGTTGGAAAAGGTATTTCCCGCCGCATTCTTGTTCATCTGATTATTCCAGATATTCTGGAAATTCGCGGCCCCCGGAGCATTCCTGCCTGCCTGTGCCACCGTCATATTCGCGAAAAGCGAACTGACTTCCTTTACAGCTGTACTTGACATCCTTTCCCTCCTTTCTTTAAATGGAATTATTCTTCCACTTTATTTGGGATATATCATAAATATTCTGACGCTTTCGCATCAAAATACTACCCCACAAATTATATCGGAGTTTGAAATATGATCCTTAAGAGTCCGGATCCATCATTTTCGTGAGCTTTGCAGCCACGCTGGAATCCATGGCCCCCATTATTTTCGCCCTGTCATCCACGGACATGGCATTCAATATCTTAGCGACCAAATCCAGATTATCTGTCATATCCTCAAAAATTGCCGCCGCCTGTTTCGGCTTCATCTCAGAATAGGTATTGGCAAAGTCCTGAATCTCCTGATCCGCCTGCAGCTGGGTGATTACCTGCCTGTAGACATACTCCCAGGAGGCCGGATTTGCAGCCTCATAGAACTTCTTGTATTCCTCCGGGCCCGGTCCCTTGTCCGAATAGACTACCTGCTCCAGGAACTCCGTCTGGATGCGCTGAAATTCTGACTGTTTCTGCTCAAATTCCTGCAGCCGCAGAACCTCAGCTTTCAGCTCGTCAATCTGTGAATCCTTACCTTTGGACGCAGTCTGCTCCCTCTCCAGCTCCAGCTCCAGCTGCTTGATATAGGCTACCGCCTCATCCATGCTGTCATATCCCCCATAACTCTCAGAATCCACATTCTCCCCGGAAGAAGGAAGTGATTTGGAGGGCAGAATCTTATTGACAACAGGCACGTCTTTTAATATAGGCGTCAGGACGCTGCTGCCGAAGCCGCCCACATCCATCTTAATCACTACACAGACGATAGCCAGCCACAGAATCACTATCAGCAGAGTCGCAAGAAAGGTGACTGCGCCATTGCCGCCGTCCTCTCCCAGCGCCTCTTCCTGTTTCGCTATCTCCGCCGCCCTCTTTTTGGCTTCCTTTTTCTGCTCTTTCTGTTCCTGCCGGAATTTCTTTTTCTCTTCCTTAAGCTTTGCCTTTTCCTCTGCTGCCGCAGCAGCCACAGGACTCAATTCCTTTGTTGCCATATAGTAATCTCTCCTAAACGGATACGCTTCTTGCGCTTTCCTCACTTCTGCGCTGGCCATAGGTATAGCTGGTCAGCTGATCTATCTCCTTGCTCTCCTGCCTCTTCTCCTCCATGAGAAAGGCTTCAAAAGCTTTTTCTTTCAATGTCTCATGGGTCTTGCGTTCCATACGCACTTCCGTGAGCCTCTCCCTGGCCCTCTCCAGATTCTCTTCCGCCATATTTACGTTAATCTGTTGCTTTTCTATGTAATCCTCCATACATCGAATTGCCATTTTGTTCTCATTGATTTCCCGAAGCTTCAGCGTGCCTGACAGCAGCTTTAGCCCCATCTCCTCATAGCTGCTTTTCCTGCCATACAAAGCCTTTAGCCGCTCTTCCTCTTCGTCCAGAGCGGCTCTGGCAGCGGAAAATTCCTGCTTGGCCTGCGTCTCCATCTTCAGCTTTATATTCAGAATGCTCTGCATGGAATACCGGAATCTTGCCATCTCGTTCCCTCCACAGAATCAGACTTTTCCTGCTGTCAGAACAGCTTCTGCAGCATATTCACGCTGTCCTCGAACGTGAATTTCTCATCCACATCCTGGCAAAGGAAACGGTTCACAGCCTCAATCTTTGATATGGCGTAGTCAATGGACGGATTGCTGCCGTTCTTGTATGCGCCGATATTGATCAAATCCTCCGCCTCGTTATAAGTGGCAAGGACATTTTTCAGTTTTCCTGCCGCCTGCTTGTGCTCTTTCGATGCTATCTGGGACATGCATCTGGAAATGCTCTGCAGGATATCAATGGCGGGATAATGGTTCTTATGCCCCAGTTTCCTGTCCAGCATGATATGGCCGTCCAGGATGCTTCTGGCCGTATCGGTAATGGGCTCGTTGAAATCATCGCCGTCAACCAGAACCGTATACAGGCCTGTGATGGAACCTCTGGCCGCGCATCCGGCCCGCTCCAGAAGCTTTGGCATCTCCGAATATACGCTGGGGGGATATCCTCTGGTCACCGGCGGCTCTCCGCTGGCAAGCCCGATTTCTCTCTGTGCCATGGAAAAACGGGTCAGGGAATCCATCATCAAAAGCACATCCTTGCCTCTGTCCCGGAAATATTCCGCAATGGCTGTGGCTGTCTTGGCCGCCTTATTCCTCTCCAGGGCCGGTCTGTCCGAAGTAGCTACCACCACAACCGAACGCCTCATTCCCTCTTCCCCTAAATCGCGCTCTATGAATTCGCGCACTTCCCTGCCGCGCTCCCCAATCAGAGCGATAACATTGATATCCGCCTTGGTATTGCGGGCGAACATTCCCATCAAAGTAGACTTCCCTACGCCGGAACCGGCAAAAATGCCGATACGCTGTCCCTTGCCCACAGTAATCAGGCCGTCCACAGCCTTTACCCCCAGCGGCAGCACGGAATCGATGATTTTCCTGCTCATGGGGTCAGGAGGCGCCGCCTCCACCAGATACGGTACACCGTCAAAATGTGTCCCGTCCACCGGAATCCCCAATCCGTTCAGAGTCTTGCCCAGCAGCGCATCGCTGACCGGCACCCGGAGAGGATTACCCGTATTTTCCACGATACATCCCAGACCGATGCCGTCCACGGAGTCATAAGGCATCAGCAAGGTCTTCTTGTCCTTGAAACCTACCACTTCCGCCAGAATAGGCTTCTCTCCGCCCTCCGGCGCTATCTCACAGATATCACCCAGTCTCGCGTCAGGTCCGGCCGACTCGATAGTCAGACCTACCACATTGACTACCTTGCCTTTCTTCTTATAAAAAAACCCTTCGGACAATCTATTATATTTTGCGAAGTCCACAGTAACCTGCCGCAAACCATCCTCCTCCACAGTGTGAGACTTAGAATTTCTTAAGCGGCGTACCCTGACGCCCTAGAAGTCCTTCTCACCCTTTGACCAGGCAAGCAACATCAGCTTCTTTTTCAGTTCCGAAAGCTGAGTGCCCAGTCCACAGTCGAAAATGCCGTTTTCTGTCTCTATCATGCATTCATTCCTTGCTACTGCAGCGTCCTCCACCACATCCACAGTGGTGCTCTCCGATACAGCGCCGGCCAGCATCTGCTTCTTCTGCATGCTGACATATGCATAATCATCCTTTGATACGTGGATGATGAAATTCCTGCTTCCTTCCAGCTTATGCAACACATCAGAAATCAGGGCTGTCAGTATCTCCCGATAAGAAGAAAGCTCCGTATGGAAGACATGCTCATAGACTGCGGTAATCGTCTCTACCATCTTCGGCTCCAGCATATCTATCTGCTGCTGATATTCCTCCTCCAGCGCCCGGTTCTTCTCCAGATATTCCTGCTCCATGGCGCCCTCATGGGCCTGGGCTCTGCTCATGCCCTCCATGTACCCCTGCTGCTTTGCCTGCTCCAGCACCTGCTGCTTTTCAGCCTCGGCCTGAGTTCTGGCCTCTGCTAAAATGCTCTCCGCCTGGGCCCTGGCCTGGGAAAGCGTCTCCTCCGCTTCCGCTTTTGCCTGCTCCAGAAGCTCCCTGGCTTCATCCTGTGCCTTGATTACATTGCCGCTCACATCCTCAGGCGCTTCTATCACATCCGCTATAGCAAGGCCGGATACGAATCCATCCCCGGAATCCCCTCTGGAAAGGGCTTCCAGCCTTCTGCGGATACGGTCATTGTTATCGATGACCAGCTTTTCTTCCTCTTCAGGCAATGTCATGAAAAATTGTTTCACCAGATTACTAGACAACGATTTCGTCACCTCCACCTCTGGAAATTACAATTTCACCGGCATCCTCCAGTTTCCTGATGACATTGACAATCTTCTGCTGGGCCTCCTCTACATCTTTCATACGCACAGGGCCCATAAAGTCCATATCTTCCTTAATCATGACCGCCAGACGCTTGGACATGTTGTTGAAGATTGCCTCCTTCACCTCGTCCTTAGTGCTCTTCATGGCCATGGTCAAATCGTTGTTCTCCACATCACGCAGCACGCGCTGGATAGCTCTGTCGTCCAAAAGCAGGATATCCTCGAACACGAACATCTTCTTTCTGATCTCTTCCGCCAGTTCCGGCGCTTCCACTTCCAGAGTCTCCATGATATGGCGCTCCGTTCCGCGGTCTACTGTATTCAATATCTCCACCACAGCGTCCACGCCGCCGATGATGGTATAATCCTGGTTCACGAGACTTGCCAGCTTGGACTCCAGCACTTTCTCCACCTCCTTGATGATGTCCGGGCTGGTGCGGTCCATGACGGCGATACGCCTGGCCACATCGGCCTGCCTCTCGGGAGGCAATGCCGACATCACCAGAGCCGCCTGCCCCGGTGACAGATAGGACAATATCAGGGCGATGGTCTGAGGGTGCTCATCCTGGATGAAGTTGATAAGCTGGGTAGCATCCGTCTTGCGCACGAACTCGAAAGGCTTCACCTGCAGAGATGCCGTCAGCTTGCCGATGACATCCATAGCCTTCTCTGCTCCCAGAGCTTTCTCCAGCAAATCTTTCGCATAGCCGATACCGCCCTCCGCAATGTACTGCTGGGCCAGGCACAGCTCATAGAATTCCGTGATGACTGCCTCTTTCACCTGGGGAGTCACGCTTCTGATATTGGCTATCTCCAGCGTCATCTCCTCAATCTCTTCTTCTTTTAAATGCTTGAAAATACCGGCAGAGCGCTCCGGCCCCAGAGAAATCAGGAGGATAGCAGCTCTCTGCACCCCTCTGATTCCCATTTCGCTTGTCGCACTATTTGGCATATCCGTACCTCGCTTTTATCTCCCATTAATTCCAGTCCTCATTCAGCCAGTTGCGCAGCAGATTCGCGGCAGCCTCGGGATTCTCATCCACGAACTTCTCCACCATCTTGCGCGTCTCGGACTTGGTCTCCACATCAATGTCGTCTATCTCAGGCTCCGCAGGCGTGGACTGAAGCATATCCTCCACGGACAGCTCCGGTTCCTCTTCCACGGCCTCTTTCTTCTTCGATACCATGCTGCGCAGTATCACGAAAGCCAGGAGGCCCAGAATCAATATAATCATCACGATGCTCAGGATATCCGTGCTGCTGACAGCCTCGAAAAAATCCTCCTTATCATAGAAGATGGGGGACTCATAGGAAACCACCACGACCCTGCTGGCATCGATTCCGCTGGCATAGGCCACCATCTGGACCACATCCTCATCCACTTCCCGTTTGATGTCGTCCCTGTTGGCTTCCTTGAAGTCCTCCCAGGAGATTCCTTCTAAGAGCCCCTGTCTCTCTACATTCTCTTCATAATATTCACGATATTTAATCAGTGCTACAGATATGGAAGAATTATCGTAGTCAATGCTTCCGGCCGGTGTGATGGTACTGGTGTCGGACACATTGTTCTGATAGTCCACGGACCGTTCTTCCTGGGAGGTGGTTCCGCCTCCCGCCCCAAGATAATCATATCCCGTCAGATTCTCCGTATTGGAATCCGTGCCCGGTATCCCCCCTGTGCTATTGTCACTCTCAAAGCTGAGCGTATCCTCATGGGATGGCATGCCGTTGGTATAACCGTCAGGGGCAGAGTACTCAGTCACCCTCTTGTTGTACTCTGAAAAATCAACAGAAAGATGACTGCTCACCTCCACCTCATTGAACTGTTTCGTGCCAATCAGGACTTTCTTCACCTGATTCGTCACCATGGCTTCTGCCTGGGTCTGCAGTTCCTGCATGGAACTGGCGATTCCCATGGTGGAATAATCGTCTCCCCCTGCGAACAGCAGATTCCAGTTCTGATCCACTATTGTTATATTCGCTGTGCTGTCATTGCCCAGCGCTGTAGCAGCCGCTTTTGCCATTGCAGTGGCATTGGCCGCATTGAAGTCATCTGTCACCGTCACCGTGATGGTGGCAAAGGAATCCGTATCGGAATCGCTCAGTCTTCCGGAATTGGACGGCCTGTTTATCTTGATAGCCACATCCTTTACCGGCATTGTCCTGGCGAACATGTTCTCCAGCCCGCGCTCTATGTATTCCGTCTGCATGCTCTCACGGTCCGATGACGTGATGGACATGCCCGTCTCTACGATATCGGTATACTTCAGGCTGTCCGGCACATATCCTTCCGTGGCAATGGCCAGATTAGCCTGGGACAGCTGGCTGGTCAGCACATCGATGGTCATCGCATCAGCGCTCTCTCTATGTGTAATGTCGGCATCATCCAATATCTTAACGATTTCTGCAGCGGTGGTACTGCTCTCATAGGTTCCCAGCCTTGTATACTGGGGTCTTGAAAAAGTATATACGATAATGGCAAAAGTGAATATCACGACTGCCACTATCGCAATGATAATCGTCTTCTGTCTGCTCGTAAATTTATTCCACCACTCCAGTGCTTTACCGGGTATCTCTTTTAGCTTGTCAGCCATGGTGCTTCTCTCCTAGTCATTTCTAAATTCCCTGCCTTTCATGCCCACCGCACATTTCTTACACGGGAGCGGGCCATATGTCAGATTTGCATCTGCATCAGTTCCTTATAGGCATCCAGCAGTCTGTCCCGGACAGCCACTGTATACTGCAGAGCTGCGGACGCTTTCTGCAGGGCAATCGTCAGGTCATGGAAATTCTCCGTCTCGCCCATGGCAAACTTAATCTGCTCATCCTCCGCATCGGAAAGATAAGCGTTTGTAGTCTTTATATTATCAATGGCGCTGTTCAGGAACGCATCGAACAGACTGCCTCCCACTTTCTCCTCTTTGTCCGTCAGCGTACCGGTCAGGGATGCGCGCTCCACGTCCTTATCTGCGGATATGCCCGTCAGACCGGGCACCCCTGTCAGACCTGTTATTGCTGTTATATCCATTTTATTGTATGCCCCTCTTTCACTATCGATTTATATGACGCTTTTACTGGCCTATCTCAAGCCCTCTCTGCGCCATGGCCTTGCTGGCATTGAATGCCGTGGAGTTCGCTTCATAGGCACGGCTGGCATCTATCATATTGGTCATCTCTGTGATGATGTTCACATTGGGATATGTCACATAGCCGTTCTCGTCCGCATCCGGATGGGAGGGGTCATACGCCATATTCATCTCCGTGACATAATCATGGTACACACCCGACACCCTGACGCCTGTACCTGTAGTCTCCATAAAAGCATGATCGTGGATAGCCTTGCCGAATACATGGCTGAAAGATGACATATTCCTCTCGCTCTTTTCCTCAAAGGAAACCACTTTCCTGCGGTAAGGACTGCCGTCTGCAGTGCGCGTGGTATTAGCATTGGCCACATTCTCCGAAATAATATCCATACGGTATCTCTCCGCCGTCAGGCCGGAGGCATTAATGTTGAAAGCAGAAAACAAACCCATTTTCCTATCTCCTCTTCTTTTACTTCATCACTGTCTGCAGATTGGTGAATTCCTGATTGATACTGGTTATGAGTCCCTGATATTTCAGCTGGTTCTGTGCCAGCATGACGCCTTCCGTATCCGGATCCACATTGTTCCCATCCACACGGTAGGAAAAGCTCGCATGATCCGTGTAGACCCGTCCCTCCAGCCTCTTCAGATTTAAAGATGATACTTTCGCATCCATAGAACGGTAGCTGCTCCTGCCCAGAGCCTGCTTCAGTACATCCTCAAACGCCACATCTTGTCTCTTATATCCCGGCGTGTCTACATTGGATAGGTTATTCCCGATTGCTTCATTGCGCATCCAACTAGCATCCGCCGCTCTGTCCAGTACGTTCACATAATCGAATACATTCGACTGAAACATAATCTTCTCCTTTCTGCTTCACATCACATTATATCTATGTAATCAATATAAAATCACGAGCCTGCTATCCCTACAATAATCTATTATAGTGTTTTTCTCTGAAAAAACAATAGTTTAAAGCAAAATTACTAAATTTCCCATATACGCATTCGAAATAACACACGCGCGGCATCACAGAACATGCAAAAGGGACTTATTGCCTCATTCAATAAATCCCTTTATCTCTCCTCTACATCTACGGCCCTCCCGGCCACCCAAATCCTTTTGGCTATGTAGCTCATTTGTCGTAATCTCACTGCTTGTGCTGGTTCTGACGCTTCAGATCCTCTATCTCATCGAACAGCACATCGTTGAGCACCTTAATGTAGGTACCCTTCATGCCCGAAGAGCGGGACTCAATCACTCCCGCGCTCTCGAACTTGCGCAAAGCGTTGACGATGACCGAACGGGTAATCCCGACTCTGTCCGCAATCTTGCTGGCCACCAATATCCCCTCCATGCCGTTCAGCTCGTCGAAGATATGGGTGATGGCCTCCATCTCGGAAAAGGACAGCGTACTGATTGCGGATTTCACTACCGCCACCTTGCGGCTCTCCTCCGCGCTCTCCTCATTGATGGCCCGGAGCATCTCAAGCCCCACCACCGTAGTTCCGTATTCGCACAGGATGATATCGTCTATCTCATACTGCCTGTCGCATTTGTATATGAACAGCGTGCCCAGCCTCTCTCCCGCAATCTCTATCGGCGTGATGATTGCCTGGAACTTCCGGATATCCGGACTCTCGAATCCCAATGTCTCCAGATTCACATTCTCTTTTGTGGAAAGTACTCCCAGCAGTCTCTCGTTCAGCATCGCATCCACAAAGCCGCCCACATTCTCATCTATCAGCTCGGTGATGGAATCGATTCCCTCTGACTTCCCCACACCCAGCACCTTACCCTTGCGGCTGATGACCAGTACATTGGACTCCAGAATCTCGCGCATCACCTTGCAGATATCGTTGAACACGACTTTGCTGGAATTGTTATTGTGCAATAGTTTACCTATTTTCCTGGTCTTATCCAGAAGCTGTACGCTACTCATTCACTTTCCTCCGCTTTTGTCCCACGCATAACACGGTCCGCGGATGGCAGCGCATCCTTAACTGACCGCCTGTTTCACATGCAATCCTATCATATCACAAATAAAATCAGATTACAATCCACAAACAGCTAAAATTTTCGCATTTACACAGATTTGTTTGACAATTCAGACAAAATGTGGTAGCCGCACTGGGCATCATTGCACACCAGCTTATTTCCTTTGATCAAAAGCGGCGAACCGCAGCGGGGACAGTTCTGTCCCGAGGGTTTCTGCCATGACATGAAGTCGCACTCAGGATTGTCGATACAGCCGTAGTACTTCCTGCCTTTCTTCGTCTTCTTCAGCACGATGTCCTTGCCGCACTTGGGGCAGGCCACGCCGATTTTCTCGAAATAGGGCTTGGTATTACGGCAATCAGGGAATCCGGGACAGGCCAGGAACCTTCCGTGAGGGCCGTATTTGATCACCATCTTCCTGCCGCAGAGGTCGCACTCCTCATCGCTGACCTCATCGGCAATGGAGACCTCTGCCAGTTCTTTCTCCGCGGACTGCACAGCCTCGTCCAGATCCGGGTAGAAATTGGAGACCACTGTCTTCCATTTCACGCTGCCTTCCTCCACGCTGTCCAGCAGCGCCTCCATGCTGGCAGTGAAATGCACATCCACGATAGAGGGGAACGCTTCTTTCATCATATGGTTCACCACCTCGCCCAGCTCGGTGACATAGAGGTTCTTTTCCTCTTTCACCACATAGCGTCTGGCCAGGATAGTAGTGATGGTAGGCGCGTAGGTGCTGGGACGCCCTATCCCCAGTTCTTCCAGCGCGCGCACCAGAGAAGCTTCAGTATAATGGGCCGGAGGCTGGGTGAAGTGCTGCTTCGGGTCAAAGGACCTGAAAGTGAGGACGCTTTCTTTGCCAAGGCCTACGGTCAGGGTATTCTCTTCTTTCTCTTCATCCACAGGATTGTATACATTTAGAAATCCGTCGAACTTCAATGTGGAAGCGGACACCATAAAAATCTGATCCGCCGCCTGGATTTTGACGGATGTGGCCTCATATTCCGCTGCACTCATGCGGCTCGCCACAAAACGTTTCCAGATCAGCTGGTAGAGCCTGAACAGATCCCTGGGCAGCTGTTCTTTGATTTCCAGCGGAATCCGCCCTAAATCCGTGGGGCGGATGGCCTCGTGGGCGTCCTGTATCTTCTGGCTGTTCTTCCTCTCTCCCGCGGTATTGTTCAGGTATTTTTTACCGTACTTAGCAGCGATGAACTCCGCTGCCATGTCCTCGGCTTCCTTGGAGACGCGGGTGGAGTCTGTACGCAGGTAGGTAATCAGGCCCACCGTGCCCTCTCCCTTGATATCCACACCCTCGTAGAGCTGCTGGGCCAGACGCATGGTCTTCTGGGTGGAAAAGTTCAGCGCCCTGCTGGCCTCCTGCTGGAGCGTGGATGTGGTGAACGGAAGAGGCGGCTTTTTGTGCCGTCCGCTTTTTTTGACCTCCTTCACGGTGTACTTTGCCCCTTTCAGGGAATCCATGACGGCATCTGCTTCCTCCTTGGAGGAAATACCGCGTTTCTCATCCACTGTGCCGTAGTATTTCGCGCAGACAAAGCTTTTCTCGCCCTTTACATCCAGATTCACGTCCAGGGACCAGTACTCCTCCGGGATGAAGGCATCGATTTCCTCCTCCCTGTCGCAGATGATGCGCAGCGCCACGGACTGTACCCGGCCGGCGCTTAAGCCCCTCTTGACTTTCTTCCATAATAAAGGGGAAATGCGGTAGCCCACCATGCGGTCAAGCATGCGGCGGGCCTGCTGGGCGTCCACCAGATTCATATTAATCTCCCTGGCGTTCTTCAGAGATTCCTTCACGGCGTTTTTGGTAATCTCATTGAAGGTGATTCTGTAGACTTTTTTCCCCTGCTGCTTCTCCTCCAGCTTCAGGGCATAGAGCAGATGCCATGAGATAGCCTCCCCCTCTCTGTCAGGGTCGGTGGCAAGGTAGATTTTCTCGGCCTTTCTGACTTCTTTCCTCAGATTTGCCAGGATATCCCCCTTTCCCCGGATGGTGATGTACTTCGGTTCATAATCATGCTCCACATCTATTCCCAGCGAGCTTTTGGGCAGGTCACGGACATGTCCGTTGCTGGCGGCCACTTGATAGTTGGAGCCTAAAAATTTCTTGATGGTCTTCACTTTCGCAGGTGACTCTACGATTACCAGATATTTTGCCATAATAAATGTTCCTCTGCTTTACTTGCGCACTGTTTTGCATACGTGAATAACTATACCTCGAAAGGGGAAGATATGCAAGAGGCATTTTTCACGAAAAAAATGCTGAAACATTTATAAATGGTTTTCAGCACTTTCCAAAACAGAACTATTCTTTTGAATTAGCAGCTGATAGGGGAATCGAACCCCTGTTTCCGCCGTGAGAGGGCGGCGTCTTGACCGCTTGACCAATCAGCCATTTTCTATAAACCGCTCTGTGATTTTCATCACCGCCTCGGTACTTGATTATAATACTACACTTTCAGGCAGAATGCAAGTACTTTTTTCAAATTTTTTTATTTTTTTCGTTTTTCTGATTTTCACGAAAGTTTCCGGGGATAAACGGCAGTAAAACGGCGGCGGCCGCCGGGATAGAACTGCCAGCCGCCTGAGTTTCTGCCGGATTTTCTTTTCTATTGTGCTGTCTCTTTCGGAGCGATATATGGCCGCAGGATTCGGAAAGCAATCTTTACTACAAAGAGATCCGCGTCCGTCTCCCAGGAGAACTGGCCGCCGCAGGCCTCGGTGAAGCTCTGGGCGATGGAAAGTCCCAGGCCGCTGCCGCCGTCGGTGCGGCTCGCATCGCCTCTGGCAAAACGCTCCGCGAAGTCTTTTTCCTTTTCCAGCTCCTGGCGGGAAGTGTTCTTGACGCTGGCCACCGCCAGCTGTCCATCGGTCCGCAGGGTAATGTATACTCTGGAACCCTCCAGGGAGTACTTGATGGCATTCTGGAACAGATTCTGGAAGACCCGGTACAAGCGCTCGCCGTCCGCCATGATCATCACAGGCTCTTCCGGTATTTCCGTGCGGAAAGTCACATCGCTGTCCGCAATCTGCTCTTCCATGTCCGCCAGGGTCTGGCGCAGCAGCTTTCCGAAATCCAGCTCCTCCATCTGCACGGGCAGTTCCCCTGAGGCGGCCTTGCTCACCGCGAACACATCCTGGACCATGTTTTTCAGCCGATGGGACTTTTCATCCAGGATTCTGATATAATCCTTTACATAGTCCGGCAGTCCCTCCTCCTGCTTGAGAATCTCCACGTAGCTGATGATAGAAGTCAGCGGTGTCTTGATATCATGGGACACATTGGCAATCAGCTCCACTTTCATGCGCTCGCTCTTCATCTGTTCGTCCACAGCCTTTGCCATGCCGTGGCGGATATCCTCAAGCTGAGCCATCACCGGCTCCAGATTCTGACCGGCTGATTCTTCCACATTCCGGGGCCAGCCGGCGTCATTGTATGCGGTATTGTTCGCCGATACACCGGTGCTGTCCATCGCCTGTCTGTCCCTGTAATCTCCGTTCCGTATCTGGGCGATGCGGCCGGAAAGGACATCCACCTCCCGGGCTGCTTTCATATTCTTCGCCCCGGTCAGATACAGGGCCGTCAGGAACAGAACTGTTTCAAGGATGACCAGAAACAGTACAGCGATCCGGATCCCCTCATCCCGCCAGTCTGAGTAAATCAGCAGAAATTCCCCTGTCATCAGCGCCCCATACACCAGGGACGTCAGGAAGACCGTCCTGTTCCTGCGCGCTATTTTCCGGGCCAGGGGCTGGTTCAGGCTTTTTGCGGAAAAAGTCCTGTACAGTTCTGCAATCAGGCTGCGGCGCCATATTTTTTTATTATGCCGTAAATCGTTCCAGAGAAGCCATATCCCCCAGAACAGCGCCACCCAGAGCAGAGGAGGGACTATATCCGCCATCTCTTCCCGCAGGCTGTAGCCGGAGCCGTCTATGAGGAAGACCAGCAAAAACAGGTATATCCCATAGAAGAAAAGCAGGAACACCACAAGCTTACATTCCATCCATATTCTTGCCTGGAATCGCGCAATGCTTTTTGCCGCCTCCTGCCGGCTCTTTCTGCAAAGGAAAGCCGCAAACAGCAGCACAATGCCAATGGCCAGTCCTTTGAATTCCCTGATGAGATTCCGCTGCCTGTCCCGAAAATTTCTGTCCATCCAGTAGAGCGTGTTGTCATATTGCTTCGTTCCGCCGTTCCCGTAAGCGCCCTCTGAAAACAACACCGGCTCTTTGGCCACGGCGATGCAGACAGCCGCTTTCTTTGCGGTCTCATCCACCTGGAAATTCCTGTATCCGGGCAGATACCAGTCGCTGTCATCGCGGTAATAGCCGTCCCCATATATGTCCACTTCTTTTCCGTCCTTTTGAATCCGGACTTTTTCTCCGTCAAAGTACAGGACAAAGTCATAGCCCTCCGGGGCGGCCATGCTGCCGTCTGCGGGAAGAAAATCCGAATTGCTGTAGAGCGCCTTGCCGTCATAGGCAACGGTATAGAGGAGATTCTTGTCTCCCTGGATACGCTCATGGTACTTCCGGGCGATAATCTGCTTCTGCTCTTCCGTGAGGGGCTTCATCCTTTCCCTGTCCAATTCTGGACGATACGACTGCAGCTCTCCCAGATAGTACTCTATGCCGTCCCGATAATCCTCCAGCTGATACCTGAAATCTTCCATTTGGTCCGAATCCCACTGCTCCGAATCGCCTATCATGTCCAGCAGCTCCAGATAATCATCCTGCATCTTTTCGAGGCCCTCCAGATAATCTGCCAGCTCTTCTACAGACATGGAAGAAACACTGCCGGAATCCGCGGAATCCTCCTCTGCCTCCTGTGGATAGCCCATTTCCCGAACCGCCTCCTGAAATTCGGTATAACCGTTCCAGTACTCTTCATAATAGTCCCCGTAATAGTCCCCATAATCGCTGTAATAATAATCCCTGTCATAGCCGCCATAATAGGTACCGTCAGCATACCCCCATATGCCCCACAGGCCCTCTCCGCCTGTGGCCATGATCAGGAAGTCTTCCAGGCGGTGCGTCATATACGCCCGAAACCTGCCGCTCTCCTGATAATCATCCTGAAGCAGCCTCTGAAGCTGCCAGATTCGCACCCCGGAGGGCCTGTCCCTGAAGATAGCCGCTATGTTCCCCAGCGCCAGACTGATTCCCAGAAAGAAGACGAGAAAGCTAATTCCTTTTTTCCTGTTTTTCCATTTTGTATCCAATGCCCCACACCACCTTTATATATTCTGGCTCTTTCGGATTCAGCTCCAGTTTCTCGCGGATGCGGCGGATATGCACCATGACGGTGTTCTCCGAGGCAAAGGCGTCCTCCTCCCACACCCTGCGGTAGATTTCCTCCGCGGGGAACACGCGGCCGGGGTTTCGCATGAACAGGTCGACAATCCTGGTCTCCGTAGCCGTGAGCCTGACGGGCTCTCCATCCGCGTAGAGAATCCTCTCCTCGGTGTTGTAGAGCAGGCGGCCGTTCTTAATCTCGCTGGCCCTGCTCCCGGCATGGATGTCGCCTAAGCTGGTATAGCGGCGCAGCTGGCTCTTCACCCGGGCCGCCAGCTCCCGGGGATTGTAGGGCTTGGCCACATAGTCGTCGGCGCCCATGGACAGCCCCAGCACCTTGTCCGTCTCCTCGCTCTTCGCGCTGAGGACGATGATGGGGATATTCTTTTTCTCCCGGATGCGCATCAGGGCCGACAGACCGTCCAGTTTCGGCATCATCACATCGATCAGCACCAGCTGAACCGACTCTCTGGAAAGGATATCCAGCGCCTGAAGACCGTCGTAAGCTTTCAGCACCTCATAGCCCTCTTTTCTCAGGAGGATATCAATCGCTTTTACTATTTCCCTGTCGTCATCCGCTACCAATACGCGTTCGCCCATTTCGTCTCCCATGCCTTTCCGCAGCCTTGTGTTCTGTCGCTGTATCTCTGAGCTGTTTTCAGAATATATTTTATTTTTCACAAAATTCCTGTGGTATTTCTTACATATTTCTTACGAATGGACAAAACGCGTATTCCGCAAAAGCCTGGCCGGGCTAAAAGTCGAACAGGCTCAGCTGGTTGGACTCCGGCAGGCTTCCCAGGAGGTTCAGGGAAGCCATCAGATCCACCATGGTCTTGGACACCTTGGTGCGCTCTCTAAAATCGTCCTTGGACAGGAAAGGGCCGTCTTTCACCGCCTCCACGATGGCATCAGCCGCCTTGTCCCCTAAGCCTTCTATACTGTTTAAAGAGGGCATCAGCTTTCCGTCCACAATCTGGAAAGACCTGGACTGGGCCGTGAAGATGTCGATGGGCGTGAACTCATAGCCTCTTTCGTACATCTCCTGAACGATGCGCATATCGCCGTAAGCCCCTTCCTCCCGGTTAGAGAGGGGGACCGCCCCCGGCTCCTTGTCTGCCGCCGCGTCCATCCGGCGCTTATAGTCCGCCATGTTAGCCTCCAGCCTGGCCTTCCCCTGGCACATCAGCTCATAGGAGAAAGCCTTGGCACGGATGCTGAAGTAAGCCCCGTAGTAGGCCAGAGGATAATGCACCTTGCAGTAAGCGATGCGCCATGCCATCATGACATAGGCCGCCGCGTGGGCCTTAGGGAACATGTACTTTATCTTCTTACAGGAGGCGATATACCAGTCCGGCACGTTATTTTCTTTCATGGCAGCGATCCACTCGTCCTTCAGGCCCTTGCCCTTGCGGACGCTCTCCATGATGGTAAAGGACAGGCTGGACTCCACTCCCATCTGCATCAGGTACAGCATGATGTCGTCGCGGGTACAGATGGCCGTGGAGATAGTGGCCGTGCCGCTCATGATCAGATCTCTGGCATTGCCCAGCCACACATCCGTGCCATGGGCCAGCCCCGATATGCGCACCAGATCCGAGAAGGCCTTGGGCTGGGCATCGATTACCATCTGCATGGCGAAGTCGGTGCCGAACTCGGGAATCCCCAGGATTCCCAGCTTCGTCCCCCCAATCTGGTCGGGAGTGATTCCCAGGGCATCCGTATTCTGGAACAGGCTCATGACCTCCTCTCCGTCCAGCGGGATGGTCAGGGGATCCACGCCGGTGAGATCCTGGAGCATACGAATCATGGTGGGATCATCGTGTCCCAGGATGTCCAGTTTCAGCAGATTGTGGTCGATGGAATGATAGTCAAAATGCGTGGTGACGATATCCGTCTCCATGTCGTTGGCCGGATGCTGCACCGGCGTGAAAGAGTTGATATCCTGCCCGAAAGGCAGCACCACGATGCCGCCGGGATGCTGCCCCGTGCTGCGCCGGACTCCGGCCACCCCCATGGCCAGCCGCTCCATCTCGCTCTTCCTCCTGTGCTTTCCCCTTTCCTCGAAATAATTCTTTACATAGCCGAAAGCGGTCTTGTCCGCCAGGGTGGCTATGGTGCCGGCCCGGAAAGTCTGGCCCGCGCCGAAGATGACTTCCGTGTACTTATGGGCCTTGGATTGGTACTCCCCGGAGAAGTTCAGGTCGATATCCGGCTCCTTGTCCCCCTTGAAGCCCAGGAAAGTCTCGAAAGGAATATCGAAGCCGTCCTTGTGGAGAGGCTCCCCGCAGACCGGACACGCCTTGTCCGGCATGTCCACCCCCGCCTTGCCGGCGTAGGCCTTCACATCGTCCTCCTCAAAGTCCACGTAGTGGCATTTGCTGCAGTAATAGTGGGGGCTTAGGGGATTGATCTCCGTGATTCCGGCCATGGTGGCCACGAAAGAGCTCCCCACGCTCCCCCTGGAGCCCACCAGATAGCCGTCCTCCACGGATTTCCACACTAATTTCTGCGCTATGATGTACATCACGGCAAAGCCGTTTTTGATGATTGATTGGAGTTCCTTTTCCAGCCTCGCCTCCACAATCCGGGGGAGATCCGGCCCATAGATTTCATGGGCCTTGTCATAGCAGATTTTGGTCAGCGTCTTGTCGCTGTCCTCGATGACAGGAGCGCATTTGTCCGGCCGCACCGGGGCTATGACCTCCACCATGTCCGCTATCATATTGGTATTTTTTACCACGATTTCGTAGGCTTTGTCGCTGCCGAGATAGGAAAATTCCTCCAGCATCTCATCCGTTGTGTGCAGGAACAGCGGCGCCTGTTCGTCGGCATCCTCGAAGCCCCTGCCCGCCATGATGATGCGGCGGTACACCTCGTCTTCCGGATCCAGGAAATGCACGTCGCAGGTGCCCACCACGGGCTTGTGGAACTGCTCCCCCAGCCTCACCACGCGCCGGTTGACCTCCTGGATGTCCTCCATGGAATTGATGTCCCGAATCCTGTCGGACTTTATCATGAATTTGTTGTTGCCCGCGGGCTGAATCTCCAGATAGTCATAAAAATTTACTATCCTGGCAATCTGCATGTCGCTCTGTCCGTCCAGCAGGGCCCTGTACAGCTCTCCCGCCTCGCAGGCGCTGCCCAGGATAAGCCCCTCCCTGTATTTCTGAATCAGGCTCTTGGGAATCCTGGGATGTCTGCTGGCATAATAGGTCAGGTGGGACTCCGTCACCAGCCGGTAGAGGTTGATGCGGCCCAGGTCGTTCTTGGCCAGGATGATGGCATGGTAGGTGGGGGCTTTCTTCACCAGATCCGCGCTGGCCGCTCCCAGAGCATTCAGCTGGGCCAGGGTATGGATATCCTTTTCTTCCAGCATCTGAACTAGCTTTATAAATATCCACGCGGTGCACTCCGCATCGTCCACCGCCCGGTGATGGTTCTCCAGGGAGATGTTCAGGGTCTTCGCCACCGCGTCCAGGGTGTGCTTGGCCTGGTTCGGCAGCAGCACCCTGGCTATGCCCACCGTATCGATATAGGCATGCTCCATGGGCAGATTCTGTCTCCTTGCGTTCTCCTGCATGAAACTCATGTCGAAACCCGCGTTGTGGGCCACCAGGATACAGCCCTGACAGAATTCCAGGAACTGTGGCAGCACTTCCTCGATCAGAGGCGCGTCCATCACCATATCGTCCCGGATGCTGGTCAGTTTTTCAATCTCAAAAGGGATGGGCACCTGAGGATTCACGAAAGTGGAAAACCGCTCCGTCACCTGACCGCCCCGAACCTTTACCGCGCCGATTTCGATGATACGGTTGTTCACAGGGGAAAATCCCGTGGTCTCGATATCGAACACCACGAAATCGTCCGTCAGCGTCCCGCCCTTGTCGCCGGTGACGATTTCTTTCAAATCATCCACCAGGTAGGCCTCTACTCCATAGATGACCTTGAAGAAATCCTGTTTGTCGGGAGGCTCCTTTCCCTCGTCCTTGCATTTTCCCTTCTCCGCTTTCCAGAGATCCTCCCACACATGATAGGCATCCGTGAAACCCTGCACCACGCCGTGGTCCGTGATGGCGATGGCCCTGTGGCCCCAGCCGTAAGCGCGCTTTACGATGTTCTTCGCCTCGGAGACACCGTCGAAGTCGCTCATCTTGGTATGGCAGTGCAGTTCCACACGCTTGTGGGCCGCCGTATCTGAGCGGGGGGTGACGAAATTGGCAATCTTTTTGATGCCGGTAAGGGATCCGATAGTCAGTTCATGGTCAAATTTGTCCAGCGTGGCCACGCCCTTGATCTTCACGAAAGTACCGGGCTTCAGGCTCCCCAGAAGTTCCCCCACGAATTCCGTCTTGGTAAAGAGCTTTACGGTCATGGTATCCGTGAAATCCGTCACATCGAACATGACTATCGTTCTCTCGTTCCTGATTTCACGGCTGTCCGTCTTCAGGACTTTCCCGCGAATGGTCACATCCCCCACTTCGCCGATGATTTCATCGATGGAGATGGCCTCCTCGTCGAAATCCTTGCCGTAGATGACATCGGGATTGTCGGACTGTTTCAGGGGGCGGTCGCCCCGCCTGAAGTCTCCCTTTCCATTTCCCCGGAAGCTGTTTCGATAGCCGCCACCTCCGGCCTGTCTCGTGCTGCCTCCTGTGCCTGCACTGTTTCCATTGCCGTCTCCGGCGCTGCCGAAGCCGTTTCCGGCGCCGCTTTCAGGGCCGCCGTTTCCGGGCATAAAGCCGTTTTCTTTCCTGTCGCCTCTGTCTGCGGAGGCATGAGCGCCGTTTCCGGATTTCCGCCTAGTTCCGCTGCCCTGTCCGGGTGCGCCGCTGCCGCCATATGCCGCTCTCTCCGACGGCGCGGACTGCCCATATGCCCCTTCCCCTGATCCGCCGCTCTTTGCCCGCAGGAAGATTTCGTTCACTTTCATCTGGAGCCGGATTTCGTCATCTTCGGAGAATCTGCCGGATTCCGCCTCTCTGTATTCCACTTCCACGCCGGTCTTTAAGCCGCAGCGCTCCACCAATATCTTATCCAGCACCCGGACCAACTCCGGCTCCTTGCTCCGGTTCAGCACGGTGTCGTCAATGGACAGGCGAATCTTCCCAGATTCAGGATAGGTAATCTCCGCCGTGCGGAACGCGTTGTACTCCACATGGCTGTACTCCCGCAGTTCCGCCAGAATGCTTTCCCGATAGGCCTCCATCAGGTTCTCCGGGGTATACTGGGAGGAAAGCTCAAAGCGCTCAAATATCCGCACAGTCAAAAGAGCATTGGGAAAAAGCTGGGATTTGATTGCCTTTTCCGCCGCCCAGATGTCCTCTTTCACCAACAGCCTCGTGCTGAACAGGTAGACAGAGAGCCTGTCCTTCCGTTTCGTGGCGGATACCCTTTCCACCGCCGTCTGCTCCAGCTTGTCATGTAAGGTTCCCTTTAAATCCAATGTAGGAAATACTTCAAAAAATGGTTTCGATTTCGTCATCATTTCCAGTTATCCAGCTCTTCTTTCAGCGCATCCAACAGTTGCTCCTCTGGCACCTTGCGGAGGATTTCTCCCTTTTTGAACAAAAGGCCCTCGCTTTCGCCGCCGGCTATGCCTAAATCAGCCTCTCTGGCCTCGCCGGGGCCGTTCACCGCACAGCCCATGACGGCCACCTTGATGTCCAGCGGATAATCCTCCACCAGACGCTCCACCTTTCCGGCAAGGCCAATCAGGTCAATCCTTGTCCTGCCGCAGGTAGGGCAGGAAACCACCTCGATGCCGCCGCTTTGCAGTCCCAGTGTGCGCAGAATCAGCTTCGCCGACTTAATCTCCTCCACCGGATCCCCCGTCAGGGAGACGCGGATAGTATCACCGATTCCCTGATGGAGAATCAGGCCTAGGCCCACGGAAGATTTGATGTTACCGCTCCACACGGTTCCGGCCTCCGTGATTCCCACATGGAGGGGATACTCCGTGCGGGCTGCCAGCAGTTCATGGGCCTTTACGCACATAAGCACATCTGAGGACTTGATGCTTATGACTATATTTTCATAGCCATACTCTTCTATCATGCGAACTTTATCCAGCGCACTCTCCACAATGCCCTCCGCCGTCACGCCGCCGTATTTCTCCAGAAGCGGCTTCTCCAGGGAACCGCTGTTGACTCCCACGCGGATCGGGATGCCCCGCTCTTTCGCAGCGGCCACCACCGCTTCCACCTTGTCAGGGCCGCCGATATTGCCCGGATTGATGCGGATTTTGTCCGCCCCGTTCTCTATGGCGGCAATTGCCATCTTGTAGTCGAAATGGATATCCGCCACCAGCGGAATATGAATCTGTTTCCTGATTTCAGACAGCGCTCTGGCGGCCTCCATATCCGGCACCGTGCAGCGCACGATTTCGCATCCCGCCCGCTCCAGAGCCCGAATCTGTGCCACCGTGGCGGAAACGTCCTGTGTCTTCGTATTGGTCATAGACTGAATCAGGATGGGATTGCCGCCTCCTATCTTCCTGTCCCCTATCTGTACTACTCGCGTCTTATCTCTGTGCATGGCAGTCTTCCTTTCCGAATATCCTGGCGTGCCGACCAGCTCTTTTTTCTGATACACTCTCTAATATAAACGAAACCAGTCTAAAAAGCAACCGCGCAGAACACAAAAAACACTCCCCCGCCAGTGCCGCGCATCCGTCCGGACAGGCGCCGAGCCGTCTCAATGCCCTTATACTGCTTAACAGTTAAGATTTCCGGGAAACCTGACTACATAACGCCAGCAATTAACCAATGCGGTACGGCAGATTCCGGCGTTATGTAGAATTCCGCCTGCCGCAAAAGCGTCCCGGGCTTACCTGTACCGCGAGACTTTCCATGCAAAGCTGCATCAGACAGGTGATAATCTGCTTCTCCGAATATCTGCCGGAAAGCAGCTGACAGATTTCCTCCGGGGACTTCGGAGTAAAGTCCAGCGCCTTGCAGACCTCAGCCAGTTCCTCCGGCAGGCCGGCTGTCTTCGGCGATTCCAGAAAGATATTGGCGGTCCGGGCATCATCCCGTTTCCTCTGTTCCGGATAAATCGCTTTCTTTCCAGTCTCCCAGATTCTCCAGATTTCCTCCAGAAAGCTCTCAGGGCTGAGCACGATTCCTGCCCCCTGCTTCACCAGGCGGTTGCAGCCGTCGCTCAGCCTGTCCGTCACCCGCCCTGGAATCACATACACCTCCCTGCCCTGCTCCAGTGCCATGTCCACGGTAATCAAAGTCCCGCTCTTTGCCCTGGCCTCCACTACCACCACTGCGTCAGCCAGGCCGCTGACGATACGGTTTCTGGGCGGGAAATTCTGGGGCCTGGCAGGCGTCCCCAGGGGATAGCTGGACAGCACCGTCCCTGTATTTATCAGTTTTTCGTAAATCAATCTATTCTGTGCCGGATAACAAATGTCCACACCGGAGCCCAGCACCCCTACGGAACAGCCTCCTGCCTCCATTGCCGCCTCCTGACTGATGCCGTCGATCCCTCTGGCCATGCCGCTTACCACGGTGACGCCCCGACGCCCCAATGCCGCCCCCAACAGCCTCGCCACATGCCGCCCATACTCGGAACATTCCCTGGCTCCGATGACCGCCACCGCCGGGGCATTCTCCACCGGCAGTTTCCCCCGGATGAACAGGCAGTAAGGAGCGTCCGGAATCGCTTTCAGCCGTTCCGGGTAGCCCTCGTCCGTGATGGTCACCAGCCTGATGCCCTCCTCTCTCATTTTGCGGTATTCCGCTTCCGGCTTCCACCGGGCAGTGTACCTGGCCAGACTCTGCACCTGTTTCGGCGACAGAATCCGCCCCCATGTCTCCTTGTCCGCCAGATACACCGCCTCCGGCCCGCCGCAGAACTCGGCCAGCGCGTGCAGCTTCTTATTTCCTATATCGGGGAAATTGCACAGCCAGCAGGCGTACATATTTTCTCTTTCTTTCCACTCTTCCCGGTTCATGTTTTCTTCCTTTCTCATTTCTCCTTGTCAATGTCCCCAGTATTCCGTGGAGGGGCGGTAAAAGGAAGCCTCCATCAGATGGGGTACCCCGATTTCCTCCGCTCCCTCCAAATCCGCTATGGTTCTGGCCACCCGCAGGATGCGGTGGTACGCTCTGGCGGAAAGCTGGAGGGAGGCGTACAGCTGCTCCATGCACCGCTGCTGCTCCTCCCCGAGCCTGCAGTACCGCTCCATGGCCGAGACCTCGATATCTCCGTTGAAGCGATATGCGCTGCCCTCAAATCTGGCCTCCTGAATCTGCCTGGCCTGCTCCACCCGCCTGCGGATTTCTCCGCTGGATTCGCCCTTTGTCCTGTTCCTCAGGCTTTCATAGTCCACGGATTCCAGTTCCACGCACAAATCTATTCTGTCCAGGATAGGCCCGGACACCTTTCCC
Source organism: Lachnospiraceae bacterium (assembly GCA_910576125.1). Lineage (GTDB taxonomy): Bacteria > Bacillota > Clostridia > Lachnospirales > Lachnospiraceae > Acetatifactor > Acetatifactor aquisgranensis. Next base: position 104,715 of record CAJTHM010000008.1, on the reverse strand, counting down.
ATGTACCTGCGCACCCGGGGCTCCGTGCAGCTGCAGCGCTCCGCATCCGGATAGTAGCCGCAGGGGCAGGGATTCATCGGTACAACCAAATTGATACAATTCAACGATGCACCCCCAATGCACCCTCTCAAAAGACCCCTAATGAAATTCTCTTCATAATAAAAGCACACCCTTTCGAGTGTGCTTTTATTATGCTTTGGATTAATCTGAACTGGAAGCGCCATTTTTCCCCTCTCTATCATTAGCAAGCGAATTTGCGCATGAAAAGGCTACAATCAAACTGCTTATTATTCCACCTAACTTTCCTCCCGTATTCCGCATTTTCAATTTGCATCTTCTACAAAAAGTCTTCTCATCGATTAACAATTTCCCGCAGGATTTACATCGCCGTACTTTTTCAATCTCATTCATTATCATTATCCTCCGCATCAATATAAAAAATATCCTTATCGTTTTGCCCCAACACAGCTTCACAAGAACTTATTGCCGCAAGCATCTCTTTGGGCTGATTTATCCAAAAATCAACATTTTCTCCATTATATGGATAGTTTTTATGTATCAGTTCTAAGGCCGTAAATTTACCATCTCCAATTTTTCTTTCTGCCAAAGTTTGCAATTGGTACTGGTACTGCCCAAGAATACGATTAACATCAGCATTTTTCCCCCTGAGATTAAGCAGGTATACTCGCAATCCAACATAACGCGGAATCATCTGCATATCTTCATTGATATAGGATAATAAGGTATCAATCGCTTTTATACTGGCAAACGGGCCTTTTTGATCTGCAAGTTCCTTCACTTGCGCAGTAATGTCAGAATACAAATCTTCCAAACCCTGCATAAGATATGTATCAGCCTCTTTTAATAAATCCTCCTGTTCCTTCGGATCCGCTGTTGATGCCGACATAATTCTATCTCTTGCATACATGAATTTGCTGCTCAATGCTTCACGCCGGGCAAAGTCAATCATTCCCTTTACATCTCTCCCGATATCTTCAATCTGCGCTGATATTCGCTTAAGGGAAGTCTGCATTGATAATGTGGAAATATCTGATAAAACTTCTGCGGGATTAACAGCTTTTTTTAATGTAAAGAATTTAACAAGCTGCTCATTTTCATCCAAAATCGCAGGCCGTAAGTTCCCCGCTACTTCCTTTGATTCGCCCACATGGTAGATACCTTCTTTTAAACCGTCAATAACCTCTTGGCTGAAATGCGAATAATCGGCGACAAGCATACCCATTTTTGAGATATCAAATCCCCCCTTTATGGCTGCAGCAATCTGACCGAGCAACCCTCGAATATCCAGATCTACCTCCCACTCTGTTTCGGATTTCATTTCTGCACCTATTTTCCCGATAAATACATTAAAAAAATCCGACATTTTAAGAAGATCAGCGCCTTTTCTATCCTCTTCTTCTATAAAAATATCTAAAAGTTCACACTTTCCAGTCTCAACAATTTCATTCTTCTCTGCCATACTATTCAATGCCCTCACTTCTATTTCGTATGCTTCACATACGCAAATTTAATCATATCATATTTATCGTCAGATTCCCACAAGAAAACAAGCCGGAGACCACCAAAGCCTCCGGCTTAACAAAAATTTTTCTTCTATATTAAATAGTAAAATCTGTACACTTTTAGCTATCCGATAACTTTCACCTCGTCCCCCACCTTGAAGGTAAAGCGGATATCGTCCTTTGTGTAGATGGTGGCATGGTCGAGCAGCGATGTCCAAAGTTCCTCATCAAATTCCCTGCAGAATCCGTCCAGCCTTTGCAGCCCACCGATGAACCGCATATAGGTTTTCCTCTTCCCCTGTCTGTCTGAAATCTCCCCGGATGCCTTTTCGTACCCGTCCCTTGCCGCCTCATACCGGGCGACCAGTTCATTGCGGCGTCTCTGGTATTCCTCCTGGTCCATGGCTTCAGCTTTGTTTTCCGCCACAATCCTTTTTACCATTTCCGCCACCATCTTCGTCTCAGTCAGAAACCGGCTCTGCTCCACCTCCAGCTCCGTAGTGTCGCATAATGTCCGCATCATCACCTTGGTGTTCGCTATCAGCTCATCCTTTTCCGGGATGACCGCATTGACGGCTTTCACGAAGGCATCCTTAATCTCGTCCTCGGTAAGGTGCGGCGTCCGGCATTTCTTATCGTTTTTAAACTTGCGGTTGCACTGGAAGATTACCCTGCGGTATTTGTCCTGCGAATGCCAAACCTTGGAGCCATACCAGTTCCCGCACTCGGAACACTTTATTTTTGAGGAAAATATGCTCGCGCTGCTGTACCTTGTGTCCATACTTTTCCGCCGCTCCATTTCCTCCTGCACCAGTTCCCATGTTTCGGGAGGGATGATTGCCTCGTGGTTCCCCTCCACATAATACTGCGGTATCTCCCCCTGGTTCTTCTTCCGCTTTTTGGTGAGGAAGTCCGCCGTGTACTGCTTCTGCAGGAGCGCGTCCCCTTTGTACTTCTCGTTGGTGAGGATGCTCTTGACGGAACTCTGGTGCCAGGTGTCCTTCCCTGCGGGGCTCTTGATGCCCAGCCCCGTCAGCTTTTTGCCGATGGCATACGGGCTCAGTCCCTGCAGGAAAAGCTGGTATATCAGCTTTACCGTTTCCGCCTGCTCCGGGTTCACTCTCAGGCTGCCGTCCTCGCCCTTCTCGTATCCAAGGAAAGTGCTGTAGGCAAGGCTGCCTTTGCCGTCCGCGAACTGCTTCCGCTTGCCCCATGTGGTGTTCTCCGAAATGCTCCGTGATTCCTCCTGCGCAAGGGAGCTCATGATGGTGATGAGCAGCTCCCCCTTGGAATCCAGCGTGTAGATGTTCTCCTTTTCAAAATAAACCTCGATGCCCTTCTCCTTCAGCTTCCTTACTGTCGTTAAGGAATCCACCGTGTTCCTTGCGAACCGGCTGACCGATTTTGTGATGATGAGGTCAATCTTCCCCGCCAGGGCATCCTCAATCATCTGGTTAAAACCGTCGCGCTTTTTTGTGTTCGTTGCAGAGATGCCTTCGTCCGTATACACCCCGGCAAATTCCCAATCCTCCCGGCCGTTTATGTATCGGGTGTAATAATCGACCTGCGCCTCATAGCTTGTCGCCTGTTCCTCGGAATCCGTGGATACTCTCGCATACCCCGCCGTCTTCCGCTTTTTCGCCGCCGCAATCGGCCTGGAATCAAACCGGTTCAGCGTGGCGGGTATGGTTGTTACTTTCTTTGCCATTCGACCACCTTCCCATCTGTAAAGTGAAATTCAAACCTGTCCCCGTATGCCGTCACTCCCGCAATCTCCTTTACAAAGCGGGGTTCGTAATCCTCCCGCCCCAGAACTTCCGCCGCTGCCTTTCGGAATTCATCATCCAGCAGCCTGCGGAAGGAACACCCCCGGCACACCCAAACCTTATATTTTTCCTTCTGCCCTTTCGGGCCCATCTTCCAGTAATCGCATTCCAGTTTCCTGCCGCAGCACCCGCAGGTGATTTTCTGCGAAAATGCGCTGCGGCCTCTTTGGTATGCCCGCATGACCTCTCTTGCCTTCCCGCTTTTCATGCGGAACTCAATGCGGTCTGCATTTATGACAATCTGCTCGACTTCCCTCCGGACTGCCGCCCCGTCAAAGGCGGCAAGCTCCAGTGCGGCGGCCGCCGCCTGCTCCAGCTCCGTTTCATAGACCGGCCGGAGCCCGCACACATCTTTCCCTTTGCGCTCCCTGGTATTGCAGTTCCATTTCTTGCCGTACTTCGTGGTGCGCCTGCTCACCGAACGGCCGCATTCCCCGCATTTCACCAGTCCGGAAAAAGCCGTGAGCGTGGGGTTTTTATTGGCGGTGGCATCCGCCCGCTGCTCCCGTATGAGCTGCGCCTTTTCAAAATCTGTCTGCGGGATGAGAGGCTCGAACATACCCTCCACCATGTACATGGGCAGCTCGCCCTTATTCCTTTTCCTCGTATGCCCCTCGGAAATAAAATTCTTCTGCAGGAGCATGGAGCCCGTATAGGACGGGTTCGTGAGGATGAACTTGATGGTGGAGTCGTCCATCGGCACACCTTTCTGCCCCGTGATGCCCCTCTCCGAAAGTTCCTTTGCAATCCCGTAGGCAGATGTGCCGGAAAGGTACTTTGCAAAAATCTCCTTTATGACCTCGCCCTGCTCCGGTATGACGCGGAACATTTCCCCGTCCCATTCATATCCGTATGGCGCTTTATGCCCGTTCGGAATGCCCTGTTCAAACCGTTTCCGGATGCCCCACTTCACATTCTCTGAAATGCTACGCGATTCCTCCTGTGCGAAGGACGCAAGCAGGGTGAGCAGCAGCTCCCCCTCGTTGGAAATGGAGTGGATGTTTTCCCTTTCAAAATAAACATCGATTCCAAGCTCCTTCAGGTGCCTCGTCACCGTCAGTGTGTCCACGGTATCCCTTGCAAAACGGCTGACGGACTTTACCAGCACCATGTCAATCTTCCCGGCATCGCAGTCCGCAAGCAGCCTGTTGAAGTCATCGCGGTGGCTTGTGTCCCTTCCGCTGATGCCCTCATCCGCATATATGCCCGCAAACTCCCAATCAGGATTTTTTTGTATCAATCCGTTGTAATGGCTGACCTGCGCGGAAAGGGAATGGAGGAGCATTTCCGTCTCCATCGACACCCTGGCATAAGCCGCCACCCTCTTCCTCTTTTTCAGTTCCGGCAGAACCTGCCCGATTACGCTGATTCTCGGCATATCATCCCTCCTTGTCAGTGTCACATGATGCCATAGAACCAGCTTTATATCCACTCATTTCGGTCTGTAAACTAACCAAAATCGGGCGGTATTTTTCCCGGAAAATTGTATCAATCTGACCGTACTCCTCTGCCGTCATCGCCCCCTGCTCCATGAGGGATTTCGCTATGTTCATGGTGGCGTGGTACATTTTCTCGTTCTGGAACTGCTCCTCACTCATCCGCTCCACCCCCAAACCTGTCAGCCACATAACACGCATGACAGCAGTATTTCCGTCCGGCGTTCCCATAAGCAGTAAACGGCTTTTTGCAGTAAGCGCATATAAACCCATAATGCGCCCTGCGCTCCACCCTGTCCTGATGGCTGTTCCACCAGGCGTTCCGGCATTTATCGGAACAGAACTTCTTCACCTTCCGCCCCGGATTCTGCCTTACCTGTGTCCCGCAGCAAAGGCAGTTTCTTTTATCCCCGTCCGCAGTATCCGCAGCCCCGTTGAGCCCTTTCCTCCTGCAGAAGGACTTCACTGTATTTTCTGAAAGCCCAAGTTCCCGTGCGATCTTGACATATCCACAGCCGCCGGCCTTCATCCTCCGTACCTGTTCTTCCTGCCTGTCAGTCATGGCCACACCTCCTTACCATACGGAGATTTCGCGGCGGTTTTGGATACCCATGCTCCCCCAAAAATATAAGTTGCAAATCTGCGGATTCAGAGTTAATATCCACCACTAAGGAAAGGAGGGAGACCACCATGGATAAGGATTCAGTAATGTACCAGTTGATGAACCTGCGTGTGAATACCATTTTAAACAGCATCCAGGCCGCAGACGAAGAGTACCAGGAGATTCAGCGTATGTCCGATGTTTACTCCGGCCAGCTTGATGCCATGGATCTGCCAAGGGAAACCCGGCTGCTCATTGACAAATATGTCAGCGAACAGAACGCCCTCGGCGCACGGTATGGCGCACTTGCCTATCTGCTCGGCTTTTCGGACTGCATAGAGCTGTTCCGCAGCCGCATTGGCATTGAAGGCTGTGCAAAAATTGTTTTGGAAAAGTAACAGTTATACAAAAATAAGGGAATGCCTGTGGAAGCACTATGCCCACCTGCATTCCCTTATCTTTACATGGAAAAATCACAAAGCCGGTTAAAAACTACATCCCGCCTTACTCATAAATTCCTGTTTCTTCAACCCATAGGATTCTTTAATTTCCTCCGGTATACAGCGGAAAATTTCAGCGTACTCCAGCTCGACCAGCGGGGTACCACTGGCATATTCAAGAATCTGCTGGCATACCCACTCATCCCACAGGTCACGGAACATCGCCTCGCTGCTTCTGAAAGTTTTTACAGACTCGAACCCTCCAGGCAGCTTATAGTACCGCAGCTTGACAAAGCCAAACCGCCCTGCATCCAGCACCAGCGTATCCTCTTCCACAAACGCCCCTTCAAATGCCTCTGCCACCTTCCTGCATAGCTCCCGCTCATCTGCCGATATGTAATCCCCTGCCATTTATTTTCACCTCCTCCAACATCCTCCTGAGTCTTAATACACTGCTATATAAACATAGTTTTCCACGGAATTCAACTTATTTTTCCTCGATTTCCTTTCCCGTCCGCCTTTCCCAATTTTTTGCAAATTTTCTTATTATAAGTTGATATATGTACGTTTTAGAGTTAATATTCACCACTAAGGAAGGGAGGAATCACTATGGTAACCAGGAAAACACCTGCATCTCTTGACGCCATCCTGTCAGGCCAGAAAATACACGGCAGAATCCTACAGAGTGGCTACAGCATAAAAGAAATACAGAATATGCTTGGTCTAGAATGCCCACAGTCTGTATACCGATGGCTCAAAGGCCGGTCCATGCCGTCAATAGACAATCTTTATATGCTCAGTCAGATTTTGGACGTACATATGGAGGACCTGCTTGTATCAATGGATGCCGCAGATCATTCCGTCTAAAGCGCGGCACCCGTTCTCCGATACCGCCCCACAAAAAAATGCCCGCGGAAAGCTGTGTGCCATCCGCGGGCATTGCCATTACCAAAATCGTATATTACACTCTCGTTGTATGGTCAAGCGAAATCCAGCCATCCCTTTTATCCTGGCAGGATTTCAGCAGCCCCCACTTTGACGCACCCTCCCCGTCTGCCTCCTCGACAATGGTAAAACTACCTATGCCCGTATACCGTCCTGTCTTTGCATACCCGGTTCCAGGCCCCCTGCGGATATTCAGGTCTGGGATATTTACCCTGACCATATAGGGCGCAGAGATGGTAAGGCTCTCCATGAACTGCACTTTCCCCTCATCCATGACGGCTTTCAGGATAGCAAGGATTTTTTCCCCATATCCGGCTCCCGCCGCCCATCCCTTCCCAGCCGGGTTCTCCTTCTGCCCAAGCCACTCCACATACTCTGCACATCCCCTCGTGACATATTTGAACCGCGGGTCAATGCAGTCGTTCGCTAACGCATCCTTCGAAGCGTAGGCTTTCAGATGCTGCACCTGCATCTGGATGCCGAGCTGCGGCGTATCAAAGGAATTCCCCTTCATCCCATTGGAAGTCACGCCCATGCCACAGAAATTGTTCTGTGAGAGTGTAACCGCAGAGCCGGAAAAAGTAAAGTTCCCCGTCTCAAGGCAGGACTGCGCAAAGGCAATATCGCCCCTCACTCCCTCTGCCCTGCCTTCGGAAAGATACAGCGGAATCATGCCAAGGACGGACTGCACCACATCTGGATTCTTCTTTTTGAGATATTCCCTCATCTGCTCCGCTGTGGCCACGGCATTCCCCATGATCTTCGTGTATCCGTCCGTGCCAGAGGATGCGCCACTCATTGCCACCTTGACCGCCTTGCGGAATCCGTCCATCGTGTACCCCAAGCCAAGCTGTGTCCACAGATGCTCCGGGTCGCCATGGTTACTGGCAATGCCCCGGCTGTGGCCTTCCCTGTGGCTGATGATGACGCCATCCACCAACGGATTCAGGCTGTATTTCCTACAGAGCATGGCAAACAACTCCACCGCCGCCTCATAGGTTCTTTTTGCTACCGCTTTTGCCTCTGCCAAATTGGAACAGGTAAAGTTAGAGCCCGCCGTGTACTTGATACACGCAGGCTCGCACATTTCTACTCCGATATGGGTATTGTTCCCGCTCCCTTTGTTTCCGCTTCCGCAATGCCACCCCCGGTGGTTCCAGGGTAGTGTCTGGTATACCGTCCCATCGTTGCCGTCAATAAATCCATGGACACATGAACTGGCATGTGACAGGCTGTTCCACGAATTGATGAACACGGACGCTTTCGGCTGCGGGCAGCCCACGGAATGGAGCATCAGCCCCTTCACCGTGATCTTCCGCCCTGCCGTATAGCAGGGATTTCTTGTCAGAATGTTTTCCACCAGTTTCATAATTATTCGTCCCCCTTCCCGTTCTCCGCCCTGTCATGGAGCTGTGCCAGGATATCCTTCAGTTTCTCCGGGATGGGAAGCCCCAGGTGTCCGGCATTCTCCAGGAGGCTCACGCCTTCGTTGGAGATATAGAAAAAGATGATTGCCGTCCGCAGGACGCTCCCCGTTCCTATGACCTGCACATCGAGGATGTTGGCGATCCCCACCAGCAGGAAGATCAGCACCTTCTTTGCGATACCTTTGAAGCCCACCTCGCTTGACAGCTTTTTATCCGCCACAGCGCACATCACGCCCGTAACATAATCCACCGCTACAAATGCGATGAGCGCATACAGCAGACCGTCACAGCCGCCGAGAAACCAGCCAAGCCATCCCCCGATGCCCGTGAAAATGAGTTGAATCATGTTCCAGAATTCCTTCATAATGAAGCCCTCCTTTAAAAGATTTTTGTGTATGATAAAAGGCCGCCTGCCAAACGGCAGACCGCCCTAAATCCGTAGAAATAATAATATTTAGTTTTACGCACATTCCACATATCGGATGAATGCTTTCCCGTTCCCTTCATTCACCCCTGCCTCAGTTTCCGCAGGGTAATATTTCCCGTTGTGGGTAAAAGGCGCCACACCATCCACATAGCCGGAACCGCCTGCTCCGGACTGCCCGTACTGCCCGTAGTTCCCACCGAACCATCCGCCACCGCCGCCAGAGGAACAACTGCTGGTTGATGAATAGTAATCACCTACGCCAAAGTTCTCATACGGGCTGCTCCCCGTGGACATCTGTCTGCCTCCCAATGCACCGCCGGAGCCGTTCCCTCCGCGCTCACCTCCGCCGTCCCCGCCTTTATGGGCGGTACCGCCCTCTATCCCGCCTCCGCCACCGCCGCCCGCCACAATCAGGATACAGGAACGGTTGGTATAAGACGGTCCGTTATTCGTGCCAAGTCCATAAGGTTTTGTCGCCACATGTGTGGAGCCGCCTCCGCCCGCCCCATACTGCTTGCTGCTGGTGTAGTTACAGCCATTCCCGCCGCCGTTTGCCCCCGATGACGTGCCTTTCGGAGAACCGCCGTTATACACATAGATTATTTCGTCCTTTTTCATCTTCTTATAGCCTTTGGAGTGGCCGCCAAGGCCGCCCTCCGCCACAATGCTGTCACCTTTCGCCTCACCCCCGGAAGCGCCCCACACCTCAAACTCATAGATGCCGTCCTGCGGGATAACGAACTGTACATAATTCCCGGTATAGACAAAGTCATATTCCGTTGTCACCCACATGGCATAAAGCGTGGCATCCGCAGGAAAGGTCCCCATTTCCCCCGGTTTGTAGGATGGCGTGGAAAGGGAGTCAATGCTCCATCCGCAGAAGGACATATTCTTTCTCGTATAAGGGCTTGCCGGGACTGTGGTAGGCTCGCTCTGGGAATTCCCGTTGTTGTAATAACAGAATGCGGTGAAACTTTCCTCCGCCCCGCTCTCTGCAAGGGTACCGCCGTTGGGCATCAGACCGATGGTCATCTGCTTTTTAAACACCGCATAGAGCGTGACGGGTTCCTCACTGCTGATGAGATATTCCGAAAGCACCTTCTTTTCCGCAGTATCATCCTGCCGCCATCCCACAAAGGTATAACCCTCCAGCGCAGCGTCCGGGGCGGCGGCAATGGCATCCTCCCTGTCCGGCACAGTCCTTTCTAATGCATACCCCGTGTCGATCTGATACGCCACCTTAACGCCAGCCGCATACACCTTGTCCTCGCCTACGAAAATCCGCGTCACCCTTTTTGTGGCTTCATCCTCATAACAAAGGTAAATGGTGGTGGCGCTGTAGCTTTCCATTGCCCGGTACTCGTCAAGGCTCACCAGTTTCATCACAAGGCCGGTGCTGCTCATCATCTCCGCCACTTTTTCGTCCAGAGTCTGCACAGATTCCCCAAGGGATGCATTGGAAGAAATAACACCGTCCAGCTCCCCGATGATGTTCCTTGCCGTGAATACCGCCGTGCCGTCTAAAACCCTGTCCCCCACTTTGGTGATCCTCGAATACCCGGAAGGCTCCGATGCCGCCGTGGTGCCTGCCTGTGTGCAGACCAGCGTTGCCCAGCCCGGAGCGCCCACTGCGGTCACCGCATCCCCTACGGCATAGGCAGTAGCACGGGTGAGCGTCTCCCCTCCGCCGCCACCGCCTCCGCTCCCGGCTTTCAGCGTGGGGAATACTTTCGTAAGTCCGTCCAGCCCCGCCGAAGATACCGTGAAGATGGCCAGTTCCAGGTCGTAGGAGGAATTGTTGTAATTGATGTTCACATCCGCATCCAGCGGCGGAAGTTCCGCTGCCGCCTGCGCCAGTATCTTGATTGGTTCATCCGCATTGGATAAATCCAGATGGATATACACCCGCCCCTGTAGTGTTTCCCCCACGTCCGCAAGGCGCACGTCAATCTCCGTTTCATACACCTCAAAGAACCGGCCACGAATCATGCCGAATCCCTGCGAGATGTGCAGCACATTCCCTCTGGCATACGTCACTTCACATCCTTTGAAGATGCCGCTGCCGGGGATCGCCGTCTCGTAAATGATGGCGTCATCCTGCGGGGTCACGTTCCCGCCCTTATAGGTTTTCAGTGTGATGTTGTCAGCCATTCTCCTGCCTCCTTAAAATCTTAGTCAAATCCAGCCGCACCGTGCCGAACACCAGCTTTGTATTTTTGCCACGCTCCCTGCCCGTGAGGATGCTGCGGTAACTCTCCCCATCCGATATGATATCCGCCACCTGCCCAAACTCCATCTCCTCCGGCTTCACCAGCGCGTCACCGTTCATCATGGTAAGTTCAATCAAATTTGAATAGGATAAATTTGCGAACTTGTTATGGGCGGCGCTGATTGCAGCACTTTCAAAGCTGCTCCCCTCCTCATGGGAAACCGCCTGCATCTCACACACCACGGGGACAATGCGGTCACGGTCTTTCGTATCGTAGCCAAGATCGGGATGCAGGAAATACACCCTTTTCTTTTCATAATCGGAACTGTCATAGATCACCAGTTTATTCACATCGGCGCTGACCTGTCTGATGGTGACGCTCTTTTTGATGATGTTGGGAAGATCGCTTTCAATCGTAATCACCCCGGATGCCGTTTTCCCCACCGAAATCTGCACTTCCCGGTTCTGGATATCCAGCTTTGTCTTTACAAGGATGCTGTACTTTTCCATTGCCGGGATGATCACGGAATCTATAAGGTTCACGATGTTGTAATGCCCTCCTTTGTCGGAGGGCGTGATGTGAAGGCTCCAGTCCTTTGTGGCCGTTGCCGCCATAACCGAAAGCCCTTTGATATTCTGCATTCCATCCTCATTGGTGATGAACATTTCACGGATGCGGTCACAGATAAACTGCTCCATGCTCCCCTGCCCCTGCAGGTCTACATCGAAAAGCACATCCGTATTGAGCAGTTCCATGAGGGGCTTATAGGAAATGGTCTGTAACTTCTTTGACTTATCCGTTCCATAGCCGATTTCCGTAACGATTCCGGCATACTCCTCATCCCCTCTGCTGATACGGATATAGTCCTGCTTCTTCACACCGGGCAGGGCAAGCACCGTGACCGTGTTCCCATCGGAAGATAAATAATCCTCTTTATAGGTGATCTCATTTACATTGGTGTTTCCCACCATCTCAAAGTCCTGCGTGAATATCTCCACGTTATATGGTCTCATAGCTGATCCTCCCTTCCACCATCACATTCAGAATATTCAGCCCTTCATGCACCACGGAAATGCGGTTGCTGCCGTACTGCAAATGGAAGAACCGCTCCGTGGTGAAATCGCACATCTGGTATCTGTCCGCCACCACCTCGTCACTGACGCCCCGCTCCATAATGCTGTAAGGAATCTGCGTGGTATCAATGACCAGCTTATGCCCGTCCGGGATATTCCCCTCATACCGCCCGGTTTCATACAGGACATTATTTACATAGTGCTTCCATACGGGATTCGTGCAGGGGCCATATACCGTCACTTTACATGGGCTGTCCCCGTGGCTGTCGCTGTCGATCATCAGCGTATTCTGCGTCACATCCGCATAGGCATAGGTGTATTCGTATGGATAGATTTTCCCGCCGATGGAGAGCGTCCCGCTGTAGCCGGAAACATTCTTATAAAACAGCCCAGTTGCCGTAAATGCAACTTCACAATCCAGCCCCGCCCCGCCAGTGATCAACTCACTCTTTGCAATCTCCGTCATCCGCACCGGGACGCGGAACGCCTCCTCCATCTCATACACGAGGGTCAGCGGCACCGCCCGGACGAACCGGGAGAATGCCCGGTAGTTTTTATATGCATTTGTCCCGCCAAAGAAGATGCGCCCGGTCATTACTCCCTGTGAGAATAATTCCTCCAGAGGGATGAAGTCCGTGCCGATCTGTTCATACTGCGTCCCGTCCTTATAGCCGAAGCCGCCAATGGAATGGAAAAAGGATGTCCGGGCGTTCAAATCCCATGACGCCCCTTCCCCGTTTATAAGCCTGAATTTCCTTATCATGAATACGCCTTTCCCAGCTCCCGGTTCAGCCCGTCAGATAACTCTCCGACCAGCACACCGGAATCCAATACCACCTGTGCGTCTGCCAGCCTCGGCAGATACTTTGTCACCACCTCATACATGGCATCCAGCCTTGCCGCCAGTGAAGAACCGCTGCCGGAGCCTCCCGCCGCCTGCGCCCCTGCCGTCATGGAATCCGTGGCAGGGATGAGTGTACCTGCCAGTTCCTTCATGGGACCGGTCAGCTTCCCTAAATTCCCACGGATGCCTTTGCCCAGCAGGTCAATCATATCCGGCATAAAGGTGTGGAAGTTGGAAAGCGGCCCCTCGTCCGGCTCGGAGAAATGCAGGAAGGACGCAATGGTTCCCGCAATGTCCTTCACGCTGTCCACAAGTCCACTGATCTTGGATTTGATACCATCAATTAAGCCGCCAATGATATCCTTGCCCCACTGCAATGCCTGTGAGGGCAGGCCCTTGATAAAGTTGATCGCCGCATCGAATCCGTTCTTCACCGCCCCGGCGATTCCGCTCATGGCGTTCTTGATGCCGAAAAGCAGGCTGTTAAATACATTTACCACCGCATCTTTCAGGCCGCCCACGATACTGGTAACCGTGGACTTGATGGCATTCCACACACTGGTGATGACTTCCTTAATTGCATTGACCACGGAACTGACTGCCGATTTTATCGCTTCCCACGCTGCGGTAATGGCTGACTTGATCGCCTCCATAATGGAAATGACCGCTGACTTGATGGCCTCCCATGCCGCCACAGCCACATTTTTTATCGCTTCAATCGCAGAGGAAACCGCGCTCTTTATCGCTTCCCATGCGGCAATGACCGCAGATTTTATCGCCTCCATCGCTGTGGAAATGGCATTCTTTATCGCCTCCCACGCAGAGACCACCACGTCCTTAATGGCGGAAAGCACCGCCGTCACTGCTGACTTTATCGCTTCCCATACAGATGTGATTACACTGCGAATCGCCTCCATTACCGTGGTGACGGTATTCCTTATCGTCTCCCATGCGGAGGACAGGAAAGAGCCGATGGCGTTTGTAACGGTTTCAATCACTGTTTTAATCGCATTCCATACCGTGGATACAACTGTCTGTATCACATTCAGCACGGTTGTGATGATGGTCTTATAGAACTCGAACCGCGCCACAATCAGCGTCTTTATCACGTCAAGGACAGTCTGGAAGATGTTCTTTATGCCTTCCCACAGCCCGCTGAAAAAGTCCTTCAATCCGTTCCAGATGGACTGTGCCGCCCCGGTGATGGCGTTCCAGATGTTGGAGAAGAAATCCTTCAATCCATTCCACACAGCTATGGCAGCATCTTTTATGACATTCCATAGATTGATCCAAAACTCCCGGAATCCCTCGCAGTTATTCCATAAGGCCACGAAGATGGCAATCAAAGCCGCGATTGCCGCAATGACCAGCGTGACCGGGTTCGCCGCTAAAATTCCCCACAAGGCACTCAGCCCTCCGCCGATACTGGAAATGCCGCCGATCAGCGTTGGAATAAACGTCATAATGCTTCCCACCGCAGAGACCACTTTCCCGATCACGATAAGCACGGGACCGATTGCCGCCGCAAGTAATCCGATGGTGACAATGGTGTTCTTGGTGCCTTCATCCATGCCGTTCAGCTTGTCAACAAAGCCCTGCACCCATGTGACGATCTGGCGGATGGCAGGCATGAGGATTTCACCGAAAGAAATGGCAAGCTCCTCCAACTGGCTTTTCAGGATGGTGAGCTGCCCGGCAAGGTTATCCTGCATGGTGGCCGCCATCTCTGCCGACTTCCCGTCACAGTTTGCTATGGCGCTGCTCACCTTCTCGATGTCCGCAGGGGCGGCGTTCATCAGAGCGAGGAATCCCGACATGGCGTTCTTCCCCACAAGCGCCTCTGCCGCCGCTGCTTTTTCGGACTCGGACAGTCCACCGAATGCCGTCCGGCAGTCTGCGAGGATGGCGCTCAAATCCCTCATGCTCCCGTCCGCATTGGTGGTGGCGATTGTAACTTCACCAATACTGCTTCCGCAGATTTTCACTTCCCCGGAAAGGTTGCTCATGATAGTTCTAAGGGCAGTTCCGGCCTGTGTGGACTTGATGCCCGCATTTCCCATCAGCCCGATCGCCTCTGCGGTATCCTCTGCGGAAAACCCCAAGGCTCCGGCAATGGGCGCACAGTATTTGAAGGTCTCGCCCATCATGGAAACATTGGTGTTCGCATTACTGCTTGCCGCCGCAAGGATATCCGCGAAATGCCCGGAATCCGCAGCCGTTAAACCAAAAGCGGTCAATGCGTCCGTCACGATATCGGAGGTAGTTGCCAAATCCTCCCCGGAGGCGGCGGCAAGGTTCATGATGCCCTCGATGCCGGAAAGCATATCTGAAGTTTTCCAGCCGGCCATCGCCATGTAGTTCATTGCCTCGGCTGCCTCCGATGCGGAAAACTTGGTCTTGCTCCCCATCTCCCTTGCCTTATCCCGCAGGGCATCAAGGTCTTTTCCCGTTGCCCCGGAAACCGCACCGACCTGGCTCATAGCGGTATCGAAATCCGCCGCCGTCTTGACCGCCACCGTGCCAAGCCCCACGATGGGCGTGGTCACGGTCTTGGTGAGGGTAGTCCCCACGCCGGAAATCTTATCCCCAAGGTTCTTCAAATCCTCGCCCACGGCGGCGATCTTCTGCACTGCCACCGCCGACTGGTTGGCCTGTTCTTCAAGGCCCTTTAATTTTTCCTCTGTCTCAATGATCTCCCGCTGCAGACCGTCATACTGCTCCTGTGTGATCTCCCCTTTTGCCAGCGCCTCGTTTGCCTGTTCCGCAGCGGCTTTCAGGGTTTCCAGCTTTTCCTTCGTCTCCCGCACCGCTTCCGCAAGGAGCCGGTGCTTCTGTGCCAGCAGTTCCGTGTTGCCGGGATCCAATTTCAGGAGCCTCTCCACATCCCGTAACTGTGACTGCGTGGTACGAATCTCCCCGTTTACCCCTTTCAGCGCGGCGGTCAGCTTTGTGGTATCGCCGCCGATCTCCACCGTGATTCCCTGTATCCTTGACGCTCCCACCCAAAGCACCTCCCCACGAAAAAAGGAAGCCAAAAGGCTCCCTAAAAAAACACAAAAATAGACACCTGCTGTTTATGGCTGATGCCTATGTAAAAAATATTCAGTTATGATCCATCTCTACTCTTCCTTTTCCGAAATGACAGAAAAGAACTTCGCCATCAATAGGATGTAGGTTGCAGCAAAAACGGCTGCGGCAATCCACCCTGCCTGCTTCCTGTTCTTTCCCGGTATCCGCATCCCTGCCAAAATTCCCATAGAAAAAAGGCAGAATTTGATCATGGCTAAATCTTTCCAGTCACTTTTCCTGATATACCTGTCCGCATAGCAGAATAATTTCTTCATTCCAACACGCCCCTTTCCGGCATCCTACGCACCTTCAGCATCCTCATTGGTCAGTCTGCCTGTTTTCTGGTACCGCAGCCCTTCCGCTGATGGATACACTTCTTCCCCGACTGTATATTCCCCGTGGTAAAAATCCGTGATATCCATTCCCAGCGCCTCGACCACCTTACAGGCTGTTTTAAAAGAACTGGTCATGATGTCCCTCTCACCGCTCTCAAACTTCTGGTACTGCTGTAAAATGATGCCCGCCTTATCCGCCACCTGCTGCTGCGTCATCCCAAGCACCACCCGCTTTTCCCTTAAGACTGAGTGCTGGTCATCATCAAGGTGGCACATCTGAAAGCCACTTAAATCTATCTGTTCCAAGCCTCTCCCTCCTCCTTTTACATTCAAGTGAGTGTAATTTATTTTACACCCACTTGAATGTAACTGTCAATAGGGAAACGGAATCCAGCGGGTTAAAATAAATCGAAATCCTCCTGGGTAGCAAGTGCTGCGTAGGTGCAGGAATCGTTCATGCTCTCAGCATACATATCATTGATAAGACCGATGGAGAGCAGGTCAAGGTCAGCCATCGAAAGCCCTAGCTGCACACACCGTAACAGGAACAGTGGCGTGGTCATTTCCCGCTCAGTTGGGCGAAGTTTTTTTTAGCCTCCACATCCGTCTTTACATTCAGCCCCCACAGTTCTATCAATTGCGGAAGGACCTGGTAGATGGAAAAAGTGTTGAAGCTGTCCAGCCATTCATCCACTTCATTCGGTATCTGTGGGTCGGCGTGCTTCGCCATCGTATAGGCGATATTCTCGAACATTTCAAGCGAGAATAAATCGAGGTTGGAGTTTTCCTCATCCCCCTCACCGATACTTTTCTCCAGGACTCGCAAATCCTTATAGATGTCCCTCTGGAATTTCAGCCTGTAGATGCGCGGGATTGCCGCCGATGCCTTGAACAACACATCCTGCCCGTCTATTTCTATTTTTCTGACTATGCTCATATCTTTTCAGCCTCCTTATCCCTGTCCTTCCATGTCCGCATCCACCGCTTTGGGTTCCGGCAGATATACGGATTTATACCAGTTTGCATAGGTCTCCGCAGATGTCTTGTTCCCTGTCTTGGCTTTCACATAGCCGTTTGCCAGCGGGCGCGCCTTGATGGACAGCGTCTCCGTCTGCACCTCCCGGCTCTCCTCATTGGTCTTGCCCTCGATCTTGGGACGGCTTGCGGAACAGTTATACAGCACATGGCGTATCTTGCGGATATCTCCGTCAAACTCAAAGAGCAGCGCAAAGGCCGCCGTCTCGGAATGGGCGTTCTCCACCAATACTTCATTGCTGTCCGCTTCCTCCTTCAGCACGTCCGTGCGGAAGCTCTCCGGGATCAGCGCCAGTTCCAGGTCGCCGTCATAGCCCATGTTGTTGGCTATGATGTAATACTCGATGCCGTCCGCATAAAAAGACTCCGGCTCACCGTTGGGGTCCAGGGAGAGGGATACCGCTCCGGGCATTGCCACGGGGTTTTCAAATGCCATCTCCCCGTTCTCCTGCGCCTTCTGCAATGCGTAATGGCAGTTGCAGATATTGAATTTCACTTTGTTGTTCTTCATGTCATACCTCCATTCCATACAAAACTTCATACAGTTTTTCCGATTCTATCCATGTTTCCGATTTCCCGTAAAAGATGCCATATTTGAGCAGGACTGCTTCTATGGACTCTTCCAGATCCGGATTCTTCAAATCCGTGTAAAGCTCTATGTGGAGCCTGTTGATCCTGAAATACACGATGCCGTCAGCCGAAAAATTGTCAGCCTCCGGATATAAAAATACAAGGAAGGGCGGCTCCGGGGATTCCCCTTCCGCAAAATGGTGATAGGCATAAGGCAGCCCCATCTCTTCCACCATTGCCATGACTTCCCCGTGCGTCATCCCTTCACCCCCTTTTCCACCTCGGACAGGAGCAGGTCAAACCCTGCTTTCTCCGCCGGCGCAATATGGGGCTGTGCTTTCGTCCTGCCGCCGCCCCGCTTTGCGTGGCCGAACTCCAGCAGGTGCGTCAGCCGGTACTGCTTCTTTGAATGCACCACCACCGCCTTGGAGGATGCCGTCTCCTTCACGGTGTCCGCAGACCAGCTTTTTGCATACCGCCCCGTATCCCTCGGCGCCGTGGACTGTATCTGCCCTTTTACGGTCTCCCCCGCCTTCGTGACTGCGGCCTTCACATTTGCCGCCGTGGATATCCCGTAATCCGAGAGCGACTGCTCCAGCACGGCCGCAAAGCTGTCAATGCCCACCCTTTTTCCAGCCATCCTCACCGCCTCGCTTTCCTGCACTTGAATTTGATGCATTTCTTTTTATAGTTCATGTGGTCAACGGCGAGGATGTCGTAAATCCCGCCGCCAAACACCACGCGGTATCCCGTGGAATCGATCACGGATGCCTTTTTACAGTACCTTACCGTGAAGGAAATATCCGATTCATCCACTACTGTGGCAGCCACATCTGCTTCACTGGTCTGCTTCCCCGCCTCGCCGCCTGCCGTGGCATGGCAGGAATAATAATCCGTCCATGTATTTTTGTGGTTGCCGATGCCGTCCACCGCCACGGCATTCTTCTGGAAGGTGATGCGGACATTCAAAAGGGAAACCTCCATCAGAACGCCTCCTTCCGGCTGCCGGAAAGGAGCGCCCGCAGGGTGAGCGTGAGGGCATGGTGGTCGGCTTCCTCCCGGTGTTCATACAGATAGGCGGCCGTATACTGCACGGCTATCTCTGCGTTTTCCACTGCCGCAAACTCCCCTGAGTCATCCATCCGCGCCACGTCCATGCAGATTTTTTCCGATGCCCGGATGATGCTTTCAATCAGGGCATCATCGTCATCGTAATCCACACGGAGATAATTTTTCATTTCTTCCAGCGTCACCACCATGCCCGCTGCCTCCTTCCATTAGCCAGCGGATGCCGCTTTCTGCACCAGCACCTTCACTGCTTCCGCAAGTATCATCTTCCCGTCCACACGCTGCGAAGCGAGGAATCCCACCTGCCCGGTGGCTGCGAATAGCTCATTCAGGCGCTTGAAGCTGCGTCCCTGCCTGTCGGCAATCCAATAGTAGCTGAAATCACCGAAAGCGATGGTCTTTGCGCCCGCGGCAATGGCCGGCATATACGCAGAGGTCTTAATGGGGCGGCCTAAGATCATGTCCGGCGTTCCTGCCACCAAAGAAGGCTGCCATAAATACTGCCCGTTATTGTCCTTCAGCTTGCGGATGGCCTTGATGGTGGAGTCATTTAACACCCACACGGATTTCTTGCGGTACGGGGATTTCAGCGAATAATATAAATCCATCAGCTCATCCGCCGTCACTGCCGTTGCAGACGCGGCGGTCACGCCCGTTTCCGCGCCACCCGTGGCCGCAAGCACCCCTAACGGCTTGCCCTTGCCGTCCCCCGTGAAGAACGCCTCCTCTTCCTTCGCCCCGATGCGGCGGGCAAACTCGCGGGAGATATAGGACTGCAGGTCAAAGACGCTGTCGTTCAACAGCTCCTCGGAAACCTTGATCATGGTGCCGAGCTTATACGCCCCGATGGAAACCTGCCCGAAGGAGTCGTCGCTCTCCGGGAACGCGCCCTCCTCGTCAATCCAGGACGCCGTGCCTTTGGAAGCCACAACGGGGATTTTGCGGTCGCCGCTGGAGGTCTTAATGACCTTCGCCATCTGCCGGAAGATGTTCTCCTCCTCCAGAGCCTCCACCAGTGTCCTTTCATATTCATCCGGCACAAGGTAGCCGCCCTCGGAATCCGTGCCGATCTGCAGGGCGTTAGTGACCGCAGGCATCGGCGCCTTGGAGCGCATGGCGTTCCAGAAGTTCTTCCGGTAATCGTCAGAAGCGCGACCGGTCTTATCCTCCCCGTCTGCATCCGCCCTTCCGCCCGGCTTCCCCGTGAGGGGCTTGTTCACCGGGCGGTTCAGCTCCGCGTCAAGCGCCTCCTGCCGCTCCAGCCTTGCGATCTCCTTCCCAAGGTCGGTGATCTCCTGCTCCATCTTCGTGTATGCGGCGTCATCCTCCGCGGAAAGGACGCCGTTCTCCTTCCTGTGGGAATCCAGGAATGCCTTTGCCGCCTCCCATGCCTTTGCGCGTTTCTCGCGCAGTTCCAGAATCGTCATAATGAAATCCTCCTTCTTATTGTTTCAATAAATTAAGCCGCTCCATGAGTGCGTCCACGGAACGGCCGGTTTCTGTATCCGCAGCAGGGATTTGTGCCTGCGCCTGGATATCTGCCTTCGGTTTTCCCCCGCCATACCTGGCGGCCATCTTATTCAGCAGGGCATTGGTGACCGCCCTGCGGGAATACAGCATGGAACCTGTGGGAGGCGGGAGCTTCTTTTCCTCCTCTTCCTCCCCGTCCGTATCCCCCTCGCCTTCCTCCGGCTCCTTTTCCGGCTCCCCCTTTGCCCGCGCCATAATTTCATCCGCAAAGCCAAGCTCCACCGCCTTGTTTGCGTCCATCCACGTTTCCGCGTCCATAAGGTGCGACAGCTTCGGACGGGAAAGCCCCGTCTTTAGCACATAGGCGTTGATGATGGACTCCTTCACTTCGGAGAGCATATCGATAGCCTTCTGCATCTCAGCATGGTCGCCCCAGGCGATGGTGGCGGGATTGTGGATCATCAGCATGGAAACCGGGGATACCAGGACGGTATCGCCCGCCATGGCGATCACACTGGCGGCGCTTGCGGCGATGCCGTCTATTTTTACAGTCACCTTGCCCTTGTAGTTGGAGAGCATATTGTAAATCTGTGCTGCTGCCACACAGTCGCCACCCGGTGAATTGATCCACACGATGATGTCGCCCGTGCCGCTGTTTAGCTCATCCTTGAAAAGCTGCGGCGTGATGTCATCGTCAAACCAGCTTTCCTCTGCGATGGTGCCGTTCAGCTCCAGTATCCTCTCTGTCACTTCCGGCTCCTGGTTCTTCACCTTCCTCCAGTTCCAGAACTTCTTCGTTTTCATCGGATTCCTCCTTCCCTTTCTGGTACGCCGCCCCTGACATCGAAAGCGGCATCATATTCCCGTTGATAAGATATAAGTCACCGCCCAATTCTTCCGGGATGCGGTCAAGGTTCTCCAGCTCCCGGATGTCGTTTGCGGACATCCACCCGTTCTGCCGCCCCACGGCGTACCCGTTCATGCGGCTCTGATAGTCGCCCCGGAGCAGGCCGTCCACGTTGAACTTCACGAAATATTTCTTTTTCTCTTCCGCAGTAAGCAGTGACCGCGCCATGGACTGCTCCCACCTCGACACCCACGGATCGAGGGTGTATTTCACAAACTCAAGGCTCTGCTGCTCGATATTGGAGAAGCTGCTCTTTTCCAGGTCGCCCACCATGTGCGGAGGCACACGGAAAATCCTCGCTATCTCATTGATCTGGAACTTCCTCGTTTCCAGAAACTGCGCCTGTTCCGGGGAAATGGAAATCGGAGTGTATTTCATCCCCTCCTCCAAAACTGCCACCTTGTTGGCATTGTGGCTGCCGCCGAAGGTGGACTGCCAGCTCTCCCGCACCCTTGACGGGTCTTTCAGCGTCCCCGGATGCTCCAGCACGCCGCTTGGCTGTGCGCCGTTGGCGAAGAACTTCGCCCCGTATTCCTCGCAGGCAATCGCCATGCCGATGGCGTTCTTTGCCATGGCAATGGGAGAATAGCCAACCAGCCCGTCAAAGCCGAGTCCGGGGATGTGTAGCACCTCCGTTGGAGGCAGGACGACTGTGCTTCCCTTTACCGTGGGTGCGTCATCCATGCCCACCGTGTATTCGTAATAAAGCTGCCCCTTTGAATCCCGCTCCACATTCATCCTGTCCGGCATCAGCGGGTACAGTGCGATGACCTCCCCCTTGCCGTTGCGGATGATCTGCGAGTAGGCGTTCCCCCACAAAAGCAGGTGCGTCATCAGCGTTTCCCGGAACACGAAGGAAGTCATCTCCGGGTTCGGCTCGTCATGCAGCAGAAAATACAGCGGGTGGTCTGCCGCTTTCTCCTTCCCGCCGTTATCCGTATATCTGTAAAAATGCAGCGGCAGCCCTGCCACCGCTTCTGAAAGGATACGGACGCAGGAGTACACCGCCGTCATCTGCATGGAGGAACGCTCATTGACACGCTTGCCGCTGGTGCTGCCGCCCATAAAAAAGCTGTAGGCACTGCCTGACGTGCGGTTCGTGGGTGCATCCCTCGCCCTGAACAGCCCGCTTAACAATCCCATAAGAACCACGCTCCTTTCCGAAAGCCGGACAGCAGAAAGGCACCGCCATGGCGATGCCCGTCTTAATCCCTGCCTTTTGTTTATTTGTTATTTTCCCTGATCTGCTTTATCAGCCTGTCAAGGCTCACCCCGTCCTGGAACCCTGCACGGTAGTAATATTCGTTTTCCCTTGTAACATTCGAATTTGCGCCGTCCTCATACGCTTCCAGCAGTTCCCTCTGCTCCGGCGTGAGCTGGCTGAACAGTGTCTCATGTGCCTGGTCTGCTTTCTCTGCTTCCGCTGCCTGTTCCTCCGTAGGGGGACAGTCCTTTTTGAACCTGTCATAATGCATCCCCATCCGTTCCGACAGGATGATCTCAAGGAAATCCTTCTCATCCATCCATTCCACCTCCTTCGCCAGACAGCATAAAGGAATGCGGGAAAAATAGCCATACAAGGAACCACTAAGGATTCCGCACACAACCCTGTAAAATGTTAAAATACCAACAAACCGCGGGAATCATAGACGCTCTCTGAGGTTTCATTCCCACAGCGGATTGCCCGGTCAAGCCCCATGATGGCGGCCACAGCACCGTCAATCTTCTCCGTGGACTTCTCCTTATCCGCCTTTATATTCCCTGCAGGGTCGGTGCGGATGAAGATGTTGTCCATCATCCACCGCAGGACCGGATGCCCGCCGTGGGCGACCATCTGCTCCAGCACCAGCTTCATCAGCTCTTTGGTGGGCGGGGACATATCCTTGAAGCCCTGGCCGAACGGGACCACCGTGAAGCCCATGCCCTCAAGGTTCTGCACCATCTGCACCGCTCCCCACCGGTCGAAGGCGATCTCCCGGATGTTAAACCGCTCCCCAAGCCGCTCGATGTATTTCTCAATATAGCCGTAATGCACCACGTTCCCTTCCGTGGTCATCAGCTTCCCCTGCCGCTCCCACACATCGTAGGGGACATGGTCGCGCCGCACACGCAGCTCCAGCGTTTCCGCTGGCACCCAGAAATACGGCAGGATGCAGTATTTGTCCTCCTCGTCCATCGGCGGGAACACCAGCACGAACGCCGTGATGTCCGTGGTGGAAGATAAGTCCAGCCCGCCGTAGCAGACTCGCCCTTCCAGGGCATCCTCCGAAACAGGGAAAGCACAGGCATCCCATTTATCCATGGGCATCCACCGCACCGCCTGTTTCACCCACTGGTTTAAACGGAGCTGCCGGAAACTGTTCTCCTCCCCCGGATTCTGTTTCGCTGATTCGCAGGCGGCCTCCACCTTATCAATCCCCACTGTGATGTTTAGGGACGGATTCGCCTTCTTCCACACCTTGGGATCCGTCCAGTCGTCTGCCTCATCCGCCCCAAAGATTACCGGGTAAAATGTAGGGTCAATCTTCCTGCCCTCCAATATGTCCTTTGCCTTCTGATGCGTCTCATAGCAGATGGAATGGGTGTCTGTCCCCGCCGTGGTGATGAGGAAATACAGCGGCTGCATCCTGGCATCCCCGGAGCCCTTGGTCATGACATCAAACAGTTTCCGGTTCGGCTGCGTGTGCAGCTCGTCAAACACCACGCCGTGGATGTTGAAGCCGTGCTTGGAATACGCCTCCGCCGAAAGTACCTGGTAGAAGGAATTTGTAGGCGTGTAGATGATCCTCTTCTGTGAGGAAAGTATCTTCACCCGCTTGGAAAGGGCAGGACACATCCGCACCATGTCCGCCGCCACGTCAAAGACGATGGTGGCCTGCTGCCGGTCGGCAGCACACCCGTACACTTCCGCCCGCTCCTCCCCGTCCCCGCAGGTCAGGAGCAGCGCCACAGCGGCGGCAAGCTCCGACTTTCCCTGCTTCTTCGGAATCTCCACATAGGCCGTGTTGAACTGGCGGTAGCCGTTGGGCTTTAACGTGCCGAAAATATCACGGATGATCTGCTCCTGCCAGTCGATCAGTTCAAAAGGCTTCCCCGCCCATGTCCCCTTGGTATGGCAGAGGCTCTCGATGAACATCACGGCAAAATCGGCGGCATCTTTATCATAGCGGCTGTCCTTCGCCTTGAATTTCGTTGGCCTGTATTTTTTCAGTTTCCGCATTGCCACCGTCATCACCTCCCCAAAGATGGCATAAAATAGCCCGCAGAAAGCTATCAGTACAAGACGCAAAGCTTTCTAGCCCCACTCCATCCATGCCGGACAGCGGGACACTTTTTTCCGGCTTCGGCTTCCTTCCGCTCTGCACCTGCCTCTTTCCCTAAATTTACATAGCAGAAAAGGGCTCCCAGAGGAACCCTTTCCCACTGCTATGTATGTGTTTTCCAGTCCTAAATTTCAGCCGGAATGATCTCCGACCAGTAGTCGTGCAGGAATTCCGCTGCCTGCTGGATGACCGTGCCGAAAGGCTCCGGCACCTTTTCCGCACCCTGCCTCAGCCAAAGCACCGTCTCATCGGCAAGCTGCCCTGTCACTTCGGCAAGCGGAATCCGCTCTGCCGTCTCCCTTGCCTGCGCCTGCATGGCCTCCGACCAGTCCAGTTCATCCCTTGTGATCCTGTTCCCAAGATACATGCTCATGACCGCCCCGCGGAGCAGCATGGCGCTGTGATCCACACCAAGTCCATACACCTCTGCCGCCGCTTCCGTGACCGCTTTTACCCTTGCATTATCCATATATTCCTCTCTCCTTTCCTTTTCAGGGTATCCTATTCATCACTCTTTTCCCCAAAAATAGCAAGCCGTACTCTGCACAAAAAATAAGGGTGAAACGTGCCACTATGCCCAGCTCCGGGGCAGGGGCTCTCATCCCTGCCCCGGAAGCGCGTCCGCCGCAGCCCTCGCCGCGATCAGCGCGTTCTCCTCATAAAAATATGGGTCAACACTGCTGGAAACCTCCGCGCCGTTTTTGTCGTGGATGCGGAACCCAAACCCAAGTGCCCCATCATCCCATGCCGTACTCAGTTCATATCCGTTGTAATTTTCCCTCATCGTGCTTTTCCTCCTTATGCCCTGCCAATCGCCCACTGCATTGCGTGTCCGCCGTCCTTAAAAGTTTCATCCGCAATCTCCACCAGGTTGAGCCTGCATTCGATCTGCCCAAGCCCCGTTTCCTCCGGCGTCTCGATGAACTCGTAAATGGCTGCCTCGTACTGCCCTCTCCAGTTTACCATCGTCACCAGCACCTTCTCCCCGAAGGCCAGCGCGCCGCCGTAGCAGCAGGGGATTTTGTCCTGCAGGTGTTCGATTGTGGTGGTCTGTAAAAAGTTGATCTCGTATTTTTTCATTTGCTTTTTTCCTCCGTTTTCCTTTTGGTAGTACACATATTACCTCTGAACGCAGGTATTATCCACTCAATTCGGAGGCATAAATGCGACAAAAATAACCGCAGATAATTGTGTACATTATAAGAGGCAGGGAAGCCGTCATTCCCTGCCCGTCAGTATGAAGTTCCAGTATTCCTCCCGGTTTTCCTCGATAAAAAGGACCAGTTCGTAGAAATCCCTCTCAAATGCCGCCCGCTGCACCGCAGCCGTGTCACACATATTCGCCACACCGCTGTCACGGACTGCGGATATCTGTTCCCTTATTTTTTCCGTCATCATCCTGCCTTACACCTCCTTTAATTCCATCCTGATTGCCGGGATGACCGCCCGCTCCATCGTCTGGAAGTCCGTGTAGTTTGCCTTCACCTCGGTCAGCCCCGCCATCCGGAAGCCGTGCTTTTCAAATTCCGCAAGGGTCGGGATCAGGCTTGAAAAGGTGCTGCTGATGGTGAATTCGCTGATGCCGTTCTCCTTAAGCGTCCGGGTGATCTCCGGGATGTCGGTGTCCCAGATGGTCTCGCCAAAATCAATCCTGTCGTTTCCCGCCGTGATGCTGTTCCGGTATGTCCAGAACAGTGTGGGGTTGATGCCCAGGTCCTTAAGGCTTGCTGCCTGCTCCGCAATGGCTCTTTCAAAAAGTTCGATCTTCTTCATGGTGTGTGTCCTCCGTTTTTGTATTTTCCCTTTCGGTAGTACACATGTTACCTCTGAAAGCGGGTATTATCCACTCATATCTGCGCCATAAATGTGACAAAGATATGGGTGGATAACTGTGCGTCTTATGGCGGTTTATGAGAACTCCACCATATGTAATGTCCTGCAGATGCGCTTATAATCCCCACGCTTTAATGCCTGCTTATTGCTGTGCCGAACCTTCCGGTTCAGGTACTTCTTATTCAGGGAAATGCCCCGGCGCAGCTCGCCCCTCATGCTGTAGGAGCCTCTGCCCCGCTGCCAGCAGTTGCGCTTTTCATGTGCATTCCCCGGCATCCGTTCCTGCATTGCCATATCAATCCGCCTCCTTCCATAATTCCCCTTTATTCCAGATAGCCGGTAAAGGTGATCTCCCGTTCCGCCACCTCGCGCATCAGCCCCTCCGCCTTCCGGCATTCTTCGGCCAGCTCACCCACCAGCCGCGCCGTCATCCACCTGTCCTTCCTTTCACGGACGGCGGCCTCAACCCGGAGTGCCACCTTTTTCCCGCCTTTGAGGGCATCCCTGAGACTGGCGCACTGGACGCACCTTAAACTCAGCAGGTGTTCCCTGCCCTCCCAATCGATCTTCGCAGGCACGCCCTCCATCGTCCGATACCCGTGTTTCTCCATGAGGGCCTTTACCTGCCGCTCTGCTTCTGCCCATTCCATCCCGTTATCCTGCCTCCCTTTCCGCATCCTCAACCCTCCGGCATTCATCCTCGCCGAATATCACCGCAAGGCTGCTCCCGTTCTGCCAGGCAACGTGGATGGAGCCGGAATCGTCAATGCCCGTCACCACACCACGCAGTCCGGGCGGCATCTCCCTGTAGGGGTCATCCATCTTTACCAGTTCCACCCTGCACCCCGGCGGGTATTTCTCCCGCAGGGTTCCCAGTTCCTCTTTTTTGATACTAAGGTTCATTCCGCATATCTCCTTCCGTAGATTCCGGCAGGGAGGGGATGCCTCCCTGCCCGTTCCGCTCCTTATTCTTCCGCGCCGGAATCCTGTCCAGCCGGAGCCGCATCCGCAGGCTCCGCCGTTTCCTCTGCGGGTGCCTGTTCCTGCTGCCCTGCTGTTTCCTCCGCAGGCGTCTGTTCCTGCTGCTTTGCCGCCTCCCGCTCGTTCCGGCGGGCTTCCTGCCACCTCTGCCTATTCTCATCGGTGCGGAAAGCGGAATGCCCTTTCAGCTTTTTCATCAGAAGGTCCCGTATCTCCTTACCCTCTGCGCCGCCAAAGCCGAGGCGCAGGAGCCATATCCTCATGTAGTATTTCTCGTTTTCCTCAATGGTCTCCCTGGGGCTGATGCGTTTCTGCTCCTTTGCCTGCTGTACCATCGCCGCCGCAAGGTGCGTGAATGCCTTTATCATGTCGGGGTCGTCCGCCGTGGGAAGGGTGAAGGTGGCGTTCCCGTCCTGAAAGCTGATGCCTCTGCACCCTTCCGCATGGCTTTTGAATGTCTGCAGGAAAGTTTCCGCATCGGGAATCTCCACGCTGCCCAGCGCCTCCGCCAGCTTTGCGGGGATCCGGAAAACCTCTTCCGCAAAAGCGCGGTTAATAAGGTACTGCTTGCTGTGTGTCAGGAAAACCAGGTTCTTAAGCCCCTCTGCGCTCATTCCCTCCACCGGGATGCTGACCGCTGTTTCATCCGTCTCCGGCTGTGGGTTCCCGATGAATCCCTGCTCCGTCAGCCCTGCCGTTACCAGCTCCGCCGTCTTTTCATCTTCGGTTTCCACTGCGCCTTTCTTATCGATGGTGCAGTTTCCGATCTGGTAGGCGCAGGTCGGAACCCCAAGGTACTTTGCATGCTGCCCTAAAATCCCGCTGACCGCCTTTACTACATCTTTCCTGTTTGCTGCGTTTGTTTCAATCCTCATCCTTTTTTCCTCCATTTTCGTGTTTTCCCTTTCGGTATTACATTAATCACTCTGAACGGGGATAAAAGCAACTGGAATGTCAGAATAAATGTTACAATAAACATTCCGGGAACTGTGCATAGTACACAATGCCGCAAAGCACGAAATATACGTTCGGCAGGGCGCAGCCGTTCCCCCACATACGGTACTCCGCCGAATCGGAATGGGGGTCTTTCAGCCATTTCCGAATCTGGCTGTCGGACTTCGGTCTGACGGAAGTTCCCATTATTTTACGGTGGGTCTCGAATACCTCCCGCCAGAATATCAATTCTTCCTCCGTGGGGTCATCCGTCCCCAGCCCGTCACACCACCAGTCCGGGAAGCCCTGCAGCCTCGCGCATTCCGTGGGTGTGAGCCTGCGGACGATATAGTCCGGCTCTACGATATGGTAGTCACCGCTGAACGCCTCCTGGTTCCCAAGCCACTGCCTGGAACCCATGCCCGCGGAGATCGTGCCAAATACCTCCTTGCCCGATGCGGTACGCACGTCATTGATGATGGGCGGGTCCTTATAATCCGTAGCCACCAGTGTGTTTGCCAGCTCCTTTTCCGCCCGCATGAAATAGGAATTCTTGCTCGTGCAGTAGGTGGGGTATGCCACCGCATGGCGGTCTGCCCCGGTCAGGCTGAAACACACATCCTCATTCACCCCGCTGCCCTGCGGCCCGTTCTTATCATCCCTGCCGATCATGGAGCCCTGCACCGCCACCACCGCAATACCGCCCTGATTCGAGGACGGGTTATTACAGTTACAGTCAAGGGTCCGTGCAGTCTGCGCTTCATAAAAACCGCTGTGCGGGTTATCGGATTTCATGGCATTGCTCTCTTTGGAACAGATGCCGTATGCCTGCACCACAAGCTCATTGCAGTGCGTTTCCCCTATATCGAAAGTATTCAGCGTGTTTGCCACTTCCCTATTTTCCCATGTGGGCGCGTCCTCCGCAGAGTGCGGGCGCGTCCCTTTGCAGAAAGGCACGAACACGGTCTGGTCATTGTTGCAGGAAAGGGTGGCTGATTTATTATCCTGGATCAGCGCCCCCTTCCCTCCATTTCCACCCCCGGCGCGGATTTTCAGCGTCTTGGGTGTAGCCGCATCCATGACGAGCGGCACATTCCCTCCGCCTGTCCCCATCCGGGAAGTCAGCGTCTGCACCATGTTATCCTCTGACATTTTCACCCGGCTGTCCGTGGGATGGTTCTCCAGCGCCACCGCTGCCGGGACCGTACCAGCCCGGAGCGTGGGGGAAAGTTCCTCCCCATAACCGATGCCCCGGCTGTCCGCCGAATGCTCCGTACAGAATCCCGCCGCCTCCATCACGCACGGCGGGTGGCCGTGGCTCTGCGCCCGCAAAGTACACGCCATGCCGTTATCTACGGAAATATACTGGCCGCCCATGTCATTTAAACAGATGCCGCCTGCCGCTCCAAAGCCCTCCGCAGCACCTCCGGCAGCTCCTTGCCACGCACGGAAGCCCTGCGGAGTATACCCTGACACGCCCTCGGACTCAAATAATATCTTTCCGGCACTCCCGCCTGTAAGATCGCTGACAAGGTAGATGCGTTTTCTACGTTGGGGGACGCCCCACAGGCAGGCATCGACCACCCGCCACGCGAGGGAAAACCCGTCTGCCATGATGCATCCGGCATTCGCCCATTTCCCCTTTGGAGGTCCAGGTACAGGAATGTCCCCGTCTTTAACGGAACAGACCGCTTCAAGGACTGCCCTGAAATCCTCCCCGCCATTTGAGGAGAAGGCCCCCGGCACGTTCTCCCATACGATAAATCTTGGGTATCTCCCATCTGTCGCACACCTCATTTCCTTTATGATCCTGATTGCCTGGAAGAACAGGCTGGACTGCTTCCCTTCAAGCCCTGCCCGCTTTCCGGCAATTGACAGGTTCTGGCACGGCGAGCCGAATGTTATGATATCCACGGGCTCCACTTCATCCCCATGGATGCTGTTGACGTCACCGTAATGTTTCACAAAAGGCAGCCGCTTTGTGGTCACCCTGATCGGGAACGGCTCAATTTCCGATGCCCATAAAGGCGTGATCCCGGCAAGCAGGCCGCCAAGTTCGAAAGCGCCGGAGCCGGAGAACAGGCTGCCCAGCGTCAAATTATCTCTTTCCATCTGCCGCCTCCCCCAGCCTCTTTTTCAATGCATTAAAAAACGCCCTGCCTGTCGAATCCTTGCCCCCGGACAGCGCCGCCACACAGTATTCCGGCTTACCCATCCACCGCCACCTCCTTCACCAGCGCGGAGTATGGGATTTTCTCCCCGCCCCGCTCCACAGACACATTTTCCGAATCCCCGGTATCCTCCACATACCTCCGCAAGATGACGGACGCATACTTCTCATCCAGCTCCATCATATGGCAGATGCGGTTCGTCTGCTCGCATGCCATCATCGTGGAGCCGCTGCCGCCGAAGGTGTCCAAAACGATGGCATTCTCCTGGGAAGAATTGCAGATTGGGTATCCGAGCAGGTCAAGCGGCTTCGAGGTCGGATGGTTCTTGTTCCGCTTCGGCTTGTCATAGTTCCAGATGGTGGTCTGCTTCCGGTCGGAATACCACGGATGCTTCCCGTTCTTTAGAAAGCCGTACAGCACAGGCTCATGCTGCCACTGGTAATCCGAGCGTCCAAGCACGAGGGAATTTTTCACCCAGATGCACACCCCGGCAAGGTGGAACCCTGCATCCACAAACGCCTTGCGGAAATTCAGCCCCTCCGTGTCCGCATGGAACACATACGCTGCGCCGCCTTTTTCCAGATGCTCCGCCATGTTCTGGAAGGAATTGTACAGAAAAGTGTAAAACTCCCCGTTCTCCATGCTGTCATTCTGGATGGAAAGCCCGCTGCCGCTCTTGAATGCGACGTTATACGGCGGGTCCGTCACGATGAGGTTTGCCTTCTTCCCGCCCATGAGCGCCGCCACGTCCTCCGCACTGGTGGCATCACCGCACATAATCCTGTGCCTGCCCACCGTCCAGATATCGCCCCGCTCCACGAACGCCGCTTTCTCCAGTGCGGCGGAAAGATCGAAGCCATCATCCTTCACATCTTTTTCCCCGGCCCCGGCAAAGAGGTCGGCAATCTCATCCTCGCCGAAGCCTGTCAGGGATACATCGAAGTCCGCACCCTGCAGGCTTTCAATCTCGATACGGAGCAGTTCCTCATCCCATTCCGCATCCAAAGCCATGCGGTTGTCCGCAAGGATATAGGCTTTCTTCTGCGCCTCCGTCAAGAAGTCTGCGAACACACACGGAACCTCTGCAATTCCTTCTTCTTTTGCCGCCATGATCCTGCCATGCCCCGCAATGACATTAAAATCCCGGTCGATGATGACCGGGTTGATGAAGCCGAACTCCCGCAAGGATGAGCGGAGCTTTGTAAGCTGCTTCGGTGAGTGCGTCCGCGCATTATTCACATACGGCACCAATTTTCCAACAGCTACAAGCTGCATATCAGTCGTTGTCTTCATTAAAAAACCTCCTTTTCGTAGCAGACTGCATCGCCTAAATCACCCTCCGATTAAAAAAAGGCATGAAAAAACCGCCCATAGGACGGTTCCAAAAATAGTCATTTAAAATATTTTCTATATACCTCGTTTATTGTTTCGGCATAAACGATATAGGATGGATGATTTTTATCCTGGCGTTCAAGATACATATTTTTCTTGGCTTTATATCTATCCCGAACCTCGCCCCAATGCCTTTTGGACTTAATGGCTTCAGCTTTTTCCCGGATGTGGTGGACGGACGGTGCTTCTCCCCAATGATAATTGTTAGTACCCTTATCATGGAGCAGCCTGTAATAAGTCCCGTCTTCATCCCTGGCCAGTATGGCAAGGTCAAAACTGAAAGCCACCTGTGACAGGATACCGGGAGTATACATCAAGGCAGTTATGGCAGATGTTGAATCCTTCCCATACGAAAACTGGCCTCCCCTTACAACATGGCTCATGCGTCTCCTTAATATCAGATTCAAAGAATCCCTCACCCTGTTTTTAAGGCATTGAGGATTATGCCAATATTCCTCCGGCATCCTTATAACCACCAGATTATAGTCCAAATCAAACGGGGCATTCCCATTCCGCATGACAAGTTTCCGCGCATGGCTCCCACTGCCTACAAGGAAAAACTGCGTAATTATGCCGAATTCCCCATTCAAATAATCCCGCAGTTCTGTAAGCATCTGCGAACACTCACTGCGGTATGGCTTGACTTCCTTTTCACTCACATATTCGTATGCCATTCTTTTTCTCCTGTCCGCCCATGCCTCCATCCAGCGCTCTTTTTTGTCGCTAAATCATTATAGTATGGCAGACGAAACTTG
Organism: Lachnospiraceae bacterium; assembly: GCA_910576125.1. GTDB lineage: Bacteria > Bacillota > Clostridia > Lachnospirales > Lachnospiraceae > Acetatifactor > Acetatifactor aquisgranensis. Next base: position 72,121 of record CAJTHM010000008.1, on the reverse strand, counting down.
CTTTGTCAATCTCCTTTTTTCACATTTTATACAAATTAACCTTAATGCAAATTCTTTCTGTATGTCCGCCGGTTTTCAAACATCCCTACATACCCTTCCTTGCGCGGAGCAGCCGCTCCATCACATCGTCCTGCGGCGTATTTCCCGAAAACTCCACCGAGCAGTTCTCCTTCACGATCTGGTATATCTGCATCCAGCAGTAGTTGGTCTGCTTCATGTAGGACTGGCTCATGGAAACATAAGGGGAGGCAATGGCGGCCCCCGTGGTCGGGTGCTTCGCAAGGAAGCCCGTGGAGGATACAATCTCCTCGCATTGAATCCACCGGGAGACGCTCATGGCATACTGCTCCACCATCTGCACGGTGACCAGCTTTTCACACCCTCTCGCTTTCAGCCAGGCATACGTTTCGTTGAAAACCTCCTCCGCCACCAGCTCCCGTCCGCTCTTCTGCGGAGACTTAAGGAAATCCTTCACGGGCGGCACATCCACGCCCTCCAGCTCGGTCGGTTCCATCATGACTTCCGCCGGCCGGCCTTCGGCAATCTTCTCCGTGAGTGCCTTGGGCTTGCGCCCTGCCCCCGGCCTTGCGCCGCCCCGTCCGCTGCCGTCTTTTGCCACTGTTTTCACCCCGTTTCTTTGATTTTCTTTGAAAAAAAGCTGAGGAAATCAAACACCGCAGCACCTTAAAAGCCTTTATTTCAGGGAAATCTCCGGGCGGGCAATCCCCCGTTTGATTTCCGGTTTTTATGCGTTTGACCCCACGCCCGTTCCCCGGCGGGTCCCTTGTGGAGATTCCACCCGCCCCTCCCGGCTGGCAGGAATCTCCACAAGGAACCCGCATACAATAATTTAATGGCCGTGCCACCTGTCACCGCGCTCCGCATGGATCCTCGCATGGCAGGACTGGCACAATGAAATGAGGTTTCCCTCGTCATGTGTGCCGCCCTCTGCCAGCGGCAGTTTGTGGTGTACCTCCTCCACAGGATGCAGCAGCCCTTTCCTGTAACACTCCTCACAGAACGGGTGCTTTGCGGCGTATCGGTCACGGATTCGTTTCCACGCCCTACCATACCTACGGCGTACAGCCGGGTCACGGTCGTACTTCTCGTAGCGGCGGTTCTCCTGTTTCTCATGCTCCTCACAAAAGCGCCCCTCTGTCAGATTCGGGCATCCGGGGAAGGAACACGGTCTCTTCGGTTTCCTTGGCATTGATTTCACCTCTCTTGGGCATGAAGAAAGCCCCCACAGGATTCCAATGCTCCCGCGAAGGCCCTCTTGACATTTTTTCATGCTATAAGCATACCACGTCCAAACGGATAAATCATCTCACAAAGTGGACATTATGGTTTGCCGAACAGCAAGGTGGTCAGTTTCGCCAGAGCCCGGTTCTTCCTCCTGTATGCGGATGCCCTCTCGATGCCGAAATAATCTGCGACATCATCTGCCGAGCCGCTGCCGTACTCGTTATCCTCGCTATAAAATGCATCCAGCACATATCTGTCATCCTCAGAAAGCTCCTCCCAGGCTGGAAGGAACCACCCCATATATTCCACTGCCTGGCGGTAACGCTCCCGTAAGATATCAATCTCCTCAATCCCCTTTATCATCCTGTCCTCCACGGCATGGGGATTGTGTGCGTGGGGCATCCCGTCAGACTGCGGGCTGCTGACTCCGCCCATTTTCTCATATGCCGCCTTTATCTCATCATCCGTGTGTTCGATGATGAATTTCATATTGCTGTAATCCTTCAGTGCATCCACGGTCGCCGACCGTTTGTCAAGGTATTTCCAGATAATGCTCATAAGCCATACCTCCAATCAAAATATATTTGCTTCCCCCGGATTTTCAAAGATTGTCGTTGATTTTCATTGCTTGGCTCAGATTTGCATTTTTGACTGGAGACGGCATTTCCGCCTATATCTTCAAGTCTGCTTTTACTGCATCGATCAGTGCGGCCTGCGTGGTGTCCTTTTCGGATAATGCCTTCATGATCCGCTCATCTATGGTGCCTTTCGTGATGATGTGCTGCACCACCACGGTTTCTGACTGCTGCCCTTGCCGCCACAGTCTCGCCACCGTCTGCTGGTATAATTCAAGGCTCCATGTCAGCCCAAACCACACGAGGGTGTTCCCTCCGCCCTGGAGGTTGAGTCCGTGTCCTGCGGATGCCGGGTGGATCAGCGCCACAGGGATCTCCCCGGCGTTCCATTTCCGGATGCTGCTGTCGGTATCCAGCCTGGAACATGGGATTTTCAGTTTCTGGAGCCGTTCCGTGATGCGTTCCAGGTCATGCCGGAACCAGTATGCCACAAGCACCGGCTTTCCGTTCGCCGCCTCGATGATGTCCTCCAGTGCGTCCAGCTTCCTCCCATGGATGGCGACCGTCTCCCCGGTGTCTGTATAAATTGCACCGTTCGCCATCTGCGACAGCTTCCCGGAAAGGGATGCGGCGTTGGCGGCTGTGATATCGCCGTCCGGCAACTGCAGGACGAGGTCTTTCTTCAAATCCGCATAATGCGAATCCTCCTTCTCAGAGAGATACACGGTGTATCTGGAATTTACCAGTTCCGGCATCTGCAGGTGGTCGGTGGACTTCATGGAAATGGTGATGTCGGATATTTTGCCGTATATCTGTTTCTCTGCTCCCGGCAGCGGCTTATAGGAGAACACCACCTGCCCGTTCTGCTTATCCGGCCGGAAGTAGGAAGTGCGGTACTGCCCGATGAACCTGCCAAGCCGCTCGCCCATGTCCAACAGCCGGAACTCTGCCCATAAGTCCATCAATCCGTTGCTGGAAGGCGTCCCGGTCAGCCCCACGATGCGCTTCACCTTCGGCCGGACTTTCATCAATGCCTTGAACCGCTTCGTCTGGTGGTTCTTGAAGGAGGACAGCTCATCAATTACCACCATGTCGAAATCAAAGGGGATTCCGCTCTCCGCAATCAGCCACTGTACATTCTCACGGTTGATGAGGTAAATATCTGCTTTCCGCTTAAGTGCCGCCAGCCTCTCCGCCGCCGTTCCGACCGCCATGCTGTACTTAAGCCCCTCGAGGTGGTCCCACTTTTCAATTTCCGCCGGCCAACTGAAAGAAGCTACACGGATTGGCGCTACCACAAGCACCCTGCGGATTTCAAAGCGGTCAAACAAAAGGTCATTTAGTGCGGTCAGCGTGATGCTCGTTTTTCCAAGTCCCATGTCCAAAAGGACTGCTGCCACAGGGTGTGCCTCAATATAGCTGATGGCGTACTGCTGGTAATCATGTGGCTCGTATCTCATCAATAATCCCTCCAATCTGTGACTCGTCATCCAGCACATACACTTTAAATCCCAACTGCCGAAGCAGCCTGTGCCGGGAAAGCTGTAGGGGGCGGGGCTTTTCCCCCGGAGCCTTTACCTCCACGAACGCCATCTTCCCATCCGGGAGAAGTGCCAGTCTGTCAGGCACCCCATCAAAACCGGGCGATGTGAACTTTACTGCCAAGCCCCCGGCGGCCTTGACTGCCGCCCTGAATTTCTGCTCTATGGTTTTCTCTCTCATGCAGATGCCTCCGATCCCTTATTTTTCAAGCATTCCGGGCTTTCGGGTGGAGGTCGGTGGAACCTGTACCTAAAAGTCCTCTATAAGTGATTTTTTACTGAAAAAACTGCCCTAAAGGGGGTTTATACCAAGACCTCCACCGACCTCCACCCTTACGGTAAAATACACCTGTCAATCCTCGAAATCTTCCCTTATCCGGAGCCCCCGGATAAAATTCCCCGTCTTAGTCTTCTGGCGCATGAAGCCGGCAGACTCCAGTGCATTGTAAAAATCTGCCGTGCCTCTCGCATACTCGCCCGTCCTCATGCAGTAGCTACGGTATTCCTGGTACAGTTCTCCAGACTTCTCCCGGTATGTCTTGTCAGTTTCACAGCACTCGCCCAGGAAATGCCCAAGCCAGTCGTTGTCCTCCCGGTATGCTTTGATGGCACCCTCTACACAGGCAGGGCAGGGGATGTGGAAGTTCCGGCTGATGGCTTTCTTTGCCCCTTCGATAATCCACGCCATAATTGACGGTGCCGCCTCTGAAACAAGGAAATCGGCATAGTTCTTCACATCCCCGGCTCCCTCTATTTTGGCATGGAACGGGAGCACAATCAGGCGCCGCCACGTCCCGGGGTCGTTTGCACCCACCCTTGGCAGGTGGTTAGTGTAAAGCACAAGGGTGTGGCTTGGCGTGAAGCTGAAAGGGTCTTTATATTTCTTCTCCGCAAAAATCTCATCCGTGGAACACATCTGCTTTACCACGGAGGTGTTCAGGCGCATCCCTTCCTCCAGCTCTGCGGCAATAATGAGCCGTTTGCCCTTCGCCTCGGCAAGCTCCGGCTTCACGTTCCTCTTGCACCCCACCGTGAGGGTGTCGGCAGACATATTCCCGCTGTAGGTGCCAAGCACACGGGCAATCGTGTTCCAAAAGGTGGATTTGCCGTTCCTGCCCTCCCCGTAGGCAATGACCAGCGACTCCATATAGACGCGCCCCACCGCCGCCATGCCTACGATCTGCTGCACATAATCAATCAGCTCCGAATCACCGCAGAAAATAGTGTCCAAAGAATCCAGCCACAGTTTCTCCCCCTTGTCGCCGGGAGCTGCCGCCGTTATCTTTGTGATATAGTCCTCCGGGCTGTGGTCACGCTTCCCCTCCAGCCCGTCCGGGAGGTAATAGGTGCCGTCCGGCGTGTTCAGCAGGAAACCGTCTTTATCCAGGTCAGACACACTGATCTCCAGCATCGGCTTCGCCGCCTGCAGCGCCGACACCACATACTTCATATCCCGCCGCTTCATCACAAATGCCTTGTATGCCTGGGCGGACATATACGCAAGGTAGGCGTCCATCTGCCCGCCGCTGATCCTCTTTTCCAGCGACTTGCCGCCGGAGGTGATGGCATCCTCTGAAATGCCGGTGTCCATGAGCGTCTGCTTCGTCCGGGCGATCTCATCCTTCGCGTCCGCAAGCTGAAGGTCAAGGAACTCCTCCGCCGCGCCCACTGCCTGCTGTTTGGATTCCACCCAATACTGGCCGCAGAAACGCAGGTAATCCGTGGCCGCCGTATAGCGCAGCTCCACCCCGTATTCCCTGGTCAGCACCTTCGCCTGCCCGATATCGGAATAATCGCCGGGTTTTAAGGACTCCCGCCCGAACTCGTCATTGTACGCGTCCGGGGCGACATACCCCTCCTGCCCCTGCACTTTCTCCGCAAACCGGCAGGCACTCTGCCAGATCATGGCAAGCTCCGCATCCTCCAGCGGAGGATTGCACTTATTGGCTTCCTCCATGAAAATCTCATGCGCCTTTTCCGTTGCGCCGTACCGTTTCACCACACGCCCCGCAAAATGGGACATGGTGGCATTCCTCTGCCCCTGCGGTATCTCCCTGCTGCCCTGCGGCTTCACGATGCAGTCGATGGTGATCTCCCCCTCATGCCAGAGGATGGAATCCGCAGGGTGTCCGAAAATGAATCGTGCGGAATCCAGCGCCTTGGCATCGAAGAACGGGAACTTCTGTTGTATGGCTTTCTTCAGAGCCGCACATACTTCCCCGTCCGTAATAGGATCATGTGGAAAGTACACATGGAACCTCGGCCTTGCGGACTTCCCCTCCTTCGGCTTCATGTTGTTCCGGCTCGGCACCACGGCATATGCCACATCCTCCCCGATCTTCTCTTCCAAATCCTCTGGATGAATCCAGTCCGCCGGATTATCGGAATGGGAATTGTCACAATCCATCACGTCCACATCGCAGGAGAGGAAGTTATCCCCGCCCCTGCGGCAGTTTTTGAACTCCGCGCACACATGGTCGAATGCCATGACCTCCAGACAGTCATCCTCATTGTCAATGACGCGCTTATTGGGGTACAGGCTGTTCTTTGCGTTCCCCCTGCTGTTCGCCGTATAAAATGTCATCCTCAAAACAGATCAACCTCCTCGCAGTTTTCTGTAAAATAGCGGATCACCATATCCCGTTTTTCCGCTTTCTCTATCTCCGCCGCCATTCCCGTGGATATGTCCTTCCCGAACACCCACAACTGCTCGCACTTCCCCAAAAGCACCATCCCCATGAACATGCCGATTGCCCGCTCCGCAGGCTTCCCGTCATCAAGGAACTGTGGGTACAGCAGATGCGGGGCAAGCGGAATCGCACCGTTCCTTACCGCAAACCTGCTGTACCTCCTCGCCCGCTGCGTGTTCCCTTCCATATCCCCGGCAAACGGAGAACATATATAGACAAGCGGCCGGTATGCTGCCCGTTTTGCTGCTTTTTCCTCCTTCATAATCCCCGATAGCGCCGCATAGCTTGTGGGGTCATGATACCCCTCGCTGTTATACATTCCGATCCCCATAAACCTTACCTCCATTTCGCTTGCCATCCTTTTCTTCCCGGACTGCTGACGCAGGCTTATAAAACGGGCAGCCCCTCCCGCCAAAGTCATTGTCCTTTAAGCAGATGCAGACGCCGCCCCTGTTTGCGAAACAGTCCTTATGCATCCTGCATTCCGGCATTTTTGTATTACCCATCTTTTCTTCCTCCTGAAATTAAAATAATATTCCCCTCCATCCTTTTACGGAGGGTTTCCGTTTTGTTGAACTGCGCCCTCCAGTGTCTCCGCTCTGGGGTATCCGCTGGAAGCGCCTCCTCTCTTTCTTTGTACATACCGCAGAGGGTCGTGTACCCGTCCGCCATCTCCCGCAGCTCTGAAAGCAGCTCCGCCCTTGCCTCATCAGAACAATATTGATTGATGAGCCCTGCTGCTTTCCTCATCGTCGGCATTTTGCAGGGGAAGAACGCCTCCACGTTCAGCTCCATGTATCCCGTCCCGTATTCAATCCGCAGCCATTCCATCACGCACCCTCTGCCTAATCCTTCTGGTAAAAATCGCATTCGTAGCCATCCGCACGGAGCAGCAGCCCCTTTGCCCAGGGCGGCGTCCTTCCCATCTGTTCACATACGGCGGGAAGGGACATCCTCCGGTCTGCTTCAATGATAATCTCATCATGCACATGGGCGACAATGGAGCAGGTCCGGAGCGTCCTCATGGCATAGCAGAGGATATCCCGGCTGACCGCCTGCACGATATTCTCCACAAACTTGGGGCCATAGCTTTCCAGCCGCTCCCACTTCTTCGTGCCGCCCACTCCCATGTAAGTGACGGACTCCCCGCCAAACTGGTTCTCGCCAATCCCCGGCTTCACATACGCAAGCCTCCGTCCGGAGAAAAGCTTGATGAACAGCATCCCGCTTTCATAGCTGAAGCGGATGCCGTGTGTCTCCGTTGGCGCCCTCTTTTTGATGCACTCCTTCACGGCGCGGTCAACCGCCCACCAGAACTCCGTGATGTTTGGGTTAGAATCCCGCCATGCCGACACAAGCGGCTGCAGCTCTTCCTCCGCAAGCCCCATCTCCAGCGCGCCCATGGATTTCAATGCCCCGACTGATCCGCCGTAGCCAAGGGCCAGTTCAGCTATCTTCCCTTTCTGCCGCAGATGCCCGTTCACACCGTGCTTTTCAACCGGCACATGGAACATCTGGCTTGCTGATGCACAGTAGATGTCACCGCCGCCCTCGAACACCTTCAGACGCCACTGCTCCCCGGCAATCCATGCGATCACCCTCGCCTCGATTGCGGAAAAATCCGCCACGATGAACTTCCTCCCGTCCTGCGGCACGAAAGCCGTGCGGATGAGCTGCGAGAGCGTATCCGGGATATCCTCATAGAGCATGGCGAGGGCATCAAAATCCCCGGCTTTCACAAGTTCCCGTGCCTGTGCCAGATCGGGGATATGGTTCTGGGGAAGGTTCTGCAACTGTATAATGCGCCCGGAGAACCGGCCGGTTCTATTGGCTCCATAGAATTGAAACATCCCGTGCGCACGTCTGTCCGCACACACCGCATTCTCCATCGCCTGGTATTTCTTCACAGAGGACTTTGCAAGCTGCTGCCGCAGGGCAAGCGCCTCCCCCAAAGGCTCCGGCGCAGTCTTTAACAGTTCCGCCACCGCCTTTTTATCAAGGGAATCCGTCTCCATCCCATTCTCCGAAAGCCACTGCTTCATCTGCTGCACGGAATTTGGGTTCTCCAGTTCCGTCAGTTCCTGCATGGCGGCTGACAGTTCTGACTTGGAGCGTCCGTCCATGGCAATCGCCTTCGCGACCATCTCCATATCCACCCCGATGCCCCGGTCGTTGATCTCCTGGTCCTGCCTGTATTCCTCCCACACAAAATCTGGAACCGGGAACCTGGCAAGCTTGTGCTGTATCTGCATTTCAGCCTCCACATCGCGCAGGTTATAGGCTTTGAACCGCCCCCACTTCTCCCTGTCATGCTCTGGCAGGTTCCGTGTCCTTCCACTGTTCGCCTTGGTCGGCTTGCAGGGGACACAGAAATACCGGATCAGATCCTTCCCTTCCGACAGCTTCTGCTTTTCCAGCCCAAGCACTGCGCCCACATTTTCCAAAGACAGCGGAAGGCCAAGCGTAGCCGACCACACCATGGTGCATTTCCACGATTCCGGCTCCAGCCATTCCCCAAGGTAATTTGATAAGCACACCCTCTCGAACATGGCATTGAACGCCCATTTGGTGACGGATTCATCCGAGAGCGCCGCCAGGATATCCGCAGGGATTTCCTCCCCCTGGCATAAATCAACTACCTGCACATCCCCGCCGTCCACGCTGTAGCCGAACAGTAGGATCTCAAAATTGGGTGAGGATGCATATTTATAAACGCCGCATTTGGATAAATCCACATCCGAAAATGTCTCGATATCAATACTGATACTTCTCAATTCCACCAGCTCCTTTCACCGCCTTAAGGGCGACAGGGAAAAGGCAGGTGCCCTCTCCCCGCCACCCGGCGACCATGCTTCCGTTTATCTGGTCATGACAGGAAATCATCCTCATCCCCGTCAGCGAAGTCATCCTCCGCACGGGACCTGCCGCCAAGCGGCTCACCGTCGCGGATCTTCTGCAGGTTGTTCAGCCCGCAGGCGATACCCTTATTCCCATTGCTGTTGAAAGCATAGAAATTGATGCTCGCCCTGCCGTACACGCCGCTGTACACCTCGGAATGGTCAAGGATTGGCTGGCGGTCCGCATCCACGATTCCCGGAGCCGTGGAGCTGTTGGCATTGACAAAATAGGAATCCGCATAGGCTTCATCGTCCGGGCGCTCCGTGTCCCCGTCGCGCAGCGGGGTCTTCAGTACAGAGAGCGCAGGGACGCTCCTGCCGTTCCCCTTCAGCTTTGCCTCGCCCTCACGGTATGCCGCCTCAATGGCCGCCTCGATCTTAGCGATGGTCTTCTTATCTGACTTCGGGATGATGAGCGACACGGAGAACTTTGGTGCGCCCCCATTGATCGACTTTGCCTCCCATGCATTGCAGTAGCTCCACCGTGTATTAGGTCCGGTGATAACCTTTGTTGGATTGTTGACTGTGTTTGACATATGATTTTCCTCCTAATCTTCTTTGAAATCTTCGTGTGCAGTATTCATTTCCGGGCGCTTATCCGTCTCAGGTACAAGCGCCGGCTTACCCTGTGGCTTTTCCACAAGACCATTTAATATCTCCGCAAATTTCTTCTTACCGAGCAGTTTTTCCATGGCTGTGATTCCGAGCAGCTTCGGCTCATACGGGTCGAAGCCCGCCTTCTTCACGGTATCCGCCACGGCATCCTCATCCGTGTACTTCCTGTTGGAACGTCCCTCAACAACTTTAAATCCGGCATACTTCACGCCGCTGAGTGCCTGCTGCAATGCAAACTCTTTCACGTCCGCCGCCCATGCCGCCAGTTCATCCGCTTTCACAAGGATCGCCGCGATCTCGTCATCCTCCAGCGTGACAGGCATCTCAAAGTCATACCTGGCAAGTTCCAGGTTATACTCTGCCCGCTTTCTGCAGACTGCTTTTGCCTTACAGAACCTGCAGTGTTCCCCCGCGCAGAACTCGCCCTCCCCGGCATAGGCCAGCTTTGCCTTTTCGGCAAGCTCACCCGTTGCCCACTGGAGCAGGTCATCTTTCGCCATGGCATACACGCTGACATTCTCACGGCGCGGCTGGTAGATTGCCATGCGGACGGTATCGATGTCATAGATGCCGTCAAACAGCTCCAGCGCTCCCAGAGCATATAGCATCATCTGCGGATTCTCCTCGGCGGAAACCTCCACGCCCTTTCCGTGCTTGTAGTCGATGATATACAGAGTCCCGTCTGCAATGATGATGCAGTCGCCTGTGCCGAATCCCTCCTCCACGAACCGGGAGAAGTCTAAACGCTGCTCGATCAACACCACGGAATCTCTGCAGTTTTTCTTTGCCTCCTCCACCAGGGAAAGGACATACTCTGCATACTCGCTGGCGCATTCCTCCATCTCCTCATCATAGAAGGCAAGCCCCTCTGTCGGGTCTTCCGTTTCCATGCCCAGAGACAGCTTCAGCTTGTGTTCACATAGGCTGTGGGCATCGGTGCCCTGCTGCGCGTATTCGCTGCCCGTATCCTCATAATTTTCACAGAGCCTTGCAGACGGCGTGCAGGCAAGCCACCGATAGCTGGAGGATGCGGAAAGTAAGGCGTGTCTTCCCATCACAGTACCTCCGCTTCCGCCAGCAGTGCCGCATACTCTGCCGGATCAATCTCTGACAGTTTATCCGCACCATGCTTATTCAGCAGTTCCCGAACCTCCGCCGTGTGTCCTGCGCGAGATTTTTCTGCCAGCACTGCCCGGACTTCCTCCAGCGTCAGCGGCTTCTCCTCCTGTACCTGCTTTGCCGCAGGCTTTTCCTCTTTCTTTGCCGCTTTCCCGGCCTTTCCCGTTTTCTCCGGTTCCTTTGCATCCGGCTTCCCTGCTTCTGCAGCCCCGTTATCCGCTACTGCATCCGCAACGGCCTGCAGGCTGTCAGCAAGGGAACGCAGGTCACCAATCACCTCAAGTAGTAACTTCACTTTTCCCATGTACGTTTCCTCCTTCCATGATTTCACTCACTGCCAGTTCCCGGACGGAATCACCCGGAACGATGATGGTCAGCCTCCGCTTCTCCCCAAGGAGAAAGCGCGCGATGCGCTCCCTCACGGAGATATGGCGGCAGCTCACAATCCCGCCGGATACCGGCTCTTTTGAAACACTGATCTTCAATGTGTGTTCCATTCCCATGACCTCCATTTCCGAAGGGCTGCTGTTTTCATGCCCTTCACTATACGGAGATTTGGATGCCCTTTTGGATACCCGCATTTAAAAATTCTTCTTGAAAATTTTCCTTGCGCTCTCAATTGACTTCATGACCGCCCGGTGCTGTACCTTTTCCTCCCGGGCGATCTCCCGCATGGACTTCCCTTCCGCAAATTTCAGAAGCCTGCGTCTCTGCACCTCCGACAGCCCGTCCAATGCATGGGCGATACGCTCTGTATCCAGTTCCCGCTCCATCTGCGTTTCCGGCGTTTCTTCCGTGCCATACTCATCACCCTCAAACTGCACCGAGTCCATCGAATAGCAGTGGTAGCGTTCTTTCCGGGCAAGGTTGTCCTCTTTGCGCCTTGATTCAATGATGACGGCACCAATGGACTCCTCCACCTCGACCTCCGACATAGTCCCGTCTGCAAACTCATATTTAATTTTCATATAAATTCCTCCAGTCTTGAAATTTGTTAAATGGGTTTCAAGACTGGAAAGGAGGTCCGCGGCTCCTGGGGCATACCTTACAGAAATGGCAAATTCTACCGCCCCGGCTGCTTTTATGTAACCACATAAAAATTCCCCTACCTTTCTCAAAAGCCGAAAGGCAAGGAAATTCATATGGTTGTCTCTGACTCCGAAAGGACGCACGAAGCAAAGGCTACCAACATAAATCTGCAAAAAATACTTTTACTTTTCATCAGATTCATGTATGTATCCCTCGCCTTGGTTGTACTTCCCTCGGCTATGACAATTTTTCCTATTTTTTTAATCATTAGACCGGCTACACTGATGTAGCCACAATGCTTCTACCGTTTTGTCCTATTTTGACTTTTAATATGAGGCTATACGGTCAAATGCATATTGCTGCAATATCCCACGAGCACATATGCTCTGCTAAATTGCAAATACTCAATCGATATCTCTTCTTTATATGACTTTTGTACATTTCATATAGTGAAGAATAAATTCATCTAATCATGCGCCATCCAAAATTGCCTATTAATCAAGAGCGCACGTTAATCTTGTTTTTTTCATGTCCTTATAGTACAATAACTAGCAGTAAATAAAAATTAACTTAATATATCACTTTATTTCATTAAAAAGCGGAGGTGGTTAAGTTTGTTTAACTATTTATCATGGAATGAAATCAACTCAAAAGAACACCGCGCTAAAGTTGCTGTCCTTTTGCACAATGAGCGCATAAACGCAAATTTAACGTTGGAAGCTTTGGAAGAAAAAACGGGAAAATCAAAACCGACCGTTCAATCATGGGAAAAAGGGTGGTTTTATAAAACGGGGGAAAATATTCTTCCATCGCTTGAATGCCTGTCAATTTTATCCGATCTGTATGAATGCTCTCCTGAATACATCCTTTGTCTTGAGTCCGAAAAGACAAAAGCCAAGACAGATATAAGCAGCACCATAGGTCTGACAGAAGACAGCATCAATATTCTACAAAAACTATTTTCTGATGAACTTTCCATGCCATCAGAAAGGGCATGGACGGAACTTCCTGATAGTTATAATCCATACAGGTTTTTTCTTGATCAGGAGTGGAAAATCGTGCTCCTTTCGTTTCTGAATTTTTTTATACAAAACATAGAACAATTTTCCGATTTTCTCTCAAGGAGGCGTCCTCTTTCTCTTCTTCAAAAGGGATTGGAAAAAGAGAAAGACCGTTCAATGCTAAGAGAAGCATACATTTCTGTGCGAAATGCAATACATGAGGATCCTGATAATGCTATAAAAGAACCAATATCCTTGACTAATTTATTAGCTGCACAATCATTGATGGATTATCTAGACCGCTTTAATTTTGAGCGTGCTGCTGAACTTGATGCTTTGTTTTGGAAGTATCTTCCTGTTCTGACACCTATTCATTTAAAGCAGTCTGACTATGCCATAAGCGAAACGTTTATGGATATCGTCAAAAGTTATTTTGACGATGTTTTTAATAAAACAGAAAAATATCATGACTTCGTTGATAAATATAAAGCCACTGACTACATTAAACCCTTGCAAATTGTCCGCCCTTCAAACGATTGACTAACGCAAGTGAACGTAAATTTACATAAGAGTAAACTCTCAATTATGCATCTTTGTTCCCAATCGAATATGCATCAAATAAAAAAACCGGAGCTATTACCTCTGCCACTTCTGTGGCTTAGTAACAACTCCGGCAATTTGGTATCTCAACAATGTGGATCCTTGGCTCGGTAGATGTTGTTATATTTTTTCTCTCATATCCTCAATCTGTCTCTCTAAATCTGACAAGAGTATTGTTTTTCTTACATTCCCGTCTTTTACTTCGAGTAGTTCCTCCCCATCATCATTTCTAATGTAATCCATGATTCTTGGCTTAATCTGATTGTCGCTCCGATTATCCCTTATAATTCCTCTCTTCATTTAGCAGCCCTCCTTTTTAACCAAATGGTGTTTCTTCATTCTCACCGTCAAAATCATCCTGCATAAAGGTATCAAACGTACATTTTATTCCACCTTTACCGTTCTTGCATTCGAAAAAACTCTACCAAACCAGTGACTTTCTTTTCCCTTTCAATTTCACTGCATATTTCTGGATTCTGAGCTAAAAATTCAGATATCCTTTGATACCAAATAACATACTCTGATGCAATTGAATAACGTTCAAAGGCATCATCGGCCTTCTCCGCCTCAAATAAATCCTTGGCTTCTGCATACCACTCGATGTTTTCCCGTGCCTTGGTTTTGGCGTGATCCTCAAACAGCTTAAGCATCTGTTCAAGAACGGAAAAGTAATCGTCCTGGGTAACCACAGAATCTAAAATCTGCTCTACGGTCTTACCTTTGATTTCAATCGGTTGTTTTTCTGCCTTCAAACCATAGACGCGAGAACCATCCTCATATGTGGCTACTACATCGCCAAAACTTATGTTCATATTCAGAGGAAGTGATGTATTGCGGAACTTCTCCAGATTACGTTTTAGTGCAAGAGTATTTCTGGCAGTATTGTAATTGATAGCTGCTGAGACTGTGTTCAGCCATTCATCCGTTGTAACATCATCTGTTTCCCCCATCATGAGTGGTTTCATGATAAGTGGTTTAAGCTGCATGAATAGCAGTGCCGCAGTTTGGGAATCTCTAGTATCGATTTTCCCATTGAACCAATCAACAACCATGCTCTCTTCACTATCGTTGACCGCCTCAATCAAAAGTTCCCGAATAATAGCAGCATCGTTAGTGGGAACATAATTAGCGCCTTTTTCTTTGAAATCCTCTGGGTTACATAGCACCAATTTCTTTTGCAAAAAAGAATATTTCTTGCGAAGCAAGCGTTTCTTAGCTTCTTCATAATTTTCCCAACTGTAGTGATGGATAATTTCATCGTATATAGCCTGCAGGCTGACTTTATTTTCATTCATGGCATTCTGCCTCCTTTCTATGGGATATTCTAACGCAAAAAAGTAATATCAGCGAGGAACGTAAAATCCTCATTTCCGTTCCTCATTTCCCATTCAGATGGTTATCAAAGGAAATGAGCCACTCCAGTATTCCATCCGCAGAAATCGTTCCTTCCTCTTTCTGTTTCTTTCTTATCTTCATTCCTTCTGTAAGTTCCATGAGACGCTCACGCAATGTAACATCATCCGGGTGGCGTTTGACCGCCATCTTTAGCCGCATATACAGTCTGCGGTATTCTTTGGTAAGGACATCATTCTTCATTTTTTTGACTCTGGTTGCATTGGCTCCTACGTCCCGGCATTCTTTTGTTTCGTCCTGGGGAGAAGGATATCCGCAGTACACTGAATCGGATCTTCCCACTGGCACAAAGTAGTTTCCACAATTTTTACACTTCACAAACTTTGTATTGGCATCCATAGCATGAGCAGCCTCAAACAAAATTAGCGATATGGATGACTTAATCGTGTAAATGGAATGGAACGAGTCATCAAAAAACATAATGTGGAAATCAATGTGCTGGAAATCTGTATTAGTCGCATACAGCCCCCAGAATGCCATCACCTGATCCTCTTCGTATTCCTCGCCAGATACCAGCATATTAAAAGAGTGCTTGAATGCCACATAACAGTCTGCATACGCAGCATAGGCAGACAACAAAGTTTGACCGATGGTGCTGATACCAAATTCATCAAAGCCCGTTTTCTCCAGAATGAAGGACTTGACCTGGCTTGTGTCCTTATCCCCATTCATCAGGGCAATAGGTCCTTGCAATTCTTCTTCATTTTCCTGGATGAAATCGGCTATGAAAGCAGAAAAATCTGTGACGATCATAACAGCGGTGACTACCCCAAACTTTGCCAGACAGACTTCATAGAGACTCATAAGGGCATGACTGCCATTTCCATTCAAATCTGTATCATGAAAATAGGGATTCTCCATGATGAGAGGCTTAATTTCTGTGGGGCGAAGTCTTGCGTACTCACAAATCATACCACCAACTGGATACACATTGATGATGTCGCCCTCCATCACAATATTTTTCTTACCGTCAAAATCTACATTCAAACCAACATCCATGCTGTATACCTCCTGTTATCAATTACTATTTGATACTAAAACAGGCAACTGTAAACAATCGTTTGTTTCTCGTATCTGTTGATAACATTATATCAAATTTCATTCTGTAAGCAATAGATACAATAAATATCGTCTGCTAACATTTCTGGGATATAAATTGTTAACACTCCATCATCCTTGGCATTTAAGCTATATACCAGAAACATTCTCAGGTACATCTACTTACCACGTCCTGCATCTTATTACATTCTCCTCCATTTCCGACAATTTTCTCCTTAATTTTATTATATGCATGTCCACTGCTATTATTTTCATATTCTGGAAATTTTTTCATATACTTTATTTTGAAATGCTTTCTTTTCTAAAATAATTTTAGTGTTACTTTGTTCGCTAACTTGCTAACTACTCGAGTAAAAAAATATGCGGACTATGGCAATCCGCATACTTTCTGTCAAAAGTCATACGCAAAGCTGCGTGGCAATCATATTCAGCACATCACTGCTCATCTGGACATCCTGTGATATATAGCCAAGCTGTTTCAGCCGGTATGATGCAGCTTCAAAAGACACATTAAACACATTTGAAACCTTGGCCGCAGTGATATAATTTCTGAACACTGCCCTAGTAGTTTTTACGCTTTCAGCAACTTTCCTTACCATTGACACTGGCATAAGGATTGCAGAAGATAAGGCATTCGCCTGCCACTCCATCCAGTCTTTGTCTGTCCATATTTCCGGATTCTTTGCATCCATTTTCTTCGTGTCTATCCGGCACTGCACCATCGGTATCGGGGTTTCCCCAATATAATCAAATATCGTCATCTGGTCAGGATCATAAGCAAAATACTCTTTATGGAGGAACTCATGGCTTGCCTCATGCCCCATGGTAAAACGGTACCGGTGTTCCTGGTTCTCCGCTAAAAGAGTCTTGTCAATAATCACTGTATGGGCTTTGGCGCTGATATAATCTGCCCTGTCATGTTGCGGGTCATAAACCGGCACTTTGTCCGTGTCGTTAAAAACCGTCATCCCAAGATAAACACCGCAATGCGATAAATATTGAAAGTCCTGATCCATCCCAAGATAATTCTGCGCAAATGAATCAATATCAATCTCCTGTGGGTTTTCCAAAGCATCCGGCATAAAATCCCCGACAAGATTCTCACCGATCAAATCTATTTCTTTCCTGCTCAATACCGGAGCTCCCGATTTTTTTCTTGTTATAACTGGTCTATACATATATAGGCTCTTACCCCTTTCGCTTTCTCAGTTCTTCAACAAACTGGTTCCATTCTTCTTCTCCTGCATCCAAGTCCCTGGCGGTCCTCAGCGCAGCACTGACATAGTCTCTCTCCATGATGTAGTCGGGAAGGTCGGGTGCCACTGCATTCCGTTTCTTACCGGCCAGATTGAACATAAGCTCACGTTCCTCATTTGATAAACCTAATATTTTTGCGAGTTGGGTAAGTTTCTCCATGTCAAAAGGGTTGCGTCTGTCTTTTTCCACATCTGTTAAAAATGGGGCGGATACACCAAGCATATCTGCCATCTTCCTCAATGTAATCTGCTTCTCGACTCTCTTCTGACTTATGAATTCTCCAAAATTCGCATACTTCATACTCTTCACCTTTTCTTCTCTCTTCTTCGTTTTCTCTTTTTGTTTTCTCTTCGTATTCTCATTTTATAGGTGTTAATAATTTAGCACGCCCGCTTGTTCGCTAACTTGCTAATGTCAATATACTAAAAAAGGGAGAAGATGTCAATTACTTTTTGAAAAAAAATTTAATCCTCTCCCTTTAATGTAAAACCTGGAACCCTGAACATATAGCCCACGATCCCGGCAATTGGGTATATGAAGAACCAACCTTTACTAATCTTTTTGGAATGTACGCATTCCGTTAGAACTATCGGTTTTTTCTTAACACACGTTTTGAACCTTAAATGAAGCAAATGATTCTGGCACGGCTTAATCTGCTATGCTGGCTTGACCGTTCATCAGCATAGGGAGAAGCCAATCACGAAGCTTATTTAATGTTAGAGTTTCTTCTGCATTTCTATTGAGGAGTGAAAATATATTCCTCACTCTGCTGGAGTATGCCTCAATAATGTCATATGCCGGGATTAAAACATTCCAATCAAGTAGCGTGTTTATGCGAATGCCTTTAAAAATGCTTCCGGTTGAACTTGCAGTTGCCCCCTTAATGAACGCATTGCTTGTAAAGTACGAGTAAAGGAACTCTGCTGTGGCTATATGGCTGTTTGGTCTAATAGCAAATACCGATTCATTGATTTCCCAGTCAGAAGGTTGTTCTTCTATAAGATAACAACGCCCTAATGGAGCAATACTGGCAAAAAGAATATCCCCACGGCGAATATCCGAACGTTGGTGAATCAATGCTTGAGCTTCTGCATCGATGGTATCGCAGCCAGCAAAATCAAGTGTACCTGATAAAGTTAAATTCTTTACAGTTATATACTTGATAGAACCGCCACCAAGCTTAAAGTTATCACGAGGATTCAGTCCAGTTGATATCTTTTCAATGCAATCAGCAAGTGTTCCCGTAGACCAACCTTTGGGGATCTCATGCTTTAGTGTATTGTTCCACACCATCTGACCACCAGACAAACGATAGGGGTTCCCATTTTCGTCAGGAAAATCAAATTGCGTGAACCAATAATCATACAACAGGCGAAGTTGCTGCTGTAAATTATCATTTATGCGATTAAAAACCTGAATTTTACGTTCTATGTTATACAAGAAGTCCCCAATTTTAACCTGTTCTTCATAAGGCGGCAGGTACAAGCTGAGAAAAGAAAACATATCCTCATTAAAACTTGCTCTCAAAGTCATTATTGTGTTGCAATCAATGACTTTTCTGAAATATTTACTCCTCAAGAAAAACGCCATGTATTTTTCATACGCAATTCCGGTGGTTTTAGGTCTTAACCGTTTTGTAAAACCGCTATAAGTGGCATTGGGATAATCTTTCAATGCAACACAACTCATTGCAAGCTCATCTACTGTTTCGCTTGTTCGTGTTAAAAATATATCCCCCTTATGTACTGAAAACATCTCTTGTTCCTGTTCAGACGTATCCATCAAATCTGGTAACTCATCAGGAAGGAAATAATTATTAAAAACAGTACTAAAGGAAACAAACGGACTCCCATGCCCAGCCTGTTCCTTTGTTGATGATAAGCCAGAACTCATTTCATACAAATCTGCAAAAGCGTATTTTTGTAACTTACTCATACTTTACCTTCTTTAACTGTACCATAATTTCCGCCTGAAGCCTGTTTCCCTCATCAAAACAATCCTGTAACTTATTTGCATAGGTCTGCAACTTTTCGGAGAATTCCTCTTGTGACAGTTCTACATATTCTATTTTAACATCGAAATATTGTCCTGCTGCCAATGAGTATTTTTTCTCTTTTATTTCATCATAGGTCACAGCCACAGAGAAATCATCCACGGCTTCTTTATTTAGAAAGGTTTCGACAATCTTGTCAATTTCAAAATCTCTAAGGCGGCGTTTCTGGTTATTGCCGTCCTTATATTCTTCGCCCATCTTTGATGCATCTATCAGCACTACCTTATTTGTAGTTTTAGAATTATCAAAAAACAATACAGAAACATTAGTGCCGGTAGTGGCAAAAACATTCGATGGCATACTGACGCAGCCATACACAATATGTTCATCTACGATATGCTTGAGAATTTTATTTTCTACGCCACTTTTTGCTGTAACAAATCCGGTAGGAATAACTATTGCACCTTTACCGTTCTTCTTTAAGGAATTTATAACATGCTGAATAAAGCAAGTGTAAATCGCCATGCTTTCCTTTTTCTTGGCTGGCACATTCGGAACTCCTGCCCAAAAGCGAGCTGGCATAGCAGCGATTTTCTCCCTTGTATCTGAGAAATCCATCTTGAAAGGCGGATTGGATACGACATAATCAAACTGGCGGAGATTTTGTCCGTCATCACTCTTATGATATGGGGATACCAATGTATCTCCCTGAATCGCGTGATCGAGAGAAGATACCAGACCATTCAGGATTAAGTTCAGCTTCAGCATCTTATTACTGCGTTGCGAAATGTCCTGCGCAAAAATAGCACAACGGTCTTCACCGATTCTGTGACTTAAAGCCATAAGAAGGGTTCCTGTTCCGGCCGATGGATCATAACATTCGATGTTATGCAAATCTGTTTTATCCCCAACTAACAGCCTTGCCATAATCGTGGCGATGGCATGAGGCGTATAATATTCTGCATACTTGCCGCCACCGGCAGTATTGTAATCCTTAATCAAATATTCGAAGATTGCAGCAAAGAAGTCGTAATGCTCTGAAAATGCCCCCTCAAAGGAGAAGTTGACCAGCTTATCTACCAAGGCGCGGGCAAACGGCGCTCTTTGTGCATCATCCGTAACATACTGAGTTAACGGCTCGAAAAGCGGAATCTTCGTGTTTTGTGTAGTCTGCGTGGAAAAAATCGCAAGATTCTTGTCTGCAATATCCGTCATCGTCCTGTCAAATATCAGATCAAAATCACCCTTAGCCTGCTGATTCCACAGATTTGAAATCAGATGTTCCGGATATAGTCTAGGAATGTCAGGATCGAGCTCATCAAATATATCCTCCCTGTCATCATCGGAAAGCTCACTGTAGGCAACCTCCCATTTATCAGCAGCAACTATATCGGAATTCATCTGCTTAAGTGCATACCCAAACTTATCGTTGATGAACTTATACAGGAATATCTGTGTGATAATTTTATACTCGTTCCCATCGTTACCCATGCCATAGGTCTGGCAGGTCGATTTCAATGAGTCAATCAAAGAAATAGTCTTCTCTTTGATATTCGTGTCCATTAAATACCCCTCCTTGTCATGCTGCCGGATAAGTCGCGTTATATTGGCTTAAATACTGATTTGCAATTCTTGTTTGGATAAACACCCTATCATCACGTGCACTCTTTAGTGATAACCTATCCATACCAAGCTTCACTTGCGTCATTACTGTCTGTTCAAAATATGCATCCTTCTTCAGGATGTCATTACGGTCATAAACCTTCTGATCTACATCAGCTTTTATGGACAGAAGCACTTCCATAATGGATTCATCGAAGTCAGAAACAATAGGAGCCTTCCCCACAGTCTTTCTTCTGGCATTTTCTTCCCTGATGCGTTTATGTACCCGCGCAAATTTAGCATCATCGTTGTACTTACGCATAAGAACTTTATTGCGCTGCTGCAACTCATTCAACTTCTTTAAAACTTCATCCAGAGCCTTTGAGTGTTCGTTGAATTCATCAATAGTATCCACCACAAAGCCATGTTCCTTGAACCGCTGCATGAATGCTTCTCTCAGAGTAATGAACTCAGGATCGTCCTGATCGTAATTTTGTGTAAATGCATGTATCGTCTTTTGCCACTTCTCCTGAAGTTCAATCCCACCGGAAATAAGCTGCATCTCTTCCTGTCCAATTTTGCTGAAATTAAAGGTAATATCTTGCATTGCCTCATTCACAAGCATCTTGGTAGAATCGTCGTTATCGAATACCTCCTTCTGATTTATGTTATCAATGTGCCTTTGTACCTCACGGATCATATCCGGAAGCTTTGTGATTTCCAACCGGGCAAATGCCTCCTTTAAACCCTCATCTCCAAGGGCACGGACTATATTGCAACAGTCCCTGGCAGATATCAAGACTTTTTTCAGTTTAATCAGTTCTTCTTTATCTTCAATCGTAGCAATTTCAGAACTAAACTCCTCGACATTATCTGTCGAATAATCGAAAAGCACCTGGCGGACTTCTTTCATCTGACTTATAAGAGCATCCTTATCTTCAATGACCTGCATAAATGTGTCTGTAACATTTTCCTGTCCGACTTCACCAGGATCATTAAAGCGGTTCAATTCTTGCAAATAAGCCTCATTGGTTTCATCGAAATTTTGCTTAATATCCGCAAAGTCGATAACAAATCCATAGCGGTTATCCTTATATGGCCTATTCACACGAGTAATCGCCTGAAGAAGATTGTGATCCCGGAGCTTTCTGCCAAAATACAGTCTTTTCAACCTTGGCGCATCAAATCCAGTCAAAAGCATATTAAAGACAATAAGCACATCAATGGTCATGTTCTTCTTGAAGTCTTTAACAATCTGCTTTCTGGTTTCTTTATCGTCGCTATCATGCAGAATCAATCCTGCCTTGAAATGAGACTTATGGGATGCGTCTTTATTAAGCTCCATCTGAATCTCATCAAAATATGTATATAACTTCCTTGCCTGTTCGCTTGTTTCGCAAATAATCATGCCGCCAAGGGTATCATCACCACGAATCATCCTAAACTGCTTTAGGTCAGTAATTATGTATCTGAGAAGCTCCTTTACATAGGACTCGTGCTCAATAATATCACTCTTTTTTATATCTTTCTTCTGTACCAGCGTTTCGAGTTTTTCATATATTTCTGAGAGCTTTTCTTTGTACTTTGTTTCAATATCCTCACGAATAATCTTCAGTGTATATCCATCCTGAATAGACTTGTCATAGTAATAGGTATGGAAGTAATTACCAAAAATTTTCCATGAGGCACGCTCTTCCCGAAGCAACGGCGTACCAGTTAGAGCAATCTTTATCGAATTTTGATCAGCATCAAACAGATTTGCCAAGAAGCTACCCTCCGGCTTATATCCTCTGTGTGCCTCATCGATGATAAATACCCTCTGTAAATTAGTCGCATATTTCGGCAAATCCACCCTTGCCTTATCCTCTGCGAAACGCTGAATGTTTACAACGGTCACCTCTTGTTGTCCGCTATTTCCTTCCTGTGCCTGATTGTTTCTGAATTGACCCATCAATTCATTTCTTGAATTTGCAGTCTTCACGATAAGACCACGAGCTTCAAACTCTTGTGTGGCTTGTTCGAGCAGATCAAGCCTGTCAACAATGAAATAGAACTTGGCAACCTTATTTCTTTTTGAAAAATAATCTGTGAGACTATTGATCAGATAATATGAAAGCGCAGTCTTACCGCTTCCCTGTGTGTGCCAAACAACCCCAGAAGTAATACCCTCAGAAAGTTTCTTTTCGATTGCCATAGCCGCAAACATCTGCTGATATCGCATTATGTGTTTTTGGTCTGTTGACTCAATCTTTCCGTCAACCTCCCGCTCCATCTTCACATAGGCGATACCATACTTTAAAATAAAGAGCAACCGCTCCGGGGAACACATAGATGTCAGTATGCGATTTGTTGGAGTGTCGATATTCAAGTTAGTCTGATACTCTGGTGCTGTATGAAGGACTTGGTTATTAAATTCCTTAAGAATGCGCAATTCTACGGCAGGATCAATATCAAGGTATGGATAGTCTTTATTGTATGGAGCCACAGACTGATTCGTGGGATTTTCTTCCCTGAAACAGTTAAATGGAGCTTCCTGCTTGGCAGCAGTACAGTAAAACGCCCCCTGAATAGGAACAATCCCACCCTCAACATCATATTCCATATTGTTCGAGAAAATCATCATCTGTGTAATGTTGATGAACCTCCGAAACTTTTTATTTGGGAACCTTTCCCTGTTCATCCTGCGGCTCTCGGCAACCATGCCGCCTTTGTTATAAGGTTTCTTAACCTCAATGAAGACGAGAGGAATCCCGTTTACAAAGAGCGTGATGTCAGGTCGGAAATTATCTTGGTCACGCTTACAGGTAAACTCTGCTGTACAATGAAATGTATTATTTTCAAAATGCTCGAAATCGATGAGGCGTACTGGGGATACACGCAGCAATCTTTTATAAAAGCTTCGTCCCAGATCATCATTGTCTAACTCCTGCTTAATCTGACGGAGCGTTTCTGCAGCCTCCCCCTCATGACCAGGATTCAGTTTTACAAACTGCGATTTAAAAATATCAATGAGAATATTCGTATCCTCATCATAAACCGTACCGGCAGACTCCTCCGATATTTTCCCATAATATTTATATCCCAACCTCGTCAAATGGACGAGCGCGGGCATCTGAACTCGTGTCGCCTCATTAAATTGGCTTCGCTTTTTTCCTTTATTATCATCAGCCATAACGATTGCCTCCATTGACCTTCTTTTTACTATAACAGAAGCCCTATCCCACAAAACGGACTACTATTCACCTATCGCACTTTTTCCACTATTCACCCAAACATCAATCTCCGAACGTTTGAATTTCCACATTCTCCCAACCTTATGAGCCGGAACTTCATTCTTTGGATCTTTTATCCAACTACGCAATGTCGTTGGCTTAATTCCAAGATATTTAGCTGCTTCATCCAAATTGATATAGTTGTCTTGGTTAATCATACCCATAACATCTTCCTTTTCGTCAAAAATCAGCTCATTTACACTAAATATCATAATATCACAGAAAACTTGGTTCTACAATCGTCTATTGAGATTTATTAATATCTAGTAATAGTTTTTTGAGATTAATACAAAAAAGCTGATGCATTCGCACCAGCTCCATTGCTCCATGATATTTTTCCAAAGCAGGTATTCATGACTTCTAATCCCACTATTAATATCACAAAACATAGTTCTGCTTTCGGCTCATTATCTTGCACCTCTCCATATAATTCCTGCACAGCATATCACGAACAGTTAATGCTAATGCTAGATTCCCCATTTGCATCTGTATCCCTGCCTCTCACAGATTTATAGATTGCCGCGATTTCCTCTCTCGGAAGGCTAGGGAAAACGTTTATAACGCCCTCAAGATCAAGTCCGCATCTACACATGGATTCTACGGCACGTTTATCCTGTTCCTGCATCACTACCTCCATACCCAATCATCTGTTATCAAATCTATCTTATCATATAATTCACCCACCAGAATAAGAATATCAAAATATATGTCCCAAAAAACGGTCTCTAAATATTTCTTTTATAGATTTTCAAAATTGTCCTCTACGCACTCAAAATAAATATGCTCCTCATCATTCAAATTAAGCAACTCAATATGACGCTCCACTGACAGAGCGTTCCGGTTTGTAACAGGCACGATTTCACTTTTCCCTGTCGTCCTATCCACCCTCAGATACTTCCTCACATTAACTAGACTGAAATAAATTTCCTGACTCATATTTTCTCCTTTCCTTTCCGGACTTTCTTACGCCCGTTCATCTGAAATTCATCATGTGACCTGATTCCGGATACCGCCGTCGCTAGGTCACAAGCCGTCCCCTGAACATGATACTCATCAGAAACGTTATGCTTATGATATATTACGAAATTCCGGAATGTGGGATATTCCCTTTCAAGCAGGTGCCAATAATGGCCTGTATTTTTTGACTTCAAAGTGATTGCAAAAGCTCCTGCCTGCAGCACCTCAAAATAATTTCCTTCCACTTTTTTTAACTCTTCTTTCGTTATCATAACGGTCTCCTAGGTAAAAATACAAATTAAAAAGCTCTCTGAACCAAACAGCAGCCGCTTTCTAAAGATTTAACGATTACCAAGCAATCGTTAAAAAGAGGTGCAAAATTGCCGGGCAGAACAGTCCCTGCATCGTAGCGGTGGACCTAAAAAGCAGAAAACCACACCCGCAGAACCCGCGAAATGCCTTATTTTCAGGCATTTTGAACTTTTAATATTGTATCAATTTCGTTGTTGCGATGTTCATGGCGCAGACCAGCATGAAATCGCTGGGATAGGTGACATTGCCGTTTATCCGGGAGATAGTTACCCTGTGCTCCTCCAGAGGCTGCCGCAGGGCATCCAGAGCCGCTCTCTGGAATTCCGGCAGCTCGTCCAGAAACAGGACGCCTCTGTGGGCCAGAGATATCATCCCCGGCTTGGGCACAGTGCTGCCGCCTATGAGCGCTGCCTGGGAAATCGTGTGATGAGGGCTTCTGAAAGGCCGTTCCGTCACCAAGGTCTCCCCCTCCTCCAAAAGTCCCGCCACGCTGACCACAGATGTCACCTCCAGGCTTTCCTCCAAAGTCAGCGGAGGCAGGATGCCCGGAATCCGCCTGGCAATCATGGACTTTCCCGCGCCGGGCGGGCCTACCATCAGCAGATTGTGGAAGCCTGCCGCCGCGATTTCCGCCGCCCGCCTGGCCGTCTCCTGCCCGGTCACTTCGCTGAAGTCGAATCTCCCCTGCTGCTCACAGCAGCCAAATGCCCTCTCCGAAAAAAGGCGGTCCGTATCCACCTGCACCGGCGGCATCAGCCCATCGCGGTCTGTCTGCCCGGCCGTCAGGAAATACATGATTTCCAGAATATTCTCCGCACCTCTGACGGTTATCCCCGGGATGACGGCGCCCTCCCTCATGTTGGCTTTGGGGACGATGCATTCTCTTATCCCTGCTGCTGCCGCGGCGCGCACAATGGGCAGCACTCCCCTGGCTTTCTTCAGCTCTCCGTTCAGTCCCAGTTCTCCCAGGAACAGGCAGCCTTTCGCCGCATCCCGGGGAACCAGCTCCAGAGCCTCCAGCATCCCCACCGCGATAGGCAGATCAAAGGCAGTTCCGTCCTTTTTTCTGTCTGCCGGTGATAAATTTACGGTAATACGGCAAGGAGGCAGATGCAGCCCCACATTCTTCAGGGCCACCGTCACCCGCTCCCTGGACTCTCTTACCTCCGTGCTCAGGGAGCCCACCATGAAAAAGGCCGGGAGTCCCTTGGCGATGTCCACTTCCACGGAGACCAGATAGGCTGACACCCCGTGAAGCGCACCGGAAAAAATCGTGCTGTACATAAACTAAAACCTCCTGGATTAAATTTGGGCCCATTGCCCATAGAATCGCGAAAGATGTACCGATTTGAAAATATATTAATATAGAAGAAAGACGATTTGGTAATATTTTTCCGAATGTATTTGTGAAAGATTTTGACATTTATGGCATCCGCCGGGCGGGCACAAAGGCCCGCATCCGGCAGATCAGATTGACTATGAGAATAAATGCTGCACTGCACCGGGAATCGCAGAGAATCTGTTCGCGCGGATATGACCGCGCACCCCTTCGTCCACGGGAAGAATGTCGAAAGCCACCTCCCTCCCGTCTCCGTCCGCCGCGGGATTGAGCTGCTGGAACAATACCGCCTCCAGCACACCGGCAAGCCTCGCCCGCATCCGCTCCTGCCTGTGGGGCGGGAGCATGTCCAGGATGTCCTCAATGGCATCCACCGCGCTGACGGCATTCATGATGGCAAATACCAGATGCCCTGACTCCGCTGCCGCAATCGCCGCAGTGACGCTCTCCGCGTCTCTCAACTCCCCTATCGCAATGACGTCTGCGTCCTCACGGACAGCCGCATAGATGGCATCGACACAGCCCATGCTGTCCATGCCTATCTCCCTCTGGTTGACCATGGACCTTTTGTAGGGATGCAGATATTCCACCGGTTCCTCCAGTGTGATGATGAGCGCTTCTCTGCTGTCGTTGATTTTGTTGATGATGGAGGCCAGTGTCGTGGACCTGCCGCTCCCGGCGGAACCTGTCACCAGCACCAGGCCGCTCTCTTTCCGGCTCATCTCCGCCACAGGCTCTGGTATCCCCATCTCCTCCGGCAAAAGGATTTCCTCGTCTATCAGTCGGATGGCAAGAGCTATGCTGCCTTTCTGTTTGTAGGCATTGGCCCGACAGCGCCCTCCCTCCGGCAAAGTAAAGGCAAAAGCGTATTCCCCTCTCTCCTCGAATCTGTCGCGAAAGGCTTCCGGCATGATGCCAATCAGGATATCCAGCATATCCGCTGCCGTAAGTCTGGAACAGTTCATGGAAAACAATTCCCCGCCAATCCGCATCTTCGGCGGCATCCCCGCTGCCAGATGCACATCGCTGGCGCCTGCCTCTCTGGCGCTGCAGATGATTTCATTTATCGCAGACATCGCGTTTCTTCGTCTCCCCTCCCAGAAACCGAAAAACGGTTTCCATCGCCTAAAATCTACAATAGAAACCATAAGACGGCTTCTATTGTCTAAAATCCATTATATACAATTCTCCGGCAAATGACAACCGTTCCGAAAAATTTTCTTCCGGTGCATCTGTTTCCACACAAAAAACTTTACACCTCGTGGAAACACCGCTATAATCTTATCAAATACCAGAAAGCGAGGAATCACCATGACACAGGCAACCGAATTACAAGATGAGTTCTCCCCCGAGAAAATGTTGGAGGATATCCGCAAAGAGCGAAAAGAAAATGCCGCAAAAAGGACTATCGGCACACGCTTCACAGTGCCCAGAACAGGCGTTTCCCTTGACGGACAGCCAAAGGAGGGCATTGATACCATCCTCTACCGTCCTGCCAGCGGGGAAGCGGCCCTCCCTGTGCTATTCAATATGCACGGCGGAGCGTGGATCGGCGGCGATGCTGTCTATATGGAAAGCTTCTGCCAGATGATGGCGGAACGTCTCCCGGCCTTTGTGGTGAACATAAATTACCGCAAAGCGGATGAAAGGCCCTTTCCCTACGCAATCGAGGAGGCAGCGGACTGTGTCTGCTATTTTACGGAACATGCGAAAGAGTACGGAATCGATACAGACCTGATAACAGTGGGCGGACACAGCGCAGGCGCCCAGCTGGCGGCGGGAACGGCGGTTCTTCTGGGGGAAAGAGGCATCTCGCTGGCTGCCCAAATGCTGGTCTATCCCTGCGTACAGATGGATCAGAACGCGGATGAGCTCATGTATCTGATTGGCCCCATGCTGTTCCCGGATTCCCAGGCAGAATATAATGCAGCCCACAGATATGCCTCTCCTCTTGCGGCATCGGACGAAGTGTTAAAATCGCTCCCTCCGGCGATTTTTGTCCTGTGCGGGCCTGACGATTTAAGACCCCAGGGAATCGCTTATGCAAAGCGTCTCATGGAGCTGGCCGTCCCGGTACGCGTTCGGGAATTCATCAGAGCAGAGCACGGTTTTCTGGAAGTGAACCGGCCGGATTATCCAGACGGGGATTCCCGGAAGAACCAGGAACAGGCCGAATATGCCAGACAGGCAGAGGACTTTCTGGCGGGAGAGCTTCAGGCTGTTTTTTCTGAGCGGAATAGGGCAAGGGAGCGTCAGGGATAATTCCCCGGCGCTCCGCCAAATCCGCACTATGGCTGCCGGAACTTCTCCCGCAGCTTCAGCAGCACCTTTTTCTCTATCCCGGACACATACTCTCCTGTCAAGTTAGGGATAAAAAATTTCTACCTCAATTCCACAATCTCTTCCCATTCCCTTTCTCCGTTTTTTCGTACTGTTCTTCTGTCTCTCTGTCTCTTCTCTTCTTCTGACTTCCACTGTTCCAATGAATTTGCTACTGTCTCAAATGAGGCTCCGTTTTTTAATAATTGCAGCGTGTCTTCATCGTAAAATCCGTCATGCCATGCCATCCGTTACGCAGGAGAGCCTGCCCCCTTTCAATTCCATCACCCTTTGGCAGCACCCCGTGACCCGAGGGTCATGGGTGACGACAATGCAGATATGGTCATCTGCCAGCTGCCTCAGGGTCTTCAGGAAAATCTCGATTGACTCCGCGTCCAGGTTCGCCGTGGGCTCGTCGAAGAGCAGGACATCGGCATCCTGGTAGAGGGCACGCGCTATGGCGATGCGCTGGGCCTGACCGCTGGAGAGACTCAGCCTCCCGTCGTTAACCACCGTACCGTACCGCTCCGGCAGCGTAGAGATATAGCCGCCGATATTGGCCTGGGACGCACAGCGCTCCAATTTCTCCGAATCCACCTCTGCCGCCATGCAGATGTTGGCCTGAATCGTATCGCTGAAAACGAGATTGTCTGCCGGCACGAACCCGATGTGTGCACGGACATCCGTCAGCGTCCCGTCTTCGCGGGTGTGCAGTTCCAGTCTCCCTCCCTCAGGCGGGTACAGACCTGCCAGCACCTTGAGCAGGGTGCTCTTGCCGCATCCGCTCTCGCCGATGACTGCCGTCATCCCTTTCTCGATGGACTGTGTCACGTCCCGGATTACAGGGTCGTCGCTGTATCCGAAAGAAAGGCCCTCCATCCTGACCTCGTCGACTGCAGCCTCGGCATGGCGGGCGGGAAGAAAGCGCTCTTCCTGCCCAAGGCCGTACACCCGCCCCAGACGCCTGGCTGCGACGATTGCCTGGTTCGCCTCCGAGATGATATCGCCCACGGCTGTGAAAGGCCAAACGATGTAGTTCGTCAGCTGGACCACTGCAATCATCCCGCCGACCTTCATTTCCCCTCTGGAGACCAGCAGCGCGCCGCCGCCCAGGGCAATCAGGAACATCACCGACCCCATGACCGTGTTCAGGAAAGCAGATCCCCCTTCCGCGGCTCCCAGCTTCTGGGAACTTTTCACCTTGCGGTTCAACAGACCCGCCAGCTTTTCCCCAATCTTGTCCCCCATGGTGCAGGTCTTGAAGATGGCGAGCTTCTCCACCACGTCCTGCAGGTACACGCGAATCCTTTCCTCATTCTCCGTGTCCGCCTGGCTGGCTTTCTGCACGATGGGCGAGAACACCATCACACAGAGAATCAGCAGGGGGATGCTCACCAGCAGCACCAGCGCCAGCTTCCAGTTGATCCAGAACAGATAGGCGACACCCAGCAGCGCGCTCAGCGCGTTCCCCACAGTATCGCGGATTAGATCCGGCAGGCAGGCGCTGACTTTCTCCACGTCCGCAGTCAGGTTCGTCATGTACTCAGCGCTCGTATGGCGCTGCACCTCCAGCAGGCTGCTGCGGTAGACCTTCTGCACCATGTCCATGCGCAGCTTTTTCGACGTGATGTTGACGGACCTGCGGTATGAGACGGAAAGGCACAGGGCCAATATCCCTTCCGCCGCCAGGATGAGGACAGACATGACGGCGTTATTCAGCAGTGGCATGTTGCTGTCTCCGGCCGCAATATCCACAAATTGTTGCATCACACGAGTCATGCACATATTGATGCACGCAGTGGCAACCCCCACCGCCGCCAGCAGGGACAGTCCGAACCACACGCTCCGGCTCTGTGCACAGATCCACTTCAGATTTGGCTCTGTATCGGTCTCTTTAGGTTTCTTCATAATTATAAACCGCCTTTCTGCGAAAGGCACTGATGGGGTTATGAAACCCACCATTGCACCTTTCACTCATCACTTTTATCTGTTATACTCACCCAGCAGGATGCCGGCATACTACAGAACCCGAGGAGGTGAGTAATGGGACTGTATAGCGACGCCCCCGTATTTTTATATGGTGTCGGCCAGCCATTAAGGCATCAATGAATGGCGCAAATAAGAGGATGCCTGCACAACTCTTTTTCTTGTATGAACACCATGTTCCCTTTCTTTTTATTTCGTATCGTGGTTCAATACAACTCAGATACTGTGGACTTTTAATTATTTATCTGTAGCTTGACTACTCGACAGGAGTGTATTGCCGCTACCTTTATCTGAATTGTTTATCTGCTGGATGAGCCGGAGCGTCTGTTCCTGAATTCTTATTTCAATCAAGTCTACAGAAACACAATCTTTTTCTCCTGATACATCTGAAATATCTGTCGGACAGGTATTTTTTTCGTAACTGTCAATATAATTACCGGATAATCTCCCCATAAAGACCTCTTAGTCTGCTTTTTTACACAATTTGATATCTGCCCTGCCCACTATTATTATACCAGATTCCATTACCCTTTACAACAAAAAAAGGAGCAGCGCAGGGGCTGCTGTCTATGAGCTGCCCCCCTGTCGCCCCTTACTCTTTACTACTCCTCGAACTTCTCCCTCAACTTCCCCAAGGCCTTCTTCTCGATCCTCGACACATAGCTTCTGGAGATTCCCAGCCTCCCTCCAATCTCGCTCTGGGTCACCTCCCGGTTCCCATAGAGCCCATAGCGCATAATCAGAACCTGGCGCTCCCTGGGCGTCAGGTTCGCGTCCATCAAAGCGAACAGCCGCCGAATATTTCCGGTCAGCTCCATGCTCTCCAAGATATCCGGCTGGTTCTGTTCTATCACGTCCACCAGATGAATCTCGTTCCCCTCTTTGTCCTGACCGATGGGCTCGAAGAGCGACACCTCCCTGGAAGATTTTTTCTTCCCACGCAGGAACATCAGCAGTTCATTCTCGATGCATCTGCAGGCGTAGGTAGCGACCCGTCCCTTTTTTTCGTCAAAGGTCCTGATGGCCTTAATCAGTCCGATACAGCCGATGGAGATGAAATCCTCTATATCCTCATCCGCATTCTGGTACTTTTTTGCAATATGAACGACCAGCCGCAGATTCCTCTCCACCAGAATCTTCTGCGCCCGTTCTGCCTCCTCAGGGGAACCGTCCCGCAGCAGTCGGATATACTCGGCCTCTTCCTCCTGAGTCAGTGGTTTTTGAAAAGTCTCCAAGCCAACCCCCATGGATTACTCTTAACATATTTTATGTATCGACTCCATCCACGGTGCCTGTCACAATGAATCGAACGAAAATAAACTAAATATCGTTTATTTTCACTCGGTTCACAGCAAAAACTGCGCCATCACATAATTGCTCACATCCAGCCCTTTTTCTGTCAAAGACAGACGCCTCAAAGCAGCACGCTCTTCCTTTCCCGCAAAATCACAATCCATCCTCAAAAGCCCGTCCCGGATGTTCTTCCCGATCACTTCCCCGTACACTTCCTCCATGCCGCAGCCGAAAAGCCGCCGGAACAGGCCCTCATCCACCCCTTCCGTCATCCGCAGCCCAAGGAACATGAATTCCTCCATCTGCTCCTCCCGGCTCAGCTGCCGGACATCCTCCCTGCACCCGGATGAATTCGCCAGATAAGCCTGCAGATCCGTGCCGTTTTTGAAACGGACATTTTCCACCAGAGAAGCTGCTCCCAGCCCAAAGCCCGCATAGTTCTCCCTGGTCCAATAGCCGCGGTTATGCCTGCATTCGCAGCCCTCTTTCGCATAATTGGATATCTCATAGCGGCGGTATCCTCTCCGGGCCAAAAGCTCTTTCGTCTCCTGGTACATCAGTCTGTCCGTGTCCTCGTCGGGAATCTCCAGCATTCCTTTTTCATATAAGTCATATAGATGAGTGCCCTCCTCCAGAATCAGGCTGTATGCCGAAATATGCTCCGGCGCAGGCTCCAGGGACAGGACTTTTTCCAATGTATTCCTGTACCGGGAAAGCGTCTGACCGGGAAGCGCGCTCATGATGTCCACATTGATATTCCGGAAATCCGCCTTTCTGGCCTCCGTGTAGGTCTCCAGAAACTGCTCCCAGGTATGGATTCTTCCGATGGATGCCAGCTCTTTGTCGTCGGCGGACTGCAGGCCTATGCTCAGCCGGTTGACGCCCGCCTCCCGATACCGGGAAAGCGCTTTTTCAGACACGGTTCCCGGGTTTACCTCCATAGTGATTTCCGCATCCTGCGCCAGGCTGTAATGCTCCTTTACAGTCCCCAGCATATCTTCGATACAGAAAACCGGCGCCACAGAAGGCGTCCCTCCGCCTATGAATATGCTGGAAACCGTATATTTCGCATACGAAAGGGCGCTTCCCGCCGTCTCGGCGAGAAGCGCTTCCATATATCTTTTTATCGTTCCCTCATCCGCCGGGGCGGAAAGGAAATCACAGTAGAAACATTTTCTGACGCAAAAAGGGATGTGGAAATACAGTTCCAATCTATCATCCATGGCTCTGCCTCACCTTTCACAGTTGCCGGGTGCGCTCAATCGTCACCCAGCTTCAGCACGCTCAGGAAAGCCTTCTGGGGCACCTCCACGCTGCCAATCTGGCGCATGCGCTTCTTGCCCTCTTTCTGCTTCTCCAACAGCTTCTTCTTTCGGGTGATGTCTCCGCCGTAGCACTTTGCCAGCACGTCCTTGCGCATGGCTTTCACGGTCTCCCTGGCGATGACCTTGCCGCCCACAGCCGCCTGGATGGGAATCTCGAACAGATGCCTGGGAATCTCCTCTTTCAGTTTCTCGCACATCCTGCGCCCTCTCTCATAGGCGGAGTCCGAGTGCACGATGAACGAAAGAGCGTCTACTTCTTCTTTGTTAATCAGAATATCCAGTTTCACCAGCCTGGACTCCTCGTAGCCCTTGATGTCATAGTCAAAGGAGGCATAGCCCTTGGATCTGGACTTCAGCGCATCGAAAAAGTCATAGATAATCTCATTCAATGGCAGATCGTACCGCAGAAGCGCACGGCTGGCCTCTATATATTCCATTCCCAGATACCGTCCCCGCCTCTCCTGGCAGAGTTCCATGATGGAGCCGATGAACTCGCTGGTCACCATAATCTCCGCGCTGACCACAGGCTCCTCCATATGCTCGATGACCGAAAGGTCCGGCAGGTTGGAGGGATTCGTCAGCTCGATGACTTCCCCGTTAGTCTTGTATACCTTATATACTACGCCGGGGGCAGTGGCCACCAGGTCCAGATTGTACTCCCGCTCCAGCCTCTCCTGAATCACTTCTAAATGCAGCAGTCCCAGAAAGCCGCAGCGGAACCCGAATCCCAGCGCGGCAGAAGTCTCCGGCTCATACTGCAGGGCGGCATCGTTCAGCTGAAGCTTTTCCAGCGCATCCCGCAGATCCGGATATTTCGCGCCGTCCGCCGGGTAGAAACCGCAGTAGACCATGGACTGTACCTTTTTATAACCGGGCAGCGGAGCTTCACAGGGATTATTGTCATCCGTGACAGTGTCTCCTACTTCCGTCTCCTTGACATTCTTGATGGAAGCCGTGATATATCCCACCATGCCGGCGGAAAGTTCTTCGCAGGGGATGAACTGGCCTGCACCGAAGACGCCCACCTCCACTACTTCCTCTTTAGCCCCTGTGGCCATCATACGGATGGCCGTTCCCTTTTTCACGGTTCCCTCCATGACGCGGCAGAAAATGATGACTCCTTTGTAGGGATCATAAAGGGAATCAAAAATCAGCGCCTGCAGCGGTGCCCCCGAATCTCCCCCGGGAGCGGGAATCTTCTTCACGATCTGCTCCAGCACATCCTCGATACCGATGCCGTTCTTGGCGGATATCAGAGGAGCGTCCTGGGCCTCCAGCCCTATCACATCCTCGATTTCATCAATGACCCGCTGGGGCTCCGCGCTGGGGAGGTCGATCTTGTTGATGACCGGAATCACGTCCAGGTCATGATCCAGCGCCAGATAGACATTGGCAAGGGTCTGAGCCTCGATGCCCTGAGCCGCGTCCACCACAAGAATCGCGCCGTCACAGGCAGCCAGGGAACGGCTGACTTCATAGTTGAAATCCACATGTCCCGGGGTGTCTATCAGATTGAAGATATACTCCTCCCCATCCCGGGCCTTGTACACTGTGCGGACGGCCTGGGCCTTGATGGTGATGCCCCTCTCCCGCTCCAGGTCCATATTGTCCAGCACCTGTGCCTGCATCTCCCTGCTGGTCAAAAGACCTGTCTGCTCGATGATACGGTCCGCCAGCGTGGATTTGCCGTGATCTATATGCGCAACGATACAAAAGTTGCGGATTCTGCTCTGTTCCAGTTTCCTGTCCATGGACTTCACTTCCGTTTCCTCGTTCCTTTATTTTCATTCAATCGTATTTTCCGCAGAATCTCTTACCGCCGTTTCCGCGAATCAGTATGATTGTATCAGAATTACGGGGAATTGTCCAGACAGTGGGAGAATCTTTCTACCGGTTTCTACCAGGCTTCTACCAGTTCTCCTCCTCTTCGCCCTCGTGGATATCGGATTTCGGCCTGCTCAATCCCGCAATCTCGATTCCGTTCTTCTGCGCGTAATCCCAGAGGGCAGCGTGTATCGCCTCCTCCGCCAGCAGGGAGCAGTGCACTTTCACCGGCGGCAGGCCGTCAAGCGCCTCCATGACCGCCTTATTGGTCACCTGAAGAGCCTCCCGGATGGTCCTGCCCCTGACCAGCTCCGTGGCCATGGAACTGGTAGCCACAGCGGCCCCGCATCCGAAGGTCTTGAATTTCGCCTCCCGGATAATCCCCTCTTCGTCAATATCCAGGAAAATCCTCATGATATCGCCGCATTTGGCGTTCCCCACAGTCCCTACGCCGCTGGCATCCTCTATCTCTCCCACATTCCTTGGATTCTGGAAATGATCCATTACTTTTTCACTGTACATAAATTCCTCCTGGTCTTGATATAATCCGTATCTGTGAAAATCAGACTTTCTGCGATTTGAGGAAATCCTCGTATAACGGTGACATATCGCGGAGCCTGCCTACGATTTGCCTCAGGTGCTCTACTACGACATCCATCTCTTCTTTCGTATTCTCCTCCGAGAGGGTCATCCTGAGAGAACCGTGGGCCTCCTCATGCTTCAGCCCCAGGGCCAGCAGCACATGGGAGGGGTCCAGGGAGCCGGAGGTACAGGCGGAACCGCTGGAGGCGCATATCCCTTTCATATCCAGCATGATGAGCACCGATTCCCCCTCTACGAACCGGAACGAGAAGTTCACATTGCCGGGAAGCCTCTTTTCCCGATGGCCGTTCAGGCGGCAGTAGGGAATCTCTTTCTCAATCCGGTCAATCAGGTAGTCCCGAAGCTCCCTCTCCCGCCTGCCTTTCTCTTCCATGAGCCTCTGCGCCCTTTGGACCGCGGCGGCGTATCCAACGATGCCGGGGACATTCTCCGTCCCCGCCCGTCTGTTCCTCTCCTGGGCCCCGCCGTGTACAAAGGAACGGATTTTCAGGCCTCCGCGGATGTAGAGCATGCCGATGCCCTTGGGGCCGTTCAGCTTGTGGGCGCTGGCGCTGAGCATGTCGATGTGCAGTTCGTCCACATTGACGGGAATCTGCCCGAAAGCCTGCACCGCGTCCGTGTGGAACAGGATACCCCTCTCCTTTGCAATGGCCCCGATTTCCCCAATGGGCTCTATGCTGCCGATTTCATTGTTGGCGAACATGACGCTGATCAGAATGGTGTCAGGGCGGATGGCCGCTTTCAGTGCCTCCAGATCCACGATTCCGTCCCTGTCTACGTCCAGATAGGTCACCTCATATCCCCTCTTCTCCAGATATTCGCAGGTGTGCAGAACCGCATGGTGCTCTATCTTCGTGGTGATGATGTGCTTTCCTTTCTCACTGTAACTCTCCGCGGCCGCTTTGACCGCC
The DNA here is from genome assembly GCA_910576125.1 of Lachnospiraceae bacterium. Taxonomy (GTDB): domain Bacteria; phylum Bacillota; class Clostridia; order Lachnospirales; family Lachnospiraceae; genus Acetatifactor; species Acetatifactor aquisgranensis. Next base: position 35,344 of record CAJTHM010000008.1, on the reverse strand, counting down.
CAGTTGTCCGCCTCTGTTCCGCCTGCCGTAAAATAGATTTCCTCAGGTCCGGCGCCGATGCTCCCGGCTATGGTCCTGCGGGCTTCGTTTATAGCCTTTTTCCCGGCAGATCCAAGGGAATAGATGGCGCTGGGATTCCCGTACATTTCCGTGAAATAGGGCAGCATGGCCTCCACTACCTCCGGGGCGGTCTTTGTGGTGGCCGCATTGTCCAGATATATCATTTTCGTGTCGCTCCTTTCTCTTATAGCCTCTGTTTTAATTCATACTATTTTACTAGGAATTATATTCACAATATACCACTTCCTATCCGCTCTGTCAACTGTCTCTTGTTTTCCCCTGCTGTTCTGCCATTTGTACCTTTGGAATATAATAATGAAAAACGAAAGTCCCAAAATCCATATGAAAACAAAGCAACATCACCCCCTGATTGTGGGCACATTCATCCTTACCGCCACCGGAATCGCAAGCCGCCTTATCGGCTTTTTGTACCGCATCTACCTCTCCCGCCAGTTCGGCGAGGAAAGCATGGGAATCTACCAGCTGCTTGGCCCGGTACTGTCCCTGTCCTTTTCCCTGACTGCCGCCGGATACCAGACCGCCATCTCAAAGCTGGTGGCGGAACAGGCCGCGACGCAGAAAATTCCCTCCCGCCGTCCTCTTGTGGCGGGGCTGTGCGTTTCCCTTCCCCTGTCACTGATCTGCAATGCCGTGCTGTTCTTTTTCGCCGATACCATCGCCGCGACCCTGCTGCAGGAGTCCCGCACCGCCTCCATGCTGCGCATCCTTTCCTTTTCCATCCCCCTGGGCGCAGTGCATTCCTGCATCAACGGCTATTTCTACGGCATAAAAAAAGCCGGGATTCCGGCCGGGGCACAGCTTCTGGAGCAAATCGTCCGCGTAGGCTGTGTATACATAGTCTCCTCCCGCATCCTGGCGATGGGACGCACGCCCTCTGTCAGCGTGGCGGTGCTGGGACTCACCGTGGGGGAATTGGCCTCCATGCTGCTGACCATAGCTGCTGTCTGGCCCGGGAAACTTCCGGGCAAATCCTTTTCCAGGCTTTCTCCTGCAGACGGAAGAAGCGGAAACGCCGTCCTCTTCGGCAAGCTGATGGCCCTGGCCCTGCCCCTGACCGCCAACCGCATCGTCCTGAATCTCCTTCAGAGCGTGGAAGCCGTGTCCATCCCCGCCAGACTCAGGCTCTACGGCTATGACAATGCCACTGCCTTAAGCGTCTACGGCGTGTTCACCGGCATGGCCATGCCCTTCATCTACTTTCCCAATGCCCTGACCAGCTCCGTGGCCGTCCTGCTGCTGCCCGTCATCTCGGAGAATTACGCCCTGGGGAACATGGCGGCTGTACGCAGCGCCACCGTCCGCACCGTAAAATACTGCGGGCTTATGGGCTTTGGATGCCTGGGGGTATTCGTCCTGTTCGGCAACTGGGCAGGCACCACCCTCTTCAACAGCCCCCTCGCCGGCTACTTCATCACCACCCTGGGCTTCATCTGCCCCTTCCTCTATCTGGACACCACACTGTCCAGCATCCTGCAGGGGCTGGGGCTGGCGGGGCATACATTTGCCATGAATGCGGTCTGCCTGCTCATACGGCTGGCTTTCATCTTCTTTGCCGTCCCCCGCTTCGGAGTCAGAGGCTTCCTCTGGGGCCTTCTGGCCAGCCAGCTGACCCTGGGAATCCTTTATCTCCTCTGCCTCTACGGCTTCCTGAGGAATAAACGGCCGGATACGTGAGATGCAGATTTTCAAGCGCCATACACTTTGGCGCTTGAAAATCTTCTCACGCTATTCCAGCATCTTCTTCAGTTCATCCACAAAAGTATTCACATCCTTGAACTCCCTGTACACGGAGGCAAAGCGCACATAGGCCACCGCGTCCAGGTCTTTGAGCTTATTCATCAGAAGCTCCCCTATGACCTGACTGGAAATCTCCTTTTCCTCTCTGTTGAAGATTTCATTCTCCACCGCATCCACCAGCCTGGTAATCTCCTGGGCGCTCACCGGCCTCTTGTGGCAGGCCCGCAACAGGCCGCCCTCTATCTTGGACCGGTCATAGGTCTCTCTATTGTCGTCTTTTTTGATGATAATCAGCGGAATGGTCTCGATTTTCTCATAGGTGGTAAAGCGTTTCCCGCACTCATCGCAGACCCGTCTGCGGCGGATGGAATTGTTCTCCTCCGCAGGCCGGGAATCGATCACTCTTGTATTTTCATGATTGCAAAACGGACATTTCATGATTCTTCTCCTCTTCCGGTACACTACATGCCTGCCATCATCCCTAACGTATCATATTCAACAGTGAATGTCAACGAGAATAATGTCCGGCCCTATCTGTCTGATGTCCTTGAAAGGAATCACGATGTTGGGCTCACAGTTCAAAAATCCCAGCAGCTTGTTCCCCCCGGGCACCATGATTTTGCAGATGCAGCCGCTGCAGGCATCGAACTCCAGGTCGCATACCCTGCCCAGCTTTTTGCAATTATTGATATTGATGACATCCTTGCTCTTCAATTCCGAATAAAGCATGGAAATCCTCCTTTCCCATAAAACATTGCTTCTATATACAAGTATGCGGTATATGGGAAATATGAGAACGGCCTACAGGAACAAATTACGTTTTCCTGCTTCTGCAGGGAATATTTTTCTGCTCCGGGTACATACTACCACTATAATCCAACGCGCTCCACGCGCAGAAATGAGGAAGGAAATGACACAGGGAAAAGTGGAAATCTGCGGGGTGAATACCTCAAAACTCCCCTTGCTGAAAGCGGACGAGAAAGAAGCTCTCTTCAAACAGATCGAGGCCGGGGACGAGAGGGCCAGAGAGGCTTATATTGAGGGAAATCTGCGTCTGGTTTTAAGCGTCATCAAGCGCTTCTCCTCCAGCAATGAAAATGTGGACGATCTGTTCCAGATCGGCTGTATCGGCCTGATCAAGGCCATAGACAATTTCGACACCTCCCTGAACGTGAAGTTCTCCACCTATGCAGTGCCTATGATCATCGGGGAAATCAGGCGTTTCCTGCGGGACAACAGCCAGCTGCGCGTCTCCCGCTCCTTAAAGGACACTGCCTACAAGGCAATCTACGCCAGGGACGCCCTGACCAGGAAGAATCTAAAGGAGCCCTCCATCGAGGAGATCGCCACGGAAATCGGCATCGCAAAAGAGGACATCGCCTACGCTCTGGACGCCATCCAAAATCCTATGAGCCTCTACGAGCCCATCCTCACGGACGGAGGCGACACCCTCTATGTGATGGACCAGATCAGCGATAAAAAAAATAAGGAAGAGAACTGGGTGGAACATCTCTCCCTCAGCGAAGCCATGAAGCGCCTGAACCCCAGGGAGCATGAAATCATCTCCCTGCGCTTTTTTGAGGGGAAGACCCAGATGGAGGTAGCCGAAGCCATAGGTATCTCCCAGGCCCAGGTCTCCCGGCTGGAAAAAAATGCCCTGCGCTCCATGCGCAACTATCTGACCGCCTGACGCGGTCACCGTTACATAGAACCTCCCATCCAATCCGGCATCCTCACCTGACGCACCGCTTCAGCCCTCATTTCTTCCCCAGCTTCCGAAATAGCATAAACAGCCTGTATAACAGATATCCTGTCACAGCCCCCAAAGTATTGGTCAGGATATCGTCTATCTGGAATATCCCCCGCCCCGTAATCAGCTGCATGGTCTCAATGCACAGACTGGTCAGCGCTCCCAATACCAGGCAGTGAAGCAAATGCCCGCACCGCTTACAGGCCAGGCAGCCCAAAAAGCCATACGGCACGAAGAGCAGTATGTTCTCTATGACAAAAGCGTTATTCCTGTCATTGATTCCCCAGGTGGAGAACAGCTCCAGATCAAAGCCCTCGCTGCCCCCGCTCTCTCTGGACAAAAAGGTGATGATTAGCATCAGAGAGATGTAAACGACAAAAGCCGCCACTGGAAATTTCGCCACCGGCGTCTTCCCCTTTCGACTCCTGAAACCGTTTATTCCCCACAAAAAAAGAGATGCCAACAAAAGCCCCATAGCAAGGCCGTAGGGCAGGAACCTCACCATGGACATCATATCCCGATATATATATGCAAACATTTCGTATTCTCCGCAGCTTCTTGCGGAAGGTCCGGCTCATCAGAGCGCGTCGGAAAAGCTGTCAGTACTCGTCCCAGTTTTCCCTGGCATGCTCCCAGATTTCTTTTTTCTCAGAAAGCATTTCGTTCATCCAGCAGATGGCCTCTGCCACGCCGTCCTCCCCAAAGGGAAACTCAGCAGTCTCCCTCTTCTCTTCAGGTGTCTTAAAAAAAGCAAAGGGCTCCGGCCATACCGTACAGAGGAGCTTTTTCCCGCCGGTCCCACCGGCGGCGCCCTCCGCATCGGTAATGCCCTCCAGACGGTAGCGCATGCCCTGGTGGCAGCCCGTAAACTCCGTCTTCTTCAAATATTCCATCGATAATATATCATCTCGTTGTATCAACGTTTTTATACCTGTCTCATCGTTCATTTTGTGTGACAGCCGTAAATCCCTCCTGACTGTCCACTATATTTATTCTACCCTATTTTTTCCCGTTTGCATAGCCTAAATATGGTTGCTCATCTCTTTTTTTAGCTGGCGCATGATTTTCTTTTCCAGCCTGGATATGTATGATTGGGAAATCCCCAGAAGGGAGGCCACCTCTTTCTGGGTCATTTCCTGCCCATCCTTGGTGCCCAGTCCGAACCGCAGCTTGATGATCCGCTTCTCCCGCTCCGACAGCTTGCTGATGGCTCCCATGAGGAGCTTCCGCTCCACCTCGTTCTCGATATCCCGGTAGATGACATCCTCATCGGTCCCCAGGATATCCGACAGCAGGAGCTCGTTCCCGTCCCAGTCCACGTTCAGGGGCTCATCGATGGAGACTTCCAGTTTGGTCTTGTTGTTCCTGCGCAGATACATCAGTATCTCGTTCTCGATGCATCTGGAGGCATAGGTGGCCAGCTTGATATTCTTGTCCGGTTTGAAAGTATTGATGGACTTGATCAGACCGATGGTCCCGATGGATATCAGATCCTCCACTCCCACACCGGTATTGTCGAATTTCTTTGCTATGTATACCACCAGACGCAGATTGTGCTCAATCAAGATAGCCTTTGCCTCGTCGTCGTATTCCGTCCCCAGGTCGCTTATGACCTGGCTTTCCTTTTCCAGTTCCAGCGGAGGAGGCAGCACCTCGGCACCGCCGATATAATGAATCTCGCCCTCCTTGCGCAGGAGCAGCTTATCCCTGTGAATCATCTTAAATTGCATTTTTCCCGGTATCATGACCTTCAGTATCATAGCGCCTCTCATTCTGCCGTTTCCCACGGCCTCCCATTTTTGGCCTTCGCAAAGAGCCTGGGATTGATTATCATATTCACGGACTCTGCGCCCGCACTGTCCGCAGCTGAAATTTTCTCATGGCTGACAGCCACATACACATCGGTAAAACGATACTTCATGCCTCCTGTCTCCAGAACAAGTTCCGGAAGCAGATAGCCTGGCAGGATGCCATGTTTCTTCCCGATGCTGTGATAGGGGACCGCTCGGAAGCCCTCTTCGTCCCTTTCCCACAATTCATCGAACACCGCCCTCCCCACTACGCAGACAGGTTTCCCGCTGACGGGCTCGAACAGGCTGTTTCCGGAGTCTATCAGGGCCACCGCCTGAAATCTCTTCCCTTTTCTGGACAATACAGCCCTGCAGAGACTGTCTCCCGCATATAAATCGTCTTTAAACCGTCTAAACAGCAGAAAGAAGACCGCTCCCATCCCCAAAATGCCCGGGACGCTGACAATTATCCCGCGAAGTCCGGGCACAAACCCGATCAGGAAGAGCATGGCTCCGCCCATCCCGAAAGAATACAGCACCAGCCTCTCTAAAAGCTTCAGGAACATTCTCAAGCCCCTCACACGGAATGTGAGACAGAGCATGCCCGCCGTCCCGGCAGCCGCTCCTGCTGCCAGCTTCAGGATTCCGGGGCCTCCTCCCAGGAAAGGAATCAGCCCGCAGGCCGCTCCCAGGGCCGCCCCCGCCGCCATCCTGCCAAGGCCCGCAATCTGCAGGGTGCTCCTGTCCACCAGGAGCAAAAGGTACAGGTTCATCATGAAATTGAGAAAGAACAGGCTGTCAACATATAGCTCATAGTGCATCGGCATCATCCTTTTCATAATCATTATAAAGGGATTGTACTTCAGAATTTGTCAAAGAGAGGGAAAAATCCCAAGAATTTTTCGACAAAAAAGCCGGACAGGAACTGCCCGGCTCTATATCACAAATTATTTCAGCTTCTTTTGCGCTATTTCCTCTGAAGGAAATCAGGTATCTTCAATGTCTTCTCCTCCACGGAGCTGCGGATGTCCACAGGCTTCTGGATGCCCTGGACAGATCCCTGCTGCACAGGAGAAGTCTGTACGGGAGGCGTATTCATCCCCTTGTTCTGCTGTCTGTAGATACTGCCTGTCCCAAATCTGGACTGAGCCTGCATAGTATTTCCCGCTTCCTCTAAGCCGGTGGCAATCACCGTAACGGTACAGCTGTCTGATTTGTTCTCATCATACATAGCGCCGAAGATGATGTTCACATCCTCTCCGGTCAGGCTCTGAACATAGTCCGCCGCATCGCTGGCATCCGGCAGGGAAATATCCCCGGATACATTCAGGATCACATCCGTGGCTCCGCTGATGGTAGTCTCCAGCAGAGGGCTCTCCACTGCCATCTTCACAGCCGACAAAGCCTTGTCGTCGCCCTTGCCCTCACCGATGCCGATATGCGCGATACCCTTGTCCTTCATGACGGTCTGGATATCCGCGAAGTCCAGATTGATGATGGCAGGCAGATTGATCAGGTCCGTGATGCCCTGTACCGCCTGCTGCAGCACCTCATCCGCTTTCTTAAGCGCCTCCGGCATGGTAGTGCGCCTGTCCACGATTTGCAGTAATTTATCATTCGGTATGACGATTAATGTATCTACATTCTCCTTGATGCGCTCAATGCCGCTGAGGGCGTTCACCGTGCGCGTCCTGGCCTCGAAGCGGAAAGGTTTGGTCACCACGCCCACCGTAAGGATGCCCATATCCTTTGCCAGCTTGGCCACCACGGGCGCAGCGCCGGTTCCCGTGCCGCCCCCCATACCGCAGGTGACGAACACCATATCCGCTCCTTTCAGTGCGGCAGAGATGTCCTCGGCGCTCTCCTCCGCAGCCTTCTCACCGATTTCCGGCTTCGCTCCGGCTCCAAGACCTTTCGTCAGCTTCTCCCCAATCTGCAGGAGCATCGGCGCCTTGCACAGCTGCAGAGCCTGCTTATCCGTGTTGACTCCCACGAAGTCCACACCGTCAATCTGTTCGTCAATCATTCTATTTACAGCATTATTACCTGCGCCTCCAACACCGACTACTATAATCTTGGCAGCAGATTCAGCATCGTTCGTCTTAATTTCAAGCAAAGATATGCCCTCCTTTTTTCCGTCTTCATTACCATATTTACTATCATATAATCATTTTTCAAATTTATCAACTGTTTTCTTCAAAAAACTCCAATTATTAGGTAAAAGAATCATCGGCGTTCACTCAGGCTTGAAAACATATTTCCCGCTGTCCGCGTCATAGGTCTGCATCTGCAGCGTACCGCTCTTCCCCTCCAGGTTGGACAGGAGCCCGGGGAGAATCATCAGCTTGTCCTCCAGCGCAGCGGGCTCATTCCCCAGAGAGACCTTGACCTGTTCAAAATAGAGGGTAATCTCCCCGGATTTGTTAAAATATATCTTGTCCGATGCCAGTTCGTACTTCTGCAGCATCTGGGTAATGTTCAGGATGCTGTTGAAAATCTCCTCATTTCCCACCGGCAGCTTTTCCCCTGTGACCATATAGTCGAACTGCAGGCCCATAATCTGGGGCACACCCACCGTCTTGATGCTGGAACTCTCCACCACATAGCCGTCCCTGTCGAAATAGATGTAAGTGTCCAGATACCGCACACAGCCTGTCAGGCTCTTCTCGTACACGATAATCTTGACCGTATCCGGAGAGAGGATGTCCACGTCCACCACGTCCACAAAGGGAATGCCCTCTATCCCCTTGTTTTTGTATTTCAGGGAAAGATAGAGGGAATTGTCCCCCAAAGGCCCTTTCATGACGATTGCCTTAATCTCTTCCTCTGTATAATGGACATTCCCCTCCACGTAAACCGTCTGAATGGTATATGTCTTTTTGACATAGCCCGCTGCCCCGGCCGCGGCCAGGAACAGAATCGCCAGTAAAATACAGATACTCACTCTGCTTTTCCTAAACACTTGCCACACGCGCTCCTAATTCTCTGAAATCCCTGCCAATGTTTTCATATCCCCGGTAGATATAGGGACATCCCCCTACAAAGGTCTCTCCCTCCGCCATCAGCCCGGCCACCACCAAAGCGGCGCCGCCCCGCAGTTCCCTGGCCTCCACATGAGCGCCCTGCAGCGTCTCCACACCGTGGACCAGCACGCTTTCAGGACTGTCCACTTCCACCGAAGCCCCCATTTTTTCCAGCTCCTCCACCACACGGAAACGGTTCTCAAAGATACGCTCCCGGATACGGCTGCGTCCCTTTCCCCTTGTCTCCACCGCCAGCACCACTGACTGGAGATCCGTGGGGAAGCCCGGGTAGGGCGCTGTGACCAGTTCTATGGCTGCGGGCCTCGCGGGAGCCTGTACATAGATGCCCTCCCTGGAGGCATATACGCGCCCGCCCATCTGTTCTGCAGCCTCCAGCACCGACCGCATCTCTTCCTCAGGGGCCTGTTCCAGAAGCACGTTGCCCCCGGCGCCGATGCAGCCGAACAGATAAGTCCCCGCCACAATCCGGTCCGCCGGCACCGTAAAATCGGTTCCATACAGCCGCCGTCCGCCGTGAATCACCAGCCTGTCAGTCCCGACACCCTCGATCCACGCGCCGCACCGCTGCAGGAACAGGCACAATGCGGAAACCTCAGGTTCCATGGCTGCCCCCTCGAGCACGGTATCGCCCTCCGCCATCACCCCTGCCAGGACTATATTCTCGGTAGCCCCCACAGAAGGGAACGGCAAAGCGATATCCGCTCCATGCAGCCTGTCAGATACGGCTCGCAGGCATCCCTCTTCCTCTGTAAACTCCACCCCCATCTGCCTCAGCGCGGACAGATGCAGATCGATGGGACGTTCTCCTATGACACATCCTCCCGGATGCTCCATGACCACCTCGCTGCATCTTGCGATCAGCGCTCCCAAAAGACAGAGGGAAGAACGCATCCCTTTCACCGCGTCTTTGGGCATCTCGGCCCTGCGCACCTGTGACGAGTCCACGGCAATGCCCCTCTTCTGCCAGTGTACGCTGCAGCCCAGGCTCTTCAAGAGGCTGATCATGGAGTATACATCCGCTATTCTGGGACAATTCCTGATAAGAGACTCCTCTCCCACAAGCAGCGTAGCCGCCAGCACAGGCAGCGAAGCATTTTTAGAACCTTGTACACGAACTTTTCCCTGTAGGGCAATACCGCCCTGAATACGAATAGAATCCATAAAGCACCATCCGGCTCAAGTTTTTGGATATTCTATCCTATGAGGGAAACGCCGGAAGCGTACCTTGTCCCATCCCGGTTCCTGAAAAAGCATGCGAAAAGCTGCCTTGTTTTACAGTTCCTTTAACTGTATCCGCCTTGCCACGCTTAAGACCAGCCCGATTTCTATCAGCAAAAACATCACTGAGGAGCCTCCGTAACTGATAAAGGGAAGAGAGATTCCCGTGTTGGGGATGCTGTTGGTCACCACGGCGATGTTCAGGATGGCCTGTATGGCGATATGTCCCATGACGCCCACCACCAGCATGGCTCCGAACAGATCCGGCGCGTTGTTGGCGATGACCATCATCCGCCACAGCAGCATGACGAACATGATGATGACGGCAATGGCTCCGAAAAGCCCAAGTTCCTCGCAGATAATGGAGAAGATCATATCATTCTGGGCCTCAGGCAGGTAGTTCAGCTTCTGCATGCTCTGCCCCAGCCCCTTGCCCCAGACGCCGCCGCTGCCGATGGCGTACAAGCCCTGCAAAGTCTGGAAGCCTGTGCCCGCCGCATCGCTCTCCGGATCCAGCCATGCGGTGATTCTTCCAAAACGGAAGTTCACCTCCTCCCCCTCCGCGGCGTTCTGTGTGGAGGATACCGCCAGGAACACTACCAGCGCCGCCGCTGCCACTACCAAAGCGCCCATGACAATGAATTTCTTGTAGTCAGGACTTGCCACGAATACCATCAGCACTGAAATTCCCATGATGATGATGGCGGAGCTCAGGTTCCTGGTAATCAGATAGATTTCCAGCACCACGGGGATAGGCAGGACAACCATGAGGATGAAGCCCTTCATGGTGCGCACATTCTTTCCGATTTTGCATACCATCACCGCAAGAAAGAGAATCAGGCACAGCTTCGCCACCTCCGCCGGCTGCAGATTCAGCCCGATGCCGGGAATCTTGATCCAGCGCCTGGCTCCGTGGGACTCCACCCCCAGGGGCGTCAGCACCACAGGCACCAGCGCCATGGATATCAGGTACCCCAACAGCGCGAACCGCTCCCAGAAATGATAGGGAATATTCGCCACCACAATCATCATCACCATGCCGATTACAATGGCTATCAGCTGTCTCTTCATATAATATGTAGTTTCCCCGTAACTCTGGAATGCTTCATAGGAACTGGCCGAATAAATCATCACCAAACCGAAGCCCAGCAGGAACAGCACAACGAATAAGAGGCTGTAGTCAAAAAAATATTCCGACTGCTCTTTTCTCTTCCGTCTATGTCTTACCTGTGCCCTCATCCATATACCCCTCTACAACTGATTCACGTATTCCTTGAAAAGGCGCCCCCGCTCCTCATAATTGGAGAACATCCCCCAGCTGGCACAGGCTGGTGAGAGAAGCACCGCGTCGCCGCTTTCGGCCAGACTGGTGCACAGTTTCAGACATTCCTCAAATGTATCCGCGAAACGGATGTTTTCAAAGCCGTGCTTTCTGGCGCATTCCGCGATTTTTTCTTTTGTCTGGCCGATCAGCACCATCCATTTCACTTTCCCCTCAAAGCTTTCAATCCATTCGTCATACTCGCTGTTCTTATCGTACCCCCCGCCGATCAGAATCGTGGGTCTGTTCATGGCGCGGATTCCCTGGACGGCCGCATCGGGGTTGGTCCCCTTGGAGTCATTGTAATAGTCCACTCCCGCTTTCGTGGCCACAAATTCAATGCGGTGTTCCACGGCCCTGAACTCCCTGATGACGCCCAGAATCGTGTCCATGGGCACTCCCATCCCCTGTGCGATGGCAATGGCAGCCATGACATTCTCCACATTGCACAGGCCTACCAGTCTCATGTCACTGTGGATGTCCATGAGCTCCTGCCCGCTGCCGGAAATACTCTTAAATATTTTGTCTCCCTTTAGATAATAGCCGTCTTCCAGCTCCCTTGCAGAAGAAAAATATACCACTCTGGCAGGGCATCTCTCCCCGAACTGTCTCGTGTATTTATTTTCATAATTTAAGACACATATGTCATCTTTTGTCTGCGCTGCAGCGATGTTCTCTTTCGCCGCTATGTAGGCCTCCATGGTGTGATGGCGATTCAAGTGATCCGGCGTGATATTCAGGATTGCCGAGACTGCCGGATGGAACGTGCGGGTGGTCTCCAGCTGGAAAGAACTGATTTCCCCCACTGTCACGGACTGTTCCGTGGTCTTTTTGCTCTCCGCAGTGTAGGGGTTGCCGATATTGCCCACCACGAACACATTCTCCGCTCCCAGGTGCGCCTTCATGATTTCGCCCACCAGCGTAGTGGTGGTGGTCTTGCCGTTGGTACCCGTAATGGCGGCTATTCTGCCTTTCTCCTGCCAAAAACCAAGCTCAATCTCTCCGATGATTTCCATGGAATGCCCTTCTTCCATTCTGCTCTCCCGCAGACGGTTCACCAGCGGAATATCCGTGGGCACACCGGGGCTCAGCACCACAGTCTCTACGTCCTGCAGATATGAATCCGGCAGTTCCCCCGCCACGCAGGCCGCTTTGCTCTCCGCAGGAAGAAGCGCCCTCAAAGATTCTTCCGTCAGTTTCTCATTGCTGTCATACAATATGACTTCGGCCCCCATGCTTTCCAGGCAGGCCACCGCGCTGACTCCGCTCAGGCCGGAGCCGATCACAAGGCACTTTATGCCCTGACATTTCATTCCCCGGAATTTCTCCCCAGATTTCATCTCTGTTTCCTTTCTGACTTCCCGTCACATGTGTCTTACATGGCCCGCAGGGCCACCAGGCACATCAATGCTGTAATGATGGTGAACAGCGCCGTGATTTTCGTCTCCGACCATCCGCAGAGCTCAAAATGATGATGCAGGGGCGCCATGCGGAAAATCCGCTTTCCTCCGCTCATCCTGAAGTATCCCACCTGCAGGATGACGGAGCAGACCTCCACCAGATAAATAATGCCGATAATCGCTATGTAAAGCGGCATCTGCAGCATGTAGCCGCAGCCCGCCACGAACCCTCCCAGCGCCAGGGAACCGGTATCTCCCATGAAGACCGCCGCCGGATGGACATTGAAAAGCAGAAATCCCATCAGCGCCCCGGCCACGGCGCATGTCACAGGCTCTATCCCCGCCGAAGAGCCGATTGCCGCCACGGAGAAGAACACCGCCACCATCAAGGTGACGCTTCCCGCCAGTCCGTCCAGCCCGTCGGTGAAATTCGTACCGTTCGCCGTTCCCAATGTGACGAAAAACAGTATGGGTATGTTCCAGACACCGAAATCCAGATATCTGCCAGGCAGAAAAGGCACTTTCATGGCAAGGCTCACATCCGTATAACAGGTCAGATACCAGACAAAGATGCCGGTGACCAGCAGCTGCCCTAACAGCTTCTGCCATGGCGAAAGCCCCATGGAACGCCTGCATACCACTTTTATGTAATCATCCATGAGCCCTACCAGCCCGAATCCCACTGTCAGCAGCAGCACCGGCGCTATCCTGGGATAATCCTTTATGAACAGCAGGGAGGTGGCTGTCACGCTGAACAGTATCAGTACGCCTCCCATGGTAGGAGTACCCATCTTCTTCAGATGGGCGGCAGGACCGTCGCTCCTGACCATCTGGCCGCATTTCAGCCATCGCAGGAAAGGAATCAGCATCGGCCCCAAAAGGGAACTGACAAAGAAAGAAAACATGACTGCTGTAATACTGATTTTGCCCATTTGTCATACCTTTCACAAATCATAAGGTCATTCTATGCCCAGATAGGGAAGAATATTCTCATAAAGCTGTCGCACGATTGGTGCAGCCACCTGACTACCATAGTACACTCCCTGGGGATTGTTCACAATGGCAATAGCGATTACCTGAGGATCGTCCGCCGGCGCAAAGCCGATGAAAGAAGCGATATAGCGTCCGCTTCCTCTGGGAAGTGTCTGGCTGGTGGCGGTCTTGCCCCCTATCCTGAAACCCTCCACTTTGCCGTTGGAGCCGCTCCCCTCCTGCACCACCATTTCCAGGATTCCCCGCATGGTAGCGCTGGTCTCTCCGGATACGATCTCCGTGGCCACAGGGTACTCAAAGCGTTCCACCACATTCCCCCGGGCATCCGTTGTCTGTATGCCAAAGTGGGGCGTGATCCGCCTGCCTCCGTTTATGACGGAGGAAACCGTAGTCAAAAGCTGTATGGGCGTAATCTGAAAGGACTGGCCGAAAGCCACTGTCGCGAGCTCCACATTGCCCATGTCCTCTTTCCTATGCATGATAGTCCCGGCCTCTCCCGGCAAGTCCACACCGGTCATCTTTTTCAGGCCGAATTTTTCAAAATAGCTGTAATAATTGTCGATACCCAGCCGCAGCCCCACGGAAATCAGAGCCGGATTGCAGGAGTTCATCATCGTTTGCGTGAAGTTCTGGCTCCCATGCCCTGCCCGTTTGTGGCAGTGAATCGTTCTGTCATCCACTACGATGAAGCCCGGGCAGCTGAAATCGCTTTCCGTGGTCACCACTCCGGCCTCCAGGCCTGCCGCAGCCGTGATGATTTTGAAAGTAGATCCCGGTTCGTATGTATCATTGATGCAGCCGTTGCGCCAGATGCCGTTCAAAATATTCCGGGACTCCTCCTCACTGATATTTTCCGGCGTCCCCTCCGGCAGTTCAAAGGGATTGTTCAAGTCGAACTCCGGCACATTGACGCAGGCGTAAATTTCTCCGTTCTGGGGATTCATCACCAGAATGGACACGCTGTCCGCCTCCTTTGTGGCCATAGCCTGCCGGGCAAGCTGGGCAGCATAGGACTGAATGTTGCGGTCAAGGCTGATATGTAAATCCAGTCCGCTCACCGGCTCCACCCGCCGTTCTCCCGCCGCTTCCACCTCAATGCCCCTGGCATCCGTCATGGTCAGGATTTCTCCCGGCTCTCCCTGGAGGTATTCGTCATAGACCACCTCCAGTCCGATGATTCCCTGATTGTCGCCGCCGGTAAAGCCCAGCACCTTGCTGGCCAGGTCATCATAGGGATAATATCTTTTGTAGTCCTCATCCACCTTGACTCCGGCCAAATCGTATTCCCGGATTCTGTCTCCCAGTTCCTTATCCACATTGCTCTTGACACGCTCCATGGCGGAATACTTCTCCACGCGCCCCCGCACGTAGTCTTCCGAGAGCTCCAGCTCGCGGCTGAGGACTTCGATGACTTTCTCCGGATCCTCCACCTGGTTATGGATGACAGATATGGTGCACACTGTCCTGTTGTCCGCCAGTACTATGCCGTTCCTGTCAAGGATGCGGCCCCTGGCCGCCTTGATGCTTCGCTCCCTCTCATGCAGCTGCGTGGCCATGGCGGAGTAATGCTCCGATTCCCACACGCACAGATAGACGAGCCTCCCTAACAGCGCCAGGAAAATGCCGGTACAGACAAGGAAGATGGTCAGAATCTTCTTTCTGTGGAATATTTTATTGTTGTCTGTCAGCATGTATGCCTCAGGAATAAGTGTTACTATACTTTATTCCTGTCTCTTTGAGGTTATGCCTGGGCTTTTACTCCATGTTGGGATTCACGGGCAGATTCGGATTGACCGGGATGCCGGGATCCGGCACCGATTCTCCCTGATCGATGGGCGCTCCGGTCTGGGCATCATAGGATCTGCCCGTAGCAGGATCCACACGGTAGCCGGTCTCGGGATCGACCGGGTAAGCCATCCAGGGCTGTTCCGCAGCGCCTTGTCCGCCTTCTGGCGAGTTCCCCTCCTGGCCGCCCTCGCTGCCGGTTCCGCCGTTCCCTTCCCCGCCAGTTCCATTGTTTCCTTCCTGGCCCGTCTGGTTTTCCTCTGCGCCTTCGCCGTTTTCCGGTTCCTCTCCGCTCTCAGGGGTCTGGGTATACTGGCTGGTAATCGACAGCTGCAGCGCCTCCAGTTCCTGCCTCTCCTCCTCCGAGACTTCCTCTGTCATGAAGATATTCAGATAGGGCAGCGCTTCTGTCAGAATATTGCGTACAATCTTCGTGGCGTATCTGGCATTGCCCTGCTTGTCGGAATTGGGCCTGTCCACCACTACATATATCGCAATCTGCGGATCATCCGCCGGAGCATATCCGATAAAGGATACCACATGCTCCGTTTCGGAACGTTTGTTCGTATTCGGATCTATAGTCTCCGCCGTTCCGGTCTTGCCGCCTATCATGTACCCCGCCGGTCTGGCTGTCACGCCGGTTCCGTATGCCACTACAGCCCTGCAGTACTGCCTGATCAGCTCGGAGGTGGACTCCGATACCGTCTGCTTCAGGATCCTGGGTTCGATGTTCTGCACTGTGGCGCCGTTTGAATTGGTAATCTTGTTCACCACATGGGGCTCGTAATAATAACCGCCGTTAATCAATGAGCAGAAGCCCGCGATCATCTCGATCATGGTCACGTTGTAATTCTGGCCGAAACTGTTGGTGGCCAGATCCGTCGGCCCCATATTGTCCGCCACATAGACCAGGTTTGCCGTCCTCGCTTCTCCTGCCAGGTCGATGTTCGTCTTCAGGCCGATGTTGAAAATCTGCTGGAACTCACAGAACTCATCCGTCCCCATAAGCTGGGCGATCTTCATCATGGACACGTTGCAGGAATTCGCCACTGCCTGCTCCAGGGTCAGCCAGCCCTCCGGCCCGTTATGGCATTTAATGTCATATCCGCCGATTTCCATGACGCCGTTGCACTCCAGGTTCAGATCCGGTGAAATGACGCCGTCCTCCAGCGCCGAGGCCACCGTAAAGGGCTTTGCCGTGGAACCCGGCTCGTAAGTGCCGGTGATACAATAATTCTGCCACAGATAATTCAGATTCACATACAGCTGCTCTTCGCTCAAAGAAGCCAGCACCTCTTCGGTGATGACGGTGTCCGTCTTCCTGATCTCCTTATAGCCCGCGGCGTTGGTGATTTCCTCCAGCAACCTGGTGCCCAGCAGACTGTCCGTATTCCGCACGTCATTCAGGTCATAGGGCGGGTAGCTCGCCATGGCCAGCACTTCCCCCGTGTTGACATCCATCATCACACAGCCCACGTTCTCCGCGCCGTTTCCCTTTGTGAAAGCATCCGTCTGCTCATCATTGTACTGCTTTAAATATTTCTCCACCATCATCTGCAGATTGGCATCGATGGTGGAATGGAGGTCGTAGCCGTCCACCGCGGATTTCACGGTGCGCTCTAATGTCAGATCATCGTTGAGATAGCCGTACTCTCTTCCGTTGACGCCGTTAAGCGTATCGTTATAGTATTCCTCCAATCCATATCTTCCCATATTGTCCCTGTCGGAAAAGCCGATGACATCCGACGCCAGAGAACCATAGGGGTATATGCGCCTGTACTCCTCCTCGAACCAGACTCCCTGTATATTGGAGTCCGCCTGCTGGGCCTCCTGAAACCCGCTGATTTCCTCATAGGTCAGCTGTCTCAGAGGCACATACCAGGAAGATTTCTTGTTGGTGGTCACATGGGCCCTGATGGCTGTCATGTCCAGATCGAAGTTATCGCCCAGCGCCTTCAGAGTCGGCTCCAGGTACTGAGACCTGTAATTCATGACCTTGGCGTCAATGACCAGATTGTACACCTTCTCGCTGGTGGCAAGCCTGGTCCCTTTCACATCCAGGATATTTCCCCGTCTAAAAGGGATGGTGGTGGATGTGTATTGCTGCTGGGACAGAACCTGCTTCTGGTAATCCGTCTCATTTTCTCTCGTAATCCACACCAGCCGGATAATCAGGCCGATGAACAGAAATAACAGCAGGATGAACAGAACCACCAGCTTTTTCTGCATTTTGATTGAAAACTTCTTGACATTTCTGTTCTTCACGCTGCACTCCTATTTATTGCTTTCCGTCACCCGGCGCATGTAATCGCCTTCCTCGTTCTCATATTCCACGATCTGCCCTTCTTTGGCATAGCCCATGCCCAGCTCTCCGATGGCCACGCGCTTGATATCTTCCAGATTGATGCTGCTGATGATTCGGTTATAATCCTCATCGTTGGAAAGTTTGAGAATATTCAGCTCGCTCTCCTTGTCGGCCACTGTCTTTGTCAGGGTGGTCAGCTCGGACTGCAGCTGAATATAATTCACCAGGATGAATGCCGCCGCGCAGAGGGCTACTGCCAGGAACATGACATAGCCTGCGCTCATGTGCCTCGCTTTCTCCCTGTTCTTGCGCACGCCGGGATTCACTTTTTTCGCCGGTGTCTGCTCCCATTCCTCCTGTGGACTGATTTTCCTGACTGCATTTCCATAGACGTACTCATCGCGGTTCCTTCCCAGGTACGCCCTTCTGTTTTCTTCGTATGTATTCCGCCGATAGTTCCTTCTATTCTGGCCCATTTCAATACCCGCTTTCTTTGTCTTATTTGATTGATGTCCTTATGGTCTTCCTGTCTCTATGCACGTTCGAACACACGCAGCTTCGCGCTTTTAGAACGGCTGTTCTCTGTAAGTTCCCTCTCCCCAGGGAGAATCGGCTTCTTCGTCACCATAGTCCCCTTTGAGACCTTACCGCACACGCACATGGGAAATTCCGGGGGGCAGGTGCAGGGGTTCTCATTTTTCTTAAAAGCAGTCTTTACAATGCGGTCCTCCAGGGAATGGAAAGTAATGATGCACAGCCTTCCTCCCGGATTCAGTATCTCGATAAAATCATCCAGTGAATTCCGAAGCACCTCCAGCTCCCTGTTGCACTCAATGCGTATGGCCTGGAAAGTCTGTTTGGAGGGATGTCCGTTCTGGCGCATTTTCGCCGGAATCGCGGCTTTGATGATTTCATTTAACTCGAAAGTAGTCCCGACGGGCTTGTCCGCCCTTGCTTTTGCTATGTGCTTCGCGATTGTTTTCGCAAAGCGGTCCTCTCCGTAATCTCTGATGATGCGGAAGAGCTCGCTCTCCGGATAGCCGTTTACGATGTCCCTCGCCGTCAGAGTCTGTCTGCGGTCCATCCGCATGTCAAGGGGCGCGTCAAAGCGGTAGGAAAAGCCCCTTTCCTGATTGTCGAACTGGTAGGAGGATACGCCCAGGTCGATTACGATGCCGTCCGCCTTTTCCACACCCTCCGCGGCAAGCGCGGCTTTCATGTTGCAGTAATTCTCCCTGATGAAAGTGGTCTTGTCCGCAAAAGAGGAAAGGCGCTCCCTTGCTGCCGAGACAGCCTCGCCGTCCTGATCGATGCCGTAGAGATGCCCGTTCCCGAGCCTTCTGCACACTTCAAGGGCATGTCCGCCGCCCCCCAGGGTCCCATCCACGTAGATACCGTCCGGCTTCACATGAAGTTGTTCAATGGTCTCCTCCAAAAGCACGGAGTAGTGTCTGAATTCCATGGATGCTCCTCCTTAGATAGTCAGGCCTAAGTTCATCATGCCCTGGGATATGGCACCTATGTCCACGGATTCGCTGTTCGCGTTCCATCTCTCAAGGCTCCAGATCTCAATGCGGCCTCCCATACCGGCCAGCACCACATCCTTTTCCAGACCTGCGAAATCCCGCAGATCCTGGGGCATCAGGATACGTCCCTGCTTGTCCACGGTCACTGACTGGGCCCCTGAGAGGAAGAATCTTGCAAACTGCCTGGCCTCCGGGTTGATCAGCGGCAGGGACGCCAGCTTTTCCTCGAAGACTTTCCATTCCTCGTTGGCATACACGAAGAGGCAGCCGTCCATCCCCTTTGATACCACGAATTCATCCCCCAGGACTTCCCGGTACTTTGAAGGAATACTCAGCCTGCCCTTGGGGTCGATTGTATGATTGTATCTGCCCATGAACAAAAGCAATCACCACCCATCAAAGCCGGAACCGCCATGGGACTGCGCATTCCAACCCTTTTTTGGTCTTTCATCCCACTTTATGGGTTTTCATGCCATATCCATCCCACTACGTTATTGATTTTAATATATAATTCATCATTTGACAAGCCGAAAGTTTGTGCGATTGGGATTCCAAACGGATTTTAGGACAACAAAAAAGAAAATGCCGAAAATGAAACACAATATATTGTTCCATTAACAGCATTTTCACACAAGATATAGTTTTCGGCTTCCTTATAAAATTTTTAAAGGTTTATAAAGCTCTTATGTCAATTCGTAAACTTTTTTGTCGAAAGAACAGGCCCGACTGTCTCCGTAGCGGAAATCAGCAGACCTGTTCACGTAATTTCGTCTTTATTTTGACCCTGCGCCAGCCTTTTTCTTCTGCCTCACCGCGATGTCAACCGCTATCGCGAAGACCAGCATCAACAGCGCCAGCACCTGGGACACGGGAACCTGTGTACCGGGAATGAAGAGGGTGTCGGTGCGGATGCCCTCGATGATGAACCTCCCCAGTCCGTAGCCCCCCAGATAGAGCAGGCATATCTCCCCGTCGAACTTTTTATGCTTCCAATAGCAGAGAATCGCGGCAAGCACCAGCAGGTTCCACACGCTCTCATACAGAAAGGTGGGATGTACATTGATATAGTTGGCGCCCTCCGGGATGCGGGCCGCAATGTTCTCGGAAATGTCCCTGGCCCGCACCGCGTCTATGGGAAGCTGCATGGAAAACAGGCCGTCGTAATATTCGCCGAAGACCTCCCGGTTCATGAAATTCCCCCACCGGCCGATGGCCTGTCCCAGAATCAGCCCCGGCATGCAGGTGTCCCCCATCAGGAGAGGATTTTTCTTCTTTATCCTGCCGTAGACGAACAGGGTGATGAACGCGGCGATGACGCCGCCGTAAATGGCCATGCCGCCGTTACGCGTATTGAAAATACCGAGAAGATTGTCCTTATAGTAATCCCACGCGAACACCACATAATAGATGCGCGCCCCGATGATGGAAAAAACGACGGCATAGATTGCGAAGTCCCAGTAATCGTCCGGATTCTGGCCGCTCACCTTGGCCATGTGCGCCGCCATCAGGATGCCGCAGAGCACGCCGATGCCGATGATCAGGCCGTAATAGGCAATGCTGAAGCCAAACACGCTGAAAGACTTCGGCACATCCCTCAGATAGATTCCCAGATTCGGAAACGCGATATCGCCAACATTCATAAGCTATTTCCTTTCTCTCATTACACATTGAAGCGGAACAGGATGACATCTCCGTCTTTCACTACATACTCTTTGCCCTCCATACCCACCAGCCCCTTTTCCCGGGCGGCGGCAAGGGAGCCCTGCTCCAGCAGATCCTTATAATTGACCACCTCTGCCTTGATGAAGCCTCTCTCGAAGTCAGAATGAATCTTTCCGGCAGCCTGGGGCGCTTTCGTGCCGATTTTGATGGTCCACGCCCTGGTCTCATCTTCGCCTGCCGTCAGGAAGCTCATAAGGCCCAAAATATGGTAGCTGGCCTTGATCAGCTTCTCCAGCCCGGACTCCGAAAGCCCCAGATCCTCCAGGAACATTGCTTTCTCGTCATCGTCCAGCTCGGAAATCTCCTGCTCGATCTGCGCGCAGATGACGAACACCTCGCTGTTCTCATCCTCCGCGAATTTGCGGACATCCGCCACTTTCTGGTTGGAGGCGCCGTCATCGGCCAGATCCTCCTCCGCCACGTTCGCGGCGTAGATGACTGGCTTGCAGGTCAGGAAATTGTATTCCCGCAGCAGCGCCAGCTCGTCCTCATCGGCCGCCTCCAGGGTCTTGGCCGGCTTTCCGCTTTCCAGATGCTCCTTGATCCGCTCCAGCAGGGCCAGTTCCTTGGCACAGGTCTTGTCCATTCTGGCAGCCTTGGAAACCTTTGACAGCCTCCTCTCCAGCACCTCCAGATCGGAGAAAATCAGCTCCAGATTGATGGTCTCGATGTCCCGCAGAGGATTCACGCTGCCATCCACATGTATTACATTCGCATCTTCAAAGCACCTGACCACATGGACGATGGCATCCACCTCGCGAATATTGCTCAGGAACTGATTGCCCAGGCCCTCGCCTTTGGAAGCGCCCTTTACCAGACCGGCGATGTCCACGAACTCTATCACGGCGGGGGTGACTTTCTTTGACTGGTACATGTCTCCCAGCAGTTTTATGCGCTCATCCGGCACGGCGACGATTCCGATGTTCGGGTCGATGGTGCAGAAAGGGTAATTGGCCGATTCTGCCCCGGCCTTTGTCAGTGAATTGAATAATGTGCTCTTTCCTACGTTCGGCAGGCCGACGATTCCTAATTTCATAATAATCTCACATCTCCTTTATTTTCAAGGGTTTCAAGCATTTTCCAGTCGGCCTCCGCACCATTTCCGCACCATCAGCCAATCTTGAATGCCTGTTCGAACTTCTTGATTTCCTTTTCTTTCTCATCCTCGGTTATATGTACATACAGGTTCATTGTTACCCCTATATTTGCATGACCGAGTATTTCCTGAAGGGTTTTAGGTTTCATTCCTGCTTCTATCGCTCTTGTAGCAAAGGTGTGCCTTAATGTATGCATCGAAAATCTGGGGATACCCGCTTTATCCGCTATCTTGTATATTGCAGAATCATAGGTGGAATTTTTAGTCGGCATACCCTTTCTATTAATAAACACAAAATCTTTGTATCTGATGTCCAGTACTTTTATCGCATGCCTTTCCTTTTCCTTTGCTTTCAAAATATCATAAGCAGCTTTCGTCATTGGAATGGTTCTGTAGCCAGCTTTACTTTTTGGCTCTCCGATACGAAACTCCTGGTCACCATAGCGAAATTCCATTGTTCGGTTGACGCTGACCGTTCTTTTTCGAAAATCTATGTCTTCCCATTTTAGCCCAATCATCTCACCAGTCCGTAAGCCAGTCTGCAAAATCAAAGCAAACTGACAATAATTGCCCGTCCCTTCTGCCGCCTTCAAGAACTTGTCCTGTTCTTCCAAGGTAAGGAACCTTACCTTCTTTTCAATCTTCTTAGGCGTTTTAACTGATTTTACGACCGGGCTTATCGGTATAATCTGATTTTCCTGTGCGTAGAAGAACATACTCGCCATAGTAATTCTGCATTGCTCGATTGCAGAACCTTTGTAGCTGTTTTCCATGAGATTAAGCACTTTCTGACAGTGCATCGGCTTTACCTCTGATATAACCATGTCCCCAATCACATCCCGGATATTATGCTCATATCTTTCACGATAATTCCTCACTGTATTCGGGCATGTGGTTTTTTCCTTTGACACAGTATATTATACTACCACATCCAGACTCTTATTTCAACTTCATATTTCAATGTTCTTCTCTAAGTACTTTTCAAATTCTTTACGTTTCACCAGGTGTCCAGGCATATGACATCATAGATGGCTATACGGATGTCGTAGATAAATTTAAATGAAGTTCAAGAAATTTCTTAAATATAATGAACATCGTTTAAATATATTTTACTTTTATTTTATCTCACATATAGCAATTACTAACTACTATCCAATACACATATTTTCTTATCGAACTCTTATACTCAGTCAAAACAATAAATCCCTATAACTCTTTTTCTTCTCATTTTGGGGTTTATCTGCTGGAACTATATCATCAAAGAATCCTAATCCTTCAGATAATTTGTTTCTGCTTTGTGCTGTCAAGTTACGCTTTATCGCATCCTTATTAGAATCAATAATTTCTTTGATTTCGTCCATTTTCGTGTAAGGAAGTGATAAACCTGCCAAAATGCAGATAGTCGCATCTGCTTCATAGCCAATAAATGTATCAAGAGGCGTACCGATTTCGCTATTGATATCCTCAGTCTGGATATCCTTCCCATTCCCAGCATTGATCAGCCCTATATACTTGAGTATCTTATCATCCTCAAGTGGAGCATAAATGTTGTTACGGAATGTACTGATAAGCTGTTGGGTGTCTGACTTATCTTTCCCTAACTTTGATATTATCGCCATCCCTGTTGTAGAAATCATTTCCTCAACTTCCGCATTGTCAACATTCCCTAGCACGGAACTGGAACTGTTGGTCAACAGTGCATCCAAATAGCAGAAGAACATCTCATTTATCCGCATCTTGTTTGCATTCTTGTCATTGTCAAGGATAATGGTCATTCCAGCTTCATCTAACTGCTCTATTTCTGCCAGTGTCTCATATGCGTTAATCAATGCCTTTACAGATTCTGTCTTTGTATTGGGCAATATCGTGACAATGATACATGCTTTCAAACCCAATTCATTCATAGCAACCCGTTTCATAGATGCAAGGACACCTGAAGCTGTTCCACCGCCAGCAGCCCCAATGATGAACAGATACTCAATCCCTGGCAGCTTCTCTTTGATTTCATTTATAATGTTATCAATATCCTTACGGAACAACTCTTTTGATTTCTTCCTGTCCTTATTGCACCCTTCACCACCTGGAATATGGTACTTATACGTTTCATCCACTTCCGTCAAGCTGTCCAAGTCAAGTCTGGCTGAATTTACGAATAGGGACGGATAGCCTGCCTTATAAAATGGAACACAGACATTACCACCACCTGCTCCTATTGCCAAAAATCCACATTTGTTCTTTACTGTACTATTGCTCATCACTCGTCTACTCCTCTACATCTATTATTGGTAATATATCCAGCGCTTTTTTGTTAAGATATAACCATATGCCCTTTCAATCTTAGCTCCCTTTTCTACATATCCATACCTCTCCAGAATACTGATGTGTTTATATATTGTAGTTACCTTAAATCGGTTTTCCATGATATCGCATATCTCTTTGCATGACATGGAGCGCATTTGATGAACTGCCTTTTGTTTCCTCATGTTATGTAGAATCACATACTGAATTCTGCATAAATTATTCTCCAATTATCTTTCACCTCCGCTTCATATATCCACTATTACATATAATTACATTACTTCTCCTTTTACTGGAACAACTTCTCTGAAAAACACTTTCAGAATACTTTTTACAACTATTTCCACCGAAATCACAGCTGAACCGCTTGAAATTGCTTGACTTGAAGCACGGAAAATGATTTAATATATCCAAGCGGTTTATCCGTTTTTATGTATCAAGGCCTATCTATGATCAGAGGTGCGCCAACACCGTTTGCATGATTCTGGATAGGTCTTCTGTTATATGGCAGGCCTGTTCCTGTCATGTTCGTTATTGTAGAACATATGTTTGTATTTGTCAATAGCAGAATCGAACATTAGTTCTTTTTCGGTTGTATCTTATGGGAATGAGCCTGTCTGCCAGCCTATAGACACTATTATACAGATAAGGGTGTCCAATAAGTTGGACTATGTGAAAAAAATATAAAAAACTACCTCAATGCATTTGGATGCAGATTGGTAGTTTTTGAGGATGTGAACTATGGAATTAAGACATTACTCTTCATCGTTCATTATCAGTTTCATGAAATCATCTGGCAAGACCGCCTTGATTTTAGATTGTTCAAAATCCTCGACATTCCTTGTCACGATATAATCCATTTTATTGTGTAAGGCACAACAGGATATGACAGCATCTTCATAATCTTTCACTTCTGACGATAGCGCATCCTTACAGTCTTCTGCTGTAACATCCAGGATATAAAACAACTCATACAGTTTCTCCATGGCATGTTTCGCTTTATCCGTACTATGCAGATGCTTCCTTATCAGGTAGTATATGTCTGTTGCGGAACTTGCTGTGATATGCATATCCTCTGTCTGGTTGGCAGCAAGCATGAATATCTGCTCTGCCGTCTCCCTGAAAGGCTCCCTTCCAGTCAATGCATCGATTATCACATTGGTATCAACAAGTATCTTCATTATTTTGAATCCAGCCTTTCTTTCCTTGACTCTTCAATATCTGCATCTATAGGCAGTATTCCAAACAATGACTTCGCCACTTCTACCCTGTTCTGGTTCGGGTTTGTCAGCTTCGCTATCGTCTTGCCGTTCCTTGTGATATATATATCTTCATTGACGGAAAGCAACAGGTACTTCCCTAAATTCTGTTTCAACTCTGTAGCTGTGATTGACATGGCATTCCCTCCCTTCGTGCTATCATTATATATTATTCGTGCGATATTGTAAATATATTCGTGCGAATTTATTTTGGCTGCTTCAAGCTGTTTTACAATTTTATCTATGGTAAGATTATTATGGACTGGGCATTGGATATCATGTAATTTATATTCCTGCGATTCAATGTAAGTTTCTAAAATCTTTCTATCTTTTGCTAAATCATTTTTCTTGCTAGTAGATAAACATGAAATCGTAGTTTTAAGATACTGAAAATAATAAAATCCAAATTACTGTAAATCATCATTTGTTATTACATATTCGCTCACATCATCTTCATCAATTGCCTCTCTGATACACCAAAAAGGTGAATATGTCCCTTCTTCATCACTATCAACAAAAATCGCCTTAATATTTACCTGATGTCCTTCCCTGGATAGATTATCCCAGTCTAATTCAAATCTACGCCATTGACGCTGCGGAATGCGATAAGGTCATCATCTTTCCCCATATCCACGCCGTCCGTCACGCCTATGTAGCGGATATGATGTTTTGGAAAAAATTCGTCCCTTAGCTGTCCTGAATGTGTGCTGTTTCGGGTGAGCCTTGACATATCCTTAGTCACCACAATATCAATCTTGCCCTGTTTACAGTCGGCTAACATTCTCTGGAAGTCCGGTCTGTCCATGTATAAACCGGAATACCCGTCATCAGCATACACGCCCGCAACGGTAAAACCATGCTCCTGACACCATGTTTCCAGCATATCACGCTGGTTGTGTATGCTTGCGCTTTCCCCGTCAAGGTTATCGTCTTTTGAGAGCCTGCAATATATGGCAACCCGTAAACTGCTGTGAAGCTGTTGTAATGCTGCGAAATTAGAATCCATCATGCTGTCCTCCGTTTTCCTGCAAAAAAACAGGGAAACAAATCTGAATCATCAGTTATTCCCTGCTTAATGGCTGCAATATTAAATTTTCCACATTATCGCTTTACACCGTTTGAAGTCCTGCAAGCTGTTCTACCTCTGCCACGCTGAGTTCAGAACATTCTGCAATTTCCTCGATTGTCAGCTTTCCCATTTTCAGCATCCTAAGTGCTGTCTGCTTTTTTGTTTCACTAATGCCTTGCTTTATTCCTTGATTTAAAATAGTCCTTGCACTTGTTTCAATCAATGCTCCGCTCATCATATCACCTACGCCTTTCTGCACATTCTCGTATTTCTGTGCAATCTCTTTAACCACATCGCCGGAAAGCTCTATGATTGTGCGTTTGTCAAACGCCCCGATCACTCCCTGCTGTTCCAGTTCATCAAGCCTTTCTAAAATTTTCTGATACTCCGCCTTCAATTCTACCAGTTTCTGCTCATTACTATTATACTCCGGAAAGCCTTTCTCATGTGAAAAAATATAAAACGGAATCAGCATCAGCAGCCCCTTTTCAAAAATATCGTCCAGCGAATACGCCTGTACTTTCATAATCGGCACATCATACTGAACTGTTCCGCCCGGTGTAACAATCACATATTTCATTTTATCCGGTGTTTTTTGGTAAGTCCGAAGATACAGAACCGCAGTATTGGGAAATGTCACTGTCAGCGTTTCCTCCGTAACCTTACCCTCATCAAGCGCTATCTGCGCATCATACTCAAAAAGCCTTATGGTGATTCTTCCGTCCGGCAGACTGCTTTCGCACTCTACATTTCTTTGGTATTTTTCCAAAAACCGTAAAATTCGTATCCGTAATCCGTTCCTTGTCTGCTTCGTCCTGCTGGTCTAAAAAATGCTCGTTGGGGAAAAAGCGGATTTCTTCCTCCCCTGTATATGCTTCCCCGAAAATTTCATTGATTACGGGGATTATCAGCTTCCTGCAGTCATTTAATATTGTCCAGAATGCCCCGTCATATATATTTGCCATATCTTAATTCCTTCCTTTTTGTGCCTTTACCATATCATTCAGGGATATTCTTCTCCATGAGCGCATTGGCAATACAGCCTGCAAGGAATGTCTTGCCCGTTCCCACGTTGCCCCAGAACAATAACCCCTGCCCGTTTTTCTGAAATTCTGCAAAATGTTCCACATAGCGGCGTGCATATTTGGCGCATGGGTGCGTTTCGTCAGAGTTTGCAAATGTATAATCAAAGAAAGTGCTGTCCTGCAATCCTGCGCTTTTCATCTGCCGGATATGCAGAAGTTCTTCCTCCGCCCTGTGTTTTTCACACTCCCTTTCCATTTCCTCCGATGCACACTGACACAGACAGCCGACAACACGCTCCACCCCCAAGAATGAGATTTTTTCTGCTTTCTTGTATGGCATTTTCCGCACATCAAAAACCTCGTTTCAGTATCCATATAATCATCAGCCGCTTTTCTTCCCTCATTTGCGGCATTTTCCATTTCTTTCAGCACTTCATCAACAACCGCACCGATCATAAACTGTCACCCTCCTTAAAACTGCCGTTATAAGTATACCCTGTCCCTGTTTTCCGTTCTTTTTTCAAATCCGCTCTTTTCCAACATTCCATAGTTGCTAAATGGTTTTTATATGTTCTTCCTGAATATTCCATGTATTCCGATAAATGTTCTATCATGGACAGGTAATCTGCCGGAAAGTCATTTTTCAGCGTTTCCAGTTCCCTATCCGTAAGAATGACATTCCCATATTTCCCATAAGGGCGTGGGAGAGTGCCTTTTTCTCTCAGGAACTGCCCTTGTTCCTTACTCTCTCTTTTATCTAAGTTCTTATCTCTATTCTCTATACTCTTATCTCTAATCTCTGGTGGACAGATGTAGGACGGATTTTGCGGACATTCAAAATAAAAATGAATGTGGAGGTAACAGACAATGGCAAAGACGATTTTTGAGGAACTGGGCGGCAAATACGAAAGGCAAGGTGATTATCTAATTCCGTGCTTAAATGTACCCGCCGAAGAAGAACAGCCGATAGGCGTATGGGGACAGCGGCACTTGGACTATCTGAAGCAGTACCGCAGGGTTACATACACCAATCTTCTCACAAGCGGCAGGCTGAACGCCTACCTTGCCGACATTGACAGACAGGCGCAGGAACGCTTTGAAAGGCTTATAGAGGACATGAAACAGGCACAGGGCAACGGAACAGTTAAAGGCAGAAAACGCCTTAGAATGGACGGGAAAGCTCAATAACATAAGGGCGTGTGCGAGGAAGATTGTGAATAACGAGATTATTTTTGTATAGCTGCAAAGCGTAAAAAGCCCAAAACGGGGGATAGGGATTGAATACCTATCCTCTTGTTTTATGCCTTAAAAATCAGCAGAAATCTTGATAGTGTAAGCGGAAAAGCGTTATATTTCAGTTTAGTTTGGGTGGTGAGAGTTCATATTTTCCCTATTGATACAGTTTGTTCAAGTGGCTATAATAGATACCGTACACATTGGGATGTTTAATATGTTTGGGTATATTCCCCAGAATATCCAAAAACTTATTGATGGCAGGACACATGATGGAAAGGAAAAGAAAAATGAATAAAGTAATTATTATAGACGATGATAAAGAGCTATGCTTTCTTATGAAGAAATGCGTAGAACAGGAAAATTATATAGCGATGATAGCTAACAGTGGAGCTGAAGGTTTAAGGATTGCAAGTGAAAACAGTGATGATTGTTCGCTTATCATTCTTGATATTATGCTGCCAGATTTAGATGGCTTTCAAGTTTTACAGAAAATTCGTCAGACAAGCAATGTGCCCATACTTATGCTGACTGCTAAAAGCGATGAGGAGGATAAGGTTTCTGGATTACGAATGGGGGCTGATGATTACTTATAACAAAACCATTTAGTCTGAATGAATTGATGGCTCGTGTCAATTCGTTGATTAGACGGTACACTCAATTTAATCCTGTTTCTTGCCCTGATGCAGATACGCTTACATTTCAAGGAATGACGATTGACAATGTAAACCGTATTGTTGAGATAAATGGGATACGAGCAGAATTGACTGGCAAGGAGTTTGACTTACTTAGTTTTTTGGCATCCAATAAGGGGAGCATTTTTACAAAAAAACAGATTTATAACCAAGTATGGGAAGAAGAATATGCTTTTGATGACAGCAATATTATGTCTTTTATCAGCAAACTGCGTAAAAAGATAGAGCCAGACCCAGAGCATCCTTTTTATATTTTAACTGTCCGAGGTATAGGCTATCGTTTTAATGGGGAGGCATAATATGAATTGTAATGTATTTCTGTTTGTTGCATTATGTCTTTCGTTGGTGTGTGTACTGCTTTTAAGTATAAAATTACGACGGGTACAGGAAAGTTTGTCTGTCATTAAGGAAGCTTTAGAAGATATAAAAGCAGGCAACTTAAATCGTCGTGTACTGGCGAAAGAAAATGATATGACAAAGCAAATTTGCTATGACATCAACAGAATTGCTACTACAAATCAATCACAGTTTATTCGGCAACAACAATCCGAACAGGCATATAAGCGGCTTATGACGAGCCTTTCACACGATGTAAAAACGCCGTTAGCTTCTCTTGTCGGCTATTTAGAAGCGGTTACTGAAAACCTTGTTGCAGGAGAAGAAAAAGAAACTTATATTCAGATTGCCACGGAAAAGGCACATCAATTAAAGGAATTTGTGGAATCTCTGTTTGAGTGGGTAAAATTGGATGCAGGAGAACAAGTATATCATTTTGAACAACTTGACTTAAACGAACTAACTCGTAATATTATGGCGGACTGGATACCCACATTGGAGAACAGTCATTTTGAATATGATATTGATATTCCAGAAAACGAATATTTTATGAAAATAGATGTTCGTGCATATATCCGTATTCTTAATAACTTAATTCAAAATATTTTAACACACAGCGGTGGAAATAAACTGACTTTACGGATAACAGAGAATGAAAGTCAGGCTCAGCTTGCGGTTACGGATAATGGCATAGGAATTTCACCGTCCAATCTTCCTCATATTTTTGAACGGATGTATCAGTGTGATGATTCCCGTCTGGCGGATGGGAACGGATTAGGATTAGCCATTGTAAAGGAACTTGTAAATACACATAAGGGAGAAATAAAAGTGGAAAGCATCCCTAGTGTAGGCACAACATTTATAATCATGTTTCGGAAAGTCCTGTGACAGCACAGGGCTTTTTTGCAAAACATGAAAAAAGCAAGGTTTCGGCAAGGTTTTGGCAAGGTTCATAATATATAATGGACTTCGCAGACAGATATCAATATTTTAAAATCCATATAGAAAGGAAAAAATATGAATGATTTGGTAATTAAAACAGAGGATTTATCAAAGATTTATGGAGAACAGAAAGCAGTCAAGTCCGTAAACCTGCACGTGAAAAAGGGGCGTATCTATGGGCTGCTCGGACGTAATGGAGCAGGAAAGACAACGATTATGAAAATGATTTTAGGATTGACTTCCATTACATCTGGAGAAGTGCAGGTGTTTGGGAAGAACATCAAAGGACAGGAAAAAAGGATATACCCCCGTATTGGTGCAATCATTGAAACGCCTGGGTTTTATCCGAATCTGACTGGAACGGAAAATCTGGAGATTTTTGCGAAGTTGCGTGGCACATCCCGCCCAGATGCTGTAAAAAATGCGTTAGATGTCGTAGGACTGCCCTATCGAGATAAAAAGCTGTTTAGCAAGTATTCTCTTGGCATGAAGCAACGGCTTGGAATTGCAAATGCTATCATGCATGACCCCGAACTGTTGATTCTTGACGAACCGATAAATGGTCTTGACCCGATTGGCATAGCGGAAATCAGAAAATTTTTGCAGGATTTAAGCAAAGAACGAGGGAAAACTATCTTGATTTCCAGTCATATCCTATCAGAGATTGACCTGCTTGCAGATGATATAGGAATCATTCACGAAGGAAACCTGCTGGAAGAAAGCAGCATGGACGAATTGAGAAAGAAAAACCAGAAATATGTTTTATTCCGTGTATCATCTACAGTAACCGCGGCTCGGATTCTGGAGCAGAAATGCGGCGGAGTAAATTATCTTATTGAAGATGATAATGTTATGCGGGTTTATGATACGGACATTGATTTAAGCAGGATAAATCAAGAGTTTATCACGAATAACATTGGTGTTTATGAAAGTAGGGTTTGTGATGAAAGTCTTGAGGATTATTTTAAAGAAATTACTGGAGGTGTTGGCATTGCTTAAAATGTTGGATACAGAGTTTAGAAAGATAAAACGGCAGAAAATATGAACCAAATTTCTCTAATTACCAGATGTCAGCAGCAATATTTGTACTTGCAGT
Source organism: Lachnospiraceae bacterium (assembly GCA_910576125.1). Classification (GTDB taxonomy): domain Bacteria; phylum Bacillota; class Clostridia; order Lachnospirales; family Lachnospiraceae; genus Acetatifactor; species Acetatifactor aquisgranensis. The sequence goes on along the minus strand of CAJTHM010000008.1, from coordinate 3,623 downwards.
ATGCTTGTTTTTTTCTTTGCTCATTATAACTCTTGCAAGGAGGAATCTTTATGATTAATTTGATACAAACTGAATTTTCAAAACTTAAGAGACAGAAGACCATACTTATCATTACGGGAGTATTACTCTTATTTTGGGCAGGTATGGCATTTTGGAATTATCATGTCCCACAAAAGAGCTTCAAAGATTTTTATATGAAATATAGCAGCTATTTAGCTATGCTCCTTCCGTTTCTGTTAGGGCTGCTCTTTATTGAGATATACCATGCGGAATACAAAAACGATACTTTGAAAGAATTGCTGCAAATCCCTGTTTCAATGAACCAATTATTTTATGTAAAAATTCTGTTTTCGTTTTTGGCTGCGGTTATCATTATGTTGCTAAACTGTCTGCTCATTGTAGTTAGTGCTGTTATATGCAGGAGTACGGACATATGCATTTATCAGATTTTGATGCTGATAAGATTCTTTCTGCTTATTGCATTGGCTATGCCATTTACAATGTTTCCTGTGTTTCTGGTAACTGCTTTGGCATCAGGAAACACGATTTTTTCAAGTACAGTATGCTTTATCTATTCGTTGTCAGGAATAATCGGGATTTCACAGTTGGCAGGAACGCATCCCTTATCCAGTATGTTAAATATTTTGTTTGGCAATCAACTTTCGTCAATAGCAACGGATGGGAAAAATCTAATATATATCGTAGATGTAATGCTTTTTGCTTTGATAACTGTTGTTTCTGTGAAAGTTTTTTATAAGGTGAAACGTGGAGATAAGTATAAGTAAGAACAAGAGGATTATCGAGTGAGAAAATGGAATAATTTTAAAGAATTTTGTGTTCATGTAATCATGGGAATAGATATTGTCTTGATTGGAATCCTGCTGATACTTATGGAAATATTATTTATGATTATTTCTGCTATTTGGGAAAGTGCGGACAAGATAATCCACAGATTGGAGGTGAAAATATGAAGCGAATATTGTTAGATGACGATTCCACAGATTTCTTAAAGATTTTAGCACAGGCATTAGAACGAGATTTTGAAGTGCATACTGCAACAGGTGTTTCAGAAGCAATGGCGATAATTGGAGAAATAGAGATGGATTCGATATGTTCTGATTTGGAGATGAAAGATGGAACAGGTTTGGATATATTGGATTCACTGAGGAAAAACCATATAGAAATTCCGTTTATTCTTATGTCTGGAAAAGATGGCTGTTTTGAAATTAAAATAGCAAAATGTTATGGTGCTGTCTTTATATCGAAAACTTCTTCTGATTTTCTGACGCAAATTAAAAATAATTGCGATAGAAGCAATTGACTGATTAATTAGTGTGGCGAAAATGTATATGTCTGCCAAATAAAAAAACAGCGTTTTGGCGGGCTGCATCTTCATGCCTGAATAAAAAATGATTTACCCTCTAAACCTGTTTTTGTGTTTGGAGGGATTTTTTATGTTCTTTTTTCGGGCAGTTATCCATCTGCTCATGCAATCGTCACCGCTATAGCTTTCAATTGACTTTTTAAGAATTTCGTAAATCCTCATTTCAATATCGTGTCTCTCTTTGTCGATGACTCCCAAGTCAAAATCTAAATTGCTATTTTCTTTGTACTCTATCAAGAGTTTTTCCAGCATTGTGCGCATTTTTTTTGCCGCTCATATAAACGATGAAATTCAGTTCATTCTTTTTAGCATACTCTTCAGCATCCCGCAGTGATTTTTTAAAGATTTCTTTTGCCGTCATTGTATATCCTCCTCGTTGTGGTTTATGTATCCCGATGCCCTGTCACGGGCATTTCGTCTTAATTCTCAAAGACTCTTCAGGGGATTTACAGTTGTGAGAAAACTTTCATGTATTCGTATGCCACTTTCCGTGCTGCCCTGTCAACCTTTTCTACTCGTTCCCTTGCAGCTTGTGCTGTTTTGGCTACTTCAGGATTATCAGTATGTCTACTTTCAAAGGCTAAACAATATTTCCAATTACCAGCAAGGGAACTTATCTTCTTTTCGACTGCCGGATGCACGATCATGCTGAATGCCGTATCCATAAGCTTTATAAAATCAGCTTTGGATAGTTCGCAATCGGTGTAGATAGGCTCAATCTCGTTTGTGTATTCGGTGTAGGATATGTAGTTTTCGGTCTTGCCTGACAGTGTGAGGAATTCGCTGTACATCATAGTTTTTTACCTGTCCTTTCGTTTTGTTTGGTTTGTTAGTGTTCTTTGGTTGTTGGTATTTCTACCGATAGGAAAGCGGAGAACTGAATCTCCCACGGCTTGACCGTCACTCCCTGTTGTTGTTGGCCTATCACTTAACCCTTAACACATTGAAGAAGCTGACTTTCTCAAACGGTTTCAGGTCATCTCCCAGGATATCCGCCCATACCCACTAACCAAAGCACATTGACAATTCAATAGACTTTGCATCCTGAATGTGGTATACTCATTACATTGGGAGGTACAAGCGTATGACTGATAGTGAAAAGCTTGATTTGCTTTTAGCCGAAATGCAAGAGATGAAAACGGAAGTAAAGGAAATCAACCAAAGAGTGGCACAACTGGAAAAGAAAGTGGACAGGCTGGCAGTGGAAGAGACTAAAACACAAGGAGAACTGTTCAAAATTGACCGTAAGATTGAAAATGTCTATGGAGTAGCCCTTGACGCACTCGCAGCTACAGCCGAAAACAGGAAATGGCTTGAAACAGGCAGTGGCTCACTGATCTAACTGAAAACCGAATACCACAAAAAGGATGCAAGGCCTATTGGATTGTCAAAGGCTTTGCATTTTTCATTCATGGAGGTATTCAGGTATGGGAAGATATTTCATCAATGTGAACACGCTGGAACAGCTACGGAGGCAGTACAAGGAGTTGCTTAAGAGGTTTCACCCTGACAACGGTGGATCTGAAGAAATCATGAAAGCTGTAAATGTCGAATATGATAAGCTTTTCAAGGTGCTGAAAGACAGGCACGAAAGCAAGTCGGCAGACGGTCAGGAAGAAACAGACAAAGCAAAGTCAGCCTATAACGCTAACATGTACGACTGGGAGAATGACAAGGCCTTGCGTGAAGTGCTTCAGAAGATAATCAACTTTTCAGGAATCGAGATTGAAATAGCTGGGCAATGGATATGGATATCTGGTAACATATATGCCTATCGGAAGGACTTGAAGGACATCGGCTTCAAGTGGGCATCTACTAAAAAGCAATGGTATTGGCATAGCGAGGTTTTCAGGAAAAGGAGCCACAAGACGCTGGGCATGGAGGCCATAAGGGACTATTACGGCAGCACTAGAGTCGATACCATGCAGATGGTACTGGAAGCATAGAAGCATGTTACAGAAAATCGTAAAAAATGGGTGTAACCGTTTGATTGGCTACACCCTGGCAATATAAAGAATGGAAATGCCGTAGATACATGATTCAAGGCCATAGGATTGACTTTCACGGCCTTTTTTTACTTGGTTCTGATTATAAGCTATATAAATGATTTTGGGGGCAAATTCGGCTTTAAATTGCTTTGGTGTATACTTTATCGGCTTGATAGAAAAGTGGCTAAATGGGGCAAATATCGCTTTGTAAATGGCAGTCTGATTGGCCGTTTTAGGGCATGATTAGCATG
>CAJTHM010000007.1 GCA_910576125.1 Lachnospiraceae bacterium | reverse complement strand
CGGGCTTCCAGCCCAAAATAAACACGATTTTTGCCGTTGCCATAAGTATAAATAACGGCACAAACAAAATCAAGAACCTATCGTCTGCACAGTTTCATTTATGGTGGTGCCAAGTGTGCGGGCATGGAGGTTTAGAAAAGAAGTCGTAAAAAGTGCCAACACCGGGAGTATCATCTGTTTTAAAACCGCTAAGAAAGGCATACAGAGGATTTATTTTAAGCTGGGCAGCCCATTCGGTTATAGATGTGACCTTAAAATCAATGGACAGCAGATAGGAACGCTGCATGCAGGAAGGAGTTCTTGGTGCAGGACCATACTTGGAATATTTGCTTCGCATCATTTCGTCAGTGTAGGAAAGATCAAGATTCCAAAAACGATCAATAATGTCCCATGTGTCATGGGAAATGGAATCAGGATTCGGATAATATTTACGAAGATTTTCAACAACAAAGTTTTGGTAGTCGGCATGACTGCCACAGTTTACAGGTAACATAAAATCGCCTCCATATCGAAAAAAGATTGTCGCCGCAAACGGACGATACTTGTTAATTAACAGGCGCGAAGCGCCGCATTTTTCGATATATTTGTCAAGTGCTTTTGGCAAAAAAAGTGGGGGATTTTAATAAAAAAGGCATCTGAAAGCCTTGTGTTTATTGGCTTAAAGATTCCGAGAGATTATCACTTTAAAAAAGGGGGAATGGAAAATGGCGTTGTTGCATGCAGACTTTTTTTCGGATGTACTGGGGATGTGCATGAATATGGATGTGATACTGCCCCAGCAGACTCAGGGACAGATTGGCATGGAGGGCAAGGGCGCGGAGGGGAAGTACAAGACCATGTACCTGCTCCACGGCATGAGCGATGACCAGACAATCTGGCAGAGAAGAACTTCCATAGAAAGGTATGTGAGTAAGCTGGGAATCGCCGTGGTGATGCCCACTACCCATCTGGCCTTTTACACGGACACCGCCTATGGGATGAAGTACTGGACCTTCGTCTCCCGGGAACTGCCGAAAATCTGCCGGGAATTCTTCCCCCGGATGTCCGAGAGGAGGGAGGACACTCTGGCGGCGGGATTGTCCATGGGCGGCTACGGTGCGTGGAAACTGGGGCTGGGAGCCAGCGATACGTTCGGTGCGGCGGCCTCCCTGTCCGGCGCGCTGGATATGGCGGATGACTACAGGAGGAACGTCGAGGGCGCGGATGAAGAGTCGGGCAGAGTCTCGCTCTTCCGGGGGATATTCGGCTCGGCGGAAGCGCTGGAGGGTTCGGACAATGATCTGCTGGCTCTGGCGGAGAAACTTGCGGCGGCAGGGAAAGACAGGCCCAGGCTGTACGCATGGTGCGGGACGGAGGATTTCCTGTATCAGGGGAATCTGAGGGCCTGGGAGCATGTGAAGAAGCTGGGATATGACCTGACCTGTGAACAGTCGGCCGGAGACCATCAGTGGAAATACTGGGACGAGAAGATTCAGGACGTGCTGCGCTGGTGGCTGGGGACGGATTTGGATTTACAATGAGGCGTGAAAAGATTTTCCAAGGCAGCCTGCGCAATCATGAGGCGCTTCCGCAGGCAGAGCCGGGATTGTGTTGTCTGTGCTGCCAGGCAGCATGGCCAAAGGCCGGAGAGGTATCTGGAAAGGCCGGCTTCAGAAAATGCGGAGGTATGAAAATATGGACAGAAGCAAGGAAATCAGAAAGCTGTGTGAGGAAAAGCAGATTCGCATGATTGATTTCAAAATGACGGACATCGACGGCCGCTGGCGACATATCACGATTCCCGTTGAGAGGTTCAGCGAGGACACTTTTACCTATGGTATCGGATTTGACGGTTCCAACTATGGATACGCGCCCATCGAGAAGAGCGACATGGTGTTTTTGCCGGACCCGGACACTGCCTTCGTGGATCCATTTGCCGCGGTGCCTACATTGACCATGTGCGGCAATGTATGTACCATCGGAGCGGGGGAGAACAGGCCTTTTGACCAGTATCCGAAAAATGTGAGTCTCCGGGCCACGGAATATATGAAAGAGGCGGGGATTGCGGACCGGATGGTGATAGGGCCTGAATTCGAGTTCTATCTGTTCGACAGCGCCCGTTTCGAGGTGACGCCCAGGCAGTGCGGCTACCGGATCGACACCAGGCAGGCGGACTGGAACCACAGCCTGGACACGCCGGGCAATAACGGCTACGAGGTGCCCCACAAGGGCGGCTATCATGTGGCGGCGCCCCAGGATGTGGGGTATGACCTGCGAAGCCGGATGTGCATGATGATGGAAGACTGGGGAATCCGGGTGAAGTACCACCACCATGAGGTGGGCGGTCCCGGCCAGATGGAAATCGAGGTGGAACTGGACGACATGCCGGCCATGGCGGACAACACCATGATTATCAAGTACATTGTCAAGAATTTGGCGGCACAGGAGGGCAAGACGGCCACTTTCCTGCCCAAGCCTATCTATCAGGAGGCGGGCAGCGGCATGCATGTACACATGCTGCTGTTCAAGGACGGCAAGCCTTTGTTCTATGACAAAGACGGATATTCCGGCTTAAGCCGGACGGCGCATTACTTCATGGGCGGGCTGCTGAAGCACATCGCGTCCCTGTGCGCCTTTACCAATCCATCCACCAATTCTTTCAAGCGTCTGGTGCCGGGATATGAGGCGCCTGTGACGATTGGCTACGCCACCTCCAACCGCAGCGCGGTGATTCGGATTCCGGCCTACGCCAAATCGCCGGAGACGAAGCGCTTCGAGCTGCGCAACCCGGATGCCACTGCCAATCCTTATTACGCCTACGCGGCGATATTGATGGCGGGCCTGGACGGCATCGAGAACGAGATAGACCCGGCGGCAAACGGCTGGGGACCTTATGATTTTAATCTCTACACGCTGTCGGAGGAGGAGCAGAAGAAAATCAAGGGCCTGCCCAAGTCCCTTGACGAGGCTCTGGACGCCCTGGAGGCGGATCATGACTATCTGACGAAAGGCGGAGTCTTCCCCCAGAGGCTGATTGATGTGTGGGTGACCAGAAAGCGGGCGGAGCTTCGGAAAGTGGAGCAGATTCCCAGTCCGGCGGAGTTCCGGATGTATTATGACCTTTAATTGCCGGGGGCTCACAGAAGGATACACCATAATTTGGGGCTTTGATGGGTTCACCCGTTATCGCGATAGGCTATCGACGAACCATTTCTCGTCCGCAGCCGATAAGGCCCCTGTCGTGAGGCATGGGTAAATTTGGGGTGGTAACACGAAGCATTTGCCCTCGTCCCTGAAAAAGAAATTTTTCAGAGAGGAGGGTTTTTTTCTGGTTATGAGATGAATTTGTCAGGCAAACTGAAGAATATTTTGATAGGGGGAGCATGGCCTTACGCTAACGGCTCCCTGCATATAGGGCATATCGCGGGCCTGTGATGCATTTTGAGAATTGGGAAAAGGACAGGGAAAAGAAATCCATGAAGAAGAGATGGTTATTGTTCACGACAGCGTCCGCCGCCGGTCTCCTGGCCGCCGGGATTTTCCTGCTGCCAATTGCCTACTCCGCCGTCTTCCGGGCGGAAGACATCGTGGAGGAAGAGGAGGCCCTGCCGGAGAGCCTTGGGGCGGCTCCCGGGGATTTCATGGAGGCGTTCCGGTATCCTCTGGAGGAAGAGCGGGAGGCTCTGACCCGGGAGGATGGGAAAAGCTATGTGGAATACTGTAAGGAGGAATTGGGCTCCCGGGTGTACCAGGAGGCGTTCCGCCTGGTGGGGCTGGAGGAGGACGAGCGCTTCTGGGAGAATCTCTGGATCATAAGGGAAGAGGGCTGCTGTCTGATGGAAGCGCAGGTGGAAAGGGAGGGCGTGGAGTGCACCCTGTCCATGGCGATGAACGGCGACAGGCTGCCTTTTCTGGTGTGGCGTAAAGCCGGGAGGCGTCCCTCCGGGGCGGAGATGGAGGAAGCGGCGGAGGCGCTGGGGGAACTGAGCCGCGGGCAGGACGGCAGGCTGCGGGCTTATGTGGAGGAAATCGACAGGATATATGAGGACTGCCCGGACTACTGGCTGCAGGTGAACAGGCTCTATGTCTCTCTTTTGGCCCGGACGGAGCTCACGGAGGAGATGCCGGCCCGGATACCGCTGTGGGAGTGCTGCGTCCGGGGAACCTGGCAGGTCTGCGGGGACGAGGAGGAAACCGCGCTGGTGTGCGCCATGGGGAAGGGGAGCCTGGTGCTGTACTACGACGGGGCGGAGGGGGACTTCTGCGGGTATCGGTTCTGGCCGCCGGAGGGCTGGCGCTGAAGAACCGGGGCATATTGTCCGTGGACGGGCAGGGAAACCGTTTCCCGGAAATCAGGAAGAACGGCGGCCTCCCGCCGCCGACATGCACCCGCTTCACGCCTCTGTGAGTGCAGGAAGAGGGACGGAGTCTTTGCAGAATTTTTGCATTTTTTGGGGGATTTCTTATAAAGGAGTGCCGTATCATAGCCATAGGCTTCCGGAATAAGGGACAATACAAACGCAAAAAGACAAGACGGGAGGAGACTAAGAAAATGAGAAGAAAATACGCAAAGGCAATCGCAGCGGCCCTGATTATGACAATGGTGTCAGGATGCGGCAACGCAGCTTCCCCCAGGCAGGACGCAGGAGACGCCCGGGGGCAGGACGCTTCCGGCATGGGAGTGGGAGGCGCAGCTGCAGGAGCCGACGAGACTGGAGGCGCGGCCGCGGGCTCGCAGGCTTCGGGAGGCCTGGACGGGGAAGGTCAGACGGGGGAAGGTCAGACAGGGGACGGCGGGAAGCCTGCGCCTTTGGAGAACGACGAGCCGGAGGTATACGAGGATGAAACGCTTTACACCCAGAAGGAGAACATCCTGCCGATCGCCGAGTCCGCTGCCGCCTGGGGGATTTCCTATAAAATCGAAAAGGCAGAGTACACGGAAAGCTTCGGGGACAGGAACCTGGAGCATCTGGAAAACTATCTGTCGGAAGCCCGGACCGACAGCCAGGGGAACCTTTCGGGGGATTATAAATACCTGTTCCTGACCATCACGTTCACCAACACCACAGACGAATTCCAGGATATCAACCGGAATGCCGGCGGAATCATCGTCATCGGGGATTCCCTGAATACGCTTCTGTGGTCGAACGATGTGGTCTACTATGACACCTACTGGGAGGAAGGAGGCGCCTATCAGTTCCACCACTGGGGGCTGGAGCCCGGCGAGTCTGTCACCAGCGAGGTGGGCTGGGTGATAGAGGGCTGTGACAGCATGACAGAGAGAGAAGGCGATGCCCTGGCGGAACGCATCGGATCCGCAGGGCCTTATGAGCTCTATTACCAGGTAAAGAAATATGACGGCGACAATGAGGGCAGCTTTTTTATTGATTTAGGCGTAAAGGTGGAATAGGGATGGGAAATTATCTGAAATTCGAACTGGACAGGGCGTTCCGTAACCGCCGCATGGCAGCGGCGCTGTCCGTGGGCTTCGCGTTGAGCCTCTGGCATCTGCGGGATTATGTGCTGCCTGTCAGGGGCTATGTCCTCAGCGGGGATTATCCCCTGTCCGCTTTCGGCAAATGGATGGGCGGAGAGAACTATTCCCTCCAGGCCGCCTTGTATTTCATGTGGATTCCTATCCTCTGCGCCCTTCCCCACGGCGGGAGCTTCGCCTTCGACTGCGCCGGCGGCTATGGGAACCAGGCGGCGACGCGCCTGGGGTGGAGGGCATACCTGGGGGCAAAGTATCTGGCGGTTTTCTTAAGCGGCGCAGCGGTTGCCGTGCTGCCCCTGGCCTTTGACTTTCTGGCGACGAACCTGTTCCTCCCGGCAGTGAGGCCGCAGGCAGGGCTGGGGCTTTTCCCCATCGGGGCGGAGGGGTTCCTGGGAGATCTCTACTATGCCCATCCCCTTTTGTACCTGCTTGTGTACCTGGCCATGGACGGCCTGTTCTATGGGCTGTTCACCACGGTTTCCCTGTTCGCTTCCCTGTGGACAAGGAACCGGTTCGCCGTTCTGCTGGCGCCTGTCCTGGCGTACCTGCTTCTCTATGGGCTGGGGACGACCACAGGGCAGCTGGCCGCCTGCCCCGCGGGATACCTGCGGCCCAGCCAGCTGTTCGTGCCAAAGCTGCCCTGGCTGCTGGGGGAGCTTGCGCTGCTTTTGGCGGCGGGGGCGGCTTTCTTCGGCTTCTTCCGGAAAGCGGAGAGGGGATTGCTGTAGATGATGAAAAAACATCTTTCCGGGAGTCGATTGAGAACTCTGATATGGTATGATTTGAACTACGGATATCAAAGCACCCGCCTGAAATGGCTGGGCGTGGTGCTTGTGCAGGCCTATTTTGTCATTCTGGCCTGCCAGTGCTGCTTCGCGCCGGAGACGCCCGGGGGGATGCTGGGGCATTTGAGCTTCCTGTTCCGGGGGATGCCGGAATATTTCGTGTCGGAGACAGGGAAGTTCGAGCTGCCCGTGCCCTGGCTGATGCTGAACGCCTGCCTGCTGTTCCTGACGGCCTCTTATCCGGCGGAAGACCTTACGCGCAGCGGCGGCCAGGCCATTGTGCGCGCAGGTAGGCGCAGGAACTGGCTGCTTGGCAAGGCGGCCTGGGTGGCCTGTACCGTGGCAGCCTACTATCTGCTGCTGGCGGCGGCGCTGGCCCTGGGCGCTCTGGTGACAGAAAGCGCAGGGATGGGAGACCTGGCCACGGAAAGCACGATTATAGGTAGTCCAGTGCCGGAAAGAGTAGCTGCAGAAAGTTCGGCAAAGAAAAGTGCCATGCCAGGAGACTTGCCAGCAGAAAGCATGGCAATGGGAAGTCCAGAGCCAAAAAGTGCGGTGCCGGAAGACTTAGCAGCGGAAAGCGCAGTTCTCGGGAATCCGTCGCCGGAAAGGGTAGCGACAGAAAGTCCTGCAAGGAAAAGCGCCGCACCAGAAGACTTGGCAGCGGGAGCTCCGGCCAGGGGAGATTTCCTGGGGCTTAGGGACTTCCGGGACGGCCTGTATGGGATAAGCCCGGAGACGCTTACAGGATGGGAGATATTCCTGCGCTGGTGGGTGCAGCCTGTCCTGGTGTCCCTTACCCTGTGCCTGACGGAGATGATGCTTTCATTGGCGCTGGAGCCTGCAATGGCCCTGTTCCTTACACTGGGGTACCTTACGGCTTCTGTGTTCTGGGCCTCCCCCGGGTTTCTCGGAAACTTCTCCATGCTCCTGCGCCAGGACTTCCTGTCAGGGAACCCTGCCATATGCTTTCGGAATTGCCTGATGCTCTGCGGGCTGTGGAACGCTGTCGTGCTGCTTTTCGGCATGAGATGGATAAGGCGGAAAGACATTTTCTGAATCGGCGCCGCCATCCGAGCCAAATCCTGTCCCGGCCGAAATGGGAAAGCCGATGAGAGAAAGTACCATAGCAATGACAAGCAGTGTAATGTGTCAAAGTAAAGTTTTTAAAGTCGTTTACTATCATGCTAATATTTAGGAAGAAAGAAGAACAGGAATGAAAATAACAATAACCCACGGATCAAAAGAAATACACGGTGCCAGGGTGCTGAAAGACGTGAACATGACATTGGAAAGCGGCGCGGTCTACGGATTTCTGGGAAAGAACGGTTCCGGTAAGACCATGCTGATGCGCGCCGTCTGCGGACTCATCGGGCTGACGGAAGGAAACATCGATGTAGACGGAATAACGATAGGAAAGGGACAGGATTTCCCATCGAAGCTCGGGATGCTCCTGGAGACGCCGGTTTTTCTGCCGGACAGGACAGGGTACGGGAACCTGCGGCTTCTGGCGGCCATCCGGGGAGAGACCGCCCCGGAGGAAATCATGGCGGCGCTGGAGCAGACGGGTCTGGATCCCAAGGACAGACGAAAAGTAAGGAAGTATTCCCTGGGGATGCGCCAGCGCCTGGGAATCGCCTGTGCCATCATGGAATCCCCCGGGCTCCTGGTGCTGGATGAGCCATTCAACGGCCTGGACGAGGACGGCTGCCGCCTGCTGCGGGGCATCATCGGCAGACAGCGGGAAGCCGGCTGCCTTATCCTCCTGGCCTGCCACGACAGGGAGGAGCTGGAGACGCTGTCGGATTGGATCTACAGGGTGGAGGACGGCGTCTTTTCACAGGCCTGACCCCGGACGCGGGAAGCCGTGTGTCCGGCGGCCTGAAGATTTTGGGAGTCTATTCCAATATGCCCTCGAAATCTCAGGGAACAGAATCAGGCATTGGGTCAGGAAAGGTGTTATTCCATAGAAAAGGAGTGGGAAATATGATGCGGAAAATCATGAGCATAATGCTGCTGACAATTGCGCTTGCCGGAATCGGCTGCCGCCTGTACTGGCTCAACGCCCGGTACCCCGGCCCTGAAGAGCAGACCTATGGGCTGGGGGAATCCGTGCGGCTTGGGAGCTATACCGTCACTTTCTCAGGCTGGAGCTGGTCGGACGGGGAAATCCTCCATGAGCTCTGCCCGGGGTTCCGTCTCCTGCCGGATGAAAATGGGCAAGAATACCCCATCAGCCGGGAGCGGATAGGGCTGGCCGCATTGACCATTGAAAAAACCGGGACGGATGACGGCACGCTGGATCTGACCAGCATGGCCTTTGAGTCCGGAGCCTGGGGGAACCAGTTCGACATGGAGCTGATGTATCTGCTGAATCCGCAGCTGGGCACGCTCAGGCTGCAGATGGAAGAGGGGGAGAGCATGGAAATCCTGCTGCCCATGACCATGACGGATCAGCAGTTCACCCGGGAGCAGTGGAAGCGGATTGACGACAGGACGTTCTACGTGGTTCTGGAGCATTACCCGCAAAAGACGCGGTTCAGCTGCGGAGGAGGCATTGGATAAGGAAGCGTCTCTTCGGAGGCGCTTTCCTTTTTGCGGAGTATTCTGTATAATGGATGGGGTGGGCCGGACTTTTTTCCTGAACAGGATGTAATTAGTTGGTTTCCGGCAGTTTTTAAGAGAGGGATAAGAAATGTCTTGTAAGATACTCGTCGTGGAGGACGACGTCAATATAGCAAAGTACATACAGGCATGCCTTTCCATGGGCAGCTATGAGAGCGAGATCTGCGGGGAAGGGGGCCTGGCTGTGGAGCGGATTTCCGGCGGGGATTATGACCTGGTTCTGCTGGACGTGATGCTTCCGGGGCTGGACGGGTTCCAGGTGATGGAGCGGGTGAAGGACTTAGGCATTCCGGTGATATACCTGACGGCGGTGCAGGATGTGGCCAGCAAGGTGCGGGGGCTGAAATCCGGGGCGGAGGACTATATAGTGAAGCCCTTTGAGGCGCTGGAGCTGCTGGCGCGGATCGAGTTGGTGATGAAGCGCCATCACAAAGCCGAGACAGCGTTCGCTTACGGGGACATCACGGTGGATACCGAGAAGCACATGGTGGAAAAGGGCGGCGCGGCAGTGGCGCTGTCTCCCAAGGAATTCGATGTGCTGGTCTTCTTCATCCGGCATCAGGACGTGGTCATTTCCAGGGAAAGGCTGCTGGCTGCGGTGTGGGATTATGCCTTTGAGGGGGAGACCCGGACGGTGGACACCCATGTGCAGCAGGTGCGGAAAAAGCTCGCGCTGCAGGGCCGCCTGGTGACCGTGCCCACCTATGGCTATAAGCTGTTGAAGATATGAGAGGCTGCCCGGAAAGGCTTGATGTGCGGAAAGATGCACGGAATAACGCATATGGATACACGGCAAAATTCGGAAAGGTTGGAACATCATGAGGCTCTGGCAGAAAATATTCCTTTTGACGTTGTTCTTGACTGCGCTGGCGGTCAGCGCCATTTCTCTGCTGCTGTTGGCCAGGAGCCACAGGAACACCCTTCTGCTGGCAAAAGAGAAGATTCAGACCGTCCGGGACAGCGCCGTGGCCGAGCTGGGGCATCTGATCCAGGAGAGGAAGGATGACAGCGGGCAGCAGCTGTTGACAGAATCGGATCTGGAGGACTTGTTTGTAACATTTTGCCTTTCATCAGAGGAATTCCGCAAGGGGGCGGACGGTGCGACAGATGAAGCCGGTTCCGATGAAACGACAGATGAAGCGCAGAAGAATGATATCGTCATAATGCCCTTGGAGACAGGCATCTTCTCCGCAGCCCGGCTTCCCCGGGAGGCGGGAAGCGCCGCCACCGTGCTGGTGGAGAAGGAGGGGATTCGGCGGATCAGCACCTACACCACGGCCTTTTGGGAGGGGCGCTTCTACCGGGTGGAGGTGTCCGGCGATGTGACGGATTTGTTCCGTCAGTTTGAGGAGGATCTGCGGTTCTGCCAGTGGATGTGCGGCGGCGTCTCCCTGGCCGTGGCGACGGTTCTGCTGTTTTCCATCTTGTGGCTGACCAGGCCGCTGAAGCGCCTGGAGGCGGCCACGGAGCGGATCGCAGCCGGGGAGTATGGGTACCGGGTTCCCGCGAAAGGGCATGACGAAATAGCGGAACTGTCCAACCATATGAACGTCATGTCCGGGGAAATCGAAGACAATATCAGGAAAGTGGAGGCGCTGGCGGCCAGCAGGGAGACTTTCATCGCCAATATGTCCCACGAGCTGAAGACGCCCCTCACCTCCATCCTGGGCTTCGCGGATATCATGACCATCAAAAGCCACATGGAGGAGGCGGAGCGCCGGGAGTACGCGGCTATCATCGCGGCGGAAGCGGGGCGGCTGAAGGCGCTGTCCTCCAAGCTGATGGAGCTGGTCTCCCTTCAGGGGGCGGAGCTTGTGCTGCGGCCGGTGGAGCTGGGGGCGCTGGTGGAGAGGGCGGCCCTGGCCCTGTCGCCTGTCTGCCAGGCACAGCAGTGCACGGTTCAAAGAGACCTTGAGCCGGTTACGGCTCTGGCCGATGAGGCGCTGCTGACTTCCCTGGTCATGAACCTGCTGGACAATGCGCTGAAAGCTTCGGCGCTGAAGGGGCATGGCCGGCAGATTGACATCAGCTTGAAAAAAGAATATGACAAAGCGGTTATAAAAGTGCGGGATTACGGCATCGGCATCCCCGGGGATCAGCTGGAGCATGTGACGGAAGCTTTTTACATGGTGGACAAAGCCCGCTCCCGGCAAAGCGGGGGCTCCGGCATCGGCCTTTCCCTGTGCAAGGCCATTGCCCAGGCCCATCGGGGCAGCCTGCGGATAGAGAGCCGGGAGGGGCAGGGAACGGAAGTGTCATTGATTCTGCCTGTTCCGGATACGCCGCCGTCTGAGTGAAGCCCATTGTAGAACTGCTCTTTCGGAATCGGGGGTCTATCGAAAGATTTTGCTCAAAGAGAGGAGGAAGCATCAGAAAATGAAAGAGATTATAGAGAGGATTTTGCCTTTGTGGGGCTTGGAAGCCCGGCAGTTGTCGCAGATTTATTCCTCCGCGTGGGAGGTGGACCATTCCTATGTAATGAAAGCGTATCGGGACAGAGACCAGCTGGAAAGGAACCTGAGGATATCTGAAATCCTATCGGAATGCCATATCCCGGTTGCGGAGGTAGTGCCCGCCAGGACGGGAGAAAAATACGTTGCGGAGGAAAACTGTTACTTCTTTCTGTCCCGAAAGCTACAGGGAAGCAACATCACGGATATAAAAGACAGGGCAATGGCCCGCAAAATGGGCTGTGCCATGGCGCGGCTGCACAGGGCATTCCGGGAATGCGAGAAAGAGATCGCATTCTGGGACAACAGTCTGCTGGATGAGATGAAGGGATGGGTAGGGGATCATTTAGCCAAAGATGAGTGGCAGATTGTGGACAGGAAAACCTATTCCGAAGCGGTGGAAACCCTGGAAAACGTCTATGACTGTCTGCCGAAGCAGCTGATCCACAGGGATGTGCATTTCGGGAATTTTCTGTTCTTTGAGGGCGAGTTATCGGGATATATCGACTTCGATTTGAGCCAGAGGAACATCAGGATTTTTGATATCTGCTATTTCCTGGCGGGGCTGCTGGCGGAAGAGACGGAGGAGGCTTTTACGAAAAAGGAGTGGCTGGAAAGCGTGGAAGCCGTCGTCGCGGGCTATGAGAGCGTGCTGCCCCTGTCTGCGGAGGAGAAGAATGCGATTCCCTGCGTGATGGAATGCATCGAACTCTTGTTCGCGGCATATTACCTTGGCATAGAGGACAGGAAACATGCCGGGGACGCATATGAGGTGTTCCGTTTTATACAGAATTGCGAAGAGGATATGTGAATCTGCCGCGGGTTCGTTCCCTCGCGGGTTTAATGCCCCGCTGATTGCAGCGTTCAGAAAAAAGAAACCAGGAAGGGACAATGTCATTTAGTTAAGTCCAACAGCATTAAGTTAAGGTTTAAAAATACCGTTCACTTTCGCAAAAGTGAGCGGTACTCTTTTTTGATAACAATCTGCATCAAACTGAAATTTTCACATTCTTAACATACCTGACTTCATTATTTTCTTCTTATCGGAATCCACAGTTCACAGAATAGACCACTTCTTCCTTTTTCAAAATATATTTCATAATCTGTTTCTGCTTCTGATTCATACCCCATTTGTGGCAAGAATTCTTTATAGAATTTAGCCCAAGTGTCACCGATACAATCACCATCCTCACCGATGCAGTCAAATACAACATAAGTTCCCGGTTTCACATCCCAGATGCTATAACCTGCTTTTTGCATTTCTGAGAAATCAAACTCCGATGTATCTTCATCAATCAAGACACCAATTCCATATTCAAACGTATCCGCACCTTTCTTTGTCGGAGAACATAACCCATACAAGTCTCGTTTTCCTTCCGGTCGCAGATTGCAAATCGGCCCTATAAGTTTTTTGTCATTACACTCTCCCCAAAAATCAGGAATATCATGATTTTCCTCGTCATTAATGATTTCATTTTGAAAACTTCTTACCACTGCAATAAATTTTTGTTCTTTTGTTTGTACGATTCTGTAATCCATACTTTTACCACCTTCCACGGTTATTTTAATAACAAGTGGATTGAAAAGCAGGAGCTTCGCAGATTCTTCTCTGGCAAATTTAGGCGCAATTCCATGAAACCTTGTAAATGCCTTTGTAAAACTCTCTGGTGTTTCATAACCATACTTCAGCGCGATGTCTGTTATTTTAACATCGGTTTCTACAATTTCTCTACCTGCTAAAGATAACCTGCGGTTGCGAAGATAGGTATTGGCAGTCATCCCTGCAAGAAAACTAAATGCTCTATGAAACTCATAGCTCGAAGTGTGTACATGCCTGGCTACATCTTCATAGTTTATTTCCTCCATAAGATGTTCTTCCATATAGGTAATTGCCTGTTGCATTGCTGCTATCCACTCCATACTTTATTCCTCCTGTTGAAGCCTATTATAGAGGCAATTTGAGATGATTACATTTCCCGGCTTGCGAAGATTTGTCAGGTTGTTAAATTCAAAGTTGTTCTTCGCCATAGTCGGCTTTATCAGTGAAGACGGCACATTGGCCGAAGGGGATTGCGTTTTTTGGCTTGTCGGTTGGGATCGCTGTTTATTTCGTTGATAAAGTCCAGATACTCGTTTACGCTGGTCAGTGTTTTCAGCATGGGTTATGTTCCCTCCAAATCTCAATGATATTCTCCCGGATAATATTTATCTGCCATTTACAATGTATACTCACACCCGAAAACATTTGCCGGTGGAAATTGTATAACGAGTGGGCGCTTCTACAGTGAAGAACAGAAATCGGCAGACAAATGCGCTCACGAGTATATATTTGCAGATCCATTTCTAACGGCGCTACAGTTTCGAAGAGGGAGTAAGACAATGTGGCAATCGAGGAACTGTGACATATGTACGAATCTATTATAGCGGAGGATTTCAATATGGACAAGTACATTTACCTGTTTTTCCTGCTTGACCTTGCCCCTGGGGCATGGCCTACACTATATGTGAAGCAAAAGCAGCGGGAGGACGTTTATGAAAATTGTAAAGCAGCTTGTTATACTACACAAAATCCTTTTTAGCCTGGCAGTTCTGTTCACTTTCCTGTCTGTCATCTTGAATTTGTGCTGGAACAGATTTTTGGCACAGCTGTTGGACATTCTGGAAAATACAGACTCTTTTTATGCAGGGAATGGAATGGGCCTGTTTTTAGCAGCCGGAATCTTGATTGTCCTTATCCACGCAATCAGCGAGTATTTATCATCGTTTCTATCCTCCTGTACCTGCGAAACTTTTGCGCATGAAATGCGGATGGGATATGCCCGATATTATCTGCAAAGCGATATTCGAACACTCTCAAAGCTTCATGTGGGAGAAGAGCAGTCCGCCATGCAAAATGAGCTAAAAGATATCTCTGATTATCTGAGTGAAAATCTCTTTTCATTGATGAAGCAGTTTGGGACGTTTGCCGTCACTGTGGTATTTCTGTTTTGCCAGAATTTCAAATTGGCTATGCTTTCCATCGTTCCGGTGATTCCGCTGATTCTTTACTGTTCCCTTTCCAGTAAGATACTGAAAAATTACACACAGCAATGCCAAAACAGCCGGAAAAAAATCAACGGGTCGGCGGACATGATGGTGGAATTATTTCCGATGATTCAAATTTATGACGCATATAAGATGGTTCAGGATACTATGAAGGAACAGCTCTCCGAATGGGGAGAGGCAAATATTAAGAAAGAGCGGATTGCTGCCAGGCTGATGTCGCTTTCAGGCGTGCTTTCATTTGCGCCGCTTTTGGCATTGCTTGGATTTGGCGGGTTTATGGTGATAAATGGAGAAATAAGCATGGGGATATTTTATATATTTATCAATCTGTCGGGAAATGTATCCGGATTCTTACAGAATATGCCGAATATTTACGCTTCTTTCCGGCGGTTCAGCGCATCTGTGGAGAGATTGGAGGAAAAAATATGTATCAATACGCAGTTTATTTAGATGACATTTCATTTTCCTATGAGAAGCATGTGGTGATAAAAAATCTGTCTCTCAGGGCACGGCACGGCGAGCACATCGGAATTGTGGGGGATAGCGGATGCGGCAAGAGCACCGTATTGAAAATCCTTGCCGGCCTTTATGAGCCTGACAGCGGAACGGCTGTCATAGCAGGCGAGCAGTTCCCTGAGGAAATCAGGAAGCAGGTGGCCCTTGTCATGCAGAATAACAGCCTTTTTCCTCTGTCCATAAGGGATAATATTACCTGCGGTCATAATATTTCAGATGAAATTGTATGGGCAGCCTGTAAAAATGCAAGCCTCACGAAATGGATCGAGAGTCTTCCCGATGGGCTGGACACAAATGTGGGAGAACGGGGGAATCAGGTCTCAGGCGGGCAGGCTCAGAGAATCCAGATAGCCAGAGCGCTTTGCAAGGATGCTCCGGTCATTTTGCTGGATGAGCCGGTCTCGGCGCTGGATCAGGATACCGGACAGTCGGTTTTGGACGCCTTAGGCAGATATGACCCTGACGAGCTTGCCGGCACAGTGCCCGAGGGCATTGTAGTGTGTCCGGCCCTCCGCCATCGTTTTATCATAGTACTCTTTGAAGGTGGCGTTGTTCTTCACGACATTGTGAGCTGCGTTCATGAGTGCGTACCTGAGCACTCTGGAGCCGCGTTTGGACATCCTGGTGCGCCTGGCGCTGTAATTGCCAGGCTGATAGACAGAAGGGTCCAGACCGGCGAAGGCAAGCAGCTTATTGGGGCTGGAGAAGCGGTGTATGTCACCGATTTCCCCAAGTATCATTCCGCCGTTGATGTAGCCGATACCCGGAATGGTCATGATGACAGAATCGTGGAACTTCATGATTTCTGCCATCTGGGCATCCACACTGTCCAACTGGCTATCCAGTAACTCAATCTGTGCGATAGAAAATCCATTTTCAATGGATTTGTTATTTGAATAGATAGAGCGTTGTCGCTGGCGCCGACAGACTTCCGTGCGAGAACCCTTAACTCTTTTGCCTGCTCCTTCTTGAAGTGGCCGTGTGAGGCAGCCACGAGGAGATGGCTCAGATGGGTCATATGCATGGGAGCGATGTCCTGGGGCGTAGGAGCCTCTTTCAAAAGTGCATAGACGGCTTTCTGGTGCAGGCCGGACTTGAAGAAATACTGCAGTTCGGGGAAGACCTGGTCGACATAGGAAGTCAACTGGATCTTCAAACGTGTCCGCTGCTTGATGGTCTTCTGACGGAAACGGCCGAGCTGCTTGAGGTCCATCAGGTCAAGGTCGTAGAAAGAGACAGACCTGTGGGAATCCTGCATCATGAGCGTCTTTGCAATGAGGAACGTGTCGACTTTGTCAGTCTTGGTCTTGCGGATGTTGTCCTTGCGCATGACCGAAGTCTTGATGGGGTTCAACACACATACGCTGTAGCCACAGGCGACAAGGTATCGAACAAGGTTGTCGCCGTAGTGTGCCGTCGATTCAAGACCGATGATGATGCTGTCGCCGGAGCGGGAAAGCTCTTCAAGGCGGGAATGCAGCATTTGGAAGCCATCACCGTCATTCGTGAATTTGAACGGCTTCATGAGTTCCTTTCCATCAGAAGATATGGCTGATGCAAAGTGGCCCCGCTTGGCAATGTCAATGCCTATGTAGATTATGAGGTTGTACCTCCCTTTTGTAAAGTCTGATACCAGTGTCAACGAAGTTGACACTAATGTCCACCAACGATTATCATCGTAGACTTGATTGAAATAAGAACTCAGGAACAGACGCTCCGGCTCATCCAGCAGATAAACAATTCAGATAAAGGTAGCGGCAATACACTCCTGTCGAGTAGTCAAGCTACAGGTAAATAATTCAAAGTCCACAGTATCTGAGTTGTATTGAACCACGATACAAAATAAAAAGAAAGGGAATATGGTGTTTTTGCTTCTATAAACATCATACAAGGGGAAAATGAAGAAATTACGTTTTGAGAAGAAAAAGTATACATATTTGGATTCCCTGAGATTTTCTATCATCAGTTCACCTGTGTGTACGATATTGTATCTGATTCTGTCTCTTGCTGCTGCAATTCTGCCAACCTACCAGGTTATTATGAATGCAAGATTTATTGATAATGCGCTGGGACTTATAGGCGGCTTTGCAACAAAAAGAGCGGTATATATTTCACTGGCGATTGTGATCGGGATGATAGCGTATCAATGGCTTGCCTGGCCCATAAAGGCATATCTTGCCAACAAAATCGAGATGGAAATGAGGGTCAGTCTTAAGGGCGCATATGTTGAAAAATGTTCAAAGATTGCGTTTAAGTATGTTGAAAATACGGACAGTATGGATTTAATGAACCGTGTTGCCGACACAATGGAGCATAAGTTTATCGACGGCTTTACAAATGTAGTCAATCTGATATCGCTGTTCATGACAATTGCGGGACTTCTTATCGTCCTGATTGCACAGATTGCCTGGGTCGCGCTGATTATCATAGCTGTTGCCATACCGCTTCTCTATCTTTCGTTCATAAGCGGAAAGGCAACCTATGAGGCCAATAAAGAGATCACCAAATATCAGAGAAAATACAAATATCTCACTACCGTAATGACGGGAAGGGAAAATGTTGATGAGAGGACGGTATTCGGATATAACGAAAAGCTGAATGACAAGTGGTTTGAGCAGTATGAGATTTCCAGAAAAATGGAAACAAGGACACGTGCCAAATGGTTTGTAAAGCTGAAATCCGGAAGCATGATAACAGCATTTCTGTGTACCTTTATTGCGGCAATGCTCATCAACCCTGTTGCAACGGGAATCATTACAATCGGTATGTTCTTTTCACTGATAAATGCAACCTTTGACCTTGTACACACCATGTCATGGTCGCTGACAAGATTGATCGAGGCTGTATCCACACATATCGAATACCTTAAGGAGATCACAAAGTTTGCAGCATTTGAACAGTATGATGATGCGGATGCCGTGCCTGAAGGCGGTATAGAGTTTAAGTCTTTGGAATTCAGGAATGTAACCTTCAAATATCCTGGTACAGAAACCTATATTCTTAAAAGTATGGATATGAAGATAGAAGCCGGCAGGCATTATGCATTCGTTGGAGCGAATGGGGCGGGAAAGAGTACAATTGCCAAGCTTCTGACAGGTCTTTATCAGGATTATGAGGGCAGGATACTTATTAACGGAAGAGACCTTAGAGAATATACGGCAGCTCAGCTGAAAGCCTTTTATTCCGTTGTCTATCAGGACTTTGCAAGGTACTCCATTTCAATCTGGGATAATATCGCCATAGGATGCGTTGGCGGAGCGGATGAGGAAGCAATCGACAATGCCATAACTGCCCTTAAACTGGACTCGGTCATGGAAGGCCTTGAGGATGGTAAGGATACATTGCTGGGCAAGCTGGCACAAGAAGGCAAGGATTTCTCCGGCGGTGAATGGCAGAGGATCGCCCTTGCAAGATGCTTTGTAAGCGAAGCGCCGATCCGTGTGCTGGATGAACCCACAGCCGCTTTGGATCCCATTGCGGAAAGTAACCTTTATAGTGAATTTGCGAAGCTTTGTGAAGGAAGAACCACATTGTTCTTCAGCCACAGACTGGGTTCGGTCAAGCTGGCAGACTACATATATGTAATTGATAACGGACATGTAGAGGAACAGGGAACGCATAATGAGCTAATGGCTGCAAAGCAGCTTTACTATACGATGTATGACAGCCAGAGGAGGTGGTATCAATGAGTGAAAAGAAAATAAGTCCCATTCAGATACTTAAGAGGATAGCGCCTCTTGTATTTAAGGCAACGCCTTTCTTTTTTGGATTGTTCCTTGTAATTACAATACTCCATGGCTTGTCATGGGCAGTAAAGGTTTTGTTCCTGCAGAAGTTTTATGATGCCACCAGTGAAGTGATAAATACAGGCGGAAGCATAAAGACCATATACAGTTCTCTCATTGTGTACGGCGTGGTCATTATTCTGGCAGAGCTTGTCAACGCACTTAACAATTTCCTGTATCTGCCATTTAACCAGAAGGTCATCGGGAAATTGATGCAGAAGGTCCATCTTAAGATATCTAAAATTGGAGCCATCGAATATGAAGATGCGTCAACCCTGGACAGCATCAACAAGGCCGAGATGGGAATCAACCATATCTTCAACATGGTATTTTCATTTATCATGATGATGGCATTTTTCCTGCCCTATGTGCTGTTCATGGGAATATGGATTTTTACGATTAAGCCGGTTCTGGCAATCGTGATTGTTGTTTCCATGATGCCCTGTCTTCTGACAAAGCTTGTGCAGGTAAGTATGTACGCTGATCTTGAGGATGAGATCGCTCCGCTGAGAAGATCTTATGATTATTATGAGAGCACCATCTGCTCCAAGGAATATTTCAAGGAAACGAGAATCCTGGGCGTAACGAACTATTTTAAGAAGCTTTATTATGACACAATGGTTGTCCTGAATCAGAAAAGCCTTAAGGTGGCAAAGAGGGCCTGTCTGTTCGATCTTGCGGGAAAAGGAATAGGCCTTGCGGGTTATCTGGTCGTCCTCCTGCTTTTTGTCAGAGCATTGCTTACAGGTGATATTACGGCGGGTACATTTGCCGCAATATTCACGGCAATCGTAAAGATGCAGGAAATGGTGGGAGAAATGATCAATCTTGTGGGCGATATAGGTAAGAACAGCGGTTCGATCAACAACCTTCTTGATTTCATAGATATGCCCGAAACAGACGGTGAAACAAAGGTAAATTATTTCCGTGAAAAGATTGAACTTAAGAATGTCTCCTTTACATATCCGGGAGCGAAAGAGGAATCCCTGACAGATGTCAATCTGACGATCAACAAGGGTGAGACCATTGCGATCGTGGGACATAACGGAGCCGGAAAATCAACTCTCGTGAGACTGATTACAGGTATCTATCAGCCCACCGGTGGCAGTGTGACAATAGACGGCATACCCACAAAGAATATCAAGTCATCGAGCCTTTACGGACTTATGTCCGGTGTGTTCCAGAAGTTCCAGAAATATCAGATGACTCTCCGTGAAAATGTCATGATCAGCAGTCTTGATACAGAAAGGGGAGACAAAACTCTGCTGGAAACCTTAAAGAAAGCAGATGTGGATATGGAATCACAGTCTTATCCCGACGGTTTGGAGACAATGCTTTCCCGTGAGTTTGACGGCGTCGACCTTTCAGGCGGACAGTGGCAGAGGGTATCTATTGCAAGAGGCATCAACAGAGACAGTAAGGTAATCGTGTTGGACGAGCCTACTGCAGCAATCGATCCCATTGAGGAGACAAAGATATATAAGAAGTTCAAAGAGATATCCGATGAAAGGACAACGGTGCTTGTAACCCACAGACTCGGAAGTGCCCGAATTGCGGACAGAATCGTTGTTATGGAAAATGGCCGTGTTGCAGAAATCGGAACCCATGATGAGCTGATTCATAAAAAAGGGACGTATTATGTTTTGTTCATGTCACAGGCACAGTGGTATGAAAATCAGAATGCTTAATAGGAATGTATAATATGAAGAAAACATCTGTTTTATTTCCCGGGCAGGGTACACAGGCCTGGGGAATGGGAAAAGAATTGTACAATACATACCTGGTGGCAAAAGCGGTTTTTGATGAGGCTGACAAATTGCTGGGCTTCTCATTTTCCAAAAAACTGTTTGACACCGATAGTACTGAGATAATGGATACGGAGATCACCCAGGTAGCCATCTTTCTGACGAGCGTTGCCTATTATAGGGTATTTATTGAGGGAAACGATATCCTGCCGGATTCATATGCCGGACACAGCGTAGGTGAATATGCTGCGCTGGTTTGCTCCGGGGCAATGAGATTTGAAGACGGTCTTTCACTTATAAGAAGGCGCGGACAGCTGATGCAGAAGGTCAGCGATGATATGGGAGATGGCGGAATGCTTGCCATAATGGGAATGGCATATCCTGAGGTCGAAGAACTGACCGAAGCCTGCGTAAAGGACGGAACAGATGTAAGCATTTCGACCTACAATGACATCAGACAGATTGTCATTTCGGGACGAAAGGGAGCTTTGAAGTCTGTAGGTGAAAGATTCGAGGCAGCAGGGGCAAAGACGAAAATGCTCGAGGTGAAGACGGCATTTCACAATCCCTGTATGAATGAGATAATCGAGCCTCTGAAGGAACTGATAAGCAGCTTCGAAATCACATTTCCCAAGGGAAAGGTGTACTGTAACGTAACGGGAAAGGCATATAAATCTGTTGATGAAATATATGAATATTTGCCGATTCAGGTCAGGGAATGTGTCAGATTTTATGATATTGCCTGTGAAATGATAGAGGACGGAACGGAAGTGTTTATTGAAGCAGGCAGAGGCAAGGTACTTAGTAATCTGCTTAAGAAAAACAAAAGAGCATTCCTGTAATTCAGAAATAATGTCAATTGAATAAAAGAAAACCTCTAGGTACAATAAAGGTGTTCATCTTGGTCGGATGAAAAACACTTTATAAACACTGAAAGTTTCTATAATGAATTTTACACAAAATGACAGATTAAAGCAAGTAACAAGCGACACACTTATTGCTGGAGGTGATGTTGGATTACAGACTTACTTCTGCAGAGCATTTGATTGTGGATTTGAACTTTCAAGAAGAGTATTTAAGTTTAGCAATACCGGAATGGGATTCCTTACTTTCCTTCGTTGGACAGAGGAACTCAATTTTCAACTTCTTATCTTCCAAGTGGAGTATATGCGGAAATCAGAGAGGCCTCTGTTTGCAGAGACCAGATTATGAAACAGCATGTGCGTCTGCCAAATCAGATACAGGGATGGCTCCAGAAGTTCTTTCCAGAGTATTTTGAGTGTAGTGGACTTATGCTTCTAAAAGAGGTATCACTACCACAGGATATCCTTAAAATCGGTGCAGATAGAATCAATCAGATATGGCGTGATGCGAAGGTACGTGCGGCAGGAATAAAGAGGGCTCAGACCCTGGTAGAGGCTGCGCAAAACAGTGTAGGACTGGAGGCCGGTGAGGCTGCAAGACTTGAGATATGGATACTTGTAAATGACTAAATCCTTAAGGCAGAACAGCTAAAAAGACTTGATGAATACCTGGAAGAAAAAGTTAAAGAAGCTTGCTGGGCTAAAGATAGTCAAGAAGAGCTCCGGTAAAAAGAAAGGTCAGCCAAGAATCAGTAAGAGGGGCAGACGAAAGCTATGAAGAGCAATGTATGAATCAGCACGTGCACTGATGAACTGGAATCCGGCATTTCAGGATGTATTCCTTTATTACAGGAATCGAACCAAGAATCCACCTGGTGGAATGCAGGCAAAGATAGCAGTTGCATGTAAAGCGATTCGAGTATTCTATGTAGTATTACAAACAGGCTGTGACTTTGATGAGGAAAAGTTCCGAAAGAACATCATCAGACCAGAAGCAGCCAATAATAAAAGCACGCACTGTAGCAGATAATGTCCGCCAAGAGTTCAATTGGTGCTGTATTACAGGGGTGCTCTCTAGCAATGTAGGGCATATTTTATAGGACATGACCCTGGTATAGAGCAGAGGCGGCACCTTTCTATGGGTAGGCTGGACGAAGGAATGTAGGACTCTTCTACGAAAGATGATTCTGTTAGACATGAGAGGTTAGCAGCCATAGTGAAGAATGGGACACAGATTCGCCTTCATAAAAAAGGATGATGTTTTATTTCGTGTACCTTTCTGACTGGAAACTCATGTGCATTGTAACTGAAATGACACAGTTTTCGTCCATTATTGAATGCTTATTATTATTTGTAACTTGATTAAACATTGTACAAATATAAGCTATTTTGTGCAAAACAAATAAGAAAGTATAGAGAAATTTGTATGCTTCCGTAAGTGGGCAAATTCATAAAGTCTGCTCCAGTGAAAAGGAAGCTATAGCAAAGGTCAGGGAACTGATAGACCTGATATGTAACCAGCAGATTGAATATGAAGATAACGAGAAACCTCGTGAGATATATGTTCTACCGCAGGAGTCTAACAAAATATATGACATGAGGGAGTTTGTAAAGAATTATCTGGATAACGGATATCTCTACGAACTAAAGGAGAGATTTGCGAAATCAATGTTCACAGGACTGGGCAGAATCAAGGGTAAAACAGTGGGAATTCTTGCCAGCCAGCCCCAATTTGACGCGGGAGTAATCAATTATGATGCCAGTGATAAGGCGGCTGCATTTGTAAGATTTTGTGATGCATTTGACATTCCGGGCTTTTGTATTCTTATGTTGAAGCCACTACAATAAAGATAACGGTCATCGTAAGAAAAGCATTCGGCGGAGCATATATAGCAATGGGAAGTAAGGCACTGGGGATTGATGCGGTGTGCGCACTTCCAAATGCACAAATAGGCGTCATGGGCGTTGACAGCGCCATTGTGATGCTTCATCGCAAGGAGATTGATGCCATCGAAGATGATAAACAAAAGGAAAAATATATTAGGGAATTTAAGGAGGAATACAGCAAAAAAATCACTGCGAAGGATGGAATAGATCAGGGCTATATCGATGAAACGGTGGAGCCTGATGCATTGCGACAGTGGCTTGGAAACAAACTAATAGTATTACAGGGAAGGAATACAGACTCCGGAATATTCAAAAAGCACGGAAATATTCCATTGTAGAGAAAACATTGAAAAAGAGGTAATAGTGATGAACGAAACTTACAGTGTTGATTTGCCTGATTTTGTATTTGAAGAATCAGAAGAAAAAAGGGTGAAAAGTACTATAAATACTGCAGTTCCGGAAAGACCTGGTCAACATAGGAAGTCAGCTGGATTTTTAACCGTGTCCGGTGCTTAATGGTCTTCTGGCGGAAACGTCCCAGCTGCTTAAGCTCCATCAGGTCAAGGTCATAGAAAGAGACAAACCTGTAAGAGTCCTGCATCATAAGTGTTTTGGCAATGATGAATGTGTCGGCTTTGTCCGTCTTGGTCTTGCGGATGTTATCGTTTCGCATGACCGATGTTTTGATGGGGTTCAACACACACGTTGTAGTTACAGGCAACAAGATACCGGACAAGGTTGTCGCCGTAGTGTGCCGTCGTTCCAGACCGATGATGATGCTGGAGCCTTCACAAGAAAGATCCGTGAGACGAGAATTCAGCATTTGGAAGCCATCACCGTCATTTGTAAATTTGAACGGCTTCATGAGTTCTTTTCCATCAGAAGATATGGCTGATGCAAAATGATTGAGTTTGGCAATGTCAATGCCTACGTAAATCATGAGGTTGTACCTCCCTTTCATAAATTCTGATACCGTGATATCCGCCAACGATTATCATCGTAGACTTGATTGAAATAAGAACTCAGGAACAGATGCTCTGGCTCATCCAGCAAATAAACAATTCAGATAAAGGTAGCGGCAATACACTCCTGTTGAGTAGTCAAGCTACAGAAAAAAATCAATTGTCCACAGTATCTGAGTTGTATTAAACCACGATATTAAAAAGAAAGGAAGTTATGGTGTATTGCTTCTATAAACATCATACAAGAAATGTTATGAAAAATGACCTTATGCTGATTGGGGAGGTTGCTGATTTTTTTGGGGTTTCCAGAAAAGCAATCCGTTTATATGAAAAGAAAGGGATCATTAAGCCGGTGAAAGTAGATGCCGCTAACGGATATCGTTATTATTCCGCAGAACAAGTGCAACAGTTAAATGCGCTGCTGGAATTAAAAGCATTCGGTTTTTCTCTGGACGAAATCAAGATGATTATGGATGGGAAAACCGGGGAAACGCCATTGCTTGAAATGCTTGAAAAGAAGCGGCAGGCATGGCAGGATACCGTGAATGCCGCCAGATACAAAGAGGAGTGCCTGGGCGAGATCATCAAGAATCTGCAAAGCTCCCACGCAGCGCGGAAGATGACTGAAATGACAGAAGAAGAGCGGGCGTGGCTGTTGGTAAAGATGGTATGCCTTGAAGACGTCAGGGCGCAGAAAATCTTAAGTGAGGCGTTGTGGCTATGATTATGTTCCGGATAGATTCTCCTGTTCGGGGAGGGCTGTGCCTCGCAGCCGTTTGGCAATAAAGAAAGCAGATAACCGAAGTTATCTGCCATGCAAACTTGAATGAAATAGGTGGGTGACAATCCACATCTCCTAACCATGGGCGACGGCCGCCTGTTCCGTCCTCAGATTTCATTCAATATAGCTTATGTTGTAGGTAACTTAATTATACAACAAATTCAGCTTGTGTCAAGTCGTTTTAAAGTGCCTTTTTCAATGTATCTTTCGGCATTGCAGGTGCTTAGAGAATGTAATGTCTTTGCAAAGCATTTTCCGCCGGATGTGATTTTAACGGCCACACGGACATAATCCGCATTTATTTTGAATAGCTTCACAAAAAGAATCGATGCATCTTTTGGGTTCAGCCCTACATAGTCGGGGGAATTGATTATTATGCCTATGTCCTTATAATATACATCATACTCATATGGATGTCGGTTTTTGATATGCTCTATATTGGATTCCCCTATGAACACCGGGGTGCCAGGCTCAAGCTTCAGCTTTAATGTCTTAATAACAGATTGGGAAATGTAACCAACTATTTCCATCAGCAGTTCCTTTCGTGTTCAGTTTCAAGCGCCTATTTTCCAGAACCTGTTCCACGGAAAATTCCGCGCTGTTTCGCCGGAATATTGGGGCAATGGAGGTGAGGATTTTGAAATGATTAAGCATATCAGAATGTTTTGCCTATTGTCATTAAAGGTTTCCATGTCTATGATAACAAAATTCATTTTCGTTGTAAACCTATAAAAGGCATCACTTTGGGATAATAAGTCATAACGCCAGCCATATACTTTTAACCAATGCAGTATGGTGAATTCTGGTGTTATGTAATATAATCAGCAGATCTGAAAATATAGGAAGTGGGATAGAAGTTCCGGAAAGCCATTGACAGGAGGCCTCAGTCCAGTTATAATGACTGTAAATGCTAAAATAGTCAAATGGGAGGATTAGGGTGCCGAAAAGCTATTCAGAGCAGGAGCGGGAATACATCAGGGAGCGATTGAAGGAGGAGGCCGCACAGTGCCTTGCAAAGTACGGCGTCCGCCGCACCACGGTGGATGAAATCGTGAGGCGGGTGAAGATTCCTAAAGGAACGTTCTATCTCTTTTATAAATCCAAGGAGCTGCTCTTGTTCGAGGTGATTCAGGAGCAGCAGGAAAATATCAACCGTCAGCTATATCAGGCTGTCTCTGAGATGGACGGCAGGGAGGTCTCGGCGGAAAAGCTGACGGATCTGGTGTTTGATTTTTACAAAATGACGGAGAGGACGCCGATTTTGAAGCTGCTTGACACGGGGGAGGTGGAGCTGCTTGTGCGCAAGCTGCCGCGGGAAATCGTGGAGGAGCATTTTCAGGACGATAGGGATACGATTGAGAAGATGCTGGCTTTGTTCCCGGTCAAAAAAGAGGTAGACACAAAGGTTATCAGCGCCGCTTTCCACGCAATCTATTTTGCCACGCTGCATAAGGCGGAGATTGGGGAGGCGCAGTATGACGGGGCGCTGCGCATGATGATTTACGGTATTATCGTGCAGATTCTGAAATCCTGACGTTTTATGGCATGACTATGGAGGCCGTCGAATGCTGCCGCGTTTTATGGGTTCAGTTATCGAATTTGAAAAGTCCGGCAAGAGGCCGGACTTTTCACAGGAAATTATTTGACTATTCATGTAAATTTAGTCATACGGTACAAGGAGGAACATATGATACAGGTCAGCAACCTTTCGTTCAGCTACACCAGGCAGCCGTTCATATCCGGCATGAATTTCAGCGTCTCCGCAGGTGAGATCTTCGGATTCCTGGGGCCTTCCGGGGCGGGGAAAAGCACGCTGCAGAAAATCCTGATTGGGATGCTGGGGACATACCAGGGCTCTGCCGTGGTAAACGGGATTGAGTGCAAAAAGCGCACAAAGGCATTTTATGAGGAGATAGGGGTAGACTTCGAGTTCTCCACCATGTACGAAAAGCTCACGGCAAGGGAGAACCTGCGGTTTTTCGCGTCCCTGTATGAGAAAAAGCCCCGCCCCATGGAGACGCTTTTGCGGATGGCAGGCCTGGAGCAGGACGGGGACAAGCGGGTAGCCCAGTATTCGAAGGGCATGAAATCCCGCCTGAACTTCATCAAAGCCCTGCTCCATGACCCGCTCCTGCTCTGCCTGGACGAGCCCACCAGCGGCCTTGACCCTACCAACAGCCGCATGATGAAGGATATGATCCTGGCGGAAAAATCCAGGGGGAAGACCATCCTGCTGACCACCCACAACATGCAGGACGCGGCCGAGCTCTGCGACAGGGTGGCGTTCATTGTGGGCGGCAAGATATGCGCCCTTGACAGCCCCCGCAACCTGATCATGGCAAAAGGCGCGGCGACGGTGACTTATACCTGGGTGGAGGAGGACGGGGAGCACAGCGCAGACTGCCCGCTGGGGCGGCTGTCCTCTGACGGACGGCTGAAAGGCCTGATTGCCGGGAACCGTCTGCAGTCCATCCATGGGCTTTGTGCCTGCGGTACTGCATCTATTCGGAATCACGCCGGACTGGCTTCGATACTATCCTGTGAATGTCTGCATGGAGATGGTCTCTGGCGCTGTGCCCTCCCCGGGGGGGATTTTCGTGGCGGCGGCATGGACGGCGGTTCTGCTGAGACTTTCAGGACAGGCTGTCCTGGCCATGTGGGGCAGCGGGGGAGGTGGGAAGTTATGAGGGCTGTGCGGTTGAGTTTTTTGCAGATGCTGGCCTGTCTGGGGCGGGACAGGATGCTGGCTGTGGCCTGTGCCGCGCCGGCGCTGGCAGGGGGATTGTTCCGGTTCGGCATCCCTTTCCTGGAAGCTGAACTGACGGAATGGCTTTCTGTGCCGGCCATCATTGCGCCTTATTACAGGTTGATTGACGTATTCTTCGGGATGCTGTCGCCTGCCATGTTCTGCTTTGCCTCGGCAATGGTTTCGCTGGAGGAGGCGGACGAAAGGACAGCGGCCTATCTGTTCGTTACGCCGCTGGGGAGAAGGGGCTATCTGGCGGCGCGGCTCGGAGTGCCCGGCGCTGCGGCGTTTCTTGTGACTCTTGTGCTGCTGCCTGCTTTCAGGCTGACGGCTTTTTCGGCCGCCGCCCTTTTGCTGCTTGCGGCTGCGGGAGCTTTGCAGGGGGTGATTGTGGCGCTGTTGATTCTGACGGTTTCGTCAAACAAGCTGGAGGGGATGGCGGTGGCGAAGCTGTCCATGCTGCCCGTATTTGGGGCGGCGGTGCCGTTCTTTATTAAAGGAGACGTGCAGTATGCGCTGTTTTGGCTGCCTTCTTACTGGATGGGGAGGGCGGCATGGGGGGATGAATTGCTTTCCATGGTTCCTGCGTTCGCTTTGTCGGGGGTGTGGATTTGGGTTTTGTTTAGGATGTATTTGCGTAAAAAAGTGAACGGTTCATGATTTGCGTACTTATGCGTAAGGGCCGAACGGGCAGGATGCCAGAAAGGGGATATCAAAAATAAACATGGCAAAGGCCGCCATGATGAAGTATAATGTTTGTACCATAGAAGCCATAATTGCGGCAACCATCGGCATGGCGCACCGGGAGAAAGAGGATAAAGCCGCCGCAAATATGCGGTTCACAGAAAGGTACGGTGACTGAAATGGACAAAAAAGGAATACAACGAGACTTCCAGGGCAGATGGATTACCACGGAGCGCTTCTGCGGGCTGCGGCCGGTGAACGTGTTCCACCGTCAGCTGGACAAAACCGACATCCCTTCGACAGCCCCGCAGAATTCCCACATTCTGTTCCGAAAGCGGTTCGAAGCGGAGGGCGGCAGACCGGCCTGGATTTATATCTCCGCAGACGACTATTACAAGCTCTACGTCAACGGCCGATTTGTCTGCCAGGGGCCCGCGCCGGGGTACCCTTTCCATTATTATTACAACAAGGCAGACATCACGGACTATATCCGGGAGGGAAGCAACCTGATTGCGGTGCATACCTATTACCAGGGGCTGGTCAACCGCGTATGGGTCAGCGGCGACGACAGGCACGGGCTGATTCTGGACGTGGAGCAGGGAGGGGAAATCATCTTGTCGTCGGATGAAAGTTTCCGATGTGCCGTACATACCGGTTTCCAGGCCCTGGGGACTGCCGGGTATGAGACACAATTCCTGGAACGATATACCAGCGGCAGCCCCCAGGAAGGCTTTGAAAAGCCCTCCTATGACAACAGCTGCTGGGAAACTGCGAAGCTGCGCAGGAATGTGGATTATGTGCTGTATGAACAGCCCACCAGGATGCTGGCGTTTGAGGAGATTGAGCCTGCGCTCACCTGGGACGAGAGGGGCGTGACGGCTGATTTCGGCGCGGTCTATGTGGGATATCTGCAGGCCCGGGCCAGGGGCGTCAGGGGAGAGCGGATTGAGATCCTGTCGGCCCAGGAGCTGGAGGAGGATGGCAGCCCGCGGTGGAGGATGCGGTGCAACTGTGAGTACCGGGAGGAATGGCAGCTGTCCGGCGGGGAGGATACGCTGAACCAGTTCGATTACAAGTCCTTTCGCTATGTGCGCCTGAATGTCCCGGCGGGATGCAGGGTAGAGAACGTACGTTTGCTATCCAGGCATTATCCCTTTGCCCTGCAGGCGGCCCCGGGCTTTCAGGACGAGGAGCTGCTCCCTGTCTGGAACCTGTGCGTGAACTCTCTCCGCTACGGCGTGCAGGAAGTGATACAGGACTGCATGGAACGGGAAAAGGGCAATTATCTGGGGGACGGCTGCTATACGGCGCTGGCCCATTACGCGCTGACCGGGGACGCTTCCGTTTTGAAGAAGCTGTTGGACGACAGTTTCCGCAGCAGCTTCATCAACCGGGGGCTCAT
This sequence comes from Lachnospiraceae bacterium, assembly GCA_910576125.1. Lineage (GTDB taxonomy): Bacteria > Bacillota > Clostridia > Lachnospirales > Lachnospiraceae > Acetatifactor > Acetatifactor aquisgranensis. Next base: position 211,567 of record CAJTHM010000007.1, on the reverse strand, counting down.
GACCTGCGCCGCCTGCTCCTTCATGCAGGAAATCGCGGAATTTCCCCTGATGGTGTGCCATATGCTGGTTCGCTATTACGAGCTCTCCGGCGACAGGGCGTATCTGGAGGAATGCTATGACGCCCTTTGCGGCGTGCTGGATTTCTATCGGGAACAGTATGCCCGGGACGACGGGCTGCTCTGCAACCTGGACAAATGGTGCGTGGTGGAGTGGCCCGCCGCGTATCGGGGCGGCTATGCAGCCTGTGTGGAGGAGGGGAAAGTGTGCACGGAACTGCACAATGTGATCAACGCCCACTATATCGGCGCGCTGCAGTGCATGAACCGGATTGCGGCCATAACGGGGCGGGAGAGATACTGTGACGAGACTTCGGTGGTGAAGGCGTTCTGCGGAGTGTTCTATGATGCCGGGAAGAAGCTGTTCCGGGACAAAGAGGGGGATGACCACATCAGCCTGATTGCAAACGTTTTTCCGTTCATGTACGGACTGTTCCCGGAGGAGGGCACGGAGGAGGCGATTCTGGGACTGATTGAGGAGAAAGGATTCACCTCCGTCATGCTCTTTGGCGCCTATCCCATCCTGGAGGGGCTGCGCCGCCTGGGCAGAAAGGAGCTGCTGTACCGGTATCTGAAGGACGAGGGGGCATGGAAGCGCATGCTGCGGGAAGGGGCCACCACCACCTTTGAGGGCTGGGGGAAGGACGCCAAGTGGAACACTTCTCTGTTCCACCTGACGCTGAGCTATGCGGTGTTGTTTTTGATGGAGGAGCAAGAAGGATAAAAAGCCCCTTGGGACGTTCACCATCCATGTCCGGCACTGCCGGAACTATTGCTGGCAGGGGTGTATCACCTGGATGGACGGGAACAAGTCCGCCCATTTCTAATCTATCTGGGAGATGGTCAAGCTGGTGTCAGGGGGCCGGATACCGTCAGCGAGGAGGACGGCCCGAAGGCACCGTCCTGGGCTGATGAGGCATAGGAAGACTAAAGGATGGGACGTTGATGCACGCTCATTTCTTTTCCTGCACGATATTCAGCTGTCAATTGGAATAAAGGAGACAAATATGTTACAGGAATTGGAGCGTTTTTATGAAGAGTATTGCGGCAGCATCCGCCGGGAGGCGAAGGCCCTGCAGGAGGAGAAGATGCCGGAACCTACGGAGGAACTGTTCGCCGTTTATGAAAATACGGGGAACCGCCTGATTTATGAGGATGTTTATTTCAGGAGAAGAAAATTCCTTGCCGTCTTTGGCCTGAAGGCCATTCTGGACCGGCAGGAAGAGGATATCCTGAAGCTGGAGGAGATATTGAGGGATATCTGCAGCGAAGAGTGCTGGGCGCTGCCTGCTGGCCATGAAATATCCCGGCGCCGGGATTCCGGCCATGGAACGGGCGGCTGGTCTGAACGATGACAACTGTTACCGTTTTATGGGGCTGTACCGCAATCTGATCTGGACGAAAGAATACATGGATTTCCTGAGCAGGGAAGAAGCCGATAGTGCAGCGGAGGGAGAGGCCGACGCGGCAGGGGCAGAGGCCGGAAAGGGATTTGCGGCAGAGGCGGCCATCGGCCGGATTGTGCTGCCGGATGCCCAAAGGAAAGGATTTTCTGCTGACGGATCTGGGATGTGGAGAATATACCAGAGAATATTTCTCGGAAAAGCGTTATGAACATCTGTGCTGCCGCTCTGAGGGCCATAATGTGCCCATCATTGACGGCAGGGAGCAGCTTGCGGGAGGGGAATACGGCTGTGATTGCTTTGAGGCAGGAAAAGAGGGCAGGATGGTCATCAGTTTTGCCGGGGCCTATGCCAATCCTGCGCTGAAATCTTTGGTCCGCACCCTTGACTGGGATGAGGCGGACGGGACTTTGCAGGTGGAAGACTGCTATCAGGTGACGGAGCGCCTGCAGTCCATCCGGGAGAATCTGATAACCCACTGGAAGCCGGAAGTGCAGGGAAATACGGTGCGGATTCGGGGAGATGAGAGCGGCTGCACAGCGGCTATAGAGGGAGAGGAGGTAAAAGTGGATTGTATCCGCAGAGACTTCTATGACCACGGCGGGCAGCGCAGGGATGTGTGGCTGATTCAGTGGGAGGTGCCTGTAGCGGGGCAGGCAGGAGAGGTGAGGGCCAGGTTCACGGTGAGGGCAGTATAAGGAAAAATGTGACATATGAAACAGCGGGCAGTTTACGGAAAGGGAATCTGCCCGCTGCTGTTTCAATAGAGGATGCCGGGAGCCCGGGCCGCCGTCGGTCTCATGGCAGCCATGGTCAGGCGCGAAGCCGATCAGGGTGCGGTGGCCTGGCCGGCGAGTCTTCACCGCCTGCCTGCCATGGGCGTATCATGGGGAAAGTCTTGGCTCAGGCATCATGGATTCCGGAAAGGATTGCTGCAGACAGATTTTCGCACCACCAAAGACACATCGGAGAGAATCTTCACCGGGTTTCCGGTCAACTTCCCCTGAAGCCTGCTCAGGAGCAGATAGGAGGTGTTGGCTCCGATTTCGGTAAAGTCCTGTCTGACCGTGGTCAGTTCCCTCTCCACGTCAGGGCATGCCGCCCAGTCGTCAAAACCGATGACAGATATGTCTTCCGGAACGCGCAGGCCTCTTTCCCGCAGATTGCGGATTGTCTTCACTGCCAGTCTGTCATTGCAGCAGAACAGGGCAGTGACTTCCCCGGCCCTGATCTGTGCGGCCAGCATATCGTAGTCTATATCCATGATCAGGTTTTCTCCGGAGACATTCAGCCCGGCGTCCCGCATCTTGCTGCAGAAGCCGTCATAGCGTTCCTGTTCCGATTTGAGGAAGAAATGATATCCGGCGAACCGTATTTTTTCATGCCCGTGTTCCAGAAGCAGACGGGCGGCCATGGCTCCGCCGTCATAATTGTTGCAGCCGGAGAAATAGCATGGATAGCCGGGATCGTAGCGGTCCAGCAGCACGAAAGGGATTCCCTTCCCCTCCAGATAGCGGTAGTTTTCCACGCTTTTGGCCGGGTCGAAAGAATAGAGGAGCAGTCCCTCTACATTCAGGTCCAGCATTTTCCGCATGGCTTCCGCTTCCTGTGCGGCATCCGCGTCAATCCATTCCACGATGAGGGAGTAACCGAAAGAGGCGGCCATGTTCTGGGCTCCCCGGATAATCTGGATGTAGGAGCTGTCATTGCGGTCCTCCGAGTACAGAAGCAGGGCAATCAGATGGCTGGTGGCAGCGGCGCTTATGGGAGAGGTCACGAAGGTGCCCTTGTGCTTGAGCCTTTTGATATAACCCTCTTTCGCCAGCTCCGTCAGGGCCCTGCGGACGGTGATGGTGCTCACCTGATAGATTTCCGCATATTCCGCCTCTGTGGGCAGTTTGGCGTCGATGGCCAGAGTGCCGTTCTTAATCTGCTGCTTTATGGACTGTTTTACAATGGCATATTTTGTCGCCTTAGTCTCCATGTTCGATTCCCCCTGACTGCTCTGTATGGCTCTGCTGTAAAACTATAATAAAGTATACATTATAAAAACAGAAAAAACAAGATTAATAAACGATTGGTTTGGCAATCTGACGGCTGAGAAGAACGCTGAAAGGCAATCCGTCTGTTTGCGCTCAAAGGGTGCTATATTTTCATAAATAATGTGAAATAATGTATTACCATCAGAACGGAAGTGGAAAAATGCTGATGAATACTGGATTTTTGGCAGTGCCGTATTATGGCTGAAAGAAATACTATGGCTCTTGTGAAGGATGCGTTTGCTTTTTTATAATAGGCTCGTAACTGACAAGTCGTTTCTTCAGACGATAAAAAAGGAGGATTTTATGAAGAAAAAAATGTTGGCGGTACTGTTGGCTTCCGCGATGCTGGCGTCATTGGCTACCGGCTGCGGCAGCAGCCCGGAGGCCGGGAACGCAGGTTCTGAATCGGCAGGTTCGGCTGAGAGCGAATCTGCTGCACCGGAGGAATCTGTATCTTCGGAAGACGCGGGAGCCGAGGCGGCGGACGCGTCACCGGAAAGCGGAGCCGGCGCTGGCGGACAGATTACTTTCCCTCTTGCCGAAACGGAGAATTTCTCCATGCTGTGTGTCATCAATGGAGACACCCCCATGGAGGAGGTGGACGCGTTCCAGTATCTGAACGAACAGAGCAATGTGACATTTGAAGTGAACAGCGTTCCGTCCGGGGACGCGGCCGAAAAGGAGAGCCTGATTATCTCCTCGGGAACCTACCCGGATGTGTTCATCTTCTCAAGCCTGGGCAAGGATAATATCGACAGGTACGGAAGCGAGGGCGTGTTCATACCGCTGGAGGACTATATCAGAACATATGCGCCGAACCTGACGGCTCTTTTGGATGAAAGAGAACTGTGGCCATTCATCACCGCCCCCGACGGACATGTCTATGAAATGCCCGCGCTGAATTCCGGCGCTGAGCTGGAGGCTGGTTTCCATATCTGGCTGAACTTCCAGTGGCTGGAGAATCTGAACCTGGAGGCGCCGAAGAGCCTGGAGGATCTCCATGATATCCTGACAGCGTTCAAAGAGCAGGATGCCAATGGGAATGGGGATGCCAACGACGAAATTCCCCTTTCCGTGCCTGACGGAATGGGGTATCTGCTGAACTATCTTCCTTATTTTGGTTATAACATGGATGGCAGCACCCGCTGTGCCGCGAAAGATGGTAATCTGGTATACGTGCCCACGGATGACGGCTATAAGGAATTCCTGAGATACTTCACACAGCTTTATCAGGAGGGCCTGCTGGATCCCGCCAGCTTCACACAGAACTACGATCAGATTGCGGCGAAAGGAAGCGCGGGCGATGTGCTGGGGTGCTTCTGCGCACTGGCGTCTTTCCAGTTTGCCGGGCGTGAGCAGGACGAGAAATATCAGATTATCGATCCTTTTGAGGGACAGGATTATCCGCTGTCCACAGGTATCATGCATGGAAGCATGATGATAACGGATGCCTGCGAGAAACCAGAAATTCTGGTTGCATGGGCTGACCGACTCTACACGGAAGAGGGAGGAGAGCTCTACTGGCTTGGTGTAGAGGGACGTGCCCATGTAAAGAATGAAGACGGTACCTGGTCCTGGAATATAGGCGGACCGATTGGTGATGATATCGAGACCATACGTGAAAAAGGAACCCTGAAAGACCAGACGGCTTTCCCCGGCTTACAGCCTGACCTTTGGTTCACCGGCATCACGGATCCCGATGAATCCTATCTGATCGGACAGAGAGGAAAGATGCTGGAGTGGGGTAAGCTTCCTCTTCCCGCGATGTCCTACACGGCGGAAGAGACCGAGACGATTGCCTCCCTGAAAGCGGATCTGGACAGCTATGTCAACCAGTACGGCGCGCAGGTGATCACCGGGGAGCTGGATCTGGATGCCAGCTGGGACGATTATAAATCCACCATGGAGACCATGGGAGCTGCCGAACTTTACGATATCTATCTGAAAGCGTTCCAGGAGGCTCAGTAGAACAGGTACAACTGAATGATATGTCGACAGCCGAAGGGCGCCACGGCTATAGCGGCGCCCTTGCCTGTTACATGACCAACAAGGAAAGGAATGCGAATCGTGAACAGGATATCTGCCATAAATGCAAAAAAAAGAAAGCCATGCAAGCCGCTGTCCGAGCGTCTGGCATGTGAATTGAAAAAGAACTGGGCCTTATACCTGATGATTCTGCCGGTCATGGCATATTTCATCATTTTTGCCTATATACCCATGAGCGGTGTGGTGCTGGCATTTAAAGATTTCAAGGTGAAGCTGGGCATTTTCGGGAGCCCGTGGGCGGGACTGAAGCATTTCAGGCGGTTTTTCGGTGGATATAACTTCGGCCTGCTCTTACAGAATACCATAGGAATCAGCTTATATTCTCTGCTGGCAGGATTCCCGATTCCCATTCTGTTCGCCTTGCTTCTGAATTATTTAAAATATGGACGTCTTCGGAAGACCCTGCAGATGGTATCCTATGCGCCATACTTTATTTCCACAGTGGTAATCTGCGGCATGATCGCCATATTTATGGACGCGGATACGGGCATCTTTAACCAGATTATCGTTGCTCTGGGCGGGGAATCCGTAGACTTCCTGAGCAATCCGAGATATTTCAAGAGCATTTATGTCTGGAGCGGTGTCTGGCAGGGCATGGGCTACAGTTCCATCATCTATATCTCCGCGCTGGCGGGGGTGGATCCCTCTCTCCATGAGGCTGCGATTATGGACGGAGCGACGAAGATGCAGAGAATCTGGCACATCGACCTGCCCGGTATCAAATCCACCATCGTCATGCTGCTGATCATGCAGATGGGCTCATTGATGAATGTAGGATTTGAAAAGGTCTTCCTGCTGCAGAATGATCTGAATATGAAAGCTTCGGATGTCATCAATACCTATGTATACAGAGTGGGTCTGATACAGAACAATTACAGTTACTCGACGGCTGTGGGACTGTTCAATTCTGTCATCAACATGACGCTGGTCATTGCGGCCAATCAGCTGTCCAAAAAGCTGACTGAGGAAAGCCTGTGGTAAAAGGAGTGCGTATGAGCAAAGGAAAGACGATAAAAAGGAAACGGGTGAATTCGGACAGCGTATTCGATGCTGTGAATTTACTGATTATGCTGATTCTCCTTGTGGTTTTCGTATGGCCGCTGTGGTTCGTGGTGATTGCGTCCGTCAGCGATCCGGGAGAAGTCTGGCAGGGACATGTCATCCTGTTCCCCAGGGGAATCACGCTGGACGCCTATGAGGAAGTCGTTCAATATAAGACCATATGGACAGGCTATCTGAACACCCTCCTGTATACCCTGCTGGGTACGGCCATCAATATGGCGCTCACTGTCTGCGGCGCGTATCCCTTGTCCAGGAAAGATTTCCCGCCGCGGAAGATATTGATATTCATTCTTATGGTGACCATGTATTTCAGCGGCGGATTGATTCCCACCTACCTGGTGGTGAACAGGCTGGGGCTGATTGACACGGTCTGGGCCATGGTGATTCCCAACGCGATTTCCGTGTTCAATATCATCATCACCAGGACCTATTTCATGAACAGCATCCCCGAAGAACTGCGGGAGGCCGCCCAGCTGGACGGAGCGGGCAACATGCAGTATCTGTTCAGGGTGGTCCTGCCTCTGTCGAAGCCTATCCTGGCCGTCATCGGGCTCTTCTACGCGGTGGGGCACTGGAATGACTTCTATTCGGCGCTGATTTATATCAACTCCCAGCAGCTCCTGCCCCTGCAGTCTGTCCTCAGGAAGCTCCTGCTTACCACACAGATGACCCTGCAGATTTCCAGCTCCATGAGCCCGGACGAAATCATGCGCAAGACTCAGCTGGCCCAGACGCTGAAATACAGCTCTATCATAGTATCCACGGTTCCTGTGCTGTGTCTGTATCCTCTGGTGCAGAAGCATTTCGTCAAAGGAATCATGATTGGATCCGTGAAAGGTTGACAGATGGGACCGGGGGAACATAAAATAAGATAAGCTGCGGGATTCCGAACACACAGAAAAAACGACGGAGGAAAGAAGGAATGGAGAACAGACAGGAGTTTCCGATGCAGTTCATCTCTGCCTCGACAGAATACGCGGATTTTGACCGCCAGGTGCCGGCACCTTATATCCGCAAAAAATTCACGCTGGACCGGATGCCGGAGGAAGCGGAGCTGCTGATTACAGGACTGGGATTTTACCGTGTATTTATCAACGGAAAAGAGATTACGAAATGTGCCCTGGCGCCGTATATCAGCAATCCGGACGACATTATCTACTATGATGCCTACGACGTGCTGCCCTGGTTGGAGACCGGCGGCAATGTGATAGGAATCATTCTGGGAAACGGAATGTGCAATGCCTTTGGGGGCTTCATATGGGACTTCCACAAGGCGAGGTGGAGGGGCGCGCCCATGACGGCGCTGCGCCTGGATCTGGGGTATGGGGACGGAAATATTTTTTCCATAGAAAGCGATGAGTCTTTCCTGGCCCATCCGTCACCGCTTCTGGAGGACGACATCAGGAGCGGCGAAATATACGACGCAAGGCTGGAAATCCCTGACTGGTGCTCGCCCTCTCTGTGGGAGGAGGGATGGCACACGGTTGTCAAAAGGACGCCGCCCAGAGGGGAGCCGAGGCTGTGCACCGCCTCCCCTGTGAAAGTATGGGAGATACGCAGGGCAGTTTCCATCACCCCCTGCGCGGAGGGCTATCTGTATGATTTCGGCGTGGACACGGCGGGAATCTGCGAGCTGACAGTCCGGGGCAGGCCCGGGCAGGAAATCAGGATATCTTATGGCGAATGGATTCATGACGGGGTCCTTGACAGGAAGAACCTGATGTTCCCGGAATCCGATTCCCCCTATAAGGAAAGAGTCCAGGATACCTGCTATATCTGCCGGGGAGAGGGGGAGGAGAGCTGGAAGCCCTTTTTCAGCTATTACGGTTTCCGGTATGCCTATGTTCGTGGAATCGATAAGGAGCAGGCGGATGAAAACCTGCTGGCTTACCATGTGCTGGGCGGGGACTTTCAGGAGATGGCTGACTTTTCCAGCTCCGATGCCACGGCTGACAGGCTGTGGGAGATGACCAGGAGAGCGACTCTCTCTAATTTCCTCTGGTTCCCCACGGACTGCCCCCACAGGGAGAAGAACGGATGGACAGGGGACGCGGCCCTCTCCGCGGAGCATATGCTCCTGAATCTTTCCGTGGAGGATTCCCTCCGGGAGTGGCTGCGCAATGTGATGGCGGCCCAGAGGAAAGACGGCTCCCTGCCCGGAATCGTCCCCACAGGGGAATGGGGGGACGGATGCGGCCCTGCCTGGGACCAGGTGATTGTGGAGATTCCCTATTGCCTGTATCGTCTCCGCGGGGACCTGGACACGGCGCGAGAGGCTGCGCCGTCCGTCTTCCGGTATCTGTTCTGTCTCTCAGGGCTCCGGAACGACAGAGGACTGGTGGACACGGGGCTGGGGGACTGGTGCGAGACCGGCAAGAGCGGAGGCGGCCAGAAAGCCCCTGTGGAGGTAACTTCCACCGCCGTGGGCGTCCATCTCCTGGAAGAGGCGAAAGTCCTGTTCCGGGCTCTGGGCAGAGAGGCCGAGTATCAATATGCGGACAGGCTGCGGAGAGAACTGAAAAAAGCCTTCAGGCGTTATCTGATCGACTTCTCTACCATGACCGTGGCCGGAAGCTGTCAGACGTCCCAGGCCATGGCAATCTGCTACGGCCTGTTCAGAAAGTCGGAGCGCAGGGCGGCGTTCTCCCGGCTCCTGGAAATCATCCGCCAGAACGGCGGGTACATGAACGGAGGGGCGCTGGGGCTGCGGGTGCTCTTCCATGTGCTTACGGACTGCGGGGAGGCGGATCTGGCATACGAGATGATCACGAGGCCGGATTATCCCTCCTACGGCAACTGGATCGCCAGAGGGGCCACTTCTCTCTGGGAGGACTTCCTGGTGCCGGAAGCGGACATCCATTCCCGGAACCACCACTTTTTCGGAGACATCAGCGGATGGTTCCTGCAGGCTGTGGCGGGAATCGTGCCCAATCCTTATCTGGAGGATCCGGACAGTATTCTGGTATCGCCCCATTTCATCCGGAAGCTGCGCCATGCCGGAGGGGCTTTCCGCACGCCGTCAGGCAAAATCGCCCTGAGATGGGAGAGGGACGGGCAGAATCAAAAGAAAAACGAAATAATATCGATGAACATACGTATTTCGGGAAATTTAAGCGGCAGGACATGCCTGCCTGCCGGCTGGGAATTTGAGGACGGCTTCTGTGAGAAAGAGCTGAAAGAGGGAAATTATATCTGCAGGAATACCATGCCTGCGTAGCCTTTTGGGGAGGAGCATATGGAGAAAATAAGGAAAAAATTGCGGATGATCAATTACAGCACGCTGCTGAAATATTTTTTATCTTATTTTCTCCTGCTCAGCGCCCTGCTGATGTGTTTCTTCATCACGTTCCGGCATCAGCTCCGAACAATTTACTATACCGAACAGGACAATCGCATCCGCCAGAACCTCCTGCTGTTCCGGCAGAGCTTTGAGACCGATCTGGATGCGGTGTTCAACATTCATTACAATCTGTGTGAGAACACAAACCTGAAGATGCTCCGGCATTCCTCCGATTCCTCCTGGTACAGTTCGCTGGGGGTCAAGGACATGCGGCAGTTTACCGATGCGAACCATCTGATATCCGACATTATCTATATTCAGGACGGCGGAGACATTATCCTGGCCTGCAAGAATTATGTATACAAATCGAAAGGCGACTACTATATCATGCTGGACGGCAATCCGCTGAAACTTCCTGTGGGAAAGTATGGGCATGAGAACAGGAATTCCATGGTATATGTGAAGAACCGGGAATCCTCCCTGCTGCTCCTGTTCCCCAGCACAAAGAGCAAAAGATACGACCTCTTCTATATCATTGACGCAGAGGAGATAACAAGGCGATGCACGAACATGCTGTCCGAGGAAATCTCCGGCATCTATCTGACCGACGGAGAGGACAATATGATTTCTTTCCTGGGGGAGAGCCGGAAACTTCCGGCCTCTTCCATGCTACGCTCCTATGAACTCCAGAGGATAGATGAGGGAAATGACTGGATATACACGCTGCCCCTGCACACGAACCTGGATCTGTCAGTATGCTTTTCCAAGGACATCCTGATCGGGATTGCTAACAGGGCTTTTTTCGATTTGTATCTGGTATTTTCGGTGATAGGATGCATCGGACTGATGTTCATCCTGTTCGGAATGCGCATGACCTACTCGCCGCTGTACAGGCTCCACGAAAAGTTCACGGACGGGCGGGAAAAGGAAAAGAATCTGGAGACACAGCTGGACACGATGTTTTCCACCACGCTCCTGGAACAGAAAAAGCTGCAGGAAAAAATCGATAAGTATTATGGCATCATGAAAGAATCCATACTGGACACTATCGTAAACGAAAACGGGGAGGAAATCACGGCGGAAAATATGGAGAGGCTTTTTAACGGAGAACCCAGTTCCCTGATTTATATCGTGCGGATCATGCCGGCAGACGGAAAAGCTACTGATTCGGCGGCAAAAGATTTTCAGGACTATGTCCTCAGGGCTTTCCCTGACAACGATTCTTTCTGCGTCTGCCTGGAAGTGACGCCGGAATATTTCTCCTGGCTGATTTACTACGGAGGGCAGGACAGGGACAAACACGCGGTGTTAAAGGAACTGATGCGGGACTATCAGAAAGAGTCCGGGTGCCTGGTGGTGCTGAGCAACGGTTCCCCCTCCCCCCTGGACATTCCGAATCTGTACACGAATGTGTGCTCCGCTTGGAATCACCGGGAGAACGCCTCCGTTCTGTTCTATGATGAGCTGGGGGATGATATCGGCGACGACGGATTCCCCTATCCCTATCGTGAGCTGAACGGATTCGCCTCACGGCTCATGCAGCTGAAGTTCGAGGAGGCCGGGCAGGCCCTGGGTCATATTTTTGCATCCCTGGAGCAGTCGGACTTTCCGGCCTTTTATTACAGGAGCGTGCTGACGGAGGTGCTGACGACCATCATCACGGACATGAACCAGCAGAACATCAAGTTCAGCGCTTATAACGGCACGTATTTTGAGGCCCTTTATTATATCAGGAGCTTTGATTACCAGGAGAAAAATAAAGAGATTTACGATGCCCTGATTTCGCTGATAAAGCTGTTTGAGGAGGAGCTGGCCGGAGTGACGATACAGAGCGGGCAGATACAGGAATTCATCGAAGCCCATTACGCTTCCTCGGAATTTTCCATCGCCATGCTGGCCAATCGGTTCCATATCAGTATTGCGTATATGAGTTATCTGTGTAAGAAGTATTTCCACGAGAATTTTTCGGATTATCTCTGGAATATGCGCATGGAAAGGGCTAAATTTCTGCTGCGGAACACACAGGATTCCGTGGAGGATATCTGCGTTGCGGTGGGATATGAAAACGTGTCCAGCTTCCGCAGGAAATTCAAGAAAGAATTGGGGCTGACTCCGTCCCAGTACAGGAACGGAGAGGAATAAGGCAGACAAAGGGGCACCTGGGCTGACAGGTGTCCCTTTGCGCGGGCAGGACGCATTTCCCGCCCTGGTATGGGAGTCAGGGGCAGCGGGAGTCCGGGCCGCCAGTGACCTCCATGCTCCCGTCGTCCTTTCTGCGCCATCTGACGGAAATGGTTCCGGCAGCCGTCCGAATAGAGCCCTCCGCCCACTGGAGAGCGGCTATGTCGGCCGGTTCCAGGAAGCAGTCCGCAAAGCCCGAGCTGTCTTCCCGCTGCTTTATCCCCAGGATTTCCGTGAACAGCAGTTTCACCGGACTGCCGAACATGGGGTGGTCGTGGGAGGTATGTCCGTCCCAGTCTTCCCACAGCGTTGTGGCTCCGGCCTGCATCATCCGCGCGAAAGAGGCCGGGCCGCTGCCGGTCAGCAGGCGGAAAGCCAGATCGGCCTGGCCGTCCGCGAAGAGACGCTCCAACAGCACAGGCGTGCCGAAGATGCCTGTGTCCAGATTCTCCGGCGAGCTGTATCTGGCGGCCAGGTTTTCTTTTGTCCGCGCATCCCCCAGCTTTAGGTTCAGCGCAAAGGCGTTGGCTCCGCCCCGGCCGCCGCAGAAATCCCCGGTGGTTTCGTCGAAATAGGCCTGCAGGAGGGCTTCTTCGGAAGCGCGGATGCGCTCTTCCAGCCAGACGGGCTCTGTCTGGCCGAGCATCCGGCCCATCTGTCGGAAAGCTTTCATTCCCAGGATATAGTAATAAGTGTTGATGAACTCGGGTGGGAGCATGCCCTCCTCCGCGGGAGGGGCGCACCATTCACCCAGGCACCAGCCGCCCGCTTCCTCCCGGACAATCAGGCCGCCGCTGCTGCGGGAGTCCATATATTCCAGCCAGCGCAGGACGGCGGGATAACCCTGCTCTATCAGCGCGGTGTCGCCGTAAACTTTGTAATAGGCCATGGGGACGAGATAGACCGCCCCGCCCCAGCCGCCGGGGCCTCCGCCTCCGCCCAGGAAAGGGGCGGTGTGGGGGATATGCCCGGTGTCCGCGCCCTGGCTGTCCAGGATATCCCGGTACCATTTCCGATATAATCCCTTTGTGTCCAGGGTCATCATGGCGCTCTCGCAGGTCAGCTGTCCGTCCCCGGTGTAGCCCAGCCGTTCTCTGTGGGGACAGTCGGAGGGGATGCAGCCGTGGTAATTGTTCCGCTGCGTCCGGATATAGGCATCGTACAGCCAGTTCAAAGTGGAATCGGAACAGCGGAAAGAAGAGGTGACGGCCGCGTCCGTGCACACCAGCGCCGCGGACAGCGCCTCCCCCGGCCCCTCTATCTGGAAATAGCGGAACCCGTGCCAGGTGAACCGCGGGCGGGCTTCCAGGGGCGCCGCGCCGCAGAGATAACGGTCTTCCTGAATCTGGCTGTCTCCGCCGGCGGAGGCGAAATCCAGGCTGTGCCCGTCCGGGGTCAGTTCCTCCGCGTATTTCACGGTGACGGCCTCCCCGGGCCTGCCGGAACAGCGCACCGTGACCCATCCGGCAATGTTCTCGCCGCAGTCGTACAGCTTTCTGCCCTCATCCTCCCACAGCAGGACGGGGCTTAAGCTGCCCAGGACCCTGTCCGGAGGGCAGTCCTGCCTGGCGAGCTGTGTCTGGGGCCCGTGGGAGGGCCTTGCGGGCTGCCAGCCGGACCTGTCGGCATCTGCCGTGCACCAGTTTTCCTCCAGGAGGGCTAAATCCTGGGTCTCTCCATAGAACAGATTGTTTTCCAGAATCCCGCTGGGTTTCCAGAGAGTCTCCGGGCCGCTTTCCAGCAGGACTTCTCTTCCGTCAGCCCAACTTAAGTGAAGTTCATAGCGGAGCTTCGGGAAGCCGAAAGGAAAAGTCCCCTCCGCGGTGCGCCTGGTCTGGTGGAACCAGCCGTTTCCCAGGTGGAAGCCGATGACATTCTCTCCCTCGGCCAGCCAGGGCAGCAGGTCATATTCCAGATACAGGCAGCGGTAGGCCGTCCGCTCCTCCCAGACGGGATAGCCCACATCGCATCCCAAAGTGGAAGCATAATTGGTGGGCGCGGGGGCGAATTCCTGGTCGCCCACCCGCTTTCCGTTTGCGTACAGGTGGAAATAGCCCAGTCCGCAGACTTCCAGCCGGGCTTTTGCGGGAAGCTGTTCCAGAGAGAAGTTTCTCCGGAAGAGAGGGGATTCGCAGATATTGTCGCCCTGGATCCAGTGCATATTTTGCATAGTCAGTTACCTCCGTAAGTGGTAGGATATGGGTGGGACAGTGTATTGATAAGGAAAGTTGAATATATATTAAAGTATATATAATAATATATAAAAGTCAATAGCTTTTGCCAGCTTTCCGGCAGTATATGGGCAGAATGGCAATGATGTGCAGTAAATCGGAAAAAGAGAATGCATCCTTATAAGTATATGATGTATTATAGCAATAAAGTATAATTTAAAAACAAATAAGTTAAAAGCCATGCCTCAATGGAAGAGCAGGGAGCTGCGCAGTGTCAACTGCGGAAATCCGTCGGCGTCTGTCCCGTATATTTTTTGAACACCTTATAAAAATACCTGGGATCCTCATATCCCACAAGGGAAGAGACTTCAGAGGCAGGAATGTCCGTGTTCAGCAAAAGATTCCTGGCGGCATCCATCCGTATCCCGGTGAGGTAATCGAGAGGGGAGACCCCCTCTTTCTTTTTGAACAAAGTGGAAAAATACCGGGGATTCAGATGGAAGGATTCCGCCAGCATCTCCATGGAAATCCGCTCCCGGTAATGCTCCGTGAGGAAAGCCTTGGCCCGCTCCGTCACAGGCAGATTGTCCTCCGGGGATTTGGAGAGGCAGGTGAGGGAGATTTCCTCTTTGATCAGGAGAAGAATCTCGTTCCTGTTCTCATGGGAGGACCAGAAAGCATTGTCGGTAAAATAGTCCCAGTTCGCCTTTGACGGAGCATAGTTCAGGCGGATCAGCAATTCATAAATAGGCTGGATGAGGTACACAAAGTTATACACCAGAGGGTATAAGCCGTCGATGTAAGAGCATAGCCTGTCCGCGGTTTCCTGAGGGCTCTTGCACCGCAGCTCATTTTCCAGGCTCTTCCAGTCCGCGTCGCCGGGAATCCGGCCGGCATTTTGGGGAGGGCACCCGATGGAGTAGACCTTTCCGTTCCCCGAGAGGAAACGGTATGATATCAACTGGGGCAATGTGGCGGCAGGGACCCTGATCGCCATGCTCCCCGCCATTGTCCTGTTCGGCTTCATGAAAGAGGTTTTTGTGGAAAATATCGCGGGCGCGGTAAAAGAATAGGGGACAGGCGCCGATGGAATAGATATACTGCATAACGCCGGAAATGAAGAACGCCCTGGAGTGAGCGTGGTAAACCATGAAAAAGGGACTGGTCCGTCTGCATAGCGGTCTTGAGGGAGCGGATCTGCTGCAGGAGGACTTCGACAGAGCCGTGAAGCATGCGCTTGCCGGGAGCTGAGGGGCGCGGAATGATTCGTGCGGACAAGTGTGCCCTGAAAGCGGCAGGA
Source organism: Lachnospiraceae bacterium (assembly GCA_910576125.1). Classification (GTDB taxonomy): domain Bacteria; phylum Bacillota; class Clostridia; order Lachnospirales; family Lachnospiraceae; genus Acetatifactor; species Acetatifactor aquisgranensis. The sequence goes on along the minus strand of CAJTHM010000007.1, from coordinate 196,025 downwards.
TTTTTTGTGAAAGGAAATTGTAAAAAGAATTCAGGCATGGTATACTGTGGATCAGGATGAACCAGGATGATAAAGGAGATAGCGATGGAAGAGAATGCGGCAAAGTGGAAGAACAGAAAACTGACTTATCTAAGCCCCGCGGATATCAGACCGGAGGGCTGGCTCAAGAGACAGCTGGAGCTCCAGGCCAGGGGCTTATCCGGGCATCTGGACCTGATCTGGCCGGATGTGCGGGACAGCAAGTGGATCGGAGGCGACAGGGAGGGCTGGGAGAGAGTGCCCTACTGGCTGGACGGCTTCATCCCGCTGGCCTGGCTTCTGGAGGATGCCGGTTTGCAGGCCAGGGCGAAGCGCTACATAGACGCAATCCTCTCCGGGCAGCAGGAGGACGGCTGGATCTGTCCCTGCAGCGTGGAGGAGAGGGAACGGTATGATGTGTGGGCGGCTTTCCTGATCTGCAAGGTGCTGGTGGTCTATGAGGCCTGCAGCAAAGATGAGCGCATCGAGGAAGCGGTGTACAGGGCGCTGAAGCAGCTGCTCTGCCATATCAGCGCAAAGACCCTGTTCGGCTGGGGCGCGGCCCGGTGGTTCGAGTGCATGATTCCGCTGCTGTGGCTCCACGAGAGGAGACCGGAGCCCTGGATGGACGAACTGGCCTATGTGCTGGAGGGCTGCGGCATCGACTATGAGAAGCTGTATACAAAGCTTTCCTTTAAGAAGCCCGATGTGAAGCGCTATTGGACTTATGTGAATCATGTGGTGAATGTAGCCATGGCGTTAAAGTCCAGGGCGGAGATGAGCCTCCTGACAGGGGAGGACTGCGATGCCTTTGCGCTGGAGTTCTACCGGAAGCTGATGAAGGAGCATGGCATGGCGATCGGACATTTCACGGGGGATGAGTGCCTGGCCGGGACCAGCCCTCTGCAGGGCAGCGAGTGCTGCAGCGTGGTGGAGGCCATGTATTCCTACGAGGAACTGCTTTCCGTCGGCGGGAATCCTTTCTGGGGAGATCTGCTGGAACAGGCAGCTTTTAACGGTCTGGCTACTACGGTCAGCGCGGACATGTGGACCCATCAGTATGACCAGATGACCAACCAGGTGGAATGCACCAAAGTGCCCGAGGAGAAAGTGGTCTTCTGCTCCAACAGCGGAGAGTCCCACAACTTTGGCCTGGAGCCCAATTTCGGCTGCTGTACGGCGAATTTCAACCAGGGCTGGCCCAAGTTCGCCCTGTCCGCGGTGATGGGGACAAAAGAGGGGCTGGCGGTGACGGCCATCGCGCCTGTGCGGGTGGAGACATCCGTTTTGGGCAAGAATGTGTGCCTGTGGGTGGACACCCGGTATCCGTTCCGGGATACGCTCCGGATAAAGGTCCTGCCGCAGGAGCGGTTCGAGTTTGAAATCTCTGTGCGGATTCCGGGCTTCGCCAAGTCGGCCCGGGTACGCATGGGAGAGGAAGTGCAGCAGGCCTGCCCCGGCACCTTCTTTACGAAACGGAAAATGTGGGGAGAAGAGGAGATAGAGATTTCCTTTACCTTTGAGCCGGAATTCGTGGAACGGCCAAGCGGCATGGCGGCTCTGCGGAGAGGCCCTCTGTTCTACGCGCTGCCCATAGAGGCGGAGTATGAGCGGATTGAGTACGAGAGGGACGGCGTGGAGAGGAAGTTCCCTTACTGCGATTACGCTATCAGACCTAAGTCGGACTGGGCGTTCGGCTTCGGGAAAGAAGACATAAATGTAGTGCATGAAGAGTTCCCCGCTATGCCCTTTGACCGGGAGAAGCCCCCTGTCATGCTGGAGATGGAGATGGTGCCTTTGGACTGGAGGAAAGAAGACGGCATGTGTAAGGAAAAGCCGGAATCCGCCAGGCCTGCGGGGGCGGCGGTGACGAAGCGCCTCTACCCTTACGGATGCACCACCCTCCGCATGGCGGAGATGCCAAGGCTTGCGAAAGCGGACTGAGTATCTGCGCTGCCGGAGGGCGTGAGAGATACGAAAAACAGATGATAAATCCATGTGCCAACGTTGGACGGCTTGCCTCTGACGTTGGCATATTTGCGTATTGGGCGGGAGGGATTCGGACTTAATATTCTCTAAAGATTTATTAAAGATATGGGAAAACGTATTGAGCCACAGGGAAAATTTTGCTATATTCTTATATGGATTTTATAGGAAATGGATTTTATAGGAAAGAGAAAACAGGAATAGATATGGAAAAGTTGAAAAAAATATGGAATGCGGTCATTCCGCCCTATGGCAGGATTCCGCTTATCGTGGCTGTCGTCTGGAATATGACGGTGTACTTTGGATCCCGGGTGATTGCCGGAGGATGGCCCCACCATAATATAGAGGGAAAGTTGGACCGGCTGATACCTTTCGTGCCGTGGACGGCAGTGATTTACCTGGGCTGCTATCTGTTCTGGATCGCCAATTACATCCTGATTGCCAGGCAGGAGAAACGACATGTCTGTCAGTTTTTTGCGGCGGATTTCCTGTCCAGGTGTGTGTGCCTGGCCTTCTATCTGCTTTATCCCACCACGAATACCAGGCCTTTGGTGGAGCAGGGGGGCTTCTGGAACCAGGTGATAATCGGCCTGTATGCCACGGACGCGGCGGACAATCTCTTCCCGTCCATCCACTGTCTGGTGAGCTGGTTCTGCTATATCGGGCTGCGGGGCAAAAGAAGCGTCTCCTTATGGTACCGCGGGCTTTCCTGTGTGCTGGCGCTGATGGTCTGCGTCTCTACGCTGACCACGAAGCAGCATGTGGTACCGGATGTAATCGGGGGAATCCTCCTTGCGGAAGTCTGTCTTTTCATCGGAAAAAAACCGAAAGTATGGGGTACTTATGAAAAGATTCTGAATAAAATCAACAGAGGACTTCGGCTGGAAGGAGGAGACTCGTGAGATTATGGAAGAAAAAGAATTCCAGGTTAAAAAGAATTCCAGGAAAAAAATAATCGGGAATGCTCTTTTTGTGGCCGCGGTCTTCGCGCTCACTGTTTACGGCGTCTTTCACGGGGAGGACCTGGAAGGGATGATGGATGCCATCAGGGAGGCGGACATAAGGTGGCTGATTCCCGGCGCCGCGCTGGTGCTGTTCTTCATCTGGGGCGAGTCCGTCATTCTCTGGCATATGCTGGGCTCTTTTGGCATCCGCCTGAAGAAGAGAATCTGCTTTCTGTTTTCCTCTGTGGGATTCTTTTTCAGCTGCATCACGCCCTCGGCCAGCGGCGGCCAGCCTATGCAGATATATTATATGAAAAAAGAGAAGATACCCATCCCGGTAGCAGCAGTGATACTGATGGTGGTGACCATCACCTACAAGCTGGTGCTTGTGGTCATCGGCCTGGGGGTCGTCTGTTTCGGCCGGAATTTCCTGCACCGGTATCTGGAGGGAATCCTCCCGGTCTTTTATCTGGGACTTGCGCTGAATGTGTTCTGCGTCACTTTCATGACAGTGCTGGTGTTCCATCCGGTCCTGACGGAGTCCATTCTGCGGTGGGGGATGAAATGGCTGGAGCGGCGGCGTTTCCTGAAACGTAAGAAGGAGAGGGGCAGAAAGCTGGGCGAATCCATGGAGGTATACCGGGAGACTGCTCTGTACCTGAAAGAGCATGCGGGAGTGATCTGGCGGGTGATATTTGTCACCTTTGTCCAGCGTATGGCGCTGTTCGCAGTGACATGGACGGTATATCAGGCCTTTGGCATGCGGGGCACTTCTGTGTGGGATGTGGTGTTCCTGCAGGCTGTGATATCCGTCTCGGTGGATATGCTTCCGCTGCCGGGGGGCATGGGAATCAGCGAGGCCCTGTTCATGAACATATTCGCCCCGGTCTTTGGGACGGTGCTTTTGCCGGCCATGGTTCTGTCCAGAGGGATGGGGTATTACGGAGAGCTTCTGATCAGCGCGTTCTTTACGATTGCGGCCCAGCTGTACTACACTTTCCGGCGGGCAGAAAAAAGGGGCTAAAATAATCGGGGAACTCTGCCGATATACACTTTGTATTATTTGTTTAATTATGGCTATTTACGACTATTTGCGCGGATGACGGGCATATTGTATAGACAGGACTTTTGGAACGGGCGACGGAATGTGAGGAGGGGTTCGCATGATAGGATTTTATGATTACACGGTGATACTTACATATATCAGCTTTATATCGGCGGTGGCGGGAATCTTCAGCGCCAGCACCATGAATCTGCGCTGGGCGATTTTCTTCCTGGCCTTATCGGGGCTGTGCGACATGTTCGATGGGAAGATTGCCCGCACCAAGAAGAACCGCACGGAGGATGAGAAGAGCTTTGGAATCCAGATCGACTCCCTGTGCGATATCGTCTGCTTCGGCGTACTGCCGATTGTCATCTGCTTCAAACTGGGGATGGACCGCATCTGGAGCATGGCGATTCTGGCATTGTACGGGCTGGCCGGACTGATCCGGCTGGGGTATTTCAATGTGATGGAGGCAAAGCGCCAGGCCGAAGAAGGGGGGGGCGCGTAAGTATTATCAGGGCCTGCCCATCACTTCCATGGCCATCGCGCTGCCCATCCTGTTCGTTGTCTCCCCGCTGTTTCCCAGCCATATGGCTTTTGTGGTGGCGCTGCATATCGTGGTGGCGCTGGTGGGTTTTCTTTTTATCCTGAATTTCCAGCTCCGCAAGCCCTCCGTCAGGGAAGTACTCCTGATCGTGGCTGTGGTGGCAGTGGCAGTGACGGTGATTCTCTTTGCCTGGCACGGCTGGCGGAACCTGATCAAGGGGAGTCTGTAAAGGAGGTATCTTATGGGTCTGGTGGTTGACAGAAGAGGAAAAATCGTGGAGGCTGAATCCCTGCAGGACCGTATCCTGAAGGGATTGTACGGCCATGTGCTCGGCAGGGCGCTGCTGAAGCCCCTGGTATCCCCGGCGGTCTCGCGACTGGTTGGGGGTTTTTTGGATTCAGGGTTTTCAAAAGCGCTGATTCCCTGGTTCATGCGCAGCCATTCCATTGACATGGCGGATTATGAGCAAAAGGAGTATGAATCCTACAATGATTTCTTCACCAGGAGAATGGCGAAAGGGGCGCGCAGCATAGATTCCTCTCCCCAGGCGCTGATCAGTCCCTGCGACAGCAGAGTGAGCGTCTATCCTGTGGACGGGGAATGCGAATTTACAATCAAACATACACGGTACACAGCGCAGAGCCTCCTGCGGGATTACAGGCTGGCGGCGGAATACGCCGGAGGGTATGTGTGGGTGTTCCGGCTGTGCGTGGAGGATTATCATCGGTATATCTATACGGACGGCGGCAGGGTGACAGGATCCGTGAGGATTCCGGGAGTGCTGCACACGGTGAACCCTGTGGCCAACGACAGGTATCCTGTCTATAAGGAGAACACCAGGGAGTACTGTGTGATAAGGTCAGAGCATTTCGGCAAAATGATTCAGATGGAAGTGGGAGCCATGCTGGTGGGGAAGATTCATAACCATTTCAGAGGAGAGCGTGTGCGCCGGGGATGGGAGAAAGGGCGTTTCGCTTTCGGCGGCTCCACGGTCATTCTCCTGACGAAGAAAGGCGCGGCCCTGCCGGATGAGGATATCCTGGAGAATTCCCGCCGGGGATGGGAGACGAGAGTTCGGCTGGGAGAGCGGGTAGGGGGAAGACCCGCGGGCTGAACAAAGCCGTATCGGCGCGAATCCTTTTTCCTTTCAGACAAAGGGCAGATTCTTTATCAAAAGACTATTGTAAAAGTTTTTGACAATTGGTACAATGGCATTTGGATAATCGAAATTCTGTCATAAAACAGACATGTCGGAGAAAGGTTGGAGGAAAACTATGGAACATCAAAAAAGAAACGCGTTTTCAGGCTCAGTAGGTTTTGTGCTGGCAGCGGCCGGAAGCGCCGTGGGGCTGGGGAATATCTGGAGGTTTCCCTATCTGGCGGCAAAGGACGGCGGCGGGCTGTTTCTGCTCGTCTATCTGATTCTGGCGCTGACGTTCGGCTTCACGCTTCTGGTCACGGAAATCGCTATCGGCAGGAAGACGAAGCAGAGTCCCCTGACGGCATACACAAAGCTGCGGCCCAGATGGGGATTCCTGGGAGTGCTGGCTTCGCTGGTGCCGGTGATCATCCTGCCCTATTACTGCGTGATCGGCGGCTGGGTGATCAGGTATTTTCTGGCGTACCTGACCGGGGAGGGCATGCAGGCGGCGGAGGACGGCTATTTTACCAGTTTCATCACCGCCGAGGTCTCGCCCATCGTGATGCTGGCGATTTTCCTTGCGGTGGTATCTGTAGTCATCATCCTGGGCGTAAATAAGGGGATTGAGAACTTTTCCAAGGTGCTGATGCCCATTCTGATCCTTCTGGTGCTGGGAATCGCCGTCTTTTCCCTGACGATTTCCCATACAGATGCCGACGGCGTGACCAGGACGGGGCTTGAGGGCTTCCGGATCTATGTGGTGCCGGATTTGAGCGGAATCACGCTGAAGGGGTTCTTCAGTGTGCTCCTGGACGCCATGGGGCAGCTGTTCTTCAGCCTGAGCGTGGCCATGGGAATCATGGTGACCTATGGCTCTTATGTAAAGGACGACGCGAATCTTGTGCGCTCTATCAATCAGATTGAGATTTTTGACACTTTGGTTGCTTTCCTTGCCGGCGTCATGATCATTCCGGCGGTATTCACTTTCATGGGCAGGGAGGGAATGGAGGCTTCCGGGCCCAGCCTGATGTTCGTATCGCTGCCAAAGGTCTTTTCGGCCATGGGCGGAATCGGGAATGTCATCGGCGGCCTGTTCTTCGCCATGGTGCTGTTCGCGGCGCTGACCAGCGCCATCTCTGTAATGGAGGCTGTGGTCTCCAGCCTGATGGACAAGTTCCGCTGGTCAAGGCTCAAGGCGTCTCTGATTGAGATGGCGGTGGCCCTTACCGCGGGAATCGTGGTATGTCTTGGCTATAACAAGTGGTATTTCGAGCTGGAGCTGCCCAATGGGGCCATAGCGCAGATTCTGGATATCATGGATTATTTGAGCAACAATCTGTTCATGCCGCTGGTGGCAATCGGAACCTGTCTCCTGGTGGGATGGCTGCTGAAGCCCAAGGCTGTCATCGATGAGGTGGAGAAGACGGGAGACAGGTTCGGCAGGCGCGGGCTGTATGTGGTGATGGTGAAGTTCATCGCGCCAGTGCTTTTGGTGATTCTTTTCCTGAAATCGGTGGGGATTTTGACAGTGATTTAGAAGTAAGAAGGCTTAAAAGCGGGCAGGGTAAGTTCCTGCCCGCTTTTAACGTCAAATGTTTTCCGGGAAAAGGGTGAATTCTTCCTCCTGAGACAAAATCAAGAAGCCGCCGTCCTTGGCGGCAACGGTTCCGCCCGCCACACGGAGCGCATACCTATGGCCTTCATGGCAGGAAAGGATTCTGTCTTCCCGGGCTTTTGGCTGCGTGGGGCACCCGGCGGCATCGAGGAACGATTCCCGGAGCCCTTTGATCCGGATGCCCTCTTCCGTGAACAGCGCCTGCCGGTCGCCCCAGGAGTTAATCGGCTCCATCTGAGCCGTGATTTCCTGGAAAGGGTTCAACAGTCTGCGCCCTGCCACAGAGGAGAGCAGGACAGCCATAAAAATTGCAACCAGAAATATGGAGCCTACTGTCAAAAGCAGAGGGAGGGAGCCCTGCAGAAATACGGAAAAGGGGATTCTGCCGGTCAGGGACCACCCGGTGCGGGTCAGGGGGATGGTAATGACTGTATCCTGGAATACCTTGTAAGAGCCGGGGCTGGCGGACGCAGGGGAGGCCTCGGGGGCGGACAGGAGAGAATTGCCGTTTTCATCGTACAGGGTGATGGAAGCGCCTGCGTCCGCGTACCTGGCGTAAAGGAAGCGTATGTCCTTGTTTTGGATGAACTGAAGACGGATATCCGACAGGCTGCCCATCAGGGTGTCCATTTGATAAGCCATTTCTGGCAGACATGCCCGGCAGAAAAACCGGAGGCGGGGCTGTCCCCCTGGTAAATCTCCTCGATGTATCCCAGGATGGCAGGGATGGCTCCTGCCGCCGATAAGTTCAGTTCCTCCAGCGCGCCCTGGGTCTGCCTGCAGAGGGACTCATCTGCCAGATAGGCCTGCATGAGCTGGGAGAAGCGGTTCCCCACAGGAGCCCGGGCAGGTTCGAGCTGCCTGGCCTGCTTGTCCAGCGCCTCCCTGGCCTTCTGGAGGCTGGCCTGTATCTCGGCCTCCGTCATGGTGGCCTTCAGCAGATAGTCCCGCACTCCCAGGGACATCATCTTCTGGAGGGTCTTGAACTCCTCCAGGCAGGTGATGACGATGATATAGGGCTCCAGCCCCGCGTCCCGCACGGATTCAATCAGCTGCTGTCCGCCCATGCCGGGCATCAGGAGGTCAGTGATCAGGACATCAGGACAGCTTTTTTGGATAGCCCGGAGGGCCTCCGCGCCATTGCCGGCATCACAGACCACCTGCATATTGTATTTTTCCCAGGAGACGCTGTTCTTGATGCCCAGCCGCACGAAAAACTCGTCTTCCGCTATGATGACCTGATACATGACCTGCCTCTTATCTGAAAACGGGCTGCATTTGTAATGTCTTTTTTCCATTATAAACAAATCGGCGGAAAAAAGCAACCGAAGCACTTGCCATTTCCGGGGGGCGGATGATAGAATGGAGGTACAGACAGGAGGTGCTTGCGGTGGCGGGGAACAAGGAAGAAGGGCATTCCTTTGAAGAAGGGCATTCCTTTGAAGAAGGGCATTCCTTTGAAAAGGCAACGATTCAATGGCACCCGGGTTTCTACAGTGCGGCAGAGCTTGAATTGATTTCCAATAAAGACGCGCTTGCGTTTGAGAGAGAATACAATCTGAGCAAAGCGCCGCTTCGGATGGATCTGCTCATTATAAAGAAGCTGGCGGATGTACGCATTGAGAATGAGATTGGGCGCATTTTCAAAAGATACAATGTATATATATGTAGCGATTAAATCTTGCCCCAAAACCGGATAAACGGCATGACTGGCTGTGCTATACGACTGGCAAGAATTAAATGCCGTTTATATAGTAGAGTACAAAAGTCCGGAGGATGGACTGTCCATAGACGACTACTACAAGACGATAGGATATGCATGTCTGTACAAAGGATTCGGGGAGACGGTGGACGAAGTTCCCGCGGAAGAGCTGACAGTATCGATTTTCCGGGAGAGATGTCCCAGGGAATTGCTGAAAGCTTTGAAAAAAGCGGGACTTAAGGTTGAACAGCGTTTTCCGGGAATATACTATATAGAGGGGAATGTGCTGTTCGCCACACAGATTGTGGTGACAGGGCAGCTAAGCCCTAAGGCCCACAGCGGGCTGCGCATTCTATCCAGAAATGCCAGAGAGGAAGATATCAGGACTTTCATAGGCAAGGCGGCATTGTTGACGGCACCGGGGGACAGGGACAATGTGGAGGCAGTCCTGCAGGTCAGCATTTCTGCGAATGAGAAAGTCTACGATGAGGTAAGGAGGGATTTTGCCATGTGTGATGCACTACGAGCGCTTATGAAGGAAGAAATCGAGGAAGAGAGAAACAAGAGCAGAGAATCTGGAATGGCAGAGGGCAGGGCAGAGGGCAGGGCAGAAGGCAGAGAAAACGCCATCCTGGCATCCATACAGAACCTGATGGACAGCATGAAATGGACAGCCGAGCAGGCCATGGATGCATTGAAGCTTCCCGTGGATGACCGCGCCAAATATGTAGCCAAGCTTTAAGCGAAGAGAACGCTCTCCCGGCGCTCTGAAAGGGAGGGAGACCCGGCGGCCATGAGACAAACCGCAAAAACATGTATAAAGAGGTGCAGGGAGCCAATGAAAGAAGGGCATTCCATGGAAGAGGAGCATTCCGATGAACAATATCTGCCGTGACATTTTCAGGGCCATCCACGAGGGAAAATGGCTGCAGATCGAGTACAGGAACAGAGAAGTTCAGGTCACGAAGTATTGGATCGGCATCCGCAGCCTGAATCCGGAAAAGCGCACCCTGTCCGTAGACGGCCTGCACCTTGGCCGGTTTACCACGGAAAGCTATGACGCCATCTATATAGATTCCATTCTCAGCTCTCAGATTGTGGAAGGGTCTTACCAGCCTGTCAATGAGGAGCTGGTGGAGGACATCTACCTGAATCCCCACAGATACAGATCCCTTTTCCGCAACTCCCCCAACCTGAAGATTCTGAATTACTTGGAAATGTGCAACCGCATGGACACCGTGCCCTATCGTTCGGATTTCGCCCTGGTCCGCTACCTGGACAGGGAGAGCTTTACCGGGGAGGGCTATGCGCTGGACGGAGAGCAGTTCCGTACCATTGTCCGGAATTTCCAGAGGAGGACGGAGAAAGAAAAGGAAAAAGCCACCAGGCTTTCCATCCAGCAGCTTGCCATGAACGTGCTCAGCATCCACACGGCCAGGGGACTTTACGTGCTGGCCTGCCGCAAGCTCCAGCTGGACGTGAAAAGCCGTCTCCTGCGCCCGGAGGAGGACATCACCATCTGCACGGAATTCCGCTACGGGGAGACCAAGGAGAACATCCGCAGATACCTGGACGGGGACGAGTACGAGCTCCTGGGCGATTTTGAGCGGAATCAGGAGAAAATCAAGGACTGCGTCATGAAGCACAGCGGCAGGGTGTCAGGGGTGGACGACATGCCATATATCATCGGTCTGGGGATGGACATCGCCCTGGATCTCCACGGGGAATACCAGGCCATCATCAGGATGTATGACGAGGACAGGGCCACGGTGCCCCTGAAGGCCTTTTTCGGAGACCTTCTGGACAGGCCCCTGCGCAGGAAGAACTATCCCTTAGCCCTGATCGGCCGCCAGACCAATCTGGACCAGCTGTTGGCCATCCACAATGCCATGAAGTACCCGGTGGCCTACATCCAGGGCCCGCCCGGCACAGGGAAGACCAATACCATCCTCAACACCATCGTCACTGCCTTTTTCAACGAAAAGACGGTACTTTTTGCTTCCTATAACAATCACCCTGTCAATACGGTGTTCGAGAAGCTGGCAGCCATGGAGTATCAGGGGAAGCGGATTCCATTTCCCGTCCTGCGGCTGGGAAACGTGGACAAGGTCCAGGAGGCCATAGGGTATATCCGGGAACTGTATGAACAGGCCCAGGGGATTACCGTATTCGAGGGCACCCTGGACCGGAGGAAGGACGACAGGGCCCACCGGGCGAAGAACCTGTCCAACCTGCTGCGCAGATACGAGGAAATGCTGGACTTGAAGGAGCGCAGCGAGACCCTGAACCGGATGCTTGAGTACCAGAGCCGGATGCGGATGTCCCTGGAGATGCTGCCCTTTCAGGCGGATCTCCAGGGCAGGCAGCTCCAGCAGGTTCAGAACCGGATCGGACGGATGGGGGAGATTACGGACGGGGATGCCCTGGCTCTGCTGGACAACGACCTGGAGGAGCTGCGCAAGTATCTCTATTACACATCGGCCCGGTACCTGAAGAAGCTGGATGATAAGAAATATACGAAATTACGGGAAATCTTATTCGACATGGAGGAAAAGGAGCAGACGTCCGCTTTTTCCAAATACCTGACAGAGACCGCAAACGTGAAAAAACTCCAGGAAATCTTCCCCATCATCATCACCACCTGCATCTCCGCCCACAGGCTGGGGGAGCCGGGCCCCATGTTCGACATGGTCATCATGGACGAGGCCAGCCAGTGCAACACGGCGGTATCTTTGGTGCCCATCCTGCGGGGGGAGAGCCTGATGCTGGTGGGGGACCCCCAGCAGCTGAACCCGGTGATCCTCCTGGAGGAGGCGCCCAACCGGAAGCTGCGGAAGAAGTACAATGTAGCCGAGGAGTACGATTACTGCAAGAATTCCATTTACAAGACCTTCCTGGCCTGCGACGCAGTCAGCGATGAGGTGCTGCTGCACAATCACTACCGCTGCAACAGGAAGATCATCGAATTCAACAACCAGAAGTATTACAACGCCAGGCTGCAGATCTGCTCCGAGAGCAAAGAGCCGCGCCCGCTGGTGTACGTGGATGTAAAGAACCGGGGGGAGGCCCTGCGCAATACGGCCCCCGGGGAGGTGGAGGAAATCCTGGGCTATGCCAGGTGCCACAGGGAGCAGAGCATCGGGGTCATCACGCCTTTCGTGAACCAGAGGAAGCTCATCGAGGAGGCCCTGGAGCGGGAGGGCCTTTCCCATGTGTCCTGCGGCACGGTGCATGCCTTTCAGGGGGATGAGAAGGACGTGGTGCTGTTCTCCACAGCCATCACCGACCAGACCCAGGCGGGTACTTACGAATGGCTGAAGAACAATAAGGAGCTGATCAACGTGGCCACCTCCCGGGCCAGGGACCGCCTCATCCTGCTCTCCGACTCCGCGAACCTTGCCAGGCTCCACAGACAGGGCACGGAGGACGACCTGTATGAGCTGGTGGAGTACGTGAAGAAGAACGGCGAGACCCGGGTCACCCGCAAGACGGCGAATTCCAGGGCCCTGGGGGTGAAGCCCTTCAGCACCGCCACGGAGGAGGCCTTTCTGGAGAACCTGAACCACGCCCTGGAGAACATCTGGCTGTCCCAGAACCGCTTCACCATACAGAAAGAGGTACCCATCTCCCAGGTCTTCGCGGAGGACATGGACCAAAGCGACCTGTTCCGTTCAGGCCGCTTCGACTTCGTGGTCTATGAGAAGCAGGGTCAGGAGCCGCGCCCGGTGCTGGCCATCGAGCTGGACGGCAAGGAGCATTTCGAGGATGAGGTGGTGCTGAGCAGAGACAGGAGGAAGAGCGAGATCTGCGCGGCCCACGGTCTGCAGCTGATCCGGGTGGAGAATTCCTACGCCAGGCGCTACAGCCATATCAAGGGGATCTTGATGAACTATTTCTCGGTGCGGCACTGAGGGGACGACAACAGATCAGCACATGGAAAAATTTGAGTGGAGACTTCCGCAAATCTATGCTAAAATAAAATCATACATTTTTATACTGCATAACGCTGAATACTGCCTAATGTAATCATGCGATTGAACCAGTCAGTGTTATGCAGTCTGGTTTCACGGCAAGTGAAATCGTTATGCAGTATAAGATGTAGTCACGGAGTTGCTGGTGAGGGCAAGAATATGGAGAAATGCTTTAATACGGCAGGCATATGTTATCCGGAGGAGCATTACATGGTCAATCTGGACAGCCGTCTGCGGAAAATCGTACAGATGGTTGACAAAGGACAGTATTTCACTATAAACAGAGGAAGACAGTACGGAAAGACGACAATGATGAATCTGCTGGCCGAAAAGCTGTCGGGACATTATAGCGTCTTTTCCATCAGCTTCGAGGGCATAGGGGATGAACTGTGCCGTTCTGAGGAGGTTTTCTGCCAGACTTTTTTAGGGCTTTTGAATGATGTCCTTTGCTATGAGGGCGTGGAGGGCATCTCCGAAGCGGTTCGCGGGGAATGCCGGGAGCTGAACGAAGAGATTCCGCAGGGATACAGCATGATGAAGCTGTCCGGCTTTATCTCCAGGCTGTGCGGCGAGGCAGACCGCCCGGTGGTGCTGATGGTGGACGAGGTGGATCAGGCGGGCAACCATGGAATTTTCATCACCTTTCTGGGACTGCTTCGGAAAAAGTTCCTGGCCAGGAAGAGACAGCCCGCTTTCCAGTCTGTCATCCTGGCAGGAGTCTATGATGTCCGGAACCTGAAGCTGCGGATACGGCAGAATTCAGAGCATCAGTACAACAGTCCCTGGAACATCGCGGCTAATCTGGCTCTGGATATGAGCTTTTCGGCAGAGGACATCGCGGGGATGCTGGCGGAGTATGAGGGGAATCATCATGTTGGCATGGACATTCCGCTGATAGCAGGCCTGCTCCATGATTACACCTCCGGTTATCCGTTTCTGGTGTCGCGCTTATGCGAGCTTATGGATATGGTCGTTCCGGGAAAAGAGGGCTTTCCAGACAGATGCTCCGCATGGACGAAGAACGGCGTGACGGAGGCCGTCAAAGAACTGCTGGCTGAGTCCAATCCGCTGTTTGACGATATGGTGAAGAAGCTGGAGGATTTCCCGGAGCTGAAGCGTACTTTCTATGCAATCCTGTTCAGGGGCGAGAAATTTGTCTTCAATACGGACAACCGTGTATTGGATATCGGGAGAATGTTTGGGATGATAAAAAGCCACGATGGGGCGGTAGCGATAGCAAACCGGATTTTTGAGACCAGGCTCTATAATCTGTTCCTGTCGGAGGAGATGCTGAGCGGGCAATTACTACGTGGAAGCCAGAACCCGCGACATGAGGCGGACGGACATCATCATTGATTACCGGGGAGAGCAGTATGTCTGTGAGATGAAAATTTGGCGGGGGAATGAGTACAACAGTCGTGGGGAACGGCAGTTGGTTGGTTATCTGGATGACTATCATCTGACAAAGGGCTATATGGTCAGTTTCAATTTCAGTAAAAATAAGAAGACAGGCGTGCAAAAGCTTCTGATGGATGGCAGGACAATCGTCGAGGCGGTGGTCTGAAGATGCTGTTATGACAGCGCTGGCAATGGATGGATAGGTATCTTTGATATAAGAAAGGAGAGGAACAATGCAGCTAAACGAACAGGAAATCAAATGGGCCCAGGAGACCCTGGACAGGGTGGCCCACAAGCTGGAGAGAGTGGCAGAGCGGTCAAAGGACAAAATCCCCTACACCACCCTCCACGGCGTCCATGACGACAAGTCCGGGGAGGAGATCGGCTGGTGGACCAACGGCTTCTGGGGCGGCATGATGTGGCAGATGTACGCCCTGACCGGAAAGGAACTTTACAAGGAGATTGCCGAGGACAACGAGCGGAAGCTGGACGCCTGCCTGATGGACATCAACAGGCTCGACCACGACAACGGCTTCCGGTGGCTCCCCACGGCCGTTGCGGACTACCGCGTGACCAAGAATCCCGCCTCCCGGAACAGAGGCCTGCTGGCCGCCGGGAACCTGGCCGGGCGCTTCAACAACCGGGGGAACTTCATCCGGGCCTGGAACGACTGGGGGCCGGACGACCACAGGGGATGGGCCATCATCGACTGCATGATGAACCTGCCGCTCTTGTACTGGGCCAGCGAGGAGACCGGAGACCCCAGGTTCTCCCAGATAGCCGTGAGCCATGCCGATACGGCAGGCAAGAGCTTCATCCGGGGGGACGGCTCCTCCAACCACATCGTGGAGTTCGACTTAGAGACCGGCGAAATGGTGAAAAGCTACGGCGGCCAGGGCTTCGGGGAAGGCTCCTCCTGGACCAGAGGCCAGAGCTGGGCGCTGTACGGCTTTACATTAAGCCACCTGCACGCCAAGGATCCGGCCTACCTGGCCACCGCCGAGCGTGTGGCGAATTACTTCATCGCCAACATCCCGGAGAGCGGCTTCATCCCCGTGGACTTCCGCCAGCCTGTGGATGTGGCGCTGGAGGATTCCACGGCGGCTGCCATCGCCTCCTGCGGCCTGATAGAGCTGGCCAAGCTGAAGGAAGGCCGCCAGAGCAGGATCTACCTGTCAGCGGCCCTGAAGATGCTGGGGGCCCTGGCGGAGGAGCGGGTGCGCTGGAACGAGGAGGAGGACAATCTCCTGGAGAAATGCACCGCGGCCTACCACGACCAGGAGCATGAGTTCTCCATCATCTACGGAGACTACTATTTCCTGGAGGCGTTAATGAAGCTGAACGGCAGGGAGCTTTTCATCTGGTAGGACAGCATATTGCCAAAGCGGCATGAAAAATGTTCTCTTCAAAAATAACAAATTTTACAAAACTGACTTAAAAGTGATCATATTTCCGATAAAAACAGTCGAAATTGGAAATGGATCACTTTTATTTTTTGACAATATCACATAGAAAGCTTTTGCCGAAAATGATAAAATATGCATTATCAACAAATGAAAACTTCATAAACTTGAAGGAGGGCGGGAATATGTTCAATAAAAAGTTCCTGAAGCATTACTACATAATGCTGATACCGGCAATCATCTGGCTGGTGCTTTTCAACATCGTGCCGATGTTCGGCATCGTGATGGCGTTCGAGGATTTCAACCCTGGCCTGGGCATGTGGAAGTCGCCGTTCATCGGCTTCGCAAACTTCGAGTACATGTTCCAGATGAGCGACATCAAACAGGTCCTGACCAATACCATCATAATCGCCATGGGCAAGATCATAGCGAACCTGGTGGTGCCCCTGGTGTTCGCTATTCTGCTGAACGAGCTGTGTATCCAGAAGCTGTACCGGCCCATTCAGACCATCGTATATCTTCCCTATTTCCTGTCATGGGTCATCCTGGCGAAGATTGTGCTGAACATCTTCGGTTACGTGGGCCCCATCAACTCGGTGATCAACTTCTTCGGCGGGGACAGCGTGAACTTCTTCGGCATGGAGAGCATGTTCCGGCCTTTGGTCATCGGCACGGACATCTGGAAGAACTTCGGCTACAATGCCATCATCTATCTGTCCACTATGCTGGGAATCGCGCCTGAACTCTACGAGGCAGCGGCTGTGGACGGCGCGGGGCGCTTCAAGCGGATCTGGCACATCACCCTGCCTGGCATCAAGATGACAGTGGCACTGCTGGCGATCCTGTCCCTGGGCAATGTGCTGAACGCGGGCTTTGACCAGATTTTCAACCTGTACAATCCGCTGGTGTACTCCACGGGCGACATCCTGGATACATGGGTGTACAGAGCCGGTCTCGTCAATCTGCAGTTTTCCCTGGCCACAGCGGTGGGTTTGCTGAAATCCGTGGTAAGCTTCGTGCTGATTACCTTAGGGTATTGGATGGCGGATAAGTTCGCGGGATATAAGTTATTCTAATAAGGAGGAGACACCATGAATATAAAAGATAATTCTGTAGGATCGAAAGTATTCGATGTCATAAACGTCATCATATTGGTGCTGATCGGCCTCATGTGTCTGCTGCCCCTTTGGTACGTGCTGTGTGTATCCTTAAGCTCCAAGGACGCGGTGAATGCCGGACTGGTATCCTTCTGGCCCGTGGGCTTCAATGTGGACTCTTACAAGAAGATCGTAGGCGAGGGCGCTTTCTTCCAGGCCTTCTGGAACTCCATCTGCAGGGTGGTGCTGGGAACTCTGGTGAGCCTGGGCTGCATCCTGATGGCGGCCTACCCCCTTTCCAGGACAAAGGCCCAGTTCCCCAAGCGCAACATGTTCATGTGGCTCCTGATCTTCTGCATGCTGTTCAACGGCGGTACGGTGCCCTGGTACCTGACCATGCGCAACTACAAGCTGATCGACAATATCTGGGGCCTGGTGCTGGCAGGCGGGCTTCCGGTGTACAATGTGATACTGGCCATGAACTTCTTCAAGAACCTCCCCTCCGAGCTGGAGGAGGCGGCGCTGGTGGACGGGGCCGGCCCCTGGAGGATATGGGCTTCCATCTATATCCCTCTGGCCAAGCCCAGCATCGCCACCATTACCCTGTTCACCATCGTGGGCTACTGGAACGAGTTCTTCCAGGGCCTGGTGCTGAGCACCAAGGAGGCCAGCTATCCCCTGCAGACCTACATCCAGCAGATGGTGGTGACATTGGACTACTCCACCATGAACGTGGAACAGATTGCGGCTGCTTCCAAGCTGAACAACCAGTCCCTGGACGCGGCGAAGATTTTCATCGCCATGGTGCCTGTGCTGATCGTGTATCCGTTCCTGCAGAAGTATTTCGTCAAAGGTATTACTTTGGGTTCCGTGAAGGGATGATTGCCCTTACATAGAATCCCAACGAAAATACAAATAAAATTAGGAGGGAAGTATTATGAAATTGAAGAAGCTTGTTTCACTCATGTTAGTCGGCAGCCTGGCATTGGGCATGACTGCATGCGGCGGCGGAGACAGCAGCAGCAGCGCGCCGGAATCCAGTGAAGAGTCTTCCGCGGCTCCCCAGGAGTCCGGTGAAGAGTCCGAGGCCGGCGGAGAGGAATCCGATGGCGGGGAGGATGCCGGAGAGGAATCCGAGGAGGGCGGCCAGGCAGCTGCCGGCGGTTCCAAGGCTCTGCAGCCCTTTGAGGAGACCGTTACCATTAAGATGGGTCATGGCCTGGATCCCAACACCACCTTTGCGGAGGGTGAATCCGTGGAGAACAGCCGTTATGTCCAGTGGCTGAAGGAAGACTTGAACATTGATGTACAGTACGATTGGATCTGTGCCAGCTCCGACTTCGGCCAGAAGATCAATCTCTGCATCGCGTCCAATACCATTCCGGATGCCGTGAACGTAGGGCAGACCCAGTATCTTGCCATGCTGAAATACGACCAGATACAGCCCCTCACCGATGTCTTTGAGGAGTATGCTTCCGATCAGCTCAAGCAGTATGTCCGTTCCGGCGGAGACGCCCTGATGGATGCCATTTCCTACAATGGGGAGATGTACGCGATTCCCGCTCCGGAAATCACTGCAGGCGGCGTGAATATCATGTGGATTCGTCAGGACTGGCTGGATGAGCTGGAGCTGGAGGTTCCCAGGTCTGTGGAAGAGGTCATCGAGGTGGCCCAGAAATTTGTGGAAGCGAAGCTTGGCGGCGACAATACCATCGGTATCGTAGGACCTGCATCCGGCGACCAGCTGATCAATGTAGGCGGAAACCGCTGGGGCCTGGATCCCGTCTTCGGCGCATATAATTCCTATCCCGAGTATTGGCTGGACAAGGGCGACGGCACGGTGGCTTATGGATCCGTAGAGCCTCAGACCAAGGATGCCCTGGCGAAGCTGGCCGAGATGTACGCAGCCGGCGTGATCGATCCCGAAGTCTTTGTCAGAAACGATGCACTTGAGCCTGTGACCGCAGGCAGGGCCGGCATCTTCTTCGGACCCTGGTGGTGCGGCTATACCGTGGACAGCGTGACTCTGGACGGCAGCCAGGAGTGGATGGCCTATATGGCGCCTCTGGCAGCGGATGGGAAGTTCTACTCCCCCATGGCCGATCCTACAAGGCAGTATGTATGCGTGCGCAAGGGCTATGAGCATCCCGAAGCCGCAATACAGATCATCAACTACCTGATTGAGAACGAGCAGAGCTGGGTCAACGAGGGCAAGGTGGCGGACACCTCCACTTCCGGCGTATATCCTCTGTTCAACGTGTACGATAATGCTGACGAAATCGAATATTCCTACGAGTGGCTGAAGAAGTTCAACTTAGGCGAGGTGAAGAAGGAAGACGTGGACACCACCGGCCGCAAGCTGCTGAAGGGCGACCTGGATGCCATTGAAGTGCTGAAGAAGGATCCCAAGGACGACTTCTCTATAGAGTACTGGGATCTGGAGAATGAGATTGCGGCTTCCAACATCCCCCGTCTGGTATCCATCATGATAGGTGAGAGACCTCTGGTGGAGGAAGGCTATGAGCCGATCTTCAACGCTTACAGCGGCCAGACGGACACCATGGCTACCAAGTGGGCGAACCTGCAGAAGCTGGAGGAGGAGACCTTTGCGAAGATCATCCTGGGCCAGGCTCCCATTGACGAGTTCGACAACTTCGTGACCAAGTGGTACGCTGAGGGCGGCCAGGAAATCTTGGACGAAGTCACGGCAGCCGTGAACGAATAAGCAATCTGGAACGAGGCGGCGGGGAGTTTCATCCCGCCGCTTTTGTGCATCCGGGTTTTGTTGTGAATAGGATGGAAAGAGGTAGAGAAAATGGCAGCAAATACCAATATTGAACTGAGACAGAAAATGATGTATTCCCTCTTCGTCAGGAACCATACGACTGAGGGGACATTCGCGGCGGTGGAGAAGGACCTGGACCGCATCCGGGCCCTGGGAACGGACATCATCTGGTTCATGCCCATACAGCCCACGGGCGTCCTGAACCGGAAGGGCAGGGACGGGAGCCCCTACGCCATAAAGGACTACCGGAAAGTGGATCCTGCCATGGGCACCATGGAGGACTTTAAGCACCTGACGGATGAGATCCATAAGCGGGGCATGCAGTGCATCCTGGACGTGGTGTACAACCACACCTCGCCGGATTCCTGGCTGATAGAGAATCACCCGGACTGGTTCAAGCGGGACGCACAGGGGAACACCGTGACATTGGTGCCGGACTGGAGCGACATCGCGGATCTGGACTATGGCAAGGAAGAGCTGTGGCAGTACCAGATCGACACCCTGAAGATGTGGGCCGAGATGGTGGACGGCTTCCGCTGCGACGTGGCCCCCAGAGTCCCCGTGGAGTTCTGGAGGCAGGCCCGGGAAGCGGTGGAGCAGGTCAGGCCCGGGGCCATCTGGCTGGCAGAGTCCACGGAGAAGCATTTCATCAAGTTCATCCGCAGCCAGGGAGGGTACTGCGCAACGGATTCCCAGTTGTACGAGGTGTTCGATATCTGCTATGATTATGATATCTGGCCCTCCTTCCTGCATTATGTGAAAGGAAAGGACGCGCATCCGCTGTCCCTGTACCTGGACGAGATCGAGAAGCAGGAGGGGACATACCCGGAGAACTTCGTGAAGCTGCGCTGCCTGGAGAACCACGACCAGGACAGAATCGCCCATCATGTGGAGGATAAGCAGTCCATCCTGAACTGGACGGCCCTAAGCTTCCTGTTGAAGGGGACCGCGTTCGTATACGCGGGGCAGGAGAGGATGCTTTCCCACAGGCCCAGCATCTTCGAGAAAGACGCCACGGATTTCTCGGGCGGGGAGGACATCTCCGGCTTCATCGCCAGATGCGCGAAAATCAAGAGGACAGAGCTTACGGCAGACGGCATCTACGGCAGCTTCGGGGATGACGACAAGGACGTAGCGTATCTGTGGTGCAAGATGGGACAGGAGTGCGTGGTGGGGATATTCAGCCTGAAGGGCTACACCGGAGAGATAGCCGCCCACATGGCGGACGGCAGCTATGAGAACCTTCTGACGGAAGAGATGGTGGGCGTATCGGAAGGACGTCTCACTCATGACGGTACGCCGATTATCATCAGGACGCATACGGACGCCCTCCTGGAAAGAGAAATGCGGATGTATCTATAAAGGTTGTTCCATTCCTATTGTGCGGGGAAAACGGGATATGGTATAATATCTCCATCCGGGGCATTGTGCAGGGCTCCGGTTCCGGGTGCGCGACGGGGCGCGAGGCTCTTGCGGCGCGGGAATCACGGCCAATGCCCTGGGATGCCCCGGCCAACGACCTGGGATGCCCCGGCCAACGACCTGGGATGCCCCGGCCAACGACCTGGGATGCCCCGGCCAACGACCTGGGATGCCCCGGCCAACGACCTGGGATGCCCCGGCCAACGACCTGGGATGCCCCGACTAATGCCCGGGGATACCCCCGGCCGGAACCTCCTTTACGTGCAATCCCAACCAGAAAAAAGGAGAAGGACCATGACCAAAACAATCCAACGTGTAAATTACCACACTCACTGTGACAGATGCCGCCATGCCAGAGGAAGCGCAGAAGAATACGTGGAAGAAGCCGTCAGGGCAGGCGTATCGAAGCTGGGCTTCTCCGACCACATGCCCTTTTATGACGACCGATTCGGCCTGCGCATGCCCTATCAGGAGCTGGACGAGTACCTGGGGGAGATTACTGCCCTCCGTGAGGCCTACCGCGACAGCCTGACAATCACCCGGGGCTTCGAGGGCGAGTATGTCCGGGAGGACAGGGCCTATTATGAAAAGCTCCTATCCCGGGAGGACTGCGACTATCTGCTGCTGGGCCAGCACTTCTATGAAAAGGAGAACGGCGAGCTGATCAATGTCTACCAGCTGCCGGATACCCGGGACTACGAAATCTACGCCGCGAACATCGTAGAAGCCATGCGCACCGGGTATTTCAGGTACGCCGCACATCCCGACCTGATTTTCTTAAACGACCTGCCCTGGGATGCGCACTGCGAGAGGGCCTGCGACATCATCGTGGAGGGCGCGGCCAAATACGGCTTCGCGCTGGAGTACAATGCCAATGGCTTCCGCAGAGGGAAGAAACAGTTCTCGGAGGGGGAGCGCTACCAATATCCCCTCGACAGATTCTGGGAAAAGGTAAGGGAGGCAGGGCTTTCGGTGTACGTAGGCTCCGACTGCCACGACCCGGAACAGGTCTATGACGGGATCGTGGAGATGGCCTATGGGAAGCTGGAGGAGCTGGGAATCGCCGTCAGGACGGACTGGATATGATGAGAGAAAAAATCACGAAATCCCTGCAGGGGCGGATCCTCCTGATCAGCATGATCGGACTGGTTGCCTGCATCCTTTCCCTCTACATGGTCTCCAGCATCACCATCCAGTCCGTCGAGCAGCATCGCCTGGAGAATTCCCTGATGGCCAACATGAGCAATGAGATGGACCATCTGGAATTCTGCTATTTCACCATGGTGCGCATGATGCAGCAGATGGGGGAGGACGGCAGCATCGGCTCCATGCTGGAGGATTACCTGTATTCGGAGAACAATTTCGAGAAATACCAGCGCAGGCGGGAGCTGGAGGATGAGATCGTCTCCATCGGCTTCATCAATAATTATGTGAACCTGGCCATATACATAGACAGCGACACCAAGGAGGAGCTGTTCGACAGCGTGGCCTTCAAGGACAAGGATTTTGCCGCCGGATGCGTGATGCAGATCGGGGAGAACCAGTTCCAGGCCCTCCACAAATCCAAAAGGAAGAGCAGCGAGATCGTTGTAGTCTCCCTGCTGGAGGAACGTCAGGTCTTTGACGGCAGGACGCTGGACATCTACATCGAGATGAAATCCAATATAGAGGATTATGCGCCCAGGGGGGGCGCTTCCTATCTTTCCATGCAGTTGGATGAAAACGGAAAGGTGCTCTTTTCCAACAGCGACCTGTTCGCCCGGGAACAGGTCCTGGATCTGGCGTTGGATGAGGACGGCAGCTTTTCGGGAGTCTTCGGGGACTACTATCTTGTGGCAAAGCGGTCGGATATGGGATTCATCTATGTGAACGGTGTGCCCCAGGAAGAGTACCTGAAAGAAATGATCGCATGGTATGAGAAGATTTTCCTGCTGTGCGTGCTCACGGCGATTCCGGCCCTGCTGATCATGCTGGCCACCAGGAACATGCTGGGCCGCCCCATCAAATCTCTGGAACAGGCGATCGAGGAGGTGGGCGAGGGGAAGCTGGAGCCCGTCAGCGAGGACCTGGAGGTCAGGGAATTCAGGGAGCTGATGCACAAGATCAACGAGATGAAGGTGGACATCAAGAACCTCCTGACCAAGGTGCAGACGGAGGAAGAGGAGCGGCAGAAGACCGAGCGGGAGAAGCTCATGTACCAGATCAATCCCCATTTCCTCCTGAACACCCTGAATTCCGTGCAGTGGATGGCCCAGTTGGAGCACCAGGAGTCCATCAGCAGGTTCCTGGCGGACTTCAAGTCCCTGCTGGCCTACAACCTGGGCAAGGAGGAGAAGAGCAGCACCCTGCGCACGGAGGTGGAGATCGCGCAGAAGTACATCAACCTCCAGCGGCAGCGGTATGACTTCGAGGCCACCATGGAGGTGGAGGAGGGGGAGTACCTGGAGACGGAGACGATCCGGATGCTGCTCCAGCCCCTGATCGAGAACGCCCTGCGCTACGGCCTGGGAGATATGGGGGTGGTGGACATCCGGATATTCCAGGATGAGCGCAAGGACTGCGCGGTCATCACCATCCAGGACCACGGCAGCGGATTGAGCCGTGAGAAGCTGGAGCAGCTCAACCGCCCCTTCTGCTACAAGAACAACGGAGACGGGGATACGGCCGGAATCGGGCTGCGCTATGTGCGCCACTGTCTGGAGGGCTTCTATAAGGGAGAGTCCATCCTGACGATCAACAGCGAAATCGGAAGGGGCACCAAGGTGACCATCATCATTCCGGTGCGGATAGCAAAGGAGCATACATGATCAAGGTTCTGATAGTGGATGACGACAAACTGGCCAGGCGGGGCCTGGTGTCCCTGATGGACTGGGAGGCCTACGGCATGGTGGTGGCGGGGGACGTGCAGAACGGCAAGACGGCCCTGCAGTTCGTCCGGGAGCACCCGGTGGACCTGGTGTTCGTGGACATCGACATGCCGGAGATGAATGGGATCGAGTTCATGGAGGAGTGCCGGAAGATCAAGCCGGAGGTGCAGTTCGTGGTGCTGTCCTTCTTCGAGAACTTCTCCTATGTCCAGGCCACCCTGCGGCTGGGGGGACTGGACTATATCTCCAAGACCTCCATGGAGCTGGACAATGGGGACACCATCCTCCAGCGGATTCTGGAGAAATACGAACAGCGCAATAACAAGGCCGTGCCTCCCAAGGAGATGGGGGAGGAGCTGGCGGCTATCTGGGAGGTGTGCAGGACCCAGCACTGGTTCTTCTCCGACGGGGCCTTCGAGCGGCTGAAGGAGCTGATCTCGCAGGTGGAGCCCAAGGCGTCCAACGTGCGGAGGCTGGAGATGATGATCGCCCGGTATATCGGGGAGCTGGAGGGGATGCTGGAGCTGCCGGAAATCATGGTGCCCCTTTTCTCCGACACGGAGGAGATTGTGCAGTGGCTTTCGTCTTACCGGTCAAAAGTATACGAAAGCATGGCAGACCGGTCTCTGGGGAGCGACGCGGAGAGGATTTTGAAGGCCGTCATCTACATGAAGGAGCATCTGGAGGAGGATCTCTCCACCAGCACCGTGGCGGAATACATCGGCTGCAGCAGGAGCTATTTCTGCATCATCTTCAAGAAGCTTTCGGGGCTTTCCTTCGGGGATTATCTGCAGCAGGTGCGGATCGAGCGGGCCAAGGAGCTGCTGCTGAACAGTTCGGATTCCGTGACGGAGATCGCCTTTTCCTCCGGGTACAACGATATCTATTATTTCAACCGCGTCTTCCGGAAGGCGGTGAACTGCAGCCCCATGGAGTTTCGGAAAATGAAAGGGCAGACGGAATGCTGACAGTCCGGCAGAATTGTTGACTTTGGGGGCCGCGTGATGTAAACTGGGGATAGCGCCGTGGGAGGAAGAAGGTTCTTCTGTCAGTATTTTATGAAGGAGAGGAAGAAGTTGAGGAAAGGCTTAAGGCGGAACACAGAGTTCACCGCAGGCAGGGAATTCAACGAAAGATATCGGTATGACGGGAAGGATCTGGGCGCGGTCTGCAGGGACGGGCGGACTGTGTTCAAGGTGTGGAGCCCCCTGGCGGAGAGGGTGGAACTGCTCCTGTATCGGAGCGGCACTTCCAGGGCCTGGTTCCGAAGAGAGCTGCGTGCCTGCGACAGGGGCGTGTGGAAACTGGAACTGCCGGTGAGCCTGCATGGGATGTACTATGATTATCTTGTGCGGATAAAGGGAAAGGACAGGCGGACGGCGGATCCTTACGCGGTAGGCTGTAGCTGCAATGGGGGCAGGAGCATGGTGGTGGATTTGCGGCAGACGGATCCGGAGGGCTTTGGGGCGGATGTGCCGCCAAAGGAATGTGGAGAGCGAATTGTGTATGAGCTCCATATCAAGGACTTCTCCTATGATGAGGGCAGCGGCGTGCCGGAAGCTTTCAGGGGGAAGTACAAGGCGTTCACGGTGGAGGGCATCGGGGCGGGAGGCTCTGGGGGCAGCCTGCATTCTGCGGATGCCGCGGGTGCTGCAGGAAGCCTGTGTCCGGCCAACGGTCCGTCTCTTACCGGCATGGCGTATTTGAAGAGCCTGGGCGTGACCCATGTGCACCTGCTCCCCTTCTTCGACTATGGGTCTGTGGACGAGGCGGGGGATGCCGGGCAGTTCAACTGGGGCTACGATCCTGTGAACTACAATGTGCCTGAAGGCTCCTACGCCACTGACGTTTCGGACGGAACGGTGCGCATCCGGGAGTGCAAAGAGATGATTCAGGCCCTCCACGCAAACGGTCTCAGAGTGGTGATGGACGTGGTATACAACCACACCCACCATGCGGATTCCTGGCTGGAGAGGATGGTGCCGGGCTATTATTACCGCCATGGAGAAGACGGACGGCTGTCCAACGGTTCCGGCTGCGGAAATGACATCGCGGCGGGCCGGGCCATGGTGGACAATTATATCGCGGATTCCGTCCTGTACTGGGCAAGGGAATACCACATCGATGGATTTCGGTTCGACCTGATGGGGCTTCTCACGGTGGAGCTGATGAACCGCATCCGCAGGGAACTGGACGAGGCTTTCGGCCCGGGGGAGAAGATGCTCTATGGAGAGCCATGGAGCGCAGGTCCCTCGCCCATGGAGGCCGGGACTATGGCTGCGATGAAAGAAAACGCGGGCTGTCTGGATGAGGGGATTGCGATATTCAGCGATGACACCAGGGATGCCATCAAGGGCAGTGTGTTCCAGGCTTTTGAGCCCGGCTTCGTCAATGGGGGGACGGGACAGGAGGAGGCGATCCTCCACGCCGTGACCGGCTGGCGGGACGGCGGGGCCTGCTTTGTGCCGAAAAGCTGCGGACAGATTATGAATTATGTCTCGGCCCATGACAATTACACCCTCTGGGATAAGCTGGTGCTGTCCATGCATGGGGGGAATGGGGATTTCTCACGGCGGCATGAGGATGTGATTGCCGCCAATAAGCTGGCCGCTTTTATCTATTTCACCTGTCAGGGGAATCTGTTCCTGCAGGCGGGAGAGGAGTTCGGGCGGACGAAGCTGGGGGACGAGAACAGCTACTGCGCCCCGCCGGAGCTGAACATGCTGGACTGGAGCAGGGCGGCGGAGTACAGTGAGCTGGTGGAGTATTACAGGGGACTGATACGCCTGCGGAAGAAGCTGCCGGGCCTGTGCGACAAATCCCCCTCCGCGGCGGAGCGGATCGGCTGCCAGGAAATCCACAGGGAGGGCGTGGTGTCCTTCCGGGTGGACAATCGGAGCGGCGCAGATCGGAATCCCGGCAGCGGGGCTTCCCCATGGGAAGAGCTGTTCATCGTATATAACGGTTCCGAGGAGGACTTCGCGGTAGGGCTGCCGGAGGATAGTATGTGGGCCGAGGAAAGCCCGGGGCTTGAGGACGGTCCGGGACCGGGGCGCTGGGAGATTCTGGCGGACGGCCGGGAGACGGACTGCCGCAGACAGGTGGAACTGCCGGAAGGAGCCGTCCGGGTGGCGGCCCGCAGCGGCATGCTCCTGGGGAAGACAGGGGCGGGGGAAGGCGCTGCCTCATAGAGGCTTAAGGAGGGCCGATTTCATGGGAATGCTCAGCAATCCGGTTTTTCTCCGCTTTTTGGCGGCAACCGTTCTACAGACAGTTATGGTCATCACGATAGCAGACTGCCTGTTGATGGGGGTTTTACGCCCGTGCTTTGCCCGGAGATGCTATCCGCCCCGGTTCCTGCCGACAGGCCCGAACCGGATCGATTTCCAGTCGGCCATGGAGTGCTCCGCCTATGCCTCCGCTTTCGTGCTGCGGCATTTCGGACAGGATGCGTCCGGTGAGGGGCTGTACCGGGAAATGCCGTGCAGGCGCAGGGACGGTTCCGTGTACCCGCGGGGCGTTAAGAAGCTATTGGCCCGGCAGGGCCTGAAAGCGGTCTACTGCACCGGAAACCTGAACGCGCTGAAAAGGGAGATTGCCGGCGGGACCCCTCCCATCGTTCTCATCCGCACATATCCCGGCAGGAAATGGCTGCACTATGTTCCTGTAGTAGGCTATGACGAGTCAGGCCTTTTCCTGGCGGACTCTCTGGCAGAGCTGTCGAACTGCAGCGGGAATGGTTACAATCGGAAAGTGGAGAACGCGGATTTCCGGAGGCTCTGGAACACTTCCATGCTGAGGATGCCGCTGTACAGACATACCTTTTTTCGGGTTTCCCGTGACGCATCAGTCCCTTTCCCGAAAGGGGAGCCGTAATCAATCAGGATACAAACGTTCGTTGGAACGCAAGGAATTGTGAAAGAAATTCCTAAGAAAGGACAGGGTAAATAGTTATGAAGAGAGCAAGTGGTATTCTGCTTCCCATTGCCAGCCTGCCGTCAAAGTACGGCATCGGCTGCTTCTCCAAGGAGGCATATGATTTCGTGGACAAGCTGAAGGAGGCGGGCCAGAGCTACTGGCAGATATTGCCCCTGTCGCCCACCAGCTACGGGGATTCTCCCTATCAGTCCTTCTCCTCCTTTGCGGGGAACCCGTATTTCATCGACCTGGAGGCGCTGATAGAGGAGGGCGTGCTGACCGAGGAGGAATGCGCGGCCTGCGATTTCGGGGACGACCCTGCCAAGGTGGACTACGGCAAGATCTATGAGGAGCGCTTCCCCCTGCTGCACCTGGCCTACGAGCGCAGCAACATCGCCCAGAATCCCGATTTCATCCGCTTCGTCCAGGAGAATGCGGACTGGCTGGAGGACTACGCCCTCTTCATGGCTGTGAAGCTCCGCTTTGACGGGGCCGCCTGGGAGGAGTGGGCCGAGGACATCAAGAAGCGCTGGGATTACTCCATGGACTACTACAGGAGGGAATGCTATTTCGACATCGAATTTTACAAGTACCTCCAGTACGAATTCCATGTCCAGTGGAAAAAACTGAAAAAATACGCAAATGATAACGGAATACAGTTCATCGGGGACATTCCGATTTATGTGGCCTTCGATTCCTCGGATGCCTGGGCCCATCCGGAGATGTTCCAGTTCGATGCCGACTTCCAGCCCATCGCCGTGGCGGGCTGTCCGCCGGACGCTTTCTCCGCCACAGGACAGCTCTGGGGGAATCCCCTGTACAAATGGGACTACCACAGGCAGACGGACTTCCGCTGGTGGTGCCAGAGGCTGGACCACTGCTTCAAGCTCTATGACGTGGTGCGGATCGACCATTTCCGGGGCTTCGATGAGTATTACAGCATTCCTTTCGGGGACGAGACAGCCGAGAACGGCCATTGGGAGAAAGGCCCCGGCATGGAGCTGTTCCGGGTGCTGAAGTATAAGCTCGGGGACAAGGAAATCATAGCGGAGGATCTGGGATTTTTGACGGATACGGTGGTGCAGCTTTTGAAGGACAGCGGCTATCCGGGCATGAAAGTGTTGGAGTTCGCCTTTGACCCCAGGGAGGAGACGGACTATCTGCCGCATAGTTATGACCGGAATTGCGTAGTATATACGGGAACCCACGACAATGAGACGCTGGTGCAGTGGTACAAGGGGCTGGACGAGGAATCCAAGGCCTTCGCTACGGAGTATATGAACAACGCCTCCACGCCGGATGAGGAGAAGTACTGGGATTTCGTCCGCATGGCCATGATGAGCAGCGCCAATACCTGCGTCATTCCTGTCCAGGATTACCTGGGACTGGACGCGGAGGCCAGAATCAACCATCCCTCCACTCTGGGCGGAAACTGGGAGTGGCGGATGTCCGCGGACATGCTGGACGATGGGGCGATTGAGAAAATCTACCGGCTCACCAGGATCAGCAGCAGGCTTTCCGAGGCGAAGCAGCGGGAAGAGAACGAAAAGGCGGAGCTGAAACGGAAGAAAGAGCAGGAGCTGAAAGCGGCTCAGGAGAAAGCGGCCAGGGCGGCTGCTGAAGAAAAGGCTGCAAAAGAGAAGAAGGCTGCCGGGGAAAAAGCAGCGAAAAAATAGAGTGAAAGCCGTGATTGGAAATGGAAGTTATTCCGAATCACGGCTTTTTTCATAGAGCTTTCCCAATGAGGAAATACGCCGGGAGTCTGCCGGATTCATCCGGCAGGTCAGGCGGGACGATACCATCCGGCGCGTCATAGTGCAGGATAGAGAAATTCCGGTAAAGAAAGTATTGTCTTTTTACTATATATGTGGCAGAATGAAAGTACAGGGCGGCTCCCTGGTGACGGGAGGCCTGAAAGGAGAAGATACCTATGGACAAAATGAAAGTGGCAGTCATTGGCTGCGGAACCATCGCCAACAGTGCGCACATCCCCTCTTACATGAAGAACGGGGATGTGGAAATCAAGTATTTCTGCGACATCATCCCGGAGAGGGCACAGGCGGCTGTAGAGAAGTACGGGTGCGGTACGGCTGTGGTGGATTACAAGGAGGTGCTGGCAGACCCGGAGGTGGAAGCGGTGTCAGTCTGTACGCCCAACAGGATGCACTCGGTCATCTCCATCGATGCGCTGAAGGCGGGGAAGAACGTGCTCTGCGAGAAGCCCGCCGCCAGGATCTATGAGGAGGCGGTGGCCATGCAGCAGGCCCAGCACGAGAGCGGCAAGGTGCTGAACATCGGCGTGGTGAACCGGTTCAACAACCAGGTGAACCGCATCCGCGAGTACATACAGGAAGGCCGCCTGGGCGAGATTTACCACGTATACATCAGCTTCCGGGCCCACAGGAGCATCCCCGGGCTGGGCGGCGCTTTCACCACTAAGGAAATCGCGGGCGGTGGTGTGCTCATTGACTGGGGCGTGCATTATCTGGATCTGACCATGTACTGCCTGGGTGATCCGAAAGCCCTTACGGTGTCCGGCGAGACCTTCTGCAAGCTTGGCAGGGACATCGAAGGATATACCTATAAGGAAATGTGGGCAGGCCCTCCCGTGAAGGACGGTGTCTATGACGTGGACGATTCCGTCACTGCCCTGATCCGCACCGACGGGCCTATGTTTACCATGCACGGGGCATGGGCCCAGAACATCGGCGAGAGTGAGACCTATATCGACTTCATGGGCGATAAGGGGGGCATCCGCCTGCAGTATGGCGGAGACTTCACTGTGTACACCGCGGAGCATGACGCGCTGGTGAAATTCACGCCCGAGGGCAAGAGCGAGGATATGTTCCAGACGGAAATCGACTCTTTCGTCAGATGCATCCGCACCGGCGAGAAGCTTCCCTCCCACATCGATACGGTGCTGAAGACGGCCAGGATTCTGCAGGCCATCTATGACTCTGCCGAGCAGCACAGGGAAATCGTGCTGGATTGACAGCGCCGGGATAAGCCTGAAGCAGTGCGCCGGACCCTAGGGCCCCGGCGCACTGTCTGAAGTACAGGGCGGCAGCGGAACCGGAAAGGTTCCATATAGCCGAATCCCATAAGGCAGGGAGCGGCGACAGGCTGGGATTGGAGGATGGGACGATGAAGCTGGTCATACCGACCATGGAATATGAAAGCGAAATACAGGCATACCGTCAGGAATTCCTGACAGAGGGCGGGGGCATGGACGGATGCGGCTCCCTCAGACGGCAGGAGCGAATCTCCGACTGGATAAAGGAAGTGGAAGATTATCTGAGGAAAGAGACCTGTCCGCCGGACATGGTTACCGCCACGCAGTTTATTTATATTCGTGAGGACGATAACAAGATGGTGGGAGCCATCCAGGTCAGGCATTACCTGAATGAATATCTGGAGAGATTTGCCGGACATATCGGCTACTGCGTCCGCCCCTCTGAACGCCGGAAGGGCTATGCCGCAAGGATGCTCCGGGACGTGCTTTTGGAGTGCGGGAAGCTGGGGCTGGATAAGGTGATGGTAAGCTGCGCGGACAGCAATGAGGGCAGCCGGAGGACAATCCTCAAAAATGGCGGCATATATGAATGTACGGTACACGAACCGGATATGGACATCAATCTGGAGCGTTATTGGATTGTGACATCCGGGCAGGGCTCTAACAATCGGGTTTAGGCTGCCGGAAAGCGCTGCCATAAAAGGAGGGACTTATGAAAATCGGGTTTATAGACTATTATCTGGACGAGTGGCATGCGGACAACTATCCCGAGATGCTGCG
This sequence comes from Lachnospiraceae bacterium, assembly GCA_910576125.1. GTDB lineage: Bacteria > Bacillota > Clostridia > Lachnospirales > Lachnospiraceae > Acetatifactor > Acetatifactor aquisgranensis. The sequence goes on along the minus strand of CAJTHM010000007.1, from coordinate 164,373 downwards.
GAAAGCCAGCGGCGGGGAGATGGAGGCGGCCTTTGCCTACGGCATGATCGACAGCCCCCTCACCGGCAAGACTTCCGCCCAGTGGTGCGAAGAGCACGGCATCGCCCTCTGCGGGAGCATCCAGGAGGTCATCGAGAGGAGCGATGCCCTGATCGTGCTGTCCCCGGACAATTGCGAGATGCATGAGGAGCTGTCGCAGCTTCCCCTGCGCTCCGGCAAGAAGACCTATATCGACAAGACCTTCGCGCCGGACAGAAAGACCGCCGAGGCCATCTTCGCCCTGGGCGAGGCTAACAGGACACCCTGCTATTCCACCTCGGCCCTGCGCTTTGCCGCGGAATATGAAGCTCTCCGGGGCAGGCGCGTGAAGTCCGTGAGCACCTGGGGGCCGAACGGGCTGGAGACCTACGGCATCCATCAGCTGGAGCCCATCATGATGCTGATGCAGGGCTGCGCCGCGCAGGTGATGTCTGTAGGGCAGGGAGGCTGGACGAACCTGCTGCTTCGGTGGGAGGATGGCCGCAGCGCCTCCATGCTCTGCACGGGCGGGGATTCCCCTTTCGCGGCCAATCTTTGTTTAGAGGAGGGCTGTAAGTTCCTGACCGTGGAATCGGATTTCTTCGGAGGGTTCATGAGGAGCCTGGTGGCATTTTTCTGGACGGGGGAGATACCTGTGAGCCATCAGGAGACCATCGCCATCATGGCAGTGAGGGAGGCGGCCCTAAAAGCGGCGGGCAATCCCGGCGTCTGGATTCCGGTGCAAAACTGACATACAAAGACAGGATGCAGTATGTTTCCATATAGGAAGAGGGCGTACTGTTGTGACAGAAAATGGTTTTGCGATATGTTTAGCGCGTTATAATGATATGCGAAAAGGATGGTTAATCAGGAGGATACTGTAATGATGAATGCCGAGCCCCAATGGAAGAAAGTCCTCTCCGACGCGGAGATGGTGAAGCGTCTGGATAGGCCCGCAGGCCGGATCGATGTTGTCCTGGATACGGATACCTACAATGAGATTGATGACCAGTTTGCGCTATCCTATATGGTCAGGTCCCGTGAAAAGCTGGATGTGAAAGCAATCTATGCCGCCCCGTTTTTCAATATGCACTCCACGAGTCCCGGGGACGGCATGGAAAGAAGCTATCAGGAAATTCTGAAAGTGCTCACGCTGCTGGACGCGGAAGAGCTGAAGAAAGTGACATACAGGGGATCCGCGGAGTATCTGCCCTCTGAGGAAGAGCCGGCGGTCTCGGACGCGGCAAAGGACCTGGCGGAAAGGGCAATGTGCTATTCCGGTGAAAATCCGCTTTATGTGATAAGCATAGGAGCGATTACCAATATAGCCTCCGCCATCCTCATGAATCCGGAAATCATAGAGCGCATGGTGGTGATATGGCTGGGAGGCCACGGACTGCACTGGCCGGACACCAGGGAGTTCAATATGGTCCAGGATATCGCTGCTGCCAGGATTATCTTCGGCTGCGGCGTTCCGCTGGTGCAGCTGCCCTGTATGGGGGTAGTGTCGGAATTCGCGGCCACAGGGCCGGAGCTGGAATATCATCTGAGGGGGAAGAATAAGCTGTGCGAATATCTGCTGGAGCATACCCTGGAGGAAGTGACATTATATGACGCGGGCAGAGCCTGGTCAAGGGTGATCTGGGACGTGACCGCCGTGGCATGGCTCCTGGACGGGGATTTCATGCAGGATTACCTGATACACAGCCCCATTCCGGAATATGACGGAAAGTATGCCTTTGACGACACCAGGCATTTTATCAGATATGTCTACCATGTGAACAGGGACAGACTATTTGCGGATTTGTTTGAAAAACTGCAGAAATAGCCAATGAGGATGGGAGAAAATACATGAAAAATTTCAAATTTCTGCTGGAATACGACGGAAGCCGCTACCACGGATGGCAGCGCCAGTCGGAGGAGAACACCATTCAGGGAAAGCTGGAGCATGTGCTTGGCCAGATGTGCGGAAAAGAAACGGAGGTCATAGGGGCAGGACGCACCGACAGCGGCGTCCACGCAAAAGGGATGGTGGCCAACGCCTGGCTGGATACTGAGATGGACTGCGGGGAGATCAGAGACTACATGAACCGCTATCTGCCGGACGACATTGCCGTGCGGGAGGTCAGGGAGGCTTCCGACCGGTTCCATGCCCGCTACAATGTCACGGGCAAGACCTACCGGTATACCTGCCAGGACGGGGCGGTGAAGTCGGTTTTTGACAGGAAATACTGCGTCAGGCTGGACAAGCGGCCGGATATGGCGAAGATGCTGAAAGTGGCGGAGCTTTTGAAAGGGGAGCATGATTTCCGGAATTTCTGCGGGAATCCCCGGGTGAAGAAGTCCACGGTGCGGAATGTGGACAGCATAGAGATCAAAAGAGAGGGAGGGTATCTGTATTTCACTTTCCACGGCAACGGATTCCTCCAGAACATGGTACGGATCATGGTGGGAGTGCTGCTGGAGGCAGGCTACGGCAATATCACCCCGGAGGAGGTACAGGAATCCCTCACGGGCTTTGTGCGCCAGAAAGCCGGCCCTACGGCTCCTGCGGCGGGCCTTTGTCTGACGGGCGTGGACTATAATTAGGTTCTGTTCCGCAAATATCACATATGACAGGGGACGAATGCCTGTGGGAGGATATTGCCATGATTGCTGTGTATGAAAATTACAGATTGATGCCGATGAGCCTTGCCCTGGAGGAAATGGCGGCTCTGCACCGGGAGATGGCAGAGGAAATCGGCAGTGACGAAGACGCGCTGGAACTGTATGGCGATTTACTTGCCGCCGCGGTGAAATATCTGGATTCCCGCGCTCACTGGCCTTTGTGGAGCAGGGAGAAAAAGCTGGAGAACGATGCTGCGCGGACTTCGCGCCACAACATGGTCATTCTGTCTTTCAACCAGCTGGCCAGATATCTGAAAATGCAGGGTAAAGCGGCCGGATGGAGGGATGTTCTGGGGGAAGAAGCGGAGAATTCCGGCTACCGTAAGCGCCTGGGCGACTTTGCCTGTTATCTTGTCTTCGCTGAGAGCCTGAATGCAAGATGAAGCTCCTTTCCAGGCGGAAAAGCAACTGCTGGTTGACAGATTTCCAAGCGCAATTGATGGCTGTCAACCAGCTTTTTTGCTATGATTCGTGCATGGAAACACATAGAATGCACAAAAGGTGCGGAAAGGAAAAGCCGCGGACAGCGGCAGGATAAGATATGATTCTGGCAGAAAAGGTCATGGCACTGAGAAAGAAGAACAACTGGTCACAGGAGGAGCTGGCGGAGAAGCTGAACATCTCCAGGCAGTCCGTGAGCAAATGGGAGAGCGGCGCGTCCATCCCGGACATCGACAGGATTATCGCCATGAGCAGCCTCTTCGGGGTCAGCACGGATTATTTGTTGAAGGAAGAGCTGGAGCAGGAACTGCCCTCCGAGACGGAGGATGTCTACGAGGCGGCAAAGGAGAGGAGCGTTTCCCTGGAGGAAGCCAATGGGTTCATGGGCCTGGTGCGGAAACTGGCGGGGCGGATGGCCTTTGCCGCGGGCTTATGCGTCCTTTCGCCTATTCCGCTGGTCGTGATGGGCGGCCTGGCGGAGTACGGCGCAGAGGAGGGGCGGCATGGGGCGGCGCCTCTCAGCGAGGACATGGCAGGGGGATTCGGCGTTGTGATACTGTTGGTGCTGGTAGCCATCGGGGTGGCGATTCTGGTGCTCAGTGACATGCAGACGGAAAAGTACCAGTATCTGGAAAAGGAGAGCCTGGCGCTGCAGTATGGCGTAGAGGGCATCGTCAGGAAGAAGAAGGAGGATTTCGCGGGCCGGTACCGTTTCTGCATTGTCACCGGCATCACGCTGTGCATCATCGGCGTGGTGCCCCTGATGGTGGCGTCAGCCTTTTCGGTGGGTGACCTGATTTACATCTACTGTACGGCAGTGCTGCTGGGGATGGTGGCAGCGGCAGTGTTCCTGTTCGTATGGGCCGGCAGCATCCAGGGCAGCTTCGACAAGCTGCTGCAGGAGGGGGATTACACTGTGGAAGAAAAGGCGCTGCACAAGAAGACCTCTTTCTTCCCCGGGGTGTACTGGTGCCTGGTGACCGCGCTGTTCCTGGGAGCGGGCCTGTATTCCGAGGACTGGTGGCACGCTGCCTTTATCTGGCCTGTGGCGGCGATTCTGTTCGTGGCGATTCAGTATGTGGTGAAAGAAATGGCCAGGGCCAGGATGGAGAGGCGGGACAGATAAGGTTCCCGCCATTGGCAGTGTACGCGAAAGAGAAGGACCGGTCAGGAATCCGCCCCGGCCATCAGCAGCTGCTCCACGATTTCGGTATACCCGGCATCCGAGGCATAGTACAGAGCGCTGTGCTGGGCATTGTCCACGCTGTTGACGTCGGCTCCGGACTCGATCAGCATGGCGGTGAAATCGTTTCTGCCGCTGCTGGCTGCCAGAATCAGGGGAGTCTGTCCGCCAGAAGCTTTCCGGTTGATGTCCGCGCCTGCGGCCAGCAGGGCTTTCCCCACAAAGAGATCTCCTTTGTCGGCGGCGATATGTAACGGCCCGGTTCCTTCTGCATCGGCCAGGTCGGGCTGGGCGCCTGCGGCCAGCAGCAGTTCCGCGATCATCAGATTGGATCTGCGGACTGCCAGTATCAGAGGGGATTCCCCTTCGTCGTTGAGGCTGTTTACGCTGGCCGGGTCTTTTTCCAGCAGGACTTTCACCACTTCGCTCTGTTCTTTCCAGCAGGCGTAATGGAGGGTGGTGTTGCCGCAGCTGTCGGCATGGGCCTCCTCTGCCTGGGAAAGTGCCTTTACCAGCTCTCTGAGTCCGGCGGAGGTGGCATAATCGATGGCCTTGCGTCCGTCGTTATCCTGGATGCTGATATCGATTTCCGGAAATTTGAGCAGCTGCAGCGCGGCGTCGGTCTTTCCGTTCTGGGCCAGCAGCATCAAGGGGGTCACGCCGTCATTGTCGGTGCAGTTCACGTCGGCCCCTGCGTCCTTTAGTATGGAAAGAATCTGAAAATTGCCGGTCTGGGCAGCGAAATGCAGGGGCATCCGGTTCTTCTGGTTGCCGAGACAGACATCAGCCCCGCTGTCCAGCAGCAGCTTCACCAGATCGCGAGCGCTTTTCATACACGCATAAATCAGGGGGGTATTGCCGGATTCGTCCCGTTTGTTTACGTCTACGCCGCCCCGTTTCAGAAAAGTCTGCACTACGCCTTTCTGATTGTTCTTGCAGGCCTGCAGCAGCATATTATCTAATTGCATGGCAATTTCTCCTTTGATTTCATTATGAATCCATCCTACCACTATGCCTGAAAAAAGTCAAATATCGGTTCTCTATTGCACGGCCAATATCAGAGTGTTATACTACATAATGCCGGAATCTGCCATACTGCATTGGTCAACGTATATGGCTGGCGCTATGCAGTCTCCGGCTGTGAATGTTACGATGGAAAGGCGGAACGGCATGATACGTTTTTTGGATATATTGTCCTTTGGACTGGAATGGGGATATGTGCTGGTCTTTTTCCGGATGCTGCGCACATTTCTGCCCTTGCGCAGGAACCGGGCGCTGCGCGTTCTGGCATTTTTCGCCTGCGGCGCGCTGGCGCCGGCGGTGGTCTACTCCAATGATTTTTACGGACTGTTCGGAGTGCTTTTGGGCTTTGGGGCCTATGTGGCCCTGTTGCACAGAGGGCGGTGGATGGAGAAGCTCAGCGCCGTGCTGGTCTTTTGCCCGGCGCTGATCGCTGTGAACTATGTGACCCAGGACGCGGGCGGCAGGCTCTTCTTCGGCCTCACCAATGCGCCGAGAGGGATGTCAGAGGGCTGGACAGAACAGGAGCTGCTCATCAGTACTGCCATTCATACGGCTTCCCTGCTGCTGCGGCTGCTGTTCTGGACAGGGGCATGGCTGCTCCTGAAGAAATACCTGCGGCAGATTACGGCCAATCTGACGGCCGGGATGTGGCTGGTGGTGGATGCTTTGATGCTCTCGCCTTTTGTGGCGATTTTTACCATCATCTTTTTCTTGCCGGAGAATCCCGTAATCGTCTATCCTATCTGCGTGTCCTCCGTTTTTTCCGGGTTCGGCTGCATTTATCTCGCCGCATATATCTGCGCTTCCATGCGCACGGCTTACCGCGTCCGGGAGCTGGAAAGGAAGCAGGCCTATTACAGGGACAGGATGAAAGATGAGGACCGGGTGCGGGGCATCTACCACGACATGAAGAACCATCTGCTGGTGCTGCAGGCCCAGGCGGGAGACGGACAGGAAATCCGCAGATCCGTTCAGGGGCTGCAGGACCAGATCCGCGCATATGAGGATTATTATCACACAGGGAACGAATTCCTGGACATCATCATCCGTGACAAGGCAAGGGCGGCCCAGGATAAGGGGATAGACTTCAGCGCCATGCTCTCTCTGGAGGACAGCGCCTTTCTGGATTCCCTGGACATCAGCACGATTTTCGGCAACGCTCTGGACAATGCCATAGAAGCCAGCGAAAAGCTCCCCGAGGGCCAGAGGGCTATCATCGCAAAGGCAGGACGCATCCGGGACATCCTGGTGGTAAGCGTGGAGAACAATGCCCCGCCGGAGGCAGAGGCTTTTGGGCGGACGACGAAGAAAGACGAGAGAGCCCATGGCTTCGGGATTCCCAATATCAAAAAGGCCGTAGAGAGGTATGGAGGCCAGTGCAGCGTCAGGACAGAGGCGGGGAAGTTCCTGCTGAAAATCATGATTCCCGTGCCCTGACTGCCGAAATTGACAGGCTGCGGGAAAAGGTATATGATATGGCAGGAGGGGAGCGAAGGTATGTATAAGATAGCAATCTGTGATGATGAGGATGCGCTGATCGCAGAGCTGAAAGACGGATTGGAGAGATACGCGGCAGAGACGGAAAGGGAGTTCTGCTGCTTCGCCTATCATGACGGAGAAGAGCTGCTGCAGGCATATCAGCCTGACTATGACCTGATATTCATGGACATAAAGATGGAGAAGCTGGACGGCCTGAAGACTGCGGAGAGAATCCGCGGGATGGACAGCACGGTGGGGCTCATTTTCCTGACTTCCCTGAAGCAGTATGTGTGGAAAGGCTATGAATACGGAGCGGTGAACTATCTGCTCAAACCGGTGAGGTACAGCGTGCTGAAGATGGAGCTTGACCGTTACTTTGCCCGATATCAGGGAAAGGATGAACCCTGCCTGCACTTTGCAGGCGAAAGCGGCAAGTACAGGGTGCCGTATAAGGATATACGCTATGCCGAGACAGACAGGCGCAATGTGCTGCTGCATTTCGGGAACCGGGGGCAGGTCATCTACAAGAACATGAAAGAGGTCTCCGCCCTGCTGTGCGCCAGGCCCCAGTTCGCCCGCTGCCATCAGAGTTTTGTGGTGAACCTTTCTTTTATAAAAGGCATCGAGGGGCTGGAGGCGATTCTGACCACAGGGGAACACATACCGATCAGCCAGCCCAGACGCAAGGACTTCATGGTCAGGATGGCGGATTACTGGGGGGATATGCTCTGACCACGTGCCGCAGACCCTGCCTCCGGGAATCTGCAAGCCGTACATATTAGAATCTGCGTCCTGGATATTAGAATCTGCGTTCCGTGTTGCATCTTTTGTCAGATGGGATATGATGTGCTTAGAATCTTTAAGTCAGGAGGAATTGATATGACTATTTTGAAAGCATCCCATCTGAAAAAATACTATGGCAGGGACGAGAGCCTTGTAAAAGCCCTGGACGATGTGAGCCTGTCCGTGGAGGACGGACAGTTCGTGGCAATCGTGGGCACGTCGGGCAGCGGGAAGTCCACCCTGCTGAACATGCTGGGGGGCCTGGATGTCCCTGCTTCCGGCGCTGTGCAGGTAGAGAATGAAAGCATGGAAAAGATGACCGAAGAACAGCTCACGGTGTTCCGCCGCAGACGGATCGGCTTCATCTTCCAGAACTATAACCTCATCCCTTATCTCACGGCCTATGAGAACATCGTGCTGCCCGTGCGCCTGGACGGAAAGGAGGAGGACGGGGATTTCCTGAAAGAAATCGTGCGCTTCCTGGAGCTGGACGGGAAGCTGGCCAATTATCCCAGCCATCTTTCAGGAGGCCAGCAGCAGAGGGTGGCCATCGCAAGAGCCCTGGTGTCCAAGCCGGCGATCATCCTGGCGGACGTAAAATGGAGTATGGTTTTGATTGTGTATTGTGTGTATAGCGTTCAGAAAAAGAGGAAAAAAGGAACACTATACACAAATAGAGCCTAAGATGTGTATAGCGTTATCAGAATAAAAGGAAGCAAAAGCAGGTGGAAGGGCATAGCCCTGAAGCCGTTTTTTATTGCCCAAATTAGACAAAGCGGTGCAGGATGTTTGTGAACTATTCCGGATAGCTTTTTCCAGGGAAGATGGTATAGTGTTGTCCTGAAAAAGAGGAAGGGAGGATTAAGCAGTATGGCACAGCAGGAAAGGATGTCCGGTGCGGCAAGAGAGAAACGCAACTGCTGGAGGCGGGGAAACGGCTCCTACAGTTACCGAGGGGAACTGAAACGGGGGATTGCGCTAAACAAGAAATACCTGAACCGGAAAGTACGCCGCAGCGCAGACACCGTCCCCAGGGGGAAAGGCTACCGGAAGATATGCCGGACAGTCAATATGGTGAATTTTACTTAAAGCACAGCCATGCACTTTCGCTTAAAGGGTGCATGGCCTTTTTGTTGGAAAAAGCCGCGGAGCAGGCTAAGGCTGCATGATCTTGAGGATTGGAGGGATGGGCATGGATGAGGAAAGCATCCGCCAGGACAGGGAACTGGCAAGGGCGGCGATCAAAGGGCTGACTTCTTATGCAGAGCAGATCGCGCATCAGGGGAAGGATGAAGAAATAGGGCAGGTAAGGAGCCTGGTTGACGCATTGAGCCTGTATTGGGGAGTGGATGGAAAGAAAGACTGGACGGGGGAATTTGATCACAAAGTCCGGCAGGCCAGGCAGAAAAGGGACACGCCGCGGCAACGCTCCGGCATAATCCGGATCAAGGCAGTCATGGGACTGTGCCGGTATGCGGAGGAAATGGCCGAGGCCCAGGGCATGGAGGAAATAGGGAGAATCCAGGAGATCCCGGACGTCATCAGGCGCATGGGGGAGGCTTTGGAAATGTGCCAGGGCGACATTGAAAATGCCTGCCGCAAAATCGGAAATATCGCAGAAACACTGAAGAAACCACAGCAGACCATGGAGCACGGAGGGAGCAGGGTGGATAGCGAACAGCAGATCGGCAAATTTAACAGGGAGAATGCCCCTTTTTACATTGTCGATCATGGGAACGGTAAATACAGCTTATGCCTTGCCTTTACTTTTCTTGAAGGGGAATATAAGGAGTTTGGGCAGGATGCGTTTAACCGTTATGCACTGGAAACCGGTGAACCGGTTATGGATGATATGGGGCTGTTTGCGCATGGAAGTGGATATGAGTGGCAGACTGTCTTTGAGAAAGCATTTGAGAGTGATCCTGAAAGCAACAGGATACAATACGATTGCGAAGCCGGCGGGTTCTTCTGCTATGCAGAAAGCCTGTCCCTGCTGGAGGATTTTGGCACTCGTTTCAGGGCTGTCTGCATGGATGGGGAGAAATTTGCAGAACTTGTCAGCAGGGCATTGAAAGAGGCTGCGGGACAGCAGTGCATGCAGGGAGCCATAGGCATGGGCGAAATAAAATAAATATATCTGCCTGACCATGGGTATCTATGATCCCAAGAAAAAAAGCATAAGGAATGAGGTATAAACGATGAAAAGGGAGCAGATTGAACGGCTGAAAGAAACATACCCCACAGGAACACCGATAGAATTATCGGAGATGGCAGGGGAGCCTCAGATGAAAAAAGGGCTGAAAGGAACAGTGACCAAAGTAGATGATGCCGGGCAGATACATGTCCGCTGGGAGAACGGGAGCAGCCTGGCCTTAAATGCAGAGCAGGATGATTTCTGCATTGGCCGGAGTTCGAAAGAAACTGAAACCGACAGATTGCTGCAGGAATACAGGAGGGATGCGGACGGGATGCAGGAGCCTGGCAGTATATGGGCCACAGGCATGGGTGGGATACAATAAAAAGTGAATAGAACCAGGCTGCCGCAGGATGCGGCCAGGCTTTCCGTTATGGCGGGGACCTGGCCGTTTTTTGATGCCCTGCGGAGGCTGGACTAAAAAGATAGAAAGGATGGAAAGACATGGCATCTAAATTTATGAGTGACATGCCGCTTGCAGGGATGGAGGCACAGATGCAGCAGGTTCCGGGATTTAGGCCGAGGAAGTGCGGGATGTCCGTCAGCAGGCTGGAGCTGACGCAGGCACGGGGAGGCTGCAGCGGGAAGGCGGAAGGGCAGGGAAACTGCGGGCCGCCAGGCGGGAGCAGGCCCTGCGGCAGCCCTGGAGGCGGCTGTGGGCGCTTTCCCTGCCTCCTCGGACGTTTTACCGATGAAGTAGGGTTTGGCCCATTTACAGACCGCGTGTCGCGCCTGGAAGGCAGCGCAGGGAGCGCGTTCCGGGATGAGGGGCACAGGGAACGGTTCCAGATCCAGTGGAAGGCACAGGCGGACGTCCCCGACAGGGATGCCATGTGTGCCGCCCTTTACCTGCTGACGGCAGACGGGATGCTGTGGGGGATGGCTGCCCAGGCGGTCCGGCCGGAGCTGATCGACTTTGCCTCCGTCTGCATCAGGGGCATCGGACTGGACGGCTATGTGCTGTTCCATTCCGCAAAGGATCTGTATAAGGGGACCAACCGGCTGAGCCTGTCGGAGCTTACCGACCCGGAACTGGTAAGCGATGGGACGTTCTGGACGGTGATCACGGCATTCCTGATCCGCAGGTATGGAGCGGAGGCATTGGAGGAAGAAAGGAGCAGCGGATGTTAAAGGTATATCTGAGCAATATCGCTACATCAGAAGGGCTGTGGCTGGCATTCCCCATGGGGAGCCAGGAAAGGCAGGAGGCCATGAAGTTTGGCGGAGAGGGTACAAATGAGATCGGGGCAGCCACAAGCCCGCTGGAGGGGTTAAAGACGCATCTGGAGGGGATGACGCTGCAGGCCGGACAGGGCATACGGGAACTGGAGTTTTTAGACCAGCATACGGACTGCATGACAGAAAAGGAAAAAAGTATATTCCAGGCGGCACTGGAGATCGAGAATCCGCGCAGTGTGATGGAGATCGTAAACCTGTCCTGCAGCCTAGATAAGTTTGTTCTCTATGAAGGCGTTTCCAGCCATGAGGAACTTGGGAGGCGTGTGCTGGGCAACGAGGAAATGCCAGAGAAGGTTGCCCTTTACCTGGATTATGGGGCAGCCGGTGAAAAGTACGCAGGCAGCCATGCCGGGTGCTTTACAGATCTGGGGTATGTGGTCCGCACGGGGGAAGCCCTGGAGCCGCTCTATGACGGGAAGTACCTGCCTGAACCCGGATACGACAGGTCGTGCGTCATTAAGGCATGGCTGAGCTCCCCTTACTACGCCGCGGGGAATTACCGGCATTACCCCGTTTCCCTCCCGGCATCGGATGACAGGCTTGCCCTGGCAGAGGAAAAGCTGGGATGGAGGAAACTGGAAGAATATAAGGTGGCCTATATCAGCTGCCCTGTCCGGGAACTGGAATCCTGCCTGCCATTTTCCAGGGATGTCAGGGAGATGAACGCATTTGCAGGGCTGCTGGCAGAAAGGAACATCCTGGGAGATGCCAGGACAAGGGAAAAGCTGTTTGCGGTGCTTGAGGCGGAGGTGCCTGAAAATATGGCGGAAGCTATGGAGATCGCCGCAGGGCTGGATCGGTACACCATGCTGCCGGAGGAAGTAAAGACAGCAGAGGATTATGCGGTTTACTATATGAAGGCCGAGCAGATGGATATAGATATAGACGCAGACCTCCAGCTGTTCATTGATTATAAAGCCTATGGGGAATTCCGGATGAGAAGGGACGGGGTGGTGCAGACGGAGCATGGGCTGGTGCTGCGGGAGGACATCCCGATGGCGCAGCCTACGGAGGAACTGGAGGAATTCAAGCTGTTCAGCCCCCTGAAAGGAATTATGTACCCTTATGATGAAGAATGGGGAGGCATTTCAGATCAGGCGGGGGAAGTAAGCTCCGAAGAATTATGCCTGTATGAGGATAAGATACTGGAGAGGATCGGGCAGGAACGCCTGGAGGAAGAAGGGGAAAGAGGGCTTGCCGTCTACCTCGGCAACCGCCTGCTGAAACGGAAAGTATTCAGCATGAACCCCACCGTGGAGATGTGGAACGGGGAACTGTGGGGCGTGCTGGAGGTAAAAAGCCATGGCGCCCTGTCGCCCCAGGAGATGTCCGGGCTGATGGAGGAATGGCTGGGACAGGAATCCGATGGCTGGGGGGAAGGCTTCGAGCAGCGGGAGATCAAGACAGAAGAAGGAGACCTCTGCGTCAGCTTCTGGCATTCCGGCGATGATTTCTTTATCAAGACGGAGCAGGAACTGAAGCAGCAGACACAGGCCCTTGGGATGAAGATGGGAGGAAACGGATGATGCGTATGGAGGTAAACATCACGGCGGACTGTCACCGCGGCAGACGGGGGTATGACGGAGCGGTGCTGGAACTGCCTGCAAGCCCTTATGAAATCGGGGATGCGCTCTGGCGCGCCCGTGTGCCGGAAGGGGGAGGGTATGAACTCCACCGTTTTAATGGCTGGCCCCAGTTCATGACAAGCCATTTAATCCTTTCCGGACAAAAATCACTGGAGGAAATGAGCCTGCTGGCGGATTCTGTCAGCCGCATGGATGAAATCCAGCTTGGGACTTATGAGGGGGCAATACGACTGTGCGGGGAAAGGAAGGGAGATGTCCCTGTCACCACGAAGGAGCTGATCAACCTTGCTTTTTCCTTAGATGACTATGAATTCCATCCCGGCGTGACCAATGACTTAATCCTTGGGAGGGCCTGCATGGAGGGCGGCATGCTGGATCTGGTAGACCGCCTGCCGGATGGGGCAGAGGAACTGCTGGACCCTGTGAAAGTCGGGGAGATGCTGCGGCGCAGCGATAAGGGGGCATTCACACCCAGGGGATATGTGTACCGCAGCGGCACGGCCGTCTGCCATGAGTTTTATGACGAGGAACACCTGCCGGCCTGCGGGGAAAACCACAAGGGCCTGCTCTCCCTGCGGATAGAAAAGCTGGATGCCCCTGATGCAGACAGCGGCGTATGGCTGGAGCTGCCTGCGGACGAAAAAGCCCTGGGGTGGGCGCTCCTGTCTGTCGGTGAGGAATCCTTTGATGCCTGCCGGATCGCAGAAGCAAAGAGCATCATCCCGGCGTTTCAGTACCAGCTGGCAGGGGACGAGGACATCGGGAAGCTGAACACGCTGGCAGGACGCCTGCTGGAACTGCAGCAGGAGGCGCCGGGGGAGCTGATGCTCGTAAAATACAAGGCCGTGCTGGAGCTGGAGCAGTATCCTGACCTGGATATGGCGCTGGACATTGCCGCCAACCTGGGCTGTTACGATTTCAGCCCGGATGTCCTGTCGCCGGATGCATATGGGGAGTATGTCCTGCAGAGCGCCGGCATTGACACAGGCGATCCTGCCTTTTCCCGCTTTGATTTCCGCGGGTACGGGGAGCGGCAGCTTGAAGGGGCAGGCTATGTGTTTACCCCCTATGGAGCCGTCACCCGAGGCGGGCAGGAGTTCGTGCATGAATATACAGAACAGGAGCAGGCGTCCGGGCAGGGCATGGCGATGGAACAATAGCACGGCGGCCGCAGGAAAGGAGGTGGTGCGGCATAGACAGCTTTATCTCATGGGTGGGCGGGAAGAAAGCCCTCCGGAAGCTGATTTATACAATGTTCCCCGTAAATTTTGACCGCTATATCGAGGTGTTCGGCGGGGGCGGCTGGGTGCTCTTCGGCAGGCCGCCCGACTGCAGGTGCATGGAGGTCTATAACGACTACAACTCCAACCTTGCCAACCTGTTCACCTGCGTGAAGGAGAGGACATGGGCGTTCCTTAAGGAGCTAGGCTTCCTGCCGGTGAATGGCAGGGATGAGTTTGCCGTCATCCGCAGGTTCCTGGATAAGCAGGAGTTTGACGCCCCGTTCCTTGCGGAGGAACTCAAACTGGCGCAGGTATCCCTGCCGGTGCCTGACTTTGAGGAAATCCGGGCGATCCTGATGGAGAACGCGGAAGTGACGGACGTGAAGCGGGCCGCGGCATTCTTCAAGCTGATCCGCTACAGCTACGGGAGCGGCTGCACATCCTATGGCTGCAAGAACTTTGATGTGCGCAAATGCTTTGACACCATCTGGCAGGCATCCCGCAGGCTTGCCGACACGGTGGTGGAGAATAAGGACTTTGAGGCGCTGATCCGGCAGTATGACCGGGACGGCGCCTTTTTCTACTGTGACCCGCCCTACTATGAGACGGAAGGGCATTATGCCGTTGTGTTCCGTAAGGAGGACCACGCAAGGCTGCGGGATGTCCTGGCCGGATGCAGGGGGAAATGGATGGTCAGCTACAATGACTGCGGTTTTATCCGGGACCTGTATGCCGGGTACACCATCACGGCGGTGACCCGCATCAACAACCTGGCACAGCGTTATGACGGCGGCTGTGAGTTCCCGGAGGTGCTGATCACCAACTATGACCCGAAGGAGCGGGAAAGGGCACAGCCCATGCAGATGAGCCTGTTCGGGATGTGCGGCAGCGATGGCGGGGAGGACGGATACGGAATCACGGATGCCGCCAGGGAAAAGGAAGGAGGGACCTATGGGCAATGCGATCTATAAGCTGGTGGACGGCAAGGGAAGGGTGCTGATCCCCAAGGCGCTGCGGGAAGCGGCGAACCTGGAATATGGAGGCATCGTGCGGCTTGGGCTTGCGGACGGGAAAGTGACCGTCCGCAGGGTGGATGTGATAGAACCCGGCGACCAGTCGCCGGAGGCGGTGGAAGCCTATGTGCATGCGGCCTTAAAGACCATGCCGGACAGCACAAGGCTTCAGCTGCTTGCGGAACTGAGCGGGCTGCTGCAGAAAAAGGAGGCATAGCACCATGCACGAATATACAAAAAATGACTGCAGCCAGACCGGGTATGGTTTCTCCCTGAAAGGGAAGGTCGTGGTGCTAAACAAGGCGGCGCTGCCGCCAGAGCATCCGGGACAGCTTTTCCTCTGCACAGGGGGGAACGGGGCGAACCCTAACCCCATGGGGCGGAGCGTGTTCCTTGTCTCCCTTTCAAACGGGGAAAGCTGCCGTTTCTGGCGGGAGGATGTGCTTGGCACGCTGAAGCCGGAACTGCTGCCGGATGAGGAAAAGCTGATGCTCTCCCAGGTCCGTCCTGCCGGGGCAAAAGACCCTGCCCGGAGTAATCCGGAATATTCCGGGTACAGCTTCCTGCCGGACGGCCGCTACAGCGCGGGCGTATGGCTGTGCAGCCCCCAGGAGGCGCTTGATTATGTGGAGATGCAGAAGCCCTACCAGCACCGGGTGCTGGTCTGTGACAGGGATGATTTTGCGGTGATGGAAGTCATAGACGGAAAACTTATATATCCCGATGAACAGGCACTTGCCGAATTCCGGCAGGGGCAGGGCGGAGGGATGACCATGCAATAACACAGGCGGTGCCTGTATTATGCGGGAAGGAGTGAGAAATGTGAGCCAGGTCCGGATTGAAAACGGGATCATCATGTTTTACGGAAACAAGGCCGGCAGGGTGGAGGACGGGTGTGCCGTGGTGGACCCCATGTTCAAAGGGGAGGAAATCAGCAGGTTCCTGGAAAGGCAGCGGCATATCCGGGAAGTCAGATGGATGGACGGGATGTTTGACCGCCTCATGGCAGGGGGACAGGAGGGCGCCGCGGCGCAGGGACTTAAAAATGTCCGCGTCTGGCAGCTGAAACCTGATGTGGATGTGTATATGAAATTCATCGGGTATGGGGAAACCTGCAGGAAGTTTGGCCCGCCGGATCAGGAAAACTACCACGCGGTGTATGACGGTGCGGCGGAAACCAATGACCTGGAGGCGCTGTACATGAAGTTCGGGAATGACGGCAGTGCCCTGCCTGCAGGCTACAGGGGGCATTCCCTTTCCATGAGCGATGTGCTGGAGCTTTATGACAGTACGGGGAGCAGCTTCTACTATGTGGACCGTACCGGCTTCCAGGAGATGGAGTTTGCCGCCCCGCAGCAGGCCCAGGGCCAGACAATGCAGCTCTGACAGGCAGAAGGCTCCCCACGCCGGCCTGTCTGCTGGATAGATAGCATCAATGCCTTTAGGAAGGCAGAAAAAGAAGGAGGATTTTTATGTCTACACTGGATGTCAAGATCAGTTCCATGTACCCGCCCGGACAGCAGGGCGGCATCAGGGCTTATGCCTCTGCGACCATAGACGGCTGTTTTGCCGTGCGGGGGATCAAGGTGGTGGAGGGCGGCAGGGACGGCCTGTTCGTATCCATGCCCAGCCGGAAGACGGTGGACGGCTACAAGGAAGTGTGCTTCCCTGTGACCGCGGAATTCCGCAATGAGCTCCACAATGCCGTGCTGGATGCCTACCAGCAGGCGCTCACCATGGCGCAGGCACCGCCTGCCCCGCAGGAGGCGCCCGAAGGCGGGACACCCCAGGGAGGCCAGCAGATGGCAGGGATGTAACAGAAGCAGGACCACAATATTAAAACCATAAAAACAAAAATGGAGGGACCATCAATGAAGAAGATCAGAAATCAGTTTAACAGAGTGTGCGGTGTTTTGGCGGTAAAGGCCATGGAGGCAAAAGAAAAGCTGGCGGAGCGTTCCGGCGAGGGCTATGTTGACACGGCGGTCAAGATCCTGATCGCAGTGGTGCTCGGCGCACTCCTGCTGGCCGGCCTGTATGCCCTGTTCAAGGACACGGTGCTGCCCACGCTGGTAAACCGCATCCAGCAGATGTTCAACTATGCCGGTTAACCCGGCAGCCTGCCAGGAAACGCCTATGCCGCCAGGGATGCTGCTGCAGGCTGTGCTGTTTCTCTTTCTGCTGGTGGTTGTTTCCGTCTGGGACATAAAGAACCGGGAGATCCCAGATGGGCTGCAGGCGGCCATCGCACTGCTGTCCCTGCTGCATTTTTCCCCCTGGAACCTGGCCGGGGCGCTTACGGCGCTGCCGTACCTTTTAGTGGCCCTGGCAGGAAGGGGGACAGGCGGGATCGGGGGCGGGGACATCAAGCTGGCGGCATCCATGGGGACCGTGCTCGGACTGCCGGCCAGCCTGACAGCATCCGTCCTGGGGCTGTCAGCATTTATCGTTTACGGGTTTATCTGTTCCTGCATAAGGAGGCTTAAGGGGAGGAAGGGAAGAGCCGCCTACCCCGCGGGGCCGTTCCTGGCGGCAGGGGCAGCCATAGCTTATTTCATGGAGATTGGAGGATGGATCATATGAAAAAGAGAATCATCATCACATTTTGTGCCGCTGTGCCGGTTGTGGCGCTGGCGGCATTTTTACGCAGCCGCAGGAAAAGATACGCGGTGCGGTAGTAAACGGGGCGGGCTTTCAGGGAAGGCCCGCCTGATACTTAATACAGAATATTTGATTTTCAGGAGGGAACAGAATGCAGATTTTTAAGAACAGGATCGTCATAGGAGTGGCCTGCATCATCCTGTCGCTTGTCATATGCTTTGCGGTCACGCCGCTTTTTAACAGAAGCATCAGCGAAAAGACACAGATCGTGCGGGTGGTCAGGGAGATCAAAAAGGGCGAGGAGATCACGGCGGCGCAGGTAAAGGTGGTGGAAGTAGGCGGCTATAACCTGCCGGAGGACGTGGTGCGGAACCCTGAAACCGCCATCGGCAGATACGCCTCCGCCGATTTTGCGCCGGGGGATTATATCATCGCCTCCAAGATCGCGGATGAGCCTGCCGCGGAAAATGCTTACCTTTACAGCTTAAACGGGGAAAAGCAGGCCATGTCCGTGACGGTGAAAGCCTTTGCCAACGGGCTGTCCGGGAAACTGCAGAGCGGTGACATCGTATCCGTCATAGCCCCGGATTACAGGAAACAGGGGGCGACCGTGATCCCGCCCGAACTTAAGTATGTGGAGGTCATTGCCGTGACGGCGAACAGCGGGTATGACGCCAACACAGGGGAGCGGGAGGATGAGGACTCGGAAAGGGAGCTGCCCACCACCGTGACGCTGCTGGTCACGCCGGAGCAGTCCAGGATACTGGCGGAGCTGGAAGCGGACGGCAAGCTGCACCTTTCCCTGGTTTACCGCGGGGATGCGGGAAACGCCGCAAAATTCATTGCGGCACAGGAGGCCGTGCTGGAGGAACTGTATGCGCCTGAAGAAGAAAGCGGGGAAGGAACCGCAGAAGGCGCCCAGGAAACGGAGGAAAGAAACGGTGAGCAAAAAGACAGCTGGTCCATGGAGGAAGAAATCGGGAAAGCAGAGGAAGCGCTGTCGGGAAGCGGGGTGGAGTAAGCCTTGAATTTCATGAAAAACAGCATATTCAACAGGAAGGACGGCGGGGATGATGCCCGCATGGAGCCGGAAAAGGGAAACCAGGTGCTGGCGGTGTGGGGAAGCCCCGGCTGCGGCAAGACAACGGTGGCCGTCAAGCTGGCGGCCTACCTGGCACAGCAGAAGAAGGACGTGGCGTTGCTTTTATGCGACATGAACACGCCCATGCTCCCCTGCATCTGCCCTCCGGGGGATCTGGAGGAAGAACATTCCCTGGGGAGCATCCTTGCGGCAAGCCATGTCTCGGAGTCCCTGGTGCGGCACAACTGCATCACCCATAAGAGGTTCCGCCACCTTGCCATCATCGGGATGAGGAAGGGGGAGAACGAATACACCTACCCGCCCTATGAGCGGACCCAGGCGGAGGAACTGCTGCAGGCGTTAAGGAACATCGCCCCCTATGTGGTCATCGACTGCGGCAGCTCCATCGCCAACGACATCCTCTCCGCCATCGCCCTGCTTAAGTCCGACGCGGTGCTGCGGATGGTAAACTGTGACTTAAAATCCATCAGCTACCTGTCCAGCCAGCTGCCCCTGTTAAAGGAGAGCAAATGGGATGCAGAGAAGCAGTACAGGGTGGCAAGCAACGTGTACCCTAACGAGGCCAGCGGCCATATGGAGCAGGTGCTGGGGAGCGTGGCGTTCCAGATCCCCCATTCCGGGGAGGTGGCGTCACAGACCCTGGAGGGGAACCTGTTTAAAGAGCTGGGGCTGAAGGACAGCAGGGCATTCCGGAAATCACTGGAGTCCATCGCAAAGGAGGTGTTCGGATGTTAGGGGAAAAGCGGAGCAGGGCGGCATTCCAGGGGGATTTCCCGGAAAGTGTTCGGGACGGGGGTGCCGCGGATGCAGGGAAAACGGAAGCGGGAAATGCGCCGTCCGGGTACAAAGGGGAAAGACAAAAGGGAACCGGACAGGCCGGACCAGGAAACGCGCCGGAGAGGGGCACGGGGGCGGGAATGCCCGTTCCGGTATCTGCCGGGGAGGCATACCTGGACAGCCTGTTAAACGGCTGCCTCGGCAGGGAGGCAGCCGGATACCCTGACAGTGGGGGCAGGGCAATGGGGGATGACAGGGGGACCATTCCCGCACATACGGATGAAAGCAGGAAGATCCTGACGGATGCAGGGAAACAGGCGGGAAACGTCTGTGAACCTGCGGCAGGGGAAATACGGCATATCCCTGTGGCAAAAACAGGATCTTCCGGAGAGGCATCTGCTGAAAGGAAAGAGGTGCCTGAAAGGGAGGAATCCGCTGAAACGGAAGAAGATTATGATACACCCAGGCGGGAGGCCAGGACGCTGCGCACCCATGGCCTGTTCTTTGAGGCGGATGCGGAGGGCAGGGATTTTGCCTCCGTGTTAAAGGAGGTGCAGGCATACCTGTCCAAGGAGTACAGCAGCCTGGTCACGGCAGAGGGCAGCGAAGATGCAAGGGCGCAGATCAGGCGCTTTGCGGGCAAGTACATCCAGGACCACCGGATATCCGTGCCCGGCATGGATACGGAAACGCTGATCGCCGCCATCTATTCCGAGATGGCGGAATTCGGTTTCCTGACCAAATATATCTATGGGGAAGGAATTGAGGAAATCGACATCAATGCATGGGATGACGTGGAGGTGCAGTTTGCGGGCGGCGTGACTGAGAAGCTCACGGAGCATTTTGACAGCCCGGAGCATGCCATCAACGTGGTGCGGCGCATGCTGCATGTCTCCGGCATGGTGCTGGATGACGCCAGCCCCAGCGTCCTTGGGCACCTTTCCAAGAACATCCGCATCGCCGTGCTGAAGACGCCCATCGTGGATGAGGACGTGGGCGTGGCAGCCAGCATCCGCATCGTCAATCCCCAGAGCATGAAGAAGCAGGACTTCATAAAGGGCGGGACGGCCACGGAGCAGATGCTGGACTTTCTGGCGCAGTGCATCCGGTACGGTATCTCCGTGTGCGTGGCGGGGGCGACCAGCTCCGGCAAGACCACCCTCCTTGGGTGGCTGCTCACCACCATCCCGGACGGCAAGCGCATCTACAGCATAGAGAACGGCTCCAGGGAGCTGGCCCTGGTGCGCAGGAAGGAGGGGAGGGTGGTCAATTCCGTCATCCATACCCTGACCCGTGACAGCGAGAACGAGCGCCAGAGGGTGGACCAGATCGCCCTCCTTGACATGGCGCTGCGCTTTAACCCGGACATCATCGTGGTGGGGGAGATGCGCGGGCCGGAGGCGAATGCGGCGCAGGAGGCCGCCCGCACCGGAGTGGCCGTGGTCACCACCATACACTCCATGAGCTGCGACGCCACCTACAGGCGCATGGTGTCCCTCTGCAAGAGGGCTGTCGACATGGGGGATGACACCCTGATGGGGTTCGTCACGGAGGCATACCCCATCGTGGCGTTCTGCAAGCAGCTGGAGAACAAGGACCGGCGCCTGATGGAGATCATGGAATGCGAGATCCTGCCGGACGGCACAAGGAAGTTCCGCCCCCTGTTCCAGTACCAGATCACGGAGAACCGGGTGGAAAATGGAAAGTTCATTATAAAGGGCAGCCATAAACAGGTCAATCCCATATCGGAGGGCCTTGCCCGGCGCCTGATGGAGAACGGGATGCCCCAGGAGATGCTCCTGCGGCTTCTGGCGGCGCCTGATAAAAACAGAGAAAGGAAGGAGGGGGATGCCCTATGACGGCAATTGAACTGTTATCCTGCGCCGGCTTGATTACCGGCGTGTTCCTGATCCTGGGATTAAAGCCCACGGAATTCACGGACGGCCTGTTTGCCTTTCTGATAAGACCGAAAGGCAGCATACGGGAGGATATCCGGGAAACCTCCGGGCGGAAGAAACCCGGCCCCCTGCGCCGGGAGATACTGGAGGCGCAGGGCGTGCTGGAGATGACGGGGAGGGGGCGGCGGTTCTCCCTGGTATGTGCGGCAGCCCTGGCGCTGTTCTGCGCGGGAGGCTCCGCCGCCATCCTCCTGGGGAACTTTTTCCTTGCCCCGGTCATGGCGGTGGGCTTTCTGTTCCTGCCGTTCTGGTATGTGAAGCTGACAGCCAGCCATTACAAGCGCGATGTATCGGCGGAGCTGGAAACGGCGCTGTCGGTGATCACCACCGCCTACCTGCGGACGGAGGACATCGTGACCGCTGTGGAGGAAAACATCAGCTATTTAAACCCGCCGGTCTCAAAGGTGTTCCGGGACTTCCTGATGCAGATCAAGATGGTCAGCCCGGATGTGGAAACGGCATTAAAAGCCATGCGGGGGAAAATCGACAACGAGGTGTTCCGGGAGTGGTGTGACGCTGTCAGCGACTGCCAGAATGACCGGAGCCTGAAGACCACCCTGACGCCCATCGTGGCGAAACTCTCGGACATGCGCAACGTGAACGCGGAGCTTGAGTACCTGATCGCGGAACCCCGCAAGGAATTCCTGATCATGGTCATCTTCGTGGTGGGCAACATCCCATTGATGTACCTGTTAAACAAGGACTGGTACCATGTGCTGATGCACACGCCGCTGGGGCAGGTGATCCTGTCCGCCACAGCCGCGGCGATCTTCATATCCGCAGGCTTCGTGGTGAAGCTGACCCGTCCCATAGAATACAGGAGGTGAGCGTCATGACGGGACTTTTATTCTTATTCGGGCTGTTTTTGGTCCTTGGGTTGTTCTGCCTGGCAGCCGCATTCTTACGCCTGCCCACCACCGGCGCATCCAGGGCCATGCTTGGGACGGCAAAACAGGAGAAGAAAGCGGCAAAGGCCGTGGAGGCCGGACTGATGGCCGCAGCCGTATGGCTGTCAAAATATATCCGGATGGATGAGTACAAGAGAAGCCGGATGGCGAATGTGCTGAAGGCC
The DNA here is from genome assembly GCA_910576125.1 of Lachnospiraceae bacterium. Classification (GTDB taxonomy): domain Bacteria; phylum Bacillota; class Clostridia; order Lachnospirales; family Lachnospiraceae; genus Acetatifactor; species Acetatifactor aquisgranensis. Next base: position 142,014 of record CAJTHM010000007.1, on the reverse strand, counting down.
GGCGGCATGGGCATGGAGCCGGAGGTCTACCAGGCATACGCCCTTGTGAAAGCAGGGGCGGTGCTTTCAGGCATCATCCCCTGCATTTTCCTGATGCCGCTCTTATCGCCCTTTGTGGTGGTCCTTGCCCTTTTGCTGTACTTTAAGGAAACAGGGAAGGCAGACGAGCGGCTGAAGGCAAAGCGGGAGCAGATCGAGGGGGAGCTGCCCAGGATGGTGGCGACCATCGAGCAGGAGCTGAAGGCCAGCCGGAACGTCATCGGCATGCTGGAGCGTTTCCGGGGGAATGCGGGGGAGGCCCTGAAGGGGGAGCTTGACATCCTGCTGGCGGACATGCGCTCGTCCAACTATGAGGCGGCGCTGACCCGGTTCGAGGCAAGGCTGAACTCCCCCATGCTCTCGGATGTGGTGCGGGGGCTGATCGGCGTGCTGCGGGGCGATGACAGCGCCGTATATTTCCAGATGCTCTCCCATGACTTCAAGCAGATGGAGCTGCAGAGGCTGAAGGCACAGGCACAGAAGATACCGCCAAAGATCCGGGTGTTCTCTTTCATCATGCTGGTATGTTTCCTGCTGACCTACCTTGCCATTATCTGTTATGTGGCGCTGCAGAGCCTCGGCGGGATGTTTTAAGGAGGAAAAGGTATGCTGGTAAGGAATTTACTGGAAAAATATCCGGACAGTTTTTTCCACATGATGACTCCGGGGGGATATGTTGACCTGGCCCCGGAGCAGGTAAAAGGGCTGCTGAAGGGGGAAAGCGTTAAAGCGCATCCCGGCGTTCCCGGGTATGATATGGAGATGGATGCGGAGGAACTGCTGAACGAGAAGGTGCATAGCGGCAGATGGGGAAATGGTGCTTTTTATCTGATCACTGATTATGTGTCAGGACAGGAGGAACAGGGGGAGGAACCGCAGGGACTGCGGGAAGCGGAAGAAGCCGTGAAAAATGACAGGAAGCTGAAAGAGCGGCTGAAAGCAAATTATGAGGCGTATATCACGGAACTGAAGGAAAAGCCTGCAGGGGAACTCATTGAGATGGCGCCGGAGATTGCCGCCGCGGGATTCATGTATAAGGAACTGAGCGTGGAAGGGGCATTCGGGGAATATGCCGGGTACCTTTTGCAGTTTGAAAACCCGCTGGAACTGCTCCAGGACAGCTGGCTGGACAATGAAAACTGTGACCGCCATGAGGAAATAGGCCATATGCTCTGGGACATGAAGGACAAAGGGCTCGGCATCGGGGATTACCCCATGGCGGAGCAGGCAGGGGAAGGCGCCCAGGGACAGGGAATGTCCATGTGCTGAAGAAACATCCCGCCATTCCAGAGCCGTGGCGGGCTGCTTTAAGGAAAGGGACGGAACATGAAAACAATCTATAAAAATGAAATATATGAGGTCATTGGCATATCCCCCATGGATGAGGACAACGGCTGCCAGGTCACCCTGCGTTCAGACAGGACAGGGAGGGTGTCGGCGGAGGATGCGCTCTGCCATGACGGTGCAGGGCATCCCCTGGCATTCCTGCCGCTTGGGATAACGGACGGGCAGACGCTGGCGCTGATCCGTGAATTCGATACCTGGTATGCGAACACAGGGCAGGACCTGCGGGACTGGGCTGCGGAATTCCAGCTGATAGTCCGCATGCTGCTGTGCGGATTCATGGTGGCCAACCCGCAGTACCTGGAGCTGGACGAAGTGATAGGGCCGGCATGGGAAACCATAAAGGGAGACAGGGAAAGCATGGGGAAGGAGGCGGACAAGGACATGGAAGGCGGAAAGGAAAGAATGCTGAAAGAGCGGTTAAAGGCCAACTATGAGGCATATATCCGGCAGCTTATGCAGAAGCCTGCGGCAGAACTCATCGGGATGGCGCCGGAGATTGCAGCCGTAAATTTCGTCTATGGGGAGCTGGCCGCAGAAGGGGCATCCGGCGAATATGCCGGGTACCTGCTGCAGTTTGAGAACCCGCTGGAGGTGGTCAGGGACAGCTGGCAGGAGTATGAGGAATTCCGCCAGCGTGACAAGGAGCTGGGGCAGGTGCTCTGGAGCATGAAGGACATGGGAACCGGCATCGGGGAGTACCCCATGGCAGAGCAGGCAGGGGAAGATGCCCAGGGACAGGGGGTGGTCATGTGCTGAGAAATAAGTTCTGCCGTATCATGGAAGGACGGCGGGCAGAGGGGTATGTGGACGTGGCAGTCCTGGTACTCAGCCTGGTCCTGGTGCTGGCCCTGGCCCTGCGGGTGCTGCCGGTGTTCATTGCCAAGCAGCAGCTCGATACCTTTGCCACGGAACTGATGCGTGAGGCGGAGATTTCCGGGCGCATAGGCACGGAGACGGACAGGCGCGCCGCCGCCCTGCGGGAAAAGACGGGGATCGACCCGCAGATCGCATGGTCTGACAGCGGGCAGATCCAGCTGAACCAGGAGGTCACGGTCACCCTGACACTGCAGAAGGACATCGGGCTATTTGGGAACTTCGGATCATTCCCCGTCACCCTGCGCGCGCAGGCCACCGGGAAATCCGAAGTGTACTGGAAGTGAGGTGGGCAGAATGGGCAAAAAGATAATAAGGATACTTAAGGATAAAAGCGGGGCGTCTTTTCCCCTTGCAATTGCCGCCACTCTGGGGCTGCTCATCATCTTCTGCGGCATCTCGGAATACTTCCGCCTGCACCTGATCGCCGCGGGCGTCCGGGACGCCACGGAGGATGGCATCATCTCCACCGTCAATGACAATTACTATGGCGTGTACCATGGGGTGCGGGAAGGCTATTCCGGGAATTACCTGCCGGACGGCGGCGGGGCATGGGAGGCGGCGGTTAATGAGGGGGATATCTATTCCTTCCTTGACCTTACCCTGGGGACCCAGGAGGACGGGGGCAGGCACGTCAAATATGCGGGGGATGGCGGGGGAGCGATGGAGTTTGCCATCGACAGCCTCTCCGTCACGGTCAGGAATGCGCCCCTTGCCCCGTCCGACCCGCAGAATGCGGCAAGGTTTGAGGCGGATGCCGTGATCCGGCTGGAGGTGCCGGTGCGGTTCGCCGGTATGCTCCTCCCCTCCATGCACATCACGGTGAAGGTGCAGGCAGGATATATTGAAGTATTCTGAAATAACGCTAGACTTTGCGTAAACTATGTAGTATGTTGTATCGTACAAACCGGACAAAAGAGGACTGAGATATAACAACCAAGCCAAAGGAGGGATTTTATTATGAAGATGACAGAAAAGACAAAAAGACGCCTGGCAGTCGGGGGAGGCATCGCCATCTGTGCAGGGCTGCTTGCGGCGATCAGCCTGCAGTTTGCAAAGCCGCCTGCCGGGGCGGATGAACTGCCCGAAAAGGAAAGCGGCGTGGCGGAGGTCATCATCGATCCGTCCCATGCCGCGGAAGAAAGCGGCGCAGGAGGGGAAGATACAGAACTGACCATCCGGCCGGATACGGGCCAGGGGGCAGGGGAAACACAGACAGGCCAGCCCGTGGACAGCCGGCCCGCCCAGACCGGGCAGCCGGAGCAGAGCATCCAGCCGGAGGTGGAAAAGCCGCAGCAGCCGGAGGAAGAAACCCTGACAAACCCGGAGGAAAAACCGGACGGGACCAAAGTGGAAACAACGCCGGAGCCGGTGGACCATGACACCTATGTGCCGCCTGCGGATGACGGGGGCACAGGTGGCGGCGGAGGGCTGCCCGGCTTTGGAAGTGTGCCCAACCTGGGTGAAAACACCGCAACCCAGGCAGGCGACATGTATGAGAACGGAAACAAGATCGGAAGCATGGATTAACTCCAATAAACGAAAAAAGGCTTCAACAGGAAGGCACCGTACAGGTTGATGTGCGGTGCTTTTTGCGTGGAAAGGAGGAAAGGATTGAAAGGAATGAACCTGAAACAGGGCAGGAAAGCAGGGAAAGGCATTGCACTCATGCTGGCAGTTTCCCTGCTATGCTCTCTGCTCTCTGCCGTTCCCGTCCATGCGGCGGGGGAGGGGAACATGGATGGCGGGGGAGGCGGCATGGGGCAGGGGACCAGCCAGAACAAATGGACTCCTGGCTATGACGGGGTGAGGGTGAGCGTGGTAAGGGCCAGCGACCATTCGGTGGTCACCACGCCCATCGATTTAACGAACAAAACCATCCCCGGCAGCGTCTACCATTTCGGGAAGGTGAGCAAGCTGCAGTACAGCGGCGGCGCAGGGCTTTCCCCGGTGCAGGGCGGTTATAACTATACGAACCCCTCCCAGGCGCTGCCCCGGATCGTCAGCTCCAGCGGGGGCAGCAATATCGCCGCCATCAAGAGCTATTTCACGGACGAGCAGGTGGTGCGCAGTATTGCGAACCTGACAGGGATGGACTTTGACGTGCTGATAAACGGGGAATACCGGCTGTTAATTGAGCCGGTTGCCTATTATACGTTCCAGGGTGTTTTTATCGCCACCACGGCCACGGAGGCGGCCCTTTACGATGAGATGTTAAGCGGGGGGCTGCGGCGGAAGATGGTGTCCCTGTCCCATAAGAACCTCCCCCTGGCCCTGTTCCTGGAAACGCCGGACTTAGGCTTCCCGGCATGGGGCGGGAGCAGGAGCACGGCGGCATCCAATGCGGACATCAAATCCAGCCTTGGGCTTGGCATCGTGCGTTTCAATGACATGCCGCCGCAGATACCGGAAGTGGCAGACTGTGACTACGAATACCGCACGGATACGGAGGTCATCACAGCAGTATGGATAAGCGGCGGCCAGAGCGATCCGGACAACCCGGTCTCCGTCACGTTCCATATCGCGGGGGGCAGCTATACGGTAAACGGCGTGTATTACCCGGAAGGGGAGAGCCAGCTGGCGTGGGTGCGCTGGAGGACGCCCAGGGAGCCGCAGGCCATGACGATCACGGTGGACGTCCATGGGGGCGGCTCGGCAAGCAAGGGAACCATCCGGGCAAACATCATAGACCTGGATGCGAACCCGCCCCCCGATCCCAATGCGGACGACAGGAATGACGGCTTTGCCAGTGCGCCTGTCCCAGCAAAGGGGCAAGCCACGTCAGCCAGCTGGGGGGTATGGCGCCCCTGGTGGAAGGAACACTGGGTATGGCACAGCGACTATAATGAGGACGGGGAGGACGAGGGGTACTGGTGCGACCACGGCTGGTGGGAGTTTGACTTTGACCGGTACTCTGCCAGCCTTTCCGCATCCATGGCCATCACGCCGGACGCCAAATCGCCCACGGCAAGCGGGAGGACACTGAAATCCGGGTACGGCATCCAGGAGAGGGTGGATACCCATGTGGGCACAAGCCAGGCATCCGCGGTCACGGCGGCGCAGAATGCCGTCACCTATTTCCCGGAGTTCGGCTACCAGAGATACTGGCGGCTTCTGGAACGCATGGGCGGCGGCTATGACATGGCCCATGAATTTAAGGAAAACCCTTACAGCACCTACCACCGCAGGACCCATTTCACGCCCATCTGGTACCCGGACGGGGGCTATACGGCCTACACATGGCTCATAGACTGCTGGACGCCTGCGGGGATGCTGTCCATGGACCTGACGGACTCCGTGGCTGTAAGCGGGAACCTCTGGAGCGACTGGCATATCGCCCCGCAGAACCCGGAGTGACGGACGGGGCGGAGAAAATATCATCAGGAAAAGGAGAGAGGGCTGCAGGCCGGGAGGGTGCCTGCGGCTTTCCTTTTCCCCAAAAAGAAGGGAGATAACCTATGAAAATGAAGAAAATGGCTCTTTTACTGTGCGCGGCATTCCTTGCCGCCAGCGTGTTCTGCGTCCCTGCATATGCGGCATCCGGCGATGTGGCAGGGGCGATCGAGGGGACATGGACCACGGCATCCGCCCAGATCAAGACGGTGGTCAACAACGTGGTGTTCCCCGCCATCGACCTGATCCTGGCTGTCTTTTTCTTTGCAAAGCTGGGGACGGCATACTTTGATTACAGGAAGCACGGGCAGTTTGAATGGGCGGCGCCCGCGATCCTGTTCGCCTGCCTGGTGTTCACGCTGACCGCGCCCCTTTATATCTGGCAGATCCTTGGGATGTAGGAGGCAGCGGCATGACTTTTTTTGAACAGGAGCTTAAGAAGATTTTCGGGAAAGACATGGGGCTTTCGGATATCCGGATCGTGGGGAATGCCTGCTACGGCAGGCTCTCCGGGGACATCCGCATGAAGGCGGCCTTTGCCACCGGCAGGGTGGCGGACCAGTATGAGATGCTGAAGATCACAATGCTCAACCGCAGGGAAGGGCCGATTGACAGTGTGGCGCTGCATTTCTCAGACCTGTGGGGGAGAAAAAAGGTAAACAACCCTAACTTCCGTGACGGCATCTGCCCGCATATATGGAAAGATGGCGGAAAAACAGAGTGGTATGCATACAAGCCGGATGAGGCTGACTACAGGAAGCTCTCCGGGGCGGTCAGCGGTTACCTGGATGTGTTCCGGGAGCCGGCGCAGGAGCAGCAGATGGGGCAGAAGATGTGCTGAGATAAGGGCAGGGAGGAAAAACGGGGCAGAAAATATCTATATTCAGGGAAGGAAGTGAATAGCGGAAGTGTTCATATGGGATTTCATCGCCGACACCGTGCTGGGCCAGATCATCGACTGGATCTATGGGCAGATAGTAGGGTTCTTGGGCGATTTTTTTATGCAGATGGGAAACATGGGGGCCGACCTGTTTGAGATGGGCTGGGTGAAATCCATCGTGCTGTTTTTTTCTTATCTGGCATGGGCGCTGTACGCCACCGGGCTGGTGGTGGCGGTGTTCGAGTGCGGGATCGAATGCCAGAGCGGAAGGGGGAGCTTTAAGGAAACGGGCCTTAACGCCATCAAGGGGTTTATGGCGGTGGGGCTGTTTTCCACCGTTCCGGTGGAGCTTTACAAGCTGTGCGTCTCCCTGCAGGGCAGCTTTACGGCAGGGATCACCGGCTTCGGCTCGGACTTCGGGGCAGTGGCGGCCAGCACCATCGAGTCCCTAAAGGATGCGGGGACATGGCAGGATGCCGCCTCCGCGGGGGTGTTCGGGGGGCTTGGGAGCATCACCAGCCCGATCCTGATGATCTTTATCCTGATCATGATGGGCTATGCCGTCATCAAGGTGTTTTTCGGCAACCTGAAAAGGGGCGGCATCCTGCTGATCCAGATCGCAGTGGGGAGCCTTTACATGTTCAGCGTCCCCAGGGGGTATATAGACGGTTTTACAGGCTGGTGCAAGCAGGTCATCGGGCTGTGCCTGACCACGTTCCTGCAGGCGACCATCCTGGTGGCGGGGCTGATGGTGGTAAAGGACCATGCCCTGCTTGGGCTGGGGCTGATGCTGTCCTCCGGGGAGGTGCCCCGCATCGCAGGGCAGTTCGGGCTGGATACCGGGACCAGGGCCAACGTGATGGGCGCGGTCTATGCGGCGCAGGGAGCCGTGAACCTGACAAGGACCATCGTGCAGGCAGTGAAGTAGGAGGCGTCTATGGCAGAAGGAAAGATCGTATATATCGCATCCCCTTATGCGGGGGACGTGGAGGGAAATGTGGAGTTTGCAAAAGCAGCCTGCCGCCTGGCAATGGAGCATGGCGACACCCCGGTGGCGGCCCACCTTTTATACCCGCAGATGCTGGATGATTCCGTTCCGGAGCAGAGGGAGCTTGGGATCAGGATGGGGCTTAAGCTCCTTGGGGCATGCAGTGAACTGTGGCTGTGCGGCGGCCGCATCTCATACGGGATGCAGGAGGAACTGAAAGAGGCATGGAGGCATAGAATCCCGGTCCGCCGCATCCCCTGGGAGGCGGTGGCGCAGTTCATGGGGCAGGATGCAGGAGGGCAGATGCAGCCCATGGGATACATGGGGGTAAGCCCATGACGGCGATGGGCAGCCTGTTTGACGGCATAGGGGGCTTCCCGTTAGCCGCCGTGCATAACGGGATCACCCCGGCCTGGGCCAGCGAGATCGAGGCATTCCCCATGGAAGTGACAAAGTTAAGGTTCCCCCGGATGCTCCATGTGGGGGACATCACGAAGCTGGACGGGGCGGCGCTGCCCCCGGTGGAGGTCATCTGCGGGGGATCGCCCTGCCAGGACCTGTCCGTGGCAGGGAAGCGCCAGGGGCTTGCGGGGGAACGCTCCGGGCTGTTCATGGAGCAGGTGCGCATAGTAAAGGAGATGAGAGAAGCCGATGGGAGAAGGGGTATACCAGATGACCTTGTCCGACCTCGATACCTCGTTTGGGAAAATGTTCCCGGAGCCTTCAGCTCCGCGGGCGGCGAGGACTTCCGGGCGGTCATCGAAGAAATCGTCAGAATTAAGGACAGTTCCTGTCATGTGCCTCGACCTGACGCCGGGCGCTGGGGACCTGCTGGGGCGGCCATACTGGGAGATAAATTCAGCCTGGCTTGGAGAGTGCTGGACGCTCAATTCTGGGGAGTCGCCCAGAGACGCCGCCGCATCTTCCTTGTCGCAGATTTTGGAGGGCTCACCGCACCCGAAATACTATTTAAGCAGGACAGCCTGCCAGGGAATCCTGCGGCGGGCGGGGGAGAGGGGCAAGGAGCTGCCACCGCAGTTAAAGGAGGCGCTGATGGTGCAGGCGCATCTTGCCTGACACCCTGGGATGTACAAAGCCGCCGCATTTTCGGGGAGTCCGGCACATGGCCGGCCCTGTACGGCGGGGATGGAGGCGGACATGGGTATCTGCAGACAGAAGGACAGCCAGTGGCGATGTTCTGCCTGAATGACCAGGGCGGGGAGAGGATGGACGTTACCGAAGATGTGGCGGCGACACTGCGGGCGGGGATGGGCAGCCACCAGCCCCTGGTGGCGCAGCCGGGGGAAGGGGCTGTGCGTCCGCCGGCCATAAGCAGCTTCCATGTGAACCAGCGGGATGAGGTCATAGACCTGGGCGGGCTTTCGGGGGCGCTTATGGCGACAAGGAACATGCAGATGCAGACGTTTGTGACGGAGCTGCCCACCTTTGGCGTGGTGAGCAAGGGGAACGGGGACTGTTTCCTGACGCCGGAATGCCATACCTCGCTTACAGGCGGTGGCGGCCAGGCAGGGCAGGGTTATCCCTGTGTGCTGTGCCTGAATGACCAGGGCGGCAGCCAGATGCACCTGACAGAAGATAAGGCAGGCACCCTCCGGGCGCAGGAGCACGGGCACCAGCCCCTGGTGTTCGACAACCATGGGCAGGACTCCAGGTTCAGGGGGCCGGTAGGGATCTCCCAGACAGTCTCGGCAGGCTTTGGGATGGGAGGCAACAACCAGCCGCTGGTGCTGGCCTCCCAGCAGGGCCATGCAGGGATCGGGGAGGGGATATGCCCGACCATCACCAGCGCGGCAGGGACCAGCGGGAACAACCAGCCGGTACTGTTCGAGAACCGCGGTATGGAGCGGGGCAGCCCCCAAAGCGCAGATGCCGGAGTCCCGGACCCTGGCAGGGGGAAGGATGGGACTGACACCCGGCAGGAAACATTCTGCATAGCGGGGAATATCATTGACCGGCAGCCGCAGAACGGCGGGAACGGTTTCGGGTACCAGCAGGACATTTCCTATACGCTGACGGCCATGGACCACCATGCGGTGTTTTCACCCCAGGCCGGCAGCCCGGACGGGGAAGGGGAACCGATAACGGCAGAAGAAAAGAATGAAAGCAGGGAAGGCACATATCAGGAACTGATAGGCTCTTTGTGCCGGGGTGATGAGAAAGGGGTCAGCAACCAGTACGTCAGCCAGGACAAGTGCATCGTGGAGAAAAGGAACCTGATCCGGCGCCTGACGCCCCTTGAGTGTGAGCGCCTGCAGGGGTTCCCGGACGGCTGGACGGACATCCCCGGCGCATCGGACAGCGCACGGTACAAGGCGCTGGGCAACAGCGTGGCGATCCCCTGCGTGGACTTTGTGCTGCGGGGGATCGCGTATTTCCTGCGGAAGCGTGGGGAAAGGGAGCGGGACCCTGGGGATGTATAACATTGGTGGTCCTGCATCTTTTTTCGGGAAATCCTTGTTGGGTATTGGTATAGCTTTCCCCATGCATTGCCTTTATACTTGGCTTACAGAAAACGGAGAAAGGAGAAACGGGGAATGGAAAACCGTAAAAACTTATGCGCGATGATCCCGGAGGCCCTGCATGCGCAGGCCCGGACAGAGCAGGAACAGATGAACCTGACACTCAGCCAGTATGTAGAGATGGTGCTGAAGGAACACTTTGAGAATGGAGGAAAGAACATGGCAAACGGGACAACAAGGACACTGGCATTCCAGGTACCGGAGGAACTTTTTGAGAGGGTCAAGGCACACCTTAAAGCAACGGGCTTAAACCAGAAGGAATTCGTGATCGGCCTGATCGAAAAGGCCCTGCAGGAAGCGGAGGCAGGGAAGGGACAGGGGACGGCAGGGGACGCAGGCGCAGAGACGCCGCAGGAGGATGCACAGGGGGAGCCTGCGTAACAGGAGAACGGCTAAAAAAATAAGGATGCAAGGGATGCCGCCAGCGCCACAGGGTGCGGCGGTTTTTCCGTGGCAGGGGCGATGCACGGGACGGATGCCCACAGGGGACAGGCGGCGGGAGAAAGCGGTGTGCAGGAGCCGGATATGATTCATGAATTTATAAAGGAGGCAGTCAAATGTATATTTACCCTGACAATTTAAAGGCCAGGGCCACGCTGTGGCTCTGGCAGCTCAAGGACATCGGGATCATCGGCGTATGTGCGTTATTATCCATCCTTGCGCTGACACAGGCAGGCTTTTTTGTGCCCATCGTGTTCACGGCGGTCTATGCCTTTCTGACGATCCGCTTTGAGGACACCAGCATCCTGGACTTTATCAGGTATGCCTGCGCATTCTTTTTCGTGGGCCAGCAATTCTTTGAATGGAGGTATACAGGATGAGCAGAAAAGAAAAAAGGGAGGAAAGGCAGAGGGCATCCACACGCCAGCTGATCGGGGCAGGGGAGATCACGGATTACAGCCTTGTGACATACGGGCATGGGGAGATCGTGTACTTTATCGTGAAGCCCTCCAACATTTCCGTACTGTCGCCGTCCAGCGTGGGGGCCAGGGTCTATGCGCTGATGACGGTGTTGAAAGGCGTGGCTGAGATCGAGATGCTGTGCTTAAACAGCCGGGAGAGCTTTGAGGACAACAAGCGGTTCCTGCGCGCCCGCATGGAGAAGGAGGAAAACCCCGTGGTGAGAAAGCTCCTGGAAAAAGACCAGGCCCACCTTGACCGGATACAGGTGCAGATGGCGACAGCCCGCGAGTTCCTGATCATGGTCCGGCTGCGGGAGGAAAAGGAGTCGGAGGTGTTCCCCTACCTGTCCCGCATCGAGAAGTCCTTAAAGGAGCAGGGCTTTTCCGTAAAGAGGGCGGACCGGGAGGACATCAAGCGCATCCTTGCGGTGTATTATGAGCAGAACGTGACCACGGAGCGGTTCGAGGACTTTGACGGGGAGCGATGGATCATGCCGGAGGATTAAGCGTGAATAATTTCCCCTGAAAGGGGAAAATCCGGATTACTATTGGTGGGAAATGTGCTATACTGTAAGAGGAAGTTTTGAAAGAGAAGGAGGGCTTTTTGTGGACTATCAGGAGCTGTTTCGGAAAAAAGAACTGTACAGCCAGTGCCGGGGGTCCATCCCGGATTATACGCTGTTTACGTTTGAGCAGGCATTTGAAATAGAATATACCCACAATTCCACGGCCATAGAGGGGAATACCCTGTCCCTGATCGAGACCAAGGTGCTTTTAGAGGACGGGATCTCCATCGGGGGCAAGGCGCTGCGGGAGATCTATGAGGCGGTCAACCACCGCAAGGCGTTCCGCTATGTGAAGGAATGCATCGGGCAGGGGATGCCGCTGGATGAAAAGATCATCAAGGACATCCACGCCCTGCTGATGGAGAACATCCAGGTGGGCGGGGTATACCGGGATGTGCAGGTGTATATTTCGGGCGCACGGCACATGCCGCCGCCCCCGTCCCTGATGTACCGGCAGGTAAAGGACTTTTACGCGGATCTGTCCTGGAAGGGGAAGGAACTGAACCCGGTGGAGCTGGCGGCATGGACCCATGCGGAGTTTGTGAAGATACACCCATTCACGGACGGGAACGGGAGGACGTCAAGGCTCATCATGAATTACCAGCTTATGGCGGAGGGGTTCCCGGCCATATCCATCGCCAAGGAGGACAGGCTGGAATATTTCAGGGCGCTGGATGCCTATGCGGTGGAGGGGAACCTGCAGCCGTTTGCGGACCTGGTGGCAGGGCTTGTGGACAGGCAGCTGGAACGCTACATTGAACTTTCCGGCCCGCAGCAGGAAAGGGGCCAGTCCCCCGCAATGCAGTAAGGCCAGAAACAGAAAAAAGAAATTTTGAGACGGCAGGGCGCCGGATGCAGGAATGTGTCCGGTGTTTTTTTATGCCCGTAAACCGGGGCGGGGAGGATGCGGAGGCAGGCCGGCCCCGCCTTATCTGATTGGAGGTGCCTATTTGAAAAGAGCAGGAAATGTCCCTATACGGACACAGGAGGATGTGCATATCCAGGAATTCCTGGACATGGTCGCACCCTCCGTCATCAGGTTTGAAACAGACCACTTTATCTGCGGGAACACATACCGCTGTGTGTGGGCGCTGCGGGAATACCCCACGTCAACCGATGAGCAGGCCATCCTTTCCCACCTTGGGGAGAAGGACGGCGTGACCCTGCGCATCTACACGCGCCATGTGACGCCGGTGGAGGAAAGGAAGATCATCAGCAACGCGGCCAACAAGAACCGCATGGACCGGGGCAATACAAGCGACCTGCAGACCACCGTGCTGGCGGAGAGCAACCTGCAGGACGTGGCGGCCATCGTGGCGCAGATGCACCGCAACAGGGAGCCGCTGCTGCACACGGCGGTCTACCTGGAACTGTGCGCCCATGACTTAGACCAGCTCAAGCTCCTGCAGACGGAGGTGCTGACGGAGCTGATCCGCTCCAAGCTGAACGTGGACCGGCTGATGCTGCGCCAGAAGCAGGGCTTCCAGTGCGTGATGCCCACGGGTTTTAACCTGTTCCGGGACCAGTTCGAGCGGGTGCTGCCCGCCAGCAGCGTGGCGAACCTTTACCCTTTCAACTATTCCGGGAAGACCGATCCCCAGGGCTTTTATATTGGGCGGGACAAATTCGGCAGCAACGTGCTGGTGGACTTTAACCGCAGGGCGGATGACAAGACCAATGCCAACATCCTGATCCTGGGCAACAGCGGGCAGGGCAAGAGCTACCTGCTAAAGCTGCTCCTCACTAACCTGCGGGAATCAGGGATGCGCATCTGCGCCCTGGACCCGGAGATGGAGTATGAGGACCTGACGAATAACCTGGGCGGGTGCTTTATCGACCTGATGGGCGGCAGGTACATCATCAACCCCCTGGAGCCTAAAACCTGGGATGACGCCGCAGGCCCGGAGGACATGGACGCGCCCCGGACCTTCCGCATCCGCTCCCGACTCTCCCAGCACATCAGCTTCTTAAAAGACTTTTTCCGCAGCTACAAGGACTTCACGGACCGGGAGATCGATGTCATAGAGATCATGCTCCAGAAGCTGTATGCCGGGTGGGGGATCACGGACCAGAGCGATTTTGACAGCATGGCGCCGGAGGACTACCCCATCCTCTCCGACCTGTATGCCTTCATGGAGGCGGAGTACAAGGCGTTTGACGGGGGTAAGAGGCAGCTCTATACGGCGGAGATGCTGCGGGGCATCCTGCTGGGGCTGCACTCCATGTGTGTGGGCGCGGAGAGCAAGTTCTTCAACGGGCATACCAATATCACGGACTCCAGCTTTATCACTTTCGGAGTAAAGGGGCTGCTGCAGGCCAGCCGGAGCCTGAAAGATGCCCTGCTGTTCAACGTGCTCTCTTTTATGAGCGATGAGCTGCTGACCGTGGGCAATACGGCGGCCAGCCTGGATGAGTTCTACCTGTTTTTGTCCAACCTGACCGCCGTGGAATACGTCCGCAACTTCATGAAGCGTGTGCGCAAGAAGGACTCGGCGGTCATCATCGCCAGCCAGAACCTGGAGGACTTCAACCTGGACGGCGTCAGGGAGTATACCAAGCCGCTGTTCTCCATCCCCACGCACCAGTTCCTGTTCAACGCGGGCAGCATTGACGCCAGGTTTTACACGGATACCCTCCAGCTGGAGGAAAGCGAGTACAGCCTGGTCCGTTACCCGCAGCGTGGCGTGTGCCTTTACAAATGCGGCAATGAGCGGTACAACCTGATGGTCAACGCCCCGGAGCACAAGGCGCGGCTGTTCGGCAAGGCCGGAGGCCGGTAATCAGCCTGCATAGGGGAAGGAGGGGACAGGGTTGGAGCTTAAGGAACAGCGGTTCGGCATCGAGATCGAGATGACCGGAATCACACGGCAGGAGGCTGCCGAGGTGGCTGCCGCATATTTCGGTACGGAAAGCAGATATGTGGGAGCATCATACGACACTTATGCGGCATTGGACAGACAGGGGCGGCAGTGGAAATTTATGAGTGATTCCAGTATTACTGCGGAGCAGAAAATAGGGGAACAAAGGGTAAGAGCTACCAGTGAATACAAGACGGAGATGGTCAGCCCCATCTGTTGTTATGAGGATATCGTGCCCATCCAGGAAATCATCCGAGAACTGAAAAAGCATGGGGCAATCACCAACAAAAGCTGCGGCATCCATGTGCATGTGGACGCATCCCCCTTTGACGCCCGGACATTGCGCAACATCACGAACATCATGGCATCCAAGGAGGATCTGATCTACAGGGCTCTGAAGGTGTCCGTGGCCCGCGAGAACCAATACTGCCAGAAGGTGGAGGAACGGTTCCTGGAGGAACTGAACCAGAAAAAGCCCAGGACCCTGGACGGCGTGGAACGGATCTGGTATGACGGCGACAGCCGCAGGTATGAGCATTATGACGACAGCCGGTACCACTGCCTGAACCTCCACTCCGTATTCCAGAAAGGGACAGTAGAATTCAGGCTGTTCAATGGGACGCTCCACGCAGGCAAGATCAAGGCGTATATCCAGTTCAGCCTTGCCATCACCGCGCAGGCGCTGAACCAGGCATGCGCCAGCAGGAGGAAGACCCAGACCACCAATGAGAAATACACGTTCCGCACCTGGCTGCTGCGCCTGGGACTCATCGGGGATGAATTCGCCACCGCGAGGCAGCACCTGCTTGCGGAGCTTCCGGGCTGCATCGCATGGCGGGACCCGGCCCAGGCGGAGGCACAGAAGGAAAGGTTAAGACAGAAAAGGGAAAAAGAGCGGGCGGAGCAGGAGATCCTGGCAGAGGAAAGGGATGCCCCCGGCATGGCCCAGGCCGGGGGGCAGGAACCGGCAGAAGAAGCGCAGGCTTATGTGATGGGCATGTAGGGTGTTTTTGTGTGTGCCTGCGGATAAATGTGCAGGCAGTGAGAAAGGAGCAAAGCAGGAAATGGGAAGGAAAAAGGAAACGCTGTACCTGGCATACGGCAGCAACATGAACCAGGCACAGATGGCATACCGGTGCCCCACCGCCGAGGTGGTGGGGACCAGCGAACTGAAGGGATATGAGCTGCTGTTCAGGGGAGCGCACAGGGGCGCAGTCGCCACCGTGGAGCCGAAAGAGGGCAGCGCGGTGCCTGTGCTTCTGTGGAAGATCCGAAAGTCCGATGAGGAAGCACTGGATAGCTACGAAGGATATCCCAGACTTTACGGGAAACAGATGCTGCAGGTGGAGCTGGATGGGAAAGAAGTGTCCGCCATGGGGTACATCATGACGCCCGGCCATGCATTGGGCGTCCCCTCTGAAGGGTATGCGGACATCATATGGGAGGGCTACGAGCAGTGCGGGCTGGATACAAAGCCCCTGGCGGATGCCATCAACAATGCCTATACAGCTGTGTTTGGCGTAAAAAGAGGCAGGGTGGAACAGGAGCAGGAGGGAACGCCCGTCATGGGCGGGATGGAACCGATGGGGTAGGAAGGAGGGATGCCTATGGCGGCACCGGCAGCTGTGCTGGCAGCCAAAGCCGTACTGGCTGCGGCTACGGACAAGAGGGGAAGGACAGCGATAGCCACCGTGGTGGCGGCAGTCCTGACGCCCTTTATCTTAATCATTGTGATGATCCTGTGCGCGCTGTCCGGCACGGCAGGGCATAACAACGCCGCTGTGGATCTGGCGTTTAATGGCGGCTATCTGTCGGCGGGACTCCCGGCAGATTACCGGATGTACATCGAGAAGATGCAGGAGAGCTTCCGGAAACTGGACGCAGTCCTGGCAGAGATAAATGGAATGGCGGAGGACGGGACGGTGGACGGCTACCGGGTAAAAGCTGTTTTTTATGCCCTGTTTTTCGGCGCGGAGCAGCCCAGGATGAACGATGACGACTACAGGGGCTTTGCGGACTGTTTCGTGACGTATGAGGAACGGGAGGATGAGGAAGGGGAAACCTACATGGTGGCAGTCCCCATCATGGATATGGGGACCGTGTACGGGAACCTGTCCTCCCTGCTTGGGAGGGGGATCACGGACGAGGACAGGGCCAACGCCCAGCGCATCTATGTGCTTGCAAAATACGGGCAGGCAGGGCCGGGAAGCGGGCTGCCGCCCGGCGAGGCCATGGGGGACGGCAGCTTTGCGGCCCTGATCGCGGAAGGGGAAAAATACCTGGGCTACCCCTATGTGTGGGGAGGCTCAACGCCTGAGACGTCCTTTGACTGTTCCGGGTTTGTCTGCTGGGTATACACCCATTCCGGAGCCTATCCCCTGGCCCGCACCACGGCCACGGGGATCTATAACCAGTGCGCCATCGTGCCGAAGGAGGAAGCGCAGCCCGGCGACCTGGTGTTCTTCAGCGGAACCTATGCCTGCAGCGGCCCGGTGAGCCATGTGGGGATCTATGTGGGCGGGGGAAGGATGCTGCACTGCGGCTCGCCCATCGGCTACACAAGCATTGAAACGGCGTACTGGAGGGAAAAATTTTTTGCTTTCGGGCGCCTGTTGGATTAGGAGGGATGCCATGAATCCGATAAATGTAATCATGGAACACAAGCCATACTTTCAACTCTGTCAGGCAAAGGCGGAAAAGATAATCCGTCTTTCGGAAAGGGAATTTGAACGGTTCCTGAAAAACCCGATGGAATACCAGGACTTTATAAAGGAGAATGTGGATCTGATGCGCCAAGATGAAAGCGGCGTGTACCACTGCCTGCTGGTCATTGGCGATAACCACAGGGATGGTGTTCTGGTGGAGGCAGATGGGTATGATTATGCCCGGTATGCCTCCTATGTTCCGGATGCGGCGGCCCTCGCATATGACTCCCTGTCGGAGATGGGAAACAGGCTTGCTTTCCTGGTGGATTTGTTCGTTACGGAGGGAGCGGCAGCCGCATCAGAGGGATATTGGGAGATTAGTTTTGAACAAATCAGGGAGCAGTCCGGCCTGGAGCTTGGGGAAAACCCGTTCCTGCAGGAGCTCATGGCGGACATGGTCACAGAGAGGCCGGAGGTGGCAGAGGTGTGCATCTGGAGGGACTGTTTCAGTGTGAACTACCGTCCGGAATTCTGCCATGACCACCAGAAAGAAGAAATACCGGAAAGCCAGGAAATGGGATACGAGGCGTTTGTGGAGGCGCTGGATGCCATCCGCCCGGACAGCAGGGAGGCGGCTGCGGTCTGGTATGAGTGGGCGAAGGAGCTGGAGGAATGCGATAAGGCCGGGGAGCCTGAGAGGGCAGGCAGGAAGGCGGAGGCATTCCTGAGTGAGTTTGCCGGCCGCTTCCATGCCATCTAGGAGAGGCATGGGGATGAGGTTGCCGGACAGATGATCTCCCTGGCAGAGATCCCTTCCTGCCTCTTTCCCTGGGAGATGAAGCTGGCGGCGGAACACCTGGCGGCTGGCGGGAGCGTCCATGATATCCCCCAAATGTCCAAGGAGGGCGTACTGGAAGATTTTTCGGATGCAGGACCGGGGAAAGCACCCGTCCAGTCCATGTGAAAGAGCGGGGCTGTCTTTCTCTGATGTTGGGCGGCTCCGGATCAGGAGGGAACAGGATATGAAAACAGTGTTTGAACACAAGCCGGATTTTACTTTCCGGGAATTTGCCGTGGAGAAAACCGTCACGATCCCGGCAAGGAAGCTGGAGGAAATGCTGCGTCACCCAATGTGTAACCATGAGGCCATTGTGGAAAATGCGGGAGTGATGGGAGTGGACGGGGACGGTGTGTACCACTGCCTGCTGGTCACCGGGGAAGGCAGGGCGGACGGGCTGCTGGTGGAGAGCGAAGGCAGCGGCAGCGCCCGGTACGCCTCCTATGTGCCGGAGGCCACAGCCCTGCGGTACCCCACGCTCTCCAAGCTGAACCGGGAGCTGGCGGAGGTCGTGGACGCCATCATTGCCGAGGGCACCAGCCGGACCACCGAGGGGAACTGGACGGTTACTTTTTCGGAACTGGAGGACACGACTGGGCTGTGCGTGGAGGGGAAACCGTTCCTGCAGGAGACCCTGGGGGATATGCTCTGCAGCCGCCCGGAGGTGGCGGATCTGGTCATTGAGGACGGGCAGTTTGACGTGGCATATTACCATGATTTCTGCCCGAACTGTCAGAGGGAGACAGCCCAGGAGGAACTGCCGGATGAGATCAGTATGGAGGAAATGGAAAGCAGCAGCCAGGCAAATGTCCCTGCAGGGACACAGGGGATGCTCCCGTCCATGTGAGGGGGCGGAACCAAGAAACAGAAAGGAGAAGCGCATGAAACAGGCAACATTCACGGTGAAATATGACGAGGAAAAACTGAATGCCATCAGGCAGTACATGGGGAAAAAGAACGTGGACTTCGAGGGGGAACTGACGGAGGCGATGGGGAAGATGTATGAAAAATATGTCCCCCAGGCCGTCCGGGAGTATATCGAGAGCAGGGAGGATGCGCCGCCCGCCGCCCGCAGACCGGCCAGATTCCAGGCAGGCGGCGGGGGCATCTGACCTCCTGCAATCCGGAACGGACGGCACTCAGAATGCGGGCAGGGTGACAGGAAAGCCCCTGTCACCCCCTGTGGCCGTCCGTGGGGCGATTTGTGCCCTTGTTTGGAAAAAGTAACAGGCCGCTTGGCACCCTTTCTGCCCTGTTTGGGGCGATTTGGCGAAAACAGCCCCAAACCCTGCCGACAGGGGGCGCGGGGCAGCCCCAAATGGCGGGGAAACCGGGGGGAATTGGCAGGGTCGAAATGTGTGCAGGTTAAAGGGCGGGTGGCTTTTGCAGGCCCCCCTGCCCGGTTCACACCGCCCGGCAAAGCCGTGCGGGAAAGGAAAATGCCACCCAGAGATACAGGTTTCCTGAAAACCAAGTGGCTCGGCAGGAAAACAGCGGGAGAATCAGCAGAAAAAGAGGATTTTCATGGGTGGCTGGGGGTAAGCAGGGCAAAAAAGGGAGGACGCTATGGGCGCAAATGAGGATAAGACCAAATTTTCCATCCGGGTGGATACGCAGCTTCTGGAACTGGCAGACTCCTGCATCGGGGACGGGGCGGCCAGGAACCGCACGGAGCTGATCGGGGACGCGCTGCGGTTCTACCTGGGATACCTTATGGCAGGGAAGGCGGAGGATTACCTGCTCCAGTCCTTATCCTCCGCCGTGGCAGGGACGGTGCAGGACAGCGAGAACCGCCTGGCCCGGATGGACTTTAAGATCGCGGTGGAGCTGTCAAAGCTGTCCCAGGTCATCGCCTACACCCATGACGTGGACGAGGAGGCGCTGCAGAAGCTCCATGCAAAGTGCGTGGAGGAAGTGAAGCGAATCAACGGCGCAGTGGAGTTTGAAGATGCGTACAGATACCAGAGACGGGAAAACTGATGGTGAAAAATAACAGTCGGATTTGAACGCAAAGGAGGGAAGCTCCATGCCAAAAATCATTTTTACCTCCCGCTATCTGCGGGATGCGCCTCCGGAACAGATGGAGAACTACGTCCGTTACATCAGTACCCGCGAGGGCGTGGAGAAGGTGGAGGGGAGCAGGCAGAACCTCCCGGCCACGGCGCAGCAGAAAGAACTGATCAGCCAGATTGCCTATGACATTCCAGCCGCAAAGGAGATGCTGGAATACGCGGACTTTTTGCTGCGTCCCACCATGGGGAACGCATCGGAATTCATCTCCTGCGCCATGGAGCAGAACCTCGACTTAATCGGGGAGCGGAAAAACTATGTGGACTATATCGCAAACCGTCCCAGAGTGGAACGACTGGGGGAGCATGGGCTGTTTACGGACGCAGGGAAAGCGGTGGTGCTGAAACAGGTGCAGGAGGAAGCAGCCGGACATGAAGGCCCGGTCTGGACCCACGTCATCTCCCTGCGGCGGGAGGATGCCGCAAGGCTTGGCTATGACAGCGCCGCACAATGGATGGCGCTGCTGCGCTCCAAGCGTGCCATGCTCTGCAAGCACATGAAAATCGACAGCGCCAACCTGCGCTGGTATGCCGCATTCCACAATGAGGGGCACCATCCCCATGTACACCTGATGGTCTACTCCACAAAGGGCAGTGACGGGTATCTGACGAAAGAATCCATTGAGGCCATGCGCTCGGAGCTGGCCCACGACATCTTCCGGCAGGACTTTGCGCATATTTATGATAAGCAGAACCAATCCCGCACAGACTTAAAAAAGGGCGCTGCGGATGTGGTGCGGGAGATGGTGGACGCACTGCGCCGCAGCACGGTGGCAAGCGCAGAGATTGAGAAGATGATGGTACGCCTGTCAGAACGGCTGCAGAACACAGGCGGGAAAAAGGTATATGGGTATCTTAAGCGGGATGTGAAGAACCTGATAGACAGGATCGTGGATGAACTGGCGAAGGAGGAAAAGGTGGATGCGCTGTACCGGGCATGGGGGAAATGGCAGGATGAGATTCTGCTGACATACCGGAATAACACGCCTGCCCTGCCGCCGCTTTCCAGCCAGCCCCAATTTAAGAGCCTGAAGAACATGGTGATTGCAGAGGCGCTGAAGCTGGGCAGCGGAAACTATATTTTTGAGGATGAGGCAGCACCGGACTATACGGAGTCAGAAGAAAGGGAAAATCCGTTTCCGAATGGGGAGGTTATTCTGGGCGGGGAGGAAATGCCGGATGCTTTTCCGTCAGAGATGGATGCATGGGAGGGGGATGGACCGGCAGAGGATGACCTCCGGCAATCGGGCAAAGGGATGCCGGCTTTTTACGCTGAATGGAGTAAAAACTATAAACTGGCCCGAAGTAATCTCTACGGATCAAAGGGTGTCACGCAGGACTTTGCACAGGCTTACTCCCTGTTCTGGCAGGAGTCGGAGGCAGGGAACGCTCTGGCGATGTATGATCTGGGCAGGATGTGTGCGGACGGGATTGGACGAGACGCAGACCAGGATGTGGCGCAGGAATGGTATGCCAAAGCGCTGCAGGCTTTCCATAGGGCAGAAAAGAAAGCAAAGGAACGGAAACGCCCCTACCTGCAATACCGCATCGGGAAGATGTATGCTGCCGGACTTGGCACCGGACAGGACTATGGTACGGCGGCAGGCTGGCTGTCCCAGGCGGCAGCGGCAGGGCATAAGTATGCGCAGTATTCCCTTGCGGGCTTATACCACCGGGGGCAGGGTGTGGCGCAGGATGACACGGAGGCATTCCGGCTTTACGGCTGCTCCGCAGAGCAGGGCAACCCATACGCAGATTTTGAACTGGCAAAGATGTACCGTGACGGGATCGGCACACCCAAGGATAGCAGCCAGGCGGGAATCTGTTTTCAGAATGCATTTACCGGCTTTCTGCATCTGGAGGAAAAGAGCGGCGATGACAAGCTGCAGTACCGCCTGGGGCAGATGCTGCACGCAGGGACGGGAACCGAAAGGGATGATGCTGCCGCTGCGGCTTATTGGGAGCGGGCGGCAAAGCTGGGGAACGTCCATGCGCAGTATGCCCTGGGAAAGCTGTGGCTGGAAAGCGGGAGCGGCAATACGGTGCAGGCTGTCCGCTGGATCACAAAGGCGGCGGATGCAGGAAACGCCGCCGCCCAATATACCCTCGGAAAGCTCTGCCTGTCCGGGGAGGTGGTGGAAAAGGACGCTGCAAGGGCGGTGGAGCTGTTCACCTTATCGGCAGGACAGGGAAATGATTATGCGGCATATCGTCTGGGGCGGCTGTACCTGACCGGGGAGGATATCCCCAGGGATGCGAGAGAGGCCGTCCACTGGCTGACGTTTTCCGCAGAAAAAGGAAACCAATATGCGCAGTACGCCTTGGGAAAGTTGTACCTGTCCGGGGAGGATATCCCAAAGAATGTGGAAAAAGCAATCTACTGGCTGGAGCAGTCCGCAGGGCGGGGGAACCAATATGCGCAGTACGCCATGGGAAAGCTGTACCTGTCCGGGGAGGATATCCCAAAGGATGTGGAAAAAGCAATTCACTGGCTGGAGCAGTCCGCAGGGCAGGGAAATCAGTATGCCGAATATGCTCTGGGAAAACTGTACCTCTGCGGGAAAGACATTCCCCGTGACAGGGAAAAAGCCGCCGTGTACCTGCAGGCCGCTGCGGAGCAGGGCAATATTTATGCGGCATTCCTGCTGGAGCATATGGACTCTTTCCGGAACCCCGACCTGTTCCTGGCGGCAACCCGCCTGATGCACCGGCTGGAAAAGCTGTTCCGGGAGGATGTGCAGAGGGCCGCAGGGGGCAGCCCGTTCCACATCGACCGGAAACGCCGCCGCAGGCTCTCGGAGAAGAAACAGGCCCAGGGCCACAAGAGGGACGACAGGGAGCCTATGCAGCAACAGGGATGACCAAGCAGAATGGAGGTGCAAGGATGGCAGGATATGTTTATTTTACGGACGAGCAGAAACAGCGGGCAAACGAGGTGGATTTAGAGGACTTCCTCTCCCGGCGGGGGGAGAAGCTGCTGCGCTCCGGCAGGGAGAAACGGCTGGCCAGCGACCACAGCATCACGGTGCGGGGCAACCGCTGGTACGACCATGCGGCGGAAACTGGCGGCTGCGCCATCGACTTCGTGCAGATGCACTACAACAGCACGTTCCCGGAGGCCGTCACCCTGCTCCTTGGCGGGGAGCAGGGGCAGGCATACCGCGCCAGTGAGCCGGAGAGGGAAAAAGAGCCAAAGCCCTTTGCGCTGCCGGAGGCCAACGGGGACATGCGGCGGGCCTATGCCTACCTGACAAAGACCCGCTGCCTGGACCGGGAGGTGGTCTCCGCTTTCGCCAGAAAAAAGATGATCTATGAGGACGCAAAGTACCACAACGTGGTGTTTGTGGGGTATGACGCGGACGGCACTGCCCGCCATGCCCATAAGCGGGGTAGCTATACAAAGGGGGATGCGTTCAAGGGCAACGTAGACGGCAGCGACCCCAGGTACAGCTTCCGGCACCTTGGGAAAGGGAATGCCGTCTATGTGTTTGAGGCACCCATCGACATGCTGTCCTTTATCACGCTGCACAAAAAAGGCTGGCAGGAGAACAGCTATGTGGCGTTAAGCGGCATATCGGCACACGCCATGCTACAGGTGCTGGAGGACAGCCCCCAGGCCGACACAGTGGTCCTCTGCCTGGACCATGACCCCGCGGGCATAGAGAACAGCTACCGGCTGGCGGACGCCATAAAGGAGCGGCGGCAGGATATCCGTGTGAGGATGCTGCAGCCGGCCAACAAGGACTGGAACGAGGATCTGAAAGCGCAGAACGGGATGGAGCCGATCCCGGCAAAGGAGCATCCGGGGATAGCGGAGTGCAGGGCATGGTGCGGGACGATCAAGGAAGTGGCGGAGGGCATGGACATCCGGCATGCCACCGCAGAATCCCTGAAACGGTACCACTACGGGATCTACCAGACGCTGCAGAAAGGGACCGGCCTGGAACAGCTGGAGGACGCCTTTGACGGGGACGGCCTGATTCTGGCGGGGATCGCGGTCAGGATCATGGAGAGGTACGGAAAGGAGCTGGGGCGGGACGCAGCGCCGGGGCAGATCATCGACAACCTGTGCGGCAGGTACAGGCCCCACAAGGATAAAGGCAACCTGAAATCCCGGCTTGTGGATATGCAGGCCGCCTTTGAAAACGTGATGGCCTGCTTTTCGGGGACAGGGCCGGGGACGGAGGAAGAAAAAGAAACGCTGGTCAAAAAATGTGTGGGCCTTACGATGGAGTGCATCAGGGCCCATATTTTTGTGGCTGAAAAACAGCAGGCACAGAAACAGGAGGGAGGGATGGCACAGATATGCAGCCAGTCGTAATGCTGATACTGATGGGCGCAGGGATGTTCGCCGTCATCGGCGGCATCTCCCTGCTGTCCCACTACTACACCTTAAACGGCATCAAGTCCCGGACCGTGGGGGACGGCCAGCACGGCACGGCCCGGTTTGCCACGGAAAAGGAGATCCGGGAGACCTATGCCCATGTCCCCTATGAGCCGGAGAAATGGCGCAGGGGCGAGAACCTGCCAGCGGCACAGGGGCTGGTGGTGGGGTATAAAAAGCACGGGGCATGCATCACGGCACTGGTGGACCAGGGGGACATCCACTGCCTGATGATCGGCGCCGCAGGCGTGGGCAAGACCGCCAACTTTCTATACCCCAACATCGAATACGCCTGCGCGTCCGGGATGAGCTTTGTGACCACGGACACCAAGGGCGACCTGTTCCGCAACTACGCGGGGATCGCAAAGGAACATTACGGCTACCGGGTATCCATCCTTGACCTGCGCAACCCCACCCGCTCGGACGGCGGCAACATCCTGACCATGGTGAACAAATACATGGACGAATACCTTGCGGACGCAGGGAACCTGGCAGCCAAAGCCAGGGCGGAGAAATATGCCAAGATCACGGCCAAGACCATCATCTGCTCGGACGGCGCACAGGCCAGCAGCTATGGGCAGAACGCATTCTTTTATGATGCGGCGGAGGGGCTGCTGGCATCCGTGATCCTGCTGATCGCGGAATACTGCCCGCCGCAGAAGCGCCACATCGTCTCCGTGTTCAAGCTGCTCCAGGACCTGATGGCGCCCTCCCCGGTAAAGAACCGGAACCTGTTCCAGCTGCTGATGGATAAGCTGCCCGCCGAACACAAGGCAAGGTGGTTTGCGGGGGCGGCATTGAACAGTGCGGAACAGGCAATGGCCTCGGTGCTCTCCACCGCCATGAGCCGCCTGAATGCGTTCCTGGACAGCGAAATGGAGCAGATCCTGTGCTTTGACAGCACCCTGGACACGGAAACTTTCTGTACCAGCAAGGCGGCTATCTTCATCGTGCTGCCGGAGGAAGACAACACCAAGTATTTCATGGTGTCCCTGTTCCTCCAGCAGCTCTACCGGGAGATGCTCTCCATCGCGGACGAGCATGGGGGAAAGCTGCCCAACCGGGTCATGGTGTTTGCGGACGAGATTGGCACCATACCGAAGATCGAGTCCATGGAGATGATGTTCTCCGCAGGCCGTTCCAGGCGCATCAGCATGGTGCCCATCATCCAGAGCTTTGCCCAGCTACAGAAGAACTACGGGAAGGAGGGCTCCAGCATCATCATCGACAACTGCCAGGACATCCTCTTCGGCGGCTTTGCGCCCAACTCGGAGAGCGCGGACATCCTCTCCAAAGCCCTGGGGAACAGGACGGTGCTGTCCGGCTCCATCTCTAGGGGGAAGAACGACCCCAGTCAGAGCCTGCAGATGATGGGCCGGCCGTTAATGTCCCCGGATGAACTAAAGACGCTCCCCAAGGGGCACTTCATCCTTGCAAAGACTGGGTGCTGCCCCATGCAGACAAGGCTCCCACTTTTCCTGAAATGGGGAATCGTATTCGGGGAGGCTTATGAGGTGCCGGAGCGGGCGGCAAGGGAGGTCTTGTATGCGGACCGCTTTGAACTGGAGCAGGAGATCCTACGCCGGCGGGAGGATGACATGGACGATGGCGGTGACGGGGATTTCCCGCCGCTTCCTGCTGCAAGGGCAGGAGGGCAGTCCCAAGCCCCGATGCCCCAGCCATCAGGTGCAGCCCATCCGGGCGGCCAGGGCCATCCGCCGGCATCCCAGGAGAAGGAACACTCACGCCTGCCCAGACGCATGCCCCTGCGGACAGATTAGGGGGCGCCTATGGGGTATTTTATGGAAATCTATGCAGAAGAACTGCCGCACCGCGCCAAGGCCGTATATATGTACCTGAAGGACCGCAGCAACCAGGAGGGGCAGTGCTACCCGGCCATCGGGACCATAGCCAGGGAGCTGCAGCTTTCCCGCAGAACCGTGGAGAGGGCGATAGACGACCTGATGCGGGCAGGGCTTGTCACAAAAGAGCAGCGCTGGCGGGAGAACGGCGGGCGGAGCAGCCTGCTCTTTACGCTGAAAGGCAGGATCTGAAAAGCATCCTGGTAATGTGCTGGGAATTTTTTGAAAAAGAAACGCCGCCAAGGGGGGAGTGCGCCCTCCTGGCGGCGTAAGGGATATGACATGGTGACGTAAGCAGCGAAGGTATCACTCTAAAAAATATTTACCGGCAGAGAAAGAAATATGCTGTTACCGGACAGACGGCCTCATCAAAGGCTGATCCCGGCCAGGCCAAGGAAATACTCCCGTTTACCCAGGATTTCTTTCTGCTGTTCTTCCGGCAGGCATTGGAACATGTCTTGATAGTCAAGTTCAGCCAGAGGGGTGCCTTTTGTGAGCGCAAGGAGCTGAAAGGAATACCATTCGCCCCAGAGGTCGTCAAACAGGTCCCTGCCGGAAGTAAAGATACAGGTATCGTCAAAGCCAAAAGGGTGTTTGTAATACTGCAGTTTCACAAAGCCGTACTGCCCGGCATCCAGCACCATGAGGTCAAGGCTGTACATTTCCGCAAAGGCATCGGCAACCCTGCGGCAGACAATCCGCTCATCCTCCGTGATGCGCACGGCGTCTTTTTCGGCCTGTGTGCTGTTCACGATTTCCAGATGGGTGACCGCATCCTGCAGAAAGTCCAGTTTCAGGTCAACCTCCGCCTGGGAATTGGCGGTGGCGGCATACTGGAGAAGCTCCTGGGGGCCCCAGCCGTTGATGTCCCTGCATCGCCTGACAAGGCCGGAGAGAATCCTGCCCTGTTCAGGATCAAGGGTGTAGGAAAGGCTATAGGAGTCCATGGCCGGGAACCTCCTTTCCGGATTGGGCAGGTGCAAGGAGCAGCTCCCGGCAGTCGGAAAATCCCTGCATGTATGCGAGCCTCCCAAAGCAGCTCCCGATGGCGACATGCGCGCTCACACAGTCGTCGATCAACTGCCTGGTCTCTTTGGGGAGATGCAGGGCTTTCAGCTGGTCGATATACGGATCGGCTGCGCTGAGTGATGCTTGATAGTCCTCGTCCTGTTCGGCAACACTGTTCATGATGCCATTCATCCGCATTGCCATCAGCTGGTACAACAAAGAATTTTTGTTCATATAGAACGCCTCCTTTTCTCGTAGTTGGTGTATGTTAACTCTGAGTCAGGAGAAAAGCAACTACAAAAAATAAAGTACATGAATGCATCATACGGTTAAAAACTTTGTGTTTCTGCTTGATTATTCCACCCAAAATAGATATAAATCAAAATGTGGAAAAGAGCATCTTATTATAGTACCCGATTTCTGATGAAAAATGTAACAAATAGGTCTTTATATTTCGTTACTATTAATATAGGGTGAAAAAAACTCGAAAAATGTAAGGGGAAAACACATATATAAATGTGATGAGGAACATATATGATATTTTTGTTGATGATAGATACGCCAGAGGAAAAGCGAAAATTTGTGATTCTCTATGAAAAATACAGATATCTGATGCAGAAGGTTGCAATGGATGTGCTGCATGATTCTTTTTTGGCAGAGGATGCAGTTCATAATGCCTTTGTCAGTGTGGCTTACAATTTAGATAAGCTGGATGAATTCGAAGATGTTCCAACAAAATTGTATCTTGTTGCTTGTGCCAGAAATGCAGCGTTTGATCTTTACAGAAAGAGGAGCAGTCAAGTGAAAAAGGAAATTTTGTTCGAAGAAGCTATGGAAAAAGGCGGTTATGTTACTTATATAGAGTCTGATTTGGAGAATGGTATTTTAGACATACTGAAAAATCTGCCGTTGAAATACAGAGATGTATTTATGTTAAAATATGTAAACAATATGGAAAATCGGGAAATAGCGAAGGTCTGCGGCATATTGGAGGGAACCGTGCGGCAGAGGCTTTCCAGAGGAAAGGTTATCATAGAACGGAAAATAAAGGAGATGGAGGGAAATCTGGATGAATAGAATACAGATAACGGATGAATGGTTGTATAGATATATGCCTATGGCTGCAGAGGCTTTTTTAGAGGATATTGAGAAAGAAATAGATTACAAGTATGAATTCTCAATAGGTTTTGAAAAAAAGATGAAGCGTTTGCAGCGTTGGGAAAGGCGCAGGAGCATACGGAGTGCTGTATATAAGATTGGTAGGAGATATTTACACATTGCGGCTGTTGTGGTGGTAATAGTCTTTCTATGTTCTATGAGCATTGAGGCATGTCGAATTGTTTTTTTTGATACTATAAAGACAATCTGGGAGGATTCTTTTCTGTATCATTATATAACGGATAGCAAGTGGGACGAACAGTCTGAGGCCCATGCCCCGGTTTATATTCCGGAGGGATATGTTTCCGTGGGAGAGAATATGAATGAATTATTTTTGGAGTATTTATACGTAGATGAGTCGGGGAGACAGTTGATTTGTCAGCAGGAGATGATAGTGGATGGCAGAATAGTTGTGTATGATAGTGAATACGGAGAAAAGACAGCTTTATCTTTAAACGGATATACAGCAGAACTTTATCGAAATGAAGGTGGAACCATCTACGCTTATTTGGAGCTTGGCAGCAGTGTATACACTATATTCGCAGAAGAACTATCTGTGGAGGATATTAGGGAAATATTTTTGCATTGGGTATGGGAGTAGTAAATAATAAGAGTAAGAAAAATAAATATTTACGCAGTCATGTAACAAAATGAAATATATGAATCGTTATTATTATATAAAGGATGGAAAGGGGGTGAAAATGATGAAGAAATCCCATAGAATTACAGCATTATGTATCATGCTTGCAATGTTAGTAGCTGCAATACCGGCTATTATGACAGAGGCAGCGGAGTCAAGAATGACATATATAATATCTTACTCTGCTGATCTGTATATCTCAGATTCGGGAGAAGCCAGTATTACCGGATATGTGCGGGGAAAGAGTGATGTAACAAGCACCTATGTAAGCGCTACATTGCAGAAAAAATCTGGAAATGCTTGGATTGATGTGGAATTTTGGGAGGATTCCAGCACTGAAAAGAATTTGTCGATTGTAGAGACTTATTCTGTTTCCAGAGGAACTTATCGTCTTGTAGTTACAGTGTCGGCGAACACAGAGACGAAGACTGCTATATCAGGCGAAAGGACGTACTGAAATATGTACTAAGATACTAAATGATTCAGTAATAGGAGGTCGTTATGACAAAGAGGATATTTAGCTTTATTTCATTAACATTGACGTTATGCTTATTTTTCTCCACCACAGTTTTGGCTACAGAGTCAGGTACTATTACAAATATGACATATGAAGAGTGGTTGGTGGAACAAGAATCCGTAGATAATTCAGCAAATGAGGTAGTAGCTGATATGCAGCCGGTTATTATATCTGCGCAAGAGCAGAGAGCTGAGGTGCCACAGGTTTATAATGCTGAAAATCAGGGGATTGTTTCTTTGGTGGATATTCTGCGGGAAAAGGGCAGATATGAACTTGACAGGGTAATAAACGCAGATATGGCGGCGGGAAATATTGCTGCAAGCATTACAAATGATATGGATATTGCAAGGACAGCGCCGACAGCAGGCTTGATTCCTGTGATAGTAAATGAGGAATCGCTGGTAGATGGACAGATTACAACCGAAACAATAATCGTTTTTTTCTATGATGATACTGATGCGGATGGAGATGCTATTACAGGTCGATATGTGGATGGCAATGCAGTGGATTTTATTTTGGGTGAAGTTGATGGCGGATTCGTAATGCAGATTACAGTGCCTGGAAGTTATCAACTATATTATCAGGTAGAGGATAGTGCAGGGGAATTTTCGAGAATAGTTGGATATGCAATTGATGTAATAGAAGCTCCAGTGGTTGAACCATATCAAGTGTTTGAAGGAAGTTTTTCTTCTGCAAATGATTCTGTTACATATGATTTTTCTATCGATTTTACCGAAATGGATTCAGCAGCAGTATGTTTGGTGAGAAAAGGTTATGTTGGAGCCAGCATAGAGGTATATGATGAAAGTGGAAATCAGGTGTTCATAAGATCAACAGGGAGCAGGCAGGCGAAAAACTGGGGATTTATTGACAAACCGTCATCAGATGCGACTGTATGCAATTATACCATTGTTGCAAAGCCGAAATCATATGAAAATCGCGCAAGTGATTATAGAATCATTATTGGTGATAAAAATGAAACAGAATTAATGATGAGTGGTATAGAAAATACAGTTTTACTGGAACAATATTATGAGACAAAGACCAATTTAGAAAATAGTTCATATGTGCCCAATGTTGGAGAATATTGGTTTAAATACAAAAGAGAATCCACAAGTGTAATTACGATTTTAAGCAATGTAAGTGACATTAGGTTTAAGATTCTTGATGCGAGCGGAACACATGTAATGTATGATTCAGCAGCGGATTCCGATACGCATAAGACATCTTTTGTAGGAAGTGGTGCATTTACTTGTGCAGAAAAAGCGAGGCTGAATACTGTTGTAGGGACAGAATACTATTTAGTAGTCTATTCGACAAATCCCAATAATAACTTATCGCTTAGAACTGGCACTATGGGAACAGCAGTAGGAAATCCGGTTATGTGTGCAGATCAAACAAGAATATCTCCATATACCTCAGTTAAAATAAATGCCTCAGGTCATAGGTCGATGAGTTTCAGTGTAGATGGAAGTGATTTGCCCCTTACAGCACAAGTAGATAAAGTTACTGTCAATGGAGTGACTATGTCATATGTTTATCAATGGGGAACAAGTGCTCCTAACATGTCATCCTGGCTTTATAGTGATAATTTTAGCAGTTATATAAAAATTGGTTATACATTTGACTCGACCAATAATGCCTTATTGCACGGAACATGGCAGGCATCATTCCTTGGTTCTGAGGCAACTACCAAAACTATTACGCCAGCGTTTTCTTTTACTTATTATTATGAATATGGTGATATTTAGTACAAAGTGATAGAAGTGCTAAACATATAGATTTGTGGTAGCAGAAAATAAAATATGAAATAAATACCGTGCTGACTGTATTACATTCAGGCAAACGGGTTTGTCTATTTTTCCATCGGACGGTGTTGTTTTTGGTCAATGATGCCATCGCATCGGCTACATTAAACATCTTGCCGATAAAATATACTGCAGAGTTTCGCCAGATATAATACGGTCAGCACACTATTTCTTTCCATGGCTTAGTTAATTGATTTTTTTGTATTTTCTCTTTTCAGATGATACTGATTAAGAAAATCAAAAAAGGGAAGGGATTTATAACTTGTTTATACTACTTTATGGCTTAGGGAGGATTTTGTATGAATGTGGGAAATGTTCCAGTTAATGTAATAGGTTTGGACATTAATAATCGGCTGACAGACAAAGGGATAAAGAACCAAGATGATTTGATTAAAAAAGTTCGGGATACTTTTACACCTACGAGAGATACCTTTGAAAAAATGACGGAAGAGTTATGGAGTGTATGTGATTGTTATACGAATTATCAGATTACGGTTCCCATGCCCGACCATCTGTTTGGAGATTCTTTTGGATATGATATGCAAAAGGACATCGAAAAACATATGAGTGATTTTTATGCCGGCAGGATAGACAAGAGCGAATTGGATCAGTATTTTTATGCTTGTTGTACGGAGATGCGAAAATACCAGGTTCAGCAGCACTGGTCATCTGGTAATGTGGATGAGGACAATAGGAAAATAATCAGTGAAGTATATGAGATTTTTGCCAAGGAAAATGCCAGAGCTGCCAGAAGGGCAAACTATGACGAAGGGGCAAAGATAAACGCGGACTATGGTTACAGGAACTATGACTGGGTTTACTATAATGCGGACTATTATTATCAGTGTGCGGATGTCAAAGACTCATTAGGAATTATGGCAAATGAAATTGCACAAAAGTGGGGAATTGGTTCCATTGATACGGAAGAAATAGAAAAAAACTCTGATTTGACTCTGGATGGCGGATTCGATTTTAACAGTGGTTGGAATTTTACCTATCGGAATCAGGTTGGGAGAGCAAGTATGGCAGATGAGGCAATGGCGCCGCCAAAAGATTTTAGATTTTTTTACAAAGAAGATGTAGATGATGTATCAAAAATGGACATGTGGATAGGTGGGAAAAAGTATGAAAAGGATATTCCCTTTTATATAACACCGGATAGTTTAAAAGGGCAATTGTTCCAGGCTGATGAAATATGGGAAGAACATGATGAACAGATAGATAATGTTAAGGGATATTCTGACTTTATGAGTCATCTTTCCCTATTTACGGGATGGTATGCATGGTCGACAGGAATCAATAATCATTTTGGAAATTATATTCCTGAAGATACTCAATGGAAATATGGATAACATATTTTTTAGAGGAATTCACTTATATGGTGTTCTATAATTAGGTGTTCCATATAAAGGGGCAAAACAAATTCGCCGCAGATTGGGGTAGAGGTAGCGTAATAACAAATTTGATTTGAGCGAACAGCATGCGCTTTTGGTGCTATATCGTGGGGCAATCAGCACACCGATGATGTTGGTATTTTTGAATGAATCAGGAGTCGATACCAACAGGGAATTCATAATTAATGAAACCAGATGTGAGGTGAGGAATGGGCGGATAGAAGAAGTAGGAAATAAGGCAGGCGTTCCAGGTTCTATTCATCAGAAAGCAGTGGAGCGCTATGAGAAATGGATGTATCAGCCTCTGTCAAAGAGGTAACGCTTGGGCCTTTTGGGGAGCAGATGGAGGTTCTGACTGACAGAGGAATCTCTAAAGTATTACTGCCGTTATGACTGGATTATTCCCAGCTAAATGGCGCAGATTAAAAACTCCTGCGCATTTGAAATGGAGGTTAATGGGATGAAGAAGATTAAGTATTTTGTGCTGGCGATGGCGGCCATGTTTCTATTCAGCAGTACGGACTATGTATATGCAAGTGAAGTTGAGTCGTTGAAAGCTGTGCAGGCTGTCGCTGAGGTCGGAGCCAGAACGGTAAAGACTTTTAGGTTCGGAACATCAAAAACTACCTATACGGTTGGCATGCAGGCAGTGTATGATGATTCGACATTGACATTGACCATGCCTAGAAATAATGGCCGCAGTTTAGTTCAGGGGACTATATATTTTATTCCTGACTCGGGATCGCAGATTAATATCAATTTTGCGAATTATTCCGCTGAAGTACTGGAAATTGATATGTCCCGAATACCCTCCGGCGTTTATTATGTGAAAATAGGAGGCGTAGCAGTAGGAACTGCATCTACAGTGGACGTAACATACAATTTTAATTGATTGAGGGAGCGCAGGAGTTTTTATATATGACTCTTTACAGACTGACACTTTTAAGTCTGTAAAGAGTCAAAAAATAATGAAAAACAAATGGAGACCATATAATGAATGTTGGAATGAGCAGTGTTTTGATGAGGGGAAGACAATATGAGTACAGGAGCACGAATGCGCCAAACAGAGGGGCGTCGCTGTTTGAACGGGTGGGCAAAGCGGATTCCTGTCAGCCGGGGAAGCGGGCTGAAAATGGCCGGTTAAGCGCATATGACGCATATAATTGCATGAAGGCAGGCATCAGGGGCGGAGCCATATCTGAAAGTCTGGGCGCACAGGCATGCACGGAGCCTGAAAAGGTTGAAAATGAGAAATATGCAGTCTCTGTATACAATAAAGACGGAATAAAAAATCATTGGAGCATATATGACAAAACGTCAGATAAATATTACAGATTCGATCCCCAAAACACAACTGTCCAGGTTGATTCTGAAACCGGAAAACGTTACCTGATTCAGGAAGACAGGCTGGGAGGGCTTATGAACGCCTGCGGAATGGATGCTTTCCTGGAAAGTGCCCTGAAAGAGTTTATGGGGGTTGATGAGATAAAGGGCTCCTGTATAAATGAGCGGTTCGATATTACAATAAACCAATACACGGGAATCGCTTCCATCAAAAAGAAAGGCGCGGAAGGAAATGGCGCGTGCATACTGGTTGACGGTGAGGAACAAACCCGGAAATTAGAGGAGCTTGCAAATATATATATGGAAAAATACCCATCCCTTATGACAAGCAGGGAAATGGCGATGACATATGCGGAATTGGAGATCGCCGGATATGCGTTCCGGGATGAAAATGGAATCCTGACGATTGGCATTGGCGGAATGGGATACATGAACGAAAAAGAACCGGATAAGGGATGGGGGATACTGTACTCCGGATTTGATTCTTCTATATATTCCAAAATAGTGGGAGCTTTTTCGGAAGGCGCCATAACCCAGGGGCAGGTTGGGATAATAGAAAAATGGGAAGAGTGGTTGGAGAAGAAGGGAGTGGAATTTAAAGCCAGTACAATTGAATGGGATATAGAGAAAGCGTTAGAGAGAAAAGCTGATATGTATCATACGTCAGTAAGGCCGGGTGATTTTATGTGTTATAAAGAGAATTAACAGGTTTGCTATGACTGGCTTATTGGTTTGTACAGGAAGAATTTGGAATAACAGTTAAAATGCTTTTCATGAAAATCCATTTATGCGGTAATTTATAATTAAAATGTTAAAGTTCCCTGGAAAGGGACAACACAGATTTGCTGTAGGTAAGGGAAGAGTTTTTTCCAAAAATACCAATATGGAAGTACCTAAAAGACTGCACTCCTATTGTGGATTGCGGTTTTTTTGTTCGACAATAATTTATATTATTGTTTCTCATGTTGCAATAAATTACACCATTTTGCAAAAGGGCGCATTTCCTGAAATGGAGATGCGCTCTTTTGCTGTCCGGGGGAAATGCCGCGGCCCGCCGCCTGTCCTTCATTTTTTGAAATTCAAAAAAGGAGGACAAGACTATGGCAAAGGCATACAGAATTCCGGATTACAGGAAGATGTACCCGGAGGCAGGCGAGGAAGTGATCAGTCTGCTCAGGACCACAGAAAGAAAAATGCAGTATCAGGAATACGACCTCAAGACAGAGCAGACCATCATAAGCCAGGAGGATCAGACCATAACGACCATACCCAGCAGGGAGGATTCCCTGGAACGGCTGGCAGAACAGGAGGTGCAGTTTGCCGAGGAAGCCGAGAGCGTGGAGGAAACCGCGCTGCGGAAACTCCAGTACGAGCAGCTACATAAGGCGCTCTCCCTGCTCCCTGATGATGAGCGGGAGCTGATAGACCGCCTGTTTTTCCAGGGCCAGACCGAGCGGGAAGCGGCGGAGTGCATGGGCATATACCGCAACGCCGTACACAAGCGCAAGAACCATATCCTGAAGAAGCTGAAAAAATTTTTTGAAAAAAATTAAATTTCAGGGTGTGCAAAACGTCCTGCCAACGTGGAAGTAAGTAGAGGGGAATTTTTCCTCCCCTCTGTCCATTGAAAAATACCGCCGCCAGGTGGTCATATCCAGCAGCATAGATACGTTAGCTGTCCAGCTTGAAAGAGCGGAGCGGTGCGGAGGACACGCCATGACCACCTGCAGGGCAACCTGCCAAAAAGATGACATCAAAGGTGCAGAGCGGCAAATGTTCGTCCCAAAGCGGCCTGTGGCAGGCCGCCTGCCATGACATGGACAGCCTATAATGATACTTCCGTCCAGTCACAGCCCCGCAGGAGCGGGACCACGCAATGAGGGCGGCCCGGAGAGAACCTCGGAGGGGTGAGAAACCCATGACGGCCTTGAGCCACGGCCGGTCTTTGTCTGCTGCCTATGGGCGCATCCTGCGCCCGCTCCGGGGAGTAGTGTCGAACAGGGGCAGATAGAAATAAAAGACGAAGGACAGGCATTTTCCGGGCCGGGGAATCCCCCGGAGGGGAAATGTCTTCATGATAGAAACTACGGCGGCAGACTGCCAGGGAGCCGGGAGGATGATCCAAACGGCCACGATGGGGACTGCCGCCGTCCTTGTGTCATGAAACTATGAGGCACGGAAGCATCTGCTTCCACAGGAGGGAATGCATGGACAGGAAAACTATAGAGATGATGGGAAAGATCATGGATACAGAGAGGATGGGCTATGCCTATGTGTATCCGTCAGACGGAAAAGCAAGGAAAGAATACCTGATCGCCACAACGCCGGAGAACATGGCAAACTTTGTCGGCAGTCATTTCCTTGACGCACAGAAGATGGTCATTACGGATTTTGTGGACAGGCTCATCCTGGATACCTGCGGGGGATTCATAGACACCTGCCCGGACCAGAAGCTGTGTATGGAGATCAACTCCCATCTGGCGCCGATCCAAATGGGGGAAAAGGAGGCCGGGGAGATCCTCCAGCTGGACAGGGATCAGGCGGACGCATATTTTGCGGCGGAGGACAGGGCGGCAGCCATGGCGGAATACGGCATGGAGTGCGGCATGGGATAAGAAATGGATGCGGGATCTGCCTGCAGGAAGGGAGGGAACGGACGTGAATATCAAACGGGGCGATATCTACTATGCCGACCTGGCGCCGGTGGTCGGGAGCGAGCAGGGAGGCACCCGGCCCGTGCTGATCATACAGAATGACATGGGGAACCGGCACAGCCCCACGGTGATTGCGGCGGCCATTACCAGCAGGCGGGGGAAGAAGCCGCTCCCTACCCACATCAGGCTGGAGGACAGCCCCTGCGGGCTGGGACAGGAATCCACCGTCCTGCTGGAGCAGGTGCGCACCATCGACCGTGCCAGGCTGAAGGAATACATAGGCCGGGCGGGCAGGGCGACCATGCGGGATGTGGACCATGCCATCGCGGTCAGCTTCGGCCTGGAGGGGATGCTTTTCACACAGGAGGGACAGGCGACACAGGCAGAAAAAGAAACAGGGGCAGGAACTGCTGGCAGAAACCAGGCCAGGGCCAGGGACGGAAAGGGGGCAGCTTATGAGCGGCAGGAGACGGGCATGGGTCTATTGCTCAATTGACGCACCGGAGGATGAAAACGATATGCTAAAGAAACAGCGGGAGCAGCTCTGGGAATATGCGGGGCAGATGGGATTTGAAGTGGCGGGGAGCTCCAGCGACACAGGGAGGACTCCGCTGTGGGAGCGCAGCGGGTTCCGGCGCTTTGTGGATGCCGCGACCAGAGGGGAGGTGGATGCCCTGCTGGTGGCAGACCGCCGCTGCCTGACGCATTCATCCATGCAGATGGCGGGGCTCAAGGCGCTGGCAGCGGGCTGCGGCCTGCAGGTGTATTCCCCGCTGACCGGGCTGATGGAACTGATATAGGCGGGGAAAGGCGGGAGACATGGATTAGAGGGAATTTGAACACTGGCAGGCGGTGACATCCAGCAGCCAGTACATGTGGGATGTGAAATGAGGGTGCAGATCCCCATGGGCTGTGTAGCATTGCAGACTAAAAACAGAGACAAAAACATATGGAACCGAAGGGAGGGAAAGACATGGCGTGGATCATAGGAGCGGCAGTATTTACCATGCTTTTTCTGGCGGCCGTCTATGTGGCGGCAGGCATAGCGGTCAGCGTGGCCGGGAGCTATCAGACCGACTGAAAGCCTTTGTCGGTTCTGCCATATTTCGGGCGGGCATGTTTGTTGGGTATGGATATGGATAACATCACGCCTACACGGTATACTGTGTATGGCGTCAGGGAAGGAGGCGGAAGCGGATGAAACGGTATACGGTAGAGACAGCGGCCGAGGGCACGACAAAGTATTTCTACATCATGGACGGGGAGACGCTGGACATCGCCCTGCTTCCGAGCAAATACCTGAAACACAAGATAAAGGCAAACCTTTCCCCGAACACGGTAAAGAGGTACGCCTTTTCTATCTGCTGCTACCTGGAATACCTGGCGGAAAAGGGCCTGGATTTCCAGACGGTCTGCGGCATGGGGTATGAGGAACAGAGCAGCCATTTTACGCAGTTTTTATACTGGCTAAAAGAGGGCTGCCATACGGAAAAGAAGAAAGCGGGAGACGCTGACAATGGGACCTGCAACGCATACTTAAAGGATGTGTTCGGGTTCTATCTTTTTATGGCGGAATGCGGCTATGCGCCGGGCCTGCGGGTGCTCTCCTGCAGCCAGATCATCGTGCCAAATGCGGCAGGCGTCAAGAGGACCCTGCGGTACAGGTCTTTCGGCGGCTACATGAAGGCGGAGGAACGGAATGTAAGGGCGGCAGGCGAAGAAGAAATCATCGCCGCCCTGCAGGCATGCACCAACAGCAGGGACCAGCTGCTCCTCCTGCTGATCGCGGAGACCGGGTTCCGCATCGGGGAGATCCTGGGCGTGTACTATGCCAGGGACATCGATTATGAGAGGCACACCATCGGCGTGTACTTCCGCGATGACAATGAGAACGATGCCCGCGCAAAGAATGCGGAGTACCGGAAAGCCAGGATCAGCGATGATGCCTTTGATTTCCTGATGGGATACCTTGCCGAGTACCGGGGACTCCTCCAGCACCAGGACTACCTGTTCATCAACGTCTCCGGCGATACCGCAGGGCAGCCCCTGAAAGTGGACAGCGTCTACGCCATGCTGGAGAGGGTGGCGGAAAAGACAGGGACGGAACTGACGCCGCACATGCT
The DNA here is from genome assembly GCA_910576125.1 of Lachnospiraceae bacterium. Taxonomy (GTDB): domain Bacteria; phylum Bacillota; class Clostridia; order Lachnospirales; family Lachnospiraceae; genus Acetatifactor; species Acetatifactor aquisgranensis. Next base: position 103,184 of record CAJTHM010000007.1, on the reverse strand, counting down.
GCGGAGGTATTTCGCAGTCACCAGATGGAATGCGGGCTGGCCGCTGGAGCTGATCAGCCAGGCCCTTGGGCATAAGCACTTGGACACCACGATCAAGTATCTGGGCATCTTGGATGACAGACTGCTGGAGGCGAGCCGGGAGTTTTATGAGAAGCATTCCGTAAATTACGGCATCGGGAAGATGCCATAGGAAAGGGTGGTGGGCATGCCGGCATACCAATACCTGCAGGCAGTGCCGCAGGAGGACACAGGACAATTACAGGAACAGCTGGAGAGGGAGCTTGCGGAATGCACGGAGGTGCATCCCACATACCGCAACAAACTGAGGGCTTTCATGGAAAGCAGGGGAATCTGGCACATCTGCGACCTGGACTACACGGCGAGGGAGGAATACGGGAAGTCCCTGGAAAAACAGATATCCCCGGCAGCTTGTATGAAGTATGTCAGGGTGATGGATCTGGTAAAACTGCATTCCATAAAAGGGCAGGTGCGGGCAGTACGGGAAAAGGGGAAGCCCACGGCAGAATACGAAAATGGAATCCTGTTCCTGCCATACCATCCGGACCCGGAGATCGCGGAGCGGTTCATCAACGCTCCCCGGAAGAACGGGCTGGCATGGGATTTCGGACGCACGGCTCCCGAAAAGATGAAGCGGCAGATTTTTGACAGCCTGCACTACGTCATAGGGAACTACAGTGGGGACCAGATGCTGGTCCACCTGCACAGGCTGAAAGGGCTGTACGGCTTCTGCGCAGACAGGGGGATCGGTGACATTGACGGCATCGAGCCTGCGCAGGCGGACGAGTTTGAGGGCTTGATGCGGGCATCCGGGGAGAAAAGGACAGCGTCCGGGATCATCGACCTGTGCAGGAAAGCGCTCTTTATGCAGGCTGCGGAGATACGGTGGGATGCAAACGTATGGTACATGGAGCGCCTGCACCTACAGCCGGAACGCACAAACCCGGCGAATCCGGTGAAACGCCTCTCTTTTCTGGAGGTCGCGCACAAGGGCAACCGGGAACTGCTGAAAAAATACATGCGGTACGGGATCGGCGTGACCAACCTGTCGGTCAGCATGCTGCAGATGGAACAGCTGTGGGTGAGGGACTTCCTGGCAGGGCTGGGGCAGCAGGACGTCCTCGCTGCCACGGAGGGGCATATGGAAGCCTATTTCCAGGATCTGATGGAGAAAAGGCTCCGGCCGAAATCCTATAACGCACAGGCATTGGCAGTCCAGCACTTCTTCAACTTCCTGACCGCAAGGGGGTACATTGAGCGGGCGCCGTTCCGCGTGGACTATTACCTGAAAAAAGTGGTGCCGGAACATAACGACAGATGCGTGGGACCGGAAGTATGGGCGGAGATACTGCGGAAGCTCCCCGGTCTCCCGGAGGACATCCGGCTGATGTACCTCCACCTGTGGGGGATCGGGCTGCGCGTCAGCGAGGTCTGCACGCTGAAGGGGGATGCCTATTACATACAGGGAAAGGACGCATGGGTGCAGGTCTACCAGACCAAGATGCGCAGCTATAAGCGGATACCCATACCATACGCCCTGTACAGGCTGATGACGGTATACCTGGCAAAACACCGGATAAAGCCTGATGACTATGTGTTCCAGAACAGCCGGGGAGGGGCATACAGAAGCGCAACATACCGGCTCAAGATGCAGGAATACTGCAGAAAGAATGGGATAGAGGGCGGGGATTACATTTTCAGGTCCCACGATTACCGGCACGGCATAGCCACCCTGTTCTATGACAGCGGGGTATCCCTGCAGGGGGTGCGGGATTACCTGGGGCATGTCTACGAGGAAATGACCCGGCAGTATGTGGACTACATGCCGAGGAAGATTGAGAGAGCAAGTGAAAAATACTTCAAGGAGCACGGCAGCCTGGCGGCCGGCCTGAAGATAAGGAAAGGAGGGAGCGGCAGTGATGGAGAACAGGATCAGCCTGAAAGGGCTGGAAAGCTATGAGGCGGCAACGGACATCCAGCGGAAACGGGTGGGGAAAGACCCGCACTATGACCTGAGCGGCATCCCGGCAGACAGGATGCGGGAAGAATTTGCGGCATTTATCATGCACAGGGCCGGGAGCGTATCCTTGATGACAGTTTATGAGGAAAGGCAGTTTTTCAAAAAAGTATGCAGTTTCCTGCAGAAGCGCGCAAAGCGTGTGGAAAGATTCTGTGACCGTGACAAAGAAACCTGGATGCGGCAGTTTAAGGGATGGATGATGTCGGAGGGTATCCCGCTGACCATCGAAAAGCACGGGGTATACGGGAATGCCAGTACAGGCAGGAGCGGACTTCTCAATTATTTTATCCGGCTGCTGGAATTTATCGGACAGGGGGAGACAGAAGAAAAGGAGACCGACAGGGACATATGGGAGCTTGACCGGCTGGACATCCCGTTCAGGGCAAACCCCATAAAGAACTACAGGACAATCAATTTCACAAGGATACCACAGCCCGCAATACGGGAGGAACTCAAAAGGGGGATATACCTGAACCTCCAGAAAGAAGCGATTGCCTGCGTACAGAAGGAGATGACGGCCATGCGCCGCCTGACCGGATACCTGGCAGAAAAGCAGAAGGGGGTGCAGTCCTGCAGGGACATCAGCAGGGAAGTCCTGGAGGAATACCTGACCTACCTGAAAACGGAGGATACGGCGACCAAGAGCCTCCATGCAGACCTGAACAGGCTCCGCTCCATCCTGGAGAGCATCGGCAAGGCATGCGGCTACGCAAACCTGGAACTGCTGTTCCTGAACAGGGACATCCCGCCGGCCCGCCAGCCGGAATTCAGGGTATACTCCGACAGCGAGCTGCAAAGGCTGAACGCAGGGATCGTGAAGCTGGATGAGCAGATCGCCAGGGCGATGGTCATACACCAGATGCTGGGCACACGGATCTCCGACACCCTGACGCTCCAGACGGACTGCCTGTATGAATACGGCGGGGAGACGATCATACGGATACGGCAGATGAAGACCAAGACATTCGAGAAGCCGGTGAGCCGCGACCTGGCGGACCTGATCCGCAGGGCGATAGCCTATACGGAGGAACGGCACGGCCCGACAAGGTTCATCTTTGTGGACGATAAGAACCCGGAGAACCCCCTGCCGTACAACAGGCTGCAGAACAAAGTGGTGGAGATGATCCATAAGGAAGACCTGCGAGATGACAATGGCAGGCTGTTCGGTTTCGGGAGCCATATGTTCCGGCACTACTACGGCGCAAAGCTGACGGAGATGCACCTGGACGATTTCACCATCGCCAAGCTGCTGGGCCACGGCAGCGTCCGGAACGTGAAATATTACAGGAAGATGAGCAACCAGACGCTGGCCGATGAGACACGGGAGGTCAGGAACATGCTGTCGGAGATCATCCTGCAGAGTTTAGACGGATGGGAGGAAGAATATGGACAGATACGAGAAGATGCTGGAATGTAACAGGAAAGCCAGCGATGAGAAGATTGAGAGGGCAAGGAAAGCCATCTTTGAATTGATGGATGAGGGGGAAAGGGTCACAGTCCCCAGGCTGATGGAAAAAACAGGGCTTTCAAGAGGCTTTTTCTACAAGAATCCATCAGTGCGCCAGACACTGGACAAGGTGCAGGAGCAGCAGGGCGGCATGAGCCATCCGAGGAAGAACATACTCGACATGGCGATGAACAACGAGATACTGTCCCTGCAGAAACAGGCCAGGGCAATGCAGCAGGAAATGGATGCCCTGCGGCAGGAGAATGAAAAGCTGAAAAAGGCGTTGGACCGGAAGAACAGGGAACTGCTCCGGAAACTGTAACATAGCCCTTAAGGGTAAAGAACCGACAGCCAGCATACAAAAAAGTATGCCTGTTGGTCGTTGGCAGAGAAATTTTGAGTACATATCCTGCATGAAAGTATGTGTCGGATGACCGGCTCACCGATGCGGGATAGGAACACACATATATAATGAAGATACAGGAAAATGTCGAAGTATGGCTGCGGTCATGCTTTTTTTACGGCAATCGACAGGAAAAACAGAACGCTATACACACTTTTGTATGCCGCTAAAGCCAGTGTTTACAAGGGATTGCGGGGACGGGGTACATTTTACGGACGAGCCCACGGGCAATCTGGACAGCCGCACCAGCGATAAGGTGATCGACCTGTTGAAGACCACCAGCGGGAAATTCCGTCAGACCATCGTGATGATCACCCACAATCAGGAAATCGCCCGGAAAGCGGATGTGCGGATACGCATCGAGGACGGCAGGATCCAGGCACAGGAGGTGGGGGCATGAGGGGCGGAAAAGTGACAGGGAGGATGATATCCGATATGGCCAGGGAGAGCCTGCGGGCCAGCCGCATGCGCAATGTTTTCGTGGCGGTGACGATCGCCCTGGCCTCTGCCCTGCTGACGGCTATCTTACTGTTCGCCCTGGGCCAGAAGGAGCTGGAGCGGGAGGCCCTGTCCCACAGACAGCAGGTGAGCTACTATGAGCTTGCCCCGGCACAACTGGAGCTGCTGGAAGGGGATGGGCGCATCGCGTATCAGATACAGGTGAAATCGGGCATCCTCTCGGAGATGGAGGGCTTCGGCGTGGTGCCCCGCTATGTCAGCGGGCTCTCGGACGAAATCCAGGCGGGGGAGCTGGAGAGCGGCAGGCTGCCCGAAGCGCCGGACGAAATCGCGGTCCAGGGCGCCATGCTGGATAAGATGGGACTGCCGCCGTCAGTGGGCAGCAGCCTGTCCCTGACCTTTTATGACGGCAGCGAAGAGACGTTCACCGTGACGGGCATCCTGAAAGGCGGCGAAGAGACGAAGCAGTTCAATGTATTCCTGTCCCGCAGCTACGCGGAAAACGGCAGCCAGTTGAAAGATATACCATATGAAGTGCACGCCAAGCTCCGGGACGGGAACGGCATGTCCGCCGGGGAATGCCGGGAGCTGATGTACGCCATCGGCCGGGACGCAGGGGTGGAGCGCAAATACGTGATGCCATCCAGGGCATTCCTGGATTCCCTCTCCTTCAACAGCCAGTCCGTCATGATTTACGGCATGGTGGGGGCGGTGATCCTGCTGGCCTCCATTTTGGTGATCTACGGGGTGTTCTATCTGTCCGTGGTGGGAAGAATCCATCAGTTCGGACAGCTGCGGACCATCGGCATGACCAGGAGACAGATAAAAAGCTTCGTGTCCAGAGAAGGCAGGGCCCTGTTCCTGCGGGCGGCGCCTGTGGGAGCGGCGGCAGGCGGCATTGCGGGATACCTGATTCTCCCGGCGGGATTCCGCATTGCCCATGGGGCGGCGGCCATTGCCCTCGTCCTGCTCTGCGTCTATCTCATCACCATGTTTTCCGTGAGGAAGCCCGCCCGGCTGGCCGCCTCCGTCTCCCCCATGGAGGCCCTGCGCTATGTGCCCCAGGATACCATGAAAAAGGCGGGGAACCGGAAACTGTGCCGCAGGCTCACGCCCGTGGGCCTTGGGCTGATGAACTTCTCCAGGAACCGGAAGAAATCGGCTGTTACTTTGGCGTCCCTGGCGCTGGGCGGCATCCTGTTCATGACCGCGGCCACTTATCTGTCCTCCTTTGACAAAGAGGCTTTCCCCAGACAGGGCTATTTTACCGAGGCGGAGTTCCACATCCTGTATACCACGGCGGCCAAGGAGCTGAATGGCCACGGCATGGGAGGCCTGCAGGCGGAGGCGCCCATGGACAGTGAGATGGTCCGGGAAATCCTTGGGATGGAGGGCGTGACCAGAGTGGAGGAAATCAAAAACTTCGGCGTTAGCTATGACTATCCCCTGAAGGACAATTATGGAGACAGCGATACTGTCTACCCGCTGGACGGGGAGGAGCTGGAAGGAATCGGGGCGTATCTGGAGGAGGGGAGCGCGGACAGGGAGAAGCTCATGAGCGGCGATTACATCCTTGTGGCGGGAAACGATGTGGCGGAGGAGATATTCGGCTGGAGGTTCACCGTGGGCGAGTCCGTCACGCTCCATTACTTCGACGGCAGTGACATGGCGGAGAAGGACATGACCATCCTGGGCATCCTGGACGAGCAGTATGCCCGCAACAACAGGGGGCTGGAAGGGTGGTTTCTGATACCGGAACAGGCCATCCTGGAGCTTCTGTCCTATGACAGCCTGAATGCCCATCTTCTGGTGTCCACCGAAGCTGACAGGGAGGAGGCCGTGGGGGAGGAGCTGGCGGAGCTGGTGGCGGCCAGGACAGAGCTCGACCTGGAGACCCTGGCGGATAAGAGGATTGAATATTCCCGGAACGCGGACCAGCTATTCGGGGCCATCAGCGGCCTGGCCGTTTTCATCATGACGTTCAGCATCTTAAGCATGATGAACACATTGATCACCAATATCGTCACCCGCAAACAGGAGCTGGCCATGCTGGAATCCATCGGCATGGGAAGGAGCCAGATCCGGAAGATGCTCCTGGGGGAGAGCCTGCTGCTGGTGTGCGTCACTCTGGGCGTCACCATGACGGCAGGAACCCTGAGCGGCTATGTGCTGAGCGGCCTGCTCTATGAGAGAGGCGCATACTACATGGCGTTCCGGTTCCCCGGGATTTTTGCCCTGGCCTATGTGTGCGTGCTTACGGCAGTGCCCCTGATCGTCACTTTTGCCTCCATGCGAAGCTTTGCCGGAGAGGACCTGGTGTCCAGACTGAGGGGAATGGAGAATTGACATGCGGATACAGGATTTGGATTAGGGGCGAATATGACATATCTGTGCTGTCGCCGGAGATTATAGCGTTGTTGGTGGAAAAAGTGAAAAAGGCCGCCTCGAAGGACCTGATTATCCCTGTGGAGGAGATTATCCCCCGGGGATACGCGGAATATCTTGTGCGGGTGCTGGAAGTGAATATGACGACAGAAGCGCCTTGCGATATGCGGGCGGTATATGGCATGACTGCCCGGCAGATCGGGGCGCTGAAGGTGGAAGAGCATAAATGCTTCGACAGGGCTTGCCTGCGCACTCAGGCTTGCGGTACTCAATTCGATTTAAGCGCCAGCGCTGCCTTTTATATGCTGGCGAAGCAGAGCGCTCCGAACTTTACTTATATCTGCAAAGATTCGGAGGGAAAGGAAATCAGCTGGAAAAATGCCCCAGTATGCTGTATAATAGAAAGAAAAAAGAGGAGGCTTAAAATGGAGTATCAAAGGGCGACTGGAAGCTTTATGCAGAAAAAATAGCTGATTAGCAAGAAAACGATACGGATCGCCCGAATAAGGAGTATACCGCTCTGCTGAGTTCGGAGGCGGGCAGTCTTTCCCATAGATTCTGGAAGCTGGAAGGACGAATCAGGAAAGACAGAACCCCCCCCGGGCGTCATGATTGAGGTGCGCACAGAAACAAGCGCCGACAGCTTGCGGTGTTGCTCCGCAGAATGAAGAGGATAAAGGGAGGCAGTTATGAACATAAGCGAACTGACAGATATGCTGGTGACATCCAGCCAGCAGTACAACCAGGCCAAATTCAATCCCTGGTGGGAGGGGGACCACAAGGAGGCAATCTACAGATACAGCATTTTCTCCGAGAAAGATTTGGAGGGAGCCCGGGACTGCGTGGCGGGATGCGGGAAAGAAGAAATCTTCTCCCCGGTGGGAGAGGTGGGGCTGACCCTGTTTCACCTGCTGGTTTGGCACAATTTCCAGGATGTGGTGAAAGACCTGCTTGACAGCGGAAAAGCTGGCAGAGATGAAGTCAACATGCCGGACGGCAAGGGCTACGGCCTTACCCCCCTTTTGCTGGCCTGCGCCTGCGGGAATGTGGCAATGGCCAGGCTTTTGCTGGAACACGGAGCGGACGGATCCGCCTGCGACGTCAGGGGCATGAACGGGTACCATTTCCTGGCGTATCCCAGGATTCCCGGGCTGGAGATGGACCACGCCTGCAGAGAGCGGAGCACGGAGCAGAGGAGGGAAATCGCCCGTCTGCTGAACTGCGACATCAATCAAAAAGACGAGGACGGGCTGACCCCTTTCGTGCGTATCCTGGCCAGCGAGTACAGTTCGGAGTATACATGTTCGCTGGTGGAGATTTTCCTGGAAAAGGGAGCGGCCACTGATTATGTGGACGAGGACGGCAATACGCTGCTGATGATGGCTCTGAGGAACCGCCACAGGACGGCGGCCGTTTTGCTGATGGAACGGTGCCCGGAGATGATAAATGCGGCCAACACGAAAGGCGATACCCCAATCGGCCATGCAATCTCTTTCCGAAACCAGGCTATGTACATAGCCCTGACTGACCATGGGGCGGTATCTGCTGAGGACAGTCCCATGGAAATGTTCCCTCTGAGCCAGGTTGCCAGCAATGCCTTTGCCGATGTGCATGAGAACGATAAGGACGGCCGGAGCCTGGCTATGTACCTGGCGAAAAAGCTGATTCAGCAGGCAGACCCGGATGACGACGATGAAGTGGGCGAGGTCACGAATATCCTCCACAATGCCCTCATGGGAGACGAGGAGGCCGGCATCCTGGATGTGATCAAAGAGTCCGGCTATGATTTTACCATGCCGGTCCACTACCATGGCCGTTTGATTTGCCTGCGGGATGAATGCCTCTGTCCGGGATTTGGCATAGGGGTCCTCAGGAAGCTGGCTAAGCTTGGCGTGAATCTGGACAGGGCTGTGGTCAGGGGACGGACGCCGGCCAATATCATAGCATCCGAGAGCATCCGCGGCCTGCTGAGTGAGCCTTACTTCGAAGAGGCGGCAAAGCTGTTTTCCGGGGAATCTATGGAACAGCTGGACAGCCAGGGGGAGGCAGCCGTCCATCTGGCCGCCAGGGAGGGCCATGTGGGCATGCTCCGGGTGATGATAGAAAAAGGCGTGGACATGAACCTGGAGAAAGACACCCCGGCCCGGGCAGGGATGACGCCCCTCCACGAGGCCTGTGAGACAGGGAACCTGGAGGTGGTGAAACTGCTCATGGAAGCCGGGGCGGACGATACCGCAAAGGATGTGGAGGGTGAGACGCCCGCCCATTATGCGCTCCGGGAGAAGCGCAACAGCGACAGAGGGGACATGGAAAAGAAAGCCGCTGTCCTGAAAGAGCTGAAGAACCTGGACATCCCCAGGAACGACGGAAAGACGCCCCTGCTGCTGCTGCAGGATGTCCACAGGGATCTCCTGCCCATCTTCCTGGAAAGGGGAGTGGACTTGAACCACAGGGACAACGGGGGGAGGACTGCCATGATGCTCAATCCCGGCAAGGATATGGTAAAGGAGCTGATTCGGGCAGGCGCGGACGTGAACCTGGCGGATAATGAGGGCAATACCGCTCTGCACTATGCCCTGCAGGAGTACAGCGAGGGCACGGCCCGTTACCTGATCAAAAAAGGAGCCGATTACAACTGCGCCAACAATGACGGCAAGACGGCTGCGGACATTGCGGTGGAGAGAGGCTTTGAGAGCGTGCTGGAGCTTATGGTGTAAGGCAGGTGCAGGCAGGGGCATGTCCGGAAGCGGGAGAGAACGGAGGGCTAATATGATTATCGATTTCCACACACATACATTTCCGGAAGAACTTGCCGGGCGGGCCATCGGAAAACTGGCCGCCAGTTCCAGGGCGAAGAACTATCTGGACGGGACGGCCGGCGCGCTGCGGGCTTCCATGAAAGAGGCCGGGGTGGATTATTCCGTGCTGCTGCCAGTGGTGACCAGAACAGGGCAGCAGGAAGACATCAACCGGGCCGCCATAGAGACGAACAGGCATTCCGGGGAGACGGGCCTGATATCTTTCGGCGGTATCCATCCGGAGAATGAGGACTACAGGGAGATTCTGCGGTTCCTTGCAGGGAACGGCGTAAAGGGGATAAAGATTCATCCGGTCTTCCAGCGGGTCCCGATTGACGACATCCGGTATCTGCGGATTATAGAATGCGCCGATGAAAATGACATGGTTGTCATAACTCATGCGGGATACGACATCGGCTTCCCCGGGGAGGATTTTTCTTCAGTGGAGCGGATGGAACGGATGCTGGACGCGGTAAAGCCGCGGAAGTTCGTGCTGGCCCATATGGGCGGATGGGACTGCTGGGAGGAGGTAGAAGAGCGCATCGCGGGCCGGGACGTATGGCTGGATACGGCGTTTTCCCTGCTGCCCATAGAGGCTGCTCCGGGCACGGTGCGCGGACCTGAGGAGAACCCGCCGCTGTCCCGGGAGCAGTTCCTGCGGGTGGTGCGCAGACATGGCGTGGAGAGGATTCTCTTCGGCACGGACAGCCCCTGGAGCGGGCAGCGGGAGATGGTGGCGGCTGTCCGGGGCAGCGGGCTTGACGCTGGGGAGCAGGCGGCTGTCCTTGGGGGGAATGGGGCCGCGCTGCTGGGTTTGCGCTGTTCCTTTTAGACAAAGAAAAATGCCTGTGCCGCAGCACAGGCATTTACTTTCGGTCAGATTTATTTAACTGATTTCTTTTGAATCTGGTAGACTATGGCTCCTGCCGCCGCGATTCCGACAGCGCCAATTAATAGCAGCCATATAAGGTTCGGGCCGTTTCCGTCTTTCTGTAATCGGGCATCGCCGGATGCATCGATTGCAAGATCGGATTCACCGGTTTTGGGAGACTGTGCTTCTGTCCCTTGTGGGCTGGCGCTGTCAGCAGATGTGGTTTTGCTGCTGTCTCCGGAAGAAGCCCCGCTGTTGCTTTCACCCATGATATTGTTGTTGACAACGATGACATAATCTGAAGCATGGGTAAATATCAGGTTGGCGATGCCATTCTCGTCTATCTGGTCAGCGGTAACGAACTCAAGTCTGTCAGCGCTTTCGCTATAATAGAAGAGGTTTGCGTACAATCCCGCATTTGCCGGATCCATATTGATTGTAAGCACGGCGCTGTAGCCAAAATCACCGCTGTGGGCAAGGCTGAGCTGTGTCGTCTGATGATCTGCCGCCACATCGTTCACGATATTCTCCGGAATGGCTGAGGTCCCCACCTGTATGGAAAAATCCACATCGCCTGCATGATCTGCCGCAACATCCTTGCCGTTTACGGACCAGATGATTCCGTTGCCCATATCAAAGGAAATAATGACATCCTGTCCTTTCACATTGTCAAGTACATCTCCGGGTACGACAGATGCACCATTCATGTTCACGATAATCTGCTTTCCTTCAGGAGCATTTGCAGCCTCTTCCTTGATGGCATCCCATCCCGCCTTACCGGATCCGCCGACAATAGATGGAATCATTGTGTCAGGCGTGGCCGTGGGAACTGGAGGCGGTGTCTGCGCCGGACTTGCCGTGGGCGCCGGAGCCGGTGTAGGATTCGGAGCTGCCGTGGGCGCCGGAGCCGGTGTAGGATTCGGAACTGCCGTGGGCGCCGGAGCCGGTGTAGGATTCGGAGCTGCCGTAGGCGCCGGAGCCGGTGTAGGATTCGGAGCTGCCGTAGGCGCCGGAGCCGGTGTAGGATTCGGAGCTGCCGTAGGCGCCGGAGCGGGTGTAGGCTCCGGCGCTGTAGTAGGCGCAGGTGTCGCCGGCGGTTCCGGGCTGTACTCATAATGGATAGTCATCTTTGACACTGCAGATGCCGTATCGCCTATTTTGCTGATGCTGTTCCACTGGGCTTCGGTGCCGGTAAAGTATATATCAGTCACCCCGCAAGCTGAAAATGCAGCCATCCCTATTGTCGTTACGCTTTTCGGTATTACGACAGCGGTAAGGCGGGAACAGGAAGCGAATGCTGCCCCGCCGATGCTTTCCGCCCCTTGCGGAATTTCCACTCTGGCTAGCATCAGACAATTCTGGAACATACCCTCGCCAATGCGGTCTGTGCTTTGGGGCAGTGTTACGCTTGTCAGATAGTAGCATTGTGTAAACAGATTGTCGCCCATCTTTACCTTCTTGCTGCCAGGAGCAAAGGTGGCACTTGTCATTTTCCCGCACTGGAAAAATGCTCCGGCTCCCACCTCCCCGATGCTGGCCGGCAAGGCTATAGAAGTGAGGCTTGCGCAGCTGCAGAAAGCATTTTGCTCGATTGTCTCTACTCCTTCGGAGACGGAGACGGAATTAAGGTTCTGGCACTCGCGGAAAGCGCTGTCTCCGATGGTCTTCACACCGGAGGGAATAGTAACGGAAATAATCGAAGACCTGAGGAAAGCGCTGTTGCCGATGGCTGTCACGCTGGAGGCAATCTCTGCGCTGAGGACTCCGCAGTCCCGGAAAGCGCAGGAACCGATGCTGGTAACGCCATTTCCGATAACGACTTTCCGGATTTGGCTGCTGTTATTGCTCCACGGCTGTTCGCTGGCGCTGCTGAAATCCGGCATAGCCCCGCTGCCGGAGATGGTCAGCGTTCCCGCCTTTGTCAGATTCCAGGAAAGGCCTCCGTCAAGAATTCCGGATGCAACCGATACACTGGCTTCCGGATCGTCCGGTGGGATATAGCCTTCCGGATAACGGGTGATATAATGGCTGGTATTGCTCATCACCTCTGCCTTTGAAATCGCTCTCCCCCAATGGACTTTGCCCTGATGGTCTCCGGTGCTGATGTTTCCTTCGGCGACGATTACGCCCACATCGCTTACTTCAAGTACGATTACAGTATGAGCGTCATTGTTCACCCGCAGGATATCTCCCGCTTTTATATCCGCAAATGTGAACCCGCCCGCAGCGTACATCCTGCCCGGCAGGCTGCCGAATGCCGCGTCGCTGAGTATGAAAGCGAAAGCTACGCAGCCCACGGCGGAGATATTCTTCCCGTCCAGGGTTCCGCCTTTCCAATGGTAATATCCCTTGGAGTCCGAATAGGGCTCATCGTTGGTCCAAAGCGTTCCCTCTTTATATGCGTCCTGGTCTTTCAGCGCGATCATAGCCGCATAGGCTTCCGCCGGGGCAGGGACTGCGCCATCCGCAGCAGTCTGTAAGGATACGGATTCTGCCGCAGAAATCTCCTCCTGCGGAGCGTCTGTCTCCTGGGTTCGTGTGTCCTCCTCCTGTGGCAGGGTGTTCTCTTCCTGCGTCAGAGTGCCGTTTTCCTGTGGAGGGGTGTCTTCCTTCTGCGTCAGAGTGTCCTCCTCCTGTGGCAAGGTGTTCTCTTCCTGAGTCAGAGTGTCTGCATTCTGTGGAGGAGTGTCGTTCTCCTGTGGCAAGTTATCCTCTCCCTGCGTCAGAGCGTCTGCCTCCTGCGGCGGGGTTTCCTCCTGTGGCAAGGTGTCCGCCTCCTGTGTCACAGTCTCATCCTGCGCCAGAGCGTCTGCCTCCTGCTTCAGGGTGTCCTCCGGCAGAGTGGTTTCCTCCCGCGGCAAAGCCTCCTCCGGCTCTGCGGATACCACTGACTGGAAAGAAATGGCCAGACACAGTGCCAGGACTAGCGAAATGATTCGTCGTTTCAATTTCGTAACCTCCTCAAGTTTTGTTATAGGAGAATTTTACCTTTTGATGCTCCCCCCTTATAAATATATCGCTTCTATTTTGTCCTGTCAATGAGTGTAAAACGGTATCAAAGCATGAATTTCACTGGAATTCTGTACTGTTTTCCATGGGAGGCGGGAGCTTTCCGTTTACGATGCACCTTTTCCCCTGTTTTTGTCTCCCCATTCACACATCCCGTCCAAAAGGGGAATCAAAGACCTGCCGCGCTCCGTCAGGCTATATTCCACTTTTGGGGGAATCTGCGGATATTCCTCCCGATGGACCAGGCAGTCCGCCTCCAGTTCCTTCAGCGTGGCGCTCAACGTCTTATAGGAAATTCCCCCAATGTATTTTTTTATCTCGTTGAACCGAACCACGCCGAATTCCATCAGCGTATAAAGAATCGTCATTTTATATTTTCCGCTGATCAGCGACAATGTATAGCTGAATCCCGTGTCGCTGAGCGTTTCCGCCGATATGCATCTCTTGTCCATGTAACACTCTCCTTTTAGTAAGTATATGGCGTAATTGTAAGTACTGCACTTTTATGTGCGTACTTGTTTTTGATTCCATTCTGGTTATAATTATAATATTCGCAGCGGGAAAAGTCAATCGCAGCGGGAAAGGCCGTACCCGCGGCAACGAGACGCCGACAGCCAGGGCAATATGCCCATGCAGTCGGCAGAAAAAATATAAAACGAAGAGGAGAATGGTTATGGGCAAAAATATCGTGGTACTGAACGGCAGTCCCCGCAAGAACGGCAATACAGCGGGGCTGGTGAAAGAATTTACAAAAGGGGCGCAGGAAGCCGGACATACGGTGACGGAGTTCTTCCTTTCCGGGATGGACATCCACGGCTGCAAAGGGTGCTTCGGCGGCCACAGCAGCCGGGAATGTCCCTGCGTCCAGAAAGACGACATGAACCAAATCTATCCGGCGGTCAGGGAGTGCGATGTGATCGTGCTGGCCACCCCATTGTACTACTGGAATATGAGCGGCCAGCTCCGCACCGCTGTAGACCGGCTCTTCGCTCTGGAGGAAGGGGACGGGAATCTTCTGCGCGGCCACGGCCGGGCCTCCGCCCTGCTGATGGCGGCAGAGGGAAACGGCTTTGAGGATGTGCTGCTCTATTACGACCATTTGACGGGACACCTGAAGTGGGAGAATCTGGGACATGTCCTGGCTGGCGGAAACGGCGATATAGGCGACATCAAGGGCAAGCCGGAGCTGGGGCAGGCTTACGAGCTGGGCAAATCAATCCGGTAAGCGCACAAGAACACCTTTTTACCTCCTGCATTAGAAATGGTGCGTTTATTTCAAGATGCCGGGGCAGAACCACCAGCCAAAGTAGAACCACGTATTTTCGGGAATTAAGGATAAGTGTATTACCATTCTGCCCGACGACGGCATCTACGGCATTTTACTCCAATACCACCATCTGATGGCAGCAGACTTTTGCAACCGTGAATTCCACGGCTCCATCCTTTTGGGTAAAGGGAATCTCTTCCCTCTGGGGAGCCAGATACACCCGTTTTATGGCTTTCGGCAGCCGGAGGCGGACGCTTACGTCATGGACAGGTGTAATATCCTCTATGACCTCCACGCCGCTGCCCCGCTTTACCGGAACCGCGTAGAGCAGATGGCTGACATATCTGCCCTCCTGCTCCATCAGTGTGGCCACCCCCTGCGCCCCCAGCGTGGTCTCCAGGGTCTTGCCCCCGCCCAGCAGCACGTCCAGGGCATGTTGGACCATCCGCTTGGAAATCAGGGCTCCGTGCTCCGCGTATTCGGAGAACACCTGCCAGCCGATGTAGATGCCGTCCTTTCCCCGCACCATTCCGGGTCCTGCGGCCTCTCCCGAATCCGGAGTGTGCTGATGGGAACAAAAATGCTCTGCCGTCCGGTTGAAATAGGGAACTTCCTGGCGTCCCAGAGAAGCGCCTGCGGACAGGGAAATCATTTCAGCCTGGGAGTACAGCACATAAGCGGTATCAAAAAGCCCTTGCATTTCGAAATCGGGCCGGAAGTAGCAGGGCATGCAGGGGGATTCCCTGAGATAATCCGCCCCGAAGTCAAATGCGAAGGTGTCGCTGTCTTCCCATAATCCCGACTTTCCGGAAGCCAGGATTTTGCCGCCCTTTTCCAGGAACGGGTCCAGCTTTTCCCGTAAGGCGGGCGTGATGCGCTCGCAGTCTGGGAGGATGACCACCTTATAGCCGCTTATGTCGGACTCCGCGTCGATTACATCGAACAGGTAATGCCCTTCCAGGAGCATCCGCACCGCGCCCGCATCGGAATTCGGGTTCCGCTCTCCCTGGCCGCTTTCGACGAAGCTGGAATAGGCCTGGCAGGAGAACAGAGCGATGTCCGCCACCGGCTTCACGTTGTCCAGCCATTCCTCCTTTTCCTCCAGCTCCTGATAGGCGGCGCCAATCAGCCTGTAGGTGGCCATGTCCATCTCGCCCTGGGGATGCAGTTGGTCGCCGATAGAACTCTTCGCCCCGTTGGCGGCGGCCAGGCTTACCTCATACCGCAGCGCATTGGGATGCTTGAAGCCGCCGAACTCGCCCCAGGTGCCGTGGAACTTGCCGGTCATGCCCAGATAGTCCAGGCCAAGCTGCTGCACATACCTGGCGGAGAGGGGAAAGTGGTCATAGCCCCAGCCGCCGGTGGGCAGGCTCTCCAACTCCAGGTGGGAGTTCCTGTAAGCCAGGTCCCGCCGTCCACGCTGGATATGTCCGCTGTTGTGGAAGACGGGGAGGCCGGGGCGGATCCGGTCAACGGTTTCCCGCACCTTTGCCGTGTAATTGGCATAGACCCGTTCACCCAGTTCCAGGACAGCACTGTCGTCAAGAGGGTCTTTGCCCTCCTCCAAAAGCGTGCGGGTGCAGTACTGGCAGTGACATCTGCGCACCCCCACGATATCCAGGAAGATGCCGTCCGCGTCATAATTCTTTACCACCTCCTCGATCTGGGCCAGCAGATAGTCCAGATAGGGAGAGTTGAAGCAGAACAGATGGTAGCGGGGCGTGGTGAAATCCGGGAGCGCCAGCCTGCCGTCCTCCTTGCCCACCACCAGCCACTCCGGGTGGCGCAGGGCCATCTTCTCGTCGAACCCGGCCGAGAGGTAGACCGGCGTCCTGACTCCGATTTCGTGGGCCGCCTCTATCTGTGCGCCCAGCAGGTCGAAATCCAGACCAGGGTGGATCTGGTTTGCCTTGGAGGGGTGGTAGGCCCAGCCGTGGTGGCATTTGGAGAAGACAGTGACGGAGTTCACATGGCCTGTCTTCAGTGCCTTTTGGAACTGCGCTTTGCTGAAGCTGCTTCCGATACCGGGTATTTTTCCGCTGGTATGGAAGTCCAGGTGTACTTGACGGAAATTCATGAGATTTCCTCCTTCCTGATGCTCTGAAAACTTGATAGGTACATTGGCAATCTGATACTCCCAGTGTATGTCAAAAAGGATGGGATTGCAATGGGGATTTTTGGCCAGCCCGGGCCGGCTTCTTTTGGTCATGTAAGGCTGTAGGTGCCGCTCGTCAAGGAATGTCTGGTGAAACTGCCGTCTTGCCGGGGCACGAAGACTTCGGCTTTTGTATTGGGAGGCACTGTTACGGTAAAGTGTCGCCCAGCTTATAATCCACCGCAATCTCCCCGTACACCGTTCCAATCCGCCCTTTTGCCCAGGGAACCATGGGCGATGCCACAGGCTTCACCGTGAAAGTCTTATAGCCCGTCCGTCCCAGGTCTCTCCTACATAGACATTGTTCATGGTAATGGGAGATTCGCATACTTTCCAGCCACAGTCGGAGACCACATACTGCTTCACGCCGCTTTTGTAAGTGATTTCCAGCTGCAGCAGCAGACAGGGCGTCCCATAGATGCCGCCGCCCTCCATCAGCTGGGACTGATGGTACCAGCCGTCGCCCAGCACGACTCCCAGCGCGTTGCCGCCGTTTTGGATCTGTGAGGTGACATCGTAGGCGGAGTAGAGGATTTTCTGGGGGAATTCCGTGATGGCGGGATCCAGCACATGGTCTCCCACTTTCTGCCCGTTCAGGGTCAGCTCATAGAAGCCCAGGCCGCTGATGTATATCTTTGCCTGCGCCACCTGGCTGCAGACGAGAAATTCCCGGCGGTACTGCATGGCCCAGTTGGTCCTGTAGCGGCTGCCCGCGCCGATCCACTGGCCTTTCCAGTCCTCCGGGCACAGGAGGCCGGTTTCAAACCAGTCTCCAAGGGAGCTGTAGGTGGTTCCGGCCTGATCCCGGACATCTACTGCCCACCAATAGCGTCTGGAACTTTGCAGCGCAATGGGAAGCTCGATGTCCGCGCTGCTGTCTGACAGAATCTCCCCGCTGCACCAGACATCCGCTTCTGCCAGCTTTTCGGGGCAGGAGGCCACACGGATGCGGTAGGCGGTCTGCAGATATCCGTCCGCCGCACCTTTTATCTGCCAGGAAAGGCGCGGGCGCTGCTTGGCAGCGATAGGGTTGCGCTGGCTGTTGCAATACTGGAGGATGGAGGCGCTGTGGGGTGTCAGGTCGTTCTGTGCTGGGTTCATTTTTCTCTCCTTTTATATGCCGATTGTAGTGGGGGATTGATTTGTTAAGACTTTTTACTTTTCCCTTTTCAGTATAGCATTTTTATGGATAAAAAACAAACTTTACGCGCCAAATCGGTATTCTTTTTCTTTTCGCCCTGCTCCATGCCACATCCTTTTTGGAGGCTTTCATCTCCATTCTATGCGGGGTCGCGTTTCTCTCCAGCCTGGTTTCAAGGTCCGCACTGAGTTCCACGAAATAGAAATTCCCTCCGCCCAACCGGAACAGATGGGCCAGGCCTGTCAGGTATTCTTTTTCTTCCGGCATTTCAAAAGCGCAGACATAAGTGAACAGCAAATCAAGCCGAATATTTTATCTGATATTTCGATGCTGTCGTGATTCGTCATCAGATTGTACTTTATTTTATCTCTCAGGCTTTCTGCGACAGTCATCTTTCCTACGGCCTGGGGGCCGCATATTATGATTTAATTGGCCATTTGTCCTCCTTGATTTCATGGGGCATATTTCCGGCACGGTATGTTACGGAATTCTCTGTCCCGCAACAGATTCTTTCGCAGTATTGTAACATAAGGAAAAGAGCCTGTAAACAGGTGTACTATTTCTTTTCCGTGTCGAAACTGCCACGATAGTCTGACGGCAGTATGCCTTTTCGTTTTTTGAAAGCGCGCCGGAACGTGTGGCTGCTGTTGTACCCGCACATCTGTGCGGTGTCTTCGATGGAATCGCCCCGCTCCAGAGCCTGGCAGGCTTTGTCCGGACGCATAGTCTCCGGCATGACCGAAAAAGTGCAGCCGAACTGTTCCCGGAAGAACCGGTACAGATACGACTCCGCGTAATTGTTCCCCGGGAAGAGATGGGACTGCCCATGCTGCTTGCATCTGCGGGGGCCATAGTGGGAGAAGAGGCGATATCGGCCGGGATGCGGGAACTGCTCAGGGAGCTTGGAATTCCGCAGGAGGCTGCCCGCATTACATCGTTCTTTTTTACATCATGCCCTCTTTCAGCACGTCATGGTCGCGCAGCACTTTCTCCACCACGGTTCCCCTGATGAAATGGAGCAGAGGTTTCTTCAGCGCGTTCAGGGGGCCGGGCAGTTCGATTTCCAGAGGGGACTTGCCGTCCATGAGCTTCACGCTGCTGTCCAGAAGCTCCCGGATGTCGTAGACGCTGCCCCAGACCTCGGGCACGCCCCTGTCCACGCCCAGCAGCCCGTACACGGCCTCCATAGCGGTGCGCACGGAGTATTCGGTGGTGAAGACGGTGTCCCTGGGGGTCTCCGCGAACTGTCCCAGGAAAGCGAAATTGACACATCCGTCAGGAATCACGTCCGGGCGGTCTCCCTTCCTCCTGGGCATGAAGAAAGCGGTGATATAAGGCATCATGGTGGGCACGCAGACGGCGCTGTGTTCCGCCAGCTCCGGGATGTCCTCCACGGGCACGCCGATGTGGTAGAGCCATTCTTCCGTAATCTCCCTGCCGGTGCATTCCCGCATGGGCTTCTTCACGAAGTCCCCGGGCACGTCCGTGAACAGGCCGTACACCCAGACGCAGACTTTATCCTTATCCTGTTCTTTGAACTGTCCCTGGCGATTGATGGTCCAGCTTAAGAGCCAGGAGGAGTCCTTGCAGCTGACGATGCCGCCGGTGACTACTCTGCCGCTCTTAGGGTCCCGCTTGCAGATATCGGTGATATAGGGCAGTATCTTTTCGTCCAGGGTGGTGACGGTGGCGGATTCCCAGTTGGTCTTGGCCACGTCGGAGCAGAATTTCTCCGGATGCCCGAAAGAGGGATCCTGGACGGCGATGTTGCGCCACAGGCTCCAGCAGCCGCTGGTGCGGACTTCCGCGTCCCCGTTGGGGGCGTGGTCCTGGTCGCCGTAGACGGTGCCTTCGGTGCAGCTTCCGTTGGTGACGAAGACCAGGTCGTTCTCCGTGAGCATGATTCCCTTTTCCACTCCTCTTACCTTGCACTCGATGGCTTTCGCTATCTTTTTGCCGTCTTCTTTCTCAAATATCACATTGGTGACTTCGGTGCCGAACCGGAAGTCCACGCCGGCGTTCTCCAGGTACTTCTGCATGGGCAGGATCAGGGACTCGTACTGGTTGTATTTGGTGAACTTCAGGGCGCTGAAGTCCGGCAGGCCCGCGATATGGTGGATGAAGCGCTGGAAGTACAGCTTCATCTCCAGGGCGCTGTGCCAGTTCTCGAAAGCGAACATGGTCCGCCAGTACAGCCAGAAAGTGGAGTCGAAGACTTCCTCATCGAACACGTCCTCGATGGTCTTGTCGTACAGGTCTTCGTCCCTGGTCATGAAGAGCTTCATGATTTCCATTGCTCCCTTCTGGCTTAGGTTGAACTTGCCGTCGGTATGGGCGTCCTTTCCGCGGTTCACGGTGGCCCGGCAGAGAGAGTAGTTGGGATCTTCCTTGTTCAGCCAGTAGAATTCGTCCAGCACGGACGCGCCCGGCGTCTCCAGGGAGGGGATGCTGCGGAAGAGGTCCCAGAGGCACTCGAAATGGTTCTCCATCTCCCGGCCGCCACGCATGATATAGCCCCTGGTGGGGTCGAAGATGCCGTCACAGGCGCCCCCCGCGATGTCCATGGCTTCCAGGATGTGGATGTGGTCGCCGGGCATCTGGCCGTCCCTGACCAGGAAGCAGGCCGCCGCCAGGGAGGCCAGGCCGCTGCCTACGATGTAGGCGTTCTTTTCGTCTGCGCCTGCGGGCTTCCGGGGCCTTGCGAAGGCTTCGTAGTTGCCGTTGGAGTAGTAGATGCCCTTGCTGTTCTTTTCATGCTTTCCCAGCTCGGTGTTGCGGTATTCCGATTTCCCGGAGGCGGGGGTTGTCTTTTTCACGGCCGCCTTTTGTGCTTTCTTATGCCTGGTTGCTGCGATTGTCACGGCTCCTGCGCCGGCTGCGATTGCTGCTGTGATTGCCAGATTCCTCTTCTTTGCCATTTTTTTATTCCATCCTTTCTTTTTCTTTCAGGTGTGGCCGCCGTGTAGATGTGTGGCGGCTGTTCTTTATGATGGTATCTTAACGCCTTTTTATTCTTCTTCCAATTTACAAAACGGGCCAAATGATAAAAAACTTATCATCGGGGCTGCTTTGATAAAAAACAGCAGCGCTTGACGGATAGGGGGAACAATATTATAATTAGAACCATTACGGCAAGGGACAGGACAATAGCTGTAACAACAATAAACCCAAATAGGAGGAAAAGAAAATGGCAGAGACAAAGTATGCGGGAACGCAGACAGAAAAGAATCTGGAGGCGGCATTCGCGGGGGAATCACAGGCGAGGAACAAATACACCTATTTCGCGTCCGTGGCCAGGAAAGAGGGATATGAGCAGATAGCCGGCCTGTTCCTGAAAACGGCGGAGAATGAGAAAGAACACGCCAAAATGTGGTTCAAGGAGCTGAGCGGAATCGGCGATACAAAAGCGAATCTCGCCGCGGCCGCCGATGGTGAGAACCATGAGTGGACAGACATGTATGAGGATTTTGCCAAAACGGCAGAGGCGGAGGGTTTCCCGGAGCTGGCGGCAAAGTTCCGGCTCGTGGGGGCCATCGAGAAGCACCACGAGGAAAGGTACCGCGCTTTGCTTGGGAATGTGGAGACGGCCTCCGTATTTGAAAAGAGCGAAGTGAAAGTATGGGAGTGCCGCAACTGCGGGCATATCATCGTTGGGACGAAAGCGCCGGAAATCTGCCCCACCTGCAATCATCCACAGAGCTATTTTGAGGTGAGCCAGGAGAACTATTGACTTTAGGTCACTTTTTTGGAAGTTCGAAATTTCGTATACAGTTATCTATGCTGCCGTGCATGAGGGTACAGACCCGGTCAGTGATCTCTCTGTAATCCGCTTTCATACCCTCCGCAATCCAGTCCAGCATGACACCTACGAAGCCGTATTTGTAAAATTCCGCGATGAACGCCTTGTCCGCCGGGGCAAGCGCGCTTCCCGCGGATTTTTCTTCCACCACATCGGCAATCAGCCCGTAGGTGAGCTTGTACAGATAGCTCTCGATTCGGTCTTTGCTGACGGAGCGGTAGACGTTCAGGATGAAAGGCTTGTTCTCCAGCACCGCCTCAAAGACCTGGCACAGTCCCTCCTGCCAGGTCTCATATGTCTTCTTGTCCTGCAGGGCCCGCCTGCCGTCCTCCACGCAGACCCACTCTGCCAGGTCGTAGATGTCTTTGAAATGGTAGTAGAAGGACATGCGGCTGATGCCGCAGTCAGTGGTCAGATCGTTGATGGTGATTTTGTCCAGGGGCTTGTGCAGCAGGAATTTCTTCAGGGACGATTCCAGCGCCAGCTTGGTATTGGGCATGATTCACATTCCTTTCTTCCATAGGATTCTTTCTGTATCCAGCGCGAAGGGCAACAACGCTGTGTGCCCGTCAGGCCGACAAATTCGGCTTGAGAGGAAACTGCTGCACATGACCGTCGCGCTCATTTTCGACCTGAGAGGAATTTGATACAATTGCGTTCTATAAAAAACGTTGTACAGTTATGCACTCTGCCTGGTTTTCCGAAGCGGGACAGAGTGCTGTGGACTTCGGCGGCAGCCCGGCACAGAACCGGAATCAGGCCCGGTTCTCCTGGGCCACCAGCTGGTCGGCACCGTACATCTTCCGAAGCTTCGGCTTCTCGATTTTGCCTGTGGCGTTCCTTGGGATGTCGTTGAAGATGATTTCCTTGGGGCGCTTATATCTGGGCAGCTCTCTGCAGAATTCGTCTATCTCCGCCTCGGTGCATTCCATGCCGTCCCTGAGTTCGATGATGGCCGCGGTCTTCTCGCCCAGCCGTCTGTCGGGCAGGCCGATGACCGCCACGTCCTTGATTTTATCATGCCGTCTGAGGAAATCCTCTATCTGCACAGGGTAGATATTCTCGCCGCCGCTGACAATCACGTCCTTCTTGCGGTCCACCAGGAAATAGAAGCCGTCCTCGTCCTGCATGGCCATGTCTCCGGTGCACAGCCATCCGTCTTTCAGGGCATCGGCTGTGGCTTTCTCGTCCCGGTAGTAGCAGGTCATCAGTCCCGGCCCCTTGACGCAGAGCTCGCCCACATCGCCTCTTGCCACCTCTTTGCCGTCCTCGTCCACGATTTTGCACTCCCAGCGGTAGCCCGGCACGCCGATGGCTCCCACCTTGTGGATGTTCTCCATGCCAAGATGGACGCAGCCCGGGCCTGTGGACTCGGACAGGCCGTAGTTGGTGTCGTAGGCATGGTTCGGGAAGTATTCTTTCCAGCGCCTGATCAGGGAGGGAGGCACGGGCTGGGCGCCGATGTGCATCAGCCGCCACTGGGACAGTCCGTAATCCTCCAGATGCAATTGCCCCACGTCCAGGGCGTCCAGGATGTCCTGGGCCCAGGGAACCAAGAGCCATACGATGGTGCAGCGCTCTTTTGAGATGGCGGACAGGATGGTCTCCGGCCTTGTGCCCTTTAAGAGCACGGCTTTGCTGCCTGCCACCAGGCTGCCCATCCAGTGGAATTTCGCGCCGGTGTGGTACAGGGGCGGGATGCACAGGAAAGTGTCCTCCCGGCCTGTGGCGTGGTGCTTCTGCTCCATCTCGGCGGCCTGGGTGAGGCTTTGGTGCTTATGTAAGATTGCCTTGGGGAAACCGGTGGTTCCCGAAGAGAAATAGATGGCGCCGAAATCCTCATCGGTAATCGGGATGTCCGGGCCCTGGCTGGAGCAGTCCGCCACCAGCTCATGGTAGCTTTCCGCAAAGGTGGGGCAGTTGTCCCCCACGTAGATTAACAGCCGTCCCTTGGAGAGCCGTTCCGCATTGGCCTCGATACGGCCGATGAAAGCAGGGCCGAAGACAATGATATCTACTTCCGCCAGTTCCGCGCAGTAGAGGATTTCTCCCGCATCGTAGCGGAAATTGAAAGGTACGGCAATGGCGCCGGTCTTCAGCACGCCGAAATAGATGGGGAGCCACTCCAGGCAGTTGTACATCAGTATGGCCACCTTGTCCCCTTTTTTGATGCCCCGGCCCAGGAGCATGTTGGCGAAGCGGTTGGCTTTCTCGTTGAACACGCCCCAGGTGATTTCCCTGCGGTAGGGCTCGAAGCGGTCGGGCTGGATCAGCTCGTATTCTTTCCAGGTGGTCCTGCGGGTGTCCTTTTCCTCCGGGTTCAGCTCCACCAGGGCGATTTCGTTGGGGTATTCTCTTGCGTTCCTTTCCAGGAATTCCATGACTGGCATCTGTTTTTCCTCCTGTCCGCTGCAAAGGAAAACAGGCACATTCCGCTGTCCTGTGCCATCCTTTGCACGTTTTCGATTTAAAGCAGTAAAGTATGTATGATAGTTACGGTATCATATCTGTCCGGAAAAGTCAATAAAAGAAAAGCGTTTTTGGGTCTGGTCTCATGCCGTCTGATGCCTTGAACGAAAGAAAGCGCAAAGCCTTTGATGATTCAGTAAAGACTTTGCACCTTGGTTCGCGGCTGCGATTCGGCTGTCAGGAATGTTATTCCCTGATTCTGTCGATGTCTGTGAGGTTCACGCCACTAACATTTAAAATAGCTTTTAAAGATAAATACTTCTTTTTCAATCTTTCATATGTTTCTGTAGCATTTTCTTTTTTGGCTAAAAACATATACTCTTGTATCTCTTCAAAATCGTCAATCGCAGCTTTCATGATTTCAAGACCGTTTGGCATATGATCACCTGCTTTCTGGAAACGTTGTCAACTTGTATCTACCACTATTATAGCAATCTATGCCTAAAGTGTAAAGCGTTCATTCGACAGTTATAATGAAAGAGGGCTGAACGCTTTTGGAGGGGCGCGGAATACGGTCAGAGGATGCTTTGACGCTTGCGACGGATTTTCAATCGTTTAGGAAAAAAACAGGGATGGGGATGGAAACTGCTTATAATGGGAGGAAAGAGAAAGGAGAGTCAAAGTCATGAAGAAGACAATAAGCATTACATTCCTGGAATTGGAGAAGTTACTGAAAAAGCGAGAGTTTCTGTTCGGCCTGCTGATGTCGCTGGTCATGGGAGGCGGCATGGCATACGGCGCGTATGCGTTCCCGGAGAGCTTCGGGGTGCACAATGTGATTGCGTTCTTCGGGAACTTTTCCAGCATCCTGATCATGTTCCTGGCGGCAAAGAGCCTGGGGGAGGAGTTCGACCTGAAGACGGCCACGTTTGTCTTTACGTCAAGGAGCAGCAGGATTCAGATCGTCACCGCGAAAATCGTGAGCATAGCCCTTGCCAATATGCTGATTGGCCTGTGCGGCGGCATTCTGTACGACGTAGCTATAGTCATCTGCGGGCAGCCCTGGACGGCGTCTGGGCTGCTGGCGGTCATCGGAAAGGAAATCCTGATCTATATGATTTATGGGTTTGCCATAGGCGCCACCGCGGTGATGATTACCTGTGTGCGCAATAGCACAATTATGCCTTTTATCTATCTGATTGTGCTGTTCTGGGTGATGCCCGGCATCCTCCAGATGATGGGGCAGAAGATAGCGGGGCTGGATAAAGTCATGGATTATGTGCTGTTCTGCCAGTCCGATCAGTTCCTGCTGTACCAGGACTGGAGCGTCAGGAATATCGCCGTGTTCCTGGTCACAGGCGTTGCGTTTTCCATTGTGGGCATGGGCATTTTGCAGAAAAAGGATTTATAGTGTAACGGTTCGGCTCCTGCAGGTTAGAAGAGGAACGGGGAGCAGCAGAGAGGCAATGCCGCCAGAGCCTTTTCCAACAGCAAAGCGAAAATAATTCTTCTTGATGAGCCTACAGCGGCCTTGGACAGGGAACACGCTGTGAGGCGGAAAAGAAAATTTTGCTGCAATACATGGTTCCGTCGCGAAGCTCTGCCTTTGGAAGATTGCCTGTCAGCCCGTCGTAACACAACAGAGGATGATAACCATGTGCCTGATAATGGTAGTTGAAACAGTTTTGTCAAGATATTGGGAATGGCAGAGCGAATCATTCAGGAAATCCGCACCTGCTGTATGAACAGCCCGTCTTCAATCAGGGTCTCGTGGAAAATATTGTCATAGCGGTTCAATATTTCGGATACATTGCAAAGGCCGATGCCATGGCCCTCCCCCTTTGTGGTCACGTCCCTTTTATGCATCTGCGCCACGGAAAGCCCTCTGTCCACAAATGTATTCGATATGATGAATACGATATCCTGATTCATTTTGCCCAGATGGAAATTCAGGACAGGACGCTCCGTCTCCAGACAGGCCTCGATGGCATTGTCCAGATAAATCCCCAGCACCCTGGTCAGGTCCACCGGATCCATGGGGACGGCATCAATCTCATCCGGGATATCGATGTTCACTTCGATATCCTGGTTCACCGCCAGGAGCAGCTTGGTATATAAAATGCTTTTCAGCTCCAACAGATGGATGTGCAATAAATTATTTAGCGCTCCGTTCTTTTGGGTGAGGTTCTTCTGCATGGGCAGGATATGCTCATAGAAAAAGGTTTCCAGCTCCTCATATTTCTCCTCGTCGATATAGGCCGCCAGCGAAGACATGACATTGATATAATCATGCCGGAAGGAACGCAGGTTGTCATATACCATTTCCAGGTTCCTGGTGTACTCGTTCAGGTTCTCCAGATATTCTACTTTTTTCTCCGCTTCGTAGCTTTTCCTGGCTGTGTGCAGCACGATGAAAATCATGCTCACCGTAAACAGAAAATAAAGGATAACGGAAGAAGCCATCAGAAAGTACTCCCTGTGGCTGACTTCCACGTTGTCAAAAAAAGAAGACATGGTGAGAACCATGAATGCGCAGAGCAAAAGGGTCAAAACAATCAAAACCAGCAGCCTTCTGCTCATTTTTTCAAAAGTGCTGATAAGGTATTTCTGAAACAGCAGTCTCGCCAGATAAAGGAAAGGACAGCTCAGGGCCATTGTAGAGACGTTGTGCAGGAGGATAAGGCATTTATCGGAATTTACTTCCTGGACGGAGACGTCCCAGATCATATTGGCTGCCAGCCCTATGATATTGATGGAGACGCAGTTCACGATATAGCCCAGCGGCACATAAAAAACCGAATAGAATTTCCCTGTGAATTTCACTGCCAGGATAGAATTCACCGCCAGTATCACGAACAACATAGGATAATAGGCAAAAGAATTCATGATAAAAAAGAGCGCTGAAAAGGACAAAAAGAAAACAAGGTATTTTTTCAGGGAAAGAAGCGGATGGGCCAACAGGAAGACGTCACATGTCATCATAATCCCGATACCTATGGAAGCAATCAGATATAGCGTCATCATAAAAATCTCCTTAAAACAGCGTATCGTCAAATGATAGGAACCATTTATGATATCTGTATCTGCTGTATGAACAGCCCCTCGTCAATCAAAGTCTCATGAAAAATATTGTCATAGCGGTTCAAAATTTCGGTGGTTTCCTTGTTCTGCATCTGCGCCACGGAAAGCCCCTTGTCGATAAAAGTGTTCGATATGATGAACACCACGTCCTGATTCAGCCTGCCCAGATGGAAATTCAGGGTCGGATGCTTCGTCTCCAGGCAGGCCTCGATGGCATTGTCCAGGTAGATTCCCAGCATCCTGGTCAGGTCCACGGGATCCATGTGGATGGAATCGATCTCGTCCGGGATGTCGATATTCACTTCGATGTCCTGATTGACGGCCAGGAGCAGCTTGGTATATAAAATGCTCTTCAGCTCCATGACATGGACATGCAGCAGGCTGTTCAGGGCGGCGTTCTTCTGGGTGAGACCTTTCTGCATGGGCAGGATATGTTCATAGAAAAAAGTTCCCAGCTCCTTATATCTCTTCTCGTCGATATAAGCCGCCAGGGAAGCCATGACATTGATGTAATCGTGCCGGAAGGAGCGCAGGTTATTATATACCATTTCCAGGTTTCTGGTGTATTCATCCAGGTTCTCCAGGTACTCTACCTTTTTCTGGGCCTCGTAGCTTTTCCTGGTGGTGTGCAGCACGATCAGGATCATGCTGAAAGTGAACAGGAAATAGAGCACAAGGGAAGAGACCATCAAAAAGAACTCTCTGTGGGTGATCTCCAGGGTATCAAAAAAAGAAGCCATGGTGAAGAGCATAAAGGAACAGAGCAAAAGCGTCAAAGCAATCAAAGCCAGCAGCTTTCTGTTCATTTTTTCAAAGGTATCAATCAGATATCTCTGAAGCAATCGCCTGACCAGATAAAGGACGGGGCAGGAGAACAGGATTGCACAGCTGATGAATATGACAATATAAAGGGTATCGGCATTCAATTCCTGGATGGTGAGATCCCATGCCATATTGGCGGCAAACGAAATTAAGTTCCCTAATATGCAGTTTATAATATATCCCAGCGGGACATAGAACACAGCATATAGTTTCCCCGTGAATTTCACCAGCAGAACCGAATTCAGCGAAAGCGCGATCAGCAGCATCAGCGAAAAGCTGAAATACAGCTGCATGAAAAAGAGCGCCGAAAACGAGAGGAAGAATACCAGGTATTTTTTTACGGAAAGATGTACATGGGTCAATATATAAATATCGCAGGTCAGCATAAGCGCATTCCATATTGCGGTAATGATTAGTGTCGTCATAAAAAGCTCCTGAAAGCGGCTGTTATCTGTAATCTGCTTTGGGAAACGCCGGCAAGGGCGCGCCCATGGAGCCGCAGGTTTGTTTTGCGGGCAAAGCCGACTCGAATCCAAAGCCGCCCCGAATCTAAAGCCGACTCGAATCCAAAGCCGCCCCAAATCCAACTCCGGGACGCACAAGCCAATCCCGGCATCCAATTCATTATAGTATAATGTGCATAGACTGACAAGGGAAACAGCATTCATGATTCAAAAACAGGCATTTACGACAGAAAAGGGGAAATAAAGATTTTTGCTTTATAATAGGATTCAGATAACCGAATCCGCCCTGTGATTTTGCTATCGATATAAAACGGAAAGGTCTAGGGCGGACTCCGGCTGTCAGGAAGAACCAGTGCGTTTATGCTCTCGGAATCTCAGGCGGGGAAAGCGGCAAAACGTTTTCCCGGGATTCCGGGAAGATATCCACAGAATCAGGAGGAAAAATATGAGTTGTGCATTAAGAGTGAACGATGTCAGCAAAAGGGCAAAGGATTTCCAGATTTTGAATCATGTGTCCTTTGAACTGAAAAGAGGGGAGATTGTAGGGCTGATCGGGCCCAACGGAGCCGGGAAGACCAGCATCATGAAGATTCTGGTAGGGCTGACCAGAAACTATACCGGAGAAGTGGACTTAAGCGGCGTCAGAGATATCGGCTGCATGATCGAGACCCCCAATTTCTATCCCTACAACACAGGCTACCAGAACCTGATGTACTTTGCCGGACTCAATGGCGTAGGAAAGAAGAAAGCAAAAGAGCTGCTGGAACTCCTGGGCCTGACAGATGCCGCAGACAAAAATGTCAAAGCATACTCCCTGGGCATGCGGCAGAGACTGGGAATCGCCCAGGCCCTGTTAAAGGATCCCGACGTGCTGGTGCTGGATGAACCCACCAACGGCCTGGATCCGGAAGGCATCTATGAAGTCCGCGAATACATCCGGAAGATAGCAGATGAAAAGAACATCACCGTATTGATTTCAAGTCACCTGCTGGGCGAACTGGAAAAAATGTGCGACAGGGCCATTATGATCAAAAAAGGAGAGGTCATCCAGTGCATGGATTTCCATGGGGACAGGAAGAGACAGATCGCTTATGTCATCGAAAGCCTGGATACGGAAGCGGTAGAGAGAATCCTCCGGGAGAACAGATATCAAGTGCTCTCCCAGAATGAGAAAGAGGTACGGATCGGCATCAGCGAGGAGGAAAAGAATGATGTGGCAAAATTGCTGGCATCCCACAATGTGGTGCTGACAGGCCTCTATGAGGCATCCGAGACGCTGGAAGACACATTCCTGGAGTTGATAAAAGACTGAGAATGTCGCTTGCCTGGCAAATTTCAGTATGATAAATTCCGGCGTTATGCAGTATAAGTATAGGTTGACAATCCCCGGGCATTTCGTGATAATGATAATAAGGAAGTGTCTACAAATAACCGCTACAAGTTTGCAGCAATTTTTATTGTATTTCCGGGCTTTTTCCTAAACAAATTGTAGCGGTTATTTTCCGACAATTCCTAAGGTAAGCGCCCGCAAAGCGAAATGCCCCGGCACAGCCAGCCCAAATCCCCTGCTCCCGCCCTGGCGAGGCCGCAGCCATAAGGAGAGAATCCAGTATGTTGAAAATATATATATGTGAAGACATCGAAATAGAAAGAGACAAAATCCAGCAGATTATCGAAAACATCGTCCTCATGGAAGACCTGGACATGGAGCTGTGCTGCGTCTCCGAAGACCCCTATGTCATCCTGGACAAAGTGAAAGAGACAGAAGAAGTGGGCCTGTACTTCCTGGACATCGAACTGGGCGCGGACATGACAGGCCTGACCCTGGCGCAGGAAATCAGAAAATATGACCCCAGAGGCTTCGTCATATTCATCACGACCCATTCCGAAATGAGCTACATGACATTCATCTACAAACTGGAGGCGCTGGACTTCATTTTAAAGGACAACCCGGAAGAACTGGGAAAAAGAGTGTACGAATGCATCCTGAAAGCCAACCAGAGATTCGCCTCCGCCAACAACAAAGTTCACGCAAACTTTTCCGTAAAAGTAAATGAAAAAATATTTACCATAGACTACGACGACATCCTCTTCTTCGAGACTTCCCCCAATGTGCACAAAATCATCCTCCACTGCAAGAACCGCCAGATGGAATTCCTGGGGAAAATCAAGGAAATCGAAAAACAGGTGGACGATCGATTCTACCGCTGCCACCGGTCTTTTTTGGTGAACAGGGATAATATCCGGGAAATCGATTTCCAGAACCGGGTAATCTACATGGTGAACGGAGACGAATGCCTGATTTCGTCCCGCATGATGAAAGGATTGAAAGAGAGGGCCGGCATGTATACCGGCCCTGACATGGATTGACAGGAAAAGTCATCTTATGTACAGCCGCGTCTTGATGACCTCATAGCTGTGCCGCCCGGCCAGGGACACCTCTATCAGGACATCTGCCTCCCCGGCAGGCATCCCATCGCAGAGACCATCTGCCGCGGCCAGAGTCAAATCCACCACGGCAGGCGTCTGCAGCGTATTGTGCAGCGGCAGGCTTAAAGATTTTCCCGGGCGCACTGCCAGGAAGTCCGGGGCATATATCCGGATATTCATCCACTGCTGGCAGCAAAAAGCGGTGGCCTCCACAGTGAGCCGCAGCGCAAGCGCTTCCCCGTTTCCCAGGAACACGCCCTGTGGGTGCTCCAGATAGAGCCGGAACATGTGATGGTCTCTGCGGATCGTCATGGGGCTGAATTTCTCGTGGAATACCGGATTCCTGTCATGTGAGAACCCTACCCCGCCTATGCCCGGCACATAATTGGTATCCCGGGCCGTGCAGCAGAGGTTCTGCTGGGAGAACACCCGGTATCCGCCCTCCGGCAGAATCTCGCACATATCCCTGTAAAGGAATCTGGGGATGTCCTGGAGGATCCTGTCGGAAAGCTCCGTCACCGTGCCGGGGATTCCGCCCAGCAGATGGGCCTTGGTCTTTTCGATGCAGAGGGTGTTTATCTTGTCGTTGATGGGGCGCAGCCATTCTTCCGGCAGCCTCGCATTGCCCTGGATGATGCCCAGGATGGCCCCCAAAGTGCCCGCGGTGCAGTCCGTATCCTCCCCGCAGCCTGCGGCGATGCACAGGCTCTTGCCGAAGTCGTTCTCCCCATAGAGCCAGCCGATCATCATCAGGCCGATGTTGTTGGGGGCGTCGTTGCCCGCGGGGGAGGTGGGGAAGCCCTCGGTATTGCCGTCCGTGCTGCCCTGGATGCCGAAGGTGCCGGGAACCTCCTGCATCATGCGTTTCCTGGCCTCCTGCCAGGTCAGGCCCTGGCGGAAGCATTCCTGGGCCAGCTTGACGGCTGTGGCTACGAGGCAGTCCTCCGGGATGTAGGAAAGGCCGATTTCCACCAGAGTATCCCTGTCGGACTCCGCGAAAGCGGCGCTTTCCAGAGCGGCGCAGAACAGCTCCCCATAGAGGCCGTCCTCGCTGTGGTCGACTACGCCGTCCCGGTAGGCGTATTTTACCGCCAGGTCAGGATTGCCCGGGCACAGGCAGGCCCAGATTTCGCTGCGGATGAAGCAGCCGCAGCTGTTGTGGTAAGTATTCTCCACATGGCCGCTTAAGGGCGGGACCAGTCCGCCGGTCATGTTGCCTTTTCCTCTGCCGTATTCGTTCCAGTGGGGCGTGATGAAAGTGAGCCAGTATTCCCCCAGAATCTCCGGCGTCAGCTGCTGGCCGTACTTCTCGGCGGCGGCCAGCCACACCAGCTGCAAATCCAGGTCGTCATTGGGAGGGGGATTGCCGTCCATGTCCTCCTGCAGGTAGAACTGCACGTCGAAAACGCCCCTCCTCCCCTCCAGCGGAGCGCCCAGGACCCCGCCGATGTTTTTTCCGTTCCAGCATCCCATGATTTTGTCATAGAGCACTTTGGAGTTCAGTTCCATAAAAATCTCCTTTCATCCGGCCAATCTTTATACTATAATAGTTGCAGGGGATGTCCATGGGACTAAAGTCCGGCAGGTACCCCTACTCTCTATAATAGAGAAAATCAAGTCTGTGGACAATATCCTCAGATGACTGTTTTGTATTGAATTTTTGGATAATCCAATCCACCAGGCTGGCTCCGGAAAGCAGAAAAGGGGGCCGGTTTCCCGGAATCTTCGGATTCTGCGGGGCTGGTGTGCATTTCCGGGACGTTTGCATGGACGAGAGGAGGAAGAGGGCAGGAACAGATGGAAGACCAGGAGAGCCGCCAGGCGCAGATGTTGCATTATTATATGAAAGAATGGGCAGGAGAGGATTTTGTCTGGGCCAGCAGAGACTTTCTCCAAAAGGGCAGAAAGAGCCCCGCCAGCCTCTGGGCGCGGGAGGGAAAGCAGGAGCCGTCGGAAATCTTTCTGGACTCCTACGAACCGGAGCGGCTGCACACCCATGTGGATTTTCTGGAGCTGTTCTATGTGCACAGCGGCCGGGGCGTGGCTTTTCTGGAGGGCACGAATTATATTCTGCAGAAAGGCGACATTTTCTGTATCCGTCCGGGCCAGGTGCATGCCAATTTCCCGCTGGAGGATCTGATGATATACAATTGCATCATATCCTGCGCTTTCCTGGAGGAAAAAAGCGGCCTGCCCACAGACGGGCTGATGCCCTTTCTGCACCTGACGGGGAAGACGCTGCTGGAGGTGGAAAATATCTATGAGGATCTGCTGCTGGAACGGGAACGGCAGGAGAGCTATTACCAGCATATGATGCAGAGCAGCGCGGAGAGGCTCTGCGTGAGCCTGCTGCGGTTCCAGGCAGGGCACCAGACCCAGGTTGGGCACCGCCGGGCCATCACGCCGCTGCTGGAATATCTGTCGGAGCATTTCGCCACCGTCACCCTGGAAGAACTGGCGCGGGTCAGCTCCTACAATGCCAGCTACTTAAGCAGGCTGTTCCGGGAGACCTTTGACATGTCTTTCACGGACTATGTGAATATCCTCCGGGTCAACCGGGCGGCGGCGCTGCTGCGGGAGACGGAGCTGACGGTGGAGGAAGTGGGGCTGGAGGCGGGGTTCCGCAGCAGGAAGCATTTCTATGATATGTTCAGGCGGCATACGGGGACGACGCCCGGGGCGTTCCGGGACGAGGGATATGGGGCGAAATAACAGGAAAGGACAGGAGCGTGGGAATATGGCATTAATCGGGTATCTAACGATTATTTCAGGAATCTTTTTCGGAGAGATGTGGATTAAGAACCGGATAGAGGAAAGCGGCACGGACGCAAAAGGGAATGTGATGAAGCAGCGGACAGAGGGAGAAGCGCCGGAACCCAGGACATATCGGAACGGCCGCATCCTGATCCGCAAATACCATAATAAGGGCGCGATGCTGAACCTGGGGGAGAGGCGGCGTCCGGTGGTGGCCGCCGTGTCCGTGGCACTGTCTGCCGTGATGGCGGCGGTGTTCGTGTGCAGCCTGGGACAGAGGGGGAACCGCCTGCTGCGCCTTGGGCTTTCGCTTCTGCTGGGCGGGGCATTCAGCAATACCTACGACAGATTGAAGCGCCGGTACGTGGTGGATTACCTGACATTCAATGTCAGGTGGAAGCCTCTCCGCCGGGTGGTGTTCAATCTGTCGGATTTCTGCATCCTGATTGGCGCACTGCTTGCAGTCATTAGCGTGCCTGATGATGTATTGTGACTTGAGACATGTACAATTAACGGGAGGGGCTGCCGCATCAATTACTTAGTGCGACAGCCCCTGCAGCTTGATTAAGCAGTGATGACGGTTCCGATTTTTCCGCGCACAGCGTCTTTCGTCCTGGCCAGGGAGGTAATCAGCACTCTCCCGGCCGGCACCTTTTCCAGATAGCTGATAGCCGCCTCAATCTTCGGCAGCATGGTGCCCTCCTCGAACTGTCCCTGGGAAATCGCATCTTTCGCCTGGGCTACGGTCATGGCAGCGACGGGAGCCTGATTCTCCCCGCCGAAATCCCGGTACACACATTCCACGCCGGTAAAGATAATCAGTTCATCACATTTCAGATCCGCCGCCAATTTTCCGGCGATGGCATCTTTCTCGATGACAGCAGAGGCGCCTTTCAGCACATGCTGCTGCTCGATGACGGGAATCCCGCCGCCTCCGCAGGCGATGACCACCTGATCCGCATCGGCGAGAGCGCGGATGGCTTCGATTTCCACGATATCGATAGGCCTGGGGGCGGCAACCACCCGGCGGAAACCCCTGCCCGGGGTCTCCCGGACGTAATTTCCTTTCTTTTCTTCCGCTTCTGCGTCTTCTTTCGTCATGTAGCGGCCGATGACCTTGGTGGGCTCGTAGAAAGCCTCGTCATAGGGATCCACCGTCACCTGGGTGAGGATCGTGCTCACGGGCTTCGGGATGCCCCGCCCCAGCAGCTCGCTGCGCAGGGCGTTCTGGATATCGTACCCTACGTATCCCTGGCTCATGGCCGAGCATACGCACATGGGGGCAGGCGTATAGTCGGTATAGACCCGCCGCAGCTCCGTCATGGCCTTGTGGATCATGCTGACCTGGGGGCCGTTGCTGTGGGTGATGGTCAGCTGGTAATCCTCCTCCAC
The DNA here is from genome assembly GCA_910576125.1 of Lachnospiraceae bacterium. Classification (GTDB taxonomy): domain Bacteria; phylum Bacillota; class Clostridia; order Lachnospirales; family Lachnospiraceae; genus Acetatifactor; species Acetatifactor aquisgranensis. The sequence continues at coordinate 68,060 of CAJTHM010000007.1, read as the reverse complement.
CAGATCCGCCAGGGCCCTGGCTGTGACCTTTACGGCATCTTTCTGTGCTCCTGTGGTATATCCCAATGCTTCGTGCCCCAGGGACACGACTGCTCTTTTTCTGCTCATATGATTCACCTCTGATGTATTATGCCATTAAGTATACATTTTTTGGGAAAGAAAAGCAATAGAAAATCCAGGGAAAGCATGGCTGTTGACTTCTGTGGGAAAAGCCTCTATACTGAAAGCAGCGAAATGCGCAAAACCAAAAAGGAGATAGATACATATGGAGAAGAAGATTCTGTTCCCCCAGGTGAAAGGATTCGTCCACGGCGGCGACTACAATCCGGAACAATGGCTGGACAGGCCGGATATTCTTGAAGAGGACGTGCGGCTGATGAAGAAAGCCGGCATCAACAGCGCCAGTGTGGGCATATTTTCCTGGTCCGTCCTGGAGCCCGCGGAGGGAGAATTCCATTTTGAATGGCTGGAGGAAATCATAGACAGGCTGTATGAAAACGGCATCTATACCGTGCTGGCCACGCCCTCCGGCGCCCGGCCGGCATGGCTGGACGAGAAATATCCGGTGGCCATGCGGGTGAACAAAATGGGTCAGCGGGAGCACCACGGAGGCCGTCATAACCACTGTATGAGTTCCCCCGTCTACAGGGAGAAAGTGGCCCTCATAGACCGGAAACTGGCGGAAAAGTTCGGTTCCCATCCCGGCGTGATCATGTATCATATCTCCAATGAATTCAGCGGGGAATGCTATTGTGAGCACTGTATCCGGAGATTCCGCAGCTACCTGGCCGAGAAGTATGACCATGACATCGAGAAGCTCAACAAAGCATGGTGGACCGCGTTCTGGAGCCACAGATACAACAATTTTGACCAGATAGAGCCGCCTTTCATCCACGGCGAGACCAGCGTCATGGGCCTGAACCTGGAGTGGAAGCGCTTTACCACATGGAATACCAATGATTTCATGAAAGCGGAGAGGGACGTGCTGCGCAGCGTGACGCCCCATATCCCGGTGACAGCCAACCTGATGCGGATGTTCGGCGGGCTGGACTACCGGAAGATGGCGCCTGATATGGACGTGGTGTCCTGGGATAATTATCCTATGTTCCACAACGACTGGGAGACCCTGACGGACACCGCCTGGGAGACGGCTTTCCAGCATGCGCTGATGCGTTCTTTAAAACGCGATGTACCGTTCATGATGATGGAGAGCGCGCCGGGCCTGGTGAACTGGCAGGAAGTGAACAAGGTGAAGCGTCCGGGCATCCACAGGCTGGCCTGTGTGCAGGCAGTGGCCTGCGGCTCCGATTCCGTGCAGTATTTCCAGTGGAGGAAAGGGCGCGGCTCCTATGAGCAGTTCCACGGTGCCGTAGTGGATCATATCGGGACGGACGACACGAGGATCTTCAGGGAAGTGGCAGAGGTGGGAGAGCTGCTTAAAAAAATGGCCCCTGCCGCCGGAACGCTTGTAAAGACCAAAGCAGCCATGCTGTTCGACTGGGACAACCGCTGGGCCATCGAGGACATGCAGGGCCTGGGCCGGAAAACGAAAAAACATGAGGAGACCTGTATCAATATCTGGAAAGAATTCTTCCGGCTGGGAGTGGACATGGACATCGTGGGCTCCGATGAGAATCTGGACCGGTATGACCTGGTGGTGGCGCCCATGCTGTATATGCTGCAGCCGGGGACGGCACAGAACCTGAAAGCTTTCGTGGAGAGGGGCGGGCAGCTTCTGGCCACCTATCTGCTGGGATATGTGGATGCGGATCAGCTCTGCTACCTGGGAGGTTTCCCGGGGGACGGGCTTAAGGATTTGTTCGGCATTGTCAGCGAGGAAATCGACTCCCTGTATCCTGCGGACAGGAATGGTATCGTGGTGACGGATGAGAGACTTTGTGCCGGGCAGGAGATGGGCTGTGCGGACAGCGGCTGCGGCGGACGGGCTGAATCCGGAAAAGTCTGGGAAGTGACAGATTATGCGGAGGTGCTGCGGGTACAGGATGCCCGGGTGCTGGGCGTCTACGCCTCCGATTTCTATCAGGGCACTGCCGCGATGACCTGTAAGAGCCATGGAAAGGGCAATGCCTATTATGTGGCGGCCAGAACCGAGGCGTCCGCAATGCGCCCGCTGTTCGAGCAGATGATGGCGGATGCCGGAATCCCTGTAAGAAAGCTGGCAGAGGGCGTGGAATGCCATGTCAGGAGCGGCGAAGAGGGCGTCTATGAGTTCTATCTGAACTGGAATAAAGAAGAGATGGCCGTTTCCGGCGTAAAAGGCAGGGATATGGTCACCGGCGCGGAAATTACGGATACCCTGACCCTGCCGGGGTATGGCATTGCGGTGGTTAATCTCCTGAGCCGCTGAAAGGCAGTATACAGGGATACTGGAGCCGCAGGATAGATGAATCCATTACAAAAGGGCAGAGCCCCGGAATCGGCATCCGGGGTTCTGCCGCGTCAAAAGCTGACTTATGACATTATGACATGGCCCACCCGGCCACCTGATCCAATACCTCAAAATAGTCTTCAAAGGTCTTGCGGCAGCAGCCGGGATTGGCGATGACGATGCCGGGGCTGCGCAGCCCGGTCAAAGAGAAGCCCATGGCCATCCGATGGTCGTCATAGGTCTCCACGGTGGAGGGCTTCGGCGCGCCCGGGTGAATGGTGATGCTGTCTGTGCGCGCCTCGCAGCGGCAGCCCATCTTTGACAGCTCTGCAGCGATAGCGGCGATGCGGTCGCTCTCCTGGAAACGGATGTGCCCGATGCCGGTGATGGTAGTAGGGGCATCCGCAAAGGGGGCGATGGCAGCCAGGGTAATGGCCTGGTCGGAGCAGGCCGACATATCCGCGGTGATGCCGTGGAACCTTTCCGCCGCCGGAGGCTCCAGCAGGATGCCCCGGGGAGTATCTTTCGCCTGGCAGCCCATCCGTTCCAATATCCGGATGAATTCCACATCCCCCTGGAGGGAATCGAAATGCACATTGTCCACCCGCACCGGGATATGCAGGAGCGGGCACATGGCATAGAAATAGCAGGCGGCGGAGGCGTCAGGCTCTATCTGATAATCCAGGGCCCTGTAATGCTGCCCGGCTTTGGTCAGGAATGTCCTTTCATCCTGCGCCAGGGTCTCCACGCCGAACTGTGCCATCATCTTCCGGGTCATCTCGATGTAGGCCATGCCGTGGGTACCCTCCACGGAAGTGGTAAAGTCCTCTTTGCACAGGCAGGAGGCTATCAGCAGCGCGCTCAGGAACTGGCTGCTTTCATCGATATTGACGCGGATGCTGTTCTTCCGGAAACCGTGGCTCCGCAATGTAAAGGGAAAACTTCCCTTGGGAAAACTTCCCTTGGGAAAACCTCCCAAAGGAGAGATTTCCCTGGAAAGGTTTTCCGTGAGAGATGCCTCCGGAGGAGCTGCGGAGGAAAGGCTTTCGCCGGTGTCTGCTTCATAGATGACTTCGCAGCCAAGCTCCCTTAAAGAATCGAGCAGCGGCGCCATGGGACGCCTGCGCATCTGCTCTGAGGCATCCATATGGTATACGCCCTGGGAAAGCCCCAGGAACGCTGTCAGAAAGCGGGCTGCGGTTCCGGCGCTCCCCACGTACTGACTGGCCTCGGGGAGAGGGACTGCGCCGCCCATGCCCCTGACATGGATGATGCGCGCCGCCTCGTCCGTCTGCGCCTCGAACCCTAGGTCCTGTATGCATTTCAGAAAATGGCGGGAATCATCGGAAAAAAGGGCTCCCCGCAGAGTGGACATCCCATCCGCCAGCGTAGCCAGCAGAAGAGCGCGGTTGGTGATGCTCTTAGAGCCGGGGACGCTTACCGTGAGAGGAGCGGAAGTTCTTTTTGCTGCAATATTGTCGTATAGATACGGCACAGAATAAGTACTCTGCTTTGTCATGCTCATGTCCTCCTGCGAGCCTTACCCTTTCAGCCCCCGGGCCTGCCTGTCCATATCTTCCACGACGATGTCATGAATCTCGCCCAGAGACGCGCAGTACTCCAGTACCTTCCAGGGCTCGTTGGTATGGAAATGGATTTTGATCAATTCCTCATCACCCACCGCCAGCAGGCAATCGCCCTTGAAGTTGTCCGTGAAATATTCCGTAATCCGGTCTTCGTCAAGATTTTCCCCTTCTATCAGCAATTGTGTGTCATATCGAAATTCCAGCATGGCTTTCCCTCCGTATAGTTTGTGTTGAGATTTTATTATCATTATATAGTAGAATGAAGCCATAAATCAAGGCTCTCTTTGCAAAAACAGATTTTTGTATCATCTTGCAGAATGCGCCGCTTGATTCCTCCGGATTGCTGTGCTATACTCGGTATCATCATAAAATATTAAGCATAATGTACAAGGCGGGGCCTGAACAGACGAGGGAGAGCGATGGACATGGTAGATTTTTTGAGTCAGCTGAATACGGAGACGGAGGTGCTCTTGACGCTTTCCATCATATTATTTTCCGGATTCATCCTGACCAGGATGACGAACACACTGAATATGCCGAAAGTAAGCGGCTATATCTTGGCGGGCATTCTGATCGGCCCCTGCTGCCTGAATTTCATCCCGGCGCCCATGATAGAGGGGATGGGCTTCGTGAGCGACCTGGCCCTGGCTTTCATAGCGTTCGGTGTGGGAAAGTTCTTTAAAAAGGAAGTGCTGATGCGGACAGGGAAGAGAATCATCGTCATCACTCTCAGCGAAGCCCTGACGGCGGGGGTGCTGGTGACGGTGGTCCTGAAGCTGGTGTTCCGCCTGAACTGGGAATTCGCGCTGATTTTAGGGGCCATCGCCACGGCCACGGCGCCTGCCAGCACCATGATGACAATCAATCAGTACAAAGCCAGGGGAGAGTTCGTAGATACCTTGCTGCAGATTGTGGCGCTGGACGATGTGGTGTGCCTGCTGGCGTTCAGCATCGTGTCCGCCATCATCAACGGAAATGAGGCGGGAGGGTTCTCTGCCCATGATATCCTGCTCCCCATAGCATACAACCTGCTGGTAATCGTGCTGGGTATCTTCTGCGGATATTTTCTGAGCCGCCTGCTGATTCCGGCCAGGAGCAAGGACAACCGGCTGATTCTGGCCATCGCCATGCTGCTGGGACTGAGCGGCATCTGCGCGGCCATCGATATCTCGCCGCTGTTGTCCTGTATGGTGTTCGGGGCTGTGTACATAAACCTTACAAGGGACAAGAAGCTGTTCCGCCAGATCAACAGTTTCACGCCGCCCGTGATGTCCATTTTCTTCATTGTATCGGGCATGAACCTGGACATCGGGGCGTTGCGGACTGTGGGGGCCATCGGGGTAGGGTATTTTATCGTCCGCATCATCGGAAAGTACATGGGGACTTATATCAGCTGCATGTGCATGAAGACCAGCAGGGAAATCCGCAATTTCATGGGCCTGGCCCTGATTCCCCAGGCGGGAGTGGCCATCGGCCTTGCGTTCCTGGGACAGAGGATGCTGCCGCCGGAGACGGGCAGCATGATGCTGACTATTATATTGTCTTCGTCCGTGCTCTATGAGATGGCGGGGCCGGTCAGCGCCAAGGCCGCGCTGCTTCTGTCAGGGAGCATTCCCTATGGGAAAAAGGAGAATCAGGAAGCCGGGGTGGAAACATCGGGTGATATGGCAGAGGAGCCTGCGGAAAGGAGCGCGGCGGGAACGGCAGGAGAGACCGGGGAGGAAACGCCGGCGGATATGGCAGAGGAGCCTCCGGAAGAATCTGCAGTGGCTATAGAGGGGGAGGACACAGAGCGAGTCAGGACGTCAGGAACGGAAACAGATGCGGCATCCGGCGAGATTCTGCCCCAAAAGCCGGACAAAGCAGACGGAGGAGGGAGGCAGGAACGCCGGAAAGCAAAGAAAGCTTTGGAGACGCGGCAGGCATCCGATTCAGAGGAGGGGCTCCCCGCAGACAGCGAAAGGCCGGATTCCGAAGCGGCAGAGGGCGCCGAAAAAGAAGGAAAGGAAAAAACATCCGGGAACCGGAAAAGAGAAGAATCCCGCAAGAAAGCAAAGCATCGGAAAGAATCCGGCAGCCGGGGAAAGGCAAAAAAGGACGCGGCCAAAAAGCGGGAAAAAGTAAAGGAAAATCAGGAAACAGGGCCCGCCCCCCGCAGTGAAGAAGCAGAGGAGAAGCGGTCTTTCGGCAGAGAGACCGTGCAGCAGCGCCCGAAGGGCATTACGGCAGAGCCTGAGATTCCGGAGGAAGAGGAAGAGCTCCACGCCGTCCTGCCGGAGCTGCGGGAATACAGTAAAGAGGCAGAGGAGGGCGATGTCTACGATATTGAAAGGGAATTGAAGCCTCCAAAGCCCGGGAAAAAGAAGAAAGGCAAGAAATCAGTATCCGGAACGAAAGAACGGAAAGGGACAGAGGTGCATTAGATGAAGCTGATATTTTTCGATATTGACGGAACCCTGATTGGCAATGGGACGCATACGCTGGCGGAGAGTACCAGGGAGGCCGTCCGCGGCGCGCGCAGCAACGGCCACATCTGTATCGTCAATACGGGCAGAACCTGGAGGATGGTGGGCGACTGGCTGCCGAATCAGGAGAGGTTCGACGGGTATCTGCTGGGCTGCGGCACCATGGCGCGGTATGGGGAGGAAATCCTCTGGCACAGTACTTTATCGGAGAGGCAGGGACGCCGGATTATGGAGGGGCTGGACCGATATGGCATCGATACGCTGCTGGAGGGAGCGGAGGACATCTATGCCAGGACATTGCCTGAAATTCGGACGGATACTTTCCGCCGCCATATGGGAAAGGGGTTGGCCGGTATCTGCAAAGCCTGGACAGAGGCCCCCGGCCATTTTGACAAGTTTTTCTTCTTCTCGGATGAGGACTGGCGGGCAGAGGGGTTCCGGCAGGAGTTTGGGGAAGAACTTTCTTTCATCGACAGGGAGCAGGGGTTCTGGGAGGTGACGCCTGCGGGCTTTTCCAAGGGCAATGGCATAAGGCTTCTGGCGGAGAGGCTGCGGATTCCCATGGAGGACACGGTGGCTGTGGGCGACAGCAGCAACGATCTGGAGATGCTGCAGTGCGCCGGAACAGGCATCGCCATGGGCAATGCCACACAGGCCCTCCGGGACATTGCGGACTATGTGACCACGGATGTAATGGATGACGGCATTCCGAATGCATTAAAATGGCTGGGCGTCATATAGACGGAAAACCGTATAGACAGAATGCTATGTGATTTCCCCGGTTCATCAGGCCCGGTTCTTCTTTTTCAGGGAAAAAGCCTCCCGGTAGGCAGTGGCCGTGATGCCCTCGTAGCGTTTGAACAGGCGCATGAAATATTTTTCGTCCCCTATGCCCACTTGTCCGGCAATCTCCGCCAGCGTCAGCTTCGGGGTGGAAGTCAGCAGGTTCTTCGCCACCTGGATGCGCTGCCGGTTTATGTACTCGGTGATGGTGCAGCCGCTGCAGCGCTTGAAGACGGAGGTCAGATAGGAGGGATGGTAGCCGAACTTCTCCGCGATGTCCGCCACGGACAGAGTGGTGTCGAAGTTCAGCTGCAGCCATTCCATCAGGTCGGCGATGCCCAGGGGAATCTTCTCGCTGCGCTGCATCAGGTGGTGGCGGAAGAAGCATTCGTGGGTCACTTCCAGCAGCAGCGTGCTCTGGGCGTAGCTGCACTGTGTGGAGGACAGGCTGCCCAGCCGCTTGGCCAGGTCCAGGAGCTGCACGAACAGTACATTGACCCGGCTGTTCGGGGACAGGGTGCCGGTCTCCGGAAGGATGTAGCGGGGATGGTTCTCCTCCAGGAAAAGGGCAGCGGCCCGGGATTCACTTAAGACAGAGCTGTCTTTCGAACCGAACCGGAAATGAGTCCAGTAGAAGGACAGCTCTCCCTGGGAAGCCCGGGTGCCGAAGTGGCATTCCCCGGGAAACAGCAGCACGAACTGGCCGGGGCCTAAATGATAGCTGCGCTGTCCCGACTGGATGTGCAAAATGCCTTTCGTGACGGAGAGGAACTCACAGGACTGGAGGGTGCGCCTGGCGTGGAGGAACTGGTCTTCGTTGGTGAGGTTGCCCGCGGACAGGAACCGCACCGGTTCGGAGGCATCGGATACCATGTACAACATCTATGATTTGTCCACCTTTCATTGAAAACTGTATGTTGCGATTATTTATGGAAATGATAACATGATTTTAGAGAGAAGACAATTCTTCCGGCGAAAATCGTAATATTTGTGCACATTCGGAAAAGCCGGATTCGCGGCCTTTCCGAAAGGATTCCCATAGTCTGTCTCTGGGGATCGATCAGTGCCGCCAGGCGGCAGAATGGAGGATGGATATGAAAAAAGCAGCAAAAGAGGTAAATGTCAGCCAGGTAAAGGTGGCGGACGGATTCTGGACGGGGATGCAGGAGAAAGTCATAGATGTAGTCATTCCCTTTCAGGAGAAGGTGCTGAACGATGAAGTCCCCGGGGTGGCCAAGAGCCATGCCATCGAGAACTTCCGCATCGCCGCGGGCTTGAGCGAAGGGGAGTTCTACGGGATGGTGTTCCAGGACAGCGATCTGGCGAAATGGCTGGAGGGCGTGGCCTATTCCCTGTCCGTGAAGCCGGACGCGGATCTGGAAGCCAGGGCGGACGGCATCATCGACATCATAGAGAAGGCCCAGCAGCCAGACGGCTACCTGAACACCTATTTCACCATCAAGGAGCCGGAGCACCGCTGGCAGAACCTCCACGAGTGCCACGAACTCTACTGCGCGGGCCATATGATGGAGGCGGCTGTGGCTTATTTTGACGTCACCGGGAAGGATAAGCTTCTTCATGTGATGGAGCGCATGGCTGACCATATCATCGACAGGTTCGGGCCGGAGGAGGACAAGGAGCACGGCATCCCCGGACACCAGGAGGTGGAGATCGGCCTGATGAAGCTCTACCGCGCCACCGGGAAAGAAAAATACATGGACATGGCGAAATATTTCCTGGAGGAGCGGGGCAAGAACCCGGACTATTTCCATCAGGAGAAGCTGAAGAGGGGCTGGCAGCACTGGGGGCAGTACAGCATCGAAGCCATGGACGTGACCTACAACCAGGCCCATGAGCCCATCTACGACCAGAAGGAGGCGGTGGGCCACGCCGTCCGCGCCCTGTACATGTACACCGCCATGGCGGATCTGGCGGGGACGGACGGGGACGAAAGGCTCTGTCAGGCTTGCCGGACGCTGTGGGACAATGTGGTGAACAAGAAGATGTACATCACCGGCGCCCTGGGCGGGAATCCGGAGGGGGAGGCGTTCTCCAACAACTATGAGCTGCCCAACGACATGGCTTACGCGGAGACCTGTGCTTCCATCGCCATGGTGTTCTTCGCCCACCGGATGCTGGAGATGGAGATGGACGGCGCTTACGCGGACATCATGGAGAAAGAACTGTACAACAGCACGATCAGCGGCATGCAGCTGGACGGGAAGAAGTATTTCTATGTGAACCCCCTGGAGTGCGAGCCGGGAGTGTCCGGAAAGCTCTTCGGGTATCAGCACTCCCTGCCGGTAAGACCCGGCTGGTACGCCTGCGCCTGCTGCCCGCCCAACCTGGTGCGGCTGGTGACCTCTTTGGGGCAGTACTGCTGGAGCGAGAATGACTCCACCGTCTACTCCCACCTGATGATCGGACAGAGGGCGCAGCTTGAGAAGGCGGAGGTGACGGTGGAGACCAGATACCCTTGGGAGGGGAAGGCGGCCTATGTCATCGCGCCGAAGACGGCGCAGGCGTTCACGCTTGCCATCCACATTCCTTACTATGTGAAGCCAAAGGACAGCCGGGTCAGCCTTACCGTGAACGGGGAGAAGCTGGATGTGGCCGCGCTGCTGAAGAAGGGCTATGTATACATCACCAGAAGCTGGGCCCCGGGCGACAGGGTAGAGCTGAATTTCCCCATGGAGGTGCGCAAGGCTTATGCCAACCAGCATGTGCGCGAGGACGCGGGCTGCGTGGCGCTGCTGCGGGGGCCCGTGGTGTACTGCTTCGAGGGCGTGGACAACGGGGAGCTGATTCAGAGTCTGCGGATTCCGAAGGAGCTGAAGGCGGAAAGCTATGTCTGCGAGGAGGGCGTGCTGAAAGGGAACGTGCTCTTAAAGATAGAGGGCTATCGCATGGTGGGAAGCGACGCACTGTACAGCGAGGAGCCGCCGGTGAAGGAAAAGGCCCGGCTGACTGCCATCCCTTATTATGCCTGGGCCAACCGGGGCGAGAACCAGATGCGGGTGTGGATGCAGGAGGAACCGTGAACTTGCCGTCTCGTCGAATGTCAGGTGTGGAACCTGCGCATGTTTTAAGAAGAAAAAATCAGCGGCTCCCTGCGGCATGATTGCCGGAGGGAGCCGCTGGCGTTACGGAAACCGCCGCGAAAGCACAGTGCGGTCTGCCGGACGGCATCGCCTGTTTCAGCTGTTTGCAAATGGCAGCGTCCCCTGATATGCCATCAATGCGAAAGCGATGACGCCGCCCAGGGCATAGATGCCGTTTATGACCACGCAGATTTTCATAAGCGTATGCTGTATCTTTCCCTTTGCATAGACTACAGCGGTGAATACCCCGCTGAAGACCATAAACGCGGCATAGCAGGAAATCATGATTGCCGCCGTAGGGGACTCCAGCGCCCAGGGGAAGCTGCGCAGGGGCAGAATTGTCCAGGGGATGAAGAGCATCAGGGCGCAGATGGCTGTCAGGATTATCTGTTTCGGGTTATTTTTCATATCGGATACCATTCCTTTCTGTTGCCTGCCGGTTCCATGGCAGGAATTTTTGTATAAGTAGTGCATATCTGTCGCTTCCGCAGCATTGCAGGCGCCGGGACGCAGCCCTGATATTCTTCACAGGGAGTCCGAATTCCGCTCTGCCGTGCCGTACCGGGCGCAGGCAATCGCCAGGCTGAAAACCGTGACGCATATGCCGATGGGGAGCATGGGAATCAGCTGTATCTCCGCGCCGAAGACATCCGGAGCTATCCGTCCGTACTCTGTCATCAGGATATAGAACGGATAGTCCGGCGGATAGCTGTACCAGATTTCCGTATTCAGCATCAGCACCGAGGGGACGATAGACGCGAGCCCCAGCCCTGCGGAGAAGATGGGAGTCCGTATCAAAATGCTGAGCATCCAGTAGATGGCTGCCGCAGGCACCGCGGCAAGGTAAATCAGGGAGGCGCAGCGGCACACATAGGAGAGCGGCAGCAGGAAATCATAAGCATACAGCTTAGAGGCCAGCAGGGCGGAGCCGTAATAGGTTGCTATGGACAGCACCAGCTGCACGGCAGCCAGGACGATCGTCACCAGGAACTTTGCCAGGCACAGCTTCGCGGTGCTGACGGGAAGGGTCAGGCATTTGACCAGGCCTCTGCTGCGGATCTCCGTCTGGCTCAGCAGTACGGTGCAGACGATCAGCGTGGCGGGAATCATGAACCAGGCTAGCCCCATGTAGCCCTGGATGAAATAATTGTGCTCCGGGGAGATGTCAAAAGGATTTACAAGGAAATTCACATTGGCGTTCATGGCGGAGGGCAGCCACATCATGACTGCGGGAATCAGCAGAATCCAGAAGATCCCGGAGCGGCGTATTTTCAGCATCTCCACGCCGAAGAGAGAGAACAGGTTCAAAGGTCGGTATTCGTTCTTCATGAGAAACACCTCCTGATATTGTGATAAATGCGCTCCGCGGCGCAGAACAAAAGGACCTCCCCCAGGCACAGGGCGCACATCCACAGGGCTTCCCTGCCGGAAAACTGGTGCAGCATCCGGTAAGGGGACGCAAAGGGCATCAGCGCCACGGCCGCGCTGCCCTGGGGCAGCATGGAGGAAAAGAACACCAGTATCACGCCTGCCCCCAGACTGATCCACATATTCTGGCACATGGAAGAGAGGAACAGCATGGCCGCCGCGGTAGGCAGCAGGAGTACAAGCTCGAATGCCAATCCGGCAAGCAGCTGCCTGCCGGCGCCCGCGCTGTCCGAAAACCAGTGGGCCCGGCACAGCAACAGGGAAAGCGCCTCGATGCAAAGGGGCAGCAGGCAGGAGACGGCCAGTATCGTAAGCTTTCCCAGAAACAGACATAAGGGGCGCATGGGCAGGGACCTGGCCTTCTGGATGCCGTTGTCTGCGTATTCGGTGTGGTAGAGGATACAGGCCCCGCACACCACCAGGAAGATGTTCAGCTGGGCCATCAGCTGCCAGTTGGCATCCATCAGGATGCGGAAAGGGCTCCCGGACTGAGAGGTGAAGGACTCCGCCCGCACGGCCATGTTGACGGCCGGCACCAGGGCTCCAAGCAGGCCGCCGCCCAGGAAGGCGGGACAGAACCCGGTCCGCCGGAGCTTGCGCGTCTCAAGGAAAGGCTGCAGGAAAGGGACTCTCGTTCCGCTCATATGCGCTCACCTCGATTCCGGTTGTCCATATCGATCAGGGACAGGAAGGTTTCCTCCAGATTGTAGGTGGGGAGACCGGCGTTTTCGGCAGTGCGCTTCAGGGCGTCCATGGTTCCCTCGAACAGCAGCCGGCCGTGGTTCAGGATGCCGAAGTCGTCGGCCATCAGCTCTACCTCCGGCAGCAGGTGGGAGGACACCAGCACGGTGCAGTCGTACTTTTCCGGCAGGGAGCGCACCAGGGTGCGTATCTCGTGGATGCCGATGGGATCCAGCCCGTTGGTGGGCTCATCCAGAATCAGAATGGGCGGATGGCCCAGCAGGGCGCCGGCCAGCCCCAGGCGCTGCTTCATGCCCAGGGAATATTTCTTTGCCTGGCGCTTCCTGTGCTCCGTCAGCCCTGTCAGTTCCAGGGCATCGGCCACGGCGGATTTGGGCAGCTGCAGGATGCGGCGCAGGATTTCCAGGTTCTCCTCCCCGGTGAGGTTCCCGTAGAAAGCGGGGGCTTCTATAAAGGAACCCATGTCCCGGAGGATGGCGATTCGGTCTTTCGGGTAGCTCTTCCGGTTGATATGGAAGCTTCCGGAAGTGGGCTTCGCCAGCCCCAGGAGCATTTTCATGGTGGTGGACTTCCCGGCGCCGTTGGGGCCCAGGAAGCCGTAGACGCTGCCTTTTTTGATATGCAGGTTCAGGTGGGATACGGCGGTGAAGTCGCCGTAGGTTTTTGTCAGGTTCTGTGTTTCAATGATGTTCATTTCGCTCATGTCAGACTCCTTTTTTTGATTGTCGGTGACGGCAGAGAATCCGCCAGGCGCTCTCTGCCGCTTCGCGTCTGGTTTCGGAAGTTGCCCGGAACCACGGCGCTTTTTGTTTACCGGTTAAGGCCAGTATAATATCCCGGGCTTACGGGAACCTTTCCGCTGCCTTACATTTACCTTACATTTTGATTTTCGGCAGGGAGGATGGGGGAAAATATGCTATAATTTTTTTATAAGAACATAAAATACGGAAAGGAGAACTCCATGGGATATGAATATCTGAGGAAAAAAAGGATTCTGCTGGTAGACGATGAAGAGCAGCTGCGGGACATGGTGTCATCCATGCTGACCCAGGAGGGCTATACACAGGTGCGGACGGCGGGGAATATGGCGGAGGCCCTTGATGCGGCGGAGGCCTGGAAACCGGAATTGGCCATACTGGACGTGATGCTGCCGGACGGGGACGGTTTTTCGCTGCTGCAGAGGCTGCGGGAGACGACGGATGTGCCTGTATTGTTTCTCACAGCCAGAGGAGAGGACGAGGACAAATTCCGGGGCTTCGGGCTGGGGGCGGACGACTATGTGGTGAAGCCTTTTCTGCCCAGAGAGCTGATGTTTCGAGTATCGGCTCTGCTGCGCCGCAGCTATAGGGAAGAGTGTCCAAGGGTGCGGCTGGCGGCCTGCGAGCTGGACTTCGAGCGGGCGGAAGTGATCAAGGGGGAGGAGCGCCTGTCCCTGACCGCCAAGGAGTTTGAACTGCTGAATGTCCTGTACCGCAACGCGGGCCGCATCGTCACCATAGACGGGCTGTGCGAGGCCGCGTGGGGCGACAATCCTTACGGCTACGAGAATTCCCTCATGGCCCATATCCGGCGCATCCGTGAAAAAATAGAGGAAAATCCGTCAAAACCGGTCTCCCTGCTGACCGTGAAAGGGCTGGGCTATAAGCTGGTGCTGGCGGAAAAACAGGGGAGAGATTCATGAAAAGAACGATGCGTTTAATCAGACGTTTCCTGATGCTTGCGCTGGGAATCGGACCTATTCTGCTGATACTGAATCTGGCGCTTTTCATCGCCTTTACCTGGCGGGAGAAAAGCGGCGGAGGCGGCTGGGACGCGGCGAAAGAGGTGGGAGAGGAGCTCGCCCTGAAGGAGGACGGCTCCTGGAGTTTATCTGATGTTGGCGAACAGATATTGACGGAATACCGTGCATGGGGAATCCTGGTGGAAAACGGGACGGGAGATGTAATCTGGCACAGCGGGGACCTCCCGGAGGAAATTCCGCTGCATTATTCCCTGTCGGAGATTTCCTGGTATACCAGAGGCTATATAGCGGATTATCCTACCACGGTGGGGGCCAGGGGGGATGATCTGGTGATTCTGGGACATCCCAAAGATGCCTACTGGAAACTGCTGTGGAATAGTTTTGACTACGATATCATCGCCGGAATGCCAAGGATGATTCTGAGCTTTCTGGGGATGAACGCGGTTCTGATTTTTGTCATCTATATGATACTGGCTACCCGCATCCTGCGGTCCGTGAAGCCTGTGGTGCAGGGCATGGAGGCGCTGCCGGAAAGGGAGGTCTATGTCGGGGAGGAAGGGTTTCTGGCGGAAGTGGCCGCCGCGGTGAACCGGGTGAACGAGAAGCTGCGCGCTCAGGAGAGGAATCTGAGGAAAAGGGAGAACGCCCGGGCGGGCTGGATATCGGGCATTTCACATGATATCAGGACGCCTCTGACCATGGTGATGGGATATGCGGCGGAGATAGAGGAGGACGCCTCGCTGCCTGTGGACACAAGGCGGAAAGCGGAGGTCATCCGGCGGCAGAGCCTCAAGATGAAAGAGCTGGTGGGCAACCTGAACCTTGCCTCCAAACTGGAATACCAGATGCAGCCGGTGAAGACAGAGACTGTGAACCTGGCAGCAGTGCTGAGACAGGCAGTGGCGGATTTCGTGAATCTGGATTTGGACGGGAAATACCCTGTGGACTTTGACTGTGATGAAAAAACGGATAAATATATTCTTCAGGGCGATAAGGAGCTGCTTCAGAGAGCCGTCTGCAATGTCCTGACCAATTCCCAGCTGCACAATCCGGAGGGCTGCCATATCGGTGTGAATCTGCACAGGGAGGCGGGAGCGGCCCATATCGTTCTGGAGGACGATGGAACCGGCGTCACCGACGAACAGCTGGCGGCGCTGCAAAGTACGCCCCACTATATGATGGACAGCGGAAACGGTTCGCAGCTCCGGCACGGCCTGGGGCTGGTAATCGTGCGCCAGATTGCGGCTGCCCATGGGGGATGGGTGCGGCTGAATCATGGAGAAAACGGGGGATTTCTGGTGGAGATTGTACTGAAATGCCTGTAGACGGCAGCGGACAGAATGCGGGTATGGAGACGCTCCGCGGCCATGTCCGGCAGTCGCCCGCAGAAATCATATGCTCCGGTAGATGCACAGGGAATCCGACAGCTTCAGGGTATCTATGGATTCCCTGCCGCCATGGGTTTTCCGGTAAAGCTGCAGCGTGCCGATGCCGCCGCCTCCCGCCCAGAGAGGCTGACTCTCTTTCCGGCCGTCTGGGTCTTCGTATTGCAGATTCAGCATTTCTTTCTTGGCGCAGCTGCCGGAAAGCTTGACGACTATGTCCTTGTTCTGCGCCAGCACATGCCAGATGAAGCGCTTGCCGGTCTCTTTAGTCTCCCACTTGCAGCGGGTGAACTGGAAATCCTCCCCTTGGCAGGTCAGCTGCAGCATCAGGCGGGGGCGCAGGGGGAACAGGAGGAATCTCGGGCGCAGGCAGTTCAGGGCCACCACGCAGCGGCGCGCCTCCTGACCAGTGCGATTGCTTACAAGTTTCCCGCAGGCGAACTGGAACCAGGGCTTGCCCATGCTGCGGCCCCAGTGCTTGTCCGCATAGCCGTGGCCTGATTCGGGGGTCACCTCATAGGGCACGCCGTCCACCGTGACGCTGCCCTGAAAAAGGCTGAGGATTCCCTCCCCGTGCCAGAAGCTGTCCAGCCTGCGGAAAGCCTCGGAGAATTTGCCGCCTAATCTGCCTGTGTGGCAGGAGACGATCTTCTGTACCCCTATGTCCCATTCCATGCATCCCGCGTCCGTCATGCGGGAGCGGTGTCTGGCCTCTCGCGGCGTCACTTCCATGGAGCCTGCAATCCTGTCTTCACTGTAGAGGAAACGCCCTGTTTTGGGGTCGTCTATCTGCATGACAAGGGGGCTGCCCGTGGCCTGCAGGGCGGACACCGGATAGAAAGCGTGGAACTGCCTGCCGCCGTTCCCCTCCTCATCGGGAAAGACGCCGGCCTTTATCATCACATAGGAGGGCTTCATGCCCCTTTTTTTAAAATAAGGATGCTGGCCTAAAATGGGCCGGGATGCCCCCGCGGCGGGATTGATGATAAAGAATTCCACAAAAAAAGTACGGGTCTGCCCTGTCCCGGGCTGTACGCCGGAGAAAGAGTGCCACCAGCGCATATAGCCTCTTTTGGACAGGGAGCCTCGCAGCATATGTGAATTTCTGACCAAATCCGACAGATTCATCCTTTGTTCTTCGCCTCGCTTCTTCGGTGGGGGATTCTCTGATGAGCTGCCAAGTCAATATCATAACAATATTTTGTAGCAGATAAAGGTATTATAATACCAGATATAGAAAATGACAAGAGTGTTACAAAAATATTTCATATACTTGTTGATTTTCTGCCGCTGTGCTATACTTTTCACAGGAAGAAAATACGCTTCTGAGACTGGGAAGACGAGGTATGGGGCATGAAGAGGTTATTGGTGACAGGGGCATCGGGCTTTATGGGAAGCAGGGTGGTGGATTTCTATCGGGGAAAATATGAAATCTGCGCACCAGGCCACGGCGAAATGGACATTACGGAGGAGGCGGAAGTCATTTCCGGACTGCGGGACTGGAGGCCGGATTATGTGGTGCACTGTGCGGCGATTTCGGATATCGGGCGCTGTGAGCAGGAGCCGGAGCGGTCTTTGCGCATCAATGTGGACGGCGCGGTGAACCTGGCAAAGGCATCTGCCCTGGTGGGCGCGAAATGCCTGCTGTGCAGCTCGGATCAGGTATATGCGGGAAGTATCGTCACAGGGCCCCACCGGGAGACGGAAAAAGTCACGCCGGGAAACCTGTACGGACGGGAGAAGCTTCTTGCGGAGGAGAAGTGTCTGGAAGTAAATCCTGACTGTGTCAGCCTAAGGCTTTCCTGGATGTATGACGCGCGGACTCTGAACGAAAAAGAGCACGGCGATTTCCTGCGGACTCTTCTGGCGAAAATCAGGACTTCGGAGACGCTGCGCTATCCGGGCAATGACATGCGCGGCATCACGGATGTGAACGAGGTGGCGGAACATCTGGAGGCAGCTTTCTCCCTGAAAGGCGGCGTCTATAATTTCGGCTCTCCCAACGCGAAAAGTATGTATGATACAGTGCATTCCCTTTTTGAAAAGCTGGGCTGGGAGACAGAGCGTCTCGCAAGGGATGGGGAGGCTCATGGGGGAAATTCCAGAGACCTGACCATGAGCCAGGAGAAGACAAACGGCGCGGGCATTTATTTCATGGACACGGAGGAGCGGCTGGTGCGGTGCATCCGGGCTGCGATTCAGAACTGAAAGTCCTGGGCCGTTTTATGCTCTGCTTATGGCCAGCAACTTTCATAATCAAATGCCAGCAGCCAGTCCTGCATCTTTTGAAGAACCTCCCGGTAATCTGCCTCTGTCACCCGGTATGTGCCATCCGCGAAACAGTAAGTCATGTAGTCGTTCATATCATGATTGTAGTGGGTATAATCACAATAATGTTCCAGATTTGTGATGTATTCATAATTGTTCTGGAAAAAATATATCTCTACATTAGGATAAGCAAGCAATCGTCCCATGATTTCTCCGATTTCCGCCATATAGGCAGGGATACTCCCCTCAGCCATACAGTTATACCAGTAAAGGATGCTGTACGGCGGGAAAAAAATAACAAATTTGGTATCTTCCATATTCTCAATATGCGGCTGAATATAATTTTCCATATTAAAAATCGTATTATCCATAAAGCTGTCAGCAGGAAGAGTGACGCCTGTCATCTCTGGCGCAGTATATGACAATGCAATTGTCTCTTTTCCATATCCCATATACATCCATGACCAGTAGGCCTGGTTGAGCGGCGTGTCAGCTTTCTTGAGCTGTGGCTTTATGATATATTCCCTGATGACATCCCTGTTGAACAGATACGAAACATCGTTAAAAAGATTATCGTCACACAGATATTCCGGGCAGCCGTAAGCCATGATTCCGGGTTCAGCATGATAGTTGAGCGGATCGATTCCTATGAAGACGGTTTCAATGTCGCTATTATATTCCTGAATCAATTCAAGGTAAGTCGAAATGTCAAGAGGGTATGCTGCATTGACGGACAACTTTATAGTATTAAGGCCCATTGTCTCATCAAAGAGGAGTGTGTCAAAGTTGACAGTCATTGAAGAACCGAGAATGACACTGTCGTAGTCGAAATTCTTGATCATGCCGGGATTTTGTGAAATCTGATTATCAATCACATAGTGAAAGCAGGAAAGCGGTTTATGATATTGAAAAAAAGGATCTACCAAAATGACCAGTGCGGCAATCAGACTCAAAGCAGTACAGAGAACAACTATTATAATGCGAAATGCTTTCTTATAACTGATGATTTTCACAAAAACGCCTCCTAAAAATTAAAGTATAAAAAGATGCTGACTCCTGAAAAAGAGAGCAGACACCACAAAAGAAGTCCGCAATATAGCATACATTTTAGCAGTGTCGGCTTGAACTTCGGCCATTCCCCTGTCTCGGAAATACCCTTGCAGCCCCATATCAGCCATGCCGATATCAGGCAATGGCATGCCATGGAAAAGTATGGGACAAAGACCAGACCCTCCAGATGTAACGCCTTGAAAATGTAATCAATTTCCTGCAAATCAAAGAAAGTTGCCAATTCGCCATACGTGCCCGGTTCATGAAAACGGAACATGCTGCTTAGGAGAGTCAGAGCCTGGTCAACGGAATCGGCTCTGAAAAACACCCAGGCGATGCTCACGGCCGCAAAAGTAACCGCCTCTGCCAATATCTTCCGCAGCTTACCCGACACAGGCGGTTCATGTCTGATAAAGGGCAGGTGCTTTTTTATATCATGAAAAATGCGGACGGCAATATTCATGATTCCATGCAACAGTCCCCAAAGGATAAAAGTATATCCGGCGCCATGCCAGATACCGCTGATCAGGAACACGATTAAAATATTCAGATAAGTGCGAAGCCTCCCTCTGCGGTTTCCTCCCAGAGGAACATAGAGATATCTGGTAAAAAATCGGGTCAGTGTAATATGCCAGCGATTCCAAAAGTCAGGGATATTCTCCGCCTTATATGGTGAGATGAAATTTACCGGAATACGCAGGTTGAATAGATAT
Organism: Lachnospiraceae bacterium; assembly: GCA_910576125.1. Taxonomy (GTDB): domain Bacteria; phylum Bacillota; class Clostridia; order Lachnospirales; family Lachnospiraceae; genus Acetatifactor; species Acetatifactor aquisgranensis. The sequence continues at coordinate 48,449 of CAJTHM010000007.1, read as the reverse complement.
CCGATTCCTGCAGCCATGTCACAGTAACCGCTGAAGTCAAAGTAAATCTGAAGAGCATAGAAAATAATCACCAATATGGTGCTGAATCCTGACAATAAGTGCAGCTCACGGTACCCCCAGTTTACGGCTTGTCCAAGAGTATCTGCCAGCAGCACTTTCTTCGCAAGGCCGATGACAAATATGCAAAATCCCGTATAAATGTTCTTATAGTCAATATGCTTCAGCTCAAGATTGTTGAATTGTGGCATCATCTCGCGATAATTTACAATGGGACCGGCAATCAGCTGGGGAAAAAATGTTACAAAAAGCATGTAGTCACAAACGGGCTGTCTCTTTATGTCGCCCCGCCTTACATCCACCAGAAAGGCAATCTGCTGAAAAGAAAAGAAACTAATGCCTAAAGGAAGCAGAATGTTCTTCAGGAAAAGGGAGGTATGAAACAGATAATTGATATTTTCAATAAAAAAATTATAGTATTTAAAATAGAACAGCAGCCCAAGGTTAAAAAGGACTCCCAATCCGCACCAGAAATTATGTATCGATTTTCCCCGCTTCAGGCATGCGGCTATTTTAAGGTGACAGACATAATTCACTAAAATGCTTGCTAATATGACCCACAGATAGGAAACGTTAAAATATGCATAAAACCAGAGCGACATGCCGGTTAGAAAATATTTTGCATATTCATACTTTTTCTTTGCATTGAGAAGAAAATACCCCGACCATGCAAGCGGTAAAAAGAGCAGTATGAATATATAGGAATTGAACAGCATGTTTGAACCCTCCGCCCATCATAGTATATAACGTTCTTATTATATCCAAGACAACAAGCAGAGTCAAATATTAAATCCGTCTTTTGTTTTCCTTTTGTTTTCCGCTGTGGGCGGGTCTTTAGCAGCTCCATAATAAGAAAAGTATCTGCAGGCCGCTTACATAACGCAGTCCTGCATAAACAGCAGCGGCAAAGGCACCTCCAAAAGGATGCGCAAGCCGGGTACGCTCAGGAACTTGCTGAAATCCCTGGCACCGGCGGGGACGGCGTGATGGCATGGGCCGGGGAACTTTAGGCTGTCAATACGGTTCCGGGGCAAAAACGGCGATTTAGTAAAGAAAGTGTACATTTTTCGCTGTGGACGGAAGCCGGACTATAATGATATAATGACCTTATTCAAGGGAAAGCGGCCGGATGGCAAATGGACGCATGCAGGGGAAGGAGGAAACCGGGATGCGCATAGTGCTCTGTGACGACGATGAAAGGATTCTGGTACAGCTGGAAAGCTATTTAAGGGAATATTTCCACCAAAACGGCCTGGGACAGCCGGAGTACGCCTCCTACACCGATGGGGACGCCCTCCTGGCGGCTGAGGACGCTCCGGACGCCCCCAGGGCGGACATGGCATTCCTGGACGTGGAGATGCCCGGCACCAGCGGCATCCATGTGGGGGCCAGGCTCCAGAACCGCAACCCCTATATCAAGATCTTCATCGTCACCTGCTACGCGGACTACCTGGACGAGGCCATGAAGTTCCATGTGTTCCGCTACCTCTCCAAGCCCCTGGACAAGGCGAGGCTCTTCCGCAACGTGAAGGACGCCCTGTACCAGATCAGCGTCTACACCAGGCCCATCGCCATAGAGACCAAGGCGGAGACCGTCACAAGGTACGCGGACGAGATCGTGATGGTGGAGGCCATGGGGCGCAGGGTGACGGTGCAGACCGTGGACAGGCTCTACGAGTCCGTCCAGAGAATGGGAGAGTGGGAGAAGCTCCTGGACATCGGATGCTTCGCCAGGCCCCACCGGAGCTTCATCGTCAACATGAAGTATGTCAGTTCCTTTTCCGATACCCTGATATCCCTTTCCGCCCCGGACGGCGGACAGTACAGCGCCTATCTGGCCAGGCGCAGGTACAAGGGCTTCAGGGATGCCTATATGCTGTATGTGGAGACCATGCGCTGATGAGAGAGACGGTTTGTTTGCTGCTTGGATTTGCCCTGCTGGCCTTTGGCAGCAGGCTTCTGTATCGGTTCTATCTGAAGATATGCGTCCGCCTGACCAAACCGGACCGCGCGCTCCCTCAGGACTGCGGGCCCCTGGCCCTGGTGCTGACGGGAGTTTCCCTGTTCACCATATTCCTTTTGTTAGTCATGGCTTACATGGGGGCGTTTCTGAACCTCCCGCCCAGCACAGGCTCCGTGCTGCTGGCAGGAGCCCTTCTGCTGGCGTTCGACGACCTGCTGATCTTCGCCGGATGGCAGTACGGCAGGCGAAAGGAGCAGGCGAACCTGACGGACCAACTGGCCCTCCAGAAGCGCCAGACGGAGGTGGGCTATTACAGGGCCCTGGAGGAGCAGTACGACAGGCAGCGGGTGCTCATCCACGACATCCGCAAGCACCTGGAGACCCTGCGGGACCTGGCGGAGGAGGGGCTGGAGGAGGAAGTGGCGCGGTATGTGCGCGAGCTGGAGGCCTCCCCGGCCCTGCAGAACAAGGTGCGCATCTGCGGCAACCGGATTCTGGACGTGATCCTGCGCCGGTACGGGGAGATCTGCCAGGAAAAGGGAATCGCTTTCCTGGTGGACGTGCGGGACAAGTCCGTGGACTTCCTGGAGCCCGGCGACATGACCGCGCTCTTCGGGAACCTCCTGGAGAATGCGGTGGAGGCCTCGGCGGGAGCCCGGGACGCCTATCTGGAGCTGATGGTGGACGCCAGGCCCGGGAGCCTGTTGGTGGTGACTCTGGTGAACTCCTGCAGGGAGGCCCCGAAGAGCGACGGCAGGGGCGGCTTCCTGACCCGCAAGGCCCCCGGGGCCGGGCACGGCACAGGCATGAAGAGCATCAGGGACACGGTGGAAAAATACGGTGGCACCATGCGGCAGTATTACGAGGAGGAGGGGAAGTTGTTCCACACGGTGATACTGCTGAAATGATGCTCCCCAAAAGCTGTCAAAAGGCTGCAGCCAAACCTGCGGACGCCAAAACCGCCGCTTTTTTGACCGTTCATGCAAAACGGGTTGTAATCCCTGCCAGGTCTGCTATACTGCTGACTAAGGCGCGAACCAAAAGCGCCTGGAAAGCGAGGGGGGCGGCCTATGAGACCATTGATATCCGTTTTGATTCCCGTATATCAGGTGGAGGGATACCTGGGCAGATGCCTGGACTCTGTCCTGGCCCAGACCTATCCCGACCTGGAGATCTGCATGGTGGACGACGGCCCAGACCATCGAGACCCTGTACCGGCTGGCAGTCCGGCATGGGGCGGACATCGTACAGTGCAAGATGGGGCACACCGGCGAGGATGCCATGCCTCCCATGGACATAGACAATCCGGACGAGAGGGTCTATCCTGACAGGGAGCAGGTCATGGTAGCAAAGGGGAGCTGAGGGCAAAATAGGAGATTTGGACAAATATGGAAAACACGCTTTTACGTTTTTATATAGACAACAGGAAACATCTCCCCGGCATCGCCTTTATCGTGGGTATCTCGCTGCTCTCAGGCATCCTGAAGATGCTGTCGGCCACCTACTGGGGGCGGGCTGTGGACTATGGCATCGCCGGGCTGGTGGAGGAGATGCTGGGCTGCGCGGTCCTGATGGCGGCTTTCATCCTGGCCGACTGCGTCCGCACGGCCCTGCATTATACGATCATAGGCCGGGTCACGGAGAGCATGTTTCTGGAGGTCAGGACCAGGGCCTTTGGGAAGATCATGAGGGGAGACGTGGCGGTGCTGGAGAGGAAGTTCCGCACCGGGGACATCGCGGTGCGGCTCAACGATGACATCGACTTTCTGAGCATTTTCTCCGCCAACCATCTCAGCGATTTCTCCAGACGGATTTTTTCCGGTCTGTTCGGGCTGGTGGCCTGCATCTTCCTGTCCTGGCAGATGTCCGTGGTCTATCTGGTAATCCTGCCTCTCTCCCTGTGGATGGTCAGTGCCATCAGCAGGCCCGTCCAGGCCCAGTCCAAGAGCTCCATGGACGACACCGGCGCGGCCATGGGGCTGGCGTCAGACATGATAACCGGGGCCCTCACGGTGAAGGCCTTCGCGGGGGAGGAGGTGCTGGGGCAGCGCTTCGACCGGGCCATCGACCGGGCCTACGGCCAGAAGGTGAAGTCCGAGAAGCTGGCCATGAAGATGACGGGGGTGAAATATGTGGCCACCGTGATACAGACCATGTGCCTGTTTCTGGTGGGCTCCTGCCTGGTGTCCGCAGGGAGGCTCAGCGCCGGAGCGTTCATCTCTTTCGTCACATTGAGCGGCTATATCACTACGGCTTTCGAGCACTCGGACTACATGCTGCTCTGCGCCAGGAGGGCCGCCGCCTGCGCCTGCCGGTATTACGAGGCCATCGACATCCCGGAGGAGTGGCAGGGGGTGGTGCGGGAGGCTCAGGGAGAAATGCCCTGCGAGGCCTCGGGGCTGCACTTTGCCTATGGGGCTGACGGCGGCCGGGAATCCGGCGGCGGGCATGGGAACGGCGGCTATGATACGGTGTCTGCTCTGGCAGGACTGGATATCAGGATTCCCGGAGGGAAAAAGGTGGCCATCGTGGGGGCCAGCGGCTGCGGGAAGTCCACCCTCATCAAGCTCATCTGCCGGTTCTATCTGCCGGGTAAGGGGAGCCTTAAGCTGTTCGGGGTGGAGTCCGCGGAGTGGGAGGCTGCGGCCCTGCGGGCCCACATGGCCATCGTGACTCAGGACGCGGTGCTCTTCGACGGCAGCATCTATGAGAACGTGGCCTACGGCAGCCCGGCCGCCACCAGGCAGGACTGCGAGGATGCCCTGCGCCAGGTGGCCCTGTGGGATTTTGTAAACGGCTTCCCGGAGGGCATGGACCATTGTATAGGCGAGGGCGGGAATTCCCTGTCCGGGGGCCAGAAGCAGCGGCTGTGCATCGCCAGGGCCATGGTGAAGAAGGCGGATCTGGTGCTTTTGGACGAGGCCACCTCCGCCCTGGACTTCCAGACGGAGCGGGAGGTGCAGGAGGCCCTGGATAAGCTGCTGGCGGGCCGGACCGCCGTCATCATAGCCCACAGGCTGAGCACCGTGCAGGACGCGGATTATGTCTACTGCATGGACAGGGGCCGGGTGGCCGAGGAGGGGACTCCGGAGGAGCTTTTGGCGAAAAAGGGGATGTACTATGAGATGTACCGAATGCAAAGTATGCACGGGATGAAGATTTTCTAAGGTTGGAAAGTACCAACCTTAGAAAATCTAAATCATTCCGGTAAGAATGCCAAGTGAACAAGGTTCGCTTTGTGCAGGCATTCTTGCGGGCCTGCACCGATTGTTCCTGACAACAGAACTGCGTTCTGTTGTATGTTCCGCTTTAAGCGGCATGACGGGAGTGTGAACCGAACAGCGCTGACCATGGAATGGTTGAAAAGGGATGAATGGAGATAAAACGATGAAGAAATCCATGTTCGCATTATACTATAGAAGCTTCTCCTACATGGGCCCGGCCCGGAAGAGATATCTCCTTGGCCTGGCATTGGGGGCTTTCGAGCTGGCCATTCTGTTTTCCATGCCTTATATCAACCAGGAGCTAATCGACATCGTCACCGGGGCCAGCCAGGGCGACATCATGGCGACCCTGTTCTGGATGCTGGCAGTGTTCCTGCTGTTCGTGCCGCCGGTGGTCTATGGCAAATATCTCCAGGCCATTTCCACTGCCCAGGGCACGGTACGGCTGCGGAAGCTCCTGTTCGGCCATATCCTCCACATGCCAAACGGGGCCATGGCCCGGTACAAGATTGGCGACTATATCACCCGCCTGACCAGCGATGCGGAGGGAGCCATGGCGGTGTTCAATACCTTTCTGGTAGTGAATCTGATCCGGTTCGCGGTAATCTTTCCAATCACCCTTGTGATGCTGCTTCTGGGGGACTGGCACATCGCGGTGGCGGGGGTGCTGTACAGCGGCATCAACATGGGATTGTCCCTGTACCTGAATCCCCTGGCCAAGCGGCTGGAGAGAGGGGCGAAGGAGGAGATAGCCAGATCCGCCTCTTTCCTGATAGAGGCCCTGCGCTCCATTCCCGTGATACGGGTGTTCGCCCTGCAGGCGGCCCTGGCCGGGCGCTACAGAGCCGCCTGCGGCGTGATCCGGGAGAAGCGCATGAAGAGCCAGACGGTCATGGGCATCACCTATGGCACCGTGGACTTCTTCGCCCAGTCCGCCCAGGCGGTGGGGTTCATTTTGGGCATCGTCCTGGCGGGCAGCCAGGTGACCTTGGGGAAAGCGGTGTTCCATGCCACCCTGATGAGCATGATGGCGGATTCGGTGTTCCGGCTGAGCACTTTCCTGCTGCTGTCCCAGTCCCGGCTGGTGGCCATGGAGCGGGTCTTTAAGCTGCTGGATGAACCTCTGGAGGATTTGGAGGAGGGCAGCAGGGAGATAGGCAGGGACGGGGACATTGCGGTGGAATTCAGGGATGTGGGGTTCTCCTATGGCATAGGCATGCGTGAGGCTGGAGAGGCTGGGGAAGACAGGGCTGAGGCCGGGGCTGTGGCAAAGGGAGATGGCACGTCTGAGACTGGGGCATATGTGCCAGGGAAAAATGTGACAGAGCATCTCGACCTGGTCCTGCACAGGGGAGAGCATCTGGCCATCGTAGGCGGCTCCGGCGGCGGGAAGTCCACGGTGATCAAGCTGATGGAGGGATTCTATGCGCCCACGGAGGGGGAGATTCTTTACTTCGGCCAAAAGGGCGCAGGGCTCTCCCTGGCGGCGATCCGGGAGCTCTTCGCCTATGTGCCCCAGGAGTGCACCCTCTTCGATGGCACCATCCGGGAGAACATCGCGCTGGGCCGCCCTGAGGCCAGCCAGGCCCGGATTGAGGAGGCGGCGAAGATGGCGGATATCCATGATTTCATCATAAGCCTTCCGAAAGGCTATGAGACCCAGGCAGGCGAGCAGGGCGGCCAGCTCTCCGGGGGCCAGAGGCAGCGCATCGCCATCGCCCGGGCCATCCTTAAGGAAGCTCCAATCCTCCTCCTGGACGAGGCCACCGCCGCCCTGGACTCCGCGGCGGAGCGGGAGGTGCAGCAGTGCCTGGACAGGATTGCGGATTCCCTGACCACCGTCACCGTGGCCCACAGGCTCTCTACCATCCGAAATGCCGACAGGATCCTGGTGATGGAGGGCGGCAGGATAGTGGAGGAAGGGGATTTCGAAGGACTGCTCCAGCGCCGGGGGAGGTTCCGGGAGCTGTATGAGAGCCAGCAGAGGGAAAGTCACAGATGAAAAGCAGAAATTTTAGTTGCGAAAACCGCCCCGGCTGGCTATAATATAGAAAGCACAGCAAAAGCAGGACAAGAAACACCAAACAGAAAAAGGAGAAATCATGGAATTCAATAAACCCGTATCCAACCCGCTGCTGGTAGGCTCCATCGAGCTGATGAAAGCCGAGGACACACCGGCGCACCGCAACATGTTCATAGGCGAGCTTTCCAAGGCCAGTTTCCTCTCCCCCGCCGTGATCGAGCCCGCGCCCGAGCCGGACAAGGACGGCAAGCTGAGCATCGCTCCCGGCAGCAAGGTGCAGTTCCCCATGCTGACCAGGCCGGACGGCGCGAAGTTCTTCATGGCTTTCACGGACGAGGCCGAATATGAAAAATGGCAGGAGAAGAACCAGAAGTTCCCTACCTTTGCCCTGAAGATAGAAGACTACGCGGCTATGATACTGCGCCGGGATGCCCATGGGAATATCTGCCCCGCACTGGGCATGGTGATAAATCCTTTCGGGGCCAATATCGTCCTGCCCAGGGAGATGCTGGCCGGGATGATGTCCGCAAAAGCGGCACAGGCTAAGCAGGCGGTGGATAAGCAGAAGAAGTGACCGTAGCGGGATAAACGAAACTGCGGCGGGCTGGAAAAAACAGGCTAAAGAAAGCCGCAAATATGTCGATATACTTAGTACAGGAAAGCAGTTAGGCCGACTGCTCCGAGTACAGATTAGATATGGACACCACGGATGGTATTTATACAGGGAAAGGAATTCCCTGTCTAAGTGCCATTTTTTTATGCCGCAGGCGCCACAGCGCGAAGCGGTGGTACGCCTCGTAAAAGCGGGAGGCTGAAGAGGGGGCGTGCCCGGGGGACAGGATGGAAACCATAAAAAGTCCGGTAGGACAGCGGAACCCGCATCATGGAGGATGGGGAACCTCAAAGCCTGCAGGATGGGTGGACATAAAGGAGTGAAGAAAGAATTGAAGATTGATTCCGGTACAGTGGGAATGACGTCAGCCAGAAATTACCGCTCGACCTCTGTTTCCCTGAGACGGTTTACCGTACTGAAATATCAGGGGAATCTGACAGGCGGCGGAAATGCCCTGGACGCTGCCCTGGGAGGAGGGACCGGGGACGCATCGGGCGCGGGAGAGACGGATGGGAAAAAGGCCCGGGCGGATCAGTCCGCATCGGCGCTTCAGGACTGGAAGAGCCGCCTGCAGAGCCGCAGCTCCAATATGACGATCAGGAGCTCTGCCAGCGAGACCATGGCTCAGATTCGCCAGACCACGATTCGCTATATTTATGATATCCTGTTCTCGGCCAGGAGGAGCCGCTTTGGCCTGTGGCAGAACCGGAGCACGACTCCCTATGAGGCGGCACGGCAGAATGGGAACGGCGCTTCAGGCATTCAGAACCAGAACGGTTCCGGACTGGTACAGAACGGGCAGGAGGGTGTGAACCTGGGGAACATGGCGGATATGCGGGTGCTCTCCTATGTCAACGAGACGATTAAGACAGAGTCTGAGGCGACCAGCTTTTCCACGGTGGGCACGGTGCGCACCGCTGATGGCAGGGAGATTGATTTCAATATAAACGTAGGCATGAGCCGCAGTGTCCAGGAGCGCTATATGGAGAGCCTGCAGCTGAGCTTTACCATGTGCGACCCGCTGGTCATCAACCTGGACACGGATATCGCTTCCCTCTCTGACCAGACCTTTTATTTCGACATCGACGCGGATGGGGAGCTGGACGAGATATCCCGGCTTGGCCCGGGCAGCGGCTATCTGGCGCTGGACAAGAACGGGGACGGCCAGATTAACGACGGCAGCGAGCTGTTTGGCACAGCCAGCGGAAACGGCTTCGCGGATTTGGCAGAGTACGATGAGGACGGCAATGGCTGGATCGACGAGAATGACGCCGTCTGGGATAAGCTGAAGATCTGGTGCAAGGACGAGAACGGGAACGATGTGCTCTACAGGCTGGCCGACAAGGGCGTAGGCGCTATCTGCCTGCAGAATGTCTCCACGGATTTCACCTTAAAGGGCAATGCCGGACAGACACAGGGCGCCATCCGCAACAGCGGCGTGTTCCTCTATGAGAACGGCTGCGCGGGCACCGTACAGCATGTGGATGTGGCAAAGTATCAGGCACAGGCCTGATTTCATGAAAAAGAAAGGACAGCTTTTTGATGAGAGAAGCTGTCTTTTTTCATGCATAATTCCTTTCCGATAGGGCAAACTGTAAGCGAGAAAACGAATATCATAAATTTTGGGATATTTGGTATATCAAAACAAGTTTGCTTTGAATGAAAAAGGAAGGGAAGGCAGCTATGAGAAAAAACAGAAGGAACAATGCGAAGAAAGAACGCACCATCATGATTGCATCATCCGTGTTCGTGCTGGCGGCACTGACCATGACGGGAATCTACATGAAATCCAACAACACACAGGAGCAGGACGATGGCTATACCATCGACTTTACTGCGCTGGAGAACAATGCGGAGGACAAGTATGAGGAGATTGCCCGGAACGAGCCGGTGGAGGAAAGCGCGGATTCGGGAAAGGACAGCATCGCAAAGAATATTCCTGACAGCACGGAGGAAATTTCCGGGAAAGAGGATGACCTGGACTATCTGCCCATGGAGGCAGGTTCCGCTCTGGTGAAGATACCGGGACTCACCGACGGGACGACGGAGGAGATGCCGGAAGAGATACCGTCGGCCGACACCATCGCCCAGGAGCCGGAGATAACCCCGCAGATGCCGGAGGAGGGGACAGAAGGCGAAGACGCTGACGCTACAGCGACGCCGGAGGCTCCCGTCCAGGAGAGCGGAGATGGCGCTGCGGATGCGGGAACCTCCAGTGAGGCGGATAGCGCCGACGGCAGCGCGGTAGCGGCAGAGCCTTTGCATTTTGCGGAGAGCGAGGGACTGCTGCGCCCGGTGAGCGGCGAGGTGCTGATTCCTTTCAGCATGGACAGCAGCGTCTATTTCTCCACACTGGACCAGTTTAAGTACAATTCTGCCCTGATGATAGCTGCGGAACAGGGTTCTGCCGTGACAGCCTGCGCGGACGGCCAGGTCATCTCTGTTTTTGAAAATGAGGAAATCGGGCATGCCCTTACGGTGGATCTGGGGGACGGCTACCAGATTACCTACGGACAGCTGGATGAGATTCGCGTCATGGAGGGCAGCTATGTGGAGCCCGGCGAGGTCATCGCGTTCATCGCGGCGCCTACCAAGTATTACAGCGTGGAGGGCAGCAATCTGTACCTGAAGCTTACGCTGAACGGCGCTCCCGTGAACCCGGAGGTGCTGTTCCAGCCCTGATTTCATTGTTCATGCCACTTGGTGGCATTGCCACTGTGGTGGCATTGCCACTGTGGTGGCATTGCCGCTGTTGCGGCATGGGAATCCTGATTTGTACGCCCGCCGCAGCGGGCAGATGGGAGTTGATATGTATATCATCGGTGGTCTTATCAAGACAATGGCCGGCAGGGATATCAGAGACGGATATATCCGGATTCAGGATGGAAAGATAGCGGAAATCGGAAAGCGGGATGAGAAAGCGTTTCATCCTGAGTCCGGTGAGCGGGTCATAGTGGCGAGAAACGGCCTGGTCATGCCGGGACTGATAGAGGCCCACTGCCACATGGGCATCACGGAGGAAAAGAAAGGCATGGAGGGGGATGACTGCAATGAGACAGTAAACCCCGTCACGCCCTGCCTGCGGGCCATTGATGCCATCAATACCATGGACGCTGCCTTTGACGACGCGGTCCGGGCGGGAATCACCTCGGCCATGATAGGCCCCGGCAGCTCCAATGTGGTGGGCGGCCAGTTCGCTTTCCTGAAGACAAAGGGGCGCAGGGCGGACGATTTGGTGGTGAGGGCTCCCGCGGCCATGAAAGTGGCTTTCGGGGAGAATCCCAAGGTCAACTATTCCGGCCAGGGGAAAAGCCCCTCCACCCGGATGGCCATAGCCGCCATGCTGCGGGAGGAACTGACCAAAGCTTTCTCTTACCGGGACAGGAAGAAAAAGGCGTCTGAAAACGGGGAAAGCTTCGAGGAGGATTTCTGCCTGGAATGCTGGCTCCCTGTGCTGGAGCGTGAGATTCCCCTGAAGGCCCATGTACACCGGGTGGATGATATCTTCACGGCAGTCCGCATCGCAAAGGAATTCGGTCTGAAGATGACGCTGGACCACTGCTCCGAGGGGCATCTGATAGCGGAGGAACTGGCAGCGGAGGGCTTTCCCGCCATTGTGGGCCCAGACCTTGCCAGCAGGTCTAAAATCGAGGTGCAGAACATGGCATTCAAGACTGTGGGAGTCCTGAACCAGGCTGGCGTCATGACGGCCATCACCACGGATCATCCGGTATCATTGATTTCGTCCCTGCCGCTGTGCGCGGGGATGGCAGTGAAATCGGGGCTTTCGCTGGAGGAGGGCTATAAGGCCATCACTATCCATCCGGCCGTCATCTGCGGCGTGGCGGACAGGGTGGGCAGCCTGGAGGTGGGGAAGGACGCGGACATCGCAGTCTTCACCGGGAATCCCATGGAGGTGTTCACCAGGACGCTGTATACCATCATTGACGGAGAAGTGGTGTATGAAGCGGATGAAGCAAAGGAGGCAGTCTGACGAAAGTTTTTCGTCGGACTGTCTTTTTTATATGCAGGGAGCCTCCGGAGGAGGCTTGTCTGGAGGGGGAATGGTTGACTCGGATTCTCTTTCTTAGTATAATGAAAAAGCCGGTGGGACAGCGGGCTGCATGGGACCGCTGTCATGTATCGGCAGGCAGCGGAATAAATATCAATAGAATGGCTATATAGCGCGCAGGCATGAAAAGAAAGGCGGGGCTTCCTATGAAAATCGTAGTTTTGGCAGGAGGAATCAGTTCGGAGAGGGACGTGTCGCTGAGCTCCGGCGGCATGATTTACCGTGCATTTCGGAAAACAGGGCATCAGGCGATTCTGCTGGATGTGTATCTGGGATATGAGGGAGAGACGGCAGGAATTTTTGAGCGGGATACTGACTGGGCGGCGCAGGTGAGCGCCGTGGGGGAGGAATGTCCGGATCTGGAGGCCGTAAAGGCCTTGAGGAAAGACGGCGGAAAGGGGTTTTTCGGCCCTAAGGTGCTGGAAATCTGCGGGCAGGCGGACTGCGTGTTCCTGGCGCTCCACGGGGCCAACGGCGAGGACGGCAGGATTCAGGCCTGCTTCGACTTGCTGGGCATTCCCTATACAGGGGCGGATTTTGTGGGATCCTGTCTGGCCATGGACAAGGGAATCACGAAAGATTTGTTCCGGGCCTATGAGATTCCCACGCCCCGGGGCTTTCGGCTGAAGCACGGAGAAAACGAAAAAACAGATATTCCTTATCCCTGTATCGTAAAGACTTGCTGCGGCGGATCCAGCATAGGAGTCTGCATCGCAAACGATGCATCGGAGTATGAAAAAGCCAGGGAGGAGGCTTTCCGCTACGGCGATGAGGCGGTTGTGGAGCAGTATATCAAAGGCAGAGAATTTTCCGTAGGGGTCATGGACGGAAAAGCGCTGCCTGTGATAGAGATGGCGCCCAAGGAGGGCTTTTACGACTACAGGAACAAATATCAGGCGGGCACCACTGTGGAGACCTGTCCCGCGGAGATTCCGGAGGAAGTAAGCCTGCGGATGCAGGAAATCGCGGAGCAGGTGTTCGCGGCTTTGCGGCTGAGGAGCTACGCCAGGATGGACTTCATCATGAGCGGAGAGGGAGAAATCTACTGCCTGGAGGCCAACACCCTGCCGGGGATGACCCCTACATCGCTGCTGCCTCAGGAGGCCGCGGCTGTTGGCATGGACTTCGGACAGCTGTGCGAGGCGATTCTGCGGATGGCACATAGCCGGGAATGAGGCCTGGAACGAGACGGAGCGCCGGGCTTACGGCGTGAGGAAGGCCGTCCGGAGAGACAGAAGCGGTTTGGTGACTAAGACTAAGAGGACGAGGCAGGAGCCAAAAGAATCATATAATGGGCAAAGTGGCCGGAGAGAGGATGGGAAAGCGATCATGATGGATTTGACGATAAAGGAGATAGCACATGCCTGCGGCGGGGAGCTGGTGGTACAGAGCGGAAAAGCAGATGGTGACACTTGTGTCAGTTCTGTGGTCATTGACTCCAGGCAGGTGGAGCCTCAGGGAGTGTTCATCGCTACCGTGGGCGAGCGGGTGGACGGACACCGGTTTATTCGGACTGCCTTTGGGAAAGGGGCCATACTGGCGGTGACGCAGAAGCGTCCGGAAGAGGTTGAAGGAGCGGAACGCAGGGCGGCAGGAGCGCCGGACGACAGTGTGCCGCAGAATATCGGCGCGTCAGGAGACAGTGCGCCGGGAGCGGCAGCGCAGACAGATGACAGAGGCGCCGGGGAGTCCTGGGGCTGTTACGTGCTGGTGGAGGATACCTTGCAGGCCCTGAAAGACATCGCAGAGGCCTACAGGAAGAAACTTTCCATAAAAGTCGTAGGCATCACCGGCAGCGTGGGCAAGACCAGCACCAAGGAATTCATTGCCGGAGTGCTGGCGGAAAAATACCATATCCTGAAGACGGAGGGCAATTTCAACAATGAAATCGGGGTGCCGCTGACTTTGCTGCGCATCCGCAGGGAGCATGAGATCGCAGTGGTTGAGATGGGCATCAGCGATTTCGGGGAAATGCACCGCTTAAGCAAGATGGCCAGGCCGGATGTGTGTGTAATGACCAATATCGGGCAGAGCCATCTGAACAACTTAAAGGACAGGGACGGCATCCTGCGGGCCAAATCGGAAATCTTCGACTATATGGCTCCGGACGGTGAGATTTGCCTAAACGGCGAGGATGACAGGCTGAACGCCCTGACGGAGATTAAGGGACATAAGCCCCGTTTCTTCGGGCTGGGGAGCAGTCCGTCCCAGGAGGTGGCGGCTGTGGACATCGTCGGCAGAGGACTGTGGGGGAGCGATGCCACACTGGTGATGTCGCAGCTCCGATCCCCTTGGAATGCTGCATGTGCGGATAAGGGGGCAGTGACAAACGGCACATATGCAGACAAAGAAGTAGTCGAAAGCGGCGCATGTGCATGTGAGACAGCAGGCATGGATGGCGTGCAGGCAGAGACTATGACGGGCATGGGCTGTGCAGGAAGAGAGGCAGCCGGTACGGAGAGCGGAGCGTGCAGGCTTGCCGTCCATATACCCCAGCCCGGCAGGCATATGGTGCTGAATGCCGCCGCGGCCGCCTGTGTAGCGAGGCTGCTGGGCTTAAGCGGAGAGCAGATTGCCACCGGAATCGGGAAAGTGGCAGCAGTGAGCGGGCGGACCCATATCATCAGCCACCCTCATTATACCATCATCGACGACTGCTACAATGCCAATCCGGCCTCCGTAAAAGCGGCTCTGGATCTGCTTGCGCTGGCAGATACCCGGAAAGTGGCGATTCTCGGCGACATGCTGAATCTGGGGGAGAACTCCGGCCAGCTGCATGAGGAGATAGGAAGTTATGCTGTAGCGGCAGGCATCGATGATATCTACTGCGTAGGGGAGGAATCCCGCTGCATGTACCGGGCGGCGAACCAGACAGCGGAGCAGGCAGGGACAAATCAAATGACAAATCAGGCGGCAACAGACCGGACGGATCAGACAATGGGCCGGACGGCAGCGAAGCGGACAGAAGAAACTGCCCGACTGCCCCGCCGCATCGCCCACTATCCCGACAGAAAGGTTCTGATGGAAACCATGGCCGCAGATAAAACCCTGATACCGGAGGGCAGCACGGTACTGATAAAAGCCTCCCATGATATGGGTTTCGCGGAAATCCTGGAATTCCTGCAGAGTATGGACTGAATGCAGGATGCGGACCAAAACCTGCGGAAAGAATATTAGGAAAATCTTAACCTTATCTCATTTGTTTTGTGGTAAGATAAAAAGCAAGTGTTTGGAAACAGGCAGAACAGCCCGCCGCCAAAGCGGGCATGCCTGTATTTCATGATGGAAATACACGGAAAAACGGAAAGAGGTAGTCTATGAGCGAAGTCATATTGATAGCGGATGACGAAAAGGAGATAGCGGATCTGGTGGCCCTGTACCTGGAGAACGAGGGGTTCCGGATTGTCAAATGTTACGACGGCGCCATGGCCATGGAAATGGTGGAAAACGAAAGGCTGGATCTGGCCATCCTGGATATCATGCTGCCCGGGGCCAGCGGCCTGGACATCTGCCGCAAAATCAGGGAACGCCACAATTATCCGATTATCATGCTGACGGCAAAGGGGGAGGAGATGGACAAAATCACCGGCCTTACCATGGGCGCGGACGATTACATGACCAAGCCTTTCCTGCCTCTGGAGCTGGTGGCCCGGGTGAAAGCCCAGCTGCGCCGGTACAAGCGCTACAACACGGGGCTGCAGCAGGAGGAACTGCTGGAAATATCCGGCCTGTCTCTAAATGTAAAGACCCATGAATGCTACCTGAATGAAAAGCTTTTGAACCTGACCCCCACGGAGTTTTCCATCCTCCGCATCCTGTGCCAGCGAAAGGGACAGGTAGTCAGCGCAGAGGAGCTGTTCCATCTGATCTGGGCAGATGAGTATTACACAAAGAACAACAACACCATCACGGTGCACATCAGGCATCTGAGGGAAAAGATGGGCGATTCCTTCGAGCATCCGAAATACATCAAGACAGTCTGGGGGTGCGGGTACAAGATTGAAGGTTAATGCAAAGCTGAAGAGATTTCTGGTCACATGTCTCATCCTGGCAGGAGGCTATATTGTCTGCGGATTTCTGTATGTGTTCCTTGATCAGATACTCAACGGATTCATGAGAGAGTGGATTGAACGAAATTTCATCTATACAGAATGGATGGCCCTGGGGGACGCTGACGTGGACGGCTATTTTACCCAGACCATCAACTGGGGGAACTTAAAGCGGAAGCTGTTCGCGGCGCTGATTATCCTGATTGTGGCGGTAGTGCTGATTGTAAGGCTTGTGTCTATTCTGTATGCCTCCAGACAGGTGAAAGCGGCTATGCGGGATGCGGGCCGGATGATTGACGATTACATGCGGCAGACCAAAGAGGCGGTGGAGGTGTTCCCTCAGGGATACGAAGACATTTCCGTGCGGATTGTGGAAATCAAGGCCGACATGCAGCGAAACGAGCAGATAATGCGGGAGGAGGCTAACCGCAAGAATGACCTGATTACCTACCTGGCCCATGACTTGAAGACCCCCCTTACCTCTGTCATCGGATACTTAAGCCTGATGGACGAGGCGCCGGACATGCCTGCCGCGCAGCGGGCGAAATATGTCCACATCACTTTGGACAAGGCGCTGCGGCTGGAGAAGCTGATCAATGAATTCTTTGAGATTACCCGTTATAACCTGCAGCAGATTGCGCTGGAAAAAGAGACGGTGAATCTTTCTTTCATGCTGGAGCAGATGACGGATGAATTCTATCCGCTGCTGAGCGAACACGGAAATACCATAAGGCTTGAGATAGAGCCGGATCAGTCGGGAAAACCCGTCACTCTCTACGCGGACGGGGAGAAACTGGCCAGGGTGTTCAACAATATCCTGAAGAACGCCATTGCCTACAGCTATCCGGGGACAGCGATTTCCGTGGAGTGCAGGCCGGTGAGAGGCCATGTGAGGATAGTCATATCTAACCGAGGAAAGACCATCCCTCCCCACAAACTGGAGGCCATCTTCGAGAAATTTTTCCGGCTGGACGATGCCAGGGCCACCAACACCGGCGGAGCCGGGCTGGGGCTGGCCATCGCCAAAGAAATCGTCACCCTCCACAACGGCATCATCACGGCCCGGAGCGAGGACGAGGTGACCAGTTTCCAGGTGGAGCTGCCCCTTTCCGCGTAAGGCGCGGAGGACTGTTGATTTCCGGGAATTATTCCGGAAAATATTCTTTTTTCAGCTCAAAGTAGCGCTTGGAGATGAGGCCGCTGACATGGGCGCCCATATTCTTCTTTTCGCTGCGGTCCATCCTGTCCATATAGATGGCGGGCTGGAACTCGATGACCACGGTAGTGCTCCTGACCCGCGGCAGATGGTCTTCAAAGATATCCGCCGAGTTCAGGATGACCATGGGGACCACCGGGACGCCGCCTTTCTCCGCTATCTTGAAGCTGCCCTCCCGGAAGGGCAGGAAAGTGTCGTTCACCTTGTTGCGGGTGCCCTCCGGGAAGATGCACAGGGAGACGCCGCTCTTTACCTCTTCTACGCCTTTCAGGATAGTCTTTAAGCCTTCCTTGATATTGTCCCTGTCCAGGAACAGACAGTGGATGTTCCGCATCCAGTTGAGCAGCAAGGGATAGCGCAGCATCTCTTTTTTTGCCACATAGCCCGTAATCCCGGGGAACTGGGGATAGGTGAGCACGATATCGAAATAGCTGCGGTGGTTGCCCACGAACAGGGCGGCGCTGTCAGCCGGGATATTCTCTTTCCCCCTTACGATGAGCTTCGTGCCTGCCAGGGCGGCGATACAGCGGAATCCCCAGCTTACCAGCGCTTTGGAGAATCTGTCTTTGCGTCCGGGGCTGCGTTTGCCGATGAGCCATTCCGCCAACAGGGCGGGAATAGAGAGGACCAGGAACAGCAACAAATAAAGTACGATTAAAATAAAACGTATCATGGTATCAGCCTTTCATGAAGTCTTTATAGAAGAATCCTTTCTATTCTAGCATAGAAATCCCAAACTGTACATAAAATAGAAAAAAATAGAAGAAACTTTGTGAGGTCTATCATTGAAAAAAATCGGATTTTATGGACTGGTGATTGCCTGTATGCTGTTCCTTTCCGGCTGTACGATGATGAACGAGGAGAAAATCAAACTCCGGGATCTGGATTTCACAGTGCTCAGCCAGGAGATGATACCGGAGCAGCTTCTGCCCATCATTGAGGAGAAGAAGGCGGCGCCTTTCCAGATTACCTACACAGACAACGCAAATCTGTACATATGCATCGGATACGGAGAACAAGAGACAGGGGGCTACAGCATCGCCGTGAATGAACTGTACCTGACGGATGCGAACATCGTGATCGATACCAGCCTGCTGGGGCCGGAGCCATCCGAAAAGGAGAATCCCCAGCCCTCATGTCCCTACATAGTGGTGAAGACGGAATATCTGGAGCAGACAGTGACATTTGAGTGATGGAAAACGGTGAAAGCCTCCCGGCAAGGCGGCACAACTTAAGGCAAGGACAATATGTCCCTTGCCTTTTTTAGTGGGGTTATGGTACACTTGGAGAAATGAAAGAGGAGTCTGGCACAGGGAAGACAGGAGGCGCTTATGCTGCTAATCAAAAATGGATATATGATTGACCCGAAGTCCGGCAGGGAGGGCAAGTTCGACATCCTGACGGAGGGAGAGAAAATCCTGCGGATCGGGAAAGGGCTGGAGAGGCCGGAAGAGGGATGCGAAGTAATCGACGCAGAGGGGCTGCTGGTGGCGCCGGGATTGGTGGACGTCCATGTCCATTTCCGCGATCCCGGATTCCCGCTGAAAGAGGACATTGTGACCGGGGCTGCCGCGGCTGCTGCGGGGGGCTTTACCACGGTGGTGATGATGGCCAATACAAAACCTCCCATAGACAACAGGGAGACGCTTGCCTATGTTCTGGAAAAGGGATACGGGACAGACATCCATGTGCTGTCCTGCGCCAATGTGACGAAAGGGATGCGCGGGAAAGAACTGACGCCTGTGGAGGAGTTGGCGGAGGCCGGAGCGGCGGGCTTTACGGATGACGGCGTACCGCTTCTGGATGGGAATCTGGTGCGGGAGGCCATGGAGCGCGCGGCCGGGCTGGATATGCCTGTCAGTTTCCACGAGGAGGATCCGGGGCTGATAGACAATAACGGAATCAACCGGGGCAAGGCCAGTGGCTTCTTCGGGATAGGAGGCTCTCCCAGAGAGGCTGAGATCCGCCTGGTGGAGCGGGATTTGCAGCTGGCGCTGGAGACAGGAGCGAATATCAATATACAGCATATAAGTGCGCGGGAATCCGTAGAACTGGTGCGGCAGGCCAGAGCAAGAGGCAGCAATATACATGCGGAGGCCACGCCCCATCATTTTACCCTGACGGAGGAAGCTGCTATCCAATACGGCACGCTGGCGAAGATGAATCCGCCCCTCCGGGAAGAGGAGGACAGGCTGGCCATCATCCGGGGGCTGGTGGACGGCACCATTGATATCATCGCCACGGATCATGCCCCCCACACAGCGGAAGAAAAAGAAAAGCCCATCACTGAAGCGCCCAGCGGCATCATCGGCCTGGAGACGGCGCTGTCTTTGGGCATCACCCGGCTGGTGGAGGCCGGATACCTGACCATGCGCCGGCTCCTGCGCCTCATGAGCACCAACCCGGCGAACCTGTACCATCTGGACGCCGGATATCTGGCGGAGGGAGGCCCTGCGGATATCATACTGATAGACACCGCGGCGGAATATGCCCCGGAGAGCTATGCCTCCAGATCTGCAAACACCCCTTTCACCGGCTGGCGGCTGCGGGGGAAAGTGGTGCGGACGATTTGCGCCGGGAGGACAGCTTATGAAGAGGCGCCATAAATTATTGTTGACATTCCGCGGAAATGTGGATATACTAAAAGCGTTAGGTAAAGTTCGTGTGTTTTTTAGTTGAGAGGATTTTCTTTTGTTAAGTGTTGTGCAGTGTTATGGATTGGGGCAATAGTCTGCTTGGATTATTGCCCTTAAGTTTTGCCATGCCATTATTTTGCGGCAAAGGATTATCCCTGGATACCCAGAAAGGAAACAAATCATGAAGCAAAAGCACACCGCAAAGGTGCTCTCCCAGAGGGAGATAGCACCGGACATCTTCGACATGTGGATAGAGACCCCCCTCGCGGCGGACGCGAAGCCCGGCCAGTTCCTGGGCATCTATCCCAAGGATAAAAGCACCCTTCTTCCCCGCCCCATCAGCATCTGCGAGACGGATGCGGGACAAGCCAGGCTGCGCATCGTCTACCGTATTGCCGGCGCGGGCACCAGGGAGTTTTCCGGCTACAGAGTAGGAGACTGTATCTCTGTACTGGGCAATCTGGGGAATGGCTTTCCGCTGGAGCAGGGAACAGGGAAAAAGGTTTTCCTCATGGGCGGCGGCATCGGCGTGCCCCCGATTTTAGAGCTGGCCAAGCGGCTGGAGGCGGAGAAGCAGATTGTGGCGGGTTATCGGGATTCCAGCCTTTTCCTGAAAGAAGATCTGGAGAAATACGGCACTGTGTATGTAGCCACCGAGGACGGCAGCGCCGGCACGAAAGGAAATGTGATGGACGCCATCGCGGAGAACGGACTGGGGGCGGAAGTCGTCTTCGCCTGCGGCCCCATGCCCATGCTGCGTGCGGTCAAGGCATACGCATGCCAGCATGGCATTCCGGCATACATCTCCCTGGAGGAGCATATGGCCTGCGGCGTGGGCGCATGCCTGGGCTGCGTGGTGAAGACCAAAGAAATCGACCATCATTCCCATGTGCACAATGCCCGCATCTGCACGGACGGCCCTGTATTTGAAGCGCAGGAGGTAGAATTGTGAAGAGAATTTCTAAGCCCGCAAAGTACGCGGACAAAGAAATTCTAAGGCTTCACACGGCAGAATGCCCGAAATACATAAGCATTCTGCCAAGACCCGCATCAGCGCGTAAGGAGGTACGGATATGAATACACAAGTAACAATAGCAGGCGTCACCTTGAAGAATCCTGTCATGACAGCCTCCGGAACCTTTGGCTCCGGGATGGAATACTCGGAATTCGTGGACTTGAACCGGCTTGGGGCCGTAGTGACCAAGGGTGTGGCAAATGTGCCCTGGCCGGGCAACCCCACCCCCAGAGTGGCGGAAGTCTACGGCGGCATGCTCAATGCCATCGGCCTCCAGAATCCCGGCATTGACGTGTTCCTGGAGCGGGACATCCCTTTCCTGAAGCAGTACGACACGAAAATCATTGTAAATGTCTGCGGAAAGACGGTGGAAGATTACGTGGATGTAGTGGAGCGGCTGGGAGAGGAACAGGCAGTGGCCATGCTGGAAATCAATGTGTCCTGCCCCAATGTAAAGGAAGGGGCAATTGCATTCGGCCAGAAAGCGGACAATCTGTACGATATCACGAAAGAAGTTAAACGACACGCCAGACAGCCCGTCATCATGAAGCTGAGCCCCAATGTCACTGACATCGCCGAGATGGCAAAGGCTGCGGAGGCAGCAGGCGCGGACGCCCTGTCCCTGATCAACACCATCACGGGCATGAAGATCGACATCCACAAGCGCAGGTTCGCCCTTGCCAACAAGACCGGCGGCATGAGCGGCCCGGCCATCAAGCCGATCGCGGTGCGCATGGTCTATCAGGCGGCCCATGCGGTGCGGATTCCCGTCATCGGCATGGGAGGCATCGCAAATGCGGAGGACGCCGTGGAATTCCTGCTGGCCGGTGCCAGTGCCGTCAGCATCGGCGCCATGAACTTCGTGGATCCTTACACCAGCGCGGAGGTAGTGGAGGGCATCGGACGCTACATGGAGCAGTACCATGTGGAGGATGTCACGGATCTGATCGGGGCCGTGGACAGGTGAGGAGAAATCTTCAAGGCTGCCCGAGTGAGCGGATTCGCGATTAAGACTCACACAGCAGGCATATCTTAAAGAATACCTTCATATATATTCTTATACGAGTATATATGGAGGTATTTTCGTGGAGCTGTTAAAGAGAAATATACATATGGATCGCGTCAGAGTCCAGGCTGTCACACAGTTCACGCTGGAGGATGACGTGAACATTCCGGAGAACAAGCCGGATGTAGCCGCCCTGAACCTGGAGAAGGGAGAGCTGATCATCGATGAAATCAAACCGGGGACGGATTCCGTCACGGTCCGCGGCAGGCTTGGCTTCGTGGTGCTCTACCACACCATGGAGGAGGGGAGCAGCCTGGTGGTGCTGGACAGCAAGATGCCCTTTGAAGAACGCATCAACATGCAGGGGGTGGTGCCCGCGGACACCGTGACCGTGGACGGGGAGGTGGAGGACCTCTCCATGAACATGATTAACTCGCGCAAGCTGAACATCCAGTCCCTGATCACCCTGACAGCCCGGGTGGAGGAGCTCTTCGACGTGGAAGTGCCCATCGCCGTTCATGGGGACGAAAAGGTGGAGTACCGACGCATGCCTCTGGAACTGGCCCAGATCGCCATCGCAAAGAACGACATCTTCCGCTTAAAGGAGGAGGTGGCGCTTCCGTCCAATTATCCCAATATTTTCCAGATTCTCTGGAGCAATATCTCCCTGGGGGATGTGGAATTCAAGGTCATGGAGGAAAAAATCACCATTTCCGGGGATATCCGTCTTTTCCTGCTGTATGAGGGCGAGGGGGAGGACCATCCCTGCCGCAGTTTCGAGACCACAGTGCCTTTCAGCGGCGTGCTGGAATGCCATGGCTGCAGGGAGGGGATGCTGCCTGACATCCGCTACCACCTGGGGCAGCAGGAACTGGCCGTGCGCCCGGATTTCGACGGGGAGGAGCGCAGCATAGGACTGGAACTGGTCCTGGATATTTCCATCCGGATCTACGAGGAGGAAAAGCTGGAAATTATCTCAGACCTCTACGGCGTGTCCAAGGAAATCGGCACCACCACAGGCAGAGCGAATCTGCGCAGGCTGCTGGCAAAGGTCACCGGCAAGACAAAGGTCACGGATCATGTCCGCGTCACGGACGGAACCGTGCTGCAGCTGCTGCACAGCGAAGGTAACGTGAGCCTGGAGCAGCGCAGCACTGTGGAGAACGGCATCCTGCTCCAGGGCAGCGTGCAGGTGAAAATCATGTACATCACAGGGGAGGATGAAGCCCCCTACGGCAGCACCCAGGCGTTTCTTCCTTATCAATATACTCTGGAGGTGCCTGACATTGCCCCGGAGGACATGGGAGAGGTGCGCGCGGAGGTAGAGCAGCTCCAGGTGACCATGCTGGACGGAGAGGAGATGGACGTAAAGGCAGTGTTAAGCTTCTCCACTGTAGTGTTCAAAACCATCCCTATGGATTTGATAAGCGACATCAATGTATCGGAGCTGGACACCGGGAAGATGAGCAGCCTCCCGGGCATGGTGGTCTACCTGGTAAAGGACGGCGACAACCTCTGGAACATCGGCAAGCGCTACTATGCCCCTGTGGATTCCCTGAGAGAGCTGAACGCGCTGGAGAGCGATGAGCTGAAAGCGGGACAGAAGCTGCTGATTGTAAAAGGAAGTTAAAAAGGATAGATGAAAAATCCCCGGACTGCGTGCCGTATGCAGTCCGGGGATTTTGCATGGAGAATCTGCTGCCTGATTTGCGGAGAAGAGATGACAAACCGGATTGCCATATGGTACGATGGATGATATTTTCCGCCGGATTCAAGCGGCAAGATTAGGAGGACAGAAATGGAATTTACACCCGATAAGATCATAGACAAGACAGACATGGGACGCTTTGAGAACAGACTCAGGTCTGAGGAGAAGAGCAGGGCCACCATTGAGAAATACATGCGGGACGCGAAAGCCTTTGCCGCTTTCCTGGGGAATGCCCCTGTCACCAAGGAGGCGGTCATCCGGTACAAGGGGCATCTGGCGGAACGGTATGCGGTGGCCAGCGCCAACTCCATGCTGGCAGCCGTGAACAGCTTCCTGCGCTTTCTGGAATGTGCCGACTGCGTGGTGCGCACTTTCAAGATTCAGAAAGCCGTCTTCCGCTCCCGGGAGCTGGAGCTGTCCAGGGACGAATACGTGCGCCTGGTGGAAGCGGCGAAGCGCCGGGGGAACCTGCGCCTGTGTCTGGTGATGCAGACCATCTGCGCCACGGGAATCCGGATCAGCGAACTGCCTTTCGTCACCGTGGAGGCCCTCTATACGAGGCGGGCGCGGGTGTCGCTCAAAGGCAAGACCCGCATGGTCATCCTGCCTATGGAGCTGTGCCGGGAGCTGAAGCGCTATGCAAAATCCGGCGGCATCCAGTCCGGCAGCATCTTCATAACCCGTGGAGGCAGGCCCATGGACCGCAGCAACATCCTCCACGCCATGAAAGCCCTGTGCAAAGAGGCAGGAGTGGAGGAAGGGAAAGTTTTCCCGCACAATCTGCGCCACCTTTTCGCGGTCACTTATTATAATGTAGAAAAAGACATCTGCCACCTGGCCGATCTGCTGGGCCATTCCAATATCAACACCACAAGAATCTACACCCTTATCAGCTGCGAGATGCAGGAGCAGCGTCTGGGCAGACTGGGGCTTGTGCTGTACGACAAAAATACCGCATAATAAACATTATGCGGTATTTTTAAAAACGATACTCTCATCTATCCGTTATTATACTCTTGTCTGCCTGAAAATTCAATATCTGCGGGCAAATTCATATAAGGATTTCTTTTGCCACAGAATCTCTATGCCAGCCATTCTGAAACGGATATGGCTGCCTTTGTATTGTCTGTATGACTACTATAACAGATGGTAAGTCTAAAGATGCGTCAAAATTTTCAGCTAAAACAGGTTTTTGTTTCAATAGTTTATATTTTCCTCCGCGGGATACTACGTAATGTTTATTATGAGGTATCCCGGTCCAACGCGGCAGCGGTCACGGCCGCGATGGACCGGGGAGATAATGCAGAATGGCATGGGCTGGCCGGATACAGGCTCCGGACAGGCGCTTGACGGAATGGGACTGATAGATTAACAGATCTGGATACGAGGAAGGAGACGGCACAATGGAAGCTTTGAGGAAACAGGCTGCAAGAATCTTGCGGGAGAAGAAAAAACATAAACTCTGGCTGACGGCATTCCTGTGCATGGCTGTGGTGGTCACAGCGGGGACAGTGACTGCACTGAAGATGAGCGGCCAGGCGCTGAGCCATAAGGAGAAAGTGCTCATCTGCGGAATAGAGGTACATCAGCATACCGAACAGTGCCGGGACAGCGAAGGTGAGCTGGTCTGCGGGCAGGCGGATTATGTCGTCCATGTCCACAATGACGACTGCAAGGGGCAGGACGGCCAGCTGGTATGCCGGTTGGATGAAATAGAGCCCCATGTGCACGAAGGCTCATGCTTTGCGGAAGAGAAACGCCTCATATGCACCAGGGAGGAGTCCGCGGGCCATCAGCACGATGAAGACTGCTATACCAAAGTCCGGGGCGGGCTGACCTGCGGCACGGAGGGAGCAGGGCATCAGCACAGCGCAGAATGCTGCACATTGGTTCAGGGTGAGCTGACCTGCACTGATACAGAAGAGGGCCATGAGCATACTGATGGATGCTATGCCTGGAGCGAGGAGCTGACCTGCGGACAGACAGAAGAAGTGCACGAACATACCGATGAGTGCTACGCCTGGACAGAAGAGCTGATTTGCGAAATTGAAGAAGGATATGACGCGCATGAGCATACCGATGAGTGCTATGTGACCGAGACGGTCAATGTCTGCGGAGAACTGGAGCTGCATACCCATGAGGACAGCTGCTGTGACAAGGATGGGAACCTTATCTGCGGGCAGACAGAGCTGCTGGAGCATGTACATGCCGACGGCTGCTTTGAAATCATAGAGGCCGAGGCGGCCGATGAGGAAAGCGGCGAGGCACAACTGTTCCAGAAGACATATGAAGATGCGGAAATCAGGGTAGTGGCGGAATATGACGAGTCCGCGAACATCCCTGAGGAAGCGCGGCTGGTGGCGGAGCGGATTGAGGCCGAGGCTGAGGGCGGCACGCAGGATGGTTCGGAAACGACAGAGCCGAAAACGGACGAGGCCGACGGAGTGCAGGAAAGCCGGGAAAGCGTCGCAGAAGAGGTATCCTACCGGCTCCGGTTCCTTGTAAATGAGGAAGAGGTTCAGCCCGGGGGAACAGTGACCTTTACAGTGCAGGGGCTGGATGAGAATGGCAGTGACGCAGGGGAACCCGCAGTGCTGGTATATAACGCCGGTGACGGACTGGACGCAATGGTAGCGACTCTGGTCAGAGAGACTGCGGCAGAGGCGGCGCATGAGTTCCGCAAAGAAGCCCGGGACGGCAATGTGAGCGTGGCTGTGGAATACGATGCCCTCGCCAACATTCCGGGGGAAGCGGAGCTTCGGGTAAGGCAGATTACGGCAGAAAGCGATTCTGAGCAATATGCGCAGCTTGAGGCCGAATTTATCGGACAGACGACAGAAAATGCCATGATGGATATGCTTTTTGAAATCGGATTCTATGTGGAAGAGACCAGGATAGAGCCGGAAGCGCCTGTGACCATCACGGTTCAGATACCGGACGGCCTTGCAGAAGAGGGCGAAGGGATTCAGGCAATCCGCTTTGGCGAAGCGCAGACAGAGGAACTGGATGCCGATGTCCTGGCAGACGAAGCAGGTAATCAGTCTGTAAGATTCCAGGAGAACAGCCTGTCAACCTATGCGGTTGGGAGGACAGAAGTCAGGACTTTCAGCGTCAGGAAAGAGTGCAGGAACGATGCCCTGAACATTATCGTGATTGCCGAGTACAATCTGGATGCGGAGATTCCGGAGGAAGCGGAGCTTAAAGTAGAAGCGATTACGCCGGAAAGCAACCCTGAGTACTATGCCCGGCGTGAGGCGGAGTACCTGGAGCAGGTAGGCGAAAGCGCCCGGATGGATATGCTTCTGAGCATCGGCTTCTATGATGCGGACGGCGCGGAGATTGAGCCTGAGACTCCTGTGTCCATTACCGTACAGCTGCTGGATGACCAGTACGAGGACGGCGAACAGATTAAGGTAGTCCACTTTGGAAATGAGGCTACTGAGGAGCTGAATGCCTCTGAAATCAGGACGGATGAAGAGGGGAACAAGGCTACCAGCTTCGAGACGGACAGCTTTTCGGATTTCGGGGTCGGCCCGAGAAATGGAGAGAATCAGCTGGTCTATTGTAGTGAGGATAGAGGCGATGACCCCGGGATGGATGGCATTACCACTTTTGCTCTTGGTAGGAGCAGTGGAGACTCCCGCTTGGAAGATGGAAGTTCCTACCAGATTTATTGCCAGAGCGGTGGGAAGACATATGCGCTGTATCACGATGAGAGCCATGCGCTGCAGGCTGTAGAGGTTACGGTGGATGCACAGGGAGCGATAGTAGCCGGGAGTGAATACACGGAGGATGGCTTTATCTGGATTTGTGAGAGCAATAGATACGGGAATGCGCTGAAAAGTGAGGATGGATATTATTTGAGTGATGTAGGCCCCGGCTGGACTATGACGAATCAGTATGCATTCACGTCTTTAGACTTTTTGGGGAATGGCGTTGATGAAATTGGAATTTATAGTACGGTAGCCTCGAGTTATTTGAATTATGAAAATGGCCAGATCGCGGCTGGGTATAAAGCACAATATACCAAATGGAAGTTTGCGGCTCCATCGACCGAATCCGGACAATATAGAATCAACTATTATAAGAATGAATTAAGCGTTTCCAAATTTCAAGACGAAGTATCCGAGGTTGAGCGGGGAACATTACTGGGCCGGAGATATTTGGATGCTGAAGAAACGGCGGATGGAAAAACGGTAATACGGATACCAATTATGGGAACGGCTGGGAAAAATGAGATTGGAAAACTGGATGATTATACAGAAGACGGAAAAACCTATAAATTCTATGGTTGGTCCCTGAACAGTAATTCTAATTATCAGCCAGATATCGGCCATTTGATATACTGTGGAGACCCGGATATCACGATTAATCAGTTCACTGTACCAACATATGTGTCGGATGGCGTGATTACCTTGGAAGTGACTGATTCGCATATAAAGCAAATCTCCGAGGGGAAATATGAAATTAATTTATATGCGATATGGGCGGCACCGAGTAATGTCAGGGGTTCTGGCAGTGTCGTATATTATGGTACTAATTATAAAGAATTGAATGGGCCAGAGGATAATGAGTACAATGATCAGGCGCGGACAGGAAGAGGGGTAATGTTCTTCGTGAGGCTGGACGGACAAATTCCCAATGAGCCTGGAAACGTTGGCGACACTAGCGCAGGTGGGATACTGAATAGAGCCAATTATACGGAATATGTATTTGCGAAAGATGACGCAGGCAATAAAGTGAGAAATCCCCTCAAATACTGGATGCACATATATGGTGTCCAAAATGGTGATGCGGTTGGAGCCAATTTGGAATACTTTCCCAAAGACGAGGATTTGCTGGCAAGAATAAAGGAAAAGAACGGCTCCATAAAGGTAGCGGGACAAATCGTTGATTTTAGCGATATATCAGTGGAGGATTTTAAGAAGGACTATTATGTCGCCTGGTATGTGTGCAAAGACGGACGGGAGGACGACTGCTGGCATATTGACGGCGTACTGTTGAAGAGAACCGAACAATGGAATTTGGTCTATGCTGATAATGGCGTAACAGGAGGGACAGTCATCCCGGGCGCACAGTATGCATATCGCGGTAATGAAGGTGATTCAGCGATGGTGCACAATAGCCTGATTGCTAGTGGAGGTGAGCTTCTGCAAAGCGATATTCCTCTGGAAAAAACCGGATATAAGTTTGTTGGATGGAATACCAGTCCGAACGGCGGAGGAATCAGTTTTACGGCAGGGACATACAACGAGCCAGGAAATGGTACTGGGGATGCGGATTTCGGCGATAACGATACCATTACTGTAGAGATAATCAATCCGGGAACAGACGAGGAAAAAGGTCAGGTTTATAAAAATGGTGAACCGGTAGAAGGCCTGTATGCTACAAAAAATTCCAATGGTGTATATGAAGTAATTCTATACCCGCAATGGGCAAAGGGCACGAACCTCTTAAAAGTAACAAAGACAGACGAAGCAGGAAATGTATTAAAAGGTACTAAGTTCAAGCTATACGAATGTACTTTGAATGAGGCGGATAAAACGCTGTATGAAGGCAGGGAATTGACAGCGTCAGGTGGCAGTGCCATCAATGAAAAAGGCATACTGACAATCTACGATTTGGAGAACGATACCATTTACTGCCTGGAAGAGAGTTATGCAACTAACGGATATGAACAGAGAGAAAAGATATATTTCAAAGTTCAAGTTTCGGAAGACAAGAGTAAGGTCATGGACATCAGTATCAAGGATGTACATGGCGAGGCGCTTGCTACGACACCTGAGTGGCTGAGTACAGAATATAAGGCCGCAGGGACATCCGGAAACGGAGGGCTTGCCAGCATTGAATTTAAGATTCAGGATGAGACAAAGTTCCAGAATGTTATCTTTATGAAAACAGATGAGAACGGAGACGCGATGTCTGGTGCAATATTCAGTCTGACAAAGAAGAATGCGGAGAGCGGTGCGTATGAAGCTGTCAAAGTAAAGGATGGAAGCACTATTAAAGATGTAGCCGAAGCAGAATCTAAGGATTCAGGTGTAATCGAATTTGCAGGAGCATCAACGCTGCCCTACGGCGAGTACAGGCTGGAAGAAACAGAAGCTCCAGAGGGCTATAAGAAAGTCTGTGTATACTTTGAAATCAATGACCTCGTTGAAGCAGATAGCGGACATGAAACGGGAATGGTGGTCACGAAAGTGGAAGTGGAAGGTGAGGAAGTAGAAAACTTTGATTCCAAAGACTATGTGGTTACAGAAAGAAATATCGGAGATGGGTATCAATATACACTGACAATCAAGAATAAGCCCGAGGCATATAGTGTAGCTTTGAGAAAGCTTGATGTTGACGGTGCAAAACAGTTAGGCGGAGCGGAATTTAGCCTTTATCGTGAAACGGATAGGGTTCTTGAGGCGATAAATAATGGAAGTAATCTTCCAAGTGAAGATAAAGTCAATGTAATCCAGTCTTCTTTGGATGAAGATAGTATAATCGGGGAATTGAATCCTGGAAATTATTATCTGTTCGAAGACAAAGTGCCTGAGGGGGGTTATATCCAACCGACAAAGCCTGTAAAAATTACGGTCACACCTGCCGAGGTCAAAGCCTGGCGATTAGACAATGGTACAACTATTGAGCAAGACAAGACAACAGATGAGTCTACAGGGAAAGTAATCTGTGTCCTAAAAATTTATAACTCAAAGGGAATCACACTTCCCGAAACCGGCGGCCCCGGTACTGTAATGTATACATTGGGCGGGCTTGCAGTAATCGCAACCAGTCTTATGTACGGTCTGAGCATGAGGCGTAAAAAAGAGAAAGGAGGTCAACACTGATTCTGAGAAGAAGCCTCCATTCGACGCTTATGTGCGCCGACTGCAAGACCAGATAAATAAAAGAAACCAAAAACATTTTTTAGGAAAGAAAGGAAGGTTTTACTATGAAAGGTAAGATGAGAAAGCTATTTGCTTTTGCCTTGGCAGCTATCATGGTTCTGGCTATGGGCATCACGGCATCGGCACAGACTGTACCTGCGGGAGCAGAGAAACGCCCTGATACGGCAACTATCACGATTAAAAATACTGCCAAAGGCGAAACATACGAAATCTACAAAATTTTTGATGCAACAAGGAGTGAGAATGGTTCCATCGCATTTAAATTGATGGATGGAAAAACGGCAGAGGGCCTTCCTGCTGGATTCACGGTAAATGCAACTAGTAAATATGTCACAGCAGCTCCAGAATCATTGTCACCGGCTGATATTGTGGCATTAGAGAACTATGTAGGAAAAGGAACGGTTACTCCTGTTGCCAGTGCTACATCGTCAGATGGCTCCACACTGGAATTCATCAATTTGGAATATGGCTATTACCTGGTTGCTTCTAGCACAGGGGCGGTAGTTAGTATTGACGATACTAACCCAGATGCAATGATAGTTGACAAGAATCCTACTGGACCGGAAGTGCCTGAGGATGCTAAGAAAGTTAAAGATGATGATGTTTATATTGGACAGCAAGTAGAATATACCTTGAAGTTCAACACGACAAACTATGTAGTGCCGGAGAACGCTACACAGGAGACAGAGCCAAAGCAGATTGTCAGCTATATTATAACAGATACTTTGCCTGATTTTCTTTCTGATGTGAATGTTACCGCAATTAATGTCATTGTAGGAAGCGGGGACAGCGCTACAACGACACCCTTGGATGTACAGCAGTTTGCTAGAACTGATGGGGCTGGCCCTGGTACTATAACGATTCCCTGGCGCAATGAGGAAACAAAAGCAAGCTTATATGATAATGGCGCTGTATTAGAGATTACTTATACAGCTACTGTGAATGGGAATATTTCACTGACATCTACAGAAAACGCAAATACTGTAACCTTATCATGGAAATATGATGACGATTCTGAGGGAGGCGGAAGCGATAAATATACTAATACAGAAACAATTTCCACATATGCAATGATTATTCAGAAAGTTGACGGAAATGGATTGAATCTGGCAGGTGCGACATTTGTCATTAATGGTTATGAAGTAACTCCGGTTAAGGAGGGAGAGAATGAGGTTGTTGGTCAGTACAAGATTACAGGTACGAAGGAGGGAGAATCCAGTGTAATGTCATGTGATGAAGATGGAAAGCTTGTCATCATCGGTTTGGCTCAGAATGGTGATGGCACTGATGTTCCTCAGAAGTACTCCATTACTGAAAAAAGCGCTCCCGATGGATATAACTTGCTTGTTGGTGAAACAGAGGTAACTGCTCAGAAGACATCAACTGTGACGACTACAACGGAAACAACAATTTGGTTTGATGCGAATGGTAATAAAGTAGATACAGAGGAAAATAGCGTTACCTCTGTGACGGGGAATACGGTTCCGGATGACAGTGTAAGTATAAAGATTGAAAATGTGGCGGGTACCCTTCTTCCCTCCACCGGCGGCATCGGCACCACAATCTTCTACGTGGTAGGCGGCGTGCTTGTAGCAGCTGCAGGCGTTCTCCTCATCACCAAGAAGCGCATGAGCGGGCGTGACTAATCAGGTTACAGAAGCGCAAGCGATAAGCTGCGAAAGATAAAAGCTAATGAAGCAGAACCAGACGAGTACCAAATAAGAACCAAAACCTCCGGGGCGGGAAGAAGTCCGGCCTCCCCGCCCCGGAGGATGCCGCACACAGCTGACACCTTCCCGTGGTGTGCGGCGAGCAACGGAGCAGATGCGCTTGCGCATGGTCTCCGGCCAAGTTCAGCAGAGCCCATGGAAGATTCCCTTCCGGGGCAGAGATTCAAATGCAACTGACGGGGAAACCGATGAAGAAGAAAGAAAAGATTCGGAAGGCGAAGAGGAAAGGCACCCTCTCCACCATCCTGCTGATGGTGATTCTGCTGGTGGGGCTGAGCGTGATGCTCTATCCCACGGTCAGCGACTACTGGAATTCTTTCCACCAGACCCGGGCCATTGCCAATTATGACGCGGTGGTGGCGGAACTGGACGAGACTGACTACGAGTCCCTCTTTGCTGCGGCAGAGGAGTACAACGAGCAGCTGCGGGCTCTGGGCGCACCGTTCTCGGAACACGGGCAGCTTGAGGGTTTATACTACAGCGTCCTGGATGTAGCCGGAAATGGCATCATAGGGTATGTTTCCATTGAAAAGATAGGAGTGAATCTGCCCATCTACCACGGAACCAGCGATTCTGTCCTGAACGTGGCTGTAGGGCACCTGGAAGGCTCCAGCCTCCCCATAGGCGGAGAAGGCAGGCACAGTGTATTATCGGCCCACAGGGGACTGCCGTCTGCGAAGCTGTTCACGGATTTAGACCGGATGGAGAAAGGGGATATCTTTACCATTACCGTGCTGAACCGGACATTCACCTATGAGGTAGACCAGATATTGATTGTGGAGCCTGCCCAGATGGAAGCGCTGAATGTGACCGGCGGAGAGGATTACTGTACCCTCCTCACCTGTACGCCCTATGGAATCAATTCCCACCGGATGCTGGTGCGGGGATTCCGGATCGACAATATCGAAGGGGAGGAGGCCCTGGCAGTGGCCGCGGAGGCCCGGAAGATTCCTGCCTACTATGTCATACCTGCCGTGGGGATACCGCTCCTGTTCGTGTCGCTGATAATCATGCTGACAGTCTCCGGCAGGAGGCGGTCAAAGAAGACAGGCGAGGAGCTGCTGAAGGAATTCAAGAAGAACAATGGAGATAGATAAGAGTCGATATTAAAGGAGGAAACGCCCATGAAAACGAAATGGAAGAGCCGCGAGCGGTTCAGGGGCCGTCTGATGGGTCTTGCGCTGGCATCGATAATGGCGGCCGGATGCATCATCGCGGCGCCTGGCGGGACAGCCCGCGCGGCTGAAGCCTTGGATCTGGACAGAAAATGCGCCCTGCAGGTGAAAGTGGAGCCAAAGGCGATGGAGGAAGGCGGGGCGGAAGAATCCCCGGATGTGGCCATTGACTTGTATAAGGTGGCAGGCGCCGTGAAGCAGGATGGCTATGACGCATACCGTTTTGAGACAATAGATATCTTTGCCGGTCTGGATGTGGACATTGTCGTCGGTGAGACAGACGGCGCGCAGGCATGGATAGACCAGGCGAGACAGGCTGCGGACATCACTTTTGCAGAGGGAAACGATGTGAAGCCGACAGCCACTGCTGTGAAAGCGCCGACAGCCGGCCTGGTGGAGTTCACCGGTCTGGAGCCGGGCCTCTACCTGATGGTTCCCAGAGGGGCGGATCTGGAAGCGGAGGATTATCTCGTCCGTGAGACGGATGAGGGAGACAGTACCGGGACAATCCGGACGATCGCCTATTCAGATTCCTATACCTTTACTTACAGTCCCCAGCTGATGGCGCTGCCCGCCAAGGAGAGCGTGGACGGCACAGTCGCCACCTCTAATCCGGGGGAATGGATTTACGAACTTACAGGAACGAATGCCGTTGAATCCAAGCCGGCGCTCAGCGAGCGGTTCGCGGATCTGCGGATTGACAAAGAGCTGACAGAGTACCTGGCAGGCAGTCCGGCCACTTTCGTCTTCACCGTGGAAGCCATGCTCCGCGACAAGGTGGTGTACAGCAACGCGGTGTCCCTGACATTTGACGGCCCGGGAATCCAGAGTGAGCTGATAGCGGATAAGATTCCGGCAGGGTCCGCGGTGACTGTCACGGAGGTCTATTCCGGGGCCACTTACCAGGTGGCGGCGGGAAGCGCTCAGGTACAGACCGTGAACATGACAAACGCGGATTCGGAGAGCGCGGACTTTGCCAACATCGCTTCTTTCCGGAACACCTACGACGGCTCAGGCAGAAAGGGCGCGGCGATCACGAACCATTTTGAATACATGGACGACGGTGCAGGTCTGATTTGGAACTGGACGCAGAATCCCGGCAGGACGCCGGACGAAGCTAACTGAGGGGGTGGGACGAGATGAAAAAAAAGAACATTCTTCCGGCTGCAGGTTTTGCCGTTGCCGCCCTTGCGGCAGGCCTTGTCCTGACTGCCGGAACAGGGCAGGCCTGGGCGTACTTCACCACCTACACCAGCGCTTCGGGAGGCTATGCCATCGATTTGGGCCATGAGACACAGATTGTGGAGGAGTATTCCAACCATACCAAGCGCCTGGCAGTGTCCAATGACAGCACCCAGCCGGTGTATGTGCGGGCCAGGGCTTTCAGCGGCAGCCAGTGCGTCCTCACCTACAGCAGCGAGGACGGCGGATGGCAGGCGGGAAATGACGGATATTATTATTTCAGCCAGCCTTTGGCCGGAGCGGTGACGACGGAGGACGGCGTGGTGAGCACGGCGAAGACCAGCGAGCTGCTGGTGCAGATAGAGTTTCCGGCGGATGCGCAGGCAGGGGATGAATGCAATGTTGTAGTCGTCTGCGAGTCCCTTCCGGTGCAGTACGACGCGGACGGGAACACGCTGGCCCCTCAGGCTGCTGACTGGTCGGCGCCGTTAGTTGCCGGCAGTGTGGAAGGAGGGACGGAATGATGAAAAAGATAAGGAAGATAATCGCCTCCCCCATCACCACCATAGCCGCCTTTGCCCTCGCGGCGGGGCTTTTGCTGTTCAGTTCCGTGGGCGGCGCCAGGGCCGCGCTGACTTATTTTTCCGAGGACTATGTATCCAATATCCAGCTCCATGAAATCGATGTGATGCTGGTGGAGAATGAGAGGCAGGTAGAGGGGGAGCTCCTGTCGGGTCTGCTGCAGGAGGGCGAGAGCCTGAAGCTGGGGACGGCATACCGGGAGAACCTGAGCGTATATAACAGCGGCGTGATCAATGAATATGTCCGCGTGAACATCCACAAATACTGGATAGACCAGGATGGGGAGAAAATCTGCAATCTGTCCCCGGAACTGATAGAACTGAACCTGGTGAACCTGGGAACGGACTGGCTTGTGGACGAGGAGGCATCTACCAATGAGCGTACGGTTCTGTACTACAATAAGCTGCTGGCTTCCCAGAGCGAGACGCCGCTTTTTGCGGATAAGCTCACCATCAGCGGCGATGTGGCCTCCAGGGTAAAGGAGACCAGGGAGACATCCGGAAAGTATACGACGATTACCACAGTCTATGAGTACGACGGGGCTCAGTTCTGCATTGAGGCCAAGGTGGACGCAGTCCAGGAGCACAATGCCCAGGATGCCATCTGGAGCTCATGGGGACGCAGGGTGACCATTGACAACGGCGTACTTGGCCTGAAGTAGGAGGGGTTATGAGAAAAAAGATAATGACATTCATTCTTCTCGCGGGGCTGTTCGTCACCGCCCCGGCTACGGCCCGTGCGGAGTCGTTGACCGCGGAGTCAAATGTATCTTTCACCAGTGAGAACAAACTGGCGGCGGACTATACCAGCGCGGATATGAACAATGCGGTCTACAATCTGCAGCCGGGAGACGATATCACGATTACGCTGAACCTGAAGAATGAAAACGCCATGGCGGCGAACTGGTACATGACCAATGAGGTGCTGCAGTCCCTGGAGGAGACTACAGGGAGCGAAGCCACAGGCGGCGCCTATGAATATGAACTGGCTTATACGGATCCTGGCGGCGCCAGAGAGGTTCTGTTCACCAGCGATACGGTGGGCGGAGAGAACAGCGGGAGCCGGGTAGGCCTGAAAGCGGCTACCAGCGGACTGGAGGATTTCCTCTACCTGGATACGCTGTCCCCGGGACAGCAGGGCATCCTGACGCTGCGGGTGGCCCTGGACGGCGAGACGGAGGGCAATGCCTATCAGAACACGCTGGCAAGCCTGCAGATGAATTTCGCGGTGGACACCACCACCGTCAACAATCAGACGGTGACCCATGTGGTGGATGAAAACGGCGATCCGGTGCTGGTGGACGAAAATGGCAATCTTGTGGCGACAGAGGACAGTAGTTCCGCGCGGACACAGATTGTGCGGACAAGTGATGATAACAATCTGCTGCCCTATATCGCAGCCGCAGGGGTCAGCGGAATACTGCTCCTTTTGCTGGCCATCTTCGGCGTAAAGGAGAGGAAGAAAGCAAAGAGCGGCGCAAAGGCTGCAGCCCTGGGGCTGGCCCTGTGCCTGGCATGGAGCGCATCCTGCCCGTCGCAGGCGGCAGAGGATTATACCTATACGCTGCGTCTCTACGCAGGAGCCCAGGGAACCATTGACGCGTCGGTGATTCAGCGTCTTACGGACACGGGAGCCCGGGTGAGCATCCAGGGCGGAGAAGTCTGCGTGGTCAGCGGACTCCACTATGGGACAGAGATTACATTTGATGTCCAGAACGGCGTGGTTCTGGATAACAGCAGCAAATATTACTGCAAGGGTTTCCGGGTCAGCGGTGAGGACAACAACAGCAGCAGGCTGGCAAGTCCTTCCGTTACGGTGAAAGGCGACACAGACTATGTGGTGGCGTACGGCATCCGGGGCGAGACTGTGCCCTATACCGTAAACTATTTGGATACTGCGGGCAATGAACTGTATCCCCCGGCAACCTATTACGGAAATGTAGGCGATAAGCCGGTGGTGGCCTACCAGTTTATCGAGGGCTGGCAGCCCCAGGCTTACAATCTTGGCAAGACCCTTGTGGAGGACGCGTCCCAGAATGTATTCAGTTTCATATATACCCGGATACCTACGGTGACGACTACGGAAACAGTGGTGGTGCCGGGACAGCCGGCAGCGCCCCAGACGCCCGCCGCGCAGCCGGAGGGCGGAGTCACGGTAGTAGGGCCTGAGGGAGAGACGGAAGGCCAGGAAGCTCCTGTAGAGCCCGTGGTGGACGAGATGGAGGACGGTGAGACGCCTTTGGCGCCGCCGGAAGAGTACGAGGATTTGGACAACGAAGATACGCCCCTTGGGAACTTTGAGGGAGACGGAGACCAGAAAGGCGGGAATGATGCGGGAATCAGTATCCTGGACGACATCGCTACGCCCCTGGCAATGTTCCCGGCGCCGGTGAAAGCGGCTTTGGCGGCGCTTCTGATAGCCCTGGCCGGGGCGGCTGTCTGGCTGCTGATAATAGCCTGCAGAAAGAGGAAAAAAGATGAGCAGTAGTCCGGAAAGGCGGCATGGAGAAAAAAGGGGCGGGAAGCTGGTTCCCGCCCTTTGCAACATATTCGGCATCCTGATTCTGCTGAGCGTGATCGGGCTATATCTGCCAATCACACTGGCCCATGCGAACGGATATGAAGTCTACAATGTAGTCAGCGGCAGCATGGAGCCGGCGATTCCCGTGGGCAGCGTGATCTACGTGGAGACCCTGCGGGCGGAGGATGTGGCAGAGGGAGATGTGATTGCTTTCCACGGAGGGAATTCCGTCATTGCCCACCGGGTGGTGAAGAACCGGGTAGGCGAGGGGGAGTTCATCACCAAGGGCGATGCCAATGCGGAGAATGACATGAATCCGGTGGGGTATCAGGAGCTGATCGGCAGGGTATGCCTGCATTATCCGTTGGTGGGCGCGTTCCTGGAGGTATGCACCAGCAGCATCGGCAAGGTCTATCTGATCTGTTTCGCGGCCTGCGGGGCCATGCTGAACATGCTGGCCGGGCGGCTGCGGAATCGCCCGGGTGCTGAGGCATGATTGGAATGGAAAGGGGTGCGCCGGAATGGGAGCAGGAACAGACGATATCAGAGGGAAGAACGGCCGCGGGCGGCCACAGGTGAAAGACTGGATAGGGCGCACTTTCGGCAGCCTGACTGTGGTGGCATACGACGGCAAGCGGGGCGGGAAACACTACTGGCGCTGCCGCTGCCGGTGCGGCGGGGAGGCGGTGGTCAACCAGTCGAATCTCCAGGACGGCCATACCAGAAGCTGCGGCTGTCTGTCGAATCCTGCAGGAACCAGGCACTTTGTGGAGGGCACCTGCATCGAGAGCATCCGCAGCCGCAAGGTTTCCGCCAGCAACAAGAGCGGCATAAGGGGCGTCTATCAGAATAAGAGGACGGGCCGATGGGCGGCGCAGATTACCTTTCAGGGAAAGACCCGGTATCTGGGCAGTTTCGACAGCCTGAAAGAGGCGGCGGAAGCCAGGGCGAAGGCCGAGCAGGTCTTCGAGGAGTTTCTGAAAAGGTACGGCGGCCCGGCACAGGCGGCCCGTGCCGGGCAGGAAGCAGGAGAAGCGCTGTACGGGGATATTGCCGCCCTGATGGCCCTGCAGATAGAGAGCTCCAAACTGCAGAAAGCATGAGGGGACAAAGAGATCGGAACCATGCGGGAACCGCAGCGCCGGCCATGGCAGGGCGCATACGGGAGCAGAAAAAAGGGCGGATGAAACAGGACAGGCGTAAGAGATGGGGGAGTATTGGAAAAGATGAAAACATATCCGGAGGAGCCTTGTCTGCATGTGCAGATGTTCGGGGGATTCTCCTTATCCTGGGAGGGAAAGCTGGTGGCCGGCAGCATGAAGTCCAGTGAGTCCCAGTTCAATTATCTGATGCAGCTTCTGCTGCACCACAGGCAGGAAGGAGTCAGCCGGGACACGCTGGAGCGGATCCTGTTCGGGGACAGGGATATACAGGACATTCACCACGCGGCCCGCAGCGTGATCTACAATGCCAAGAGGAAGCTCAGGGCAGCCGGCCTGCCGGATGTGAACTATATCGAACAGAGGAAAGGCATCTGCTACTGGAATCCGCAGGTGCCGGTGAAAGAGGATGCGGCGGAGTTCGAGCGCCTTTACCGGCAGGCGGAGGGAGCCGAAGACCGGCAGGAGAAGATTCGGCTGTATATGGAGGCATGCCGCCTCTATACGGGCGAGTTCCTGCCTCAGCAGACAGGGGTGGTATGGGTGGCGCAGGAGGCCAGGCGTTACCGTGCCCTGTTCTGTGCCTGCGTGGAGCGCGCTGTCCGGCAGCTGCGCATCGCGCAGGATTTTCCACAGATGGAAGAGCTGGGCGCATATGCCGCTGCAATCAATCCGCTGTCGGACTGGGAGACTGTCACCATGGAGGCCCTGGTGGCCATGGGGCGATATGAGGATGCCCGCAGGCTGTATGACGATACCGTAGACCTTTACTTCCGGGAGCAGGGGCTTCGGCCTTCCGCCCGGATGATGGAGCTGTTCGACAAGCTGGGGACACAGATGGAACATCAGTACGATGCCCTGGATGATATCCAGAAGAAGCTCTCTGAGGGGGCGGGAAACGTGTGCGGCGGATATATGTGCACATATCCCGTGTTCCAGGGGGTCTACCGCATGGTGGAGCGGATGATGGAGAGGGGCGGCCAGTCCGTGTATCTGATGCTCTGCATGGTGGTAGACAGCAAGGGGAATCCTATGAGGGAGGGGAACGCGCTGGAGGAGCTGACCCAGAGGCTGGGGGAGGCGATTCAGCAGTCCGTGCGGCACAGCGATTCCGTCTGCAGATACGGCAAGGGCCAGTATCTGGTGCTGCTGGTGAATACCACCAGGGAGAACTGCGGCGTCATCCAGCGGCGTATCAATTATCATTTCATTGTCAGGCGGCAGCGCACAGGCATCCAGTATTACGTAAACAGCGTCGTCTGCGCACCGAAAGGGAAAGGTTGTCCGGAACAGGGATAAAGGGCAGGCATATGGAAAAGACAGAGTGGTATTTGGGAGGGCCGAACAGTGTGGTGCTGTGCGTGGACCGGATAGGGGAAGGGCAGCCGGAAGGCAGGTTCTACCATGCCTATGCACAGGAGGGAACTTCTTTTGCGAATATGGAAGAGGCGATTTTCCGGCTGGAGGGGCTGTATGATTCCCTGAATTTTCCCCATCCTACCACCAATGACCGCACGTTTCAGAAGCAGGGGGGACACACAGAATCCAGGAAAGAGAGGACTAGAGTCATGAAGGACGAAGAATTGCTGAGCAGGCACGGCGACTTGGGGACATTCATCATCCGTGTCCAGCACAGGCAGAACAGCAGCTGGCAGGGGCGGATTACCTGGATGGAAAAGAACAAGACGCTTTACTTCCGCTCTATCTGGGAGATGATCAAGCTGGTAGCCAGCGCCCTGGATACCGTCAGCGGTCAGGAAGACGGTGTCCCGGAGCAGTCGTGGCAGGACGAAAAGGGCACATGACCGGGAAGTGCAAAATGAAAAAGTATAAAATGATAAAGCATAAAAAGAAAGGGCGGTCCACAGTGGGACAGCCCTTTTTCCTTATTTTGATGCAGCGGAAGCTCAGCCCTCGGTATCCACGGGAGTGGAGCTGGTCTTCTTGGCTTCCTCGGCCATCTTGTCGAATTTCTCCATGACAGCGTCATAGGTGCGCTGGGAGATATCGGGAAGATTGCCGCCCCAGGTCTTGCCGGCTTTCTTGAAGCCCTTTTCAAACGCAGAACGCATCTCTTCAATCTTGTCGGGATCGCCGCCGGTCAGCGCTTTTGCGAAGTCGATGATTCTGTCGGAGGTCTGGTTCACGCCCCAGTAGCCGTCCTCGGCGATATCGGCCTGAGCCTGTGCCTTTGTGGCGGCATCAACGGTATAATTGCCGCTCCTTAAAAAAGACCAGATATCGTTGGCCTTGCCGTAAGCGTTGGCCTGTCCGGCCATCATCTTCTCTACCAGGCTGCGCAGCTGTGCCGTACGCGCGTCCGCATCCGCCTTCATCTTGTTGATCAGGTTGGTGTCGGGCGTGTAGGTAGTCTTCCCGGCAGTATCCTTTGTGCTTGAAGGCTCATATACGACACCCTTATCGGCAGCGGATGATTCCGCTTTGGCAGATTCCTTTGACGCGGCAGCTCCTGCAGCGGAAGTATTTTCCGTCTTCGCATTATCTGTGACAGAATAGCTATAGGCAGCCGCCTGACTTGATGTAACTCCATTTACACTCATAGTATCCTCCTTCTGACGAATTCTTGCATCATCCATGATTTATGACAACAAAATCCGCGCACGGCGTGGATTTCATTGTATCTACGTTCTGTTAATTATTTCGGCAGACGCGCTGGAAATGTTTAGCTTATTTTAGAGATTTATGGAAGCAGATTTATGGAAAGCGTGAGCGTGCAGTCAGAGAGGAACTGTCCGTCCAGCCGCAGGGTATATTTCAGGGCGGCATCCAGGCCGCCTCTGCGGCGGGAAAGTTCCAGAGTCTCCGTCAGGACTTCCAGCCGCAAAGTTCCGTAAGGGGTGACATAATCGGTCAGGTGTCTCTGCCCCGCCTCGAAGACCATGCGGGAATGGATTTCTCCCCGCCTGGTCATCTCCAGGACGGAACCTTTCAGCTTGATGGCGTTTCTGGTGACGGAGCCGGAATCCTCAGATTGCTCTTCATATAAAATACAGCTGCTGCCGTCTCTTTCGTAATAGTCTGCCGGGAAGCTGCTTTTTATCACAGTTTCCTGACCCGCTTCGTCCCGCTGCCGTCCGGTCAGCGTAAGCTGTGCCTTTGTTCCCATGTGATGCTCCTGCCTCTCTGTCCGTATCCGGGCCGCGTGCCGCCTGGGGCCCTGCCGTCAATAGGTTTCGATATTGACGGTCTTGGCCGACAGGATGCCGTATTTGATGATGGAATTGGCGAACCGTACAAATTTATCCGCTTTGTCGCTGACATAGAACTGATAGCGGTTGCTGCCAAGTCCCGGGGGCGTCTCGCAGAGGAGATTTCTCCCGGTGAGCAGTTCCCGCAGCTTCCTGGCGGTCTCATAAGCCGGGTTCACCAGGGTCACTCTCTCCCCCATGATTCTGCCCAGAGTGGAGCGGATCAGGGGATAATGGGTGCAGCCTAAGATAAGGGTATCGATGTCTATGTCGATCAGTTCCGTCAGATACCTGCGGGCGATCTCATCGGTGACGGGATCCTCCAAAAGCCCCTCCTCCACCAGGGGGACGAAAAGGGGGCAGGCTTTGCCGTAGATGGATACATTCTGATTCAGTTCCGTTATGTATTTTGTGTAGATCTGGCTGCCGATGGTGGCCTCAGTGGCGATGACCCCAATCCGGCCGTTCCTGGTGGCGGACACGGCGGTCTTCGCCCCCGGCTTTACCACGCCCAAAATGGGGATGTCGATATCCCGCTCCAGGGCCTCCATGGCGTAGGCGCTGACGGTGTTGCAGGCGGCGACGATGGTCTTTACCTGAAAGGTTCTTAAAAACCGTACAATCTGTTCCGAAAAACGGGTAACAGTCTCCTGGGATTTGTTCCCATAGGGAACCCGGGCCGTGTCTCCGAAATAAATGATTTTTTCGTTTGGTATCTGCCGTATGATTTCCCGCACCACAGTAAGACCGCCCACACCGGAGTCGAATACCCCGATGGGGGCGTCCCTGTCTGGAAGCGTCCTGTTTTGATTCGGTTGCGTCTCTGTCATGAAAAGCCTCCCAAAATAAACGATATATTCGGTGATTGAATCTTGCGCACAAACCGGATAAACGGCATGACTTGCTGTGTTTAACGGCTGGCAGGAATTAAATGCCGTTTATATAGGAATTGTTGAAGCTTTGGAACAATTCCTTTATTTCCGTGAGCAGTCTGCTGCGGAACGTGATATTTTCCCGGTCTGCGTTCAGGAGGTCCAGATACAGGCTGCTGTCGAAGCTCCACTGGGGACTCTGGTCGGAAGGCTCTCCTGCACTGTCTTCCGCGCTGACTCTTACCGTATCGGGAGTCAGCGCAAGCTCCGGGTAGAGCAGACCCCACCAGCCCAGCGCGGCGCACAGACCTATCGCCACGCGGATTTCAAGCCATTTCTTTTTCATGCAATATCCTCTTTTCGCTTTTTGAGGAGTATTGCCGGTTTTTCCCTAAGTATTCAGGGAATGGAGTCCTGTTTTTTGTCGTTTTCCAGGCGGATCTGGCGGATGATGGCTTTTTTCTGGTTGTCGATGTGGAGCTTTGCCGCCGCTGCCGCTGTATCCCTGTCCTTGTTCACGATGCTCTCATAGATAATTTTATGCTCTTTCACCAGGGTTTCATGCTGGCTGCTGTCCTTGATATATTCAAAACGGTAGCGGTACATCTGCTCCGAGAGATTATTCACCATCTGAATCAGGCGCTGGTTTCCCGTGGCCTGTACGATGATGTCGTGGAGGGCCACATCGGCCTGGGCGATTTTCTTGGCGTTTTTCGTGGCCACGCACTGCTCGAAATG
Organism: Lachnospiraceae bacterium; assembly: GCA_910576125.1. Classification (GTDB taxonomy): domain Bacteria; phylum Bacillota; class Clostridia; order Lachnospirales; family Lachnospiraceae; genus Acetatifactor; species Acetatifactor aquisgranensis. Next base: position 4,803 of record CAJTHM010000007.1, on the reverse strand, counting down.
ACCGCAGGCTTTCTGCAGCCTGGCGAGGCTCTCCTCCGTGATGCGGTCGCAGGCAAGCTCCGCGCAGAGGGCGTCCAGAGTCCGGCGGACTTCCAGGACGTCGCTCATGCCCTTTTCCGTGATCTGCGCCACCTCCGCGCCCCGCCTGGGAATCATGGTGACAAGCCCCTCCAGCTCCAGGCGGCGGATGGCCTCCCGGACAGGCGTGCGGCTGACACCCAGCCTGTCTGCCAGATGGAGCTCCATCAGGCGCTCGCCGGGCTTTAGCTCCCCGGTGAGGATGGCCTGGCGCAATGTATTGAAAACCACATCCCGGAGCGGTAGATCGGCTTGAAAATCGCTTTGCATAGTAATCCTCCATTCTGAAAGTTGTCAGTAGGACTGTCTGGTTTCCCAAAATGCTATACGGGCGTAGTCAAAAATACCTGGTGGGAGGGATTCTCCCGGAGGAGCCGTTCCAGCGCTGTCTGTGCCTGCGCCATATCCCGAAAGATGCCGAATACGGTAGGGCCGCTGCCGCTCATCAGGCTGCCTGCCGCGCCAAGGCGCATCATCTGCTGCTTGATCGTATCTATGACCGGATGGGCCGGGACGGTCACGGTCTCCAGCACGTTTTCCATGCGCTCGGTGATGCCGGGAAGACTGCCTGCCCGGATTGCTTCGGTCATACCGTCGATATCCGGGTGATTCCGGATGCCCTGTGCGTCCAGATGGGTATAGACATATTTGGTGGACACGCTGATATCCGGCTTGTCAATCAGGATGTGGCAGGGGGGCATGGGCGGGAGAGGGGTCAGATTTTCCCCGATGCCCTCCGCCAGCGCCGTGCCGCCCAGGATGCAGTAGGGCACATCCGCGCCGATGGACAGGCCGTCCTCCATCAGCTGCGCGGGGGTAAGTCCCAGATGGAAGATATGGTTGATGCCTTTCATGACAGCGGCGGCGTCGGTGCTTCCGCCTGCCATGCCGGCGGCGATGGGGATGTTTTTCCGCAGATGGACGCGCAGACCCGAGGAAATGCCGTACTTGTCCAGCATGAGCCTGGCGGCTTTGTGGATGAGATTGTCCTCCCCTGTGGGCAGTTCTGCCGTGTCGGCGGTGATGGTGATGCCGCTTCCTGCTTCCTCAAAGGTCAGCTCATCCCGAAGTCCTACGCTCTGCATGACCATCTTTACCTGATGATAGCCGTCTGGCAGCCGCCGTACCACATCCAGCCCCAGATTGATTTTTGCATATGCCATTATCTGATATCTGTCCATTTGCGTCCCTCCCGTCTCGGAACGATGCTTTTGTACTATGCTCACGAGGCAACAAAACCCGCCGCCCCATCTGCGCCGGATTCTGCCCGTGAGCCGGGTAAAGTGGCAGGTTTCCTTGATTTCTAGTATAAATTATATACAATCCCGCACTCTGCGTCAAGGGATATAGTCCTGATTTAGCGGGAGAGCTTTATATCGGATAAAACGGTTTTGCGGACGGCTGTCATCGGTTCGTTGTACCGACGGCGTGTGAACAGTATTTTTGAGGCTCTGCTTGACATGTCGCGGGGAATCCCGTATGATGGAAACAGGAGAAGAAATCGGTTTCAGAACCGTGCCGCCAGAGAAGCGGGCGGATAAATCCGGTCTGGGACGGGGCATCATGGAGGGGCGTATGGACAGAGAGCAGACAGTGTTGAGCGAGAATTGGAAATTTCATCTGGAGGAGCCCGGGGAGTGCGTTCCCGGCACAGGGGAGGGGTATCCGCGCACTGCCGCGTCGGGGGCCTGGTACAAGGGCTTTGACGACAGCGGCTGGCGCAGCGTCAGGGTACCCCACGACTGGTCGGTGGAGCAGCCTTTTTCAAAAAGATATTCCAGCGGCACAGGGTATCTGGCAGGAGGAACCGGCTGGTACAGGGTGCGCTTCGGGCTGCCGGAGGCGTACCGGGGGAAGTCCGTGAAAGTGGTCTTCGACGGCATCTATAAGAACAGCCAGGTCTGGTGCAACAGTTACTATCTGGGGCGGAGGCCTTATGGATACAGCACTTTTTCCTACGATATCACCCACGCGGCGGTGTTCGGGGAGGAAGAGAACGTGCTCTGCGTCAAGGTAGTGCATACGGATCTGGCGGATTCCAGATGGTTCACGGGGAGCGGCATCACCAGGAAAGTCACCGTGGTGGCGGAAGAGCCGGTGCATCCTGCGGAATACGGGGTGTTCTTCTCGGCGGAGCAGGTGGAGGCGGATGAAAAGGACGCGGGCAGGGGCAGGGCCCGGATTGTCATCAGGCACTGGACGGAGGACTGCCGGCACGGGACAGGGAATGGGACGGCGGATAAGGCAGGAAACGCGGACAGGCAGGGATGTCCCGCGGAGAGTGCCATGGTCCGCATCCGCACCGCGCTGCTGGAAGAGGACGGCAGAGCGGCGCTGACGCTTGAGGGGCAGACGGCGGCAGGCGGGGAGTGCGTCCTGACCGGCACGCTGGAGCAGGCCGGGCTCTGGTCCCCGGAGCACCCGTATCTGTATACTATGCGTACCTGGTACGCCCTGGCAGACGGGGAGGATACGGAGCCCTGTCCGGAGTATTATCTGGTGGATGAGACCCCTGTGGGCATTCGCGGGATAGTGTTTGACGCGCAGAAAGGCTTTTTCTTAAACGGAGCGGAGACGAAGCTGAAAGGGGTCTGCGTGCACCACGACGGAGGCGTGCTGGGAGCGGCCATGGAGCCGGAGATTTGGCAGAGGCGCCTGGAGGCCTTAAAGGAGTGCGGCTGCAATGCCATACGGTGCAGCCACAATCCCCATATGCCGGAGCTGTATGAGCTCTGCGACAGAATGGGCTTCCTGGTGATGGACGAGGCTTTTGACGAGTGGGAGAACGCCAAGAATAAGTGGTCCACAGGGCACAATGTATACCCCCCTGTGCACGAGGGGTATTTCGAGGAGTTCCCCCAGTGGCATAAGGCGGATCTGCAGGCTATGGTGCGCCGGGACAGGAATCATCCCAGCGTGATTCTCTGGAGCATCGGCAATGAGATAGATTATCCCAACGATCCTTACTGCCATCCCTCTTTCGATTCCATGACGGGAAATAATGACGCCAACAAGCCTGCGGCTGAACGTCAATATGATGTCAATAAACCGAATGCCGTGCGGCTGGTGACCATTGCCGCCGGATTGGAGCGTGAGGTCCGCCAAGAGGATGCGACGCGGCCGGTGACGCTGGCTGCGGCATTCCCCGAACTGTCCGCGGAGACCGGGCTGTTCGAGGGGTTGGATGTAGTGGGGTATAATTATAAAGAGCATTTGTATGAGGCGGATCACGGCAGGTTTCCGGGCAAGCCTCTGCTGGGCAGCGAGAACGGGCACAGTTACGGGGCATGGCTTGCGGTGAGGGACAATGCTTTTATCAGCGGGCAGTTCCTCTGGACGGGCATCGACTATCTGGGGGAGGCCAGGGGATGGCCGGTACATGGGTCGCCTGCGGGCATATTGACCTGTGCCGGGGACAGGAAGCCGGAATTCTACCGCAGAAAGTCTTTCTGGCGGGGGGAGCCTGCGATTGCCATCGCCACAAGGCGCATCTCGGATGGGGATGAGGACTGGCTGCCTATGGAGAGCCAATGGAATTATGAGGAGGGGGAGGAGATACTGGTTAAAGTCTACTCCAATCTTCCTCGGGTCAGACTGGTTCTGGAGGGCTGGAAGACCGATGGGGAGAAAGGTGTGCGGCCTGATGGACAGGATGCGCCTGAATTCCGGGAGCGCCAGGATTTCGGTATCCTGGATGAGTATAATGGGGACGGGGCATATTGCTATCGTGTGAGCTACAGGCCGGGCACATTGGTTGCGGAGGGCTATGGTGCGCCGGCGGCTGCCCGGGCCCTTGGGACAGAGGGGAACAGCCAGGCTCCCGCAGCTGTCTGCAGCCTGGCGGCAGTGGGGCAGGCCGCAGGGCTGGAATGCCGTATCTGGCGGCAGCCGGACGCGCTGACAGGTCAAAGCTGGGAGGAGGCTTCATCGGAGCCGGGCTATCTCTATCAGCTGGAAATAAACCTGCAGGATGAGCAGGGAAGAACTGTCAGCTGGCAGGAGCGGACTCTGGCGGTGGAAGTAGACGGCGCAGGCGTGCTTGCCGGGCTGGAGAACGGGAATCTGGCGGATGTGACGCCTTACCGGGAAAGCAGCCGGGCGACTTTCCGGGGGAGGCTGCTGGCCTATGTGCGCCGCACTGCGTCGGGAGAGATTGCCGTGAGGATTTCGATGGTGGACGGCAGGATGGATTATTGCAAAACCTGCCGGCTGCCCTATCCTCAGAAGAAAAACTGATGTGTGCCGCCGGGAGCCGATGCTCCCGGCGTTTTTTCGCCTTGAATATCTGTTTGGGTATTGCTATAAAATACAGGATTATAGTATAATCTGTGCAGAATGAAGAAATAGCTCGATCTGAAAGCAAGGGAGCGAGACAGAAAGCGGCCGAAGGAACGGTAGGGAAAGAGGTAAGACGATGACAGGTCTGCATATCAGGATAAATTCAATAGTATTGCTGCAAAGCGGCATGGGCAGAGCTGGAATGAGATGAAGTCCTTTTCGTACAGACAGGGAAATGTACGGAAAGATGGATAAGAGACAGGAAGATGCATGGAAGGCCGCAGCCAGCCCGCTGCGGCTTTTTTGGTTTGCGCGCCATGGGCGCGCTCTAATGGGTGAAAGTCCCTAACACGCCTAGGCAACGAGGAAGTGTATAGCTGAACAGCAAGGGTGTCCATCGTGAGGTGGAATCTGAAGGAAGCTGTAGGCAAACCCTTGGTCCGACGG
>CAJTHM010000006.1 GCA_910576125.1 Lachnospiraceae bacterium | reverse complement strand
AAAAAAGAGGAGCCCACCAGCCGCTCCGGTGAACCCCTCTACGCTCAAAATCCCTTGATTTCAAGCCATTTCTTTATACTTTCGCCAAATCGTACTCAAATTCCTATGGCATCAATTATTGATAGCCGCCTGTGCCGCTGTTAGATTATGATGACTTTTACCCCTCTTTACCCCATTTACCCCACCCAATTCGACATTCGACAAACGAGATTCGACAAAATCCCCTTGCTTTTATGCGGAATCCGGCATAAAATCATTTCAGCGGAATTTTTCATTTTTATTGACATATTTCCCGCAAAAACGTATAATAATATCAGAGATGGGAAACCATCGTCAGGAGAGTTCCTGCCAGACAGTGGAAAACTTTATATTCAGGAGAGTTCCTGCCAGATAGTGGAAAACTTTATTAATCAGGAGATTCCCTGCCAGACAGTGGGAAACTTTAAAATCAAAGGGTGATCGCTATGATCGCCCTTTTCTTTGCAGGAGATACCAATGAGCGAATTAAAACTATATGAAATATCTGAGGAATACATCTCATATATCAGTACCGTTGAAAAAAATGTTTTTTCCTCAAAGGAGAATGATCGGAACCATACACGGAAGTATCTGGGCATTGTATACAGCATTAACGGGTATAACTATTACATCCCCCTTTCCTCGCCTAAAAATTCTGATTACCGAATGGAAAATGGAGTACAAAAAATCCGCGGAAGTATTGTTCCCATCATCCGCATCACTTCCCAATCCTCATCCGGGGAATTGGAATTAAAGGGAACATTGAAACTGAGTAATATGATTCCAGTTCCTGCATCGGAATTAACCTTGTATGATATGGAGCATGAACCAGACTTATTCTATAAGGCTCTCATACATAAAGAAATGCTTTTTATCCGTAAAAATAAAAACAAAATTATCCAGAATGCAAAAATTCTCTATAAGCAGAAAAAGGAGAACAACCCTGCCATTGGATACCTGAAAAGCACCGTTGATTTTTCATTACTCGAACAGATGCACGATAAATTTATTGAAAAGAAAAGTAATTAGCCAAAAAAGCCGGACGCCACAAGCAGTTTTCCGGCTTTTTTCTTTTTCCGCTTGCAATCCCGCCAAAACAGAGGTAAGCTACGACACCACGGAAGGAGGGATTGGATTGGAAAAAGATTCTGCATTGTACCAGCTCATGGACACACGCATGCACAGCGTCATGAACGGTATCGTGAGCAGTGACGGGGAATACCAGGCGATTCTCCGAAGGTCGGACATATACTCCGGCGAACTGGACAGGATGGACTTGTCAAAAGAAATCCGGCTGCTGATTGACCGGTATGTCAGCGAGCAGAACGCGCTGGGCTCCCGATTTGGGATGCTCGCCTACCTGCTTGGCTTTTCCGACTGCAAGGCCATGTTTTTAGGGAAATGCCTGCCAACAGAAGCAAAAGAAATGAACGCAGAATTGTAACTGCAAAAAAAGCCAGACAGGGCGGAAAGGCTGCGCCACAGCCCTTCCGCCCTGTCTCTCTTTCGTTTTAAATGAATATCCACGCCTCCAGCTCCGCGTACCTGTTGGACTTTGACCACTGCGGGTGTTTCCTGAACCATGCCCGCTCGTCATCCGGCGTGACCGTTATCTTCTTGAAATAAACGGGGGAACCGGCATCATCCAGTCCCCCTCCCGCATCGGGGCTTAGGTTTAGGAGCCACTCGAATCGGTCTTCGTAAACCCTCACCCCTGACACATATTTATCCATCTGTTCTTCTGAAAATTCCCCGTCCTCCGGTATGGTGAACTGCCCCATGAGCCTTTGCAGGTTTTCCGGCTTGCCGCTCACGTCCGCCTCCGTGGCGGGCTCCACGTCACCGTACTGCGCCATCCGCTGCTCCAGTTCCGCAATCTTCTCCCCCACCTCCTGCTGCTTGCGGCTGAATACTTCCTTCGGTATCTCGTTGTTCATCCTCATATCTGCCCCGCTCCTTTTTGAGCTGTTCTTCTATGATTTCCTTGTCACGCAGCACTTCCGACTGCTCCACCCCGGCGATGCCGCACCCCAGCACCGCCGCCGCGTCCAGGAGCGTCCCCTCCGGGTCATCGAACACGGCGTGGAGGACTTTCTGCGCCATCGTGTACATCTTCCAGTCCTGCACCAGCGGCGAGCGGCAGACGTTCTCAATGCTCAGGCCGTTTTTCAGCCTTGCCGCTATGGTCCCCGTCCGGGTCTGGTCGTAGCATTTATAGGTGTAGGTGATGAAGTCCGTCTTGGTATGCCACTTGGTCTTTGCGAAGGCGTGTCCGCACTGGCACCGCATCTTCCTGCGCCAGAGGTCGTCCGAATGGACGCCCCTGTTCTTCCGGCGCTGCCCCATCTGCGCGTCCTTTTCCGCCATCATCTTCTGCACCCGCCCGAATTCCTCTTTGGTGACGATGGGCTGGTGCTTCCCCTCCACGATGACGCGCTCCAGTTCCCCCTTGTTCTTCGCCCTTTTCTGTTCCAGGTAGTCCGGCACATATTCCTTCCGGTATTCCAGTTCGCCGCAGTAAAGTCGGTTCTTTAAGATGTGGCCGACGGTGGCGTAATGCCACATCGTCTTCCCCATCGCCGTGCGGCGGCCTTCCTTTTCAAGCTGTTTCATTATTTTATGGTAGCCGTTGCCCGCAAGGTACAGGTCGAATATCCTCCTGACCGTTTCCGCCTGTTCCTCATTGATGATCTGCGGGTTCCACTCCGCATCCACCGGCACGCCTTTCCCGTACTTTAAATCAATGACGGTCAGAACTTTGTCAGCCACGATAAGCAAATCCCCGGTGCCTAATCCCTCCGGCACATAGGCGGAGTAGTCCTGCCGCTGCTCGATCAGGACAACAGGGTCGCTGCATTCCTGCCTTGCCAGCTCCACCTGCTCCATCGCAAAGGCCACATACCCGTCCGTGCATTCCTCCATCTCGTCACAGTGGTAATCCGACACCGGGCGCTTGGAGCGCCGCTTCAATGCCTTTTTCAGCTTATGCTCCGCAAGGGCGTGGGCGGCGGTGCCTTCCTCGGCATAGACGCTGCCGCCAGGCTCCTCCTGAAACTGTTCTTCCAATCGCGCGGACGGCGTGCAGGAGAGCCACCGCTTTGAGGAAGATGCGGAAAGCAATGCATGTTTCCCCATCACAGCACCTGCGCTTCCTGCATCAGTGCCGGGTAGTCCTCCGGCTTCACCGCCGAGAGCTTCACCGCGCCGTACTTCTGCAAAAGTTCCTTGATCTCCTTCGATTTCCCCTCCTGGGTCTTCTGTGCCATCAGCGCACGGATGCCCTCCAGCGTGGCAGGGGATTCCTGCTGTACTTCTGCCGCAGATTCCGGCTGTGCCTGTTTCTGCGCTTTCACCGTTTTTTCTTTCGTGCCGCCCCCTCCGCTTTGGCAAGTCCCCGCAGACCTTCCGCCACGATGGAGAACCCTTCCGCGATCTTCATTAATTCACTTCCCATTTACATTCCCTCCGTTTCCTTAAAAATGATCTCTTTTCCCTGCGCCGTGGCGGATGCGATCTCCGCCGCCATCCCTTCGGTGACTTCCCCGAACACCCACACCTCGTCACAGAGTGAGAGCAGCTCCATCCCCATAGAGATGCCGAGCCGCCTCTCTTCCTCTATCCCCTCGTTCAAAAACTGCGGGAATAAAAGGTGCGGTGCGATGGGAAGATGCCCTTCCTCACACGCCATGCGGCTGTAGGCCGCCGCCTTCCTTGCATTCCCTTCCATGTCGCTACGGAAAGGGCTGCAGATAAAAACCTTCTTACGCATCAGCGCCTCCATCCTTTCTTCATTTTCCTGTCGTGCGCCGCTTTCGCGGCTTCGTAGGCTTCCACTTCCTTCTCGATCTGCATCAGCTTGGCGGCGAGGCTTTTCGCAACAATGCTGATCGCCTGCAGGATGCCGATAAGCTCCTGTGATTTTTCCATAGGCTCCGTTCCCTCCTTTCCTGCCGTTTTGGAAGGCTCCGAAATATACCCTCCTACCTTTCGTAATGACACTTTTTGAAAATCTGGCAATGAAAAATGGAACTTTTTTGAAAACCGTTCGACAAACGTATCTTTTCCTGTCGAATATGGGGAGAATCACACATCAAATCCATGCTCCCGGAAAAAATGACGCAGTTTTTCTAACACCTTATCCTTGCGGAAAGCCAGTGTCCTCCTGCTCCCTCCAATCTGCTGTGAAAGTTCAGTGACCGGAATCTGCTCCCCGAACACCTTCATGGCAAGCTCCCGCTCTTCCGGCAGGAGGGAATCCATCGCATCCGCAAGCACTCCGAGCAGCAGCTTTTTCTCCACCAGCTCGTCCACCCCCGGCAGCTCCATGTCCGGGATACCTACTCCCTCCGAGGCATTATCCCGCCACGCCTCGTAGGATTCTTCCGTGTAGCCGTTCTGCTCCATCGCCTCCCGGTTCCGCTGCTCATGCTTTTTCTGCTGCCACCACGGGGGGTAATATTTTAGATATTCTTCTTCCGTAACTTCCAGTGTGGATTCTTCGTTTCCTGACTTGACTGTGATCTTCCTAAAAGACATAAAGCGTTCCTTCCTTTACGGCTTCGTAAAGTTAGGAACGCTTTAAAATATAGACGTGGGACTGGCTTTGAAAAAATGGCAGAGAATGGCCAGGGAAAGCTATCACTATACATACACTCTTAAAACAACTCACTAGCTTTACTCCGGCCATTCGTGACTCGACGCAATGCGGTCCCACTCGCTCGGTACTTATTCAGTTTTGCGTACAATGGAATTTCCATTTTTTTCCATTGGTAGCATAAGTATGCCCATAAAAGGAACGCTTTAATCCGTAAAAGCAAAAACAGCAGGATATCCCCCCGCCGTTCTTTTTTTCTATGTATATTTTTTCTTCTCTTTTGGTTTCCAGTACACCCGTACCACTTCGCCGCGGTGCGGGCATTTCAGTTCCACTATGATCCTGAACCGCGTTATGCCGATATCAAAAATCCGCCTCCCGCACTCATGGTTCGGGCATTTAATTTTCTGGATGACGACCACCTCCTCTCCTAAAAATGCGGAGGCGCATATTGGTATCTCCCAATAAACGACTCTCCTTACATGCCGCACTGCCGCTATTTCTCATTCGTAATAATCTAACTGGCGGAAGTTATTCGGAAAAAGGTAAAACTCCGTCCCCGATTTTCCATCTATCTGCTTCCACACAATGACCTTATAAGTCAGGGATGTATAGATCTGCGTCCCGCCATCCTCATAAACCTTTCTGACTGGAATCAGTGACACGAAGGAATATTTGCACTTCACTCTCTTTCCAATCCTTCACGAACCCATTTTACATAAGCCCACTGACGTTTTGTACTATCAACCGTGTTCTTATCAACAGGTGTTCCGCATTCTTGATATACATAAAACTCATCAAAGGAACTTAGGTATTTATTTGCATAATATTTGCAGCCCTGCAAACCTGTGCCGTTTGCCTCTTCCTCTGTTATTTCTCCCATGCACTCCAAATCATCCGGAAGTTCAGATATTGGCATATCATATGCAATAAAATGTTGTTCTCTCATAATAAGTATCGGTGGCAAATCCCCAGAAACCACTTCTTCTTTATTTTTTAGAGTTGCTCCGCAACCAACCAAACCTAATGCACATACTAAGGTTAAAACTAATGCAACTAATTTTTTCATAAATATAACCACTCCCTATTAAAGTTATTTATATCATACATTACTTAACTGCACATTTTAAGGCACATAAACCATACACAAAATTGTATATTTATACACGCATTTTATCGGACACAATAAAGCGAACTGGGACAAATTAAATTACAATTCCCCAATCTGCCGGAACACCGGGGATGCCCGCCCTGCCTTGTCAGGCTGTGGCCTATCGGGGATATACGTTCACGAGGTTTTAGAAATCCAGTCGATTATTCAGATACCCCTGTTTATGCTTTCCTGTCAAAAGACGGCTTCTCATCCAAATAATCCGGCAGTGCTTCAAGTTCCTCCCCTTGACCATTCTTTAGGGAGCGGTACTCATCAAAATAAATCCCATAAAACTCCCTTTCCTTTTCCCGTTCAGCCGGAGTCCTCTCACAAGCCCACCCATATCCCGAACCGAGATATGTCAGCACCTTTGTACCCTGATAGTCAATATCCGCGCCATATCCCCCGCTTGTCAGGATCGGGCAGGTCAGCGTTCCGCCCCCTGCCAGCGCAAACTTCTTTTCGGCAAGGTTCTCCGCCCTCCCGTCTGCCGCCTCCAGGAAGTCAAGCAGCGTCAGTTCCCCGCTCCCGTGGCATTTCGGATTGCCGTTCTGTCTCTTCAGCGAATTTTCAGCCTGCCGGTACAACGCTCTCCTGTCGGGCGATACGTCAGATATGTATTCCGCACATAACCTCGCCCTCTGGCTGTGGATATACTCCAGTTCTTTCTTGCTCGTAGTCTCCGCAGCTCTCCGTGCCAGTTCCTTGATCTCATCAGCAAACTCGGCCTTTGATTTATTGCTTTTCCCAGCGCTTGGGATCAAAGACCAGTCAGGCCCTCTGCTGCTCAGTGAAATACTGTGTTTCGTATTGGCCGAATTTAGTGTACTTGAAACCGAAATTCCCATGAGCCCACCTCACAATCCCTTTTCCTATCTGTGGCTCATCTGTTGGTCAGAGCCGCCCTTATTCCCTTGTAATAAATCCAAGCAGATTCCCTCTCCCTGCTCCCCGATTCCACGGAACGCCGTGAAAACCTGCCCTGCCTTATCAAGCTGCGGCTTATTCGGGATATGCAGCCGTGGGTCTTATAAAACCTTCTTGAACTGATATTTATACATATCGGAATACATATTGCCGGAGGACTTTGGTGTAAACCGGCCATCCAGTGCGCCCATATCCACCGCAAAACCGCTGTCCGCCACGGAGAACGCCCCATCCTTGAACTGGAACTGTGAAGTGAAATCGGGAATTCCCAAGTCTCCGCTTATCCTGATCTTCCCTATGATATCCACCAGCGCATCCTTCATCCGTTCTATCTTGGCATTGTCCTTTGTCTTATTGATCAGATCAGCCGCCTTGTCCGGCAGCCCTCCAATCTTCCCGTCTGGCGTCAGATAAAGATTTTCTAAGGAAATGTCCTCCCCCGTAACCCCTTTCAGGTAGCGCCGGACTTCCTGTATGTCCGTGGCATACCGGTATGTATTGGAGGACAGGTCTCCCACGCTGTCCGCAATCCCTATGTAATACTGGTACATCCGGTCACCGTACTTTTCATCTATCAGCTTCTGCACCTGTTCCCGGACGCCCTCGTCCTCTATCCCGTCCACGGCCACATCCCCATTGCTCCCGATCCGTACCTGCATCCCTTCTATGTCATCACGGGAAATGCCCATGCTTTCCAGATCCTTTACGAAATCATCTGAAAAGCTGTTTTTCAGCTCCGCTTTATTCTGCGCCTTTTCCATGTCTTTCAGGTTGGCAAAAATCTTCACATACTCCAGTTCCGCATCGTTTAAGTCCTTCCCATCTGCCATGTCCTGCAGCAGTTCATCCACGGTGCGCCCGCCCTTATACTTCTTTTCTTCCGGCAGGCTGTCAAACTGTTTCTGGTGGAGCCGCTCCAGCTCTTTTATATAATTCTGCTCCGTCTCCTTTAAGACGGCATTATATTGATCAAGATATTCCCGCCAGTTTTCATCTTTCTGACTGTATGCCCCGTGGAGGTTCCCATATGCTTCCCTGACGGCATCAGTCTTTTCATGCTCCTTGTTTTCAGTAACATGTAAGCATAGAACTTAAAAACCCAGTAAATTCAAGGGTTCTGGCCTCTTAAAAGGTCTATTTTTCGTATAAAATCGGTTATATTCGTATAAATTTCGTATATCATTTTCCCCCTATATGTGCTATAATAGCCCTATCAAATACAGATAAGGGGGCTTTAAAATATGGCTGACAAGGTAAAACGGACAAAGACAAAATACAAAAGCATATACTACAATGAGAACACGAAGAAATATGATGTAAAGTATAACTATAAAGAGTATGATATTAAAAGCGGTAAAAACGTATATAAAGCAAAGTGGGTTTACAACTTAAACACAATTACAGAAGCAAAAGCCGAACTTGCTAAATTACAGACAAGTGGTGTAAAAGTTGATGATAAAGATATAACTTTATCGGGTGCGCTTGAATTGTGGAATATAAAAGCCCTAGGTCAAAATTTTAGTCCAGTCACTATCAAGAATACAAATAATTTTATGGAAATGATATATAAATTCATTCCTAGCAATACAAAATTAAAAGACATTGATGAAGATGTTTATTTTAAATTTTGTGCTGATATTCGTGCTAGTGGCTTTTCAGAAGAAACTCTTTTCAGCCTTAATACAACATTTAGGAAAATTATCAATCACGCTTTTAAGAAGAAACTTATTACAGAAAATTTTCTATTGTATACAGACAATATGAAAACAAAAAGAAAAGAAGATTATAGAATAATAACAAAGGAAGAATTTGATTTAATAGACAATTATTTGAAAAATAATAAGTGTATTCGTAAGGGGAAAGACAGCAATAAAAAGTATAGATTTATGTTTAATTTGTTGTTTTATACAGGTATTCGTATAGGTGAAGCATTGGCCTTGAGGTTCCGTGATTTTGAAGAATTTAGTTACTATAAAAAAGGAACTGAACCTTTAAGAATAGCCCCTACAAGTGAAAGCGTAAACAGCCAACATTTACAAGGTATGCGTGTTGTAATAGATAAAGCATATGTGAGCAGAGAAAAGTTGTTAAAAGATACAAAGAACTATAAAAAAAGAACTGTTCCCCTCTCTCCTGCTGTTGAACGGCTTTATATGAGAATGAAAGAAGAGCATAAACAAAATGGCGGAAATATGGAAGATAAAATATTCAATTATGGCTATGATACATACAACAAAACAATCTCAAATGTATGTGAAAAAATTGATATAGAATCCTGTTCTTGTCATTCATTCAGACATACTTTTATATCAAATTTGATTAAGAAAAACATACCGCTAACGGTAATTGAAAAGGTGAGTGGTGATAATCAAAATACTATTTTAAAGCGTTATTCGCATATGTTCGAAAGTGATGAAGTGATGATTTTATCAGCCTTACAAGATTTATAATTATTAGCCAAAAAAAAGCACTCTTTTGAGTGCTTTTTGTATTCTGCAAAACCTACTGCGGAAACTGCGGAAACTGCGGAAGAATATAAACTTTTTATAAACTTTATAAAATATTTATAAACTAATGTTTGAAAAACCTTGATTTTTCGGGCTTTTTCGGTATTGCCTACATAGCGTGCAGAGCGACTAGAACTTGCGTCGCTCTGCATGGAGCAACTGCGGAAACTGCGGAAACTTATAAACTTTTTATAAACTTTATTAAATTTTTATAAACTTTATGTTATGTAGCATAAGCAGTTTTTGCTGTTGCGGAATTAACATATGAGCGTAAACGGATGAAGAAAAGCTATGCTTTTCTGAATACGTTGCAAGCGAAGTCGTAGAAATGCGGTAGCATTTCGAGCGTAAAAAAGAGCAATAAAAAAGGTTCTAGTTCGCTAGAACTAGAACAATTAACTTATTAATTTCTAAACACAAAATTAGCATATCTTGCCAAAAAGAAAATTGTGTTATAAAATTATTTTAGGCATAAAAAAAAGAACCGTTAGGCAAACGGTTCGAGGGCATTTAAAACATTGTAAGATATATAATTGGCGTTTTTGTATACGCTCAATTTCTATATATTTATGTTATTATAAAAATAAAAAATTGTCAATAGATGAACTCTATCGACTTTATATAAAAGTTTTAATGCTCCTTTATGCTTAATAAAAAATGAAAGGAAGAATGAAAAATGATAAAAATTATTACAAAAATTAAGCAAAAGAAAGGAGTAATGGCTAATCACTGAAAATGAAAAAACAGTTATAAAAGCAAGAGTTTACAAGATAACTCAATATGAAAAGAATCCCGAAACTGGGGAAAGTTATAATTTTAATGAAAATAATATAGAGAGTGCTTTATCACACAAAACAATAAAAAGATATGCTTGGATAGAACACAATAGAGATTATTTTTCACTTGAAGAAGAGGCAAGTGGAAAAGGAAAAGCAGGGGAATTAAAAGGAAAGCATTGGCACGCTGTTATAGATTGCCCTGGCTCTGTTGAATTACCTGTTGTTGCTAAATGGTTCGGCGTGCCCGAATTTTTAGTCGAAGTGGCTAAAGGTAAAGGTGCATTTTTAGACTGCGTTGAATATCTGCCACATAGTAGCGAAAAGGAACAAGAAAAAGGTAAAACGCTTTATTCTGATGAAGAAGTCCATTCTAATTTTGACTGGCGAAAAGAACTCAATGAAAGAGAAGAAAACAGGGCAAAATATGGCGGTGATTTAAGTCCTAAAAAAAGGATGGAATGGGATGTTTTCTATGATGGTAAAACATTAAAAGAATGTAAGGAAGAAAACAAACTGCTATATATGGAAAATATAGATAAGCTTAAAAAACATAGATTAACCTATATAGCTGACCATATGGAAGTTCCTAAAAATCGTATAAATATATATATATGTGGTGGTGGCGGTGTTGGCAAAGACACGGCAAGTCGTGCTATTGCTAGATGCCTTTATCCTTACATAACAAGTGATGAAGATTTATTCTTTGAGTTAGGCTGTGATAATGTAAGCTATGAAGGATATGACGCACAACCTGTTAATATCTTATCTGATTATAGAGCATATACATTGCTTGATACATTCAAAGGGCGTGAAAATCTTTTCAAAGTGTTTGATAGCCACCCACACAATTCAAAAGTAAACGTTAAATTTAGCTCTGTAAAGCTTGTAAATACTGTTAATATAGTCAATAGTGTTCAAGGCTATGAAACATTCCTTAATGGGCTTGCTGGGCATTATAAAGACAAAAAAGGCATTGAACATCAAGCCGAAGACAAGGCACAAAGTTATAGAAGATTCCCTATTATTTTTGAACTTGAAGAAGATACAATTACAATATATGTTAATCAATATTTTATAAATAAAAGTGCTGACGCAACTGAATATAAGGTTTGGAAAAAAATGCGTGGAAACTTTGGAAAGATTAGAAAAGCGTTTGGCAATAATGAAGAAAAATCCCGCTTTCTTGAAAATAAATTGTTGAATGGTTTTGCTGAATTGGTTCAAGAAATTATTAAAAGCGAACCAACGCAAAGTGATGAAGAATTAGAAGAAATGTTTAAAGACTATGGCGAAGAAATAACAGAAGAACCACAAAAAGAAGAGCCAAAAAAAGAAATCAAAAAAATAGGATTAGATGACTGGGTAATTGCTTATACTGGAAAAGGCGAATCTTTTAACATAGAATTTGATGAATGTTTTATTCCTCTTGAATATGATTCTCCCGAAAAAAGAAAAGAAATATATGAAAAATTTGTTGCTGAAAAAAATAGAAAAGAAGAAGCCGAAAAGAAAAAAGCACTTGAAGAAGAAAAGAAAAAAAGTGTTCTGCAAGGTAAAGATTTATTAGATTGGTTTGATGATTTTGGAATAGAAAAAGAAGATGATTTTGACAAAATTTTTGGAAATAGCGAAGATGATTTCTTTGATTAAATAGATAAAAAAGCACATATGTTATCACTGGCATATGTGCTATTTTTTTTATTCTTTTTTGACTGGAAAACTTATAACAGGTATCGGGTTAGATAGATAAAAACGTAGTTTTTGTCTAACTAAACGCTGATACCTTGATTTTTGAAAATTTATTTTATAAAATTAAGATATAAAGTTTATTGATATGATTATAACAATCATTCTAAAGTAAAAATAAAACCTAGTGTTTTCTAAAGTGTTCGCTCTTTTTTTGGGAAGTTTTTGAGTAATAAGAAAAAACTTGTAAGTATAGGAATTGATGTTAAACACATCTTTAAAAGTATAGATTAAAAACAGTATAGGATATAACAATTTTTAAACAACTGGCAAGAATATAGTTGTTTTTTTTAGTGGAAAAAATGGAACTATTAAACGCACGGAAAAGCGAAAAATACCAAATCAGAACACAATGGGCAAGTGTATAAAAAGCCTACGGTCTTAACAAAAACAGTTCCCTATTTACGAGTAGGGGCTGATAAAAAAACAAATTGTAACAAGAAAGGATGTGAAAAAAATGGGAAGAAAAACATTAAATAATCAAATACAACATACGCTAACACAAAAAGCCCGTATTGGTGAAAGTAGGCACAAAGCAAAAGAAGAATTAAAACAAGAATACGCTCAAAAGGGTGAAAAAGTTCCTTTTGGAACTGCTGTTGATGGAATACATAGCATAAAAACTTATGACGTTTACAGGGAACATTGTGAGCGTTTTGCTAGTTGGTGTATACAAGAAAAAGGTGTTAATAAATACACAAAATTAGAAGATATAAAGCAATATGCAACTGAATATTTAAAAGATAGAGAAGCACAAGGTAAAAGTCTTTATACGCTAAAAGCGGAAAGGGCTGCGCTCGGAAAACTCTATGGTGAACAAATAGAATGTAAGTTTGAGAACAAAAGAAGCTATAAGGACGTGACACGTTCAAGGGGTGAAGCCAAAAGGGATGCGCATTTTTCAGAAGAAAAAAACGCCCCTTTAGTTGCCCTTTGCCGTGGCACTGGTGGACGTAGGGAAGATATAGGAAAACTTACTCCTAATAATTTTTTTTCAGATAAAAACGGTAATATGTTTGTGCGTTTTGAGCAAAGCAAAGGTGGACGTGATAGGGTTTCTCCAGTGCTTCCAAAGTATCAAAAAGCAATCAAAGAACTAATAAGCACAAAAGCCCCCAATGAGTTGCTATTTGATAAAATTCATAATGGCTGTGATGTCCACGGATATAGAAGAGAATACGCACAAGAGTTATACCAAACTGTATGTGATAACAAAGATTTAAAAGCCGTTTATGCTTCGCAATATGCCCCTAGAAACGAAAAAAACATTAAAAGTGAGTATTATATAGCACACGATAAAGAACGTCCTTTTAAGGGGCTTAGAGATGATATATATATTGTTAGTGAAGCACTAGGGCATAACCGCTTAGATGTGTCGGTAAATCACTATTTGAAATAACGTAAATAAAAAGTCAAGATGTAAAAGGAAGATTTTTTCAAACTTCATTTTGTTTGAAAAAATACTCTTTTACGTCTTTACTTTTTTCCCAGTCAAAAGCAAAATTGAAAAAAGGGGATAACCATTCTTTTTGGTTATTCCCCTTGATTACGCCTTTTTATTGTCTGTAAATCTTACAATATCGTTGGGCGTGCAATCCAAAATATTACATATCTTTTCAAGTGTAAGAAGTGTTATATTGTTATTCTTTTTCAAGGTATCCAGTGTCTTGTTATCAATCCCAGACTTTAACAATTTGTATTGTGTAATACCTTTTTCTTCCATTGTCTGCCACATTGGGCTGAAATCAATAATAGCAATCACTCCCTCTCTTGTCGGTTCTAACAATATTTTAGCGGTGAATTGCTAAAATCCATATTGTGAATATCTCCACAATATGCTATGCTTATGTAAAACCAATAGAAAGGGGAAAGTAATGGATAACCTAATAAATCAACTAATACAAGAAAATATCGGACAAGTGCTAGATAAACGGCGTGATAGGCTGTTAATGGGGGATGAAGTGTATCAACAGGACTGCTCTGATACACAAGAGCTTCTAAACAGATATGAAGCCCTCAATCTTGTAAAAGCTGATAGACTTCTAATCAATGACCTTATATCTTGCTTAGAAACAAGGGACAGTCGGTGTGCTGATTTATCGTATTTAAGTGGATTCTCTGACGCAATAAAGTTATTACACGAACTAGGAATTTTAAAAGAATTTAAAGAATAAGATTTCATTGAAAAATAGGCAACTTTTTGAAAGTTGCTTATTTTTTTATACATACAATATGGGTATAACATACATAAAAATGAGCCTTTTTAGGCTGTTTTATACATACGGCGTATGTATAAAAAGGCTTGATTTCGGCACAATCATTTTTAAATTGTCTTGACTGGTGCTTATACTTGGGGGCAAAATAAAAACCATTCTGCGGAAAAATTCGTATAAATTAGTATAAATGTTTCACGGGAAACATTAAAAAAGCCTATAAAATAGGCATTTCTAATAAAAAATATTGTTCCTAGTAATGGAAGCATGTCAACCACTTCCGGTTTCTATGCCTTTGCGACGATAGAAACCCTTTCAAAGTCTATGTCCGCAGCGAATCAAGAAGACACAGGGGCAGGGAAAAAGTGGGATGACCGGGGCATCCTTGAGAAAATCTACTCTCTGTAAATGTAAAAAACTATTCCGACATTTCTGAACCTGAATGACCTGATTCACTCATTCCGGCTCAAAATGTCGGAATAGTCAAAACATCGGTATAGTCGACACTATTCCGTTATCGTAATAGTATCGATAATGGCTGCAGCTATTCAAATGAGCAGCTCTCCCTCATCTGCGGCTCCATCGGCACCGTACTTTTACACACAAAGATCCGTGACGGTGCTTCCAAGGCCAAGATAGAACGCCAGTTCAGGACGCTCAAGGAGACATGGCTCTATACACTGGATCTGGATTCCGTTACCTCGCTGGCGCAGTTTGGCGGGCTGCTTAAGGACTATATGCGCACCTACAATACGTCCGTCCATTCCGGCATCGGCGCCACGCCCCTGGAGCGCTACCAGCAGGCCCGTTCCTCCATCCGCATGCCCACCAGGGAATGGCTGGAGGAATGCTTCCTCAACCGCATCACCAGGAAGGTGAACAAGGACTCCACCATCTCCATCGACAAAGTGTCCTATGACGTCCCCATGCAGTTCATCTCATCGAAAGTGGAAATCCGCTTCCTGCCGGACGACATGTCCTCCGCCTTCATCCTTTACGAAGGGGAGCATTACCCCATCCGGCCTACGGATAAGAATGGGAACTGCCGAACGAAACGCAATAACACGCCGTCCATCGATTATTCAAGGATCGGAGGTGAGGGCTGATGTTCCGTTCCTACTATGGGCTTTCCTTCAATCCCTTTGACAAGCAGAATGCGAAAGAGAAGGACCGGTTCCCCTCAAGGGACATCTCGGAGATGGCGTCCCGGCTGGACTACCTCAAGGACACCAGGGGCATCGGCCTGTTCACGGCACGCCCCGGCATGGGCAAGTCCTTCGCCCTGCGCTGCTTTGCAAAGAGCCTCAACCCCAACCTCTGCCACATGGAATACATCTGCCTCTCCACCGTCAGCGTCATGGAGTTCTACCGCCAGCTCTGCTCTGTCTTAGGGGTAGAGCCAAGGGGCGGCAAGCCTGGGATGTTCCGCGCCGTGCAAGAGCAGATCCTCTACCTCTACAGGGACAAGAAGCAGCCCCTCCTCCTGGCAGTCGATGAGGCACAGTACCTCTCCACCGGCATCCTGGAGGACATCAAGATGCTCATGAACTATGGGTATGACTCCCTCAACTGCTTCACGCTCATCCTCTGCGGGGAGCCCCACCTGAACAGCACCCTGAAGAAGCCCGTCCATGAGGCCCTGCGCCAGAGGATCACCGTGCATTACAACTTTTCCGGACTCTCGGATTCAGAAGTGGCGCAGTACATCCTCCACAAGATCGCCTGTGCCGGAGGAGCCGCCTCCATCATCGACCAGGCGACGCTCTCCGCCGTCCACAGCCACTCCCAGGGGAGCCCCCGCCTGGTGGACAACCTGATGACCGATGCACTGACACTGGGGGCACAGATGGACAAGAAGGTGATTGATACAGATGTCATCCTGGCTTCCGTCAGCAGCCAGAATCTCGGATAGGGAGGCATGGAACATGGATTATACCTGTATCTTAAAAAGCGGCTCCCACAGGGAGACCTGGACTGGGGAGATCATCCTGCTGGGCATGGGAAACGGATGGTATGAGGCTGAGATCAATGGGCGGGGGACTTACTTCCACATCCTCGCCGGACGGCATAAATATGGGAATTACCTGTGCATCCCCAACCACGACATAGGGTGCGAGCTCTCCGATTTCTCCGATATCTTCTGGAATGAGGAACGGCTCAGCCATCTGATACGGAAGGTGGATGCGGTGACTGTCGCCGCCGGCCTGGTCCATCTGCCTGCCATGGCTGCCGGACAGCTGAAAAACTGAATGCTTCATATGGCTGTGGATCTCATGACGGGATCCATGGCCTTTTTATATTTCAGGAGAAAATCCGTGCTGACAGCAGTGCGCCGCATTTTCGGCAGGATCATGCATTCACAGACGGCACTGCGCGGTCAATGGGATAAAGGTTGGAAAAATAATCTGCTGTTTGCGTCTCCCTCAATTCGCCGTCCGACAATCACTTATGTTTCTGCATATACTCTGCTTTCACTTTATCAATCGTCTTACCGCCAATGCCAAAATTTTTGTCCGGCACTTCCTTAATTGTTGTAACAAAAAATTCCTGCGGTACTTTCATAATCTCGGAAGATACTTCCGTCAACCGTTTTATCAGTTCCTCCTTTTGGTCATCTGATAAAGCTCCACTTTCAATTGTAATATAAGGCATTTTATCTCTCCTTCCTATTGTTCTAAATTTTTCCCTGCTCCCCTATTCCCCAATCTGCCAGAATGTCAGGGATACCCTCCCTTGCCGGGCTTTGGTTTATCGGGGATATAGGGATGAGGAATAGCTTACTTATTATCCAGAAAATCCAAAAACTGCTTATAATCCAGATATCCTTTCAGATTCCCCGCATCATACTGCGTCTGCATAGCATCTTTTAAAACACCGATCCAGTCTTTCATCCCGAACAGGTCATCATGTGTTTTACTGTCAGCTCCATGCTGATTTGCCCCTGCCCTGATAAAAGCAGACTGTGCGCCCGGACATTTCCCGCTTGCCGATAAATGGCTGGAATATGCAAACATATCTATATAGTCGCTGCCCGCTGTGTCAACTTTCGACACATCCACCATGCGTTCTGTCACATTTCCGCCTTTATCCCATACCTTCACTTTATATACCGGGTTCGCAGGGTCAAAGTCCTTCGGCTGGTAGACCGTAAGGGAATAATCCGCCCCACACATTGAGCCGATTGCCTTTCCGTCCTTATCGTTTGAAATATGTAACTCAAATGTACCGCCGGATGACTGTGTTGCTGGAACCATATTACACATCTGGCCAGCGTAATTCCTTCTTGCCCTTCTCGTTTCATACCCTGCTGCCGGGTATCCTGCTCCTATTCCGTTTACATTCATTTTCTTAATCTCCTCCATTATTTTTGTCAGCCCCTCTGTCGTTCAGAGCCGCATCAGCTCCCTCGTAATAAGTCCGAGCAGTTTTCTCCCGGAGGGAATCAGACAGCTTCCATTCCTTTTTGGATGACGCTTTGGGGATGCCCGCATGATGGCTTTTTGCTATTCCTGTTATATCCATTTCAATCGTCTCTCTCAGTTTTGCCGGAAATGCCGGGGATGCCTGCCCTGCCTTGTCAGGCTGTGGCTTATTGATGGTATGCGTCCGTTGAATTTATCCCCTCTTTCATCTTTTTTCGGACAATCAGCTTCGCAATAACCGCCACCGCCACAAAAATAAGCATAACTATGCCATAAACAAAAATACTTGTGTACCACGGTGCTGATTGCATAGCATATAAATCAGGGTGTTTTTTATAATCACAAAATACATATATTCCACATCCAATGAAAACTCCTACAAAAGAACCGATTGTAATATTTGTAATTTGGTTCAGCTTTTTTAACATCCCAAATACCTCTCTTATCACAATTATATTCTCCAATCTGCCAGAACGCCGGGGATGCCTGCCCTGCTTTGTCAGGCTGTAGCTTATTGGGAATATGAAACCGTAGAATCCATTTCCTTCTATGCCTTTATACTGCATAACGCTGAATACTGCCTAATGCAATCAAGCGATTGAACCAGTCAGCGTTATGCAGTCTGGTTTCACGGCAAGTGAAATCGTTAAGCGTATATATCAAGGCCGCCCCGCAGCGTTCCCCTGCCCGGAAGGCGCAATACTTCTTTCGTAAGAGGTACAACACGCCCATTACTGACCGCATAATCCAATAGCTGCTGCATCGCTTTCAGATTCGGCTGGGACAGCAGTGTCCCACTCTTCCCATATGTCCTGTTCCCCAGCTCTGAAAGGACTTCCTCCGTATATGCCATCTGCCCGTCCAGCCATTTCTCATAGGCTGTCGGCTCCGCTTTCTCCCTGCGCAGGGTCTCCTCCCGTTCTTTACGGTAATTTCCCCAATACCGGCTATGCCGGTTCCTGCTATCCTCCAGCCATTCCCTCTGGCCCGGCCCGTATCCGTATTCCGTATCAATGTCATAAAGGCTGCCATTTTTATAGCCGATGGCAAGCCCGCGCCCATCTTCCTTATCCCATCCCTCTTTCACAAATACCTGATAATCTTTATACAAGGATTCCATAGGCAGGGCATCCATCTCACCATTTGCCCGCTTTTCATTATACTGCTCTGTTACTGCATCCCACAGGTTCCGTCCATCCGGCGTATAGATTACCCCGTCCCTGTTTTCCAGTTCCCTCATGTCCAGCCCTGTCATGTCATTTACAAAATGCCACATGACTGCCTTCTCCTGGTATGCCGTGTCATATAAATACTGCCTGGGCTGCTCAAACCCGTTATTCGCCGGATTGCACCAGCGCAGATGCTCATACAGGTATCTTCCATTGTTTCCCCTGTTCAGGACTTCCTCTATCTGCCTTGCCAGCGCCCCGTCCACACCGCCTGCATGGATTTTGTACTCATACGGGTCAACCCGCAGGCGCAGGTCTGCCCCTTCCGGTATGTCAATGCCGTTTTCCGCAAAAAGCCGGTTGATGGAATCATTCATGCCGCGCCGCACCTCATCATTCCATTCCTCATCGTTCATGATTCCACCAAAGTTCTTCTGGATTACCGGGTCATAGCTGTTCACTGCCGCCGGAAGCCCGTTCAGGACACGCCTTTCGGATTCCGCACATATCTCGCGCTCCCTCTGTGTCAGCCCCTTCACATAATAAGGGGATTTTGTGTTATAGTATTTATCCCATATATGCTTTGACGGATTATCAAATTTTTTATTTTCTTCATTTACCTTTGCGTAATGCTCATCAATGGCCTTCGTATATTTTTCATATTTCGCAATAATAGACGGCATGGGGAATGCCGTTGCACTGTCCTGTTGTGGCAGGCCGCCGCTTTGGGATGCCCGCTCCGCATAGACTGGGACGGCCTGCCCCCTTTGGTGCGTTTTCACCACACTGTCAGCCTTTGCAGGTGCTTTTACTTCCCCTGCCCTGTGCCGGGATGCAGCCGTCTGATTACTATATAAGGCGGAATATTCCTTTGCTGCACTGCTTCCGATTCCACTAACACTCATTCTTGAATATCCTCCATTCTTTTTCCGTTCTCCCCCTGCTCTCCTGATTCCCTAATCTGCCGGAACATCAGAGATGCCCGCCCTCCGTGGCTTATCGGGTATATACAGCCGTAGGGCAGGCTGTTTTTCAATCATGATTTGACTTTACAGAAAGTAAGGATATCGTTGATCCACTTCCCATACCGCAGATACCCGTCCCAATTTCCAAGCGTTTTCATGTTATTCATAAGCTCGTGCGCCATTGCCATATAATCTGCTTTTTCGTGGTAGGAAGTGCCGTCCATCTTATCTTTCAGTATCGACATGGTCATAAAATTGCTGTCTGACTTATTCCCTGTATGTGCATTTAACGCAAGCATCTCTGTATAAGAGCAGCTATTCGGATTTACCTTGCTCACATCCACTGTCTGCTCGTATTCATTTCCGTTTTTGTCAGTGCCTTTCACAAGGTAAACCGGATTATCCTCTGAAAAATCATCCGCCCGGTATACGTTTGCGCTTTCTCCGGTCTTCACATGATGGATGGAAAATACTGCGTCAGGATCGATATGCACTACATTTCCTGTTGATTTCACATTCGCCCCGAAATCACCTTTCGCACTGTTTTCTGCTTTCCTTGCTCCCTGCCATGCCGGATATCCTGTTGTCCCTATTCCATTTACATTCATTTTTCAAATCCTCCATTTTTGACATTGTAATCCATCTGGCAATTAGAAGTGTCCCTGTCTTCTGTGCTATAATGTACACTATAATTGCTCCAGCTTCTCCAAAAACGCCCTGTAAAACTCCCCTTCTTTGATGCGGGCCTGCTGAACCTCTATGCTCCTGGGCGTATATACCCTTGGATGCTCCAAATCGTACAGCGCCTTTTTCGTTGCCTGGATTGCAGATTCCACTGTGTTTCCAAGGATGTCAAGATTCTCCGTTTCACCCTTAAGCTGCCTATTAAGCCGCTGCACCATCATCTGCGATATGTGGCTCATCATTCCGTTGCCCCGGATTCCCATGCCATTCGCATTTGCTTCTTTTGCCGCCTCCATCCACGCATCCTTCACTTCCTGCGGGGCGCCCCGGCCGACCATCTCAAAGGCTTTCTCGTCCTGGTCGGCTGCTCTGCCCTGCGCCAGGGATGCCTGCGCCCTCTGTGGCTTATTGGGAATATGTAGCCGATAGAACTTATTTCCTGTTCATGAAATCCCAATACGCCTGCATACTGTACTGGTAATATGCCACCAGTTTTTGCTGCCCTAACAGCCTCATATCACTGATCTGCTTTTGAAACATATCCATAAAGTCTGCCCTGTCATGCAATCCCATCTCTCCTGTCTCCGGTGGAAGGGAGGAAAGGCCTCCGTTTTTATCTACGCTAAGATGCGCTTCCAAAGCCCGCATCTCCACAACCGTTGCACATTTCGGATTTATCTTGTTGATATGTATGGTCTGCTCAAATTCATTTCCATTTTCATCAACACCTTTTGCAATCACAGTCGGATCATTCTCTGTTGAACCTTCCGCATATTTGATGTAAAAGGACAGTCCTGTCCCGTTACCGCCAGAGTACAGCATATCATCTGTTTTCATATAGACTATAGATGTATGCGGCTTTGCACCTGCCACATTGTTCATCTGTGCCGCAAAACTCTTTCCTGCTGCATTCTGCCGTGTCCTCCTTGCCCCCTGCCATGCCGGATATCCTGTTGTTCCTATTCCGTTAATATTCATTTTTTCAAATCCTCCATTGTAATCAATTATTTATACTGCTTAACGATTTCACTTGCCATGAAACCAGACTGCATAACGCTGACTGGTTCAATCACATGATTGCAATAGGCAGTATTCAGCGTTATGCAGTATAAATGGCAGCCCCTCTGTCGTTCAAAGCCGCTCCCGCTCCCTCATAATAGGTCCGAGCGGTTCATTACTTTATAAATACATTTTATCTAACTTCCTCGATCAAATTCCATGCTGACCTTCACCTCCTTCTAAATTACCCCCGACAGGGGTGCATGGTTTTTGCGTCTCCGCCGAATAGCGGGTATGGATTATATCTTCATATCCAGCCCTTTTGCTTCTCCCGATACCATTGACGTGATGCTCTCATCCGCAAAGATTTCATCCAGCACATCAGATGGAATCGGCCTGCCATGCGTCCAGCCGGGTACTTTCTCCTTTACGGCACTGGCTACTTTTCTTCCAATACTTATTTCCAACTGCCCTAAAGTCCATGCCGCAGCTACCCGGTCTTCCTTCTTTAATGTCTTATAATAATCATTTTTTGCCTGAGCCATTTCTTCCCACTCTGCTTCATTATCACCGGACATTCCATTGTATTTATAATACGCATCCTTCACGCTGTTAAAAACGCGCTGCTTCATCTCATCAGATACCTTGATAATCTTCCTCGCATTGGGATTGTTGGTAACGCACATCCCTTCCACACCATAAGAATTTTTCCTATGTCCGGTAAGCTGGTCTTCCAGCGTATTCCTCCCGCCCGCACTGGAACGCCTTGCCCCGGCGAAAGGCATATTCGTGTTTGCTTTGCCGCCGTTCATCCTTGATAAAAGCTGCCAGATTCCCTGGCTGTTATTTCCTATACGCATGATAAAATCCCTCCAAAATCAGATTTTCATATCCAGCCCTTTTGCTTCTCCTGATACCGTTGATGTGATACCTTCATCCGCAAAAATCTCATCCAGCACGTCAGACGGAATCGGCTTGCCATATGTCCAGCCGGGTACTTTTTCCTTTACGGCACTGGCTACCTTGTTCGCAAAATTCACCTTCATCTGTCCCAAAGTCCAAGAGGTGGCAGAACGGTCTTCCTTCTTTATCGTTTTCAGGTAATTATTTATGGCCGCACTATATCTTTTCTGCTCTGCCTCGTTATCGCCCGACATACCGTTATACTTATAAAACGCATCCTTCACATCATTATAGACAAACTGCTTCATCTCGTCTGACACAGGCATGATTCTTTTCCGGTTGCTGCCCTTCGTTATCACCATGCCCTCCACGCCATGCGAATTTTTGTAATGACCGGTAAGCAAATCTTCCAGCGTATTTCTGCCGCCCGCACCGGAACGCCTTGCCCCGGCGAAAGCTGTATTCGTGTTTGCTTTGCCGCCGTTCATCCTTGATAAAAGCTGCCAGATTCCCTGGCTGTTATTTCCTATACGCATGATAAAATCCCTCCTCCTTCTATATGGTCAAATCCAACTGTGCGCTCTTGCCTTCTTCCTGAATCTTCACGGACGCACCCGCTCCTGTCCTGATCTTCTCCAACAGCTTTTCCAGCGTCTCCGCTTTTTCCAGCCGTTTTTCCTTCAGGGCTTCTTCCTCTTTCTTCTTTGCCCGCTTTTCCTCCGACTGTTCCTGCAATATCTTCTTATAATCCGTTCCCTGCCGTGTATCCCTGTTGTACCTGCTTACGCTCCAATATGAGACTTTTCCATTTTTGTCAATAGAAACACCGCAGGCCAGATTTTCTCCCCCAAGGTCAGCAATCCGGGATTTCATTTCCTCTGTCGATTTTGGAACGTCTGCAATCACCTGCTCATATTTCGCCGCAAATGCAGAATCTTTCGCCATCTTTTCAGCGATATTGGAAGCAAGTGCCAGATTGTTCCCGCCCTGGCTCCCGAATACATAGGCATCCGACTGTTTCTCATTTGTAAAATCAACAAGGGAAATCTTTATCCCGTATTTCTTTTCCAGACCGCTGATGTATTCCTCCGTGGTCTGCTGTGCGGGAGCCGTATCTTTTCCGCCTTTCGTAGCACCGGCGTAATTTGCCGCATATGTGTTTGTGTAATCCGTTACTCCTGAAATTGCCATAATAATCATCCTTCTTGAAAATTTATTTTCTTACATCAGACTGCCAGCCATTTCATAAAGCGGCTTATGTTCGCGCTGATCCATGAATTGGAAAGGCTGCTCTGGTTCTGCAGGCTTTCCAAAAACGACTGGAAGCCGTTGTATTTCACATTCTGGAATGTGGCCGGCAGCTTTGTCTTTTCCACTTTCTCCTTCCAGTCTGCATAGCCGCTGTCCTTCTTCGTGTCGGAAGAAGCATCCAGTATCTTCTTCGCCGCTTTTGTGTATAATTCTATGAACTTAGCGGAATGGTTCTCCCCGTCCTTATGGTTTATGATGCTCTGGTTCAGCTCGTTGATCTGGTTATACAGCTCGGTGTCATTCGCCTTCAGCCAGCCCTCCATATCCACATAGCTGCCGGGTACGCCGGACATCCGCACCTGCCCCTCCTGCACATTGTATATGACCTTCCCGCCGTCCGAAACGGAACCGTTCAGGCCGTACTTCGCAACCGTCTCCATCGCGGACATAAAATCTGCCGCATGGGATTCATCCAGATAATTCTCCGCCAGATACCTGGCCGCCTCCAGGCCAAAGGCCGCCATGTCCTGCCTTTCCTGTTCCGATAATCCAGAAGCGTCACCCGGCATGAGGTAATTCGAGATGATGCCCATCGTGGAACTGATCACATTGTCACCGGCTCCCGCAAGGCTGTTGTAAAGCTGTTCATTTGTTTCATAATTCGGGATGACAATCCTGTGCGTGTTCTCATGCTGTATGACATTCTCCGCCTGGAATGCGGCATCTCTTGCCGCCCTCTTTGCCGCTTCCTCCTCGGTCATTGCCCTGCCGGACATGAACTTGCCGCCTCCCGCAAGAGCCGCAAGGCCGTCTCCCGAAAACTCCACTATGACGCTGTCCCCATACTGTGAACGGATGTCCTTCATCGCCTGCAGGGTGTCCTCCCTCGACATCTTATCCATGACCTTGTTGCCATGCTCATCCGTGGTGTTGAACTCATATTTTACAAGGGTGTCCTTCTTATATGCGCCGCTACCATATGAGGGGATATTTGTTGTTCCCCTATAAAACTGGCTGTAATCAATATTCATGACCTGCACTCTCCTTTGCTGTATTCTGACTGGTTATGCCTTGATGTCAACAGGCTTATGGTACGCATCCGATATGACGGTCACCGGCTTTTCTGAAACCTGAATCTTTTCCAGCCGTTCTTCCTCCTGTTCCTTCTGCTCCTTCCTCTTTTCCTCGGTGCGCTCCTGCTTCTTCTCTTTTAATTTTTCCTCCCGTTCCTCTGCCAGTTCCTTCCAGACCTTTAGGAATTGTCGGAAAATAACTGATGCAACTTGTTTAGGAGAAAGCCCAGAAATACAACGAAAACGGCTATAAACTCGCATCAGTTATTTGTAGACAATTCCTTACCCCGCTGTCGGATAAGTTTGCCGAACTCAAGGGGCTTTATGCCTTAATATCAAAACTGCCCCCTGTGGGTGATGATGTGCCAGATACTGCCGCAACAATATTCTGTGTAACGCTTTTCACATTCGTGCCAGTGGCAGATACCGTGAACGTACCTTCCGTCAATTTATCCATCTGCTCTTTTCTCTCTGCCCGCCGTTCCGCCGCCTTTTCTTCCTCCGCCTTTTTCTCCTTGCGCCTCTCGGCGGCCTTTTCCTCGGCTGCTTTCTTCTCTTTCGCCCGCCGTTCCGCATTTTCTTTCGCTATTTTTCCATCCGGGTCACTTGTACCGGAGATTGCTACTGAAATATTCCCATTTGCGTCAACACTGTAGCTGAGATTGGTCAGTGTTCCACGACAGCTCGATACTGCGCTTTTCGCACAGTCCGGCAATGCCGCCAGATTTTCTTCCAGATATTTTGCTTTTTCCGGGTCGTTCATGCATTTCTTCAGGAAAGCACCCGATACGGATACCGTTGTCGGGACGCCCTGCATGGAGGTTGTACCCGAATTCATATAGCTGTACTTGCCCTGCAGATATTTGGAATAGTCATTGACATTGCTGTACCCTGTCTTGAT
Source organism: Lachnospiraceae bacterium (assembly GCA_910576125.1). GTDB lineage: Bacteria > Bacillota > Clostridia > Lachnospirales > Lachnospiraceae > Acetatifactor > Acetatifactor aquisgranensis. The sequence goes on along the minus strand of CAJTHM010000006.1, from coordinate 217,843 downwards.
CTGTTCCGTTTTTGTTCCACCGGTTGAGGTTTTCAGTTCCACCGTGCTTGTTGTCACATTGCTTTCCTTTGCAGTATTTGTGTAGCCTTTCCCATAATCGCTGTGATTCTGCTTCCTGACTGCATAGTCAGGAAGATTCCCGGTAATCTCCATTGACATAATATTATCCTCCTTCAAAAAATCTTACCTGCGTCCCCTCTGTCATTCAGGGCCGCCCATGCCCCCTTGCGGTAAGTCCGGGCATAATCTTCCCTACTTCATAATGCCCGCCGCTTCCATAATCCCCGCCGCTTCCATAATGTTCTGTTCATATGCCGCAAACGCAGAACCCATAACTCCCGGTGCTTCCGTATATGTAACTCTGCTCATATCCACTGCGCGACTGGCAAAAAACTCCGCCACAGCCTGTTTCCTGTAAGCTATTTCCATCTGCTGTTTCCGCTCTTCCGCCGCCTCCTGGCTGCGCTCCATACTTGCTTCCCTCTGTGCGGCTTCCTTCTCCCGCTTTGCCTTATTGATTGCATTCACCTCCGCCACACGCTCTGGGGAATCGCCGCATCCGCCGATATAGGTAACGCTCCCATCCTCATGGACGACTACCCCGCACGGCTGGTAATCAAGCCCCTGCGCCGCAAAGGATGCTTTCAATCTCGGCGTGGCCTCAAAGAAGTCATCTATCTTTCCCTCGTAATAAGCCGCCTTTTCCGGGTCATTTGCCATCTGCTCCAGAATGTTCGGGGCAATCACAACATCATTGCCGCTCATGCTCTTTCCTACCCTGTCAAGGCTCTTCTGGTCTTTCCCGATACTCTGGATTCTTACATTGCCATACTTTGACCGCAGATATTCTGTGTAAGCATCCGCTTTTGATGTGTCTGCCGTTTCTCCCGTTTTCTGCAACTGCTCCATAAACCCCGTTTTGTTTGTGCCTGTTTTCTGCGTTCGGTTTGCGTACTGATATGCACCCGCCAAAGCACCGTTTACTCCCAGAATGCTCATAGTAAATCTTCTCCTTCCAAAACATATTTGTATCACAGCTCCTCTGTCATTCAGGGCTGAATCCGCTCCCTTGCAATAAGTCCGAGCAACTATATCCTTACTTCAAAATGCCTGCCGCCTCATATGCGGCAATCGAAACTGCCTTTTTGGTCATGCTGTCCTTATAATATCTCTCGTCCGCTTCCTGCTCCATCAGTCTACGTTTTAGGGCAGCTGCCTCATTCAGATAGGCATATTCCTCACGCCTTTTCCTCTTTGCCGCCTGCTCAGCCTTGAACTGGCGCATTTCTTCCTCTGTCGGGCCGGTAATATTGCCACCGTGGCTGGAAGCTCTGAAACGTGCAATTTCCCCATTTTCATCCAAAACAATCAGATGGGAGCATATCCTTCCGGGTACTTGGTTTGTTGCAATAAAATTTTCCACTTTGGCCATGACCTGTTTTGCCAATGCCGGATTATTTTTCATTTTTTCTTCCAATTCCGGCGGCACGACAATCGACTTCTGCCCGGCGATTGAATGGAGCCTTGACTGTACCCCGGATGAATCCATAGCAGGATTCGCTCCGTTTGGTTTCCAATTCACGGTGGATTCGTCTAAATCATTACAGAAAAATTTCTCAAATGGGAAATCATTCCTCTCCCATACCCCCTGCGGAATATTGGACGCATCTGCCGTATGGTAATATGCTCCGGGAAACCTTGCCTGCCACATATCCTTAAAACTCATTCCCGATACATCCGACTGCCCCGCCGCTTTCGCCGCCGCAAGCTCCGCAAAGCTCACGCCTCCATTCTTATCAGCCGCCGCATTCTTCCGGTACTGCTCTGCCAGATAGCACCCTCCCAATTTACCTGTCACTCCGAAATCCATCTCCCTCTCTCCTCTCATTTTTCATCATCACCGACAGGATGAACACCCTGCCATTTACCTTAAAATCCATTGTTCCCTGGTATTTCTCCGCCGTGCTTTTGATGTTGACCATCCCTATCCCGTGATTCTCCCTGTCCGCCTTGTCCGTCACGGGGAACTCATTCTGCGGTCTCCTCACAACCCTCCCGTCAAAGCTGTTCTCCACCTTCAGGAAAAACAATCCCTTCTTTTGGAATGAACTGATGCGGATAAAGGCTTCCGCATCCGGTTCTATCGCTTTCAGTTTCCGACATGCCTCTATCGCGTTGTCCAGCGCATTCCCTAAAATAATGCCGATATCATAACTTTGGATGGACAGCTTTTCAGGGAACTGCAGCCCTTCCACATCCATACGCAGATCCGGCACCGTGCCGGCGATCTCATGGTACTTCATATTCAACAGGGTATCCACCACCGTATTCCCTGTCTTAAAACGGAATTCCAGTCTGTCCATCGTCCGGCTCAGTTCCTCCAGATATACCTGCAGCCCTTCCTCCTTCCCTGCCGCAAGCTGCATGATGACGGAAATCGTATTCTTCATATCGTGCCTCATCCCCCGTATCCCGGAATAGACGCGCTCCATCTCCCCCATATGCTCCTGTAGGCTGCTGACCTGCTTCTCCAGAATGATCCGGCTGCTTTTTTCCCTGTTCCAGTAAATCATGTCCTGAAAAAGCTTTACTCCGAACAGAATGGACAGGAAGGACAGCAGAAGGACAACCGGCACCATAACTGTCAATGACGGATATCTGTCGTATAAGGATGCCGGGATTCCATCCTCTATCGTGACTAAAACCATACGCAGTAATGTGCAGATAAACACCGCCGTCATGCTGGGCGCTAAAATAAACAATAATTCCATCCGGCGGATGGCATAATCCTTTTCCCTGAAACTCCTTACAATGCTTTTCAGGGAAACAAACAGTATCACTATGGAAACGATATGCATTGTCGCTGATATCCCCAATGTGGTGGCCTTCAATAATCCGTCAAAAACGTCAATTGATGCAATATATCCTTTTTCCGCACACCACATCCATACGGAATAAAGATTGCTCCCCAGCCAGCAGACATTATATGCCAGAAAAAAGCTGAACTCGCCTGTTGCAAGAAAAGCGACCACAAGGAAGACCTTTATTTTTCCGGCCGCCCTGTAACAGCACACTGCAAGAATGGTCAGGATGCACAGGGTCAGTGCCAGTTTCGCAAAAATCCTTACACTCCCATAATCTGAGGGCAGAATCAAATCCATTCCAAGCTTCAGCACGGCATACAAAAATACAGTCCATAATCCCGCATGGCGTCCCCTTATCCTTCCCTCCAGAAAACTCCCGAAGAAATACTGCAGGCAGCATCCCTGGAACATGGCAGAGAGCACTCCCAGCAGGCCATTCACCGCTTCATACACAGGACACCCCTCCATTCTGCAGATACCACATATACGCCTTTACAAACTCATTGTGCTTCTTCCTTGTCAGGTAAACCTTCTCGCCGCTGGAAAGGAAGATGCTGTCACTGTCATACCTCGCTATGTGCGCCATGTTCACCAGATACCCCCTGTGGCAGCGGTAAAAGCCATCCCCAAGCTGCCCTTCCAGTTCATCCATCGTGGCATATGACTCTATGATGTCCTCCATGTCCCTGGTATGGACCTCCACCTTCTTCCCCCTGCTCTCGATATACAGGATGCTGTTTAGGTTAAGCGTATACCCCTGGTTCTTCGCCCGTATGAATATCTGACGCTCCTTCTGCCCTTTCCTTTTTCCGGCTTCCTCTGCCGCCCTGCCAAGCACCTCCATGAATTTCTGTTCCTCAATAGGCTTTAGCAGGTAGTGGAACGCCGACACGTCAAAAGCCTCAAACACATATTCCTTGATTCCTGTAATGAAGATGACCACCGCATCCACGCCGGACTGCCGGAGGCTCCTCGCCGCCTCAATGCCGCCCATGCCCTCCATCTGTATGTCGAGAAAAATCATGTCAAAATCCTTTTCTGCCGCGAGCAGTCCTTCCCCCGTGGCAAAACCGCTTATATCAAAATCGGGATTCCGTTTTTTTATGAATCCACCAATCTGCTCTCTGATGGCTTCCTCATCATCGACCACTGCTATATTCAAAATTCATCACCTCGAATTTCTGTTTCTGCCGTTACTTAATTTATCGGCAGATTTTTTGTTATTTTGGGATGGAGGGAACGAAAGGCATACGAAAGGGAACGAAAGGCATAAACACAGTACGGAAAATTCAAAAACAGGTCTAAAGTTTTTCGCCTTTCGTCCGATATAGGGGCGGCTGCCCCCGCAAGGCGGCACAAACGCAAACCGCCGTGTAAGCATATTACTTCTGATTCCTCCGCTTCCCAAGCGGTTTTCTGAATAGGAAAAAGGGCCTGTGAGCCCTTTCCCCATTCCTCCTTAGTGCATTCTCCCTTTTAAGCCGCAGTGCTTCAAGCATCTCATAAGCAATATTAATGTTCGTCAACTCATCTGGAAGCCCTGTGCGGAGATGCCACTCTGCTGCCGCCAGTTTTTCCTGTCAAGGCATATGCCGTGTCCAGCCTGTAAGGGGAGATATCCTGTATCATGGCTCCCCTCCTTACAGATGCCGCAGGTTCTCACGGTATCTGCGCAGCTCCTTTTCGTCCACAGCGCCGATGACCTCACCCAGCCACTTGACCATCCGTTCCCTGTCCTTCGGCAGATGCCCCTCCACGTTGATGCAGTTCGAGGCCCCCATCGTTGCAAAATAGGTGTCTATGTCAAGGCTGCCGATCAGCGTCCTCAGTTCATACAGCTTTTCTATCTCCGTTTCCTCCGTCCAGTTCCCAGCCTGGATTTCCTGGTACAGCTCCGAGGTCGGATAGACCGTCAGCATGGAGGAAACAATGACCTTCGGGTGGAGCTGGTTGAACACCTCCGCCGTGTTCTTCACCCCTTCCTCCATATGCCCAGAGCCGTATATCCCGGCAAGGTAGAAGAAGTTATAATCCATCCCTGCCTCATCCAGCCTTTTACATTCTTCTATGATCTCCTTCGTGCCGAACCCTTTATGCATGAAGGACAGGGATTCCTCGTCACCCGCCTCCACGCCGATGGTAAGGCTGTTGTAGCCAAGCCCCCTCAGTTCCCGTAGCTGCTCCGTGGTCTTCGGCGTGATGTCCGTGATGCGGGCGAAACAGCCGATGGACTGCACTTTTGGGTAATATTTCCGCACCAGTTCCGCCAGCGTTTTCAGCTTGTCAAAACTTAAGACGAACGGGTTTGCCCCGGTGAAGAATACCCTCTTTGCATTCCGGTAGTAGCGGCTGATCTCCTTCAAGTCCGCTTCCACCTCGGATAAAGGCGACATACGGAACTTAAACGGCACGTCCTCATAGAGCGTGCAGAACTTGCATTTGTGGTGGGTACAGCCCGCCGTCACCTGTACCAGTGCGCTCCCCGCCTCATAGGGCGGCCTCCATATCGTTCCCATGTAATGCATAAAACATCTCTCCTTCCTGTCTGTAAAAATCTAACTGACGATACCCCTAATCTCCTTTAAGTCCCGGATACCGTTTTCCTCCATGTACTTTTCCAGCCCGCCGATGATCTCCGGCATGGCACAGGGGTTCCTGAAATTCGCCGTCCCCACCGCCACCGCGGCGGCACCGGCTTGGGGCAGGAGATGTTGGCCTCCAGCATGTCTATCTCCTGCCCTGACAGCCGTTCCACCACTTCCAGGTAATCCGCCACGGTGCTGCCGCATATGTTCACAATGACCTTCGTGTCAAACTGTCTGAGGAAAGGGATGTCCCTCTCTATAAAGACGTCTATCCCCGGATTCTGCAATCCCACCGCGTTTATCATCCCGCTGGCCGTCTCCATAATCCTTGGGGCCGGGTTCCCCTCCCACGGGACGCATGAGACGCCTTTTGTGACCACCGCGCCTAGCTGGTTCAGATCCACGAACCCGCTGTATTCCTGCCCGGAGCCGAATGTCCCGGACGCGGGCATCACCGGGTTCTTTAACCTGATGCCCGCTATCTCCACTGATGTGTTTATCCCGTCCGCCTCCTTTCTGAATCACATGATAGCAACTGGCAGGGGAAAAGAAAAGTACTGTCTTTTTTCGTTTATAGTGCGGAAAATGATACCGGTATCAAAAATCATAGTACCTTGAACAGACAGGACGGATATAGTATAATGCCGTTAGAAGGAGGGACACCTATGAGCAACATGAAAGCGCCGCTGCCCCAATGCGCGGCTATGGTCAGGGTACAGAACATCTTAAGCGGGAAATGGAAGATAACGATATTATGGTACATCGCGGAATATGAGGTACAGCGATTCGGGGAGCTGAGGCGAAGGCTTGGGGACATCACGCAGTCCACCCTTACCAAGCAGCTCCGGGAACTGGAACAGGACGGTTTCATCTCCCGCTATATCTATCAGGAAGTGCCGCCGAAGGTGGAGTATTCCCTGACCGACCTGGGTAAAAGTTTCATCCCTATTTTGAAAGATATGAAAAGCTGGAGCGATACGCATCTGATGTAGTTTCCCATAAAGGGTACAAATTTAGATTCATTTGTGCAAATGTATTAACAAAACAACGAAAAAGGACCGCTAAAACAGTCCCTTTTCACATTTACTCCATCTCCCTGAACGTGCCAGCCATTCCTCCCACAAGGCTCCACTGGCGCTGCATATAGGATTTCAGATTTTCCGTGCTTTGCCGATATGCCTCCCGGACTGTTTCCGGGTCATAAAATTATGCTTTCTGCCACAGAAGCATATTGTCCTGAAATTCAGCCGTCATTTTCCCGGTATCTTTCAGCCACGAAAGGTAAGAGCGCACCGTACTTCCCACCAAAACATACTGTTCAAAGTTCATGGAAAGCCCATAGCCTTTGAACACTTCCTGCTGAATCCTCTCAAAGCACATCGGCTCCCCACAGATGGACAGAATCCTGTCCGCCACCTCATGCACCTTATCCCTGTTGTAACGGACAAGTTCCTTTACATCAACAGAGGCTTCCGCATGGGCGGGAACGAACATGGCCGCCTCCATCTGTTCCACCTTATCCAGCGTTTCCAGATATGCGCCCACGTCATAAATGAAGGAAACCGCATATTTATCCAGCGTCTCCCTGCTGCTGATGCAGTCCGCAAGGAACACCACATTGTCCGGCATACGGAACCCCACCATGTCAAAGAAATGCCCCGGCAGCGGTATCACTTCAATCTCCTTCGGAAAACTCTCATTTGAAAAATCCGTCACACCGCTCTCCTGCGCCATCAGGAACTTGTGCCGCAAATCCTTACAGGGATAACCGCCATAAAGGAAGGACGGCTCCAGTACCGGGTACTTCGTGAAAGCCGTCTCTATGCCGCCGGAATAAACCTTACATCCCGTCTGCCCCTGCAGGTATTTATTCCCGCCGATATGATCTGCATTGGAATGGGTATTCAGTATAGCCGTCAGATGCCAGCCGTTCTTATCCAGTATCTGCCGAACCTTCCGCCCTGCATCTTTGTCATTCCCGCTGTCAACCAGATAGACATTCTCCTTGTCCGCCACATAGACGCCTATCTTCGCTGGGCAGTTTATGTAATAGCATTTCTCACTGACCTGTAGCAATTCATACATTTTCAGTTTCCTCCTTTAATTATTCGGGTAAAATATCACATTATAGGCGGTGCAGGCTTTCTCGGAAGCATTATGGTATCCGTGGGAAACATCCGCCCGGAAGCGTATTGACTGTTTTTCCTGCAGCACCACTTCCTTCCCGCCAATTACCATTTTCAGCGTCCCCTGCACCAGAAAAACATATTCTTCCACGCCCGCCACATGAGACAGTGATTCATGGCGCACTCCTGCATCAAACTCAATATAGAACACCTCCACATTCCGCACCGGGTCAAAGGGGAATAGAGGGTAAGCCCGCATCCCTCCGTTTTCCTCCATAATCATATCCTTTTCGTCAGGTCCGGTAACCGTATATTCCGCTTCCTCCTGTTTGCAGAAAAAGGACAATGGAATTTTCAGCCCTGTTGAAATCTTCCATAATATGTTGATGGTGGGTGAGGACTGCCCGCGCTCGATCTGTCCCAACATGGGCTTGCTGACACCCGTCAGTTCCGCAACATCATCCAGCGTGAGCTGCCTTGTATTCCTAATTTCTTTCAGCCGCTCGCCTATCTTCAATGAAACCTGCTCCATGATTCCTCCTTGAATTTATTTTTACATACAAAATATACTATAACATATCAAAGGACAAAATGAAAGGGCCATTGAACAACCCTTTTCCTCCCGCTAACATTTTTTAATTTTTCTGTATACTAACAGGCAAAACTCCATATTATCACGGAAACTCATATACAAACACGAAAACTCTGAGCAGTTCCCGTGTTTGTATCATATCCCCCATTTTCCGACAGCTTCCAGCGTTGCGCTCTGTGTCCGCCCTTGCAGCCTGGAAAGCTCGCCCACATAAACAAGGTTGTAATTCTCCGGCTTAATGGCATCGAGATTGTCCTTTTTGATGCCCCTGCGCTTTAAGGATTCCGTGCCGGCAAACTGGAATTCCCGCATTTCCGGAATGTCCTTTAACTGATAAATGCCGTACTTATCAGAATCCCCGTATAAAAGCTGTGCTTCCTTACCTGCCCTGCCCGCTTCAAGTTCTCCCAACATAGCCCGCAGGTTCTTTTCATTCTCCCAATCGCCTTTTTCAATACCGAAAATGCCTTTATGGGCTATGATTTGTTTCCGGTCATTCACCGTTGTTTCCGAACCGTCCTCATGGAGCAGGTACACAGGCAGGTCATGGTCAAAAAGCTCCAATGCCTTCTCCTGCGTCAGCGGCAGCATTTCACCCCATGTGTAACCATATTCCTCCATTTCCCATAAGCCTATCATCGGGTCAGGGAGAGCGTCAATCTCTGCCTGTGCGTCAATGACCGCAGGGGCGGCTCCCTGGCTGCCTTCCGTTTCCTCATAATAGATACGCTCCGCAAGCTCCCTTGTCTTTTCCATGTCATTCAGCTTAAATGCATAATTCACGATAAGGTTGCACTCGTCATCGGAAAAAGCGGTCTTGGCAAATTCCAGTCGGTTGATGATGCCCTCCGCCTGCTTTGCCGGGGAAAGGTGGCTCATCATGGTTACCTCTTTCTTATCCAGGTCAATCTCAAAGTCATTAAACTGCGGCGTACCGGAATTTCTGCCGCCGTCCACAATGATAGGGATATGATCAGCCCCACAGCTTTTCAGACAGTCACGGATATTTTGCGTGCTTTTATCTTCCAGCTTTGTAAGCGCAGCCATGATCTCCTGCACTTCCTCCGGTGTCTTGTTGGTAATGCGCTCCACCTCAAAACCGCGCGAATGTGTAATTTTCAAAATCACATCATCCGCACTGATCGGCTCCTTTGCCCTCTCGTTCAGTTCCATTTCCACTTTTACATCAATGACCTCGTTTGTGTCGGTATTATACCGGACATCCAAATGGTGTTCTCCAAACTCTTTTGTATCCTGATTGGCAATCTCCGTAGTCCATGCGCCCCTGCTCTCCAGATATGCGGCAATATTCAGCCTGTCATTGTCATTCATGGCGGACAGGGCCTCCACAACCTCCGCAGCATCCATGCCTCGGACATTTACAAGGCTGTACTCGGACAGATTGCTGTTCTGTATCAGCAAAAGGCTCTCCTTTTCCTGTTCCTGCATCATTTCCCGGTCACGCTGTATTTCCCTAAGCTGCTCCTCAATCCCCGTGATAAGCTCCGATGCTGTCCTGCGGATCGTGTCAAGGGAAGATTTCAGTTCTTTCATGCCACGTCCTGATGACCACCCGGCAATATACCCAAAGGAATAATCCGAAGTATCTATACCGAAATGCTGGCACACGGTGTAGGCAATGCTCTCGGCCTCCACCTCTTTGGTGTTCCTGTCCTTTGCAGGCGCAGAAATATCTTTGTTTACATCTTTATCATGCAGCATGGAATGGGCGGTTTCATGCACCATCGTCTTTAATGTCTGGCTTTCGCTCATGCCCTCCTGCACTGCAATCCGTTTTTCCGTTGGGCTGAAGAACCCCTTGGAATCACCGGGAATGTCCTCAAAGCTGACCGGAACCGGGGCAACAAATGTGACCGCCTTGATAAAGTCCTCATATCCCTCCACCGTGGACAAAAGCTCTTTTGCCTCCAGTTCCGGGATTGGCTCACCGTCCGTCTGCGATACGTCAAACACGGATACGGCACGGAAAGCGGGGATTTTAACCTCGACTTCTTCCGTCTGCGGCTACCGTCCTTATCCAGCATGGCCTCCCCGGTCACAGGGTCTAACTTATCCCGTTCCTCTTTGATTTTGTACGGGGCCGGGGCCAGGATACGGATTCCCTTTTCCCCCTTGTTTACATGGCGGTTGAAATTCTTCTGCCATGCCTGGTAGCCTGCGACCAAACTGGCGTCAGGGCGCTGTAGGGCTATCAGGAGCGTGTTGTTGACACTGTAATTATGGAATTTTGACATGGTGGAGAGGTAGTTTTTGTATTTCTCGCTCTCGAAAAGCTCTTTTAAGCCTTCCTCCAACTTGTCAGTGATCTCTTTTACTTTCTCCCTTTTTTTGCATCTGCCATATTTGATTTTCCTTTCTTTGCACGAAAAAAGACAATCTGTTATGACTGTCTTTCTTCCTGAAAACAGAAAAAGCAGCGAATTGTTTTCTCTAACAAAAACGAATCCACTGCTTTACTGTATGTGTTATTTAGTTGCTGTAATTATGCCAGTACAGGCTCACGCTTTTTGATGATAGCACTAACTTCCTCTACGCTTTTTTTTGTCGCAACGGCTATCTGTTCAAGCGTAAAATTATTCTCATACATGGTCATTATAACATCTACTAAAGTGTTATCCCTAATTCCCTGTGAAAGATTACACAAAGCGCTCACATCCTTTCTCAATTCATCATCTACTGGAACATGGTACTCGGTTTTTATAATCTCTAATTTTTCATCAACGGTTAATTCCATTGAAAGCAACGTACTCAGCAGACGGTGAAGCTCATACTTCTCATCATGCTCCGGAAGTTCATTTGATATACCGATCAGGACAATATTCAGCAAATCAAGCCTGCCTTTCCACGGATAAGAACCTATCAGCTTATCAGCTGTCAGATGTATATAATCCATACTGTTCTCATCCATGTTCATACAAACCCATATGGAGAATACACGTTTTATGTCATTATAATTCTGATTGACAAAATCTCGTTCCTTCTGCGAGGATACAAGGCGGCTCACATAAAATACTGCCCTGTTTAAGATATGGTAGCCTGTCGGGTTATCTTTTTGTGCCTCTAAATTCACGATTACCTGCGAGATGCCGTCTTTCATCCGCACATAAAAGATAATATCAAACCGTACAAGCCCCTCGTTTATCTCCGCATTTTCCGTATTCATCCCAACAATGCGCTGCCCGTTTTCTTCTTTTTCCACATTGGTCAACCCAGGCTCCACCGGAACCACGCTGATAAATGGCTCTCCCTCGATATAGGATACCACGTCTTTCGGGTTCATTCCCCGAAACTCGTCAACCGTCTTTACCAGGATATGCGCCAGGATAATCTTATTCCCCAAGAGGCGTTTTGCCTTATCATCATACTGTGCGTCCTGGTCTGTTGCGCTGACCGCATTTTTTATTTCCGTATCCATCAGCCATAAACCTCCTTTTTGTATAGTAGGAAACGCAAAAGCCATTCCCAAAAGGTATATGACCTCAATGCCATTATACCCCGAAATCCCGGCTAAATCAATCAGATTTTTTTGAAACTTCAATAAGTCTTTTGGCCTAGATTCTGAAAATCTGGTATAATGAATGGGGGATTCCCATGATACCAAAGCGGAGGTGGCCTATGATACAGATATGCCGGAAAGATAAGGAAAAGGTTTATGAGGCGATACGCAAAGGAAAAATAGATGCAGCAGAAATGTCATTCCCCAATCTGATTGACGACATCATCCTTACGATGAAAAAACATAAGCTCACTGGACACCTTGCACAGGCCCTGCCTGACAAGCGCAGGGATAACAGCCATATCCCTTTCGACATCCTGCTGTGCCTTGCTGTCGCAGCCAAGCTCAAACGCAAGACCAGCCTTACGGATGTCCCTTTCGCAGTGACCGGAGCAGAGCTCCTGGCAGAACTGGGCTGGAACCTTTGGGACAATGAGAGGGATGCGGATGAGGGGCTTTTTTCGGAAAGCGTCATGCGCAAGCTCCTGGCGAAGTACAGCAGCGGGGAATGGATCTCTTTCTATAACGACTATGTCCAGGAACATCTGATGAAGGAGCTGGATGTGCAGCCATGCATCCATATACTGGACTGTACCAAAGTCCTTGTCAACCTGGACAATGAAAACTATGAAAATTCTTCAGTGGTAAAGATAGACGGGGAGGCCATGCGCGGATATAAGCTCGGCGTCCTCAGGGGCGTCCTGGATGATTCAGGGATAGTGGAGGAGGCCGTGTTCGGCACACTGAAGACCCATGACATGGCGCAGTGCAGGGAGATGCTGGAGAACACTTCCTGCTTCCACGAGAACGACATACTGATCAATGACAGGGGATTCCTGTCACGGGAGGTGATGAACTATCTCAAGACCGTCCGCAAGGTGGACACCTACATCCCTGCCCGGGAGAACATGTCCATCTACCAGGATGCCGTGAAGCTGGCCGCCACCGGCGGGAAATGGCAGAAGCACCCCAGCCGGAAGAGGAAGGACCAGGAAATCCAGCTGGTGACGCACCTGGGTCCCTTATGGGAAAGCGACGAGCCGCAAAAGGATGTCCCGGTCAACGCCTGTGTCGTGCATGACAAAAAGACAGACAGATATTTTGTATTTATGACGACTGACACCAGCAAGACTGCACGGCAGATCATAAATACCTACGAGCTGCGCCCGGAAATCGAAGAGGACTTCCGACAGATGAAGGACTTCTGGAAGCCGGAGGACTTCAAGAGCACAAAATACAACTATATTACCTACCATATCGTAATGACGCTGGTGGGATACCTTTATTTCCAGATTTACAAGAACCTAGACGAAGGGAAAAAGTATTCAGGGAAATCCCTGCCTGTCGTAGCGAAGAACTACAAGGAGACCAGGCCTAAATCAGTCATCATTTATGTCGGGCAGTATTTTGGCATCTTTCCTTTTCTTGAATTCCTACAGCTCTATGCAGAATGCGCTTTAGAAGTACGACGGCTTCTTGATCCGATCCTGGCTAAAGTATAACAGGCTTTTGGCGGGATTCCCAAAAGCCTTATTGAAGTTTCATTAAATTTCTTCCTCCCTCCGTTTCGTTCTGCTCTGTTGTCTGTTATGCTGTCGGCTCTCGTTCTGAAGTTCCCTTTCAAGGTTCTTTTTGTTATAGCTGATAACTTCCGCATACGCTAACTCTGTGGCGGTCTTGGTCTGTTCCCTGCCGATACTGTCATACTCGGACTGCAAAGACTGTATCTCGGCTTTCCACTGTTTCGGCGTTATCTTCTCGCCGTTCTGCAAAAGGCTCTGCATACGCTCCTTTAATTCGGGGTACTTCGATAAGCTGTCCTTATGCTCCCTATCGTATTTCATTTTCGCAAATCCTTTGAGTGACTGGCTCTCCTTATAGGTGGCTTGGATTGGCGCATAGAGGGCATACATTTTTGACAGTTCCTTTAGTCGGCTTAGTTTCTGCCCCTTGGAAAGATGTACCGTTTCCAACTGCTGGTATTTCTGCTCCCTATCCGCTGTGAATTTCGCAAGGCTCTCAAAGCTGTCTATCTTCCTTGTCGTGATGAATTTCTCCGCATTGTCGGCTGACTGCAAAGCGGTTCGGTCGGATATTCTTCTTAGGTGCTTTCCGCTGACAATCGGCAGGTCAAGCCTGCCTTTGCGCTCCCTCACTTTTGTAATCATCTCCATGACTTCATTCTTCACGCTGACCGCTGTACTCTTAATCTTGGCGTACTGTGCGCTGTGAAATTCCTGCTTGGCAAGCATGAGCATTTCTTTCGCCTGTTCCAACAGCAGATTATTCTTGATGATTTCCCGATTGATGTTGCCCCTCTCGGTCTGTATGCCTTTGCGCTCTAAAGCGTTGGCAACCGCCCCGATATGGATTGTCGGCTCTCGGTCAATTCCCTGTTCCTTAAAAGAGCGGTGTTCCCAATGTAGCGCAATCCCCAACTGTTCATTGGTTGCATTGATTGTGTCAGCTAAATCCTTTCGCCACATTTTAGCGTTTTCCCTGCTGTTCCAATCGGTGCTGTCGGCAGTATGGCATTTCCATTGTTTGCGATTGCGCTTGTCAACTTTCTGCTGTCCTGTCTTTTTGTCAATGACAGGAATACGCTCCCCATTTTCATCAAGGTCATACACTTTTTTCTGTTTCGCTCCCCATTCCCCATTTTCTGTGAGGGGGCGCATTGTGAGTAAAACATGGATATGGAGATTGCGCTGTCCTTTGCCGTTCTCGCTGTCATGGATTGCCCAATCAGCGCACATTCCCTTGTCAACAAAATTCCTCTGCACATAATCCCTCACGACTTCTTCCGCAAGTTCATAACTCCAATCGTTGGGGAGTGACGCTTTTAACATTCTTGCAAGCTGTGATTTCTGTCCTTTCTCTGACAGTTCAACAGTGTTCCATAAGGTGGCTCGGTCTGCATACTCTTTAGGCGCATTGGGTGGGAGAGTGATTTCGCTATGGACTAAATCTTCATGGTATTTTGGTCGATATGTCTGTCCGTCAAATTCACTGACAAGAATACTCCTGCTGATATAGGACGCTTTCTCAACTGCCGACTGCCCTTTGCTCCGCTTGACTATGGAGAAACGTGTGCTTGCCTGTTTCGTAACATTAGCCATACGCAACACCTACATTCTGCAGACAGGGTAGTGGGGCGCACCCATAGACTTTGTGGGCAGATAAAAGCCGCACTTTGGCTTTTGTCTGAACGCAAAGTTCACTAAAGGGTAGCAAGCGCAGCTTGCGAAGGGGAATTGTCGTTTCCCCTTTTGGCTGCCGCAAGGCAGACAACGCCCTCCGCAGGAGTCCATGCAAGTGAAACTTGCTCCCCGAAGGGCGCACATACCACCTCTGGTGGTATGTGCGCACCCTGTAAACAGGGTGGATACGTTACCTCGGCTTTCCAGTGTCCTCGCCTTTGTCATTCCGTACCGCCCTCGCTTTCATTTTCGGCATTGGGGAGAGTGGATTGTGGGGGAGTGGTTTCTCGGCTTTCCGCTTTGATTTTGGATATAATCTGCTGACACTCCCTTGTCTGCAAGGCAACCGACAAGATACGGTTTAACTCGCCCTCGTCATAGCGGTAGCAGTCAGGGAAATACTTCACGATAATGCCGCCCATGATGTACTTATGGTGGTTTTCGGCTTTGCGTTTCTTCTCGTTCTGCTTTTTCTTTTCGTTGGCTACACGCTGTTGCGCCTGTTTCAATGCCTGCAATGCCTTTTCTAAATCTCTGCTGACTTCCTGTTTACTCTCAATCATTTCTAACACCTCGCTCTTTCTGTGATAAATTGATAGTTACTGAAAATTAAAAAGGTAGCTGATTTTCCACAAGGATAAACCGCTACCATAAGTAACCAATATTCAGTTTTTCATATCCTCCTTTTTGCTCTGATGTTGTAAATAGGACATAAGAAAAGCACTTAGATTTTACCTAAGTGCTTAATACATCTCATGATACAATTGGAGAATAAAATACCTTTTATTTTGCAAAATTCACAAAATATTCTCGATACATTTCATAATCAATAGAAGATTGCAACTCTCCAAGTTGATTTCGCCATGAATTCTCCCTAACTTGCACCTTCCTGAAACCAAGTTCTTCATAAACATGTTGCGCCCTTTTGTTATTTACGTTCGTATCAAGTATTACTTTTTTATATCCCATATCTTCAAATAATGAAAAGATAAGCATACTCAAAAGTATTTTTCCATACCCCTTGTCATGCTCTGAAAAATCACAAATCTTAATTCCGATTTCGACTGTAGCTTCGCTCTCCCTGCTATAACTCATTTCACCAATAGGTCTTTTATCAAGTTCAACAATCAGACGTCTTCTGTCTTCATCAGTGTCCCTTTTGATTTTTTCAGCAATTTCATCTGCCATTTCACCAGTCCCATTAGGAAAACCTGCATGAGCCATAATCTTTCCATCATTCCACCATGATGATAATAAATCTGCGTCTTTAACAGTTGCATTTCTAATTGTTAAATTTTTAAATTGCAATAACATATGAAAATCCTCCGTTTTATCATTCTTAGGTTTAGCCGCCTAATAATGATATATTAAGCGATTCCATAAGATTTTTCAAGGCATAGTACCCACTATGTCCAATGTTTATGTCCATTTTTCTCTAATTTCTTTTCCTGCATGATATTCAGTTGTCAATCTTCGCTTAGAATCTCATTCATTGAGATTCCGAGAAGTTATTTTTATGTAACAGCCCTCTGTCGTTAGAGCCACATTCGCTCCCATGCAATATGCCGGAGCAATCCGCAGGGGCAAAGTTTTATGCACCTCTGCGGAATTGGATGTAAGGATTATTTATGCCTTTATATCAAAACTTGCCCCTGTGGGTGACGATGTGCCGGATAACGCCGCAACAATATTCTGTGTAACGCTTTTCATATCCGTGCCAATGGCAGATACCTTGTACGTCCCTTCCATCAGTTTTTCCATATGCTCTTTTCTTTCTGCCCGACGTTCCGCTGCTTTTTCTTCCTCCGCCTTTTTCTCTGCTTGCTTTTCAGCAATTTTTTCCTTTTCTTCACGTTTCTTTCTGGCTTTTAACAGGCGTTCTTCCTCTTCCTTATACTTCTTCTGTATTTTATCAGTATTGTTATTTCCATTCCCTGTATTTGCTGTCCTCATGCCGCCACAGGATGACTGCCTGTTGCCATTGGCATCATATGTAACAGTCCTTCCGCCAAGTACGACACCATCTCTCTGCGCCCACCCATAAACCATTGAGTTTGCAGCAACTTCTCCCGACAGATTCCATTCGATTTCTTTTGCGAATTCAGGATCATTTGCCATTTTCTTCAAACAGTCATACGAAAGATTTACCGTGACTCTGCTGCTATTGCTCGGTAATACGCCGCCATTTGTGTTGAAATTTATCTGTGGAAATTTTTTGCATAGCTGTTCATAATACGCCTGCACCTTGTCTTTGCTGTTTGTTGATTTGCTTGTCTTTACCTCTGTTGCCGCCCTGACATCCGGCTTTTTCACGGCATCAGTATAATTTGCCGCATAGTTACTGTAATTGTTTGTGATCTCCATTGACATAATTTTCATCCTCCTTCAAAAAATCTTACCTACAGCCCTCTGTCATTCGGAGCCGCCCATGCCCCCTTGCGGTAAGTCCGGGCATGATGCCCTTCATTAACCAGGCAGCGAATCACCGCCTGCCGCTATCTCCGTCATGACATTTGCATCATAAGCATTGGATGCCGCCGCCATCTGCCTTTCACCAGCCCACGCCTTTGCCAGCCTGCTTCTCTCCTGCTCCGCCTTTGCAATCTTTTCATCCAACAGCTCCTGCTGCTGTCTCTTAGACTGTGCCCGCTTTTCCAGATATTCTTCCAACAGTTCCTTCTGCCTGTCTTTTTTGTCACTCGTCCTTTTATAGAAACTGTTCTGTGAACGCACATCAAATTCCGAATCATAGCCAACGGGCCATGAATCCGCCCTGTACTCATTCAGGGTCGCACCGACAGTTATCAGCACGGAACAGTTCCTCGGCGCATAGGAATCCCCCCAATCCCTCTGAATCAGTGAAAGAACCTTCTCCCTGTATTGCGGGTCTTCCTTCATTGCCTTGAATGCCGCCTCCGAGATATTGACAGCCGCATTGCTCACCATCCTATGATTGGTGACTTTAGAAAGGTCTTCATAAAATTCCTTCTTGAACAGTTCCATTTCTTCCGCTTCCGATAGTTCCTGTGTACTGCCTGTTTTTTCCAGTGCGAATTTTTCCGTACCGTTCACATTTTTCGTATTTCTCTTTGTTTCCACATTGTTCTGATAATAATTCTGTCCTATTCCACTGATAGCCATTTTTATTCCTCCGTTTTAATCTGTTTTTGAGTTTCATTTAGTGCAAGGTCATTTACTTACCTTCCCCACCTCCCCCTGCTGCAGCATTACCGTCACATGGAACACATCCCCTTTCACTTTTATGTTTACACCGCCGAAATACCTCTCTGCAATATCCCGCACATTTTCAAGCCCTATCCCATGCTCCGTAATGATTCCCGGCAGGATACTCTGTTTCGTTGTAGGCGGGAGTGGACTGCCTTTGCTTACAGGGACAGCACCGTCAAAGCTATTTTCTACATACAGTATCAAAAACTGCTTTTTCCGCTTTAATGAAAGGCGTATAAATCCTTTACCTGTTTCCAGTTTTTCGCAGGCTTCTATGGCATTATCCAAAAGGTTGTTCAATATGATCCCCATATCAAACACGGGAATTTCCCCGCCATACCGAAAATCTGCATCAAACCGGATTCCCGCCTTTTCCGCCCTGCGGCATTTGTCATTGATGATGACATCCGTCACTGCATTCCCCGTCACATACTTATATTCCAGTTCCTGCATGGTCTCATCCATCCGCCGTATATAATCCTCTATTTCCCCATACTCCCCGGCTCCTGCCAGTCCTTTAATGTTCGCCATATGGTTCTTCATCTCGTGACGCACCTTCCGGATGCTTCCATAAAAATTCTCCGCTTCCTCCAGACGCATCTTCATGGCCTTGACCTGCTGTTCCTCCACGAAATGTTTCTGCCTCTCAGCAAGCAGGATGCGGTATCTCTGCCAGAAATAAATCAGGGCGGCCTCTCCCGCAAAAATACATAATGCTATCATGGGAATCTTCCAAAGCAGGTCTGGCTTTTCATCAAACAGCACAAAAGCATCTGTATTTATTCTTACAATAAGCAGGCCGTTGACCACGTTTGCAATCATGCTCCCGACAAAATTCAGGATGGAAAGCAGGATAACATCCTGCCACGCCATTATGGTTACACCCTTCATAAGTCTGTACAAAATAAGCACCATTGCCACAAATAATACCGAATAAGTAAATACCAAACAGAACATCCCAACTGTCATGCAGTGATACATTTCCTGCAAATAACTATCCTGCATCATATCTAGGCTTTTCATCATTACATTTATTATTTTTTCGTAAATACTGCTCGCCATCAAATAGCCAAGACAATGGAGATTATAAAAGGAGAGCATCACAAATACTGCTTTTCCAATCTGCTTTTTATAACGTATCCCCGCATACCCCATTATTGCAAAAGCGGAAACGCCATACCGCACCCAAGCGGCACACGGAAGGAATCCTATCCCTATATTGGCAAGGATAAACAGCGCTGCCGCAATGCCATCCATTTTTCCTTTTTTCCCTCTGAAAGCCGCCGCCCACAAAACAAGGAACATAATTGCTTGTATGGCAATCTTCCATATATCCAATATGCTATTCACTATTTCAAACGCTGGCTGGCTCATAGGCTTTCCTCCGAAATGTAATCCATGTATGCCTGCACAAAGCCGTCATATTTATACCTTGAAAGCAGCAGCTTATCCCCGTTTGCCATCCTTACCTCCGTCTTATCGTAACCCTCCACATGGAAAAGGTTGATAAGGTATCCCCGGTGGATGCGGTAGAACTGCCCCGCAAGCTCCTCCTCCAAATCCCCGATCTTCGCATAGTATTCCATACTTCCGTCTTTTAGGTACAGGATGATATTGTGGTTCCGGCTTTCCATGTAGTAAATGTCATTCAGCGGTATCGCCTTTCCCTCGCCGCCATACTGGATCACAAGTTTTTTCTTCCGCTGCTCCGCCTCCGATGCGATCTGCCCCGCCGCCCGTCCGAACACCTCTGCAAATTTCTGTTCGTCCACGGGCTTTACAAGATACTGGAACGCCCCTACGTCAAACGCATCATACACATATTTTTCATACCCTGTCACAAAAATGATGATGGGCTGTTTCTGCGCCTCCATGCCCCGGATATGCCTTGCCAGCCCCATGCCGTCCATGCCTGCGCCGGAGCCGCCCATCTCTATGTCCAGAAATATAATGTCATGCTCCTTACCGTCCGAAAGGTACGCATCGGCAGAGGCATATTCCGTGATGCCGTATTCCCCGCCCTGCTTTTTGATGAGCGAAACGAGGTAAGACCTTATGTTTTTTTCATCATCACACACCGCAATTTTTATCGTTTCTGCCACCTCCAGTCCTCAACTAACTTATCGGAAAAATAAGGGCGATTTCTAACGCCTACTTCGTGAATGGTTAATCTGGCTACGTGAATCGCAGATTTTTTGTTTTTGAAAGGCCAAATCAGCCCTAAAGTTTTTCGCCTTTCGTCCGATATAGGGGAAACGTAAACCGCCGTGTCAGCATATTAACTCTGTTTTCCCCGCTTTCCAAGCGGTTTCTGCTGTCAAACCTGCCTGTGGAAACAGCAGACCGCCGCATATGGCGGCCTACCATATGCGGCGGTTAGCTTTTGTATATCCTTTATCTCAGCAGCGCCATACTTCCCGTCAATTTGTTTACTTTCTTTTTCGCACCGCAGATGGCAACCCCATAATAATTCAGTTCCGTTTCTGGAACGTCCTTCATCTTTTCAATAAACTCATTATAGGTCTTGCACCCCTGTGCAAGGTCTGAAAAATCCACCACCGTCAAGTCCGAAAACTCCGGCTCATACAGCTTCTCTCGGATAGACTTGATCACCTCCACATTGCCCTTTAAGATCGGCACTGGAAATTCAATGATCCCCAAATGACCATTGCCCGTCCTGTCATACACATCTGCGCCTACGACCTCCGGCATCTGCTTCCCCAGCGTGATGCCCATGATTGCCGCCGTGTTCGCTATGATGCCAAGCGGCAGGTTCTCATCAATCACCATGACACATTTTTCATTCTGTAAATCCATTTTCTATCCCTCTTTTCCGGAGGATTTCTCCTCCTGATTTTTTTGATAACGGCGGTAGAGATAGACCCTGCGAAAGCCCAGCCGCCCATACTGCTCCGGCAGTTCTTCCCTCCCCGGAATATCTGCCAGTATCTTTACAATTCTATTTGCCGCTGCAAACCGCAGGATATCCTCCAAGCCTGTATCTGACAGATTCCCGTCCAGCAGGAATAAAAGCCCCTGGCGCTTTATCCCAATGACCGTCTCTCCCGCCATGACATATTCTGTCCCGCCGTTCCCGTTTTTCAGGAACAATCCCTCCGGCATTTTCCTTTTCATACACATTTTTCCGGCATCCCTCGTTAAATTCCATTCACCGACCACGCCGCATTTTTCCAGCCCGTACCCATTGTCCGTAAGGATGGAACTCAGGCGGTAATTGGTATGCTCCACGATGCGGAACACACACACTGCCCCGCACTGGCGGCTGATCTCCTCGCATCTGCGTACGTTCTCCGGGATATCCCCTTCCGAAAATTTGTAATACAGCGGATAGACCAAAAGCTGCCCTTCCATTCTTTTCAGCACCCATCCCCGGCAGACTTGCGTTTCCCTGTCTGGGAACAGGCTGATGATCTGCTCCTCCGTCCTTATCGCAGGCTCATTCACTGTTCCCACTCCCCTTCCCGCTATATTCAGAAAGGAAAAGCCCTGCAACCGCCAGAACTGTCCCCATAATGGAAACCCACGTTACCGGCTCCTTCAGTATTAACACGGAAGTCACCACCGTTATGACGGGAACCATGTAAATATAGACGCTGGTCTTAACTGCGCCAAGCACCTTTACCGCAAGGTTCCATGTCACAAAGCAAAGTGCGGAAGCCCCCAGCCCAAGATACAGGATATTGAGCAGATGCGTCATATTCGCAAACCGTTCCAGCCCCATTTCAAAGTTGAAAAGGAATAATGCCGGAACCATGAACAAAATTCCATAAAAGAATGTCCTCCGTGTGGTGAGTATGACTTGATAGCCGAAACTGCTGATCTTCCTTGTCAGTATGGAATAGCACGCCCACACAAATGCCGCAAGGACTGCCAGCAAATCCCCCGCCGGGTTCAGTTCCATCCGGGAGCCGTTAAAGCTGATTAGTGCAACACCCGCCATTGCCACCACAAAGCCTATGAAAAAATTCGCTTTTAGCTTCCCTTCTGATTTCAGGAACAGGCGTGACAGGATTGCCGTGAAAAACGGCGCAACCGAGATGATGACTCCCACGTTGGACGCCATCGTATATGTAAGCGCGATATTCTCCAGCAGGTAATATAAGCATATTCCGCTCAAACCCGCCAGCACGAAAGTCAGCTCCTGCCTGCGCCCCACGCCTTTCATTCGGTGCGGACAGACCAAAAATAATGCCGCAAAACCCATGACAAAGCGGAAGAACAGGATTTCCACCGGCTTAAAATCCGTAAGCAGGACTTTGGTGGATATGAATGTCGTCCCCCATATGATGATGGTGAACAGCGCCGCCAGATGCCCGGCCGTTCTCCTATTCCCCATGCTGCCCACCGTCCCCGTCTTTTTCCGAAAATATTTCACGGTAAGTCCCCGGCGCAAGCCCTATGAACTGATTAAAATAATTTGTAAAATGGCTCTGGTCGGAAAACCCTGTCCTTATGGCCGCCTCCACGGGCGGCACACCTTCCGATAACAGCTTCTTTGCCTCATTGATGCGGACTGTCTCAAGGTATCGGTACGGCGTGACCCCTTTTTCTTTTGTAAAGGCCCGCAGCAGCGTTGACTTGCTAAGCCCCGCATGGCGGCATATCTGGTCTAAATAGATGCGCTCCGTAAAATGTGCTGTCATGTATTCACAGGCTTTTTCAATCTCCTGTCTGCATTCCGGGATGCAGCTTTCAAAAGGCTTCCCATAATTCTGGATGAGGTACGAGAGCAGGAACAGCAATGTTTCCTCTTTCTTAAACTCCCCCGTTCCTTTCATGACCATCTCATGCAGAGGATGCAGGTGGCAGGCTATCTCCTCATCACAGATAACAGTTCTTGAAAATCCCGGAAGTTCCCATTTCCCGGTAACTTCCTCTGCCAGATCGAGCATGACCTCCTTTGAAATGTTAAATCCCCGGTAATCAAACGTCCCTTCATCACTCTGCACACAGGCATGGCTGTCGCCCGGATTGAAAAGCACAATGCTCCCTTCCTCTATGGCATATTCCCTGTCACGGCAGGAAAGCACCCTCTCCCCTTTCTCCACAAAACCTATGACATAATGCTCATGGAAATGGCTTGGAAACGGCTGCACGATTCCCTCAAAGCGGTATGCCTCCATCCTCAATTCATCATCGTATACCACTGTCCTTATTTCTTTCTTCATGTGGATTACCTCCTTGTCAAAAGCCATTTTACCTCTTATTTTTTCCTGCGTCTTGTAAAATATCTTCATTTTTCAGATTTATTGGTTTTATTTCTTGTGGGGATTATCTGGATAAAAAGAAACGGTTTTATGTGCATTGGGGGGATTTTATTAGAAGGCTGCATTTTAGAAATGAAGAAATTCATGAATTGCCTGAAAATGAAAAAAGGGTCATTGAACACCCCCTTTTCCCTCGCTATCATTTTTCAATTTTTCTGTATACTATCACGCAAAACTCCATATTATCACGGAAACTCATATACAAACACGAAAACTCCGAGCCATTTCCGTGTTTGTATCATATCCCCCGTTTTTCAACAGCATTTTCCGTCAAACTAATACGCCTTTCAGCCAAAACCGACAATACCCTACACCTTTTTACCTTTCCGCTTTATACTATCACGGAAACCCCTGACTTTTGCGTGAAAGTATACTTTTGCCTGATAGTACGATTTTTTCCCCTATCGCCATCCTATCAGCGGCATCAAGAAACACAAAAAAGGGGGGGCCACCACCCACCGTGATGAACCCCACCAAGCCTAAAAAACCTTGATTTTAAGCCATTCTTCAATACTTTCGCCTGCAAGTACCCAAATTTCTATGGCATCAATTTAAGATAGCCGCCTGTGCCGCTATGAGATTCTGATGACTTTTACCCCATTTCCCCCACCTAATTCAGGATTCGACAATACATTAGGCAATATTCAGCGTTATGCAGTATAACATGGGCATCTTCGTCTGCGCGTCTGGCTCTTTTATCAACGTATTCCATATTTATTTATTCAAAATACCCATAAATTCTTCCTTTCTGAATAATATGGCAATCAGCCTTCCTCAAAACTTTTCGTTTGAAAGAAAAGGGCGGCAAATCAAGTTTACAATCTAATACATAAACAGTAAAGCAATACTTGTGAGATTTTCCTTTAGGCGGTTTCGGTCCCGCATAACAATGAAAGCCATACCCAATTCCTTGTATCGCACCTTGTAATGAAGATATTGATTTCCCTGATGGGATTGCCTTCATAATTTTATCTGCTGCAGGAATATTCCAAATAATCCAATGCGTAAATCCCTTTATCGGATGGCTCAAGTCCTCAAGCGTAATCATCAAAGTAACTGCGTTTGTAGATAGATTTTGAATGATAAATTCCGGTGAAATATCTTCCCCCCTGCCTGTATTCTCAATAGGGAATTTTCCACCATCATTTAGCCCTACACATTCAAATTCAAGAATATTACTTTCCATATCATTTTCCAGCCTTTCTGTTTTTGATTTCATTCTTCAGCTTCACTTCGTATCCAATTACTTGATAACGGTTATTTGCAAATCCTACTGCTGTTTTCAATAAAGCAAAATATGCTCCATTCAGCAACAAATGCCTTACAATATATGGATAATAGCAAATATCACATTTTGCTTATAATATCTGCCAACTGATTGGTAACCAGATAGTCATTCATATTAATAAGAATTGCTACTATTCCCATACCCCATAAAGCCGTATTCAATGTTTCCATCCTGCCCAGTTCTATAAATTTTGCATCCATTGTTATATCTTCTCAAGATTTTTCACAAAAAAAATTTAAAAAATGAAAAAAAACAGTTGGCAAAATGCTCCTACCTGTGTTATAATAATTTTGTTCGCAGGATTAGTACATTGGTAGTATATCAGCTTCCCAAGCTGAGGAGGCGGGTTCGATTCCCGTATCCTGCTTTCAGGAAAGTTCTAAGATTTATCAAAAAACCAATCAAATTGTATTTGATTGGTTTTTATTTT
Organism: Lachnospiraceae bacterium; assembly: GCA_910576125.1. Taxonomy (GTDB): domain Bacteria; phylum Bacillota; class Clostridia; order Lachnospirales; family Lachnospiraceae; genus Acetatifactor; species Acetatifactor aquisgranensis. The sequence continues at coordinate 192,725 of CAJTHM010000006.1, read as the reverse complement.
GCCTGAAACTCAGGTATACTGCTTATAATCTGGCTTTTCTCATCTATGCTCCGCCTGTTCCCGTGGCTTTTGGTATTGCCTGTCGGCCCACTCACAGGTACGTGGATGCGGGTTTAAAGGTATTGTCAGCCCAGCCGCTGCTAGCTCGTATGGATTTGGACTAAAACAGGCGTAAAGCCTTTATTCAATCAGCAAAGTGCTGAGCGATATCGCTTTGTTGAGCCCGGGGAGCTATCATTTGATTTCACTGTCTTTCTGCCTCTCCAGAATCTCCTCCAATGTCCTGGGCGTATAGTCCATGTAATCTATCATGGCGCCGCAGTTGAACATTTCGCAGGGCTTATCGTATAGCATCTCCATCTCGTATTTCACGCGCTTCATCATATTCCACTCAAAGCTGATATGCACATGCCCATACAAGTGATACCAGCCGTAGTAATGATGATTGAAGCAGGGAATAGGGTAATGGCTGAGCACGACTCCCTTTTTGTCAGGAAAAAGCAGTTCCTTATAATCTGTTATCTCCATGAAAAGAGACTGGAATTCCCGGTTTTTCAACAGATTCCTATCGTGATTCCCGACAATCAGATGTTTTTTTCCGTTCAGCGCCCTGACGATTTCATTGGTTTTAGTAGCGTTATACCAACTGATGTCCCCCAGGACAAATATCTCGTCATCTGGGCCTGCCGCATTGTTCCAGTTCTCTATCAAAGCCTCGTCATGTTCCTCTATGGTCTTAAAAGGCCTGTTGTCGAAAGCCAGCGCCGCTTCGTGGCCGAAATGTGTGTCCGCAATAAAGAAATATGCCATGGAATCTCTCTCCTTTCAGCCAGCCTGCGCCCCTAGGATATCAATCTGGCACATCCCCATGGTCTCCAGAGCCGCCTCGTGAGTCTTCGGCGTCACACCGGCGCAGCAGGAGGCATCCACGGCAATCTTCATCTCAGGAAAGTGGGCTTTCAGCAGCAGCGCGTTGGACACTACGCAGATATCCGTGCACAGCCCCACCAGTTCCAGCTCTATCTCTCCTTCAGCAGCCGCCTTGGCGATTTCCTCTACCAGCTTCGTGGAGCCGAATGTCCCTTTTTCGATAGTACGGTAATTTTTCTCCGACAGGGCGTACAGAATTTTTTCGTTCAAGAGCCAGCCGTCGCTGTCCTTGACGCAATGGGGCACAGGCAGCTTTTTACCCTCCAATGTCTCCAGATAATCCGCATGATGCGTGTCCAGAGTGGCGAATATCCTGCCCTCGAATCCCTCAATCTTTGCCGCCACATTGTCCACGATTCCCTGGGCCTCTTTCGTCCCCAGCGCTCCGTCCACGAAATCTTTCTGCATATCTACCACAATCAGAATCTTCTCCATAAAACCCCATCTCCTTATCTTTACGAAAAACCCCGGGACAGATATCCGTTCCCGGGGGATTGCATTCGCCTAAACTTATGCCAGTTTACTCTTTGCAAGCTCAGCCAGTGTCTTGAAGCCCTCGGCATCATTCACTGCCATCTCTGCCAGCATCTTTCTGTTGATTTCCACCTCAGCCAGCTTCAGTCCGTACATGAATCTGCTGTAGGACAGGCCGTTCATCCTTGCCGCGGCGTTGATACGGGCAATCCACAGCTGTCTGAACTGACGCTTTCTCTCTTTTCTTCCCGCATAAGCGTTGGCAAGAGCTCTCATGACAGACTGCTTCGCTATTCTGTACTGTTTGCTCCTTGCTCCCCTGTAACCTTTCGCAAGCTTCAATACTCTTTTATGTTTTTTCTTGGCGTTCAAGCCACCTTTAATTCTTGCCATTCTTAATCTCCTCCTGATTCTAATTTAAACCGCACATCTTGTCCGCCTTACAAGTAGGGCAGAATCTTCTTCATATTCTTCTCGTTCGTCTTGTCCGTTATGGCAGGTTTCCTCAGATTACGTTTGGTTTTCCGAGACTTCTTGGTCAAGATATGGCTCTTGTAAGCCTTATTTCTTTTCAGCTTACCCGTTCCTGTCACTTTAAAACGCTTTGCAGCAGATCTGTTTGTCTTCATTTTGGGCATAGCAATTTCCTCCTAAATTTTAATAATCTATATATACTCGGCGATAAAATCCTTTACAGCAAACGCCGTTTATATATTAACTCACTCATCCTAACGTTTTTCGGATAAAAACATCGTCATGCTCCGGCCCTCTACTTTCGGTGCCTTTTCAATCACCGCGATATCGGCCACGCTCTGGGCAAAATCATCCAATATGTGCTTGCTGGTGTTCATATGGGCCATCTCACGACCGCGGAACCGCAGCGTCACTTTCACCTTGTCGCCCTTGCTCAAGAATTTCCTGGCGGCATTGACCTTGGTGTTCAAATCGTTGGTGTCAATGTTGGGGGACAGGCGGATTTCCTTGATTTCAATGGTCCGCTGCTTCTTCTTTGCCTCTTTTTCCTTTCTGACCATCTCATACTTGTACTTGCCGTAATCGACGATCTTGCACACCGGGGGCTTCGCGGTGGGGGCAATCTTCACCAGATCCAAACCCGCCTCCTCAGCCATTCTCATTGCCTCTCTGGCGGGCATGATGCCCAGCTGCGCACCGTCCTCCCCAATCAGACGAATCTCCTTGTCCCGAATCTGTTCGTTAATCATTAAATCGCTAATGGTCTTATACCTCCCCATAAGAAAAGTGGATAGCATGACTATCCACTTTCACTCACCGAACACAGAGCAGCTTCCTGCCTGTGTATGAAATCTATGTCGTGAACGCTTACTGGCTCGATTGCCGTAAGGTGAGAGCGGATACTCTGCTTGGTCATGTGTTTCAGCACATCGTGTTCTTCACACTGTCTTACATTACCATAGATTTCATTTGTTGTCAATATCAAATTTTGATTTTTTTGTTTTTTGAATCCAGATTATTTCTCCGTAAACGTGGCGCAGGCCGTCTCTTTGCAGTCGCAGGCACCGCAGCCCTTGATATCCACATGGTCCGCATGACATTTATAGTTGGAATTGTAGACACATTTCACCGCTTCGCAGTCAATGCTGATGGTTTTGCTGGGATGCACCACAGAGCTTTTGAAAGAATCCATCCCCTCCCGCCTTTTGGTAAAACTCTCGCAGCAGGTCTCTTCACAGTCGCAGGCTTTTGTACCGCCCACGCAGATATCTCCCTTACAGCACAGATGCTCCTCGTTGTAGCCGCAGTTTTCCACCGCGCATTTCAAATCCGCCATATAAGCCTCCTTCTGCGCTGCTGTCCCGTTTAATGAAATCCATCTTCGGATTCGCGGCAAGCAGCGCAGAGGCGGCGAATCCGGACAGGACTTTCGTCCGCTCCGGTTCCGGCCGGATGCGGCACCTAGTCCTGTCAGAATCAGTATGCCCCATTCTTTCCGTCCTATTCTGATGTCAGTGAAAAGATAATTGATGATTTATACTGCTTAACGATTTCACTTGCCGTGAAACCAGACTGCATAACGCTGACTGGTTCAATCGCATGATTGCATTAGGCAGTATTCAGCGTTATGCAGTATAAATCACTTTGCGCTCTCCTGCACCTCTTCTTTGCGGATCTCCTTGGTGCGGATTTCTTCACAGATCTGGTCAAGGAACGCGGCAAGGGGTTTCTGTCCTTCGTCCCCGGCGAACCGGCTCCTGACGGACACTAGTCCCTCCTCTTCCTCCTGCTGACCTACCACCAGCATGTATGGCACTCTGTCCAGCCTGGCCTCGCGAATCTTGAAGCCTATCTTCTCGGAGCGGTTGTCCACTGTGGCGTCGATATCCTTATCTTTCAGCTCCTTCAGCACTTTTCCGGCATAAGCCTCGTACTTTTCGGAGATAGGCAGCACGCGCACCTGCTCCGGGCACAGCCAGGTCGGGAACTTTCCTGCGTATTTCTCAATGAGCCAGGCCAGCGTCCGCTCATAGCAGCCGATGGAAGTCCTGTGGATGATATAAGGACGGACCTTGTCGCCGTTCTCGTCGATATAGTACATGTCGAACTGCTCCGCCAGCAGGGCGTCCCACTGGATGGTGATCATGGTATCCTCTTTGCCGTACACGTTCCTGGCGTTGATGTCCACTTTCGGCCCATAGAAAGCGGCCTCGCCCACATCTTCCACAAAAGGAATCCCCAGTTCCCCGAGCACGCGCCTGATAGAGCCCTCCGTCTCCTCCCATACTTCCGGCGCACCGATATATTTCTCACGGTTCTCCGGGTCCCATTTGGACAGATGATATGTCACGTCCTCCTCCAGCCCCAGGGTCTGCAGGCAGTACTGGGCCAGGGCGATACAGCCCTTGAACTCCTCCACCATCTGGTCCGGCCTGACGATCAGGTGTCCCTCGGAGATGGTGAACTGCCGTACCCTGGTAAGTCCGTGCATCTCCCCGGAATCCTCGTTGCGGAACAGCGTGGAAGTCTCGCCGTAGCGGCAGGGCAGATCGCGATAGGATTTCTGGCTGTTCTTGAACACATAGTACTGGAACGGGCAGGTCATGGGGCGCAGGGCGAAGACTTCCTTGTCTTTCTCTTCGTCCCCCAGCACGAACATGCCCTCTTTGTAATGATCCCAGTGGCCTGAAATCTTATACAGGTCGCTCTTTGCCATCAGCGGCGTCTTGGTACGGACATAGCCCCACTCCTTGTCCTCCAGATCCTCGATCCAGCGCTGGAGCTTCATGACCATCTTGGTCCCCTTGGGCGTCAAGAGCGGCAGTCCCTGACCGATTACATCCACCGTGGTGAACAGTTCCATCTCACGGCCCAGCCTGTTGTGGTCCCGGCGCTTGGCATCCTCCATGCGCTCCAGATGGGCCGCGAGTTCTTCCTTTTTGTTATAAGCGGTACCGTAGATGCGCTGGAGTCTGGCCTTGTCGGAATCACCTCTCCAGTAAGCCATGGAGGAAGAAATCAGCTTGAATGCCTTGACTCCTTTGGTACTCATCAGATGAGGCCCCGCGCACAAATCCACGAAATCGCCCTGACGGTAGAAAGAAATCTCCGCATCTTCCGGCAGATCCTGTATCAGCTCTACCTTATAGGGCTCGCCGCGATCCTCCATGAACTTCACCGCTTCCGCCCTGGGCAGGGTGAAGCGCTCCAATTTCGCGCCGTTTTTGATGATTTTCTTCATCTCCGCCTCAAGGGCGTCCAGATCCTCCCTGGAAAAAGGCTCATGGTCGAAATCATAATAGAATCCCGTGTCGATGCTGGGGCCGATGGCCAGCTTCACCTGGGGGAACAGGTTCTTCACCGCCTCTGCCAGCACATGGGAGGCCGTATGGCGGATGGTCGCCAGACCCTCCTCATCGTTTGCCGTGCAGATGCTCAGCTCACAGTCACAGTCGATGACTGTCCTCAGATCCACTACTTTCCCGTCCACCTTGCCGCAGCAGGCAGCCCTTGCCAGCCCTTCGCTGATGTCCAGGGCAATGTCGTATACGCTGAGAGCGTTTTCATACTCCTTGACGGAGCCGTCCTTCAATACGATTTTCATCTGTGTCCTCTCTCCTTTCTGTTCCTGCAGGCTCTCCTGCATCCGCATTCCTTCTTTTCCCTGCCCTGCTCCAGCTTCCCGGTGCCGGCTTCGCAGCCACTGCCGTCCCCATTGCCGCAGCCGATTATGACACCGTGGGGCAGGGGCGCCATCCGCAGGCCGTGAATGATTCCGGCCAGCAGGCATATGGCCCCTGTCATCCAGAGCATCGTCTTTGTCACGGTCACCTCCCCATCGAAACAGGTCTCTTTCAGCTTCCTGCAGTTCTCTTTGAACTCTTGCATTTTCTGTCATCTCCTTTTCCGAATTTTTCCATTTGCACATACCGAATCCAGCCGGGGATGTCCCCGCTGCCCAGAGTGAGCCCTGCGCGCCGCTCCGGCGGTGTCTTCCAAGCGCCCCGGCCTTTTCGCGCAGCTCTGTGCACAGACCCATGCATAGAAAAACGTCCCCTGCAATCAAAAATTGCAAGGGACGTTTCTGTCTGCCATTCCACCATGGGAATCCGTAAAACGCGGTTCCACCCTTGTTGCAGCCACAAGCAAAGCTGCCACTTTCTTAAGCCTGTAACGGAGGCTTCCGTGCCCGATTAAGGGCCGCTCCGAGATGGTCTTCAGAAGCCTTACGCCGAACCGCTCACAGCACCGGTCTCCCGGGCGGTCCTCTCTGGGAACGTTCCACATCCTACTCTTCTCTTCAACGCTTTTTCTGGAGTGCTCTACTTCCCTATCATAATACCTTTCCGCCGGAAAGTAAAGTACTTTTTTTCGGAAATATCTCCGAATCCGGCTCAGGTTGCCTTTGTGCCATTGATGGCCGTCATGATGCAGTCGTTTACCTCTTCCCGGCTCATGTCCAGCGCCACCGCCAGCTCTCCGTAGAGATTCTCCTCCGCCAGATGAAGATACTTCGCATCCAGAGCGGTCATTTTCCTGCCAGCCTGAATCCGCTTCTGTTTCCGCAGATTTATGGTCTTGATAAGCTTCACCAGCTCCTCGCAGTCATTGGACTTCATGCATTCCTTGTATATCTGCTCCGTCATCTTTTCATTGATGATGGTCAGCAGCTGAATCTCCGGAATCGTCCCGATCAACCGTTCCGCCTCTGTCCGCTCCAGCACTTTGCGCATCAAGGGTTCCTTTTGGGAATCCACCGGCACATATACTGTGCTTCCCGCTGAATACAAAGGTTTCAGGATATAGTATTGTTTCTCCTTATCCACGCCTGAAATATTCAGGGCCGTGATATTTTCCACCACACAGACGCCCTTATTGCTGCATATCACATAATCTCCTATCTGAAACACCTGAAACCTCACTTTCTGCAAATCTGCAAATATCAACCTCCGCTATATGTTATAACCATATTATAACAGGTTTAAACGCAATTTGTCAGCATTTTTCATTAATGAGGGCGATTTTTGTGAAATATGCGCATGGCGTAATCGTAGTATTTTGTACAAAAATTAAAACATATTTTGTCAATCGATAACTTTTACACTTTCAATAACAGGCTGATTGGCCTTTTCCACTGTGCCATTATTGTCAGTCACCGGCGTATCCTCACAGATGGCATCCACCACCTCGATGCCCTCCGTCACATAGCCGAAGCAGGCATACTGTCCGTCCAGGTAAGTGCTGTCCTCATGTACGATGAAGAACTGGGAGCTGGCACTGTCCATCATCTGGGAACGTGCCATGGAGATTGCGCCCCTGGTGTGGGACAGATTGTTCTCGACACCGTTCTGGGAGAACTCGCCCTTGATTTTCTCATCGGAGCCTCCTGTGCCATTGCCCAGCGGATCCCCTCCCTGTATCATGAAGCCGGAAATAATGCGGTGGAAAGTCAGTCCGTCATAGAAGCCGTCTCCCGCCAGCTTCAGGAAATTCTCCACTGTGATGGGAGCCACATCCCCGTCCAGCTCCACGGAAATGGTGCCGTAATCTTTCACTGTGATCTCCACATGATGTTTCCCTGCGACATCTGTCGCCGAATCGTCTTTCTCCTGATTTTCTTCTTCCGGTACGCTTTCGCCTGCATCGTCGGTATCGGTCGTATGCAAAATGGATGATGTAAGGTCTGATTCGTCCAGCTGCGCGATCTCTTCTGCAGAATCTGCCGAAGATTCCGTCTCTTTGCTGTCCCCGCAGGCCGCCAGGGATACTGCGATTACTGCTACCATCAAAATGCTCAATAATTTCTTTTTCATTTTCTCTCCCTTTCTATTTTATAAATACGCAACAACAATGCCACCATAGATGTCAATGCACCTATGATGGCACAATCGCACTTTTTTTATGCAAAATCACCAATGGTTCTCTGCGTCCTCTGCGGGAAGACTATATTGTATAGTCAAAACGCTGACCAGTATAACTCTGACGCTCCTCTTTTACGGTACTCCAGTCTACCTGGCTGATTTTCTCCGCCAGCTCCTCTACCGTAGAGGCGAACACTGTGGTGCGTTTGCCGCTTCTTCCCTGGGCCATGTACTCGGCCGCCTCTGCTTTCTCGGCATCCTTTGCCGCTGTCCGCTTGTCCTCGCGCTGTTTCTCGATGCGCTCGCGCTGCTTTTCGCTGTTCTTCTCCAGCTCTGCGAAGAAAGATACTTCTCCGTCATCGCCGAAAGAAATACCGATGCGGGATATGTCGTCCGCTTTGTCGCCAAGCTGCGTCTTCATCTCATCCAGCTTGGATACGGCATTGTCCAGGATTTTCAGATTCTTGTTCTTCACGTCCTCGTCCGCAGCCATCTTCTCCAGTTCTTCCGGAGTGAACAGGGCCGTGTACTCGCCCGTGCCCCTGGACAGCAGGGAGGCAGCCTCCTCGTCCGTCTCAAAATCCGCCACCATGAAATCCATGTTGCCGTAGGACTTCTGCAGCTCTTTCAACAGCTTCTGGGCCGCTTTGCTTAAGGTAGGGGACTTTTTATTCTCCTTGGCAGCGTCCGCTTTCTTTGCTTTGTCAGCTTTGGCCCGCTCCGCGTCCTTTGCGGCCTGGGCGGTCTTCTCATAAATACTGCTCTGATAATAACTTCCTATTTTTTCCATTTTCTGCCCTCCATAGCTTTTTACCGCATCTTCCTTTGATGCCCTGTCTTTCAGCCATACCTCTTACCGGGGGACACCCCGTCTGTCTTTTATTTCGGCAAAAATAAGGAAAACTTTACCGTAAAACGGAATAGACTTCACATCGCGGATATGATATACTTTATACACTTACACCAGATAACATATAATGAACAGGATTTTAAGAAAGAAGGAGGTGATGATATGGCATTGACCCAGGAGGATCTGCAGGCGATAGCCGGCTTGCTCCAGCCTATCCAGGGAGAAATCCAGGCTATGAAAGGAGAAATCCAGGCTATCAAGGGAGAAGTCCAGGCTATCAAGGGAGAAGTCCAGGCTATCAAGGAGGACGTTCAGGAATTAGCTCGCCGCACGACCAATATTGAGCTGACTCTCGAAAATGAAACGAACCGCAATATCAAAATAATTGCCGAGGGACATCTGGATTTAAGCCGAAAGCTGGATGATGCTCTGAAAGTGGAAAATGAAAAGGAGTTGCTTCTGATTCGCGTCAATATACTCGAAAACGAGCTGAGGAAAGTCAAGGAACGGCTGGCACAGATTGCGTGACACCATTCGTACACAGGATAAAGGACAACAATACCCATCGCAAGGAGGAACCGTACATGAATTATCGCAAATTAGGTAAGACAGGGCTGATGGTCAGCGAAATCGGCCTGGGCGGAGAATGGCTGGAGCGCCATAACGCGGAAGAGGTGAAGCAGGTCGTCCAGCACTGCCAGGAGGCCGGAATCAACATTCTGGACTGCTGGATGTCCGAGCCAAATGTGCGCACGAACATCGGGAAAGCCATTGCCGGGAGCCGGGAGAAATGGTATATCCAGGGCCACATCGGCTCCACCTGGCAGGGCGGCCAGTATGTCCGCACCAGAGACCTGACACAGGTAAAGCCCGCTTTCCAGGATCTCCTGGAGCGGCTGCAGACGGACTACATAGACCTGGGGATGATTCATTTCGTGGACGAGCCCGCGGAATTCCGCAAAATCATGGCTGGTGAATTCCTGGAGTATGTCCAGGGTCTGAAAGAGGCCGGAACCATCCGCCACATCGGCATGAGCACCCACAATCCTTCCGTGGTGAAGCTGGCGGCGGAAAGCGGCGTAATCGAGATGGTCCTGTTCTCCGTCAACCCGGCTTTCGACATGCTGCCTCCCACGGAGAACATCGACGACTATTTCGCGAAAGACTATGACGAGGGCCTTGGAGGCATCGCCCCCGAGCGTGAGGAGGCCTACCGGCTCTGCGAGCAGAATGGAGTGGGCATCACCGTCATGAAAGGATATGCCGGCGGCAGGCTGTTTTCCGCGGAGAGCTCTCCTTTCGGCGTAGCACTGACACCTGTACAGTGTATCCATTATGCGCTGACCAGGCCCGCCGTGGCCAGCGTCATGGTGGGATACGACACGCCGGAGCATGTGGATGCCGCCGTGGCCTATGAGACTGCCACCATGGAGGAAAAGGACTATGCCAGCGTGCTGGCCAAGGCTCCCAGTCACAGCTACTATGGGCAGTGCACCTACTGCGGGCACTGTGCGCCCTGTCCCGCCGGCATCGACATCGCTATGGTAAACAAGCTTTATGATCTGGCCCTCATGCAGGACGAGCTGCCCGCCTCCTTAAAGGCCCATTATGACCAGCTCTCCGCAAATGCCAGCGCCTGCATCGGCTGCAAGGGCTGCGAGAGCCGCTGTCCTTTCGGCGTCAAGGTTGCGGAACGGATGGAGAAGACACGGAAGCATTTCGGCTGACGCGCGGCCAATGTCCCGGCGGCGGTTCTGAAACCATATCTCAGAACCGCCGCTTCAGCGCCCGCTCTGTGGGAATAATCGGCAGCATCATGATGATGCATTCCACCAGGCTGACAATGCCGCCCCACAGTCCTACCATGCTATCGCCTTTCCCCAGACAGGGCAACATGGCCGGCACGGAAAGCACAAGCATCACTGTGCCCACCCGCAGCCAGAGCCGCCCCATATACGCATGGGCGAAATTCCACGCCGCCTGGCTGGCCATGGACCTGGCGGTGCGGTATCCGAAGAGGCCGTTGATTTTCCCGGGCGGCCAGCGCAGGAATATTACACCGAAAACAATCATCAGCAACGGTATCAACAAGTTCATACACATCATGAATATCCAAAATCCCATTTATTTTCCTCCTGTTTAACGTTTCTTCTGTCCCCGGAACTTCCGTCCCTGTCTGCCCCCTGTCTGTCAATCGGCTTTGTCCGGCAGCCTGTACTTCCCAAAAGCTTTCTCTATATCCCAATGCACATCCCGGAAGAACAGCGCCAGCCACACTCCATATGCGGCAAGCGCCGCCCAGCCGGTTATCCACCTTGCCCCCAGGGCACCCAGCAGCATGACTGCACCCCAGAGAAGACAGGCATTTCTTTCATCCCTGGCCATCCGTGCCCTGTCGTACTTCGCCCTCTCCTCCTCGGGCAGGCTGTGGAAGCCGCTGAGCCAGTCAGCCGCCCTTTCCCTGCCGAGGGCAAAGAACAGCGCCAACAGCCAGAAGCAGGGCACCATAATGATACACGCGTAAAAACCAAGCATCTCCGCCCTCCTTCCCTATCTGATATAGAATCCGTAAAGCTGCATCTGCCGGTTGAAGCTCAGGGTGTATGTCACATTGACATTTTCATAGGAGGCACTCACCTGGACTGCAGCATAGACTTTATTTCTCTCATGGATTTCTACCATATAAATATTGCCGATAGTCCGCAATTCTCCCCAATCCGGGCTGATATAGTCCCTGATTGCATGGAAACCGGTCTGCTCCAGCGCTTTCTTCAGTTCCTCACAGGCATAGTCCTCCAGCGTCTCGTACTCTCCCGCGCTGAACAGCTCTATGACCTCTTCTGTAAGGGAGCGAACCTGCGCGGAATCAAAAATTTTGCTCTTCTCTATATCCCGGCCTTTCGGAAACATCCAGTAGGCAAGCCCTGCAATCGCCGCCAGCACTGCCAATATGACTCCGAAAATGCACAGAATCCTCCTGCGCTTTCTCCCATGGAATACTTTTTCTTCGTTTTTCCGTTCTTTCTCGTCCATATTTTCATTGAATTCTTCAGCGAGAATCTCCGGCTGTCCCATTTCTTCCAGAATCTTCGACAGTTCTCTTCCCTCTCCCAGCGCAATCTCGATGTCGGAGTCCAGCTGCTTCAGAATCTCGCTCTTTTTCACAGAAGAGCACCTTAAGCCTTTGCCCACCTGTTTCACATATTCCTGTTTCGTCATTTCCAGCCAATCCTTTCTCTGATTTGTCGAAACGCAGCTTCATTTCTTTTCATATTTGCTCTGAATCACCAGAATGTACACAGCCATAGCCACTATGGTCTCTACCGCCACTCCCAGAATGGAAAGGATAAGCAAGCCTTTATTCCGGTCCGCAAGTATAGGCAGCCCCAGGAGCATGAAAACAATGCCGTATCCAATGAACAGCCTGCCCACCGCCCGGTTATAAGCTTTTACGTCACGCATCGGAAGCGCTCTTACATTATTAAAGAACCCGACTTCCTTTTTCGCGAAAAAAGCCCTGATGCCCAAAATCACCAGCAGGCATCCCCCTGCTATCCATAAAACAAATCCCCATAACGTTCCTGCATTCATCTTATCTTCCACCTCCTGATTTCAACTTTGCGGCCCATCTTCCCTACGCGAGTCCGCCTGTCCGTCTTCCATAATGCTGTCCACAGTGCAGGAAAAAGTCTCCCACAGATTTCTGAGTCCTGTCAGGGCATCTTTCCCCTCCTCTGCCAGCCGGTAATACTTTTTCGAGACTTCCTTGCCCTTAGGCTCGCTCCATCTGCTCACTACCAGGCCGTCATCCTCCATGCGGTAGAGGACAGGGTACAGCGTACCCTCCTTTAAGAGAAACATGCCCTGGCTTTTCTCTTTCAGCTCGCTGATCAGCTGATAGCCATATTTCTCTTTTTCCGAGAGGAGCTGCAGCACCAGCATCTCCAACACGCCTTTCTTCATCTGCTGTTCATATTTCTGCTTCAAATCTCCACCATCCTTCAACCTCTGCGCAAGAATCAGTTTTCCGAATTTGATTTCCGCAATTACTTAGTATTGCCAAATATATGATATTACTATAATATCATTTTGTCAATATTTTTTTCTGAACACAAATACAGCCATCTGACGCACTTTCCAGAGCATCGGATAGCTGTATCCCTTATGACATTTTCAGATATTATTCTTTCCGCCCCTCTCCGGCAGCGCCCTCTTGTACAAGTTCCGTATTTTTCCTATGTACATACTCTTTCGTATCCGCAGGCAGGCCCTGTTTTCTAAGGGAATACTCCGCCAGTCTCTTCACGATATAGTATAGCGTGGCGAACAGCGGCACTCCCACGATCATTCCGAAGAAACCCATCAGTTTCCCGAACAGCAGCATGGCCACCGTCACATAGAGCGCCGACAGGCCTGTGGAATTTCCAAGGATACGCGGCCCGATGATATTGCCGTCCACCTGCTGCAGGATAATGATGAATACCAAAAATATCAGGCATTTCATGGGCGAAACCAGCAGCAGCAGGAAAGCGCTCGGGACCGCCCCGATGAAAGGACCGAACATGGGAATGATGTTCGTCATGCCTACGATGACGCTGATCAGCAGGGCGTATGGCATCCGCAGGAGGCTCAGGCACACGAAACAGATGATGCCCACTATCAGGGAATCCAGCAGCTTTCCGGAGATAAATCCGTTGAAAATCCGATTCGTCTGTGTCAGAGCTTCAAAGACGGCCCGGTTAAAGCGCTCATTTCTGCTGACAGACAGGAACAATTTCCTGCACTGGGCCAGATAATGCTCCCTCCCTAACAGCAGATAAATCGTCACCACCACGGACACCACCGTGTTGATCAGCGCAGAGCCCATAGAAAGGATACTGGTCGCCACTGTGGACACCGTAGCCAACAGGTTCGTCCTGATCCAGGCCAGCAGCGAGTTCTCCGAGGATTCAATCATCTGCATCACGGCCGCAGCCGCGTCATTGTCCGATTTCAGATAGCGGTTCAGCTTCTCCAGCTGGGTCTCCAGCAGCTTCGGCAAATCCCGCACCAGTCCGCTGATGCTGTCCACCAGCTGAGGCACCACCAGCGCGCAGAACAGAACCAGAATCGCCAGCGCCGCAATCATCGTAAGCAGGACTGATATGGGCCTTGCGAACCGCCCAAGCCCTTTTGCCCGCCCGAGCAGCCGCTCCAGGCGCTTTTCAACGGGACACAGCACATAGGCCAGCGCGATTCCCACAAACAGCGGCTGCAGCGCGGAGCGGATGATACCAAGCGCCGCCCTGATCTCTCCGAAACGGAAAATCAGGAAGAAAAAGCAAACCGTAGCGGAAAGGCTGACAAAAATCGTTATTCCCAGCTTCCAGTAATTCCTGTCTTGATTCATGATATCTCCCCCATAATCCTTATCCTGTCTCCTGTTTTCATAAAAAAGACCTCACCCTGATACAGCCCGGCAAGGATAAGGCGCTTCAGGACCTTCCTCATGCGGGAATTCAGTCTGTGGTATGACCGTCTCTTCTCCCAGGGCAGTCCGGCCACATATGCCCTCTCCCCGCCCAGCGCACAGAGCATTTTCTCATATCGCTCAGGCTCCAGAGCTGCTATCCTCCCGAAGTCGCAGGAAATATAAGAAAATTCTTCTCCGTTTTCATCCAGCTTCGCATCCAGCAAAGCCAGAAAGCGCTCTGTGGAACCGCTATCCGCCTGGTCATATGTCTGCTCTGTCCAGCAGGCGACTGTCGGGCCGTCTTCCTTTTGGGCCACCCGCCGGAAAGTGCTCTTGCCGTATTTATCGTACTCCCGCACATAGGCCGCTTTCTCTTTCGGCTTCCCTGCGCCCGGCTCCTCCCGTAGCACTACGCCTGTGTCTTCCAATCGTTTCCATACTGCCTGCCGCACCTGTTCATACGGAGCGGGGAAATCCAGTCTCCCCATAATCTGCTCCACCGTGTAGCCGATATCGGTCAGATGGCGGATAGCTCCTCCATTGGCCGCCTCATGGGTGAACCGCGCCAGAGCGTCCTGAAAATACCGATTCTCTTCCATAATGAATCCGTTTCTTTCCTGTTTTTATCTGATTATGCCATAAAATCTCCAAATACGCAATATTTTTCACGAACCAACCCCTGTACCGGCACTCCACAAAAGGCTTGCATTTTGGCGGAATTGCGAGTACAATAATGAGAGCTACACATCACATTCATGCTTGTGGGGTAAATACATAAAAGGAAACGAGGTACATCATGAAAAACAATCAGAACAAATGGTTGAGCGCCGCGATCCCTGCGCTGCTCCTCCATTGCAGCATCGGTACGGTCTACTGTTGGTCTATCTTCAGCCAGGAAATCGCTGACTATATCGGCTTCTCCAAGGGAGCCACGGAGTGGGCGTTCAGCTTTGCCATCTTCTTCCTTGGAATGTCCGCGGCTTTCCTGGGCAACATCGTGGAGAAAGACATCCATAAGTCTTCCCTCATCGCTTCTATCTGCTTTGCCTGCGGCATGGCGGGAACAGGTTTCTTCATTTATTACGGCGGCGCACATCAGCACAGCCCGCTGGCTCTGATCGGCATCTACGTCTGCTACGGATTCATCATGGGCGTCGGCCTGGGAACCGGATATCTGTCCCCGGTCAAGACCCTGATGCTCTGGTTCGAGGACAGGAAAGGCCTTGCCACAGGTCTGGCAGTGGCCGGCTTCGGCGCCGCAAAGGCAATCGCCAGCCCTATCATGCAGGCTATGCTGGACAACCTGGGAGACGGCGGCATCTACAAGATGTTCCTGATTCTGGCGGTGGTCTATTTCATCATGATGTTCACAGGCCATCTGCTGCTGAAAAAGCCCGCTTCCTGGCATGAGCCCCAGAAAGCTGAAAAGGGCAAGGGCATGATGGATGTCATCCGGACCAGGCCCCTCACTAACTACATCGGCATCTGGCTGATGTTCTATATCAACATCACCTGCGGCCTGGCGCTGATCTCCCAGGAGAAAATGATCGTGAAATGTATCGGACTGGCCGGCGCGGCAGGCATCATCTCCACCGTGTCCGCTATCTTCAACGCGGGCGGCCGCCTCGGCTTCTCCGCCTGGGCCGACACCATGAAGGACAGGAATACCATCTATAAGCTGATATTCATCCTCTCCATCGCTTTCACGGCGATTACCATCGTCACCGGCGGCATCAAGAACGGCGAGGGCAACATGGCTTTGATAGTCCTGGTACTGGGACTGATTTTCGTAGTCAACGCAGGCTACGGCGGCGGCTTCTCCAATGTACCTACTCTGCTGTCCGATCATTACGGCATGGGCAATATCAGCGCCATCCACGGACTGACCCTTTCCGCATGGGCTATCGCGGGCCTTACCGGCAACCAGATGGCCAACTGGATTGTGGATCACACCGGGGAATTCATGGATGTGCACGGCGTCAGCGTCAATCCTGCGGGATACCAGAACGTGCTGTACATCACCATCGTGCTTTATATCGTGGCATTGCTGATCAGCCTCTTCCTGGTGCGCCCTCCGAAGGAAAGCACAAAATAATTTCAAAATGTATCAAGAAACGGGACTGCTGCCCCAGGGGCGGCAGTCCCGTTTCTTCATCCTTTCTCCTGATTTTCTGTCATATGAATCAGTTTCAATATCATATCCCCGGTGCCCACATTGTAGCCTGCCACACTGTAGATTCCCCGCATATTCCTGTCAATCAAGACTGCCAGCGGAAGCTTTCCGGGCTCAAGGTACAACCTGCGGGCCAGAGCCTCCATGTCGGCTCCGAAGTCGTCATACATAAGCTTTATTTCCGGCAGCGCCTCCAGCACGCGCCTGCAGGCAGGATTCTCCCGGATTCGCGGATGAGCGGCCACAAAGAACATGCCTGTCTTTATTTTTGCATAGGTCTCCCTGCGTTCATAGATTTCATTTAAAATGTGCTCTGTGGGCTCCTCGTCTTCCCCCAGCCAGATGAACAGGCCGCTCTCTTCCCGCACCAGATCGGAGAGGAGATGTCCGCTTCCGTCCGCGTTCTTGAGGGCAAAATCCGCGATGTCGTAGTCTGTCAGCATATCGGAAAGCTTCGCCTCGGCCAGCTCCAGGCGGATTTCTTTCCCCTGTCCCTCTTCCAGCTCAAAGAAAAGCTGTTTTGCCAAAATATTGCCATTGGGAAGACGGTTCGCCGTCAATGCCCTGTATCTCCCCGGGAAAACGGGAATCGGCCCAATTATCCTGCTTTTGTTCCGAAAGCCCAGCCGGAGCGGGCGGTACGCGTCCCCGTCAAAGCGGGCCAGGGTCCAGTTTCCGAAGTAGTTCCATTCCACGTCTTTCTGTCCGCATACCTGAATCCGTCCTGTCCCCACGTGCCGCTCCAGAGGGAAAAATCCTCCGGCGGATTCGGGCACGGCATCCTCTCCGCCTGAAACCGCGGATTTTTCTCCTGTCTGCTGATTCCAATCCGACTGCACCCACACCTCCGGCATCCCCTCCACCGGATTCAGCCTGGCCGGTATCCCCAGCGTTCTCAGAATCTGCACGCAGACTGTCTCCTGCGTCATTCTGCTCCCATAACCGCTCTCCAGCGCACCGGCCGCAGAAGTGACAAGGTTCCCATACTCCGTCTTTTTATCCGATTTGATTTTTTCCTTTACCAGCTGCCAGGCAAGTGCCGGGTCCTTTCGGATCTCCTCCGCCAGATTCCTGCCGCGCTCCGCGCTCTCCTGTTCCAGCCAGCCGCGGATGAAGCGCCGGAATGGACGAATCATCTCATTCCACACTCTGGGGCACAGCACATAAGGCACCAGAAGCGCATCTTCATACATCCCCTCCCAGGCTGCCGTCTCCACACAATTCTCTTCCAGCACTTCGGCCGTAATATCCCGGTAATCCTTTTCCCGCAGGCTTTCCAGCACTGCCAGTTTCCAGCGTTCCGGATAGGCCCCGGCAGCAGGTTTTTTCAGGAAATCCGCAATCTCTTTCTGATTCCCGCAGGCCTTTTTCATAATGGCGGTGCATCTGTTCCTTTCTTCCTCATCCAGGCCCGCTGTGGCCTGTGCGGCCAGTTCTTCGTCATAAAAGCTGCTTTCCTTTTCACGGCGCAGTCGGTTCATCTCCTCCAGCCGCTTCCTGCCTCTGCTCTTTTCCCCATCGGTCAGAACGACGCGGTTCAGAGCGGAATCTTTCGGCGCGGAGAAAAGCATCTCCTCCCAGCAATCCAGCTGCCGGGCTGTTCCATCCAGAACAATCTCGCAGCATTCTCCTTTCCCTGCATCCACCAGTTTTTCCCCATAAGCGCTGTCCTTAGATGCCGTGATATGGATGCTGCCCAGTCCTGTCCGAAGCATGCATCTCCCATTCCTGTCCGTCCTGACAGAAGCGATCTCTCCATAGAACGCGCCGTTCATGACTTCAAACCGCACCAGCGCATCCGGCTGCGGATTTCCTGCCCGGTCCCGCACAGCCACTTCCTGCTCTGCCGTCAGGGCATAACGTCCTGACTGGTTCAGCACATGGCACATATCATCGCTGTCCAGCACCTGCTCTTTATCTTTCTTTTCCGCGGCATCCTTATCGTTCTCCGCCACAGGAAGCAAGAGGCGGGAATGCACCAGCATGGCTCTGGAAGAGGCCCCGGAAAACCAGCCCTTATTCAGAACCTCCTCAGGCTCACAGGCTCCGAGGAAAGCCCACTCTCCATCGCACCAGGCCTCCACCCATGCGTGGTTATCGTCACAATGGGACCAAAGAGGAACATATACCTGTCTGGCGGGAATTCCCAGGCTGCGGAGTACCGACACGGTAAAAGTGGATTCTTCCCCGCATCTGCCATATGCGGAATAGAAAACGCACATGGGACTGGCTGTCCGCTCGTCCGTGGCCCTGTAGGTGGCCTGGGAGGCGCACCAGTAGTTTGCCTCCAGCACCGCCTGGCGCATGTCCATCCCCGCTATCCTGTCTTTCAATTCACCGTAGAAAAATTCTCTGTGTTCCGTCAAATCCTCATTGTTCACACGATGGTGCAGCACATATGCGGCGAACAGTTCTTCCGGAACACGGCCTGCAAAAGGGCCTTTCTCCCACAGGAAAGCCCCATGTCCGGCATAAGCCTCAAAAAGCTCCACCGGATAATCTGCCGCATCGCTCATGGGCATGGAGGCATACAGGCATTTCAGAGCCTGTACCTGATCCGCCTCCGGGGCTGACTCTGCCAGCTGTTCTATCTGCAACGCTTTTTTCCCGCAGTTTCCCTTTCCTGCCAGCCGATTCAGCAGTTCTCTGAAAGGCCTTTCCAGTTTCTCCATCAATTCCTGTGTAAACATAACCGCCAATCTCCTGTTCCCGCATAAAAGTTCTTTTTCTGCAAAAAGACGAAAAATGTGCTTTCATTATAGGAAATATCTTCCATTCTGTCAACACATATGCGGCGGTATTCTTCCGGCGTTATGTCGTATATCCGCGCACCACCGCCCGCTTCGCGATCAGGTAAGCGGCAGTGTAATAGAGCAGATACAGCGATGCCATGACTGCCGCCACAATCCCCGCGATCATCGGCACCATTTGGGCGGCGGTTTCCATATTCTGCAGGCACATCAGATGCACCCCGAAAGCCGCCACCGGAATACTCATAGCCAAAGGCAGCGCAAAGGGCAGCAGGAAGAAGCTGAAAGTCTGCCGGAACAGCGCCCTTGCCTGCTCCCGCTCGCTCATTCCCAGTCGGAACAGAATCCCATAGCGGCGCTTGTCCTCCCCCAAAGCAGACAATGTCTTCAGGGCCAATATAGCCATGGCCAGCAGCAGAAAAACTGCGGAGGCAAACAGGGCGCCCACCACCACAATCGCCGATATATTGTTTTCCTCCCGTCTGACATGCTCGCGGATTTCAAATTCAATCCGATCATTGTCCATGTCATCCGATGCGCAAAGCTGAATCAGTGCCTGGCGCAGCCCCATCCCATCGAACCTGTGCCGCTTCGTGATATAAGCCATGCTCTCCTCCACACACTCCATGTTCGCCACCGCCTCATCCGGCACCACCACATAGAAATAAAGGTAGGTGATTTTCGGATAATCCGAACGGCTGCTTTGGAAAGTGTATGTCTTCCCGTCCTGTTCCCAGACCATGTCCGACCAGTCTGCCCGGGCTGCTTTCGGATTGCTGCACACAATCATGAACTGTCCGTCCAGCTTAGCAGGCTCCACTCCCAGAGGTTCCATCAATGCGTTGAAATCACTGAGAGGCATGAAACTGTCATTGGGAGCCATACTATAATCTGTCCTGCTGTAAAACTCCTGCTCTCCTGTCTCATAGATGCGCCAGGAAATCTTCTGTTCAATCCCCGCGTATTCTTCGATAAGACTTTCCGCCTCCTCCAGCGGAATCTCGCCCTCTCTATAGATTCTGTTGGCATAATACATGATGTCATAGGGACAGGACATAATCAGGGTTTCCTCCTGGCTGGCTTTCTGGATGAAAGAAAAATTCGTCCCCGCCACGGCCAGGCTCATCAGCAGCGCCAGACATCCGAACATCACAGAATTGGCATTCAGGCTTCCGGAGAGCTGGCGCAGCACAAAGGTATTGGAGCCGCGGCTGCACAACTTCGGTCTGCGCAGCAGGAGAAAGACAATACTTTTGGCAATTCCCATGTGAAAGAACAGTACAGACAGAATAAAGCCGGCCAGC
Source organism: Lachnospiraceae bacterium (assembly GCA_910576125.1). GTDB lineage: Bacteria > Bacillota > Clostridia > Lachnospirales > Lachnospiraceae > Acetatifactor > Acetatifactor aquisgranensis. The sequence goes on along the minus strand of CAJTHM010000006.1, from coordinate 172,457 downwards.
AGATATTCCATGCTTTCTGCGCTGCCGCCCCGCAGTGCTGTATCCGTTCCTGTCCAGAACCGAATGCCGCAGGCTATCAGCGCAGAAAATGACACCGCTGTCACCAAAAACCAGCAAACAGGATGGCGCACTCCCTTTTCCACCTTTTTCTCTCCGTGAATCAGATCATAGATGCTCACCCGCTTCAGATAAATCGCTGACGCCGTGGAGGCCAGCAGGAAAATCCCCACAATCAGCAACACAGTGCGGAACAGTCCCTCTGCGGAACAGGAGGCAATGGAGAACTCCATTTCCAGAAGTTTCATCATCACCGCCATCAGACCCTGGAAGAAAAAGATTCCTGCCGCCAGCCCTGCACCCAGAGCAATGCTGCAGATAACCAGCGTCTCCGCCAGAAATATGGTCAGGAGATTCTTCCTGGTCATTCCCAGTGTCAGATAGGTTCCGAATTCCCGCTTCCTGCATTTTAGCAGGAAAGATGTAGAGAAACTTAGCACAAAGGCCACCACCATGGAAATCATGACCACCATGATCCTCAGTGCAGTCCTTGCGCTTTCTCCTCTGTCCACAAAGACAGTGAGATTGCTGCTGTATATGATATTGTTGATAGCAAACAGCAGGGCTACCGTAAGGGATACGGTCAGAAAATAGATAAGATAGTTTTCCATCTGCCGTTTCACATTTCGGAGGGCAAGTTTAAAATACATCTGCCTCACCTCCTAACGCGGCCTGGACAGACCAGATTTCCCTGTACATGTCCTGTCTGCTCCGCTCGCCTCTGTGTACCTCGCTCCATATCTTTCCGTCCTTTAAAAAGAGCACTCTGTCCGCGTAGGAGCCCATCAGCGGGTCATGGGTCACCATCAAAATGGTAGAGCCCAGAGAGCGGTTCATCATCTGAAAAGTCTTCATCAGGTTCTTCGCGTTGGCGGAATCCAGCGCGCCAGTGGGTTCGTCCGCCAGCACCAGGGCCGGGTTGGTGATAATAGCCCGGGCGCAGGCGGCTCGCTGACGCTGGCCGCCGGAGAGTTCATAAGGGAATTTATCCAACTGGTCTGCCACGCTCAGCGCCTTGGCCACCCGCTCCAGTTCCTTTCTGCTTTCTTCGTAGTCTGTCTTTTTGAGATTCAGGGGCAGTACAATGTTCTCCCCTATGGTCAGGGTGTCCAGCAGATTGTAGTCCTGAAAGATGAAGCCCAGTCTGTCACGCCGGAAAACGGAAAGCTCATTTTCCTTCATCCCGGTCAATCGTTTCCCATCCACACGGATTTCCCCCGCGCTCACCCTGTCGATGGTGGAAATCACGTTCAGCAGCGTGCTCTTGCCGGAGCCGGACGCTCCCATGATGGCGGTGAATTCTCCTTTTTCTATGCCAAAAGAGATTCCGTCCAGCGCTTTCGTGACGACGCTGCCGCTGCCGTAATATTTTGTCACATCCCTGATTTCCAGAATTTCGTTCATATACGCACCTCTTTCCCTTGCTTTCTTTTTTGTTGCTCTATCGCTATCTTAACATGGGACGATGCGGTTTGTTCTAACGGAAACCTTATTTTTCCTTACGCTTTTGTAAGGAAAGGCGGAGGATAAAAACATAATGTCAAGGCCGCGCAAGGCTGTCGAAAGTCAGTCTGATACAGGTATACTCTCCTGCTCTGGATTCTATCTTCAGGAATATTCCGAGGCGGACACAGAGCTCTTTTACGATATAGAGCCCCATCCCCGTACCATGGGATGAATGATAAGGCGCCGTTTCTTTTTCCGCGCTGCCTCTTCCGGTAAAACCGCGCTCCGTGACCCTGCAAAGTTCATGGGCCGGAATGCCCGGGCCGTTGTCCCGGACCAAAATCGTGTCCTCAGCAGCCCGGACAGAGACCTGACAGCCAGGGCAGTATTTCGCGCAATTGACCAGAAGCTGTTTCAGGATAAAGCAGAGGGATTTTTCATCGGAATGAACAGTGAAATCCCCCTCCGCCTCCACGCTGATTCCCGCGCCAATCAGCAATTCCATCTGGCTCTTTATGGCCTCTCCGATGACTGAGGCCACGGAGAACTCCCGAATTTTCACATCTTTCTGCGCTGTCCGCAGCCTGGCGTACCAAAGTATGCTTTCTGTCAGATTGTCGGCGCGCTTCAATTCCCGGCGCAGCCTGCGCGCATCCTTATCGTTGTCCAAAATCAGGGAACAGGCTGTCAGCGGTGTCTTTATCTCATGAATCCAGCTCTCCACATAGTCGCAGTATTCCTCTTTTTCCCTGCGGGCCTGTTCCACGATGCCCACGGTGCTGCGAGACATCTCCCTCATAATCTGAAAATAACGTCTTTCCACACTGTTTACAGGCCTGGGGAGCACTTCTCCCAGAAGATATTTTTCAGAAAGGCCATCCAGAAGCTTCTCCAGCCTGTCTGTCCGTCTCCGCTCCAGCAGCGCCACTGTAAGCAGCCAGGAAAAGATGATAATAAGATAAGTTATCTCCAAAATTCCGATTATTTTTCCGGCTCCTGCAATGGCCAGTATCATGCCGAAAATAAGTCCGCCCATGCCGAGGAAACAAAGGGTGACTGCTTTGGACCGCAGGGCATCTTGGAAACAGCGGACAGCAGAGCCTAACTGCCCCCGCCGCGCCATCCTGCCCTTCACAGCCTGTACCCCACGCCCCGGACTGTCCGGATATAATCTTCCGCCCCCAGCCTGCCAAGCTTCTCCCTCAGACGGTTCACATTGACATACAGTGTATTTTCATCAATATACAGGCTGTTCTGCCATAAATCTTCCACAATCTCCTCTTTGGTGCAAAGCCCTTTCCGCATCAGGCAGGCCAGGATCCTCGTCTCGTTTTTTGTCAGCTCCTGGGCCTGTCCCCCGCGGCACACGGTCAGATCTGTCAAATTCAATGTCAGATCCCGGGCAGTCATTACCGGGCTGCTCCGGCGCTTCAGAAGCCTCGCCATGCGGGCCAGCAGGACAGATGAATGATAGGGTTTGCGGATATAGTCGTCCGCGCCCACGCCGAACCCCAGGATTTCGTCTTCCGCCGAATCTCTGGCAGTCAGAAAAATCACAGGCACATCCGAATGCTGCCTGAGCTTCCGGCACAGTTCAAAACCGCTCTCCCCCCGCAGATTCACATCCAGCAGCGCCAGGTCACAGGGCGGGCTGTCCACCGTCTCGTAACCATTGGCCTGCAGCAGCGCCGCCAGTTCCCGGCGAATGCTTTCATCGTCTTCTATCACCAGTATTTTCTCCATGGAATATGCCTCCTGGTTCTCAACCACAAACGCTTTTTGCTCTTTCCCTATTCACTATCCACCAAATCGCAGCGATTGTCAATGGCTTTTTAGGCGGCCTCCCTTTATCCTTTTTACATTTATCCCAGCGCCACGTCCAGCGCCATCATTACCGTAAATCCTGCCGCAAACAGGATTGTCCCCACATTGGAGTGCTCCCCTTCTGACATCTCCGGAATCAGTTCCTCCACTACCACGTAAATCATGGCCCCGGCGGCAAAGCTCAGAAAATACGGCAAAAGCGGCAGCACAAAGCCCGCGGCCAGAATGGTCAGCGCCGCTCCTATCGGTTCCACCGCACCGGAAAGCACTCCATAGAGGAACGCTTTCCCCTTGTCTGCGCCCTCCGCACGCAGAGGCATGGAAATGATGGCTCCTTCCGGAAAATTCTGTATGGCGATGCCCAGTGAAAGCGCCAGCGCGCCCATGGCGGTAATCCCGGCATCTCCGGAAACCCATCCGGCGTAGACCACGCCCACCGCCATTCCCTCAGGCAGATTGTGGAGCGTCACCGCCAGCACCAGCATCGTAGTCTTCTGCAGGCTGCTCTGGGGTCCTTCTGCCTTGCTGCTGTTCATGTGCATATGCGGAATCGTCCTGTCCAGAAGCAGCAGGAACAGGATGCCTGTCCAGAAACCCACAGCCGCCGGCACGAAGGCCCACTGTCCCATGGAGTCCGCCTGCTCCATGGCAGGAATCAGCAGGCTCCAGATAGAAGCCGCCACCATGACCCCTGCCGCGAAGCCGGTCAGCGCCCTCTGCAGGATAGGGTTCAATTTGTTTTTCATGAACAGCACACAGGCCGAGCCCAGGGATGTTCCGAAGAATGGAATCAAGATGCCTAATGCAGTATTTGTCATAGTATGTCCTCCGAATGTTTTCTGGCTATGGTTAGTTGCTGCTAACTTCTTTTTAGTATATCATTTTGATTTTTGGATTGTCAAGGGGGCTGAGGGTGGTTTTCTGCATATACGGCTTTATTGGAGTATTCCCCATTTCTGAAAATTATTATAGATGTGAGAGGCATCCCCACGCAGGGGACGACGTCAAGCACATCTTCACTGTGAAGCAGGAAGAAAAATTTCAATCCACGTCCCCACGCAGGGGACGACTCAGAGAGGTATTATGTGGATTTAAATAATTATTCTGTTAAATGAAAACTGGCCTCCCGAACAGGCAAGAGCCTTTTTTGAAGCGCAATTGCCCCGGCTCAATCACTGGAATACAGAAAAACAACTTCCTGTGGACAGGCAAGCGCGTATTCCCCGCTGTCTCTGACAAAGGCGGCGGGGCAGCTTTAAGTCGGATGGTAATGGAATTGCAAAAAATACCATCAGAAAGTCTGTACATGCCGATTCATTTGATATGGATTCACGAAAGGATAGCACAATGGAGATAAGGCAAATTAACGATAGCGCAGAAAAACAATCCATCGCCCGATACGTACTGGAAGCCTTGCCGGATTGGCATTCCGGAAGCCCGGGAAGAATATATCAAATCCAGCGCGGAACAGCCCTTTTTCTGCGCATGTGACGGCGGCAATCCGCTCGGTTTCCAATGTCTCAAAGAAACCGGCAAAGATACTGTTGAGCTGGCCGTGATGGGTGTCTTAAAAGAGTACCACAGAAGCGGAATCGGCAAAGAATTATTCAATCAGGCCAAAAAATCCGCCTGTGAAAAAGGATATTCTTTTCTCCAGGTAAAGACGGGACAAATGGAACCCATGCCAGATATATGTCATGTCTTTATGATGTAGAAACGGCCCGAAATAAATGGACTGAAATCGCACATTACCTACAGCAAGATGGCGTTGCGCTCGGCGCAGATTCCCAGGGTGGCGCAGGTGTCCACGCATACGCCGGTGTAAATGTTCCCCGACGCTGTCAGAACAGCTGCCGCCACGCCGCCCGCATCCACGTAGTTCGCAATCTTCCTCTCGTTCTGGACTGCCAGGGCTTTCTCGTAGAGCTCTTTCCAGATTTCCTGCGTCTCTCCTCTTCTGTCATATTCCGCTTTCAGTATGGAATACCAGCGTCCGCAAAGCCTTTCCGTCTATCTAAAAGCTATGGCCTCCGCCGCCTCCGCTGCTTCCACCTCCTCCGCCACTGCTCCCACCACTTCCGCCTCCTCCGCCGCCGGAGGCCGGGTCATAAGTCTTTGTCTGGTGGGTATAGATGGCATTCGGCTTTGTGAACCGGAATCTCCTGTAGACATTGGCCAGCATCGCATTCTCCCCTGGTTTCCGCAGTCTGGTAAAGCAGATGACCAGCCCGAAATTGGCAAGCAGCGCAAGAATCATGGCCAAAAGAGCGTTGCTGATGTATTTCATAGGCTGGGCGATTCTCTGCCCCTCCAGCAGCGCACAGATCTCCGCAAAGGCTTCCCTGGCGCATCCGTAGTAATCCCCGTTGGAAGCATAGCGGTACACATTGTCCGTCACTGTATCCGCATAGGCTGAAGTGATTACCTTGTAGACGGCGCCGTCGCTGTGAATCCAGATATTGCGGTTGTCCATGTCAATGACGAACACCGTGCCGCTGGCTGTGCCGAATCTTTCCATATAATAGCTTCTGGCCAGGCTTTCGGTGGAAGCGGCATTGCTGTCCGTGGTCAGGAAAGCCGCGCTTCCATAGGCCGTAATCCCCTGCATCGCCTGGGACAGCTCCAGGTGCTGGTCTTCCGTGAGAAGCTCCGCTTGGTCTTCTATGTAAATTCGGTAATTTGTATCTGGATTAACATAATAAATTCCTTCTTCTGCTGCAGCCTTTAAATCTGTCAGGCCTGGCTGTGCCGCGCTTTGCTGCTCCGTATCGCTTCTTTCCAACTCCGCCTGTCCAGCTGTCGCTGCCTGCCCTTGAGCCAGCTCTTCTTTCCGCTCCTGCCCCTGGCTCCAGGCCAGCTCCTCTATCCGCTCCCGTCCCTGGCATCCGGGCAGCTCCGCCCACAGTATCCCCGCCCAGAACAAGAACAAGCCTGTCAAAATCCGGACAGCCCAGAGTCGGTGTGCATTCTGTCTTTCATCTATCTCTCTACTCATTTTCGTCACCTCCCCGCCTGTTCAACTGGGGAAGTCTGCGTGTAGTCAGCATATTATGCTGCCTGATGATATCCAGGATGGCCCAGAGCACAGTACCCATACAGGCAAAAGCTCCTATGTAATAGAACCAGTCTGAAACCGGATTCGCAAGCAGAATAACCGCTGCAAGCACAATCCCCGCCAATGGCTTCAACAGAGTACGCCACTTCTCCTTGAAATGACCTCCCCAAAACGACTTTTTCCCCTGGCTCTCCCTGCCGGAACTTCCCATCCGACGCTGAAAGACGCGCATGCTTCCATAGCCAACCGCCAAAGTAACCGCGGCATACATCAGCATCCGGGCACCTCTCGTCTTTCCCCCGCCCATCGCGCCTCCCAGGGCACGAAACAGAAAGGACGGCACCAACACAAATCCATACATTAACAGAATCATCCCGAACACTTTCAAAAAGGTGCCGCTCCCGGTTCTCCGGATTCTTCTCCGTCTCTGCCATCCCGCGGCATCCGCTCCGGACACAGGTCGCACAGAAGCCAGCCCTTTGTCGTCCTCCCCGGACTCCCTGGCCAGGATATGGTTCATCTGCCTATTGGAAATCAGAATGCACAGAACCGCCAGCAATGCGGCAATCAGCAGGATTTTCCCCGGCGTAATGGTCAGGAACAGGTTCAGCAGAAGAAACAGGGGCACCGCCAATATCCCGGAGCCTGCCAGATATTTTTTCATATCCACCGGCAGATCGGCCGCAGCCTTGCCCGTCTGGCCGTTCACCACCGCATAGCTGACCCTGTCCCCATTGCGGTAGGACAGAAACCATACCGGCAGCATGGCCAGCACAGATGTCCTTTCGTCAGGGCGCAAAGCGTTCCGGATCCGCTGTCCGTCTCCAATTGCTTCCGCATGGTATTTCCTGCACACCGAATCCCGCGCCAGCTGACCTGCCGCGTGCCGGACGACGATATCCTCCGCTTCCTGGAGATAGACGTATTTTTCCACATCGCTGGCGTCGGCATAAAATCCGCTCAGGAAAGAGGGCGCGAATTCCTTTCCCTGCCGCAGATCAAAGGGCGCTATGGCGCCGCTTAAGCTGTCCGAAAAGGCAGAGGACGCATCGTATGCCATCCCGCTGTACTTTGCCTCCACCTGACATTCCAGTCGATAATGATCCGTAATCAGATAGTCTCCTCTTCTGCGGGTCTTTTTGCCGGGGAACGAGATTCCGCTTTTCTTTTCAAAGGTGTACACCCAATAGGGCATATAAATCCCCCGGAATTTTTCAATCAGCGTCTCGTCTTTCAGCTCCTTCGGCGCAAAAAACGCCCTGCGCATCATTTTTCCATAAGCAGCCTTGCAGTCCTCTTTCGTCCTGGTAAAAGGAAGTATGTAACCGGGGCGCCTTGTCCTGCTGATACGGCTGTCCAGGATAGTGGAAGCCCCACAGAAGCTGCAGAACGTGGCCGCCGTGGTGTCCTCACTGAGGATTTCGCCGCCACACTGGGGACAGGTGAACACTGTCACCTCATACTCCCCCTCTTCTCCCCCTGGCATTACAGTCTCCTCCGCGTCCCGCTCTTTGCAGACGCTGTAGGGGTCTGCAAGGGTGCCGCAGTATTCGCAGTAAAGCTGCTGTCTGGCAATGTCAAATTTCAGATTCCCGCCGCAATTGAAGCATTCGTACATGAGCTTCCTCCCCCTTTATCATGCTTTCGTGGAACAGAATCCCTCTCTCCGATTCCCACCTAAATTTATCACAGATTCCCCTGACCGTCAGCGAAACCTCTGTCGGATAGCAGGGCTGTCTACCTGAATTTTCTAATTATATCCAGCATTCAGCTGCTCTTGCCTGCAAAACCGCAATCCCATAATATGACCGTCTGCAGCCATTCTGCCACGATGCGCCGCTCCGGCTCCTGACCGGGGTCTCATGTGTCATATGCCTGCGCCATCTGCCGGATTCTTTGCGCCAGTTCCCGCCTCATCCATTCCGGACTTATCACTTTGGCCGACGGCCCAAAGGACAAAATCAGCCCATAGACCCAGTCGTCCACCGAACAGCCGAACCGGATTTCAAAATCCCCCTGTGGAAGCACTGCGATTTCATCCTCCTCGAATCTGTCATAGATCCGGTAGGCCTCTTTTTTATCTATGCGTAAGGTTATTTCCGTGAAAACACTGTCTGTTTCCGGTGCTTTCTGCTGTTTCCCCGACTTTTCCGGCCTGTCTGCCGCCGCATCCGTTTCCGGCATTTTCCCCTGCGTGCCAGGCAGTTCTTCTTCCCGGTGCCTCTCCTCTGTCTCAAAGACTTCCTCCAGCACTTCCACCCGCTTCATCCGCAGCACCTTGAACAGCCGCATAGCCCCTCTGGCCCGGCACCAGGCCCGCACATACCAGGTGTATTCCTTGAACAGCAGCTGGACCGGCTCTGCCTGACGATGGCTCATGTCCCCATATTGACCAAAGTAGTCAAATTCCAGGACATGCCGGTTCAGGATCGCCTCTTTGATCTGTCCGAACAGCTCCCCGCGCCTGCCGCTCCAGTCAGAGAAATCAATGGCCACCCAGTCCCGGGTCTTGGTCCTGAAAAAAGTCTCCAGCTTTTCCAGGGTCTTCTCTTCCCCGGCCGCCCCTGTCTCCCGCAGGCTGGCCAGGGCCGCCAGAATCCCGCGCTGCTCCTCCGCGGAAAGCAGCATCTTGTCCAGGATGAATCGCTCCATAAGGCGGATGCCGCCGCCCTTGCCCCTGCCCGCATAGATAGGAATCCCGGCCATGGACAGGCTCTCCACATCCCGGTATATGGTGCGCGCGGACACCTCAAAATGGGCCGCCAGTTCCTCCGCCGTTACGGTGCCTTTATTCATCAGGATATAAATCATTTCCAGTTGTCTGTTTATCATCACGCTTCCCGGCACGCCTCCGATGACGGCGCTATATATTCAAAGGCTATGTCCCCTCTGACATATTCATAATTCTCAAGCTTGATTTCCTGAAAGCCATATTTTTCATAAATATGCAAGGCGGGCTTCAGTTTACTGTTCGACAGGATGAAAAGCCTTTCTGCTCCATGGCTGAATGCCCAGTTCATTGCCGCTTCAAAAACCGCGCTCCCCGCCCCTTTGTGAGGGACATTTTTGTTGGAGCCAAGCTTGCATAACTCCCATGTCGTCCCCTGCGCCGGCATGGCCATGCAGGTGGCAAGCGCCACATCATTTTCGACAGCAAAAAATATCATGGCTCCCGACTTTATTTCATCATCGATTTTCTCGAACGTTTCCTTATCATGCTCTTCCAGGGATCCAAAATTCGATACAATCCACTCTGTATTGAAATCAATAAAGTCCTGTCTGTACCTTTCTTCAAACTGTATAATTTCCATTTTCACTCCTCTTTTCCTAATATTGTAATTACTGCATTCATTGCATTGCATAATTTTTCACACTCATCCAGATTTAATTGCGCTATTTGAGCTCTTATCTGATCATCCGTCAAGTCAATCAATCTCTCTGTCTCCATAGTTCCCTTTTCAGTTAAGGTGATACAGGTAATTCTCTTATCCTTTGCGGACCGGTCTTTCTCAATAAGGCCGTTTTTACACAAGCGGGTGACTATCCTGCTCAAATAGCTTTTGTCAATGTGCAGATTTTTTGTGATATCGCTTTGAGCGCATGTTCCGTGTGTTTTGATTTCAAACAGGATTCTCATTTCCGCTATTGAATATGTCGTGTCAAGACAGCCTGAATCTAAGAAGCCCATATTCACCGTGTAGAAACGGTTGAATTTCCTTATCTCCTCGATTGTTTTATCATATCTGTCCATATTACCTCTTTCTAAATAGTTGACATCGTCCACTTTTAAAGTATATACTATTTATGGAACGTTGTCAACGATTATGCCTCGCCAGATGCACGGCAAAACTCCCGCCGTCCCTGGCAGGGGCAGCGGGAGCAGCTTTCCGCAGCGGAATCCACGCTCCGCAAATATGCTGTTGTCAGAAATTGAAGCTGCCGTCCCATACAGGCATGTCGGAAAGGTAGGCGCTCTCCACAGCCGGAACATAGTACGCGCCATAAGCTTTCAGGCCGTCATCCATAGCCGCTTCGGGCAGTTCCACATAAAAGCGGTAATAGGGCATATAATACCTCTCCCGTTCTCCCGCGCGGTAGACCAGCTCCACTTTCCCGATGAACTCCTCTCCGGGCATCTCATAGGGCGCTGTGGTGATATAATTGCCTTTCCGCAGAAGCTCTTTCGCCTCCTCCGCCGTGATGATCGGATACTCTCCCACCATCCTCGACAAATCAGGCCGGAAGCTCCTGGCCAGGTACAGCCTGCCCTGGTCATCGCAGTAAAAGGCCGTCCGGTTGAAATTGTAATTGATGATGCGCTGGACCATATCCTCCGCCCGGTCATAAAATTCAATCCAATAGCTCTGCTGGAGATCGATATTGTAACTGCCGCCATAGATATTCGCCGCAGGATGCTCCATCCCGATGAAATCCTCGTACTCTTTTTCCAGATACTCTGCCGTCTCCGCCAGCTCCCCATAGGCAGCGTGATGGGTAAAGCGATATTCCTCCGGCAGGGATACGGCCGGTTCAAAAGATACCGTAGCCGTCATGGCCTGATTCACCTCGATTTTCAGCCCTTCCGCTTCCCCGATTAGCTTCGTGGGATTGAAATACCCTTCCGGCACGGTGTCTCCGACCATCTCCAGCTTCTCCGTTATGATTCGCCTCGTCTCTTCGTCCGGCACATCATCCGTGATGGTCAGGGATTCCTCCTCCAGTCCTAAGCTGCCCGCGACCTCAATCAGGAATTCCCGCATTTTATGAAAGTCTCCGCCCTGTGCGATGTAGCTCTCATCGTAGGAGAGAACATTTTCATACACCGGCAGAGATGAAATCCCCAACGCCTCGCCCCAGGGGTTTGCATTGACTAACTCCGAGATGTCATGCACTCTGACGCCCTCATAGCCCGCTGCTTCCTCCTGCCCAATCTCTGTCACGGAAAGCATGGGAAGCCCTGTGGCGTCCCCTGTCTCCTGTGTGCCGGGTTCCTGTCTCCCCTCTGGGTCATGGGACGCGTGGAGCGAGGAGTCCTGGCCCGACTGATTCTGTTTTTGTTCCATGACAATCCATCCCACGCATGCCGCCAGCAGGAGACCGGCCGCTGCGGCAGCCCATTTCCACAGACTTCCGGCCCTTTTCCTCCCCTCCCGGTTCCGCAGCCTGTCCGTCTCTTCCAGGACAGAGTCCTCCAGCAGGTTCAAAGCGTCACTGATCTGTTCTTTCCTCATACCACAAATCCCTCCTGTTCCAGATAAGCCTTCAGCCCCTGTCTCGTGCGGTACAGCATGCTCTTCGCCTTGGATTCGCTCATGCCGAAATATGCGGCCACTTCTTTCAGGGAATCCATATAGTAATACCTTCCCACGAAAGTATTTCGGGCTTCCGGTGTCAGCGTGCGGAGATAAGCGCCGATGGCCTCCGAGAGCAGATGCAGATTCACGTCCTGTTCCGTGGCATCTTTGCCGGAAACGCAGTCTTCCAGCTCGGACAGGGACAGGGCGTATTCCGATGCCTGCCGCTTCTTCCGGTTCCGTCCCCGGAACATGTCGATGGACAGCTGTCTGGTGATCCTGCCCAGGTAGGCGGAAAGGACTTCCGGTCTGTGGGGCGGCATGGAATTCCACGCTTTCAGATAGGTATCGTTGACGCTCTCCTTGCTGTCCTCCAGGTCAGCCAGCACATGATAGGCAATCTTCGACAGATAGCGCCCGTATTTGCGCTCTGTCTCCTGAATCGCGTTTTCATCTCTCTGCCAGTACATCCCTACAATCGCTTCGTCCTGCATCCCTGTTTCCCCTTTCCTGTGGCTCCCTTTTGTCGCTCCCATTCCCTGGCATTCATTCCCTGGCTCTTCTGCGCCTGCCCGTTGTCTCTTCTGCGCTTACCCGTTGGCTCTTCTGCGCTCCGTTCATCGCTTTCGTTATCAGATATGGAATAACCGGATTCTTCTCCGATTCTTTCTTATATCCTCCCGAAACCTCCAGGCCGCATATCACACTGCTTTACGGAACTCCTTGGAGCTGATTCCCCCGCTTTCCGGGTGCCTTTCGGCCTCAATACTTGATTCCGCTTCCAAAATTCCAAGAGCCTTTTTCTCTTGCGCTTTGCTTACCGCTTTCACTATATATTCCGACAAAATCAGGAGTTGGTTGCATGAAAAATAGAATTTTTATAGATTTTCCGCATATCCTTTTAGATAGTCCAACAACGGTTCCAGATATGCCCGGTCTGTCCAGTCGCAGGCCTGCCCTACGGCACACATGAGCGCTTTCATCCACGGCTCATAGGTGTCGGGGTCTCTTTTCGCCACGGCTTTCTGGAGCATCCTGCACAGGGCCTGTCCCGGAATCGGCCTCCGCCCGGTACAGATCCTCCAGGGACGAAGTCCCCTCCCGCCAGTGCTGGATGAGATTCCCCAATCTGGCGGCTTTCACCGCATGGAGTTCATCGGAAAACATCCTCATAAATATTCTGCGTGTTATTTGTCAGGACGGACAGCTTCTCATTGTGCTCCACATCTCCTTTATCCGCTCCCGGTTTTCATCCGGTTCCCTCAGCAGTTCCGCCAGCTCGTCCAGTTCTCGCAGCTCCGGTTCGCCCAGGAACCGGATTCCGTCCCGCAGGTACAGGGGCTGGTAGGAATAGAATATCTCATTGTTCATCAGGGCATGGAAATCCATGAACAGATATTCGCACACGCCCTGCAGCAGATTCGGCGTGAACACATCCAGCTTCTTGTCCAGGGTATGTCGTCTCAGCCCAAGCCCGGCTCTGGAGCGGCAGGGGATTCCCTTGGCTTTCAGAATCGCGCTGAACAGAACGGAAGCCTGTCGGCACGACACTGTAATCCTCTTGGTTACATCTTTCCTCCCCTCATCCCCTCCATTCAGATACAGGATACCGGCAAGCATGGATACCGCCGTGATGTACAGCTCCTCCTCGTTCTTGAAGCGGCGCTTCGGGTAAGAAGCGAATTTCCCGAAATAGGAGCCCTCCAGATAAGGGGAGGGCTCCGTGAAATACATGGACGGATGGGTGATCTGGTCGCAGACCCACCGGCCTATGGACGGTATCTCGTCCGGCAGGGACAGCAGGAAGTCCTTGTATGCCCCCCATAGGTATAAATGCTGGTCTCCAAATAGTGGCGCTGAATTTCTTCGTTCATTGTCTTTCCCTCTTCCTACCAGATATTTTCTCCCTTTTCGGAAAAATGTTCCCTTTAACGACTCCGCCCGCCAACCTTTTCAAATCCACCGCTAAATCCACCACTCCGGCGTCAGTTCCCCCAGCGTGGCGGTCCGTTTCCGCTCATAGTCCAGCATGACCTCAATGTCCCTGTAGGAATCCGGCATCAGCTGGGCCATCAGTTCCCGGCAGGCCCCGCAGGGCGCTCCCGTCCGGCCGTCCGGCATGATTGCCAGCACTTTCCGGATTTCGTGCTCGCCGTTGGTCAGCATGTGGAACATGGCGTTGCGCTCGGCGCAGATTCCCAGGGTGGAGCAGGTGTCCACGCATACGCCTGTGTAAATGTTCCCGGAGGCTGTCAGAATGGCGGCCGCCACGCCGCCCGCGTCCACATAGTTTGAAATCTTCCTCCCATTCTGGACGGCCAGGGCTTTCTCGTAGAGCTCTTTCCAGATTTCTTCCGCGTCTCCTCTTCTGTCATATTCCGCTTTCAGTATGGAATACCAGCGTTCGTCGCACCGGCCCTGGTTGTTGATGCCCCCTGCCCGCCATGTGCCCTCCAGGGCCATGCCGCATTTTTGCATGACTTTCCCGGAGTTCGGATTGCGGGGATCGTGGCAGGCGTTCACGCAGTTCATGCCCACTTCCTCAAAAAGGTAGGCCATCACGGCCTCCAGCGCCTCCGCGGTGATGCCCTGTCCCCAAAAGCGGCGGCCGATGCAGTAGCCTATGGTGGCGGATTCGGTTTCGTCACTGGACTTCACGATGCTGATGCTGCCGATCGGCTCCCGGATTTCTTTCAGTTCAATAGCCCACTGATAATAGGAAGACTCACCGTACCTGCCGACCCAATCCGCCAGGACATGCCTGGTGACGCTTACGTCCCCGTGGGTGGGCCAGGTCAGGAATTTCGTCACTTCCGGGTCGCTGGCCCAGTTGCGGAACATGGCCTCCGCGTCCTCTGCCCGGAAAGGCCGCAGGGTCAAACGTTCTGTCTCGATTGTTTTGGTTCCTTTGTGTTCCATATCATTGACTTCCTTTCTACTACAATATATTTATGGTTAATAACCCTTACAGCCAGTAAGGAATTACCCATCTTGTTGCTTAAGCTGTATAATGATGGAGCAATCGGTATGTCGGTTCCTTTCTGTTGTTCGAATTTATATAGTTGTTTTAACGTATATACACTCCTGTGGCACCATAAGAAATCTCTTCCTTCCTGCGTCATTTCATGCCGGATATATAGCATTCGTACAGGTACATATTTCTGCAGACCGTATCCATAAATTCATCGTTATAGAAAGACTTCTTATGCGTCATGTGGCAGTCCGCCTTGCTGTCCACAATGTGAGCAATCAGGTCAAAAAAAGCGGTGTGGCTCATGCGGCAGGTCCCGTCTTCCTCCCTGCGGTAGATCAGGACCTCATCCTCCAGGAAGCAGACCGCGTCTCCCCATGCCGCGTCTCCCCTGTCCTTTGGCGCGCCCAGGAGGAAATTGAATCGCACCATGGCATTGGTGGCCTGCGTCAGGCGGCGCAGCGCCGTTTCATCATATGCGTACAGTTCGCTGAGGGCTTCCGACGCCTTCTTTGCGTCGATTGGCTTCCCCTGCTCTACCTTGCGGAGCACCTCAAGCTTTCCTTCGCTTCGTTCCGGCAAGGGGAACAGTTCACGGAAATAGGCCTTTTCTATCTGCTGCTCCTTCCAGGCCGACTCCTTTTGGTAACGTTTCTCGTACTCTGTGAAGTACAGGTCGGTCGTAAGCCACGCAAGCAGCTCTTCCTCAAAAGGCGAACTGCCGTCGAACTGGCTGCGCACCTCCCGCCACCCATAGTATTCCAGATACCTGTCCCAGGGGCTGACATAGCCGTCATGGCGCGGGTGCAGCACCCAGTCACGGAATGCGTTCTGGAAACTGCGGCTGCACAGATGCTTTTTCCAGCTCCCCGCCGAACCATATCGTGCCTTCAGGGCGCTGAAGCGCTGCATAAGCGGCACATATCCGCATTCATGGACAGAACGCCCATCTCCCATATGATCCAGCGCGTCCACGAACGCCTGGAAAAATTCCTGCCGCTCCCGGCACAGATGGGTGTATTCCTGCATTTTCGCCGCCAGCTGCCGTGAAAATAGAGGCTGTGGCAGGTGGCAGAGGTTACGGAAGACGAATTCCGTATCGGACTTGGGGAGGGAGGACATCAGCAGCCATTGCTCCGCCATGTCCGGAAAGCCCTCCCCGAAGGCGGCCTGCTGTTCCTGATTCCCCGTGCCCTGCCAGAGACAGCATGCTTCCCGGCAGAAAGAAAAGAAACGGCGCTCTTCTATCAAATCAGGCCAGCACTGGAGATCCTGCACATACTCCCGTTGACTGGGGTGTGCGGCAAGCAGCCCTTTCATACGGTCATACTCGCTTTCCGCCCCAGGCGATGCCGCCAGCTTCGCCTGCCTGTCAGCAGCCGCTTCACCGTCCGCCGTACCATCGCCATCCGTGAAAAATCCATATGCCATGCACAGGGCAAAATACAGATCCTGCCCTATCCCCTCCGGACGAACCTGGCTTTCTTCCTGCAAAAAGCCGCAGAGACCTGCCAGGACTTCCGGGCTGTACTGCCTTTGCAGAAAAACCGGGTGGCAGATAACGGACAGCCATTTGCGCTCTTTCCACTCTTCCCATAAGATGTACAGAAATCGTTTTCGCTTCCCTGGCAGATTCCTCTTTGACGCGTCTGTTCCGCTTTCTGTCCCTGTCTCTTCCTCATGGTATTTCTGGCAGATAAGCCGCAGGATTTCCCGCGCCTGGCGTTTTTCCTGGTTTGGCAGGAAATGGTCTACCCACCTTTGTATGATTATATGTACATCTTGCAGAGATTGCAATACTTTTGGTAATATCATCAAAAAACCTCCCCACATGCCCTGCGCGGTACCGCTACTCATTTCCGGGGCTGCTTTTTCGACTTATCGCGACAGCATCCACACTCACGACCCTATCAGCACTTCCTTTCCCCGGAAAGCAAAACCGTACTTCCGAATCCGCTCCGCGGGAATCCCCTTTGCCTCCAGAGATGCCACATACTGCATGCGGTCAATCTGCTTCAGCGCAGCCGCCACAGTATCCGCAAGGCTCTTCTCCTCCGAATCCTGTACCTTAAACTCGATAATAATAGCATTTCTATTACGATTATTTATTATCGCATTTCCGTTTTCACTATTTATTTTCGCATCCTCCTCCAGATTCCCGTCCTTATACTGCCTGGGCTCCAGCATCACATCGTACCTGCCAAACCCGCTCTCCCGGTTGGAAGTCAGCACATACCTGTCCGTCAGTTCCACCATCAGCCCTAAGACAAATCCATGGTAGAAGCGTTCCGGCTCCTCCCCGGAAGGCCTGTTCCCGGTGTCGAAATAGCTGAAGCTCTGCAGGGCCACCCTGTTCATATAGATATTCGTTGCCCTCCCGGATCAGCTTCCCCACAAGGCTGTTGTAACGTGCCCGCTTTCACCTTTGCAAAAGAAAGGCTGACGACAGGGCAGGTTCCCTGAAGGCGCCTGTACCTGTAATCCCCATCCGGGGATTTTTCCTGCCAGATGGCAAGGCCTTCGAACAGTTCCCCTTTCCCCGCAAAATCTATGGAAAAGAACTTCTCCACCATGCTCATGTTCAGCGTCTTGCCAAAGCGCCGGGGGCGGGCAATCAGGGTCACGCTGTCCTCGTTTTCCCACCATTCTTTGATGAAACTGGTCTTGTCTATATAAAAGATGCCTTTTGTGATGACTGTCTCGAAATCCTGATGTCCGATGCCGACTGTCCTTGCCATAAATTTCCTCCCAACATGATGATTTAGCTGTTACCAAGGAATTGTCTGCAATTTTACGACAGTTCCTACCTCTAAACTTGCACATAGATGTCCCATCACACATTTATAGTTGTTATACCGATATAATAGTCTACCAAATTCCACAACCAATCATTCAGATTTGAGAATTGGTAACCCAACCCTTTCGCTTTATCAGTGTTAATGCTGTGGCTTGGTTCCCCATTATATGGAGCAGCATCACCAGATGAATTGATAATCGCCTTTTTTCCTGTCTTAGTTTCCACATAATCAAGAATCTCTCTGATAGACACAGTATTATCAGAGCACCCATTGATTGCTCCCTGAACGTCTATGTCCACAAGATATGCCAAAAACTCACCTGCTTCCTTTGCATGAATCAAGCTCATCCGGCTATCCACATTGTCAATATTCATAGGCATGCCTTTCATCGCATGTTCGATGTAGAACAATAGCCTTTTTGTATAGTCATCTTTGCTTGTGACAAACGGATATCTGACCGCAATCCAGTTTCTATCTCTATACTCTTGCCATAATGCGCATTCAGCCTGTCTCTTAATTTCATCATAAGAAAAATCAGTCCTATTGCACCAGACAAGTTCCTTATGTAATCCATCGAATAATTCTTCTCGAGTATCTACCACTTTGGGCTGATAAACCGCAGTACTAGACATGTATATATACTTATTGAAGCAAACTGCATCCATCATATATTTCATGTCATTGGAGCAATAACCTAACTTGTCAATCACAACATCGAATCTTCTTCCGGAAAAGGCATTTTTTAACGATTCAGGGTTGGTTCTTTCAATTTTAATTCTTTCCACTTGTTCACCAAAACAATCCTGTGCTGTCTGCCTGGTCGCAAGAGTAATTCTATGCCCCTGCTCTATCAATTTCTGTACCATCGGAATTCCAAAATACTTTGTACCGCCCACTACTAAAATTTCCATACTGTGCTCCCTCCTTTTTCCGGCATCTAAACCTCATCCTCCAGGAAACAAACCGAATGCGGCGCAGAGGATGCCCTTTCCTATTGTAGCACATTTTCTCCTGAGCTGAAAGAGCATAGTTTTCGCTACGCGATGTAGAACTCCACAGAGCTCTGCTACCGAAAACAATCGAAACGATTACAAACATGGAAAACATCGAAAACATACTATAGCAAATTACTCCTTGCGCTTGTCTTCTGCCTTTGCTAAAATGAATGGAAACAACAAATATCATAGCCAGGAGATAACGGAGTGAACCATTTAGAGGAAAGAAACCAGAAGATAATCGATGCAGTCATAAAAAAAGCAGCTATTGCGTGTCCGGGCGCGCTGGCTTTGATAGGGATAAACGGTTCCTTTATGACGGGGGACTATTATGAGAGGTCGGATTTGGACCTGCTCATCCTGATCAACGATGACAGAGGCTGGCAATTGGGTTGTACCTTTATCCAGGACGACTTACAGGTCGGACATGACATCTACTGTACCACCTGGGAACGTCTGCAGAAAGACGCCGAATATGAACACCCCAATATTTCCAAGCTGATGGATGCCAAAATCGTCTATTGCGCAGACGAGAAGTACCGAGAACGGCTGGAGAATCTGCGGAAAAAGGCCAGCGGCATTTTGACGGCCCCTTTCTCTGAGGAAGACTATACGAAAGCAGAGAAGCTATTAAAAGAGGCGGAGCATTATTACACATTGGCCATGATTTCGGAGCAGCAGTCTGATGTGCTGGACGGGGCGGGCAGGGTCATTTATTATGTCGAAAACGCGATTGCAATGTTAAATAAACGGTATTTCCGTTACGGCGTAAAACGGGCTTATGAGGAGCTGAACGCCATGGAAAATCGGCCGGAAAATCTTTGCGGCTTGATAGATGCTGTCCTCTCGGCCACATCCATGACATCAGTGCGCACCCATTTGTCCGCGCTGATGAAAGAAACCATGGCCGCGTTCCACCATGTGAAAGAAACCATTGCACTCCGGAAGAAACCGTCATCCTCAGATGAACTTGGCGGCACTTACGAAGAAATGTACTCAAATTGGCGGAATAAGATGCATGCGGCAGCGGAAGCAGGCAACCGGCATCTTGCATTTATGAGCCTGGTCAGCGCAAAGGCAATGTTCGATGAAATCCACAGCGAAGCGGCGATTGACAGATATGACGTGCTGGGAGCATACAATCCGGAAGACTTGCGCAAGACGGCCGCAGGGTTCGACGGTATTTTGAGCGAATATCTGAACGAATACAAAAAAGCGGGGCTGCAGGCAAAACATTATTCCGATATCGATGCTTTTGTGCTCGATTACCAGGCAGCTCATTAGAGGAATGAACCACCTCGCAGCAATCCCACATAAGCATTGGACAATGCCGTTGTATTTTACTATGATAATTGAGCCGACTTCAAGTTTAGCCATTCAATTGGAGGAACGACTGGGAGGAATGAAGTATTATATTTTTAATAATAAAGGAGTTTGGCAATGAAAAATCTTTTGAAAAATAACCGATTTGCAGTTTTCATAATCTTAACTTTTTTAATTTTTGTAATGTCCAATGGAGAATGGTGTATCCCGATTTTTGCATGGATTTATCCAATTTTGTTTTTGCATATGCTTTCTCTCAATCATACCCGAAAAGCATATCTTATAATTGGCTCAATATATGCCATCGGGTTTGTTTTCCAGTTTGAAAAAGCCATCGGAATGGATATAAAAATATGTATCGTGGCAGCTTTTTTGATAGCTTTTCTGAAAATTCTACCATATATCTATTGGTCTAAATCAAAAATGAGATTTCAAGATACTGTTATTTTTGCAAGTATAATGGTATCAATAGAATATATCATGTATTTGGTATATCCTATTTTGGGCGGGTTGTCTGACGCTTATACACAATACCAAAATCTATACCTGCTACAAATAGTAACGGTAACAGGGATTTACGGAATCACCTTTTTAATGTATTGGACGGCGGCAATGGTTATATGGATTTGGAACAATAAAAGCAAAAAAGAATACATCAGGAAATACATAATCGTATATGGTTCTGTAATTTGCCTGGTATTTGTCTATGGAGTTGTTATGTATCATTTTGCAGGAAATTCAGATAAAAGTGTCAGGATCGCTGGGGTAACCGTTCCGATTTCAGAGCTGTTAAATAATGATAAAGATGTATATTCTACATTTTATACCAATACATTTACTGATGAAAACTTTACCAATACAAGGAATAAACTAGCATCAGTAGCTGATGAACTTTTCCTGAAAACAGAGTTGGAAGCACAGGCAGGTGCAAAGATTGTTTTTTGGTCGGAATTGAATGGAGCGGTTTTAAAACAAGATGAGGATATGCTTCTGCAGCGGGCGTCGGATATGGCGAAACAGGAAGAGATTTATTTGATTGTTTCATTACTGGTGAAAACCCCTTACGAGGACTTAAAGGAAAATAAAACGGCAGCATTTAATCCACAGGGAGAACTGATATCAGAATATTTTAAGCATGGACGTTCCATCGGAGAATTGTGCCAAAAAGGAGATGGAATGCTAAAAAGTTTTGATACAGAATATGGTAGAATTGCGCCGTTTATATGTTCTGATATGGCATTTTTGTCTACAATACAGCAGGCAGGCAGAAATAATGTAGATATACTAATTGTTCCAGCTTCGGATTGGAAAGAAATGACATTATTAGCTGCAAAGACAGCGATTGTGCGTGGGGTTGAAAATGGAAGCAATATAATCAGACATACAAATAACGGAATGTCGATTGTTTCAAACGTTAAGGGCTGTGTATTGGCACAGGCCGATTACTTTCAGTCTGATACAAAGACATTCTCAGCACAGGTTGCTATGAAAGGACGCTTTACCCTTTATTCGTATATCGGAAATCTATTTGTATATCTGTGCAATTTATATTTGTTAGGGAGTTTCATACTTCCCAAAATGAAACGATTAAATAAATTGCCAAAAGCGAAAAATCGGAATTTCATAAGGAAAGGATAATGGTTAAAGAAGTAAAATGGACAAAATATTTATGGCTGAGTTTACTTTCATTTGGAGGATTTATGCTTGAATTACTGTCGGATTATTCCGGCTCCAGTACCGGGGAGGCACTTCAAACTGCGTGATCAGGGTCTGCAAACCCTTATCTTGAAATCTTATACTGCATAACGCTGAATACTGCCTAATGTAATCATGCGAATGAACCAGTCAGCGTTATGCAGTCTGGTTTCACGGCAAGAGAAATCGTTAAGCAGTATAAGCCAATCCCGAGACGGATTCTGAAAGTTAAAGCAACCTGTCATTCCGCAAAATAACATAAGTCCCAACTTGGTCATCATATCTTGCGTAGTCCAATTCCATCATGCGATATAAATATTGCTTCACTTCATCGGTAGAAGAAAATTTTGTTGCCGCATAGGGAGATTCCGGATTCGTTTTTTCAAACAGCAGATACCCATTATCCATTTCAATCAAAACCGCAGCATGGGAAGCGCATATCCTGTCACCGCTTTGCGTCCAAAAAGTAATCAAAGAAAATGCGCTTTCCTTGAATGAAATCTCCTGCCCGTTCCACTTTTCCAAAATGGCCTGAAACATTTCCTGCTCACTGCATTGCTCTGTAATGCCAATCGGGTCAAACAGGGTAAAATATTCTGCCTGCATATCCTTGCTCCAGTCAATCAGCGGAAAAGGCACATACGCTTTATGCTCGCCCTCCACGGCTTCCCGCCCGAAAAGAATATCGCCGTCAGTATAAAGCCATGCCGTATTCTCGTCCCAACAATCAAAATCCTCTTCTTTGATCACGTTCCCTATCGAGATATTGTCCTGGCTCAACTCATAAGCCACAATCCTGCAGACAACATCGTGATAATTTCGATTATTGCGCTTATACCATTGTGTGGACATGGCAGGATAATCCCCATAATCAACTGTCATTCCGTCTATTGTCATAAAATCCCCCACCAATGAAAAAGACGGACATTCCCTCATACTGTCATTATAGTCTGTCGCCCAGCTCAATACAGCATCCACATAATCTGCCTGAATACCGGCTTTTGTCAGGATATCCCGCACTTCATCCATAGATGATTCACTGTCTAAATTTGAATATGTCAGTTTATTCCGGAGCGCAGCATCTGTATTTTGATTCCCCGGAACTTCGTCACCCGACGTTCCATCGCCTGGAGTTTCTTCACCCATCGCTTCGTCGCCAGAAGTTTCGTCACCCGGCGTTCCGTCACCCGGCGTTCCGTCACCCGGCGTTCCATCGCCCGGAGCTTCGTCACCCGGCGTTCCGTCGCCTGGAGTTTCGTCACCCATCGCTTCGTCGCCCGCCTGGCTGCTTCCCTGCTTCTCCTCTGCCGCTGTAAACGGCATTTCTGCATTGCCGCAGGCAGAACAAAACAGCAAAACCATTATTGCGCATGAACAGGTGATTTTTATACGTTTTTTCGCACTTTTCATCATATCCCACAAGACCGCCTTTTCCTTTTTTCATTTATTGATTCTACCACAACCCCTTTTGCATTTCCATAAACAAATCCTTAAGATTACAGTTCATTGGTCGTGTCGTGATTCACGGTCTAAATGGTTTTATGCGGGAAGTCAAATCATATGTTCATCCATGTAATCTGCCACATCGGACCACCCCGAGACAGCGGCTTCCGAATCCTCTCCCTCATCGGTGTTCGCTTTGCTTTCGTACCGGGTGTACACCCGCAGGCATCCCGTATCCCCCTGCCCAAAGACCTGGAAAAGGAACTGTCCTTTGCTCCATCTGTATTCCTGTCTATGTTTTCCTTTCGCGGCCGGAAATACTCTGCCCGTGTCCGGGTACTGGCGGGGGAGATGCCAAACTTAATAGGGAGGACGCAGAATGAACGATATCATGGAATCTGCGGACCGGGAATCCTTCCGTAACCTAAAAGTTGTAAAATATATACTCAAAACATCAACTGATAGTCACCCCAAGTTTTTGTAAATAAAGCTCATCGCGCGATGTGATCTCCGTAGTCCATCTGCGGCTCTTGAGCTTTTCCGA
This sequence comes from Lachnospiraceae bacterium, assembly GCA_910576125.1. Taxonomy (GTDB): domain Bacteria; phylum Bacillota; class Clostridia; order Lachnospirales; family Lachnospiraceae; genus Acetatifactor; species Acetatifactor aquisgranensis. The sequence goes on along the minus strand of CAJTHM010000006.1, from coordinate 149,012 downwards.
TATGTCAACGCTTTCCACTGTATCAAACCATTGCAGCTGTAGATATAGAGGGGTATTGCAAAGCCATGACTTCAACCTGGATTCATTGTTCAGCACGGCTTTGGTATCATGTGCTGCATCGCCGTTTTCCTTGCCCAGGCTTTTTTTGAGTTTCCGGATCTCTTCATTCAGGTACTCATAATAACAGAGGGACACAAACTGGACAAACATACGGCCGCGAAGGGTGTCGGTATTCCATACCCTCACCCTGTTGCCGTCAGCATGCTGTTTCCCGGCTTCAAAAAAGGATTCTATCGTCTCCCTTTTACGGTACTTGCGCAGACATTCAAAAGGATCTTTTTCCTTATTGGACACAAGGACAAAGTAACCGTGGTATTTGTTCGCGTCTGCGATGGCTTTGTTATTGGGAACCACAGCGGTTTTGCCGCCCCATTTTTTGATGGAAAAGTATTTCTTTACCTTTGCCTGCGATAAATCCGATAATTCATTAACAGGAGTGCCGGATTCAAGCAGGGTCTTGAGTTCAAGCAGGTCAGCCTCAAATGCGGCTTTATCTGCTGACTGTCTGGAATGGTTAAAATATATATTGAGATAAATCCTGCGTGCAAAGGTTTCGGCATCCCCCTTTTGCGCACCGCTTTTATGGCTGGCATATTTGCGTTTCTTCTCAAAATCATGCATGAGGAGAACGGAAACACCATGGGTAGACGGATCAAACGGACATACGCTTTTGAAACCGTCAAGCGCTTCACGTTGTTTATCTATTTCTGGCCTGATCCATTTGACGCTGGTTTTTGCAAGCGTGATGAAATCAAACCCTGCAAGGAGCAGTTCCGCGAAGTTCTGCTCGGAATAATAACCATTGTCAGTAATGATCTCCGTTGTGTGCACACCCAGTGCTGAAAGCTGGTTTATTGCGTTTGTAATGGATGTCACATCCGGGAGATTTCCAGGCTGCTTTGTAAAGGCAACCGGCTGTCTGCTCTCTATGGAATATAGTGTCAGCAGTTTTATTGTTTTCAGACCGTCATGCGCCTTGTTAAATCCATATCTGGCTTCATTCTGGTTCCCAGAATAAGTAGATATGGTAGAGGAATCATAAGCAAGCGCATCACTGGCAGAAAGGGATGCGCAGCGGTGTTTGAAAAAACTCTGCTGCAGGCATTCATCGGTCCCCAGCCGCACAAAAAGGTTATGGTATACATCCTCAGTGATCCCATCTTCATATGATTAACTCTTATTAGGAACACGAAATCGAAAGAAGATTGACGAAAATACAAGAAAACAGATTGAAACTATCACATTACGCAGAAAACCGTCCTTGAAAATGGGGCGGTTTTTCTGTACGATATGGCCGGAGTCCACTGAGGGCCGCCCTGTTTTGGTTATCAAGGCGGCCCCCAGCAGACCCCGGCCATTCCACCCGCAAAGTATAAATATCGGGTAGCAACTTCGAGACAAAATGTCCCAAAGCAATCGTTGTCCCCGCGCATTTTTACATAGGGGCTCTGGTGGTATATCCCCCGTCGCCGCCTACTATTAAGCACAGGCGGGAGCTGGCGGTCAAGGGTGCGTAGCAACGCCGCTTGCGGCGGCTTACCCTTGACGGCTTGCCCCGGCTGTGCTACCCCTCCGGCGCGGCGGGGGATATATCCTCCAGAGCCGCCCCCTTTCCCATGAATGGGAAAGGGTGGGGGGATTGGGTTGAACGCGCTGTAAAAACCGCTTATTTTCCACGGCTGGAGTGTTAGCATTTAGGCGTTTGAAAGCCGCTTGTATCAAGGGTTTCCGGGCGCGTTTGGCAGGGGGGTGGTATGTTTATATGTCCTGCGTCCTATTCGTTCCACAAATGCTAACATTGAGGGTTCCTGCTTTGGGACATTTTGTCTCGAAGATAGAGGTTATCTCACATTCAGTTGTAAAGAAAAATGAGAACAAGCGCATGATATATTGATAGTAAGCAAAATAGGTGTATTATAAATCAAGGCAGATGTTCTCAAAAAGCTCCAAAAAAATTTCAGTGTTTTTTCATTTTTTAACGTACTATATATGACCGGTCAATCAGTACAGGAGGTGACATTTTTGAATGATGAAAAAATAATAACAGACATCAAAAACCGAAGCGAAGTAGCAATCAACGAGATAATCACAAAGTATTCCAAATTGTTGTGGTCGGTGGCAGAGGCAGTTTTGAGCCATATCGGGTCAGTTCAAGATGTGGAGGAATGTGTTGCTGATACATTCATCTACTTATGGGAACATCCGGAAAAATTCAATCACCAGCGGGGAAAACTGAAAACCTGGCTGTCTATCGTTGCCCGCACACAGGCTGTGAACCGATATCGGGAAATAACAAAGCGCAATACACTCCCTCTGGAAGATACAGACTTTATCGACCAGCTCAGTGTTGTGGATGCTGTTCTGGAGGCGGAGACGCGCAAAGCCTTGCTCGCGGCAGTCAACGCTCTTGGTGAACCGGATTGTGAAATTTTGATTCGCCGGTATTACTATAATCAAAAGCCCAAAGAAATCGCACTGGCGCTGGATATGAGTGTGAAACAAATCGACAACCGGCTGTACCAGACAAAACGGAGATTGCGTGAGATGCTTACGCGCTCAGAAGGAGGACAATATGAGTTCTTTCAGTAAAACAAATTTGCAGAACATAAAAGATATTTTCGAGGAAAAAACCGGCGTTGAATTGGTATCCCGTCGTCGCCGTCCTATCGGAGTCTCTGTGCTTGTGGCGGCTGTGATGGTGTGTTGCCTCACAATGACTGCCTTTGCGGTCAGCCTGTTTTCTTCTTTGGACGGAGATGATTTGAGCCTTTCCGCCACCTATGAGGGGAATGGCCTCGTATCAATTCAAGTAGAAAACCGGTCAAATAAAAATCTGAGTTTCCAGCCGCAGTTGAGACTGATGCAATGGTCTACCGCCGAAGAAATCGTTCCAACCTCTGGCGAGACTGTATTCAGCGGCACTGAGTTCGGAGCGCATACCAGCGGCGTGATGACGGTGGATCTCTCCCAAGCGTACAACATGGATGTGCTGGAACAGCCGCTCACCGATGACCATTACTATTTCGTGCTGACGAACAACAATTTTGTGTTTGGACAGGACTGGATGTGTTCTGTTTCTTTTGCGGAGCCAATCAAAACGGTGGTAGAGACGCCGCTCCCCATTCCTGCTGCCGAGGCCGACAGAGAACTGGTTGCACAAATTATGGAGGAACTGCGGCCTTATTTTGAAACCTATCCCGCCAATGTCGACGAGCGGAGAGAGGCTGCGGGCAGTTACCTTCAGAAATGCCAAGAACTGTTGACCACACTGGATCGGGATGTAGTCCCCGCAGTAGAGGCTCCCCTGGCGATTGACGGGCTAAACCCGGAGGTTATCTTTGATGAGACTGCTCCTCTGGAGACACAACACTGGCTGACCGGTCTGCACTGGCGCAGCCTTGATGGCTATGGCATCCCGGTTGGCTCTACCGAAGGTGAAAGCGCCTTGGTTTTGAGCGCGTATGTTCCCCAGCATAAAGGAGAGGTCGATGGCGGCGTAGATATCCCCCTGCTTTATTTCTTTACCTACAATGTAAAGGACATTCACAGTCCAGAGGATATTGCCTTTATCCACGGACAGCTCATGACTTTTGGTGAACTGGAGCAGTACAAAGTATATGAAGATGAGCAGTATGTCTGCTACGAGGTGACTGACCTGTTTTACACAAACCTCCGTCAGCATACAGAGAGCATGGTCAGCCAGCGGAGCGACATCTACTTTGATGAACAGGTTTGGGAGCGCGTGGAGAATATCTATAACTACTACAAGGACAGGGATGTCTTGAACAGACGTTTTTACTACAATCTTCCCACTGAATAATGACGGAATTGATACCCGGTTCCCTCGGGACGCAAGTGATAAGTGAATCAATTCTGGTGGTATATCCCCCGTCATCGCCTACTATATAAGCACAGGCGGGAGCGGGCCGTCAAGGGTGCGTAGCACCGCCGCTTGCGGAGGCTTCCCTTGACGGCCTGCCCCGGCTGTGCTACTCCTTTTCTCCTATCAATGGCAGACCGTAATATCAATCATCTGTCCAGGCTGAAAGGCAGACGGAGCAATAAGGAACCGGCGCGACAGCGGCGGTGACACAGCTAATCTCTTTGGGACATTTTGTCCCAAAGAGCCGGGTTTGGGGAGTCTTCCCAACAAGCATTTTTGACGGCCCCCGGCCAGTCAAAAATGGCAAGTGTGGCCACACTTGCATTGCTTGCCGTTTGTGCATATTATGTAAATTGCGTGTTTTAAGGCATGGCGCGGATTTTATACCTTTGGGACAAAATGTCCCAAAGCTGAGGGAATAGACAGCACTATAAAAGTATGCTATGCTTGATTTCCAAGCAAATAGATAAATTCCGAATTTGTGGAGGGACATATGTTTCTTGAAATATATAATTCATTTAGAATGGAAATGAACTCCGGCACAATTTTAGGTTACTTTTTGCAAGCTGTACCGATTACGATTGTTGTTGGGATTTTGTATGCAGTTTGCAGATTAGTATTCTTAAAGCAAAGGAACGGCAATATTGCATGGATGTCAGAAACGATGCGGTTGCTGTTTGTGTGTTATCTGACCGGATTGTGCAGCCTTGTTATCCTGCCAATAGGTTTTTGGCTGGACATTTTTGATGGTATTTTCTTCGGCTGGTGGGAAGAAATGGTGCCGCTTTTTAAGCTCGGCGAGATTAACTTGATGCCTATTATCGTGAAGTGTCTAAGTGGTGAATACTCTCTCGGCAGTTGGGTAAAGGAGATGATCATCGGCAATGTTTTGATGTTTATACCATTTGGTTTTTTCCTTCCATTTGTCACCGAAAAGCTGAACAGCAAGAATGTTTTTGCAATGGCCGCAGCAGTCCCGATTATCGTAGAACTGTTTCAGCTTATTCTCGGCAGAAGTTTCGATATTGATGACTTGATTTGTAACTTTCTCGGAATTATAATTGGCTTCTTCATTGCTGTCGGGATAAAGGCAATCAGAAGAACCACTTCAAAATAAAAACAAGTCACCCCTCTTTTCTGTCCTCTTTTCTGGTGGTATATGAGAGGGCAACACTGGGGCCGGAAATAGCCGGGACGTATTTCCTACATAGTCCCCATGAAGTTTGGGACAAAATGTCCCAAAGCTGGGGCGGCACTTTTTATAGTGCCGCCCCTTTTTCATGCCCAGCGGCATCCTTGCTGATACCCCTAATCGGAGTTATAATATAACTGTAATGTGATAGGGAAGGAGGAACAATGGCACGAACAAAAAACAGAGGGTATCAGCAGCCCCTGACCCCTACCTATACGGCCCGGCGTTGGAAGATGGGCGGCTACATCCGGCTTTCCCGCGAGGACTTGCAGAAAATCAACCGGGGACTTGACGATAGCAACAGCGTGAAAAACCAGCGCGACATCCTCAACGATTTTCACAATAACCACATGGACGAGTTTGAAAGCTACACCGAGTATGTGGACGACGGCCACACGGGAACCGATACGGAGCGCGAAAGTTTCCAGCGGCTTTTAGGGGATGTAATGAGCGGGAAAATCAACTGCGTTGTGGTGAAAGACCTTTCCCGTTTCGCCCGGAATTACAGTGACGCTGGCAGTCTGATTGACAACCTTTTTGTGCAGATGGGCGTCCGCTTTATCAGCTTGGCCGAGGGCGTGGACAGCAATTTGAACCCGGACAGCGTGAACAGCATCATCGTTCCGATAACAAACGTGATGAACGACCAGTACTGTTATCAGACCTCAAAGAAAATCCGGCAGGTATTTGATTACAAGCGGCGCAACGGCCAGTACATCGGCTCTTTCGCTCCCTACGGCTACATAAAAGACCCCAAGGACAAACACCAGCTAATCGTTGACCCGGAGGCCGCTGAAATCGTCAAGAAGATTTATGAGCTATGCCTGCAAGGAACCACCAAACACGCGATTGTGCTTTATCTGAACGAACACGGCATACCCAGCCCCACGGCCTACCGGATGGAAAAGGGCCTGCCCTATTCCCCCGCCGTGGCCGACAATCCCATGTGGGGAAACAAGATTGTCAATGACATTCTGAAAAACCCCATTTATACCGGGGATTTGGTACAAGGCCGCCGCCGGGTGAAAAGCTACAAGGTACACCAGATAGAGGCAGTGCCGGAGGAGGAATGGGTGCGCGTACCCAATACCCACGAGGCCATCATCACCCATGAAACTTTTGACCGGGTGCAGGCCCTCCTGCTCCGCGATACCCGAACAGCCCCAAAGGGCCGGGAGCTCCATTTGTTCAGCGGCTTTCTGAAATGCGCTGACTGCGGGAAATCCGTCACCCGGAGCCAGAGCGGGAAAAATATCTATTATGCCTGCTCCACCTACAAGAACCGCTCCCGGACGGCCTGCACGATGCACTCCATCAAGCACAACCGTCTGGAAGCCGCCGTCCTGTTCGCTATCCAGTATCAAGTGGGAACCGCCGTTTCCTATTCGGAAATGATAGCCCATATCAACACGGCCCCGCTGAAAAAAAGTCAATCCCACCGCCTTAACGACCAGATAGCCGCAAAGGAAAAGGAATTGACGAAAATCACCCGCTACAAGCAGTCGCTGTATCAAGACTGGAAAGACGGGGAAATCACCCAGCAGGAGTACCGGGAAATGAAATCCGATTATGAACGGCAGGCCGCCGAGCTTACGGATTTGCTGACCCGGCTGACGGCTGAACGGAAAGAGCTCTCAAACGGCGTTGACCAGCAGCATCCCGCGCTGGTAAGATTGCGTTTTATTAGGAAAACACACTGTCAAAAGGATTTCATGCTTTGGCGAGGGTCAGCCCGCCTCGGCGGTGTCGGTGGTGTTGATTTCAATGTACTCGGCAATCCTGCGGAACTCGTCCGCAAACTTGAAATGAACGCTGATATTGCCGTTTTCGTAAACCTTAGGCGATAATGTTCGCTGAGCCATTTACGGAACCCTAAAGTCGTGAAATAGTTACGGTGGACAGGCTCAACCAAAACCTCAAACCTATGTGGCGGAATCCCTTTGGGGATTCCGCCACAGCTCAGCACATCGTCCCCAGTTTCAAATCGTCCAGAGAGAACCGTACAGGAGGAATATTTTTCTCATTCGAGTTCGCAAAAGCTTGACAAGGATATAGATATGCCATATAATGATTTAACTTCAGATATCAATATTTTTACCGGGAGGAAAAACATGATAACAGACACTTTCGACAATCTATCGGCAGCAATCATCAATCCCCGGGTCAATGAAAACGCTTACCCGGTGGATGCCTGCATCCTGACCTTCTCACATGTGATCGAGTCATTCGTCCTGGCGAACTACGACTGCAAGCAGATTGCGTCCTTCTGGTTCGCGACAGGCAATACCCCCATTTATTGCCTTGATTATAAGGGGAAGAAATTCGCATTCTACAAGACTTATGTAGGCGCGCCTGCCTGCGTGGGCACGGTGGAGGATACTCTGTCAGAGATAAAGACGGACAAGTATGTGGTATTCGGCGGCGCGGGCTGCCTGAACAGGGAAATCGCCCACGGAAAGGTCATGGTGCCCACCCAGGCCTATCGTGATGAGGGCACGTCCTACCACTATGCGCCTGCAGCGGATTATGTCACAGTCAGGAATGCGGACATCGTGGCCCGGTTCATGGAGGAAAACGGAATCCCTTACGTGAAAGGCAGGACATGGACCACCGACTCTTTCTATCGGGAAACCGTCAATAACTTCGAAAAGCATAAAGCGGACGGCTGCATCTCGGTAGAGATGGAATGCGCCGCCCTCCAGGCCATGTGTGATTTCAGAGGGCTGAACCTGTACACATTCTTCACCAGCGGCGACCTCCTTGACGCGCCTGAATGGGATACCAGGCAAAAAGAGGGACATGTCGAGGGAACGCAGCACGACTCCGGACATTTCGATATCGCATTGGAACTTGCGCGTTATATCGTTTCATAGTGGTCCCCAACATTTCCCAGAATACGCAATGGCATCCACCTGGAACAGCAGATTGCCGGGATCAGCAAACTCAGTCTGAATGGACTTGCGCGCGGGGTACTTGCCATGGAACCTCTCTTTGACCACCTGTTCCATCACCGGGATATCCCAGATATTCTTGAACAGGCAGTTCATCTGTACTACATGTTCCAGGGTCAGCCCCACCAGCGCCAGCCGCTCTTCCATCACGTCAAAAGCTTCCCTGACTTGCTGCTCAATCGGGCCGTCGATATTCCGCACACAATAATTCAGGAAACAATAGTCCCCCGCCTGGACAATCCCGGAATGCGCCCACTCCTCGTTTACCTCATACCTTTTGATCTCGTTCATGCTCCTATACTCCTTTTTTATAATATTTTCAAGAACTTCCATATTCCGCCTGAATCTCTCTACAGTTTTTCAAAATGCGCTCTTTCAGTTCCGGCGGTTCGATTATCCGTACATGATTTCCGAAAGAAAGAATCGCCCCATACCAGAATGTCTCATGTTCCGGTGCAGAGAAACAAAACATAAAATCACCATTTTCAAATTCCTGTACAATCCGCCCATTCAGATATTCCCGGCACTTCGCTCTCACGCACGCTTTTCCGTACAGCCTGACATACATGATTTTTTCCCTGCTGCCGCTGGACTTTATCTCCGAAACATCATGGTCTCTCGTATATCTGATATCTGTTTCACGCAAATCCTCCATGCGGATTAGCTTGAACATGCAATAATCCTGATGCTTTTCGTGATATCCAATCAGATACCAGTTATACCATTTATACTGGAGGCAGACCGGTTCCACCTGCATCTCCTTCCGTTCCTCATGGCTGTTCGTATACAGAAACCGGACGACGCGCTTTTTTCCGATTGCGTCTTCCAGCAGCTTCAGCAGCCCCTTGATTTCCTCATCTTCCGCTGCCACGCTCAGATCCACGGAAACCGCATTGTTTCCCCTTTCGTTCAGGCCCTCTATCTTCGCCAGCGCCCGCTCCAGGCTTTTGCTGGCGTACGCGCTGGCCATCCCTTTCAGGGCTGTCACAAGCCAGTCATACTCATTTCGTGTGACAGCCTGCTTCTCCAGTACATAGCTGTCCATAATCTGGTAGCCTCCATCCACCCCATAAAAGGCCTGAATCGGGATGCCCGCCTGATCCAGGGATTCTAAATCCCGCATGATTGTCCTGGAAGAAACCTCAAACTCCTCGGCCAGTTTCTGTGCGGACGTCCGTCCATGCTTCAGCAAATAGACCACAAGCCCCATAAGTCGGTCAATCTTCATCTTTACACCCCTTGCGCTCTTTTTTCAGTATAGCAGACAAACTATGACACCATTATGTCATATATTATGAAAACAGACAATTGATTCATTTCCAAAACGCAAAACAGGAGCACAGCCTTTCGGTTCCCCCAATCAGCCGTGCTCCCATTCCGTCAGGCAGCAAATCAGATAACAGAAATACGTCATTTAATCACCCAGCCATATTTCCTGCAATGCCCATCACCCAGGGAATCTTCCCCCCTCGTCCAGGCAGGTGCAGGCATTCACCTCCTCCAGGTACCAGCATCAGCAATACCACTCGATGGAAGCAGGACAATATTGACGATGGCTGTGGCCACCAGCCTTTTGCTGCTTTTGAACACCTGCCGGGATAGGATGACGCCACTGGTCTGCCGTTCAGCACATGATGCGCCACGGCCAGCACAAAGATTCCCACACCCAGCCATTCATAGGGGGAAGCGGCAACGCAACACGGATGGCGCAGTCTCAGGTAATCTCCCGGGTCAAGTCCTTCACCCAGCCATATTTCCTGTAATGCCCCATCACCCAGGGAATCTTCCCCACCTCGTCCAGACAGGTACAGGCGTACACCACCAGCACCGGCAAGTCCAGCAAAAACGTTCCGGCGGCGGCCAGCGGCACGGCAATCCCCCACATGCACACAGCCAGGCTGTACAGATCGAACATCGTGTCACCGCCTGCGGCGAAAATGCCGTTGATGATAATGGTGTTCACCGCCCGGCCAATCATATAGAATGCCATGATCACCATCATCCCTACCAGATACTTCTGCGCGTCGTCCGTCAGCTTCACGAACCCAAGCACCACAGGCGTCAGCAGCAGCATGACACCTGTGGAGAGGAACCCGCACAGGAACGCCAGCTTCACCAGACGGTTCCCATACAGCTTCCCCCGCTCCAGATTGCCCGCGCCCAGCTCATGCCCCACCAGGATGCCCCCGCCGCTGCTGATGCCGTTGCAGAGACAGCAGATCAAATCCCTGACCACAGAGGCCACGGAATTGGCTGCCGCCGCGTCCGTCCCCATATGTCCCATGAAAGCGGTGTAGGAAGTGAACCCCACGCCCCAGAAAAGGCTCGCCCCCAGCAGCGGGAACGCGCATTTCCAGAAATCCGAGGCCAGCAGCGGATTGCGCTTCAGGAACCGGTTCCACTGAGGGCGTACATACCCCTCCCTCCTGGAGCAGAGGACGCACCAGAGCAGCTCCACCACCCTGGCAATCAAAGTGGCCAGCGCCGCTCCCTGCACCTCCATGGCAGGCAGCCCGAACAATCCAAAGATGAACACCGCGTTCAGCACAATATTCAGAATCACCGCCCCGGAGCTGATCATGGCGGTCTGTGACGCATGCCCGCTGACTTTCATGATGACCAGATAGCACTGGGAAATGCCCGTGAGAAGGTAGGACCATCCGGCCACTTTCAGATACCGGATGCCTATGGCAATCAGCGCCTCCTCGTTGGTGAAAATCACCATTAGATATCTGGGAAAAAACACGCATCCCACAAAGAACAGTAAGGAAGCGATACCGCAATAGCGTAGAGCGATACAGAAAATATCGTCAACCGTCTGCACGTCTCCTTTCCCCCAGTACTGGGCCCCCAGAATGGCGGCGGCGGAGACCACTGCGCTTAGGATCATATTCTGGATGAACTGTATCTGCGTCGCCAGAGAGACTGCCGCCATGGAGTCCTGGGCCACGCTTCCCAGCATGATGGCGTCCGCCGCCGCCACGGAAGCCAGCATCAGGCTCTGCAGCGCAATGGGCGCGGTGAGCATCAGCAGCTTTCTGCAGAAAATCTTGTCCGAAAATATACGGTCTTTCATGTCCTTATATCCTTTTCCATTTATTCAGTCTTCTTTCTTTTCCGGGCAAAAACATACACAATGATCAATACCCAGATCCCCGCCAGAGACGCCAGAAGAGCCACGGATGTACCGGGCAGCGGCCCCAAGTCTGTTTTGCCTCCTGAAGCCGATCTGTTCTGGCGCTGCAGCTGATCCAGTCTGTACAAAGAAACAGTATCCTCATAAAGCTTTTCAAAGTAGGCATCGTCCACTGTCTGGGAACGCCGGACGGATTTCACCGTCTCCTCAATCAGCCTGCCCGCCGCGTCCCGCAGAGAGGCCGAACCGTTGAACACGGGCGTGACAAAGGTATAATCCATATTTTCCAGCAGAAGCTCCGCCGCCTTGATTTTCACTTCATAATGGGCGGAATTGTCTTCTCCGCATCTGGAAAGATAATCCAGATACTCTTCCGACTGCTGTGCCCTGGAAGTCACCGGCACATATCCTTCCGTCTCCGCGTAGGCGATCTGTACGTCGTTGGTCAGCAGATACTGCGCGAACAGCCACGATGCCAGCACTTCCTGCGGGTTCTCTTTATTGAAGACGCAGACTGACGGTCCCTGGGATATCATCTGCGGATTCTCCGCGTCAAACTGCGGTATGGCCATGACTTCCGTCTCGAATTGCACCAGCTTGTCCCCGCTGATATCTATTAACGGCGCGTCGCTTCCCATCCAGGTGGCGCCGGCAGTGGAGTCAATGGCAAATATGCACTGCCCCGCGTTCAGGAAGTTGGCCGGGTAGCTGGAAATCTTAAAGGTGGAGAATGCCCCTGTTCCCGCGTGCTCCGCCACTGTCTCCAGCAGTTCCTTCGTTGTATCGGAAAAGAGCAGTATCTCGCTGTCTTCCGTGGAATAGCCGGCGTTTCTTTGCCGGAGCTGCTGTATCATCATATTGTCGGTGGATTTATAGATAAAAGGAATCAGCACATTCTGACCGTTCACCAAATAGTTCCCCTCGCTGTCTGTTTCCATGGCCGCCTCCGATACCTCCCAGACGAAATCCCATGTAAGGACATCCGGCAAATCGTACCCCAGTTTTTCTACATATGTCTTATTAATATAGCACGCTTCTGTGGAGCGCATATAGGGAATGGCGTAATAGTGACCACCAAAGGAGCACTCCTCCAGAAACTTCGGAATGATTTCCTCTCTCGCCGGGGAATCGTACCTGACCTCACTGCCGCCGAGACCGTAACTTTCGTCATCGAAAAGCTCTTCCAGCGGCACCACCTGATTCACGCCTGTCAGGTAAGTGGCGATATGGTCCGGATAGGTGATGCAGACATTCGGCGTGGTATTGGTAGCGATATTTGTTATCACATCGTTATATATTTTACCATAATCCGTATACAGCCGCAGATTCACCGTGATGTTCGGATACAGATTTTCAAAATCCGCAATGGCCTGTTCGTAGATGGCAGTCTGGGTCTTATTGGTGTCGTTTTTTGCCCAGAACGTGATTTCGTACTCTTCTGCCGTGTCGAATTCTTCCGGAATCACAAAGGCATCCAGTCCCTTTGAACCGTGACAGCCGGTAAGCGCCAGCATGCTTCCCACTGCCAGAGAAATTCCTGCCAGGAACAGCTCCGCCCTTCTGCATACTCTTTTGCGAAGCTTATCATTCCGAAGCTCCTGATTCTGAAGCTTCCCGCCCCATGTCGTCTCCGCTTGGGAACCATCCTTTTTACGGCAGACGCATCCCGCGCCGGCATCCCCAAGACGCATAGCATGTCTTCTCATCCTTTCGTCCCTCCTCTTGATACGCCGGCCATAATCTTCTTATGAAACAGCAAGAACAGCACAATCAGCGGCAGGGAAATCGCTACCACTGCCGCCATCATGGCCGGGATATTCTCGCGGCCGAACCCGTTCTCACGAATCTCCTGGATGCCATTGGACACCAGATAGTATGCCTCATCGTCCGTAATCAGCCTGGGCCATACATAGGAATTCCAGCATTCGATTATCTTCAGAATCGTCACGGTAATCAGCGTGGGCTTTGACATGGGCACCAGCACCTTCAGCAGATACTTCATATCCGAAGTGCCGTCAACCTTGGCGGCTTTGTACAGGCTGTCCGGCACCTGTTCGAAATTCTCTTTCAGCAGATAGATATAGAAGACGGAGGTGACGGAGGGCAATATCAGACCCTGAAAGGTATTACGCATGTCCAGGTTGGTGATGGTCACGAAATTGGTGATGATTACCAGTTCGTTGGGAATCATCATCAGTGACAGGAACAGCACGAAAGCCCCATTCCGCCCCCTGAAGTCCAGCCTGGCGAAAGCGAATGCCGCCAGCGTGATCACCACTATCATGATAGCCGTGGTCAGCGCCGTGAAAACAATCGTATTTAGAAAATACCGTCCCAGGGGCACTGAGGTGAACGCGTCCACATAGTTCTGCATCGTCGGGGACAGGGTGAAAAACTTCGGAATATACTCCGAGTTGTACGCCCCATAGCTTTTTACGGATGTCAGAACCATCCAGTAAAAGGGAAACAGCACAATCAACGCCCATAACACCAAAAAGAAATAAGTAATCGTTTTCTTTGCCTGATCCATTTCCACATCCTCCAAATGCTTTAATAATGTACGTTCTTTTTGCTGATCAACAGGTTGATGCAGGTAATCGTAAGAACGATGGCGAACAGGATGATGGCAGCCGCCGACGCATAGGACGGATAGCCGCCGCTGTCCCCATACAGCATATCGTAGACATAGCCCACAATCGTGTTCATCCCTGCCCCATTCAGGTCAGTACCGAACAGCGCCACCGCGTCACTGTATGCCTTAAAGGCCCCGATAAAGCCTGTAATGACCAGATAGAATATCATCGGAGAGATCATCGGCAGCGTGATGCGCCTGAAAATCCGGAATTTTGAAGTGCCGTCCACTCTGGCCGCCCTGTAATAGTCCTGGTTCACGGAGGAAAGGGCGCTGGTCAGGATCAGAATCTTAAAAGGCATGACTACCCAGATGGTATAAAAGCACAACACGAACATCTTTGCCCAATAGGGGCCGTCAATGAAGTCCACGGATTCTCCGCCGAACCACTGGATGAGCAGATTGACCAGTCCGTCAGAATAAGGGGTCTTTTTGAACAGAATCATGAATACCAGCCCCACCGCCAGCGTATTGGTCACATAGGGGAGGAAATAAATGGTCTGCAGGAGATTGCGCAGAGGCCCTATGGAATTCAGCCCCACGGAAATCAGTAAAGCGATTCCCGTGGACAAAGGCACTGTGATGATGACCAGCAGAAAGGTATTCTTCAATGCCTGCAGGAAATACGGGTCATGGAGGACATAGGAATAATTGTATGTCCCGGTGCCCAGATAGGTCTGGGACGCCGAATTGTAGCCCTCCTCAAAGGAATAGACAAATACGTCTATCAATGGATACACCATAAAGACCCCAAGAAAAAGAATGGCAGGCAGCAGATACAGCCACCCCTTAAGGCTGCCGAAGCCGGATTTCCACGAAACGCCCTGGAAAGCTCTTCTTCCATGGAGTGCTTTTCTTCCATGGAGTGCTCCTCTTCCATTGTCTCCCGGGACTTTTCGCGCCTTTGCGGCATCGTCAGGACGCGACTCTTTCATCTTCTCATTGCTCATGTTCATGCTCCTCGTCTACTACTGTAATATTGAATACTCTTCACTCAATGAATATTCTCTATTCATTGGTGACCCGCTCACCAGCGGAGGATTCCCGAGGCATCATACCAAGTTTCATCGCTCGCGAGTATAGATTACGCCTTCATGTCAACCCGGATTCTCTCTCCCGTCTTTTTATCAAAGAGAATTACCTTGTCCGGCTTCAAATCGAACCTGACCTGCCCCGCGTCCGCGGAAATCTCCGCCAGATTCTCAGCTCCCACAATCGCCCGGATTGTCGGGCTCAGGGAAGCCTTGTGGGCAAAGACTACACTGATGTCGCGCCCCATCACTTCTACACCGTTCAAATTGCAGCAGAAAGCCCCGTCTTTCCGCAGCAGAAAGCCCTCCGGCCTGATTCCCGCATAAACAGCGCCTTGCACCGCTCCCCTGACCGGCAGGACAGCGTCCGGGCCTAAGTATAATCTGCCGTCCCTCACCTGTCCCTCAAAGACATTGATGGGCGGGGTTCCCAGGAATTTCGCCACGAACAGGTTCGCGGGATTGTCATAGACCTCCTGAGGCCTGCCAATCTGCTGAACCGCTCCGTCTTTCATGACTACGATTATGTCGGAGATGCTCATGGCCTCCTCCTGATCATGGGTCACGAAGATGGTGGTGATTCCGGTCTCCTTCTGGATGCGCTTGATTTCTTCCCGGGTCTGGAGCCGTAGGCGGGCGTCCAGATTGGACAGGGGCTCGTCCAGAAGAAGCACCCTGGGCCGCTTCACCAGGGCCCTGGCAATCGCCACGCGCTGCTGCTGGCCGCCGGAAAGTTCTCCAGGCTTGCGCTCCATCAGCTCGTCAATCTGCACCAGCTTCGCCGCCTCCATTGCCTTTTCCAGCATTTCGCCTTTAGAAAGCTTCTCCTTTCCTTTCAGGTTCTCCAGCGGAAAGAGGATGTTCTGCTTTACGGTCAGATGCGGATAGAGGGCATAATTCTGGAACACCAGGCCGATGCCCCTGTGCTCCGGAGCAAGCCTGGTCACATCATCCTCCCCGAAGAAAATCTGGCCGTCCGTGGGCTTTTCCAGGCCGCTTATCAGGTTCAGCGTGGTGCTCTTGCCGCATCCCGAAGGCCCCAGCAGGCCGATCAGCTTGCCGTCCGGAATCTCGAAATCGAAATTGTCCACGGCAACTACATCCTTTTTGTTCTTTTTGTCACGGCTTGGAAACTTTTTTGTCAGATTGCGCAATACTACTTTCATAGCATGTCTCCCTCCTACATGTCAGATGATAGGGCATTCGTCAGCTTTCCACAAAAAGCAATGTTCTTAGTCCGGGTCAGCTGATGGACAGCCTCTTCATATCTGTCAAATCTTTCACCACTTCGCCCGCGAGGATAAGCCCTGCCACGGACGGCACGAAAGCCACGCTCCCGGGGATGCTCCGGCGCACCGCGTCTCTTTCGGACAGTTCCGGGGAAACGCCCTCTCTGTCTCTGGCGTTCTCTGCGCTGCCCTGGGGGTTATGCTTTTGCTGTCCGCTTTCGTGTCTATCGCTGTTTGGGCCGTTTTCCTCCTGCCCATCCGCTGTCCCCGCTGCATGGGGGCGGAGGGGCATTTCTTCCGAATATACCACTTTCAGCCTTTCCACGCCCCGCTTCTTCAGTTCCCGGCGCATGACTTTCGCCAGGGGACAGACTTTCGTCTCATAGATATCCGCCACCCGGAAAGCGGTGGCGTCCAGTTTGTTCCCGGCTCCCATGCTGCTGATGATGGGGATGTTGCCTGCCTGCGCGCGCATGACCAGCGCAATCTTGGCCGTCACGGTATCCACGGCATCCACCACATAATCGTATTCTTCAAAGGGAAACGTATCTGCATTTTCCGGCAGGAAGAAGCAATCATGTACCCTGACGTCCGCCTCCGGATTAATCTCCAGAATGCGTTCCCGCATCACTTCCACCTTGCAGCGTCCGATGGTCTGCCTGGTAGCGATAATCTGACGGTTCAGGTTCGTAAGGTTTACCTTGTCATTATCCACCAGGTCAAAAGCCCCGATGCCGCTCCTGGCAAGAGCCTCGCACACATATCCGCCCACGCCGCCTACCCCGAACACGGCCACGCGGGATCTCTCCAGGCGCTCCATCGCCTCTCTTCCCAGCAACAGCGCGGTTCTTGAAAACTGCTCCTGCATCTTCCGCTCCATTCCCGACCCTGCCATGACCCTGGACAGAATCGTGCTATCGTTTTTCCTTTTTTAGAATACATTCCATTCACATCAAACACATACTCATACATGTGTTTCGTTGCAAAAACAAAACAAATCTATCACAAATAGCTCATACGCAATGCCCTATATAATAGAATCCGTGACACTCATCTAAGGACACAGGAACGATTTTCCCGATCAGGGAAGCGTCTCCGGGCACATGGACAATCGTGTTGTTGGAAAGTCTGCCGGTGACCAGAGAGGCATCGCTCTCATTCACCTCCTCGATCAGCGCCTCCATGACCCGGCCCTGGTACTTCGCCACCTGCTCTCTGGCCGTGTCCTGTACCACTTTCAGAAGCCTGTCAAAGCCCTCCTTCACCTGCTCTGCCGGAACCTGGTTCTCCATGGCAGCCGCGGGCGTGCCGGTGCGTTTGGAATAAATGAAGGTAAAGGCATTGTCGTACTTCACCCGGCGCACCATGTCGATGGTCTCCTCCAGATCCTCCGGCGTCTCTCCCGGGAAGCCCACGATGATGTCCGTGGTGATGGCGATGTCAGGGATTTCCCGGCGGATGCGGTCAGCCAGCTCTATGTACTGTTCTCTCGTATAGCGTCGGTTCATCTGCTGCAGAATCCGCGTGGAGCCGGACTGTAGGGGCAGATGCAAGTGGCGGCAGATTTTCTTCGACTGCTTCATGACCGCAATCAGGTCGTCCGACAGATCCTTAGGGTGGGAAGTCATGAAGCGGATGCGCTGCAGCCCCTCTATCTTCTCCACCTCCTGCAAAAGCTGCGCAAAGGTGATGGGCTCGTCCAGATTCTTTCCATAGGAATTCACGTTCTGGCCCAACAGCATGACCTCCACCACGCCGTCCGCCACCAGTCTCTCTATCTCCCGGATGATTTCCCGGGGCTCCCGGCTGCGCTCCCGGCCCCTCACGTAGGGCACGATGCAGTAGCTGCAGAAGTTGTTGCAGCCGAACATGATGTTGATGCCGGACTTGAAGGGATATTTACGTTCTACCGGCAAGTCTTCTACGATTCTGTCCGTATCTTCCCAGATGTCAATCAGCATGCCCTCTGTCTCAAAGGAGGTATAGAGGAGTTCAGCAAATTTATAGATATTGTGGGTACCGAAAATCAGGTCGATAAACGGGTAGCTTTTCTTCAGTTTTTCGATAACCGTGGGTTCCTGCATCATGCAGCCGCAGAGGGCCACTTTCATCTGCGGGTTGGACTTTTTGTATCGGTTCAGCACGCCCAGCCTGCCGTAGACACGCTGGTTGGCATTGTCCCGGACGGTGCAGGTGTTGTAGATGACGAAGTCTGCCTGCTCGCTCTCCGTGCTCTGGTAGCCCACTGTCTCCAGGATGCCGGACAGCTTCTCGGAGTCGCGGGCGTTCATCTGGCAGCCGAAGGTTTGCGTAAAAAAGCTTGGGCGGCGGCCGTTTATCCGTTCAAACTCCCGAACCCACTCCCGGCACTTTGCCATAAAATAGTATTGCCTGGCTGGTTCTTCTATAGGTGGTTCCGCATTTACCTCTATTTTATCTAAATTAGTTTCATTATACATTTCTCTTGACATTTTTACCTTTCTATTATATAATCAAATAAAGAAATGAGTTTTTAACCGTACAGCCTTATGGCTCAAGCGGGGTACTCGTTTCTTTTTTTATGTTCATGATGTCATATAAATACATTTTTTTATCTTCTGCATGTCTTATAACAAGCTCTACGTGAAACACATTATAACGTAAAACCTCTCCATCGTCATCAAAAATCGGAAGGGCAAAGCGAGAATCATATCGATACCATCCAAATCTGGCATTTTTATCATGCTTTTTTGCCAAATTCTCCCGAAATCTCTTATTTTCGGCAATCTCTATCATTTCAGGAATTCCCTGTGCCGCATTTGCTTTAGCTTTTGCAAGAGCCCCTTTTAGCTTTGCCGTATAATTGGAACCTGTATATTCATCAGGAAGATCGTTGCCTATGTATATGATTTCATTGCTTTCAGCAATTTCTATAAATTCGCCAACATATTGTTTTAAATACTGCTCAACCTCATTCCAATCAATGTTCTGTCTGCCTTTAAATCGTATATCATTTATTGCCACAATCTGATTCCCATTTACATCTTCTATGACACTTATGTTTCTTTCCATAATCCTCCCTTGTATGCTGACTTACTATTACTTTTAGATTTTGTTCTCCCTTTTCGGAAAAGTGTACACACTGTTTAATGGGTATTGAGGTTGTCCATTACAAGGATGATTTTCTCAGCATCCGGATACATGACATCCACGAGATATTTGATTTCCTCTGCCCAGTCGACGGCTGTACGGTGCTCCCGCACGCTTACATGGTGCGTCCCGCCAAGTGGCTCCACAAAAGCAAATATGCTGACGGTTCCATTTCGGATGTATTCGGAATCCGTTTTGCGGTCGCTCCCGGGAACCATCGGCAGAGGCTCTCTGGTCTCACCCAGAAGCTGGTAAGGCTTTTCATCCATGCAGACAACCGGACGCTTTGGGTCATAAGGAAGCTCATATACATCAAGGATATCCTCCATTCAGGCTATGAATTCCGGATCTTCTTTTGCCGGGATGCACCAGTAGTCGTTTTTGTGAGGTCGAAGTTTGTTTTTTTAATGCGTTCCGGATTGCTTCCCTGCTCACAGGTGTTTCCAGAATGACTTTGGCTTCCTCCTCAAGCAGGCGGATCGTCCAGCGGGAGTGGCCTTCCGGAACTGGCCCGCAGGCAAGCTCGATAAGCCGGGCTTCCACGCGCCCGTCAACCTTGCGCCTTGCATTATCTGAATTTATGCTTCTTTTAAATTCAGTGACAGCATTAACACCGCCATTTATGTATTTTGTAACCGTATTTGTGATTGTTGCCAGACAGACGCCATTGGATTTAGCACTCTGCTCATGGGTGAGAACTTTTCCATGCGACTCGTCCAGGTCAAGAATTATCTGGCATCTGCAGCGTATTGTTTTTGAAGTTGCCTTCTTACGGATTATGGACTTAAGCTCCTTGTATTCATCCTCCGTGAGCTTGATTACATATTTTCTGGGTCTTGCCATAGGAATCACCGCCGTTTTTTCTTAGTATATATCAAAACGGCTGTATTTACCAGCATAATTTAACTATATATCAATGTGTCAATACACTAGGTTCAATACTAATATTCATAAAATTGCCCCACAAATTTCAGTTTATATACTTGATATTCCCGGCCTTTCGCCTTTTATTTCCATTCCATCCGTAACTTTCTTTTTGATGCCACACAATCGGACAAATGCAGATTGATCAATGTCTGATAAGGTATCCCCAGGCTTTCCGACTGGCTTTTGAAATACTCTATGGTTTCTCTGTCTATATTGATGGTATTCTGTTTTTTTACTCTGTTTGAGTATGGATTTTTTCTTGGATTCAGGTTTTCGATATCATATTCGTCTCTCAACATCTTTGCCAACCTTTCTGATAAATATTTTTCTCTTGGACTGGCTGAACATTCTTGTCATTGTCTCTACAGCGGTACTCCATCAGATAGCAGTCTTTCATTTTTCCCTCGTGCAGCTCATGCTCTGGTAAACTTTCTATGATATGGAATCCGACTTTCTGATAACATCTAATCGCCCTCACGTTATCCTGGTGGGGATCCATGATGACGGCGTCGGCCTGTTTTTCTTCCCGTAGGAACTGTAAGACAAGCTTCAAGTATTCTGTCCCGATTCCTCTGTCCCAGTAATCAGGCTCTCCGATGAACTGATCCATGCCGTATACGGTCTCGTTCCGATTATCATATTCATATTCTTCACAGCCTTCGTCAGTTATGGGATAAATCTGTCCGTATCCAATGGGATCCCCTTCATATTCCAGGATGACTTTCATCGCGGCATCATCGTCATCTTCCGAATCTTCTTCAAAAAAATCCTGGTAAATCAATTCTTCCGTATACTGCTTGTCTCTCCCCTCATAGAACTCCAGGACACGCATATCCGTCATCCATTTGAGCAAAATGGCAGAATCGTCGGGAACCATAGTTCTTATTCTGATTTTATCCTGAGTTATATTCACCATCCGTCACCTCTTGCCAAAAAACTGTACACAGCGTTCATCCTGTTTTGTTTCCTTTTCGGAAAAATGCTCCCACTGCTTAAAATTTGACATAATTACATGTTCATACATATGATTACTGGATTTGCACTCACCTGACGACTTTTCAACTGGAATTCGTCCTTATAAATGAAGTGTTTTTTCATTTACTAGGAAATCATTGATATAAACAAAATCACATCCAGCATTCAAAGATGATAAAAAGTCCTTTTCTTCATCACCGACAAACAATATCTCTGCTTCCCGAATTTCAAATGCATCTGCTATGTAGCATATTCCACCTTTATTGGGCTTTCTTACACCACATATTTGTGATGATACATATAAATCAAAATAGGGAAGAATATTTTCTATTGCAGGTTTGAAAATATAGTCAGGCATTCCATTGGGCAAATCTGTTAAACAGGCTATTTTGAAGCCCGAATTTCGGCATTTCTTTAACAATTCTGTAGAATATTCATATATATTTGCCTTTAAGCGCAAGCTTTCAAAAAATAGTCCTATTACTTTGTTTGTATCAGGTTTTTCTCCCCAGTTTGAAATAATATCATTAAAAATAACCTCTGGCTTTATTTCATATTCTCTCTTACTGGTACGAGGATTATATGATTTTAATTTATTCGCAGATTCTTGTATATCATTTTCTGATAAATTCAATTTCAAAAGTTCATTCAATTTTTCAAATCCACCAATATAATAATCGCTCCAGTTCAGTGGCATTCCCGCAAATTCCATTAAGGTTCCGCCTAAATCAAATACAATAGCCTTTGGCATCTCACCCTCCACAGCTTCCAAACTATGACCGTTTTAGTATAACGGATTATCCCAGCCATTACAATGAAAATCTGCACACAATTTCATAATCAATTACATTGAGCCCCCTTTCCAAACGGGTATATCGCAGCTGACCCCTGAAAAATCATAAAATACCAGATTTACGAATAAACATGCGCAGACCTGTATATTTCCAACATCAGCTCTTGTGCAGACCTTTCGATAAAATCTTAAATCCATTTTTCATCACACTGACAATCAGACATTTTTCCTTCTTGCTCCATTTGGGTCTATAAGGTTCCTCATTTTCCTTTAGCAGTATATTGCATCCATAAAACAGCTTTTCATAAATATGTCGAATATGCTCTTCCCTGCTATCACCGATAAATTTACAGTTCATTGAATGTGCTATATCTGAAAACAGATTCCAGTAATTCAGAAAAAGACTGCAATTTATTTTTCTGATGTTCTTTTTCCTAAGGATTGCTGAGGATAAAAGAAATTCATCTTCTTTCGTATTAATCAGCAATCCCTCCTCTCGCGCAAACGCCATCGCCTCCTCTTTGGTCGGAAAAGACCTTAACATGCCGTCCTTATCAAGCAGAAACCCGTCAATATCATCTGTATACCAAATAGCATAATACGTTTCCTGCAAAATCTTGAATCTAATCAGATAATATTGTTTCTGCAGCTCTTCACTCATATCACTATTACAATTCCTCTCCACTATGGGCAGTTCCCTTCAGCCATCTATTGAAAAATACTGTAGATTCTCAAATTCATCATCCGAAAATTCAAATGTAAAAATATGTGTATCATCAAATGATTGCTCAAAGTAATTTACCCGGCCATTCTCGTAGTCAATAACAGGCTTGCCCAATTTTTCTTTGATCTCATCAAAACTGAACGTACCAAACACTTTCGTAATATAAGGTATCATAAATTCTACAATAAAATTTAGATGTGCATTGTATTTTTCAGATAATGTTTTGACCTGTTCCAAATAATTTTCTCCAGGCTCTTCATCCCAGGCAAAAATCAGTCCATTGAACTCAAAAATAAATTGTTCTAAATCTTCATTAAATTCCATGATATCTTCCTCCCCAAATACGGATTTCCATCCGAAATCATAATACCATTTTTCATATTCAATAACGAATCCTTCGGCCATACATGCGGCATAATGTTCAAATTCAGTTACGAAATAAAATGCTGATCATGCCACATACTATAAAATTCATAGTTTACAGTTACATGGTTTATCTTCTCATATTCCGGTTCCAAAGAACCACAAAAGTACCATTCCAAAAATGTGCGAAAACTGGAAGCGACGCACTTACCGTGTAAAATTCCATCTGAGTCACGATAGCAATCCCAAAAACCTCCATATTCCAAAAAAACAACCGGACAGTCCTTGCCGTCTGATTGGCTTAAATCTAAACAATACCAGCCGTCCATATATCCAATCGGGAACAAGTTCTTATAGATTTCTTCTCGGAGAGGAGTTTCGCAATCTTCAAATTCCTCCCGAAAACATTCCAGGCTCTCTGACCAGTCGGAAATATCATCTGTGAGGTCATAAAAATCCATTGTATCAATTTTGATTTCTTTATTCTCATCGTCATACACCACCCCCACAAGGTCAGTCGCCGAAGGTTTATATGACATCAAGTATAATTTCAAAATAACAGGCAGCTCTATGAGGTACTCCTGTTCAAATTCGGCAATATCTGTTTCGGTTATGGAAGAAGGTATCAATTCCGTAAGCCATCCTCTTTCATGCAGTTTCTGAAATGCATATTCTACGAAAACTTTGTAGTCCATTTTATCTCCTTTGTACATTGTCTTTGGAAAATAGTCCCGTGTCTTGGTACAATTGTGAAGAATCACATTCAGGGCAGTTTTATCATTTTGTCCTGAATATGATACCTCACTTAAGAATTATACTACAATGTTTTCCATGTCAGATGAAATACGTATTATCGAAATCCAAAACAGGGATTTAAAATCATCGTATACCAGAGAAGTTCTTGAAGCGCTGCCGGAATGGTTTGGAAACAGGCTGGCCATGGCGAATCACGCCCTTTGGCTCAATTGGAGGAAAAAAGATGCAATTCATACAATACCAGAAATGCAGCACCTGCAAAAAGGCCGCGGACTGGCTGAAGAGCCATCAGATTCCCTATGAGGACAGCCATGCCCGACAGTTTCGCCTTCTGTCCTGGCATGGCGCCATTTATATGCTTAACGATTTCACTTGCCATGAAACCAGACTGCATAACGCTGACCGGTTGGATTGCATGATTACATTAGGCAGTATTCAGCGTTATGCAGTATAAACCTTACATCCTCACTGCTCAGCCAATCAGCACCGTCTTCCCCTCAAAAGCAAATCCGTAATGCCGGATCCGCTCCTGGGAAATCCCCCTGGCTAACAGCTCCATATCATATGCTTTCTCTTCAATCTGCTCTAGTGCAGCCGACACAGTATCCGCCAAAGTCTTCTCATCTTCCGGGTCTCTCACCTTGAATTCCAGCACAAAGGCCGGATCCTCCTTTTTGCAGGGCTCCAGCATCACATCATAGCGCCCGAACCCGCTCTCCCGGTTGGAGGTGATGCGGTACCTTCCCGCCAGTTCCACCATCAAGCCTAAGACAAAACCATGATAGAACCGCTCCGGTTCTGTTTCTTCCGATGGTTTTCTGCCAGTGTCAAAAAAGCTGAATGTGGCAAGGGCCACCTTATTCATAAAACGATTCATAGCCTTCACATCCCCCAGAAGCAGCGCCTTGATAAACCCGTTGTATGGCACGTCCTCCCCGCTGAACCAATCACGGATCATATTTCGGAACATCATATATACTTCCCGGTTAGTCAATTCCAGATGGTAGGTGAATGCCCCTGTCTCCTGTGAAAACTTTCGATCCACTACCTTCAGATACCCGCTGGCCAAAAGCATGCTCCAGACAGCCCCATATTTCCGCTGGAGCTGGTCAAAAATAATTTCCTCGTCAATCTCCGTCTCCAGGACACCGCCCTTCATCAAATCCTCCATAATTGTCTTGGTCTGGGCGTTCCCCTCCCGGATTAGCAGATTGACCAGACGGTTGGAGCTGGAATTCGCCCAATAAGGCTTTAGTTCTTTTTCCTCCAGAAAATTGGTAATAGACCATGGATTATACACATCCCGCTGACTGCCAAAGGTAAAGCCATCGTACCATTGCTTCACATCCGCCTTACGCTCCGACATCCCCATCTGATCCAGCGCCTGGAACACCTCGTCCTCTGTAAATCCAAACTGGGTGCAGTATTTCTCGGATGTCGTCGTCACTACTGTAAGATTATTCAAATCCGAAAAAATGGATTCTTTGCTTACCCGGGTGATGCCTGTCATCATCGCCCGCTCCATACTTGGATTGGTCTTAAAAGCGGAGTTGAACATCTGCCTGATAAAACCAACCAATTCCTCCCAGTACCCATATACATAGGCTTCCTGCAGCGGCGTGTCATATTCATCCAGGAAAATTAAGACCTTCTGACCATAATAACGTTCCATATAATCCGACAGATATTTCAGCGCCAATACAGCCACATCATCCGGCATTCTGGACGAAACAGAATCGAAAAATTCCATCTCCTTTTCATCCATGCCCTTTCCGTCCCTTACATAATTATGCTCCCTGTACAATCTCTCAAGTAAGTACTTAATCATCTGTTTCGTTTTCTCAAAGGTCTGCCCCTTAATATCCGCAAAGCTCAGGAAAATGACAGGAAAGCTTCCCTGGAGCTTTCGGTACTTCTCATCCTTCCAGATGGACAGCCCCTCAAACAGTTCGCTCCGTCCCTCGTATGTCCTGGAAAAAAAGCAGTTCATCATGTCCAGGTTCAATGTCTTTCCAAAACGGCGGGGACGGGTAATCAATGTGACTGCGTCCGTATTCTCCCACCACTCTTTTATAAAATCTGTTTTGTCCACAAAGAAACACTCGTTTTTCCGAATAAATTCAAAACTCTGTGCCCCAATGGAAATAGGCCTGCCCATAGTCCTGCCCCCTTTCGCATACATCCGACTCTGTCCATTACTTTTTAGAAACCAAAAAATACTGTATCATCGGTCCCACTATTTCTTTTTTGTCGATTACAAAATAAGCGTTAAGCATGGTTTCAAATTCTTCTACCGTTAAATCAAATCGATCTTGCCTACCCAAATACTCTTCTATCAGCTTTGTGATTTCGAATTCAGGACTTCCAATATTCGGAATATCGAGGATAAATCTCCCCGTAGATTTCATTATACGGGAAAACTCTACAACTGCCTGCCGCACAAAATCTCTTTCAAAATATTCTAAAGAACCTACACACTCACCAATATCAAAAAAATTGGTATCATATGGTGTTTCATGCATACTGCAGCAAGACAGGTCACCAACAGTTATATGATTCTTTTCCGCATATTCATGCAGCAGTTCAATTGTTTTGCTACTGATATCGACTCCATAATAGGTAGACGGCCAGTCTTTATATCCGCCATACATCAAATTCAGGCAACACCCTAAATCAATAAATTTCATTCCAGTCTTTGGGGCAAGATACTCGACAATCTCTTTTCGAGCGCTGTCGGAAAGTGTTCCGTTCATCCGCATTTGTTGAAATAAGGGATAATAGGGGTGATTCGTAATAAAAGAGGGGAAATTGTCATAGGAATCAATGCCCTTTCGTCCCAAATCAATACCTTTATCATACGATTTTGCAATTGCTTCTAACTGTTTTTCCATCATATTCCCCTATCATTCTTGCCTTTTTATATAACTTCCAGACTTGCCTGCTGCTCGCTATGTATTATAAACTCGTTTTTCATGAGTACACATTTCCAAAAAGGAGTATATTTTAGTCCCTTTTCGGATTTGTGTACCCGGTAAAAATAGGCTTGTAAATATACATTTTAAATGTATAATAAGGCATTTGGTGTGTATATTATGGTTTCAAATAAATAAAGCCGGATCCAAATTGGCGTTATGGAGCAGCGGGAACACTTTTCCGAAAAGGGAGATATTTTATCAGCAACACAACCGGAAACTGGGAAACGGAATCTGCTCATCTGTTAAAACAATTTCTCCAGGCCTGGAACTGCTCATGAACCTCGTCATAGGCGTCGTCATCCGTATCGGAGAGGGTCTCTTCCTGGTCGTAGAGCTGCCGGCTCACCTGATTGAGTTCACTGTCAGTCCCATCTGAATAGCCCCACCCGTCGGGAATATAGCGGTTCAGGCTGAAAGAGCCGTCCGCCACCCGGCTCACCAGTTCCTCGGGCCAGTACTTCCGCAACTCCGCCAGATACTCCGGCGTTCG
Organism: Lachnospiraceae bacterium; assembly: GCA_910576125.1. GTDB lineage: Bacteria > Bacillota > Clostridia > Lachnospirales > Lachnospiraceae > Acetatifactor > Acetatifactor aquisgranensis. Next base: position 121,766 of record CAJTHM010000006.1, on the reverse strand, counting down.
ATCCGATTCGTCCCGCCTTGCCAGGGCCTCCTCGGTGTTCACTGCCAGGAAAAGGGTAATGCAATCACTGTCGGTGACCAAGGCCGCACTGTAGATGTGCTCCTTCCCGATTTCCCGATGAATCTTCTCCATCGCGTGCCGTACCGCGTTCTCAATGGTGGGCTGTAAATCTGCGAAAAATTGTTCCATCTCTGATCATCCAACCTTTCTTTTTGTAGTGTCTTCGTTCCCTCGATCAGGCCATCTCATCGTCCTGCTAATCACTTTCTTTTTGTAGTGTCTTTATTCCCTTAATCAAGCCCATCTCATCGTCCTACTAATCACTTTCTTTTTGTAGTATCTTTGTTCCCTTGATCAGGCCATCTCATCGTCCTCCTGATCAAATTCTTTCACCAGTTCATAAGAGTAATGGTAGATGCTTGCAAATAAATCCCCCTCATAGGGGCCTTCTGCCCAGAGGGTCTCTTCCTCTTCCTCGCTGAAATCTTCCGGCCAGAGATATTCTTCCCTGAGCATGTCCGCAAACAGGGGCAGGGGTTCGTCTTCCGCCAGCTCCTGATAGTCGTGGAAGCATGTGGCAATCAGGAAAAACAAGTCCTCCAGCTCCTCCACAAGCCAGTCGGCATCATCGCATCCCTCCCGCTTTTCCGCCTCCCGGTAAATGCGCACAAGGAAAATCAGCGCAAACGGTGTGGAATGCCACAATGTCCCCTGATGCTCGATGCAGTCTGCAATCTCCCCGAAAGCATCTTCCATCTCTTCACGATCCTCCATCCCGCCAAGTATGGCAAGATATTCCGGAAGATCCCCTGCCCGCCCGTATGCGGTGGTCAGTCTGCCCCACGGCACATCCTCAATCTTCAAACTGTCAATAAACGCTTCATTCGAATCTGTCACTGTTTTGCCCATTCTTCCTAATTTCTCCATGCAATGTATATTTATTTACCCAATTTCAGCGGGTACACAATTCCGAAAAGGGAGTTATACTACATAACGCCAGAACTCACCATACTGCATTGGCTAAACATATATGGCTGGCATCATGTAGTCAGGTTACCCGGAAATTTTAACTGTATAATTTATTGTAACATAGGAAAAAGCCCCTGTAAACAGGCGACGACAAAAGAATCATAAGCTCCCTGGAAAAAAAGCATTGTACAATGAAGAGAGGACGGAATCCAAACGGGCTATATCAAAAACCATGTTTGACTGCCCGATTGACCCGTCCTGCATTTGTGATATGATTGAAGATTCCTGTCTAGCCGCCATAATAGATGTTCCCCCGGCACCTTCCAGCTTCTGCTGTCCGTGCTCTCCAGTTCCTGGAAATCCGCTGTCAGGCAGGCTTCGAAGAAATCTGTGCTCAGCAGATTCCGGAACAGGAACATCCCTTTGAGGATTTCCGCACGAAATGTTCATTTTGAAGCGTGAAATGTACAGGAAGTTTCTTCTATGTCACCATAGCTGCCAACGTGGCTGAAAATGCCGCAAACGGCGCAGGCGATTCGCGTGAGAATCTGGTGCTGCGCTCTTACAGGGGCAGAGTCACCTCCGCCGCGAAGATGCCCGGTTCATTGGCCAGGGTCAGGTATCCCTCGTACTTGTCCGCCAGCGCCTTGACACGCTTCATGCCAAGCCCATGGTTCCCGCGCTTGGTGGAGATGTAGTTCCTCTCGTTGAAGTCCAGTTCTTCCCTGGCGGAATTCTGAATGGAGACATAGAGCTGGGATTGGTTCACCACCATGTAGATGCGCAGGAATCGCTGGTCCTCCGGAATCTTTTCACAGGCCTCCAGGGCATTGTCCAACAGGTTCCCCAGCAGGACGCAGAGATCCACGTCCTCTATTGACAGCTCCCGGGGCAGAATGGCCTTGCAGTTCACAGGGATTCCCTTTTTTCAGCGAGGGACAGCTTGCTGTTCAGGATGGCATCTGCCATCAGGTTGCCGGACTTTACAAAAGTGTCCACATCCTCCAGGCTCTGCTCCAGCTCATCCAGATACCCTTTCATCTCTTCCATCTGCCCCGCGGCAATCTGGGCCTTCATCACCTGGAGATGGTTGTGGTAGTCATGCCGCCAGCCCCGCATGTTCAGGTAGATTTCTTTTACTTCTTCATACTGATGGCTCAGGATATCCCTCTGGAAACGCTCCGTCTGGACTTGAAACCCCTGTCGGTAAGCAGAAAATGTCCCCTCCAGAGACAGGAACAGGAGCAGTTCCACCGCCAGGAAACCAAGCAGCATCCCGGTATCAGCCGTCTCTCTGATTTTCCACAGGTACAGGCTTATGATGCCGTAGACGGCAATGTCCGCCAGGGAAGCTCCTTTTGCATAAAAATCCTTTCGTCCACTTGCGTATGCCGGCATCAGCAGAAAAAATACTGTAATAGCCCCATTTGCCAGCACTATTGAAACCGGATTCTCCGCAAATGCCCCCGGCACGAGCACGAATCCCGGAGCCAGCGCCTTCCACCATTGCTGACAAAGCGGAGCCGCATCGTAAAACAGCACATACAGAAAGAGAACCAGCATTATCAACAGCCAGCCCGCAAGTATCAGCCACTTTCCAACGGGCCTGCTGAGACCTGACATTACCAAACTCACTATCCCTACGGCCAGGGCCGTTCCTCCTGTGATTCCCCACACTGCGATTCGCTTTATCTTTCCTTTTTCCAAATCGCAGATCTGTTCTATATAATATTGATATAATGCCAGCCATATCAGCCAGACTCCAAGTCTCAGCATACCGCTTTCCTCTCCCATGCCTTGCCTTTTTGCCAGGTTCAAAAGCTCTGCCTGCGAAAATACTCCATATAAGCCCGGTTCAGCTCCTCCCACTTCCCTCTGGCAATGGGGACTGTCATCCGGTTATCCATCCTAATCTCTTTTTTCCCGATTCTCTCCACATGCTCCAGGCTGATGCAGTAAGACCTGTGGGGTTTGAAAAAGGAATGCCCTGTTTCCATTAGTTCCTGTTCCAGCTGCCGAATCCCGGATTTACAGACTAGTTTCCCTCCATCACTTTTCCAGAGGATACAGTCGTGTCCGTCACTTTCCAGGCAGCAGATGTCCGACAGGTACACCTTCTCCACCTCCCCGCCGAAAAGCGCCACGATAATCGACTTCCTGTGGGCAACACGCTCCCTGGCCCGGCTGAGGGCTGCCCACAGGCGCTGTCTTTTCACAGGCTTCAAGATATAGGACACGGCCTCCAGATCGTACCCCTCCAGCGCGAAGTCCGGATTGCCTGTCACAAAGATGATGCTGACAGAATCACCCATCTGCCTGAGCTTCTTCGCCAGCGCTATCCCATCCGTTCCCGGCATCTCAATGTCCAGGAGGAGGATATCCGTACTTTTCCGTTCTTCCTACGCGAACAGAAAGGCATCCGCGCCGGGATACAGCTCCACGCTGCACATCCTCCCCGCCGCCGAATGCCCTCCTTCCATGGAATGCCCTCCTTCCATTGCCCAGCATTCCACCTCCCCGGCCAGATATTTCAGGAACCTTTTGTCATCGTCACATATGGCCAAATGCAGCATATCTCTTCTGGTTCAATCCTCCCGCTTCATTTCATCGTTTTCCCTTGCCGGATATTCCCTTGTGGTCAGATGCGAAATGAAGCATACTTCACCGCCAGCTTCAGAAGCAGCTCCGTTGACTTTTCCATATACTGCACACTGGCGAACTCGAAGCGGCTGTGGCCATTGCCTGCGCCGTTGCAAAGGTTCGGACAGGGCAGTCCCAGAAAAGAAAGCCTGGCGCCGTCCGTACCGCCCCGGATAGGGCTCACCACCGGTTCGCCGCCCAGCTCCCTGATGGCCTCAGAAGCATTCTCAATCAGATGCATATGGGGTTCCAGCACTTCCCACATATTGTAATAGCTGTCCTGCATCTCCACTTCCACGGTTCCCTCGCCGTATTTCTGATTCAGGAAATCCGCGCACTGCATGAAGACCTGTTTCTTCTGCTCGAACAACTTCCTGTCATGGTCGCGGATAATATAATCCGATACTGTCTGATCCACATTTCCATGGATGCCATCCAAATGGAAGAAGCCCTCTCGTCCCGCTGTGTACATAGGATTCTGGAACACAGGAAGGAGGCTTTGGAACTCAAAGGCTATCAGCATGGAATTGACCATCCTGCCCTTGGCCCCGCCGGGATGGACGCTGCGTCCGTTCACAGTCAGCTTCGCACCTGCCGCATTGAAAGTCTCCGCCTGCAGTCCCCCGAATCCGCCGCCGTCCACGGTGTAGGCGAAATCCGCGCCGAACAGCTCCACATCAAAGTGTCTGGTGCCCTCTCCAATCTCCTCGTCCGGCGTGAAGCCGATGCGCAGCTTGCCGTGTTTCACTTCCGGATGCTGCAGCAGGTATTCGCTGGCTGCCATGATCTCTGCGATGCCGCATTTATCGTCCCCGCCAAGGAGCGTAGTGCCGTCCGTCACAATCAGGTCATGGCCCACATACTCTGCCATCTCCGGGAAGTCAGCCCGCCGGAAAATGATGTTCTCTGCCTCGTTCAGAACGATGTCCCCGCCGTCATAATTTTCCACGATTCGGGGCTTCGTGCCTGCGTTGGACACTGCAGGAGAGGTGTCCATATGGGCTATCAACCCCAGCACCGGAGCATCCTCGCAGCCCTCTGACGCGGGGACAGTGGCGTATACGTAGCAGTGCTCCCTGTCGTAGGTGATTTCCGTGGCCCCTATGTCCTTAAGCTGTCCTGCCAGGAGCTTTGCCAGGTCATGCTGTTTCGCCGTGCTGGGCGATGTTCCGGTCGTCTCATCGGACTGAGTGTCGATTTTAGCGTACTGCAAAAAGTAATCGATTGTCTTTGACATGTTCTGTTGACCTCTCTTTTCTGCGGGCGTATGTATTGCTGCGGATTCCTGCGCCGCCGCGGATTCCCGCCTTTCTGCGTTATCTGGCTTTCATCATACCACGAATCTGAATGAACCACAATTCTTTTTTAATCGGAAACTATGTGACACACTTATCCAATTAATAGTCGTCCAATCAGGTACATTAGACAGGTACAACTTTCGCGCCAATCTACCGAGAATCGCCCGGTTTCCGCACTGCCCCCGGCACCGGATACTCCCGTATCTCCCGACAGGCCCTCCCCGACAGCGCCAGCACGCAGATCAGGTTCGGCACCGCCATCAGTCCGTTACAGATATCCGAAAAATTCCACACGGTCTCCAGAGGGCAGATACATCCGAGAAAAACCGCAAGCCCATAGGCAAAGCGATACCATAGATTATATCTGGTCTTTCCGCCTAACAGGAACTCAAAAGCTTTCTCCCCCTGATAGGCCCAGCCGATTACGGTGGCAAAGGCGAACAGCGCGATGCAGATGCTGACAAAGCTGCCGCCCCATTCCCCCAGGACGGTGCCAAAAGCCGCCAGCGTCATGGCTGTGCCAGTCAAAGGATTCCCATTTACGTCCATACTCCCCAGCATTCCCGACACCGCGAAAGCAAGCCCTGTAATCGTACATACCACTACCGTATCCAGGAATACGCCTGTCATGCTGATACAGCCCTGTTTTATGTAGTCGTCCGTATCCGCTGCCGCAGCAGTGATGCCGGAAGCGCCGATTCCTGCCTCGTTGGAGAAGATTCCTCTGGAAACGCCCCATCGCAGGGACTGGAAAGCTGACACTGTGACGCTGCCGAAGATGCCGCCGGACACCGCCTCCGGGCAAAAGGCCGCCGTCATGATTCCTCCCACCGCCATGGGCACATTCCGCCAGTGCACCAGTATCACCGCAAAAGCCCCGCATAAATAAAAAACTCCCATAAAGGGAACCAGCACCTGAGTCACTTTTCCTATGACACCGATGCCGCCGATTACCACCAGAACTGTCAGGACTGTCAAAATAAGCCCTGTCTTCGCCTTTGGCACAGCGAAAGCAACCCACAGGGCATCCGCGATGGAATTGGACTGGGTCATATTTCCCATGCCGAAAGAAGCCGTCACTGCGAACAGTGCGAACAGGAAACCCAGCATCCTGCCAATCTTCCTGTTGGGGAATCCATGCAGGCAGGTGTACATAGGGCCTCCCGCAATCTCACCCCTGTCATTCCTGCCCCTGTACTTCACTGCCAACATACTCTCCGCCAGCTTGGTGGCAAGCCCCACGATGCTGGTTGCCACCATCCAGAACAGCGCCCCCGGCCCGCCCAGCGTCATGGCCGTGGCCACCCCTACGATATTCCCGATGCCGAGGGTGGTGGCAAGTTCCGTCGTCAGGGACGACAAGGAGGAAATCTTCCCTGCTTTTCCGGATGCGCTTTTGCCCTGCAATCTTTCTCCTGCCGGACGTTTTGCCGCCCCTGTGCCGGAAACGTCCGGCCCTGCTCCAGCTGTTCCGCCACGGTTCTTCCTGTCTTTCCATTCTATTCCCAGGGCGCATCTCAGCGCGAATTTCAGATTCCTGATGGGAAAAAAGTCCATCCGAATCATCAGATAGCATCCGCAGCCCAGCAGCAGCGCCAGCATCCAGGGCCCCCAGACCAGATCGTCCAGCCAGGCAATGATATCGCCGATGGCATTTCCAAGGGCGCTTCCCCCCAGGAAAATATTCTCTACCGGCATACTGCCAAGAATCCCATACCTTATATCCACAAAAACCTCATGTGACCATACCGTTTTTCTAAATATATTGGTACAAGGAATGATTTATGCAAATTCCGGAATCATTTCATAAATCTGGCGTATCCCCACAACAATGTCCGGAATTCCGTATATATATGCGGACGGCTTCTCGGTGCCCGGAATTTTCATGACGACCTCCACTTTCGCGTCCTCGTAGGGCAGCAGGAAAAACATGGAATCCTCGCCCCACATATGATACTGGACCATTTCCTGGATATCACTCCACTCCTCATGAAGACTGATTATTTCCCTCGCCTCCGCCTGCCTCTTCTTTATGTAGTCCGCATCCGTTACAATCCCGGGCTGCTCGCTGTATGCAGCGGAGTTCTCTCCGTTCATCAGGCCGTCCCCGGACCATCCGTACTCCCCCACCATGATTTCAAAGTCCTTCTCCTCGGACTCGTTCATGACTTCATAGTTTATGGCAAAAAACCCCCACATCTCGGTTGCCACAGCATCGCTCCAGAAAATCTCATTGATGTAGCTCCGTCCCATATCAGTGTTCGGATTCGCCGAAGCGCCCTGCAGGTTTTCTTCTGTTTTGAGCGCGTATATCGTGCCGTCCTCCGCGTCTGCCAGAATCTTAAGCACAGGTCCGTTGTCATCCCGCATCTCCACGTACCAGAGGATAAAATTCATGCCCTTTGTAAAATCATCGCTATAAATGACATACTGCTTACAATCTTCTATGACATAGCCCATCTCCCAGATAGAGGCGGGCAGCAGCCCGGTATTGATAAAATTGCTGATGATTTCCCCATAGATGCACTGACTTGAATATATAAATTCCTTCACTTCATCCATCGACTCAAGCTCCTGGGATGCAATATAAAATGTATTGCCTGCCGCCAGCCCTTCCGCGTAATTTTGCATCCTCGCCGCCAGGGAATGTTCATATGTAGTGCTCAGCGCCTCCACGTTCATGCTTTCCTGCTGTTCCAGCACAGTATCCCTGCACAGGATGGCATCCTGCACCTGGAACAGTATCTGCGGCGCAAAAAAAGCCGCTACTATCAGCGCCGCGAGCGCCGACAGGATGATGCCTCTCCGCTTTACGTTATCCGCCATAGCCTTCCCCTTTCACAGAACTTTCCTTTCTGGGAAAAGTAATCTTGATTACCGTCCCCTCGCCCAGCCTGCTCTCCACCTCCATGGTGCCTTTGTGGAGCTGGATGATTTTCTGGCACAGCGCCATCCCGATGCCCGCTCCCCCTTCCTTTCTGGAGCGGGACTTGTCCACCATGTAGAACGCCTCCGTGATGCGGCTGATTTCCTCCGCGGGGATGCCTCTTCCATTGTCCACTACCTTTATCTCATAAGCCCCCGTCAGGCAGACTCCTTTCATCAGCATGAAGCTCAGATCCCCTTTGTCCAGAGCCTTTACCGCATTGTCCATCAGGTTGTAGAGCAAGGACAACAAAAGGTCCGCATCCCCCTGGATGATGGCCTTTTCCAGATTCACCCTTCCCCGGACGCCCCGCTGCTTCCAGATAGGCCGCATGGTAATGCGCAGATTCTGCTCCAGCTGCTTTGTGGACACCGTCCGGAATGTCAGGGGATTCTTGTCCATGCTCACCAGTTCCAGCAGCTTGTGGGACAGGCTCTCCAGCCGCTTCCCCTGGCTATAGATATAGAAATAGGCGTCATGGCGCTCCTCCTCTGTCAACTCCAGGGAGTTGAGCATGTCCGCGTAGCCGATAATAGAAGTCAACGGTGTCTTCAACTCATGGGCAAAAGCGGCAGTGAAATCTTCCTTTTGCTTTGCTTCCAGCACTTTGACCTGCATCTCCTCCACCAGGCGGTCTGCCATCCGGTTGAAGTCCCGGGCAAGCTCTCCAATCTCATCCCTGCTTTTGTTCTGGGACCGCAGAATGTAGTCTCCATCGGCAATCCTGCTCGCCATTCTTCCCAGGCTTCGAATCGGTCTTGTGATATAGCGGGAGAGAAAGTAAACCCAGATGCCGCCTGCGGACAGCAGGCACAGAAGCGCAATGCGATACCGGGAGAGAAGGCTGCTCCTGGCATCATAGATTTCTGTCAGATCCCTGCACATGGCCAGATACACATTGCTCTCGGCTACGCCCGACATGGTGACCGCGAACAGATAGTAGGTACTGCCAATCTGCCGGACGGCGATATTCCGGCTGCTGTAACCGGTGGAACCGGGAGCCTCAAGGGTCATTATCAGGCTGTCCAGCACATCCGTAAAGCCCATGTTCTCCAGATAGTCGCCTCCGTAAAAGCGTTCACCGTTCTCCCTTATCACGAACATATGCCGCCCGTCCCGCTCCACGCTGGCCACAATGCTGCTCAGGGTCTTACTGATGGCATAGTCCTCCCCGAATTCCTCCGTGGACTGGTACCCCATCTCGAACAGATAGTGAAAAGTGCGGATGTCATTATTTCCCTGTTCGATTTCCTTGTCCAGAAGCTGGGAAAAATCCGCGGAGAGCATCCATGTCCCGAAGAGAGCGAACATCAGTGTGAGCAGCGCGGTCATGGCCAGGAACAGTTTATCTGCGAATCTCATGTATCCCTAATCCTCTACTTTGCTATTTTTTCTTCTCCCTCCAGACGGTATCCCACCTTGTAGACCGCCGTAATCTCATTGTCCCAGTTCAGCTTTTTCTTCAATCTCTGGATATGGAGATCCACGGTCCTGCTCTGCCCCATGTACTCGCCTCCCCAGATGGTCTCGTAAATGGTCTCCCTGTACAGGGCGATATTGCGGTTCCTGGCAAGCAGCAGCAGAAGCTCGAACTCTTTCATAGTGAGGAGCACGGGCTCCCCGTTGCGGGTCACAGAGCGTGACGCCGTGTCGATCACCACGTCGAATACCGTCAGAAGCGTCTCCGTCTTGTGGTATCTGCGCAGAACGGCCTCCACCCTGGCCAGGAGCTCCACGATTTCAAAGGGCTTGGTCAGATAGTCGTCAGCCCCCATTTTCAGCCCTTTTACCTTATTCTCCGTGCTGCCCAGAGCTGTCAGGAAAATCACCGGCAACTCCAGGCTCCTCGCATATTCCATCAGTTCATAACCATTGATGCCGGGCAGCATGACGTCCAGCAGTACAAGATCGAACTTCTCCTCGTCCATCAAATCCGCCGCTTTCTCTCCGTCAGGGGCCCATACGCAGGCGTAGCCTGCCCGACGCAGATTCATCCTTATCAGATTTGCGATAGGCTCCTCGTCCTCTGCAATCAGTATCTTCAGCATAATATCCCTCACTTCTGTCTGAATTTCGTTATAACATATTCTGAATATATGAAAACCTATAATTGTATCTTTCTTGTATCCCATCTCCATTGGAAGGCTCTTCTTCCATTCTATAGTCTTAAAAATGAACTGTCAACATCCACATATGACATTATCCGACGGAAACATTCCATTTCGGAAAAGAAACAATTGCATAATGCGGCAATCTGTGCTATAGTTGCTTTAACACTTTAAATTGGCAAAGGAGAAGAGAAAACATGAAACTCATTCTACTGATTCTCTATTTCGCGGTACTGATTGCCATCGGCATCTACTGCCGCAAGCATGCCACGGACGTGAACGGCTTCGTTCTTGGCGGGCGCTCCGTAGGCCCCTGGCTCACCGCTTTCGCCTACGGCACCTCCTATTTCTCGGCGGTGGTCTTCGTGGGCTATGCCGGGCAGTTCGGCTGGAAATACGGCATCGCCGCCACCTGGGCGGGCATCGGAAACGCCATCATCGGCTCTTTGCTGGCCTGGGCGGTATTGGGACGCAGGACCCGCATCATGACCCAGCACCTGGACTCTGCCACCATGCCCCAGTTCTTCGGGGAGCGCTTCGGCAGCCGTCCCCTGAAGATCGGCGCATCCGTCATCATCTTCATCTTCCTGATTCCCTACACCGCCTCCCTGTACAATGGCCTCTCCCGGCTGTTCGGCATGGCTTTCAACATCGATTACTCCGTCTGCATCATCCTGATGGCGGTGCTGACGGCAATCTATGTCATCGCGGGAGGATACATGGCCACCGCCATCAACGATTTCATTCAGGGAATCATCATGCTGGGCGGCATCACTACGATCATCGCAGCCGTGCTGAAGAGCAAGGGCGGGTTCATGGCGGCTCTGGACGGCCTGGCGAGGATTACCGATGAAACCGTGGCTACTACCCCGGGCACCTTTGCGTCCTTTTTCGGCCCGGATCCCTTAAATCTGCTGTTCGTGGTAATCCTGACCTCCCTCGGCACCTGGGGCCTGCCCCAGATGGTGCAGAAATTCTATGCCATCAAAAATGAGGAGTCCATCAAAAAAGGGACCATCATTTCCACCCTGTTCGCGCTGGTGGTGGCCGGGGGCTGCTATTTCCTGGGCGGCTTCGGCAGATTGTTCTCGGATCAAATCGACGTGGCGGCTAATGGCTTCGATTCCATCATCCCTACCATGCTTTCCGGCCTGTCGCCCCTGCTGATCGCGCTGGTGGTGATTCTGGTGCTGTCCGCTTCTATGTCAACCCTGTCTTCATTGGTCATGGCCTCCAGCTCTACCCTGACGATCGATTTCCTGAAAGAGGTCTGCTTTCAGAAGATGGACGACAAAAAGCAGGTGCTCAGTATGCGGATATTGATTGTGGTGTTCATTGCGATTTCATCTATTCTGGCCCTGATCCAGTACAAGAGCTCCGTGACTTTCATCGCCCAGCTGATGGGTGTGTCCTGGGGGGCGTTAGCCGGCTCTTTCCTGGCGCCTTTCCTGTACTCTCTGTACTCCAGAAAAGTGACGAAAGCCTCCTGCTGGGTCTGCTTCATCTTCAGTTCCGTGCTGATGGTGGCCAATATATTCTTCCGGCCCTCTTTCCCGGTCATCATGCAGTCCCCTATCAACTGCGGGGCCATCGCCATGCTGGCGGGGCTTGTCATCGTGCCGGTGGTGAGCCTGTTCACGCCAAAGCCAGACAAGAAGCTGGTGGACAATGCATTTGCCTGCTATGAGAAGAAGACGGAAGTTGCGCAGAAGACGGCTCTGGGGAAATAAATCTGCCTGAATTTACAGATTTGTTTTTCAGAAAAAAGCTGCCGCACCAGAACGATGCGGCAGCTTTTCTTTGCTTAGATGATTTGTGCGATATTCCGATTATATTACTTTGTTTCTACAGCAACTTCCACCCGGGGACTGACCAGGATGCCTGTCGGAGTCAACTGGTACTCATAGGCCCAGTTCTCACCGGTAGTACGCCATGCATTGGGGCCGCACCAGCTGACGAATCCGCTGCAGTTGTGCAGCTGGCCGAAGGTATTCCTCCGGTTGCCGTAAGCGCGGAGCTCTATCACATGCTTTCCTTTCTTGACCTGGCCGAAATTCACACGATAAGGACTCTTGAACAGATCTCTGGAACGCCCCTCCTCTCCGTCCAGCACTACCTCAATCAGAGGATTGCGGAATCTGGGTACCTGCACGGAAAGCTCGCCGTCCCCAGCCAGCTCCACAGGCACACGATAGACCACATTTCCGCCATAGAAAGGCAGGCCCTGGGAGCAGATGTCTCCAAAACCAAGTTTCTCAGGAAGTTCCGTGATGACTGCCGTGCTGCCCTTTACATTGACCCCGAACTGTCCCAGCAGGAACATGGCTTCCACATTCACGCTCATATGGTAGGGCAGTCTGGCCTCCAGCACGTTCTCTCCCTTTTTCAGGCCGGGCAGAACCACCTTGTGGAATTCCCTGTCCGTATAGTATCCGCTGACCTTATGCTCAACCTTTTCGCCGTTCCAGATCAGCTCGGTGATTTCCTCGTTTTCCAGAGCCAGTTCAACCTGATCCAGTTCAATATCAGAGGAGATGGTAAATCTCAGCGACACTTTATGTTCAAAGCTGCGCTCGCCGTAAATCCAGGGCTGCGCATAGGCATCTTCCCGCATGGGATAGCCGGCTTCTCTGCGGAAGTTATTATCCAGGCGCAGGATTTCCTCTTTTTCTTTCCATTCTCCGTCATCCATCTTGTACTCCGCCATATCAAGCACCAGGACATTGGGCTCTTCCAGCACGAAGTCTGCCAGCTCCGGCGTAGCCACCGCCTGGCAGGCAGCTGCGCTCTCAGAATCCGGTGCCGCGCTTTCCTCTGCACATCCCGGCTTCAGGCAGTAGAGGAAAGAGTCCTGTGCATAGGAGGTCACCTCCCACTGGGTCCTGTCCGCCCCATACTGCACTGCCACAGGAGATATGGCGCCCTCCATGGCATCATACAGCTCCACGGTCCAGTTTCCGGGCACACGGATGGTCCAATATTCCGCCGTCACGTCGTCCGGATTGGCGGGTCTCTCGGAATGGGCCAGGAACAGCCAGCGGTTCTCCCCGTCCTGGCGCTGCTGGCTCAGCAGGTTCGTGGACTTCATCCCTCTCCTGTCGCGGACGCTTACCGTGCGGTAAGGCTCCAGCGCCTCGCGGACAGCCTGCTTGGTGAAAGGCAGGACAGTTCCTGTCTGTGCCAGCGCGTCGTCCGGGGCGGGCAGAGCGTCGATGTACTCCGGCACATGTCCCAGATAGAATATCTTCCCGCCTTTTTCAGCGAACTTTTTCAAACGCTCTACCGTATTTTTTCTGAGGGTCAGGCAATCAGGCACTACTACCACGTCATAGCTCATGGCGCCCACGCCGAAACCTTTCCCGTTATCCTCCTGCTCCTCCAGCAGAGACTCGGAGATAAAGTCGAAATCCAGCAGGCCGTAGAGCAGCCAGGAGGTCAGGTCGGAGAACGCCTTGTCCATCTCTTCCCGCTCCGCTCCCGTGGTCTCCTCATTGCCCCATTTCAGCCAGTAGGACTCAATCGGGTGTATGACGCCGATTTTGACGAAAGGCGTGCCTCTCACCAGGGCTGTATTGAGCCTGGAGAAATAGTCCTCGATTTTCTTATATTTCCGGTACCAGGGGGACTGATAGCCGATGCAGGCGGGATAATCGCGCTTGGCCTCGCCCTCCATGGACACCCATGTCAGATGATGGACGCGGATGGTGACGCCCAGCGCCGCCTGCCAGTCTCCGCCCAGCTTGTGGTTCCTGAAGTCGAAATCCCAGTTGGTGACGCCGTAGAGCTCGCTGAGCATGCCCTCTCTGGCATACTGATGCACCGCGCTCTGGGTCTGCTTCGCCGTGGTCAGCTCCCTGCTGTCGCAGAGCATGTCGATTCCCGGCAGCTGGAAGCTGCGGTAGGAGCGCATGGCCTCTCCCAGGGCGGCAGTCTGGCTCCTCAGGGTAGGCTCCTCCATCATATGGCCGGTGAGGGCAAAACCGTGAGCCTGGCACCAGTTTCCAATCTGATCCGCAAAGGCTTGTGAAAAGCGCTCCGCGATGTGGTCATGGTAATGGTATCTGGTCACGGAGACAGGTTGCCCCTCCATCTCCCAGAATACCTCCGGCAGATGCTCCAGGAAAGATTCCCCATAAGCAGCCCTGTAGCTCTTCTCGAAATCATCCGTGTAAGGAATGAACTGGGCCTGCTTGTCATCCGCCCTGCCCAGACGGCTCTTGTGCACGAACTGCGGCTCATCGGTGAAAATCGAGGGAATATCCTTGCCGAAAGAATCCCCCAGCTTTCCGGCATATTTCTCATGAACCGTGTCCAGGAAAAAGGCCATGGCCTTTGGATCCAGCGTGTTGACATAGGCCTGATTGTTGAACCAGGCGCTGTCGCCTGACACCTCCAGATAAGCATACCAGGGCGCGTAGCCCTCCGGAATCGCTTCGCCGTCTGCAAGGACCCGATAATCCGTCATGTTCCCTTTTTCGTTCAGCTGCACTCCATAACACATCAGGAACTTCCGGGAATCGTTTCGTATAGCCCTGGCAGAGGAGATGGACTCTCCCTTATCTTTCGGAAATCCGTCTTCGATGGGCTCGGAGGAAAACACCAGACAGCGCTGCCTGTACTCCTCATGGCAGGTCACAAGGCCTCCGCCAAAGCCTGAGGGCCAGCGGTCCTCATCATAAAGCCAGGTCAGCATCTCTTTCTCCGCGAACTGGTCGTGAGCATAGGAAACCAAATCGAGAAACTCCTCGCTCATGAACGGGATATTCATGCCGGTGCGGCTGTGGATGTGGGCGCCGCCCATGCCCATCTGGCGCAGGTCTTCGGTCTGCTCCGCGATCTGCTTCTTCGTCACCTTGCAGTTCCAGGCCCAGAACGGGGTGCCCCGGTACTCGCTGGAAGGATTCCGGAACAGTTCCTTATCCAGTGCCTTTTCTACTTTTCTTGGATATAACATATCGTTACCCTCCTGTCTTTCATTTCAAAGCGTCCTTTCCAGGACACCATTTTCCATAGCAATCAAAACTCTTGCCGCAGCCATAAAGCTCCTCAAAACAACTTCCTCAGGACAAATTCTTCAAATCTTCAAAGCAAGCTCCTCCGCAGCGCGGTTTTATCCGTTCTTCAAAACAGCATCCTCTCCATATATTCGTCTGCGAAAAACGGATTGGTCGACAGCTCCACTATCTTCGCCTGTGCGGCGTACTTTTCACAGGCACCTCTGTATTCTTTGTTCAACAGCAGCATGGACGCACCGCTCAGCGCTGCATTGCCTATCACACGGATGCAGGGCAGCATTTCCTCCGGAAAGAGGCCGATTTTCGCCGCGTTCTCCACATCCAGGAAACTGCCGAAGCCCCCCGCAATCAAAAGCGCCCGGACATCCCCGCATTCCAGATTCGCGGAATGCAGCAGAGTTCGGATTCCGGCATGGATGGCGCTTTTGGCCAACTGCACCATCCTTACGTCATTCTGTGCAAAAATGACCGGTTCGCTGATTACCGCCGACTCCTCCTCGATATATCCGGTATCGTCCATCTGGCCGGTTTCCAGCAGACAGGCCACTGCGTCCACCACACCGCTGCCGCAGATGCCCACCGGCTCCGCGTCCCCGATGACATGGACGGCCAGCTTTCCGTCCCTGACAGCCACCCTGTCGATGGCCCCCTTGCTCCCGCCCATCCCCATGGAGATTCCCGCGCCCTCGAAAGCCGGACCCGCAGCCGTGGAACAGCAATATAGCTCTTCCCCATGCCATAGGGCCATCTCTCCGTTGGTACCGATATCCGCCAGAAGCTTCGTATCTCCAGTATCGCAAAGGCCTCCGGCCAGAAGCGCCGTGATGAGATCCGCCCCCACAAAAGCCGCCGCGCAGGGAGCCAGATATACTTCCGTCTGCGGAAGCACCGATATAAGCCCCGTTTTTTCCGCCGTCACAGTCTCTCCGAACAGACGCTGCGCGGCAAAGGGGGCATGGGACAAAGGTTCCGTGGATGTACCGGTGAGCAGGTGCAGCATCACGGTATTTCCCGTGATTACCAGCCCGTCAATCTCCTTTTGCCCTATCCGTGCCTTCGCAGCCAGCTCCTCCACCAGTCCGTCCACTGCCTTGCAGATTGCCTGCGTCAGCTTCCCGCCCTCGCCCCTTAAATCAGCTTCAATGCGGGAAATTACATCGGCTCCCCACCCGGCCTGGGGATTCAGTCTGCTCCCCTCTGCCAGCAGCGTTCCCTTAACATCATACAGACGCGCCGCCAGAGTCGTAGTCCCGATGTCCAGCACAAAACCATAGGCATCAAAAGCCGGTCTCAGCACAATATCCGGCATATCTCCAACCGTGCGGATCTGTCCATTATCCCGTCCGACCAGTTCTATGCTGCAGTCTCCCTCCACAGTGGTACAGCAGGCCAGGCGGACGCCCCGCCCTATCTCTTCCTGAGACAGAAGCCGTCTCTCCGCTTCCGAGAGAGGACTCAGCGCCCCCCTTGCCACCACTCTGCATTTCCCGCAGCGTCCATGGCCACCGCAGGGCAAACTCAACATCGGGCCGCCTCCGGAACACTCCCGGGTCACCAGATCCCCCAGCAGCGTCCCCTGCCCTGCCTCAAAAACAATCCCATTAATCCTAATCTCTGTCATATCCGTCCCTGTCAACTACCCAAATCCGCCGAATCCAGCCGCTAAACAAACCCACAAAAACTCAAACCGCAAAAAAGGTGCTAACCTGCAAATTAGTACTTCTTCTCAGCTTACATCAAGGAACAAAACACTGCCCCGAAATATGTAACGGTATTCTGTCCGTTTATATACTTCATACCGCATGCCGCTGCAAGCTTGGACACGTTAATTCCATATGCCTCCAGCGAAGAAACAGCCATCTCCGGGAACCGGCAAGGGTGATTATCCACTCTGGCGCACACAGGACAGATATGGCATCCTCCCGCGCCCAGATGAAGAATTCGCACAAAAGAATCCTCACTTACAGACTCTCGCATCTTCCGGGTCAGCATACTGTGCTTTCTGGCAGCTTCCTCCATCCCCTCTATGTCGTAGCTGTCCTCCAGCTTTCCGATCGTCTGGTAGACAACCGCATAGTCAAAAGTGCGTATCGTCTTCATCAATATATCGATGTCACCGGCATCCGGCGGACATGTCCAGCATTTGCCGTACTTCCCGCAGGTATTCTGCTCGCACAGACTCCGGAAACCGGCATCCGTCTCCACTTTGGAAACCGGGATCACGGCGGCATTGTCCGCTCCCCGCTCCAGCGCCTGTTTTACCAGATTGTCCAGAATTTCAGCATCTGCTATTTTTTTAACCATTCTGTCTCCTTGTGAATCATACTTTGATTTTCTTGATTTCCTCGGCATAGTACTGCACCAGCTCGAACTTGGAGCCGGGCATAATCCTGTGATCCGGACAGGGAATAAAGCCTCCCAGTCCCGCCAGACGCTGCATCCGTTTGATTTCCTCGTCAACCGCGGCCTTGTCCTTGCGGAAAGCCGTCTTGTCCATGCCGCCTACTCCCAGCATGCCCTTGCCGAATCTATTGCGGGCCGCCTCGAACTGATCCCCCCACACGCCTATCTCGATAGGGAACATGGTGTTCACGCCGTTCTCAAACCAGGTGGGCAGCAGCTTCTCCGTCACGCCGTCACAGTCCAGGGAAATGATGTCGATTCCGTACTGATGGCACAAATCGTTCCTCTTCTTATAATGCTTCGCGCAGAGCTCGTCGAACAGATCCGGCGCGATCAGGGGACCGTTCTTGAAGCAGATATCCTCCCAGTAATGAGCAAAGTCGAATTTCGCTCCCGTCTCCAGTATCGTCTTTACGCACTGATATTGCATTTCCGCGTAAGTATCCACGATATCCGCGAACAGCTCCTCATCCTCATCATAAATCAGGTAGCTCATTCCCACCACGGAGACCATATTCCTGATGTCCCCCAGCAGACTTCCCACATGCAGCCCCACCGGGATGTCCTGGGGGCGAGTCTCATTGAAATGCTTATAATACTCCACATCCACACGCTCGGGCGCATAGAGCATCTTCGGCTTGTAGAGAGTCTCAAAGGCCTCTCTGTCCTTCAGGACATAGTCATCCTCGGAGGGAATGGATGCCACGCCCGGCTTGACGCGCTCAATCAGGCCCACATTGTTCTGGACACGCTGTGTGCCGTCCGGCAGGGTCTCCAGCACTTTGTACTCAAAGGCGGGAAAGAGCCCGTTCCTGGAACCAGTCGTCTGGCTCCAGTTGAAATCCCAGCCAATCAGCTTATCCAGCTCTCTGTCCTTCTCGCTGCCGTCATAATTATCCACAGCCAGGTCTTTTGGAATCTTGCCCTGCTCAGCCCATTCCTCCAAAAGCTCGCTCCAGTAGCCGAAGTGAACCGCCGGGAAACGGTCTACCGGCTGAAAATGCAGAATGTTCATTGCCCGTTCTCTGTTTGTCATAAAATCCTCTCTCTTTCCGTGCCTGCAGCTCTCCGCCGCAGGCGCTACTTACCTCAGTCAGCCTGACCCTCGTAATATTCTTTCACAGCCCCGAAGAAAGCCTCGATATTCTCCCACTTCGACATGGGAGGGATATCACATCCGGAGGAAATGACGAAGTTCGGGTAAGAACAGCATTTCTCCATCACCTGCAGCGTGGCGCTGCGGACGGACTCCGGCGTCCCCTGGAAGAACTCCCCGGCGGGATCCACATTCCCCATGGCCACGGTCTGCGCCGGGATATGCGTCATCATCTCTGCCATGTCGATGGCGTTTCCGAAATGATAAGCCGCCGCCCCGGTCTCCAGGATGGAATCAATCATCTGAATGGTATTGTTCCCGCAGTTATGATAGATGACTATAAAGCAGTCGTCCTGCACTGCGTCCACCAACCGCTTCACATAAGGCGCCGAGAACTCCTCCGCCAGAGCGGGGGACAGCAGGCCTGTCACCGGCTCCGCCAGGACGATGCCGTTGGCTCCTGCCGCTTTATAGGCCTTGCAGTATTCAATCAGGAAAGAAGTGGCTTTCTCCATCACCAGGTGCACCATATCCGGCTCATCATAGCATTCCATCATGATCTCCGTCACATCCAGCAGACGGGCCGCAAGGGAAAAAGGCCCGATGGCTCCGGCAAAGACCGGCCTGTCAGTGATCAGCTGTACAGCTTTTTTTATAGCATCCACATACAGCCCGCTCCTCGCGCTCCCCACTTCAGGAACCTTCAGAGCCTTTGCGCCCTCCTCGTCCTCCACGATTCTTCCCATGACAGTGGGCACTTCCTTGTCGGTCACCCGAATCCGGGAGCCGAAGCACTCCGCCTCCACGGAAAGGTCCATCAGGCTCACCGCGGCGGCGGCATCTGTCCGCTCCGCCACCAGCTGCATGCCTTTCGCCTGCCTGTCGCTGTCGGAAATCAGCTCTTTCACGCTGATTCCCAGCAGCTGCACCGCCGGAAAGGAAAGAATCGGCATGGCTTTCTTTACCGGGGCAGCCTGAAGCTCCTCCAGCCATTTACGCATATCTCTCTTCATATAATAATAACCGTCTCTTTCTTTGTTTTTAGGGTTTAACCGGCAGCACAGAGGACCACGGCGGCATCCGCAGCGCTGGCGGCATCCGGCGTATACTTGTCCGCGCCGATTTTCTGGCAGTACTCTTCCGTCACAGGCGCGCCGCCGATCATAATCTTCACCTTGTCACGGATGCCTGCCTCCTCCGCCTTCTTTACCACTTCCTCCATGACGCCCATAGTGGTTGTCAGCAGTGCGGAACAGCAGATTACCTGGCAATTCTGCTCAATGGCAGTCTGGACATAGGTCTCAGGAGCCACATCCGTGCCCAGATCCACAACCTCCAGTCCCTTGCCCTCCATCATCATCTTCACCAGATTCTTGCCGATATCGTGGAGGTCGCCCTGGACAGTGCCGATGCAGACCTTGCCCGTAGCCTTTACCCCTGCTTCTGCCATCAGGGGCTTCAGAATCTGCGCGCCCATGTTCATGGCCCTGGCAGCTACCAGCACCTCAGGCACGTACACTTCATTGTTCTTGAACTTCTCGCCCACCACGCTCATGCCGTCCAGCAGGCCCTCGCTCAAAATCTGCTCCACAGGGATGCCCTCATCCACCGCTTTCTGCACCAGCTCCTTCACAATCTTAGCCTTGCCGCGCTGCAGGTTCCCTGAAATGTCTGTCAAAATGCTCATTTGATATTCTCCTCTTCTTTCTTTATATTGTGTTTCATTTCTTGTCTCTGTTCGGTATCTGTTGGGTGTCATGGAAAGCTTTGCTTTGAATAGCTGGTAGAATGACGGTACATCTTTCAGCCCGCATCCGTATACAATCTGCTCATTGGTCAGCTGCGTCTCCCGCAGCAGTCTGCAGGCCTGCTGCAGACGTACACTCCGGAGATACTCGGAAAAATGCTCTCCCGTGACCCGCCAGAACAGCTTGCTCAAATAGGATTTGCTCATAAACAGGGAGGATGCGATGCTCTCCAGCGTCAGTTCTTTATCGGAATAACGTTCTATTACCAGTCGCATCACAGTGGACACTACCATCCTGTCCTTCGGTGAGACAGAGCCGTCAGCGGCTGATTCCTCCAGATGGCGCTTTATGGTAATTAAAAGCAGCATCAGCTGCGCTTTCGTGACATCCATCCACTCCGGATTCTTTTCCTCGGTCTCTTTCTCAATTGTCTGATAGATTTTTTCCACCGCCTCCATGGAGCGGCCTTTCAGGGTCACATAGGCGGACAGCAGATTCTCGTCAAAAATTCCATAACAGAAACGGGGACTGTCCGGCGCAGCCAAATCTCCCGCAAACCAGTCCTCCGCGTCAAACAGCAGATTCTGAATGACCAGCTTTTCTTTCCCGTCTTTCACAAAATACTCGTGAGGCACTCCCGCGTTCAGGACATAGACGTCGCCTTTTCTGCACTCAAATATCCTGTTCCAGATGCGGTGGATTCCGCATCCCTCCGCGATGATACTGACTTCCACAAATTCGTGGAAATGCAGCTGGGACAGGGAAAAGTCCGGGTTGAATCTTTTCTCACATGAAACAGTGTTTTGATAAATGGGATTTTCTTTCAGCCACTCTTCTTTTTTCAGTTTTGAAGGCTGTCCGCCTGAATCTATCATCCTCTACCTCTCCAGCCTCATTCAAGGCTATCCCCAACCAGAAGAGCGCCGCTCCTGCGGATCCGCCTTTTTCCCCGCAGCAGCCTGAAGACCCTCCTGAACTGCGCCCACCGGCAAATCTGGCGTCATCTCCTCATTTTCCGTTCGTATCCGCTAAAGCACATCATCCCTGAAAGATTCCGGGCCGCCGAACAGATGGGCCATATCGAATTCATACCGGTCCTCGAACGCCGCTAGGGCTTTTTATCAATATAGCACAAAATCCGGAGGAGTAAAATAGGGCTTGAATGCTTTTTATCCGGAGGAAAGGAAACAAAACCACATACTTGCATTATGCCTGCAGCGGATTTTTTGTATACAAAACAGGCTCCTGAATCCCTTCATCCAGAAGCCTGCAGATAATACAACTGATCTTTGCGCATTTTCCGTCAACCCTTTACGGAACCAATCATGACACCTTTCACGAAATACTTCTGGATGAAAGGATAGATGCACAGCACCGGCACGGTTGACACGATGATGACACTGTACTTCAGAGTTTGTGCCAGCTTCATCTTTGCTTCGATAGAAGCCGCATCCATTCCCGACATATTCACATTCATCGTGGTCTGTGCCCGCATCAGCAGATCTCTCAGGAAAGACTGCAGCGGAAGAAGCTTTTCACTGTTCAGGTAAATCAGAGCAGTGTAGAAGTCATTCCAGTGTCCTACCGCATAGTACAGACCGATAACTGCCATGATGGGCTTGGACAAAGGCAGCACGACTTTCATGAGATATTGGAAAGAATTCGCGCCATCCAGAGTAGCCGCTTCCTGAAGTTCATGAGGAATGCTGTTCATAAAATAAGTCCGGGTGATGATAACATTATAGATAGAGCACGCGCCCGGGATAATCATGGCCCAGCGGGTATTCAGCAGATGGAGCTTATTGACCACCAGATAGGTGGGAATCAGCCCGCCGCTGAAATACATGGTTATCATGAAAAGAATCATTAAGAAATTGCGGGGCACGAAATCCTTTCTGGAAAGCGGATACGCCGCGCACACCGTCATGACCAGGTTTACCAGAGTACCTACAACTGTATAGAAAATCGTATTCTTGTAACCTGTCCAGATGGAAGAATAATTGAGCAGCTCTTCGTAAGCTATCAATGTAATCTTTTTCGGCAGCAGCAGAACGTTCCCCATCCATACCTCGTTCGGATCGCTGAAAGACGCAATGACCACAAACCATAGAGGCCATGTGAAGATGATCAGCAGGATGAGCATGACGATGATATTGACCACGTCAAAGATTTTGTCCGAGTAGGAACGTTTTACTTTCATACCATGTTCCATTGCCTTCATTCTTTTCCCTCCTCCTGCCTAAAACAGGCTTTCTTGTGCAATTCTCTTGCTCAGCTGGTTTGCCGTCACCAACAGGAACACATTGATTATCGCGTTAAAGAGACCCACTGCCGTAGAATATCCGTAGTCGCTGTTGATCAGACCGACTTCATAGGTATAAGTGGATATGACATTTGCAGCGCTGGCATTCAATGTGTTCTTCAACAGATAGACCTTCTCGAATCCGACGCTCATCAGGGAGCCCATCTGCAGAATCAGCAGCATGATGATGGTGGGTTTGATGGAAGGAAGATCCACATGAATCATACGCTGAATTTTGGTAGCGCCGTCCACGATAGCCGCCTCATGCAGTTCGTAATCCACACCTGACAGAGCCGATATGTATATGATGGAACTCCAGCCCATCCCCTGCCATACGCCCGTCCAGACATAGATGGATTTGAACCACTTCGCTTTAGAAAGGAAATCAACGGATTCCAGTCCAAAGAAATTACGGATTGTATTGAAAATACCTGTATCCACATTCGTGAAAATGCTGATCATGCCGCAGATGACCACCGTGGAAATGAAATACGGGGCATAGGAAACCATCTGGACCGTCTTCTTCAGGTACTTATTATTCAGATAATTAAGCATCAGAGCAAAAATGATAGGGATAGGAAATCCTGCCAAAAAACTATATATACTGATTCCGAGTGTGTTGAAAATCAACTGCTTGAAATTGTATGCACTGAAGAACCTCTGAAAATGCGAGAAGCCCACCCAGGGACTTCCCATAATTCCCTGCTTTACCTTATAGTCCTTGAACGCAAGCTGTATGCCATACATGGGAGCATAAGAAAAGGTGATATAATAGATTACCACCGGCAGAATCATCACATAGAGAATCCAATTCTTCTTCATATCCCTGAGGAGCCTGCGGCCAAGGTTCTCCTTTTCCTTTTTTACTATTCCTGCCATTAAGACACTCCTTTCTAAGTCATAGGGGAATGGCTCATCGTCATTCCCCAATTTTAGAAATCTTTATCAAATGATAGCTTTACTTCCCTGCGTCATAAGTCTTCTGGTAAATCTCAATCATACGGTCTACGTTCATTGCCTTCATGGTCTCGATGTACTCATCCCAGCTGCCCTCAAGGGTCATGCCGCCCTCGCCTGTCGCCACCTGGGCAACATAGGTAGTAATATAGGAATCAATGTCTGTCTTCAGCGTAGCCAGCTCCGCATTGTCAGCTTCCTCATATCTCATCATAGGAAGAGGAACTTTGCCGCCTTCCGCGATTTTTAATCTCTCGCCGTTCAGATATACTTCGTCGGGATCGATTGCCGCGGACATGTTGCTGTACCAGAAATCAGGGATGATTGAGGGATGGTTGATGGCGCCCTGCATCGTCGCGGAAGCACGTACATCTGCGATTTCACTGCCGTAGTCTCCGTCAAGAATCCACTCCCAGTCTCCCTCATCGTTAATCTGATAGGTCTTTCCTTCCACGCCCAGCCATGCCAGCATACCGCCTTCCTGGGAATACAGTCTGTCAAACCAGGCAATTACCACTTCGGGATTCTCGCACTTATCAGTGATTGCCAGTGTTCCGGGAGTGATACCGGTATTCAGGGGGTAGCTTCCTTTCTGGAACGGCGTCAATGCGATATAATCATCGTCATTGTCACGGCCTACTGTCAGGAACGCGCCTGCGTCAAAGAAAGAACCCAATACATCGCCGGTCTGGCCGATAGCGCCCTGCTGGTCATGGGCTACCGTGAAACAATCCTGGTTCAAAAGCCCGTCTGCATAGCACTTGGTCACGAACTCGATAAAGTTCTTGAATCTGTCATCCGTAGGGATGTAGGTCAGATTTCCGTCGATGACGGCACATCTCGTGCCCTGATCGTATGCGTAATCCTCATATGCTAGGATATTGAATACGGTAACGCCCGCATTTGCGAACCAGGGAATCTCATCATCGGGATCGCCGTTGCCGTTCGCATCCTGCTCTTTGAACGCTTTCAACACATCATACAGCTCATCAAAGCTGGTAGGCTCTTTCAGACCCAGATTGTCCATCCATCTCTTGTTGAGCCAGTAAGTGGTGATGGCACCTTCCTGTCTTCCGATTTCAGGCAGGGAATAGATATGTCCGTCTGCTGAAGTCATATACTGCCATGCATCTCTCTCATCCAATACAGCTGTCAGATTCGGAGCATACTGCCGAATCAGATCCTCCAAAGGAATCAGGATTCCCTGTCCGCCGTACTTTGTCAAATCGCCTATGCCAAAGCCTGCCTTAATGAACAGCTCTGGATACTCTCCGGAAGCCAGAATCAGGTTCCTCTTCTCTGTCATCTCAGAGGTAAGTACATTATCAAATGAAACATGGATATTGGCATCTTCCATCATAACCTGCATCGTCAATGTGTTCTCCAGCGCGTTCTCTCCGTTCAGACCGGAAAAGCAGGTGAACTCCATGGTCTCCGCAAGAGGGAATGTGATAGAATCTCCAGCAGCCGCGCCGCCGTTTCCTTCATTATTTTCCTCGCCCGCATCCGCCCCTTCTTTGGAAGATTCTTCCTGTCCGCCCTGGCTGTCATTACCGGAACTGGAGGGTGCCGGATCGGATCCACAGCCAGCCATAACAGACATCGTCATTACGACCGCCATCAAAAGTGTCGCTACTTTTTTAACTTTCATAATCTCTCCTTACTTTTTTTGCATAAAACTACTTATCTTTTTATTGTTCCAGATTCATCAAGAGGCGCCTCTCATGTGGAATCTTGTTTTTTATTGTAAAATTTCATGTAAAAAGAATCAAGATACACTTTTCAAAACCATTTTTGATGTATGTACGCTGCTCATTTACAGCGTTTGTCATCTTGCTTTACTTTTGCAGCGTACAATTTTCAAATACCTTTTTGTAAATATTGTCCTATAAATATTGTCCACTTGCTTGCAGAACCGACATTTTTATAGTATACTAACTTTCGGGAGGATTTGAATGAAGAAAATGCAGAAATTCAATAAGAACCATTATGCACATCATACAATGATTCGTTATTTTTTGTCCTATTTTTTACCGTTATTTTTCCTGATGGTCAGCTTCTTCTTTATCATACATGGCCAATTGTCCAAGTCATATCTCGATATGCTCAATGAACAGGCCGACAGGCAGCTGAACTACATAAAAGAAGAGTTTTCCGACGGGCTGATGGCAATCGACCGGACCAACCACTCTCTCATAAGTAATATCAACCTGATACTATCCAGGTATGACAGTAGCTCCTGGAGCCGTTATGTGGCTTTCCGCGAGGTTAATTCCTATGCCATCGCCAACGAACTGGTGGAATATATCGTGTATTATGACAGACTAAATGATGACATCTACTCATCAGGCAAATATGTAGTATATGATGAAGGCAGTTTCCATATCTATCGGGGTGCGAAATCTATCACTTTCTGTCCCGATTCCTATCAGAACTCCATCACAAATCAACTGATATACCTGAAGAACGAGGAGTCCTCCTGCCTGTTGTATTATCCATATAATGATATCGGAAACAATTATATCATTTTTTATGTAATCAATGAGGTCAGAATCCAGAACATGCTCAAAAGCATCGTTTCCGATGAGATCCTTGCCACGGCGCTGGTAGATTCTTCCGGCCAGACTGCCGTTGGCATCAATCAGGATTTGCTTACGCCCTATCTTTCTTCTGGCGAAAGCGATGACGGCATCCTTCAGCTGGATTCACAGACCACTGTACAGACCTGCACAGGCCTGTACAGTGATTTTTCCGTGACCGCCCTGATTTCCAACAGGGCATTGATGTCCCGGACGAACCAGATATTTTCCCGCACTTATATCGTCCTGTTTTTTCTAGGCATCGCCAGTATCTTCATCGTGCTGTACGCCATGGGCAGAACCTATCTGCCGCTGCGCAGGCTCACTCAGAAAATCGTGAAGAATCCCGCGCCCGACCAAAGTTACCTGGAACAGCTGGATCTGGCGTTTTCCGATGCTGCCACGGAGAACCAGAATCTGCAGAAGAAAATAGAGAAATACAGGCTTTCCATGCAAAAGTCCATTTTTGATTCCATCCTGTTTGAGAATCATACCCAGAACCTCCTTGACAACGTAGATTCTTTCTTTACGCTGGAGCCTGACGACCTGATATTCGCGCTGCGCATGA
Source organism: Lachnospiraceae bacterium (assembly GCA_910576125.1). Lineage (GTDB taxonomy): Bacteria > Bacillota > Clostridia > Lachnospirales > Lachnospiraceae > Acetatifactor > Acetatifactor aquisgranensis. The sequence continues at coordinate 95,157 of CAJTHM010000006.1, read as the reverse complement.
GAATTACCCCCCCTATCAGACTTGCGGCCAATCCGGAGACACTGGTTCAGGAAACCGCGCAGTTCCTCAAAAACGCACTGCCGGAAAAAAGTTCCTGTCTGATGCTGGAATATGACGATGATAACGCCATGTTCTTGTTAAGCTATGCCGGACCGGAGCAGAACAAGGAGGAGGCGCTGCTCGCTTTACTGGAGAATTACTGCGAGGAAAAGGATTACCTGTCCGCCTTAAGCAATGGCTCCTCTTCTCCTCTGGACATTCCCTCCCTCTATGAAAACGCACTGCTCGCCAGCAGCGCATGGGACCATGACTCTGTAGTCTCTTTCCGCGCCATGGATCCCTCTCTGCGCGGAGGGCATACTCTGGCCTATCCCTATGACATACTTGACGGACTGGCGCAGGCCCTGAAAGAACATGATTTCCCGGACGCGGAATCCAGAATCCGGCAGCTCTTTGCCCTGATAGACAGTTCTTTTTCCATGGAAAACACGCTGCCTGACTTTTTCGTGCGCTGTGTGCTCATAGACATTCTGACCGCCATCATAAATGCCATGAACCAGATGAACGTCAAGTTCAAGGACTACAGCGAGCTTTATTTTGAGGCCCTGTATTTCTGCCGCAGTTTCCCCTACCGGGAAAAGAAAGAGGAAATCCAGTCCCATATCGGCCAGCTTCTGGGCCTTTTCGAGTCCGAAGCCGAAAATCAGATTATCAATGCTGCGCAGATTGGCCAGCTGGTGGAGGAAAATTTCACCTCCGCGGATTTTTCCATTTCCTATCTGGCGGACATCTTCCATGTGAGCATCGCATACATGAGCTATCTGTTCAAAAAAGAGATGGGGGAGAATTTTTCCGACTATGTGTGGGCGCTGCGCCTGAAAAAGGCAAAGGAACTGCTGCTTACCACGGATATGCCCATTGACGATATCAGCCTGGCTGTGGGCTATGTCAATACCTCCAGTTTCCGCCGGAAGTTCAAGCAGGCTATGGGAATGACGCCGTCGCAGCTGCGCTGCTGAAGCCGATTCCTTACGCTTTCCCCCCAATAGAAAGCAGACTTCTGAATTCATAATTCATTGATTCAGAAGTCTGCAGTTCCATCCACATAACCATCTTCTGTCCGATTCCGAAATGGAATCCTTTACTTGCAACATAACTAAACTGTAGGCACAATAATTTCCATTCTATCTCTTTCCTTCCTGCACAATCCATCAAATGCCAGCTTTCATATACCACTGCGCCTGTGCAGACCACAGCTGCCCATAAATCCCTTTCGCTGCCACAAGCTGTTCATGGGTTCCGCACTCGGCCAGGTGCCCATGGTCTACCACGAATATTTTATCGGAATTCCGGCAGCTCGCCATACGGTGGGAGATATAGATCACTGTCTTACTGCGCGTGTATTCGTCAAAGCAGTCCACAATCTCTTTCTCTGCCAATGGATCCAGCGCCGCCGTCGGCTCATCGAACACATAGATGGGAGCATCCTTGTAAAAGGCCCTAGCTATGGCGAGCTTCTGTGCCTCCCCGCCGGACAGGATGACGCCCTCCTCGGAAAACTCCCTTGTCAGCTCCGTGTCACGCCCCTTATGCCCGGAGAGCATTTCCGCCAGCCCTACTTTGCCCAGCGCCTGGCCAACCCTCTCTGAATCCATGTCCGCAGCCACAGCCACATTCTCTCCCGCAGAATAGGCAAAGTAATGGACATCCTGGAATACCGTGGAGAACAGTTTCCAATAAGCCTCATATGGGTAGGAGCTAATATCGGCCCCATTCAGCAGGATTCTCCCGCGCTCTGGCTGATAGAATCTGTGCAGAAGCTTAATCAAAGTGGTCTTCCCCGCTCCGTTCATTCCCACGATGCTGACTTTCTGTCCTGCTTCTATCTTTCCGGAAAAGCCCTGGATCACCCAGGCTTCGCTTCCCGGATACCGGAACCAGACATCCTCGAACTCAAGGCTCTTGAATGAAGCATCTGCGAAGTTTTCCTGCATCTGACTTTTTTCGTCCGCTCCCTCCGCGCTCTCTCCCGCATTAATGGCGCCCTCTTCCATCAGCGCCTGATAAGCATAGTGGAATCCGAAAGCATAGCGGACACTGGTGATGTCGTCCAGCATCTCGGACAGCGCCGCAATGGTATTGCGGATGACATTGGCATACATATAGAATTGGCCAAATGTAATCGCTTTTACGTATACTTTCATGGTCACCAAGATGTAGATCAGCAGTGTCTGCACCTTCAGGCAGATTTCCGCCGGAGCGGTGCGCCGTAGCGTGGCATCAGAGAGCCTGCACTCCACTTTCCTTGCCGCTTTCCGGTAGTCCTCCATATAGGCGGAAAGCAGCGGATAGAACCGGAACAGCCGGATATCCTTTGCGCACACCTGGTCCTTTCCAATCTTCTGGTAATAGGCATATGCCCGCTCCGTCGGCGCGAATTCCTCCACCATCTTCGTATACATGTTGTCCGCCTGCACCTTTAGGCGCGAGGAATAAATGCTCATGCCCGCGATGACAAGCAGCCAGATCCAGGTATTCGACACCAGGAAGTTCACCACCAACACGCCCGAGGAAATGCCGGCCCTATCCGTTACCAGGAGCCGCACCAGGAGCAGGGCATACCCCCCGAGCATCAAAAGGCAGGAGCCGATATGGAAAGCCCTCACCATGACATACGCTATCTGCGAGGAGCGGCTCTGCCCGCTTAAGTAGGTCTGGCGGAAATCCAGGAATTCCTTGTCCTCCAGCCTGGCATAGGGCACATCCGCCATCGTCACAGATACGTTCATCTCCATCTGGCGGTTCACCCTCATGCTTTCCACATTCTGCTTTTTCTGCAGCTCCTGTACCAACAGGCCCAAAATCCCCTCGCCAGCCACCACCGCAACCGTATACGCTATAACGGCAGAAAGACGCCGCCCCTGGGTCAGCTCGTCAATCAGCAGGCTGGGCAGATAGGCCAGCAGAAAAGGGCGCAGTGCCTGAATCACCATGATGGCGAAGCTGACCGGCACGAACCATCTGGAGCACCGTCTGGTCTCCTTTAGAAAAAAGGTAAATAATGCCACATTCTCCTTGCAATTCCGCGGTTTGTTCATGACGCCTCCCCTTTCTCCTCCGCGTATCTGGAGGACTGGCTCTCGTACATCCTGGCGTAAAGCCCGCCAGCCCGGAGCAGCTCCTCGTGGGTTCCCTCCTCGCGGACTGACCCACCGTCAATCACCACGATGCGGTCGCAGAACCGCGTGCTGGCCAGTCTGTGCGAAATGAACAGGACTGTCTTGCCCTGCATAATCCTGTCGAAGCGCCGGTAGAGCCTTTCCTCCGCCAGTGCGTCTAAGGCAGCGGTAGGCTCGTCCAGAACCAGAAATGGGCTGTCCTTGTAGAGCGCCCTGGCCAAGGACAGGGTCTGCGCCTGCCCTCCGGACAGCAATATCCCATCCGTGGCATAGTCCTTGCGCAGCATGGTGTTGAGCCCTTTTGGGAATTCGTCTACCAATGTACGCATTTCCGCCCCATCCAATGCATGAGACATGCACTCCCTGTCGTGCTCCTGTTGGAACGATATGTTCTGGGATACCGTGAACGCATACTGGTTGATTTCCTGGAACACCACAGAGAAGCGGTCATACAGCTGCTGCCTGGGAATCAGCCTGGTATCGATGCCATCCACGAAAATCGTGCCGGAATCCGGTTCCAGCAGTCCTGTCAGCAGCTTTACGGCTGTGGTCTTTCCCGCGCCGTTGATGCCTATCAAGGCGACGCGCTGCCCTTTTTGAATCTCAAAGCTCAAATCCGTCAATACGGGAGCGTCGCTGCCCGGATAGCAGTAGCTGACCCGGTCAAAGCGAATCGAGGACGGCGCGCCGCCCCATTCCGCAGCCTCTGGCAGCTCCTCTCCGGAATGCCCTTCTTCCATGGAATGCCCTTCTTCCATGGAATGTCTTTCTTCCATGGAATGCCCTTCTTCCATGGAATGTCTTTCTTCCATGGAATGCTCCTCGAATTCCTCCGGCAGCTCCATGACCTGACGGAAATCCTCGATGCATTTGGAGTATTGGGCGATATTGGTGGCGCTGTCTATCAGCTCCTGAAAAGCAAGGCTCAGCGTGGCAGCCGCTCCCAGGTACAAAAGGAAGTCATCGATGCTAATCCCCCCTGAAAGCACATCCCCTATCAGACATATGTATACAACGGCATTGGCAGCCATACTAAGCAATGTCGCCATCTGCTTCATGCCGGTGAGAGTTTTTTGGGAATTCTTCTCATTTTGCAGCCGTATACCTAAACATGCGGCATACTTTTTGAGCCACCAGTCCTTTAGCCTATACACCCGCACATCCTTGCCCAAATCCGGCTCTCCCATATTGCCGCTCAGATACCCTATCTCCCGATCAAAGGAGGCATTCCACTCCCGAAGCTGCACATCCTTTTTCTTGGAGGCATTGCCCAGCAGCAGATTAATCACAGCTGTCGCAATCAGCACCAAAGGAATCGCCTGATTCAGCGTGACGCAGATTGCGCTGACTCCAATCAACAAAATAAGTCCCCTCGTAAAAGTCTGGAGGTTATTGAGCGTTGCCTCTATGCCCGCGTTGGAGCTCCAGGATATGTACTTGGCCTTCTCCAGGCTGTCCGCGGTCTTTGGATCCTCCATATAGGGGTACCGCATCCTAAACCGCTTAATCGTCAGGAGATTCAGGCACAAATCTGTCCTTACAAGCCCGCATTTGCACTGATATCGGTTTTCCGTCCAGCTCCTGACAAAAGTGGTGGCCAATATCGCAAGGCTCAGCAGCCCTATCTGCACAAGCAGCCTGTCCATCGGCGTTTCCTGAATCAGGCTTCCCAACAGGATTTTGGGAACATAGATCTCTATATAGCTCAGCACCGCCCCTGCTATGGAAAATACCACAAAGAAAGCGAACAGGGACTTGTCGTACCCCCATACGAGCTTCAACAAGTACTTTAAATTGTCTTTCAGGATCCGTAAGGATTGTCGCACACAAACACCGCCTTTCTATAGAGTTCAACATCCGCATCTTTACCACCATGTCATGCTTCGCAAAAATAGTAAATACATTTCTGCACCATTTCTGTAAACTGCTCTTCTTTTCGCCAAATATATATAGGAATTCCAAGTCCCTGAAATTGATTTACCGCTGCTCTTTCATCCAAAACGATTTTTTAGCGGCGAAAGGGCAATGGCGATTACTTCTGATGGATAAATCGATTCCAAATATGCAATTGTACGTCTAACATATTCTACACTATCTTCACATGAAACGCATAATATATATGCATCTGCCTGACACGCTAAAATCAGCTCATTTTGGGCTACTGGATACTGTTTTAAACCACCACTATCATTTGGTATTGTTTGAGATTGCGATCCATATAATATAATATCCGGCTGGCTTTTTTCAATGAGTCCAAGCATCTGATTAATGGTATATATACTCATTAATCCTTTCGTTTTAGCAGTTCCTTCATATCCTTTCCTCTCAATTTAATACAATCTTCCGTTCGCATATTCATTGCCAGCAAATCACCCTGAGCTGTTTGCTCTGTCACAATATATTTAGATATTCTATATTTTTCTTCCTTGTCAAACGCGTAGTCCTACCTTTCTAATCCGCTCTTTCAGATTCTCATCTCGCCACGCTACTTATCGTTGCCGCCAGAACCCCCTACAGCCATGACAAGCATAGTCATCAATAGCACAAATTACTTTTTACCTTTCATAATGCCTCCTTTGCTAGTTGCAAACTTATAGATTATATTTTTGATTTACAAAAAGCTTTCTTTTGTAAACTGCTTTTATTATAAAATACACTCGTAACAAATACAACATACATTTCATACATTTGCTCTTTATATATTTTAACGAATACACCATCGCCTTCATTAAGGCAAATTAGTCTTTTCGATATTTTGCCAGCCCTGAGACACATTTTTCAAAAAGGACTTTGAAATATTGTACCCTCCTGCAACTCTCCTCGACAAGTATCTCTACTACAGCGAGCTTTATTTTGAGGCCCTGTATTTCTGCCGCAGCTTCCCCTACCGGGAAAAAAAGGCGGAAATCCAGTCCCATATCGGACAGCTTCTGGGCCTTTTCGAGTCCGAAGCCAAAAATCAGATCATCAATGCCGCGCAGATTGGCCAGCTGGTGGAGGAGAATTTCACCTCCGCGGATTTTTCCATTTCCTATCTGGCGGATATCTTCCATGTGAGCATCGCATACATGAGCTATCTGTTCAAAAAAGAGATGGGGGAGAATTTTTCCGACTATGTGTGGGCGCTGCGCCTGAAAAAGGCGAAGGAACCGCTGCTTACCACGGATATGCCCATCGACGATATCAGCCTGGCTGTGGGCTATGTCAATACCTCCAGTTTCCGCCGGAAGTTCAAGCAGGCTACCGGGATGACTCCGTCGCAGCTGCGCAGCTGAAGCTTTTTATCTTTGAAAGCAAAATTATAATACTGAAAATTTGTCAGAATTGACAGATTCGGTTCAGACCATATTCCATTCTCTGTCCGGCAACAGCGGGCTAAAATAGCCTTTGATACAATTAGGATTTATAATGCATAGCTGTGTATGCGTCTTTTCCATGATTCCTGAATCTTCATAAACAGGATTCCCCTCAACGAACACTCCGCGGACACTGTCATAAGGTCTTTCGCCGTTCTCCCTGTTGTACTGATGAATCCTTTCAATGACAGCACAATCCCGCTCCCGCAATAAAAGATCCTTACTTCCTGTAACGTCCCTGTTCACTGGCAAAGGCTTACCTAACAGAGACAGTTCTAATTTTAAAATTTCATATCCCGTCTTGAGAATAGAAGCACTGCCATAATCCGTCAAATCCAAACAATGTCCTAGGCTTATGACTGCCCCTATGACCGCAGGCTCTTTCGGTTTCTCACCGGAATGGTTTTTACGGTATCTGTTGCAATAAGAAACCGCCCATTCTTCAGCCCTGTCCAGACTATTCTCCCAAAAGTAGATTCCGCCTCCCAACCAATCATAGGAATTATGACTTGCCTGTAGCCTGTCGTGTTTATACAATACATTTCTGTAGGTATCTAAATCGCAACCATGGAAACCAATAATCAAATTAGGTAAATTGCTGTACATATATCACCCCCTGCGCTGTTCGTATTTCCTGGTGTTGCTGTATCTTTCTGTAAATTCGCCGTCCTCACATATGATATGGCTACTTTCCAGGCTTTTTTGGGATTTCTTTACCGCCTCATTGTTCGGCATTGATTTCAATTTCTGCAAATAATCTTCCATCCCTTTTATATAAGCTGTTCTTTCATGTTCCACTAATTCAATGGATGGCATAGCGTCTACCTCCTCTTCATCCACCGGTACGTTTTGACCAGTATTTTCATTCTTCATCCCTTCTATCGCCCTCCCTACAGACAACAGTATACACTTTTCTATAGGGAAAACATGTAGAAATAAGGTAATGATTTCTTTTATTATAAGGCAACATAATTCATTTTACAACAAAATTCTCCCCAAAACCCAAGTCCTATCTTTTGTCAATAGTTTTGCGACAAGTTTTTGAAAAAAATTTTATGCCAATTTCTGTAACTCTTCCTCGAATAGTTCCGCTGATGTTCTGTAATCAAAGATTCCCCTTGGATAATCGTTAATCCATTTTTCTATATACTCTATCTCTGCGTCCTGCCTGCCGTCAAAATCTTCCCCTTTTGGTATGTGTCTGCGGATAAGCCTATTGTTATTCTCATTACTCCCGCGCTCCCAACTGCTATAAGGGTGGCAATAGAAAACAAAGGTACGCTTTTCCTCTCCAAACACGGATTTTTCCATACCCTCATAATCTGCAAACTCCACCCCGTTATCTACCGTAATGCTGCGGAATACCTTACTAAACATATCCCCCCATTTCCTTTCTAGCCGGTCCAACGCTTCCACTACGGACGCTGCCGTTTGGTCTTTCAGCTTTATAATGATTTCATCACGGGTCTTTCTCTCTGTCAGCACAAGCATACATGATTTCGTAACCCCACGTTGCCCTTTTACTGTATCCATTTCCCAATGACCGAATACCTCCCTGTCCTTTACCTCTTCGGGTCTGTTTTCTATGCTTTCCCCTGCACTTGCCCTTTTCTGTACCTTTACCTTTTTATTATGCTTTTTCTTTTTACTCTTAATAGGTAGGTCTTTGTTTGTCAGTTTCAAGAAAATTCCATTGTCTATATATCTGTAAAGCGTCCGCAAGCTGATAGAGGTTTTAAACTGTTTTTCTCCTTTGGCAATCTCCGCTAACGCTGCTTCCGGGCTGTACTTATCATTTACTATTTTATCCTCTATGCACTCCGCCAATTCCCTGTCATTCCCTATTTTTAATGCCCTGCCTTTTCCCTCTTGGGCGTAGTCGTGTGCTTTCTGCCCCAAATCGCTACTATACCTTTCCTCTTCCGTATAATCAGAATTGCGGTGCATATATTTACCCTTGTCGTATTCCCGGTATATCGTGCTTCTGTGGAAATGTAACTGCTTTGCTACCTCCGCTTTGGAATGTCCTGCATTTAATAAGGCTTCCATTTTGATACGGTCGTTATGGCTCATTTGTTTAAATATCTTTCCCATGCTCTACCTCCAAATATAAGGGGCAGCGGGTGTATTTGTTCCTGCTGCCCCCTTTGGATTCCGCCTTACTGCCTTTCCCATAGTGAAATAGAGCATAAGTTTAACCCATGCTGCCAATCCCTCCGGCTTTTTGTGTCCGAATCGGTCTATTGTATCTTGATTTTTCCCTGTTCTCCTGCTATTATTTCTATAAACACTAGGGGCGGTTAGCAGGAATGTTAAGAAGTCCGCCCCCTGTGTGAATCCCTATTTAATCTTCAATATCCTTTTGGGTATCCTCGATTAAATCATTTATGAGCCTTTCGGCTTCCTCCGTGTTCTTTTCCTTAATCGCCTTTTGCAGGTCTTTAAGGTCCCTCATTAAACGTCTTAGGTAACTTTTGAATACTGCCATTTCTTCGGTGTTCTCCATTTCTTTAACTCCTTTCCTGCTATCTCCTTGCTACAATTATATTATATACTTATATAAGTATACTGTCAAGGGTTTTTATGGATTTTGTGTTACAAATTCCTGAATATGTGCTACAAAACTTTTTCTTTATTCTTGGCGTATTCCTCAACGATTTTCTGTAACTTGTCCGTGAAATTCTTTCCCGGACTTGCTTCTATGATTCTGAATATCTCCGGCTTGAATCTTACCGTTTTATGGATATTGCAATCATCATTAGTATATACGCCGTCCTTATAAGCGTACACCCTAACCCTCGCCCCTTTCCCTTTTTATTTTTTCCTCAACTGCTGCAACTATCATCTGATTCCGGCTCTTGTACCCTAATTCCTTGGCTATCTCCGTCCACTCTTCCGCCCTGCCTTTCGGTATGGAAGTAAGTAGAAAAGAATCGTAGTTATTCTTATTCCATTTATTTTTTGCCCTAGTCGCAGGCGTTCCGCCTGCCTTTTCCTCTGCCATTACGCAATACCTCCTGTCCGCTCCTACCGTTTATAGTTTCCTGCTGAAATTGTACCATACTTTTTATACTTATACAAGTATATAAAATGCACAAGATTTCCTTTATACTTATATAAGTATTTTGTGAACATTTCCGGGATTGCAAATATACTTATATAAGTATATAATGTACTCATAAGGAACGGAAAATAAAGTACATGGAGGACTAAGGAAATGACAAATACAGATATTATTATCAGTGAAGCGGTGGCAAACGGATTATACACAATGGAACAAATCGAAAATATACTTTCAAGCGGTCACATGATACCGCTGCACACATTCCAAGCATGGAAAAGTTACGGATACTCTGTTAAGAAAGGGGAACACGCCCGGATTACTACAAGGCTTTGGAGATTCACGAACAAGGCAAAGAAAAATGAGGACGTAGACGAAAACACGGACGGAACGGACAACAACCATTACTACCTTGCAAAGGCATTTCTTTTTACCGCCGACCAAGTAGAGAAATTGAAATAAAAAACAACCCCCAAGGCATAGAGCCAAGGGGGCGTTTTTCTTCCTGCGGTATCTTATTTTATAAACCTGTCCTTTAATTCCTTGAACGTATCCCAACCGTACATTGAGATATACGCCACTACAAACGCTGCGAATACCGCAAGTGCCACATAATACCATAAAAGCGGTATGCCTGCGTAGGCAACATAGATTAACAACGCTGCCACGGTCACGATTAAGGAAATGAGGATAACAAACGCCTTTGTCGGCACTTTCTTAATCCCCGGTAAGTCCTTTAACAGTTCCGTAATGAGGGATACGGCAAACGCCAACGCCCCCAAGATACCGATAATCAAAACTGAATTTTCCGCTAAAATCTTCATATTTTTTCTATCCTCCGTCTTTGTGTCCGAATCGGTCTATTTTACATCCGCCTTGTCAACCCAACCGTAAACGCCTTTTCCGTCCTGCGATATGCAATGATACGGGTGTGTGCCTTTGGCATTTACGGCGGTCACTCTGCAAACGCTTGTTACTTCCCTATGTACGGCTGCCTGTGCTGCCGTAGAGGACTTATAGACCGGTCCCCCTGTGAATGTTACCGTATCGCCCTTTGAAACGCTTTTAGGGGCGTTCCCTGCGGTCGTGGATACCTCTTTTACAGATTCCGCATTGACCCAACCGTAAACGCCTTTTCCGTCCTGCGATATGCAATGATACGGGTGTGTGCCTTTGAGGTTTACCGCCGTTACCTTGCAGACGCTTACAACGTCCTTTTCCTTGGCTGTCTGTGCTGCCGTAGAGGACACATACACGCCACCGCCCGTAAACGTCACTGTATCGCCTTTCTGCAATGCCCCTACGGCGTTCTGTGTGCCGTTTCCTGCGGGTTTTTGCTTGTCAGCGTCCTTTTTATCGTCTGCCTTTTTTAAATCGCTTAAATTGGACGCTTTGACGGCTTCGTATACCTTGCCCCTACGGCTTGCATACTGCCCCATTACGCTATCTTTTAGGGCGTAGGCGTGTATTTCTTCAAGTCCTACCTTTTCCGCCCCTCCAAGGTCATTTCCTGCGGTCGTGGCTATCCGTTTGCTTGCACCGCTTCCCCCTTGGTTCTCCAAGTCCGCATAATAGGCAAGTGCCTTTAAAGACGTAACGCCGACCTTAACGCCGTTTTTGACATAAGCCGTAATATCAGCGTCCGCCAAATCGTCCTGTATTTCCTTTCCCTGCGGTGTGGCAAGCAATACAGAAATTGCCTTTGCTTCCGCTTCGGTGGCTTCCCTCTCTTTTTTATCCCATGCTTTCGGGCTGCTTCCGGCAATCTCGTTATAGAGGGATTCCCCCAATATCTCCTTTGCCTGGTCCCGGTCCTTATTTACAACCGCCTGCAACAAGGGCAACGCACGGCCCCAATATGCGTTCCATTGGCATTTCCCTATGCTCATGCCGTGGCTATTGTCGTTTCGGTTTACGCTGCCGTAATTGCCCTCCTGTGCGTAGATGATACCGCTTGCTACTTTTACCACTTTTTTAATCTGTGCTGCCGTAACTGCCATTGTATACCTCCTATTTCTTTACGCTTGTCTTGTCAACCCAACCGTAAACGCCTTTTCCGTCCTGCGATATGCAATGATACGGGTGTGTACCCTTTTCATTGATTGCCGTTACCTCACAACGGCTTGATACGCTTTTGGTTGTGGCTTCCTGTGCTGCCGTAGAGGACTTGTAGACCGGTCCCCCTGTGAATGTTACCGTATCCCCTTTGGAAACGCTTTTAGGGGCGTTTCCTGCGGTCGTGGATACCTCTTTTACAGATTCCGCATTGACCCAACCGTAAACGCCTTTTCCGTCCTGCGATATGCAATGATACGGGTGTGTTCCTTTGAGGTTTACCGCCGTCACTTCACACTTGCTTGTTACGCCTTTGTTTACGGTCGCCTGTGCTGCCGTAGAGGACTTATAGACCGGTCCCCCTGTGAATGTTACCGTATCCCCTTTGGAAACGCTTTTAGGGGCGTTTCCTGCGGTCGTGTCTGTGGTCTGTGCCGTTCCGCCTACCTGGGTGTTTCCACCCATAGCTTTCTTAATATCCCTGCGGAATTGTGCCATAGTCAAGCCGTGCTTATTCCAAATATGCTCTACGTCGCCGTGGTTGCTTGCAATCCCTCTTTTGTGGCCCTCGGAATGGGAAATAATAACGCCGTCCTTTTCCGGGTCAAGGCTGTACTGTTTGCAGAGGTAAGCAAAAAGCTCTACCGCCGTCCTGTACGTCTTGGCTACAAAATCCTTGGTCGCTGCCGGGTTCAAATCCTTAAAGCTGCTTCCGCTCGTGTACTGAATCGTGTCCGGCTCTGTCATTTCTACGCCGATATGGGTATTGTTTCCGCTTCCGTTGCTTCCGCTTCCGCAATGCCACCCCCTGCGATTCCACGGCAACAACTGTAATACCGTTCCGTCCGCCTGCAATACTGCGTGTACGCATACATTGGCGTTTGCGTTATTCCAGTTATTCGCAAATACGGACGCTCTCGGCTGCGGACAACCCACGGAATGAATCATAAGGCCCTTTACCGTGATTGTCCGTCCGCAAGTGTAACACGGATTCTTGGTTGCAATGTTCTGCTTAATGTTCATGGTGTTACCCTCCTATAATGTGATATTGTTTAAATCAACGGAAATATCCTTTGTTTCCTCCGGGTATCCCTGCTTGATTTTAATAATGTTTTCTGCCTTGGCTTTCCAACAATACAAGGCAATTACCGTAGTTGTCGGGGTTGCTATGTATGTGGCAAGTACCCCGAATTGTGAGTAGTCTATAAGTGTCACTCTGATACCGATATACAGGCCCACAAAGTAAGTAAAAAGGACTGCCACCAATACAACCTTTGTAAAGGTCGGCTTCCCTCTTTTCTTTGCCGATTCCCTTTTGAAAAGCTGTTTTCTGTTGACAATCCTAAATAACAGGTAAAATATAAGGAATCCAAGGACAACGCCAAGGATTCCGCATAAAATATATTTCATTCAGTTTTTGCCCTCCTAATCCTCCTGCCCGTGTGCCTTTTGGTTTATGTGCTTCTCCACTTTCCCGATTGCTTCGGTCACGGGGCCGTTGCACCCCTGCTCTTTCAGACCCTTTAAGCAGGCAAGCACGGCATAGGTAAGCAGGCACATTTCATCATTTAGCTGTTTCAAATTTTCTTTGTCCCGCTTCCTCAATTCCTCTATGTCCTTTGTCTGCTTATCCTGCTGCTGAAACCACTTGACAACCTTATATGCAACGGTCCCGATTGTGATTAAAGCACCCAATACGCCCGCAACGGTAATTATTGTTGATGAATCAATATACATTTTGGCTACTCCTTTCTCTCGTATTCTTTGCACGTTTCCGCTGCTGTGTCCGGGTGTCGTTCGTGCTGATCTACATCTAATGAGCCATGCACCTTACACATACACGCTTCATACCCACAAAAACAATCCTTGTAAAAATTCTTGCAATTATAGCATTTTCTTTCTTTGCAATCCTCGTTACTTTCAGTACCCTTTCTCATTTCCTGCCCCTCTGTTTTTGTTTTATGCTTGAAAAGATTATTAAGGCTCTGCCTCATGCCGTAGCTGTTGCAATGTGACAATATGCCCCGGTATGACGCTATCGCACGTTCCATTTTCTCCCTGCTCTCTTCCCCGGCTTCCACCTTTTCTACATAATGTTTCATGCTCCGCTTGATTTTTAACGCCGTTTTCTTCTTTAATCTGCGGTGCGTGGCCCATATGCGGAATCCTACAAAATCAATCCCCATGCTGCAAGGTCTGATTGCCGTTTTGTTATTGAGATTCAAGCGTAGGTTTTCATCAAGGAAAATGCGTAAATCCTCCTTAACCCGTGCAAGGTACTTTTTATCGTGATGTAAAATAATAATATCGTCCATATACCGTATGTAGTAATGCAACCCCAACTCATGCTTTGCGTACTGGTCTACCTCGTTAAGGTAGATATTTGCGAACATTTGAGAGGTAAGGTTGCCTATCGGCATACCCTTATTGCCTAACCTGTCCTCTACCTCTACTTCGTCCGGCTCTTTCCCCATTGGCAAGCCAAACTTCGTAGTTTCGCAATTTATGATTTTCTCTAACAGATTAAGCAACCTTTTATCCTTTATCCGGCGGCCCAATATTTTTAGTAGTATCTCATGGTCTACCCTATAAAAATACTTGGATATATCCATTTTGAGGTAATAGTACCGCTCCGGCTTCCTTTCCGTCTGCCGTAGCCAATACTGTAACTTGTCGGCTGCCTTATGTGTTCCTTTCCCCTGCCTGCAAGCGTAGGAATCGGAAATAAAAGTTTTCTCATAGAGCGGGAAAAGCTGCTGATATATCGCCCATTGTACTATCCTGTCTTTGAACGGCAAGGACATAATCAACCGCTTTTTCGGCTCAAACACATAGAAGCTGTGGTATTTTCCCACCTCGTATGTTTCATAGATTAGCTGATTCTGAATCTCTATTAAATGCTCTTCATAGTTACGGTTGAAACTCAATACATCCTCCCTGTACCGCTTTCCCCTCCGTGCCTTTTCCCAAGCCTTATGCAGATTTTCAAAATCGTATATTTTCTCATAGATATTTTTGATACTGTGCATTTGCAACCTCTGATTTTCCTAAAATTTTGCCGTACAAACCTACTAAGTTTTTAACCCTTTCGGACGTGACAAATATAAATCTTTTCTGCTTACGCTTACTAACTGTCTTTACGGCAATACAATCTTTTTCCCGGAATGTCCGGGAATGGAAAACAACCCCTTTAACCCTTTTGCACTGTCCTTACAGTCGTAACCGTAAGGCTTCTTGGCATAGGGGCAGAGCGGAGCGGAAACCCACGTTGTCGTTAGAGTTGGAACGGGGATTATTCAAGTTGAGGGCGGACGGTCCCGAATTGGACGTATTGTTGAAACTCGACCCCCGGATAGGCAGCCACCTATACAAATGTGATTGTTTCCCAATGTATTTTTATTTCTGCTTCTCCCTGCTGTTTACCCACTCCATATAACCGCCAATCATACAACCGATTTCGTTTACCTTTTTAATCCATACTTCCCAAGTATGGAAGTCCAAACAAGGCTTTTGTTTTGGGTATAGGTTCGGGTCTTTCGCAAGTCTTAGCAGATTCCTTAATACATCTATTTCAATATCCAAATCCTGCAAGGTCGTTTTCTTGTGATATTTCTTTTCAAGCCGTACCGCCATTTCCAACGCCGTATACATTGATTCCCTTATTTTGCCTGCCAGTACATACCTTTCAGTCTTTGGAAAGTCTTTTAAGGCAGGGTTGCCGTATAATATCATTTCGTAGATTTTCTCTTTTATATGGAAAATCCCGTTTCCGTTGCTGGTCCCGGTCCCCTGCGTTCCCTGCTTCTCTTCCATGTTCCCCCTGCCTTGCTGATATATTTTTTCAAAGGGTGTGCTACCGCACACCCTATCAGTTTATCAGTATTCAGTTTACAGTTCGCAAAAAGCGGAGCGGAAACCCACGTTGGCGCCAGAGTAGGAACGGGGATAACTCAAGTAGAGGGCGGACGGTCCCGAATAGGACGTATCGGAGAAACCCGACCCCCGGACAGGCAGCCTTTCGCCGTGATTCCGCATCCAAATATGGTCGTTTCCGTATCCTGTAATTCCACCGTCCGGGAATACCCCCAACGCTATTAACAGTTTCGGGATAGTTACCCCACTTGCTGCCGTAAGCGTCTTGAACGGAATATATCTATATGTATCCCCACTTGTCGGATACTGCACTGTTGTATTGATTCTGATTCCTGCGGTTGCACTCGTTTGGTCTATCTTTAAAGTGCCTGCCGTACCCGGTGCAACCAATGAGCCGTTAGGCATGATTGCTTTCCAAAGGGTGCTGTCCTCGGACATATCGCAATCAAGTTTCATGCAGTTACCGTAGGGGATAATCTGAATTTCCCCATTCATAAGGCGGAATCCGCCGGTCCACTCCCACACATTGCCGTTAAGGTCTGCAATGCCCGACATATCGTGATTGTGATACCATGTAGGGCCACCGCTGCCCGTAAGCGTCCGCCCTGTTTCTCCCTGCGGTTGTATTCCATGCTCGTAGGCGTGGTAATAATCCTTTCCGTAGTTGGTGTTTCCGTGCGGTACGGTCCCCATTTTCTGCGATAACAGATTAAGCACGGCAAAAATGCCCGTCTGATTCAAATGCCAACCGTTGCCCTTTGCCTTGCAGGCTGCTACCGCTTGGTCGAAAGTAATGTAATTCCTCGGCAACTTCATACCCAAGGAATACGCCCGGTCATTCTCCACGATATTAGCAAACTTGGAAACATAGATAGCTTCCTTTTCCTCGCCGTCCACAATGAAAAACGGCAATACTTCCTCCGTACCGCCCGTGATAATGTCGGAATACTTCATCTTGGGAACGCCTACCATAATGGACGGCATACCAATATCATCATAGATAACCTTGTTTCCTGCCCCAAACTGTGCTACCGCACCCTGTAAATCGTCAAAATTTGCCATTGTATATTATCCTCCTTAAATCAGATTAGATTAACGCCCATAATGTCAACGTGCATTTCTTCATGTCAAACGGCAACGGGTTCTTTTCCATAACCGGGTTGCCGTCCTCATCCTGCTTCCCCGTGTCCGTAATCTCATATTCACGGGCGGGGATTGTGACCTGTGCCACATATTCCGTAGAGGACGTATTGACCCCGACCGTCAAGCCGTTTTCCTTGTCCTTGCAAATGTCAAGCGTTGTTTCATAGTCACGCTGCCGGGTTTTCAGATTTACCATAAGTTCATCTTCTCCAAAGATGATTTTCGTACCCGATACCTCGTAGGGGATTTTCCCGCCCTCGTTCTTCTCAACCACAATAATCTTAGCTGCTGCCATTACCTTTTACCTCCCATTCTCTGTAATTCCTTGTACGCTTCCTCGGAACGTACTGCGATATGCTCGGCTGCTTCCCTCTGTGCTACGGTCGCCCTGCCACCGCCCACGCCGTAGGCGTTCAATACTGCTGCCGTCTGTGCCTTTCTTTCCGCACTTTTGATAATCACGTTTGCCATTATGCGTAACCTCCCTGTACGGTGCATTTTACGGATACTTCCTTGGCGGCCCCGGTAAACTCAATCTTAAAACCGTTCAACTGCTTATCGGTTATCTTGATTTCCCCTATCCCGCCTGCGTCCTCCGTGCTTGATTCCACGAATACGGTATAGTCCAAATTGCCCCTCGGTGTTTTGAGTGCAAGGGTCTTTTTGGAATTGTTGAAAGGGTACTCTTTGGAATTGGTTAAGGTCGTTTCGATAATCTCTCCTGCCAATCCCTCAACCTTGCTTTCCACCGCCCCGACCTTTAACATAGCAAGTCCGGCAACCTCCCCGGCTGCCAAAATACGCTGCTCCATATCGTTAAAGTTCTTTGCGTTCTGTGGTGTACCCTCCTGTATTACCTCGCCCTCTACCGCTTCATGGGTTATCGTGCCGTCTGCGTTGTTGATTTCCTTGTAACGGTTGCTAAACTGCGTTACATGGTCTTTCCAAATCTTGAATAATCCCATTTCCGCTATTCCTCCTTAAAGTTGAAACTAAAGCGGTACAGTACGCCCTGCTGCACCCCTTTTAACTTGATTGCTTCGGTTTTTTCCGCCCACAATTTATTACCAATATCGTACAACTGAATCTTGGTTATCGTGGTGGCCCCCGATACCTCCGGCGTAATCGGTATGCTTAGTGCTACCCTGCCGTCCGGCAAGCGTTCCCGGCTGACAATCTCCGCTTTATGCAGCACACCCTCATACTCGACCTTTGCGTATGCAATGTTTGTTTCAATGAATTTCTTGAAACTCTCAAAGGCTCTTTCTGTAAGCATTTCCTTAATCTCCTTTACTTTTATTTGCTTAACCGATTAGCACCGCAACGCTTGACCTCGTATTGGTAACTGTCGGTGTCTGCCGTCTGTGCTATGCCTTTTACCCCCTGTGCCGTTTCTACGGCCCTTTCCGGCTTCGTGCCTGCGGTTGCATTTCCCGTTGTCGGCGTTTCGTATCCGTACCCTGCGGTATCGGAATCCGCCACGACTTCCGCCGTCTGCCCCGAAAATACAACATTTCTTTTCGGCTTCGTGCCTGTAAAGGCATTTTCAAATACATAGGCTTCTAAATCCGCTTCCCCCACCGCCTGCACGTCCACGGAATCAAATAAAATATTTCTGTCCGGCTTCGTGCCTGCCAAATCGGAATCGAATTTATACCCCTGCCCTGCTGCCGTTGCCGTCACTCCCTCGCTCCCTGCACCGCCTACGGTGTCTATGTATGGGGTTGTGCCTGCTTTGGCTTTTCCTGTCTGATTGCTCGTAAACGGATAACCTTTCGTGTCCGAATCGGTCACAATCTCGCTATCCTGCGTGGAAAACACTATATTTCTGTCCGGCTTCGTGCCGGTCCTCACGGCTTCGGCTATATACCCTGCTGCCCTTGCGTTTATGCTGATAACCGCATTTTCTACCGCCCCCTCCGTGTTCCTGTATGGCTCTGTGCCTGCCCTTAACTGCCCTGTCATAGGCGTAGAAAATAAAAAATACTCCGTGTGTGGCATTACTACCACACAAATAGAGCATTGGTAATATAATCCGTCCAAATGAGCCGTAAGACGCTTGTATATGTCAACCGTCTTTACAATCTCGTCATAATCTGCTGCAACCCTCGAATTTGTGGTATCAAGCACTATACGGAAACAATACGGCTTTCCGTTGTATGAAAACCATTCCTCAATTTCGCTCTGTGGGTGTATCCCCCCTAACGCCCTTTCTACCGCTGCCTTAGTTCCTAATTTTTGGTGTACCCTTACGCTGTCCTTTATGATTGCCCTTTTCGCTTCTATCGGGTAGTCGTAATCGTACCAATCCACATGCAAATCATAGGCTAATACGTCAAGCCACGTTTCCGTTAAGCTGTCTATATTCGCATATATGACGTTCTTTTCTGCTTCCCATGCGGATATATGCAATTCCTCCGCAATCAACCGCCCCAAGGCAAGCATTTTTTCATCTTTTTTCAATGCGGGCGGAAAGGACAGTAAAAAATCTGCCGTCTTAATATTATTCATCTTCCACACCCCCGAAAGATATATTGCAATCCCTTATGACCGCCACGCTCCCCTTTGGGATTGTCGTAAATGCAGGCTTTACAATCTCCACCCTTTTAATGCCGGATTCCATAAGCATAGCATTAAAATAGGACGGGTTAATATCCCGCCCCATTTTAGAGGTCTGCCATAATATGTAATTTTCCTCCGCCAAGTCAACGGCCCTTTGGATTTCCTTTGTGCTTGCTGATTTATCCCTTGATATGTAATAAACCGCTTCAATGTCAAACGGTATCGTAGTAGGTGCTGCCACTATTACCTTATCCGTCATTGGTCTAATATCGTCCGCACTCAAATACTCCTGTACCCGGTCTATCAATTCCTTATCCGGCAACTCCCCGCCGTATAGCATGATTCTAATATCCGCTATTCCGGGTTCCGGGCTTTCCGCTGAAACGTCACTTATTTGTGAGGATACCGACTTGGCATGATAAATATAGCTTCCACGGGGTCCGGCTGTCGTGTATGATTCCTCGCTTTCCCTCATGCGGTTATAAAATGCCGTGTCGCTTTCCTCTTCGCTCCCTCCTGCCGTCACGGTTGTATTTGATACCTCTTTGAAATACAGAAATTCATCTGATACTAATTTGTTTACCTGTCCGGGTACAAAGTCATTCCCCGCCGTTCCTGCGGTCGTGCATACCGCCTTTACCTCTGCGTAGTTTTCGCCCGCCTTGAATATCAGATAATCCGTTGTGGCAAAATTTATAAAGCCGTCTACGGTTACTTCCAGTGTGTCCGTTATGATGTAATCCTGCTCTAAAGTCGTGGTAATGTAGAATCCAAGCGTTGTACTCGCTGCGGTCGGCTGCAATCTGTATGTGTTATGGAAAATCTCACTAAGGGAATCCAAGTTTTTACCTACCGCATACCTTGGAAGATTCTGCTTTGCCGATTCATTTATCTGTACCCGCTCCTGCACTAAGACGCTTGCAAGCCATAATATGAACGCCCTTACCGGGTCTGCCGGGTAAAGCGTCCTGCCCGTGATTTCCTCATACCCTGCTATGAGTTTATTTACCAATGCTTCCGTGTTGGTGTCCACAAACTCGACTTCGGGAAGATTACTCGGTATATTCCTCTTTTTCGTATTCTCCATTTATTTCTACCTCCACTATCGGCTTTAATATGCCCCTTTCATAATCCGCCTTAAAATCTATGTTTGTGATTTCCGCCCTTGGCTCGTATTCCTCGGTCTTGTCGTAAATGTCCGTTGTCGCTAATGCCTTGGCTGCTTCTATCGGCTTATCTATGTATGTGGCGTTTAATCCCAATGCCCGGTCTAACGGTACATCATACTCCAATGAGGAATACAAAAACCAAAGATTCTGTATTACTTCCTCTTCCACCGTTCCGGGGGCAAGGTTTATATTTTCCTTTTCCGTTGTGTCTATGACGTACCCCATACAACCCTACCTTTCCGGGTATTCCTCTAATGATACCTTGCTTTCCGCAATCAATAGATTCCCTTTATTGTCGAACCTCTTATAGCCTTTGGAATGTGACGTAATGACCCATTTCGTGCCGTATTTCTTGCCACCTATAACCAATGTAAGTATTTTCCCCTGCTTGCGGTACTTATCTATTTTCGCCTGCATTGTCTTAGGGTTTACCCCAAGAAATGCGGACAGATACATAGAAAAACTCGCCGTGTCCGTATCATTGTACTGAAACTCCAACAACGGCTTTTTGTTATGCCTTGTATGCTTTGCATAATTGGTCTTGCTTTCAATCTGTAATCCGTCAAACGTCTGTACCGTTTTTTCAGATACTTTAAAAACAATGTCGCCAAGCGTTCCTACCTGTGCCATTAGATACCTCCCAATATAAAGCCGTCGCCCTCCCCATCCGGCTTAAACAGGCACAAAACCCATTGCCCTACTTTGGGTATCCACGGCTTTATTTCAACCTCACAATCCGCCGGGCAGCTTCCGCTTTTAATTTTTATTTCCGCTTTTGGCGGATTCTGCACTATCTTTAAATCCCCCGTCACTATTCCCTGGTCCTGTATCTTTACCCTCGCCGTCATTGCCCCGGCGTTCACGCTGCTTACAATCCCGACCCTCACAATATCCTTTAATTCCTGCATATCGTTATCATCAAACTGCTGCAATCAATATCCCTCCAAACAACTACGCAATTTTATCTGTACTTTGTAACCGCCCGTGATATTATGCGTTGCCTGCTCTACAATGTATTTTCCGTTAAATTCCCCATACCCATATACCCTAACCGTGATTCCTGCCACATAATCCACGTCGCCCACAAGCGTAAATTCTGCCGTTGTTTCCCCTTTGTTCTTGGCTCTTAGGGATTTCCTCGCTAACTCCTTGGCTTCCGCCACGCTTGACACTTTCCGTTTTACTTCCAGTGTTTGACCGTCTGAATTTGCGTTTTCCGGCGTATAGGTTGCTTCTATGGTTTCCTTTGTGTTCGGGTCTGTATAAATGACGTGGCAGGACGAATAGGCGGTATCCGCCGTTTTCGTGGTAAAATTATAGCTTATTATATTTCCCTTTCCTGCCTTTATCTTTTTTACCTCTGCCTTTTTCTCAAAGTCCGCTGCGTCAAATAATACGATTGTCTTTGACGTGACTTTTAAGGATATTCCCGCCCTTTTGCACATCTTTTTCAGAAATGCAATGTCCGTCATGTTTACCTGTTCTTTCCGCTTGTAAACCGGGTTGGCGTTTGACAGATACATAAGTTTCATGTTGCTTCGTTTGGCTATCTTCTCCGCCATATTTTTAAGGGTCGTATTCTCCCATTGCCTGTTATACTTCGTCTGCCTTAATTTTGCCTTATAAGGGATTGACGTAGCCTTTATTGTCAGCTTTTGGGGCGGCCCCGTATAGTTTACGCTGTCAATCTCAAAAACCCCGCAATCCAATACCTTATCCTTTCCGTCCGAATATGGGTTTTTCTGAATAACCATAGCGTGTATTTCCGTACCCTTAAATGCTCTTTTCTCGGATACCTTGGTTGTTTTGGTCGTTGTTACCGTTTCGCCCTCAACGTCTGAAGCATTGACCCAACCGTAGACCCTCGCCCCGTCCTGTGATATAAGGTGGTAGGGGTGGGCGTTTGAATTTGCTATCGTACATTTACATTTACTTGCACCCCTTGTAACGGTCGGTGCTGCTGCCATTGAGGATATGTATACCGGTCCCCCCTTAAACTGCACGATATTACCTACCTTTATTTCCCCCTGCGTGGTAACTGTTTCCGTCTTGGTCTGTGCTGCCTTATTTGTGTTTAACCAATCCTTAATCCATTTACCCTCTCTATCGTCAAGCGATATAGAAATATCGTCCGTTTCGTCCTCTTCCTTGTCCGTAAAAGAAAGGGATAGCAGATATTTTGAAAGGTCCTTTGAAATATCCCTGCCCTTGAAATAGAGTTTTACCGCCGTCCGCCTTGCTAATGTCCTGTCACTCATTTACCGCCACCCCTCCTTTCTTCCACGGTGGCAGGGAATCGGATACCTCCAACGTGATTTCCGGCAAGGTCAAAATGACCCCTGCCGGAAAAATAAAGGTATCCTTATGCTCTAAATTCGCCTTAATCAGAGTATCCATATACATTTCGTTTCCCCATACCTTGTAGGCTACCGTATCCCATGTATCCCCCGATTTCGTGGTATATGTATCAAGCATAAGCTACCCTGCCCTCCTGTTCTCTCTGCTCTTTTAGAATCGTGCGTATGATTTCCCGCAACTTCTCTAAAAATTCCTCGTCATACTGCTGTAACTGCTCTTTGATTCCGCTTGTATCCCCTCCGCCTGCTACTGTCACGCTTGGGGAATTTGTAACGTGAATCGTGATTGTACCCGCCCCTCCTGCGGTGGCGTTTACATTGTTCGCCGTGTTGAGGTTTCCGGCTTGTGCCATGTTGTTAAATATCTGCCCCGTCTGTGCTGCGGTAAATACTTTACGGTTGGCAGCGTCCGTTATCAACTCCGGCCCGTTCTCGCCTGCTATAAAGGTGCTTGGTGTCCTGTTAGTACCTTTTGCAAATCCCGGTATTTCTGGTATGTTGATACCCATACCGCCGATTCCCGGCACCCAATCCGGCACTTTCAGCTTGTTAAGTCCACGGATAACCGTGTTTATTACAGATACGATTACCTTAAACGGTGCTTTGAAAATCTCTCCTAATCCGCTGAATACACCGCTAAAAATACTCTTGATTCCCTCCCAAGCCTGCGACCAATTCCCGGTAAATACTCCCGTGATAAAGTCAATCAATCCTTGGAATACCTGCATAACACTACTTACAATGTTTGCTATGCTCTGTAATGCCGTTCCTAGCACATTTGCGAAAATCTCCGCCACCAACTGTATAACAGGTATCAACGCCTGCAAAAGCTGTTGTAGCACGGGCAAAATCGCCTGTATGATGTTTTGGAAAATCGGCACTATCGTATTAAGCAGGCTGATGAACACGGGTAATACTGCGTCCACAATCTGCATGATGATAGGCAATAGCGTCTGTACCAACTGAATAATAACAGGCAAAACCGCCTGTATAATCTGTACCAAAATCGGCACAATGGTATTGACTAATTGGATAAAGACGGGCAGAACACTTTGTACTATCTGCAATACCAAAGGCAGGATAGCAGATATAAGTTGTACGATAACGGGCAGGATTTCCGCTATCAGTGACGCAAGCACCGTAATAACTGCACTTAACAACTCGCCCAAAACCGGGAGAATTGCCGTCACAAGCTGCCCGATAAGCGGTAGTATCTGCATAAACAAATCTGCAATCATTGGCAGGATAGGAAGTAACCCGGTCTGCAATGTATTTATGATTGTCGGCAAAACACTTTTAAGGGTGTCAAGCACCCCCGAACCGCTCGTAAAAAATGCGTCTTTTATTGCCGTTCCGACTTGGGTAATGATTCCCCAAAGTTTATCGAATACGGCTAACCCCTCATCTCCGAAAGTCTTTTGTATAAACCCTCGTACCTGTTCCAAGTGGGTGGATACATAATAAATCGCACCGCCCACCGCTGCAATCACTCCGACCAAAGGGGCAACTTTTGTAAGGATTCCTCCAAACCCTCCGCCCATATTGCTTAGATATTTCGTAATACCCAAGCCTTTAATCATTGTAAAAGCCTTTTGAACGGACAGAATACCGCCTTTTACCTGTAAAAACCCAAGTTTGGCTAACAATCCGCCCGCTTTCAACCCTACTAAGCCTGCTGCCACTTTTGCAACCGTGGCTATGACCTGTGGGTTTTCCTGTGCAAACTCTGAAAATTTTGTTACTACTTCCGATACCTTGTCGGCAACCATTCCAACATACGGCAAAAGCATATCGCCTAATACCGTTCCAAGGTTAGAAATGCTGTTTTTTGCCTTTGCTACCTTTGTTTCCGTGGTATCCATCATCTTGGCGTATGCTTCCTCTGTCGCACCGCAAGAATCAAGCATACCCTGTACGCTTTCGTTAAAGGAATCCACGCCGTCCGACATTAGGGATAATGCTGCTTTTCCCGCTTCGCTACTGCTGAACATATCCGACAACGATTTACCGCTTCCCTCTGCGTCCTCCTGCACTATCTGCAATACGTCCGCCAAAGAGTAACCGCTCTTCATCAGCTCGCTAAAACTCTTCCCGGTCTTGCTTCGTAAAATCTTATCCGTTTGGCTTCCCGACTTGCCTAATTCGTTCAACATGCCGTTCATGTATGTAGTTGCTTCGGCTGTCGCTATACCTTTTGACGTTAAGATTGCGTACCCCGCCCCCAACTGCTCCAAGGCTACATTGTTTGCGTTTGCGGTAGGGATAATTTTTCCCATGCTGCTTGACAATTCCGCTACGGTCGTTTTTCCTTTATTTTGTATTTGTATCAGCATATCGGAAACGTCCGTAACTTTGCTCGCTTCCATTCCGTAAGCGTTAAGAATCGTACTAAGCACGTCTACCGCCTGCCCGGATTCCGCAAATCCGGCGGTTGCTAGTTTGGTTGCATTTTCTACAAACCCTACTGCGTCCGCCGTGTCCTGCCCCGCTGAAATGGCGTTGTATACATCCTCTGCAAGGTCGTTTACACTTTTCCCCGTTTCGTTGGATAACGCTATAATCTCCTGCCGTAGCTGTGCCAATGGCACTACGTTTGTATCCGCAATGGTCCCGACTTTCGCCATTGCCGTTTGAAATTCCTGTGCGTTTTTTACGGGGCCTGCATAAATGGCAGCACCGATAGCCGTAACCGTTCCAATCAGACCGCCTAACTGTGCCTTGGTCTGTGAAATAGCCTGCTTATTGGCTGCCTGCTTCTCTGTAATCTCCTGTACCTTTTTCTGCGTCTGCTCCAAACGCTCGTACTGCTGCCGTAATTCCTCCGTATCCCGCCCTAAGTTATCGGTATTTACCCCGGCTTCCCGTAAGGTATCGCTTAATTCCTGTAGCCTTTCCTCTTCCCTTGCCGTTGCGTCCTCGGCTTTCTGCAAGGCTCTTTCATTCGCCTGTAACTGCCGTGTGAGTTCCGGCGTTGCCTGCCCGGTTTCCTCGATTTCCCTTGTAAGCCGTTCATGCTCCGCCTGCAACTCATTTACCCTTGCCCTGCTTTTGGCTACTGCGTTCTGCTGTTTCTGATATGCGGATACGTCCTTTAATTTCTGGTCCGCACTCCGTAAATCATTTTGCAGGGCGTTCATGGTCTTAGACGCATTTTTAAAGGATTGCGAAAAGTTCGGCCCCAGTCTTGCGGTCAACTGAAATAGTAACTCAAACTGTTTAGCTGCTGCCACTTCCCGCTCCTTTCTTCTGCTCTTCGACAATCTCGTTATACTCGGCAATCCAAGAATCTAATTCCCTCGGTGTCCGGCTTAACCAAAACTCTAACCCGGTATACGTTTCCTTGGATAACAGTAGGCTATTTCGTTTAAACCATTTGATAGGATTCTGCCTTAGAATCCCGTGCTTATTAAAAAATCCCTGCTCTTATTCTTGATTTTCCCAAAATCACGGATAGGCATATGAGCGATAACGTCACTTCCTACCCCTGCTGCCTTGGCTGCCAAGCGGTAAAGGAATGAGGTTGAAATTTCCGGGGATAATGCGTATTCCCCGACCGCTGCCATTTCGTTTTCAATGGCTACAAGGTCGTCGCCTATCAGTTTTTCAAAGTCGAAAACCAACCTTGTATAGGTCTTTTCCTCGAATATGTACGGCTTCGTAAACTCATGCACATACGCCCCCTCCGGCGTGTCCGAATCGGTCACAACTTTAACCGCTTCCTTTGTTTCCTCTGCTGCCTGCTCGTTTGCTGTTTTCTTAATATCTTCCATTTTCTAATCCTCCATAATCTGATTTTAGGCAGGAAAAAAGCACGGCTTCCCGTGCTTACTTTCCAAGTGCCTTTCTTACATCCGCCAAGTAGTCCTTTCCGTTCACAAAATAGATATAATTCAGCGGGTCAATTTCAAGCATTTTCTTACCGTCAATGTATGTAGCGTAATATGAGGTCGCATATTCCCCGCTTACCTCCGCTGCGCTCGCCGTAGCCACCTTTCCGGGGTTAAGTTTCTTGGGTGTCAGTACCAAAATGTGCTTAACCCTCACTACCTCCGTTGTGCCTTTTACGGTATCTTTCTGCTGCTGTGCTGCCCTTAAATCAATGTTGTGCTGTCTAGGCTCATTTAATTTAATGGCGTTCTTTGTTACGGTTCTGAAATTGAAAGTGGTTGTCATTGCTTCGATTGCACCCAAGATAACGGATTCAATCTTACCGCCAATGCCTGCCCCGCTGATTTCCTCGGTAATGTTGGAAATTTCGGGCAACGCCACCTCCGACAACCCCATATACTCGGTTGCGTCCTCATACACCGCAAACCCTATTACGGTTTCGTCAATCTTCGGCATATCCTCTTACCTCCTTATGCTGCGAATAGATTTTCAAGGTAACTTACGTCATACTCAAGGACAAAATCAAGTTCCTTGGCAGGACTAGGCGGGGTAAGGTAAATGTGGAAATGAGCGATACCCGCCATTAAATCCGTGTCGGTATTCTCTTCCTCCAAAAACTCAATACGCCCTCCTAAAATTACCTCTTCTGCCATTAGACCGTTAAGCCAAAGGTTAAGGCTCTGTACCACGGATTCTATCAAGCGTCTGTTTAATTTCCTGTCAACCTTATTCCACACGGAAAGGATAACAGAATTTGCCACCCAACCGAACATACGGCTTACGCAATAGAAATAATCCGTCACGTCCGTATTTGCAGGATAGCAGGCGGTTTCATTTCCCCAAGACACATAACCGCCCATGAGGTTTAACCCTGTTATGATACCCTGTGAGTTGAGGTAGTTCGCCTTGGTAAGGTCTAACAGTACCTCCGTTCCGTCCGCTAACGCCATGCCGTCAATCTGCAAGGTCTTATTGCTTGCCGATTCACACGGCGTACCTTTTCCCAAATCCTCGTTAGCGTCCGTTGCCGACATACTCCCGGCAAGGTGCGTAGAATAGTGGTACAGTTTTCCCCCAAGCGTCAGCATGGGCCACGCCAACAACTCGGACGGCTGCGTAATGTTGTTCTTGTTCTTCCACTCCACCGCTTCCGTGTATGTCGTAGCTTCCGTTGTGTCAACGTCAATAATCGCTTTCCCCACGAATAAGCCGTTGATGTTCTCCGCTTTGGCTGCCATGATTGCAGCTACCTCGCTGTCATGGGAAAAATTGGGAGCAAGGAAAAGCGTAGGGATAACCCGGTATTTCGGGAAAACGGAATCCACCAACTCAAAACCTTTCGATTTCTTCGTTGCGGTATCATATCCGCCGATAATGTCCGCTTTTGTAACCTTGGACGGGTCCACGGCATTAAACTTGATATTGAGTTTTGCGGTGTCGGACGTGATTTTACCGCCCTCTATACGCTCCAAGCGTAAAACGCCGTCCGTATAGATAAGGTCGTAATCAATCCCCCTGCCGTAATCCTCGGTCAACTCTTCCTCTCCGTTGTACCCCCTCACAACCACGGAATCCGCCAACGCTTCAAACGGCAAATCCGTAACGCCTGCTGCCAATGTCATATCCTCCGTGGTTTCCCCCGTCAAATGCCTTGCAGGGTCCAGGACATTGACCATGACAATAGGCCCATTCTGATAAAGCCGGAAACTTGCATAGATTTCCTCGCAAATATCGTATTTCTTCCAATCCTCGCTATATCCCATTGCCTGTACTGCTTCGGCGTAGGAATGTGCTAAAATCGGCTCATTTACCGCACCGCCTACCGTATGGGCGGGGGCAGCACCTACGATAAAATGAATACTGCTGTCTGCGGTAACAGGCGTTGAAACTGTCGTAGCCTGCTTACTCGCTTTCGCTCCATGATAATAAGCCATTCTTAACCCTCCTTATTCCTGCTTGACAGGCTCAAAACGTCATTGTAATACTTGTTAAGTAACGTGCCTGCCTTTCTTACCTTTGCCTTGTTTACTGCAAGGCTTTCCGTTGCCACGATAAGCAACCTTACCTGTGGAATCTTTTCCAAAGTGTCCTTTAAATGCTCTTCGACACTCTCACGGCTCCCGGAAAATATGGTATTCTCCACTAAGCCGGTCCTTGTGGTCGGCCCGATATAGATAAATCTACCCTCCGTAGCTTCCGTATTTGCCGTTTCCTGCCCCTTTTCTGCTTTAGGGGTAGGATTTACCGCCTTTTCATTTTCAACCGCCTTATCGGCGGTTGTACGCTTTCCTGCTGCCATTCCGGCTACCTCCTTACTCCAAATATTGCCTTACGTTCCTTTCCGCTTTCTGCACTTCCCAAATAGTCATCATTTCCCCAATCTGGTATACCTCCAAATCATCATCATACAAAATGGATTCAATCGGCTTTTGGCAGGAATAGCGGTTGTCTATTACAACGTCCTCCAATAGCTTCGTTTCAATCCTCGTAAGAAGATTCAGACATTGTATATAATTCTCCTGCTTATCCTCGGAAAAGGTCACGCAAATAATACGCACCCTGCATACGCTTTCTTCATCATCTGTTTTCTTTGTGAGAAGTTTTAAGAGTATGTAGGGTGCTGCTTTTTTCTCTGCTTCCTTGTCGGGCAGATTGCCTATAAAGGCTTTCGGCGGTCGCTCTCCTGCTTCGGTCCCATTTTCCGGGACCCTTGCGACCAACAACATATCCTTTGTGATTTCCTCGCAATATGCTTTCAAGGATTCCAATAATTCCAACGGTGTCATTATCAACCTCCGCCCTTATTCAATAGCCTTTCTATTTCGTGGTCTATCCTTTGGTTTATAACCTCGTTTACCCTCTCTTCCACGGTCTGCATAACTTCATCATTGCCGACCATCTGCGGTACTGCCGGGGACAACAATTCTTTCAGCTTTTCCGTGTGCTTGTTTTGACCGCTCCCACGGCTTGCCGAATATTCCCCCGATTTCCTTTCAAAGATACCGATATGCCCCGATTTCATTTGCTGCACGAAAACATTGTTTTCCCTGCCAAACTTCACAAGGCTGCTCGCTTTCAATACCGCTGCACTTGGGGTCTTTTTCCGCTTCGGCGTGTTCGGGGATACTTTGAATCTGATAAGCGGTATCACTCCGCCGGAATACTCAATACTCCCTACGATTCCGTCGCCCCCTTGGCTTACGCTGTTATACTTCATATACCCCCGGCTGTTAAAATCCCCTGCCGATATGTGGTAAGTCTGCCTAACCGCCTTTCCCGCTGCCGTCTTTCCTGCCATTAACCCCCTTGTCAATGCAGGCTTTAATACCTTTTTGTCGGCATTTTCAACCCCTGCAAGTATGGCGTGTATCCTGTTTATGGTCTGTTCTGATACCTCAATCATTACTCGTCAAACCTTTCCAAGTCTATGATTAACTCGTTATACTCGTTTAGGACGCTTGCCACCGTGAAAAGGTCGTTTTCAAGGTAAAACCTCGCCCCCTGCCTTGGCTCTTTCCCCATATCGCTTAAACGGACCCGGATAACCGTATACCTCCCATAAATACCCTCTGCATGGTCGCCCCCTGCTGCATTTCGTTCCTTTGTTTCCTCCGAATCGAATATAACAGGAATATTTTTTATGATACCGTCATACTTAATCCGTTTGACCTGTGCAAATTCCTTTGTATTGTAAAAGGTTGTATCCAAATCCCTATCAAGCATTTCTTTAAAATTCTTCATGGGCTGCCACCGCCTTTAGCAGACGGTAGCAATAAACCAAGAATCCACCTCATGCGGTACGCAAAGAGGGGCAGCGGACAACTGCAAGAAACGCCGTGCCGGGCGTCTTTCTACCCACTGTTCGGGGATTCTTGACCCCTCGACAACCGCAATCGTCTTTCCTGCTTCATCCACGATACCGACCGCCCCATAGTACATGGAATAATTGGCTTCCGTGGATAACAGGGCAACGATATTAGCAGGCAACAACGGCTTATCCTCCGGCTTTTCCTTGTTTGTCCAGTTATCAAGATACCACTCGTTATAGGTGTAAATATCCATTGCTATTTCATGGATAGTGCCGATATAAGTAGCACCGTTAGGCAGTTCTTTAGGTGCGATAACCGCAACCTCAAAACGCCT
Organism: Lachnospiraceae bacterium; assembly: GCA_910576125.1. Classification (GTDB taxonomy): domain Bacteria; phylum Bacillota; class Clostridia; order Lachnospirales; family Lachnospiraceae; genus Acetatifactor; species Acetatifactor aquisgranensis. The sequence continues at coordinate 64,371 of CAJTHM010000006.1, read as the reverse complement.
TACGTCAAGCACTTTCTGTACTTCCTCGTCCTGTAAGAACGCTTCCAGTGCGTCCGACCCCATAAGGCAGATATTACAGTTTACAAAGCCTGTTTTCTGCACCTGCTTACGCCATGCCTTTAACTGTGCAATCTTACCGCCTTTCTTGGTTTTCCAACTGTCAGCGGTTTTAAGCGTTTCCTTGTTCGTAAACTGAAAATCTATTTCCTCCTGTATCGCCTTTCCGTCCTTGTCAAGAATCGGGATTTTACCCGTAAATAAGGACTGGCAGCACATCCATTCTTCCCGGCGTGTAATCATTTCGTCCAACTCGGTAAAATCACGCTGCATTTTCTCAACCGCCCTCTGATTGGGGGATTTACCGTTGTAAAGGCTCTCGCCGGGTGTCCGCTTCAAAATATCGTCCACGGTCGTAATCTTGTTGGGTGCTACAAGGGGCGGTTCGTATGTGTTGGTCTGAAAACCCTCGTTGTCGATTGTCGCCCCGCCAATCTTCTTATGTACGAAAGGTGCTAACTGCCGATTCCCCTTTTTAAAGTCAACGTCAATTTTCTGCGTATCGAATGTTTCGGTATTGCGGAAAAAGGTTGACTTGATGAAAGTATGCACTTTCGGCATACGCTCCACTAATTTCCCCATTGTCCGGGGGTCGTAAATGCTGATTGCCATAATTTTTTATCTCCTTTTCTGCTCTTATTCTGTCGGGTTCTCTCCCGTACCTCCGCTTGTGGCTGCTGCGTTTTCCGTATCCACTAAGAAGATACACAACTTTCTAAACGGTGCTTTAAAATCCGCTGCCGTAGTTCCTGCGGGTACTTCGATTGAATCCCCGAAAAATTCCCCCGTAAGGTAGATTACTACCTCCTGCCCTGCGTCTGCGTTCTCCGCTGCCAATCCGTAGACATTTGCCACCGTATCAGACGTGACGGCTTTTAATTTGCCGTCCGTGCCAAGCACAACGGGCATAAGTTCTAAGATTGTTTCGCCCTCTGCCACTGTGCCCGAATCGGTCACAACGGGGTAATCCCCTGCGTGTACCATTTTGGGGTTGTAACTTCCCAACAACTCTTTTCCTGCTGCCATTTCTCTTTACCTCCTGCTGTTATTTTGTTTCCGGGTATAACTTGTCGATAAGGTCGCCGTAAGGGTCCTCTTCTTCTCCGTTATGCCCTTTGTTCGGTGCGGGTGTAACGTCCTTTACGCCGGAATCGTTTATATCGTCCTCACGGTCATTCAGAAACGACTTGCCCGCCTTTTTCTGTGCTGCCACAATCTGCATAGCGAACGCTTCGGCACTTACAGGCTCTTCATATTTCGCCTTGTTTGCCATATCCTCGAATCCGGGCAGGGTAATTTCATCAATCGCCTTTATCCTTGCCCTCTCTGCGTCCACGGCTGCGGTCTGGTCCGTTCCGCCCATGCCTGCCATAATCTCATTTTTATAGGCATTGGCTACCTCCGGGTGGTCTTTTTTCAACTCTTCCAATGTCATTTTCTTATCCTCCTTGCTGTTTTCTGCATTGGGTTTATTATTACGGCTATTGGCATAGCCTAATAATCCTTTTGGCACGGTATGGAATCCGCTGATACTGATAGGGATTGAGTTTACAATTACCTTTTCTGCGTCCTCTACCTCCGTCTGTACCTCCGTAAACATGACTGCGGTACAGAATCCGGCTTCTACCGCTTCCTGCCCCGTGTACCATGTTTCATCTGTCATAAGGCTTTTTATTTCGCCCTCGGACTTATCCGATACTGTCATATAGCAATTAACGATTGATTGTTTTATGGTTTCCAGTTCGTCCGCTATCTTTTTCAGTTCGTCCGCCTTGTAATACCCTAATACGCCTGCTGCCGGGTCGTGTATCATAAAGATACCGCCTACTGATATTTCGATTGTATCGCCTGCCATAGCTATAATCGTGGCTGCGGACGCACACCAACCGTCAATCTTGACCGTTATTTTCGCCTTATGCTCTTTTAACCGGGTGTAAATGGCTACCGCTGCGAAAACGTCGCCACCGCCCGAATTGATACGCACGGTAATTTCTTCAACCGCCCCCAAGGTTTTAAGGTCGTTGTTAAACTCCGCCGGGGTTATCTCGTCCCCGTACCAAGAATAATCCGATATTTCGCCGTATAAGAGAAGTTCGGCGGTGTTCCCCTCTTGGCTTGCCACAAAATCCCAAAACCTGTGTATCTCGCTTTTATTCCTCGGTTTCTTCCTCTGCTGCGTCCTGTCTGTCTGCGTCTTTGTCGGGGTCTGATTCCATATCCCCGTTATCCGCATTGGCTTCCTGCCTTTTCTGTCCTGCATTTCCTCTAACCTCCTTTAACAATTCTTCCTCACGCTTACGCTGCTTTATATTCCTGTAAAAGTCCGTGCCTGTAAGTTCTGCCGTTTCCCTCTGCCGTGTAGAAAAACCGCCCTCTACCCTTAGTTCTGCTGCTTCAACCTCTTTTTTCGGGTCTAACTGCCTCATGCCCGGACCGTTCCACTCTGCGGTACAGTATGCGTGTTTAATAATCGGGTCATTGAAAAAGCCGGGGGCGTTTACCCTGCCTTTCGCCACGGCTTCGCTCAACCATTCCTCATAGATTGGTTGGCAGAAGTCCGCCACGAACCACGCCCGGTACATCTTGATAACCTCGAAAAACTCCAATATAGCGGCCCTTGACGCTGAATAATTGTTGCTAAACGCCATAATGAGGATTTCGTAGGGTATCTCCAAGGCTGCCCCAATCTGCTTAATTACCGCCATTACAAAGGGGTCAAAGTTCGGGTTGGGTCTGCCCGGATTTACCATGTTTGCCTTTTCGCCCTCCCCAAGGTCAATTACCGCTCCGGGTGCAAGTTCTATACTGTTTTCGTCCTCTGCGTCCACTTGCATTTCTTCCGGCACGGATTCCCCAAGCGGTATATCATCACTCGCCCCCTCCTTTTCAATGAATACCGTAAACAATCCATTGATAACGGCTGCTAATACCTCTGCGTCCGTATACCGCCCAAGCTGCTTTATGGTTTCAATAACAGGGGATAAAAAAGGAACGCCCCGGACTTGCCCGATACGCTCCCGATTCATAACGTGTATTGCGTTCCTCCTGCCTGTTTTCTCTCCAAACGCCTTTACCCTTACCCACTCCCTCGGCTGCCTGTCTTGGAATGAAAGAGGGTGGAATTTTGAGATATGATAGGCTACCACTTCCCCGGCACTGTTCTTTTCCACCCCCTCGCAAAATAAAGGGTTTACCCTCTCTGCGTCCGGGGTGCTTACTCTGTCAGCTTCCACAAGTTCAATCCTTAAATCGTAAATACTCCCGATTCTCTTTGTGGTTGTCATAAGTGCAAAGGAATCCCCACTAAGCAAGGCATTGAGTAACGCCAACTGCTGCAACTGATAAAAATTATCTATCCGCTCAATATCGCAATTTTCAGATTCCGCCCAATGTGCAAACTCCCTTTCTATCGTTTCCTCTAACTCCCTTGCTTCCTCCTGCGTTATCCCTAAAAATTCCTCGTTGATTGTGCTTTTAAGGTGCAACCCCGTACCTACGGCATTTGTCCTAAGCCGTTTTACCGCCCCTGTGGCAATGTTTGACCCTCCGCAATATAAATCCCTGCTTCTCTGCCGTAACGTGTCTACATGCTCTTCTATGTCCTCTCTGTGGCTTCCTCCGCCGTGCGTCCACCCTATAACGGCTTTCTTTGTGGAATTTGCCCCATAGTTCCCATATCCGCTATTGATTAGGCTTAACCTCTGCCTTGCAACCTCTCTTTTCAATGCCCTTTCGGGGGAAATTGCATTTACCGCCCTGTCTAACCAATTCACAGCGCCCTTACCTCCTTTCCGTGCTACAAAATCCTGATTCCGTGCTACAATCTTTCGCATGAAAAAAGCACCTTGGAAACGTCTGTGCGTTTCCTTTGGTGCTTTTGCTATTTTATATAATATCATAAAAAATCGGGCAATGGCGGGCAATCTTTTATTTTCTTTCCTCGTAGGTGTAAACCCCCGAATTATCGGGCGTTATATCCCCTATTACCTCTTCTGTCCTGCCCTCATTATCTATTTTCCCATACTCCGCTACGTTTTCCATTGAGCCTACAAAACAAATCCCCGTGCCGTCATTACAGACAATCGTAAACCAATTATAACCGCTGTCCTTTACTACGGTATCCGCAAATTCCTTAAAATCTTCCTGCGTGACGTTCTGCAGGTCCTCCTTGCTGATTTCAATATAGGCTCTTTCCCCTATCTTTTCCGTTCCGCTTCCGTTCATTACCTCCGCCGTCTTTACCTTTGCCTGCGTCAGAGGGTTTTTATGTACCGCCGGGTAAATCTGCTCTGTACCCTGCATTACCGTATCTACGGCATTGTCCTTTAAGGTCACTTCCAACTGCAATAAGCCAGCCCATACCGTATAGACGTTATCGCCGTTTCCCTTGAAAACATACTGCGTCTTTTCATCTACGCCACATTCCGTAACAAGGATAGTAAAGACGCTATCCGCTTCCTCCTGTGACAATCCCATAGTGCTTTTTATGGTCCCTATGGAATCCTCGTAAAACTCGTATTCCGCTTTCAGATTTTCGGATAAGTCAGAAGTGTTTACCCCCCCCGAACAAGCGTTCAGCGTCAGCATTACGGCGGTGGCGACCGCCAAAACAGAAAACTTTTTCATGTCCTTATTACCTCCTAAATTTTTTCTCCATTATACCACGTCCGCCCTATGATGTCTTTAGGATTTAAAAATTTTATAAATCCCTCGGCACAATCCTATACGTTCTATTTCTCCCCTTATTCTTGGCTACGTTCTCCAATGCAGATACCTTATTGCTCCAATACTCTATCTGCTTTCGTATTTCGCCCAAATTTGCCCTTGTAAAGGATTTACCCCCTATTGTATAGGCTTGGTTGATTGCAACCTCTGTTTCGGCTTCTAGCCACGTTTCCAAGTGTTTCTTTGCTACTTCTAATGTGATTGCTGCCATTATGTGATACCTCCGCTTCTATTCCCCCGCCGTCTGCCCCTCTTCGGCGGTGTCTGTGTGCTGTTTCCTGCTGCCTTTTTTGACGGCTCTTTGAGGGTCAAGCCTGTTATTTCTATTGCTGCCTGTGCATAATTACGGCAATCCAAAGGCTCGTTGCGTTTCGTTTCCCCTGTCAGTTCCCAAACAAAGTACGGTCTGCCTTTCTTATACCGTAGTACCTGTTTCTCCGCCGTCAACCCCTTAAAATAATCCTCGTCATACCCCCGGATATATCCGTTTTCATCTTTAGGGAAGTGGCAGTATCCCGGTCCCTCTTCCTCAATCTGTAACCTCTGCAATAGCAGGGATTTCCCGGTATCTACCCCCAACGTGAACAAATACGCCTGCTCTCGGTTATTCTTTGACGGCTTCGGGATATATGGGCGGTCTGTGCCGTCCTTTCCCTTTATGGCAAATATCTTTCTTGCCGTCCTTGCCTTGCAGAATCGGTAAACCTTATTTGTGAAATGCCCGCCAGAATCCATGCAGGCACATATAATACGCAATTCCGTACCGTCCGCTTTCTTGAATTTCTGCAAAAGAAATTCATCAAGATTTTTCCATATCTCGGCTTGCTTCAAATCCCCGTATATCCTCTTGTAGACAATTCCGTAAGATTCATGCCCTACGCCCCAACCGACAACCTCAATTTCAAATCTATCGTCCTGCGTGTCAATCCCTGCCGTTATTGCTATGACCTCTTCCGGCACTTCGCAACGGTATTTCTCACGCCGTTTTAACAAATCCTCTTTGTTGGCACTTTCGCCCTCTTCCTCCCAAGTCTGCCCTAACTCGGTATTGACCCAAGATTTCATCAGCTCCACATTGCCCTTTTTTAGTGCCTGGTCCGCTTCGATAAATCCTTTTATAATCTTTTCCCAACCAAAGAACGTAGACGCTAAAGAATTGAAATGAAAACCCCTCACTTTTCGGTTAGGGTACTTGGCTACATATTTCCCCTCGTTAAAATGGTCTTTCCATTCAATTTCGGAATGGATGCAACCGCACTTTGCACAAGCGTATGTAATGCTTTGCACTTCCCCGTCTGCGTCAACCGTGTATGTAAGGTTTCCCCATTCCAACGGCTGCAACTCCCCGCAACTCGGACAAGGTACATTCCATTCCTCCATTGTGGAATGTTCATACTCCATTTCAATACGGGATACGCCTTTTATGGTAGGTGTGCTTGTGTCTACCTCCTTGCGATTCCAATATGTCGTTAAACGCTTCCCCGCAAGTATCAGAGGGTCCCCCTCCGCCCCTGCGGTCGGCGGGTATGCGTCTATTTCGTCCGCAAGCAGAACACGGATAGGACGGCTTCTAAGTTCTGTCGGGGAATTTGCCCCGGTCATTGTGATACGTCCGCCGGGAAATGCCTTTTTAAATATCGTGTTTCCGCTCGTCCTGCTCTTCTCGTTTATCTTATCCCTTAAAGCCGGGGTATCCCTTACCATTGGCATAAGCCTATCTTTGCTCATGGTTTCCGCAAGCGATAATGTCGGCTGCATACATAGCATTGTGCAAGGGTCATAGTGCATATAATAGCCTATGGTATTAAGCAGAAAAGCGTCTGTTTTCCCCATTTGTGCAGCACTCATTACCACGACCTTTTCAATGGATATATCGGTTATAGCGTCCATGATTTCCCGCTGCCACGGTGCTTTTGATGTATCCCAACGACCGCCCTTGCTGCCGGATTCAGAGGAAAGACGGCGGTATTTGTCCGCCCATTGGGATAATGTAAGGTCGGGCGGTGGCTCTAATACCTTAAATATCCGATTGAAAAGGTCAATCGTTTCCCTCTTCATCTTCTTTTATTTCCTCCTTAAAAACTTCCTCAAAATTTGACAACTCGGCTAACGCTTCCTTTATCCTGCCGTTGAGGTATACAAAGATTTTCGCCTTGTCTGTCATGGTCGCCAACTTCTCGGCTTCCTCTGCCGGAATCGCACTTAAACGGCTTTTAAAATTTATCAGAGTGGCGGACATTATTTTTTCTATGTCCTCCGCCTTGTGCAACTCCCCTTTTTTTACCGACAAGTCCAATTCCTCATTAAGCCTTTTTGCCTTTGTCAGCTTCGCCCGCTCTTCGTTAAGGTCTATATTTTCTTCATTCTCCGGGTTGCGGTCCCTCAAATACTTTATGTAAGCGTGGGTCGCTTCCGCCAACGAATACAAACCGCCCTGCTTGGTCTGCAAGATTCCCTTTTCCGTCAACCTCTGCACATTCTTAGGGGTCATATCTAGGAATTTTGCCACCGCATTTTTATCATAGAGTTTCAAAATCCTACCCCCTTAAAAAAATTTCCGGAATTTTGGAAGTCGATTTTTCCGCCCGGAATCTAGGCAAGTCTTGGGGTCACGGCACCCGCAAGGCTTTCCGCCCGGTCACAGTACCTTTTGCCCTCCGCCTGCTGCCCCGGCGTTGCTTCTTTCCTGCTGATTATTCTATATCGCTTAATCCCTCTTCGTCCTCGGTGTATGTGTCGTCTATCTCCCCCGTGTCCGGGTCTACCTCATACTCTCCCTTTAGTTTCTGCTTCATCAGTGCGTACCGCTTCTCTTCCAGTGAGATACGGCGTTGCTCCAACTCATAGGACTTAATGGAATCCAATAGCTTTATAATGCGTCCGTGTATCTTGTTTAGTTCTGCTTCTAATTTCATTGCCCTTTCAAAGGCAGACGATTTTATGGTGGTTTCCATAGCCACATCAAGGGCAGGCTTCTTTCCCTCGCCCTCTCCCCCTGCATACTCCTCGTATGGGTCGCTGTCCTCATTATCCGCCTTTTTCGGGGTACGCATTTCCACGACCTTATCCGTGTATAGCTGTCCTGTATCGTCATTGTTAAGGCTGTTTATACGCTTCTTTAGGTCGTTTTCCTTGGCTATAAGGGTCTGCAATTCCCTTAACATATTATCCGCCGTATCAAGGGTAACGGATTCTATGAGGGTCTTTTCTTCCTCCGTCAATTCGTCAAAATAGACCGTGGAATATGCCCCGTGGGTTTCTGCGTTTTTATTCCTCGGCGGGGCCCCGTGGCCCTTGGCGTTTTGGTTGCCTTTCTGTCCGCCTTTTTTCTTCGGCTTGTTTTCAAGTGCTTCTTTCCACTTGTCTATACACTTCCATTTGCGGACCTTGGCAGAATCCACGCCCAAGGCTTCCGCTATTTCCGGGTTGCTCATTAACCCCTCGGAATCTAAAAAAAGCTGCTTTGCCTTTTCCCGGTTTTCGTCCTTTTTTCGTGCCACGGCAAAACCTCCTTTCGTTTGTTTCTCCATTTTCCGCCGTTCCATTCCCTCGGAATCATCACATTTTTTCAGAATTTCAAAAATGCAACGTCAAAGGGCAGCGGGATTTTAACTTTATCCCTGCTGCCCCTGCGGTATTTTACTTTTGCATTATATCACAAAAAATCGGGCAATGGCGGGCAATCTTTACTTGATGATTTCGCCTATAATTTTGCTTCGTGAAATATTCCTATTCCTTGCAAATTTTCCGCCCAAGGCTTCCAAGGCAACGCACCTTATATTTTTACTCTGCCTTACACTGTAACTAATTTGTTCCGCTATGCGTTCCCATTTTTGACCTTTTATGTAGAATCCGCTGATAATGGTTTTATGTATCGGCGTAAGTGCTGAAATTTCCTTGAAAATCTCCGTCCTAAGTTTTTTCAACTCCTTAATCCTCTTTTTCAGAGTGTCGATACTCTCCCTTGTGTCAGCTTCCGCCAATTTTACGGCAAGTAGAGCCGTGGAATCGGATAGAGTGCTACCGTGGGGCATACCGTCATAGACAACGGCCCCAAGCGGATTATACCCGGCTTCGTACTGCTCTAGCCACTCACTCGCCACCTTTATATCAAGGTCAACATATCTGTAAAACTTTAAGATTGCTTCCACTTCCAAATTTTTCATAATTGCATATCCTTTCTTTTTATGGCGGTCTGTATTTCTCATGCCATTTGATACTTGCTACCGCTTTTCTTGGCTTTCCTGCCTTAATCCTGCTGCCGTGCCGTGTCCTCCTGCCCTTGCAGGATTCGCAAATATCTTGTGATACCTCCAACAATCCGCCTATTCCCTCCATAATGTCCTTTAGGCTTGCCATTGTATCATCAAAGGATTGCATTAACTGATTCAGCAAATCGCACGTTTCACTTACTGTTTTCCTGCCCGTGGCAGACAGGACAAGTATAACCGTTTCTAACTCCGTTCCTGCCCTGCTGCCACCGTAATATATGATTCCCTCCCTATACTCGATACGGCCCATACTGCACCGCCTAACTCTGTAAATACTGCTGATACTCTTTTGTCTTACCCATTACCCAAACAGATAAAGCGTTGGTTACTTTGTTTTCCCATTCTGCCGGACAAGGCATTTTCCCTTTGTTCGCTTCCAACTCGGACGCTATGACCGCCCTAACCTCCTTTCCGATAAGCGTATATTGACCCATGCCGTATTTTTTAGCAATCCATTCCGTGAAACTTAATCCCTTTTCCTGTACCTCCGGCACATAATCCGGGTAATCGCTCATATCCTGCTGCCCTGGCAAAGGCTTTTCTTCCTCCTGCGGGTCAACTGCTGCCGTTGGCTCATTCATGCCGTTAAATGCTTCCCCGGTTTCTTCGCCTGCGTCCTCCGCTACCTCCTGCACTTCTTCCGGGGAATCGTCATAAACCAAATCGCCGTTTTCAATCATCAATGCTACAATCCCTGCAAGGTCGGCGTACTCAATCAAATAATTCTGCCATTCCTCATTGATAATCGTTATTCCCTCTGCTGCAAACCTGTAAACAAAATGCCTGCCGTCCTCCAAGTTGATTTTTGAGCCTTTGAAAGTCCTTTCAAAATGCTTTCTAAGCATTTTTTCTATTCCCTCCAAATTATCCTTTACCTTGAAAATATCCCGGTTGGCTTCTCCCTTTATAGCGTCCGTGATAGCCATTTGCACACGCTCCGCCTGTTCGTCCGTGATTTCCGCTTTCTGCTCCTGCTTCACGTCCTTAATGTGCATTTCCCCTTTTTCTTCGTACTGCTGATAGGCTTTTGCCTGCCCCTCCCCGTCAAGCCTGCTAAGTTCATGGGCGGTAGAAATGCCGATATTGCCTTTTTCCAACTCCTGCTTAAATTCCGGGGATAAGTTGTTTTCTATGGCTTCCATTCTGCCAATCTGCGTAGTGGACGTGTTAAGCATTTGTGCCACGATTTCACGGATACGCCCCATTCTTACCCGCTCTTCTTTCGGCTTATCCTTGTTTTCCTCCGTCAACGCCTTTTTATACTCGGTAAGAAGTTCCTTTAACTGCTTTGCCTGCTGCACCTTTTCCCAATCGGTCAATTCCCTTGCGGTGGCGTTGGTAAGAATAAGGCTCAACTTATCTTTTATGGTGTCGGATTCATGCTTGATACGGCACGGCACTTTTCTATACTCTTCCTTTCCCTCCCCTATCAGTTTCAACGCTGCCAATCTCCGGCGGTGTCCTGCGATAACCTCATACTTTCCGTGTGCTTCCGGCTTTACAATTAAATTCTGCTCGATACCGCCCGACAACTCGATAGCGTCCGCCAACTCGTTTATTCCCTCGGTTGTGTAGAAATTATCCTTGCTTGGCATTAAGTCCTCTACATCAAGCATTACAACCTCAAAACTGCTTTCCTGCCCCTCTGCCGGCCCCTGCCCTGCTACCGCCGTTTCCTGCTTCTGTCCTGCTGCCCCTTTGCTCTTTCCATTCAGCAAACTATTAAGGTCAAATCCTGCCATTTTCCATTACCTCACTTTCTTTTTTTCTGTGTCCGAATCGGTCACACTACGCCATTTTGCCCTAAGTTCTTTTTTCTGTTCTTCTGATAACTGCAATAAATCTTTCATTACCTTTTCCGTTATTTCATCAGCTACCATTTTTGTAACAACGTCCGTGTGCCTGTCTATTTCCTCCTGCCGGTCCCTCTTTCTTTCTAATTCGTTTTGCAGATTTCTAATATGGTCCCTCAATTCCCATATCTCCGTATTCATACGCACATTATCATCTTTCAACCTGTCGTACACTTCCAACGGAATTTCCACGGTCGGACCCTTTACCTTAAATTCGATAAACGCCCTATATTCATCTAACGGAATCTTTACCGTTGGTACAATCTCTATCGGGTTAAATCCTGCTAATGTAACGGATTCCTGCTTTGTTTCCTCCGTATAACTATTATCTTTCAATCCCTGCTTCCTCCATTTCTTTTTCAATCTGCTTTACCTCCTGCATAGTCTTTTTCCGCTTTGATATGTACCCCTCGCAATCCTCGGTATCTTTCAGCAAAGAAAACTTGCAGGGTCCCGTATATGCCATGCCCTTAGAAATATGCCTGCTGCAATCTCCGTTACAACAACGATTCCTGCAAAATGTAGGCATATTGCTTGTGTCAACCATGATAATAGGTCTACGCTCCATACTCTCCCTCCTTAACAAATTTCAGCGTCCGGCACTTGGATATATACTATAATCGCTTCTTTCCAATCCAAGGAATCAACCTTTGCCCTCATTAACGGCAAGGCTTCCGTATCCGGCAATTCTTCATCTATGCCACATTCCGCATAGTCAAAATACTTTTCAAAAATATCGACCGTATCGGGTTTTCCCTCTTCGTAGAAGATAACGCCGTAATCCTCATGCACAATATATTTATCAATAAGGCAGCTTCCCCAACTTCCCATCCAGTAGCAACAACCATCATCTGCCACAATCTCACTATCTACCATTGCCACTATTGGCAGGTCCGGGCGTTTCTTTATCAACCCGAATAACTCTTTGAGGTTTTCCGTCTGCTTCTCTATCTGCCCCTTTGCACGGTAGATACTCTTTTTAAGTTCCGCCCTCTGCTCTTCGGGTTTCTTCAAATCCTCTAAATTTACAAGCATTACCTGTACTCCTTTCCTGTTTCCTTATCCTTTAAGACGATACGCCCGACCAACTCAAACCCGGCAAGGCTGATTATCTGCTTTAGCATTGTGATAAGCGTACTCACGGCTTCGTTATGCTCTTTCCGCCTTTCCTCTTTCTGTACCTCATGTATCGCCATGCCTGCGGTCGGGTCGGGGTATCCCTCTGTATTCTTGTACCCTCCCATGCTAAACCTCCAAATACTCACGCACAAACGCCTTGTAATCCCTTGCGGCCCCGGAACGTGGGGAATACTCCATAAGGCTTTCATTTGTAAAAGTAACCTCGTCCGCCTTTTCCGTCCTGCGGATATGCGTTTTAAATACCGGGTAACGCTGATTCTGCAACCATTCCTCCCCCTGCCTGCATACTTCACGGTTATAGAACATTGTCACAAGACAACCCCTCAATTTCAGTTTCGGGTTAATCCGCTTGGCGTTGTTTATCTGCTCTTCCAGTTCGTCCATGCCGTCAAAGGCGTAGCCGTCAATCTTAATCGGTATAATAACCTCGTCCGCTGCCACAAGGGCATTGATAACGGAAATATTTATATCCGGCGGACAGTCAATAATGCAATAATCGTACTCGCCCTTTACCTTTTCCAATTCCCCGGCTAATATGGTTGCCTGCTGCCGTTCCTCGTCCTTAATTACCATGAGGTTAGCGGTCAAAAGGTGCATATTTGCAGGAATCGCCTTTAACCGCTCCATGTTCGTTTCCTGCGTCACGGATTCTATGCCCTGCTGCCCGGTCAGAATATCCGCAAGGCTCGGCTTCTCATAACTCCATACACCGCAAGCCTTGGAAAGATTGCCCTGCTTGTCGTTGTCAATAACCAATACCTTTTTACCGTAGTCCTTGGCTAAGATATGAGCCATATTTACCGTTGTCGTAGTCTTGGCACATCCGCCTTTCATGTTGATAACTGCAATAGTTTTCATTCTTCCTTACCTCCTGTTAATATTTTCTGCACTTCCGCAAAGTCCTTTTTCTTAAACCCTCTTAGTATCCCTGCAAATATCGCCCCTGCCCGCCTGCCTAACTCCTTATTCATAAAATCAAGGTCGCCTTGCGTGAATATCTTTTTTATGTCCGGTTCATTGATAACCTTGGTTGCAAAAATCAATTCCATACCGCATAGGGTCTTTACCCCATTTTTGAAATACGCTTTATCCTCCTGCGTCATTTCCACTTTTCCCGCTGCCATTTCCTCCCTCCCTCTCAATCTCTATCAGTTCCCAAGATTCAAAGTTGCTTAACCATATATCCCATACCGTGCCGTCCTCACGGATAACAACCGCCTTATCTATTACCTTTTCCGGGGTCAGCACACGGCATATATGCCCCGCACACTGTTTTTCCTGTGTGTAACAATACGGCTCGTTACCTCCCCTTTTCGCTTTCCCGAAAGAAACGTAGGTATTCCCGTTTTCCGCCCCTCTTCGGTGGTAAAACGGCATATCCTCCACACGCATTTTTACCGTATTCCCTTTTACCGTATTCCCTTTTACCAATGTCTTATCCTCCTTTAGGTGTGCTTGCACACTTTATACAATCCCCAAGGCTTGCACTCTATAAAATGTGCAACCGCCTTTTCGTTTCGGTGGTCCCCTTATCATGGAATCCAACCGCCTTTCCGGCATTTGTGATAGGCGTTGCAATTTTTCACATTAAAAAATTACGAAAAACCTGTTGACCGTCTACACACTCTCTAGCTTGGTGTGCCCGCTGCTATTTTTTCACTCTATCCCTGCTACGGCTATTGGCTTGCCCTCGTCAGAAAACAGGTTGCCGACCTGTCTTGATAGCGGATAAACCGCTATTTCGGCTATTCAACCGTCCTTTTAATCTGAAATATCATGCCTAAAGCACAATGTAAGAAGAAATCCTTTATTTCCTTTTCCTCTGCTTCGTAATCGGTGGCAACTATCAGAGTGCAATTACCCGCCCAATTACTCCAAGAAATATCAAAATTCATGTAACTGTACCCCTGCAAGCTGTCCTTGATTGCCTTACATTCCCTTTCTGCAAAATATCCCAATTCCTCGAATGTGTATTCTTTCTTCATATCCGGCTACCTCCGTTTGCTTTCCTTTGATGATTCTATTATATACTTATATAAGTATAAATACAACCCGGAAACATCCACAAATATACTTGTATAAGTATAGCCGTTCTTTGTACAATCTGTATACTTATATAAGTATTATTCGGATTTTGCCCTTTTCCCCTCCAACTCCTGCCGTTTTCCGTTCAGATATTGCAGATATTCCCCGTATGTCATGCCCTGCGGTACTATCCGCCTTTCCGCTTCCTTTGCCTGCTGCACCCTATCCCTCAATACCTCCGCCTTGGATACACTCTTAGGCTCTTCCTGCTTTGGCGGTTCTTCCGCCTTTATCCCTAACCGCCTTGCCTGCCTGTTCGGCTTGTATTTGTTGTATGTAACCTTATTGCTTTTCGGGAACTGCTGCCCCTTTTTCCTCCTGCTCTTCTTTGCCAATGCTACCGCTCCTTTCCAAACCCTCCGCAATCTCCAATATGCTTTCCATGCACTCCTTTATGTTCGTGTCGGTCCCTGCCGTAATGCTTAAAATGCTGCTAATCTGCTTTAACCGCTTTATCTGTCGTGGGTCAACTGCTGCCCTCTGCAAACATTCCGGGCAGACTTCCACGACCTCCAAGGCAGGCTTACCGCAAATACTACATTTTTTCATACCCTCAACCCCTGCCCTAATCCTGCTGCTTCCCCACACGCCAACAAATAAGCCATTAACCATGCAAAGGCAAAGAATCCAACCGCAACAACCAACGATACAATAAACAACTTGATTAAAAACGGCTTTAACTTCTCCCTGGTCCAATACCGAAACACGGTCTTATAAAATGTTTTCCTTTTCTCTTTCACTTTCTGATACCTCCGTCAATGCGTCTAAAATCCCCAAATACACCCTTTCCGCACAAAAGACACATATACTATTACCTATTGCCCTATAACGTGCCGTATCGGCTATTTCCGTGCCGTCTGCGCCGTATTTCGTCCAGTTATCCGGGTATCCCTGCAACCTCTCACACTCTACCGGGGTCAATCGGCGTATAACATAGATAACACGTTGCACCGCCTTTTTCAGAATGTCCTTTATGCTTCTTGGCTTGCTAGGGGTATTCTCCTTTGTCCTGTGGCTCTCGGTTATGATTGTTTCCGACCCTCCGCCGTAATCCCCCCCTGCTGCCCTCAATGTTCCGCTTGCGTCCGTTTCCCTGTATCCGCCATGCTGATTCAATTCAAAGGCTTTTCTATTCTTTTCAACGATTATCCCCGTACCGTTATTTACTATTTTTGCCTGCCCTGCTAATACCGTTCCTGCAACGTCCGATTCCTTATAGTTTCCGAACTGCTGCCCCTCATAGTATTTAACCTCTTTGCAGACTAAAGGCGTATCGCCCCTTATGGTGCTGTTTTGGTCTGCCGTAAGCGTACCGCTTGTGCTGCTTTCCCTATATCCGTGGTGCTGATAGGCTTCGTAGAAAACGCTGTGTACGTCCGCCGTGGTAAGTGTCGGGCATGGTCCCCCGACTTCCCCAACGCCTAATCCGTTGCTTGCCTTATTCCGGGTCACTTCATCACGCAAGGGGATAACGCTTTTCTTTTCCATGAATACCGCCCCTCTGCCACCTGTCATAATGGTAGGTGCTTTTTCTTCCTCGAATCCTAACCCCTTGCCCTCTCCGCCTTGGTTATATGTAAAGCCTGCCACCGTCCGCCTTTCGTGCATTACGCAAGGTATTTGACCGCCTGCACTCCCCATATTCTGTAATAACGTAGGGGTCTTATCCTCGAAAGTCCTTACTACGCTGTCAGCGTGTGCAAAGTCCAACCCGATTATCTCCCCCCCTGTTCCGCTATTTTCTGCTCTAAGGCTATCCGTAGATTCTCCGGCAACTTCCGCCCTTTCGCCTTTGCTCTTCGTATGATACCCAAGCAGGCTTTCGGACTTAAAGAGTATTTCTCCGGCACGTTGTCCTCCAAAATCTCCGACAAGGTAGATTCTCTTTCTACGTTGGGGTACTCCCCAAAATTGAGCGTCAAGCACTCTCCAAGCTGCGTCAACCTCTCCCCCTCTAACCATTCCTGCGGTTGCCCACCTGCCACTTGCAGGCATTGGAATACTGGTTTTTGTGACTTTTTCAAGCACGGCTCTAAAATCTGCTCCGTCTGCTGATGAAAAAGCACCGGGTACGTTCTCCCAAATAATGAAAGTTGGATATTTACCATTTGTTGCTAACCTCATTTCCTCTATGATTCTGATTGCTTCCATGAACAACCCGGAACGGTTGCCCTTTAACCCCTTTCTCTGCCCTGCTATGCTTAAATCTTGGCACGGACTCCCGAAAGTGATTATATCCACGGGTTGTATTTCGTCGCCTTTTAACTCCGTCACGCTCCCAACGTGCATAACTTCCGGGAATCGGTAGCGTGTTATGTCAATACAACTCGGCTCAATCTCTGCGGCCCATATCGGCGTTATCCTGCCCGTTAGCTGTGCTGCGTAGCAGAAACCGCCGATACCGTCAAATAGGCTGCCAAGCGTTAATCCTGCTTCCATACTCTCCCCCCCTTACACATTAAAAGAATAATCCCATATTCTTTCTTTTCCTGTCAGTTTTATATCTCCATTGTGCATATAAGCCTTACATTTAAAAAATGCTTCCGAATGGTCGTAAGATTCTGCAACCTCGTTTTCGTCCAACTCAATTTCTATAACGCTCATTTCTTTCATTCCTCGCATTATAAGAAATTTGCACGAATCAACCGCTTCTTTGCAGAGGTATACCATTCCGTCCCACGATTTCTTGATTATCCCCTCGCCTGCAATCTTTACCATTATTTCCCTTGGTGCTGCGTGATAATATTTCATTCCTGCCAATCCTCCAATTTCTTAACCCTCGCCTGCAAGTTTGCTATGGTTACTTTCATTTCCTCAATCTGATAGGGCAATACGTCCGTATTCTCAAACATATAGAGGACTTCAACCGCCCTTTCCGTGCTTACTCCTGCTTTCAACCTTGGCTTTTTGGTCTTGGGGTCAACCTCCGTAAGCCTGCGGTTTTCATAGTTCTTTCTGCTCTTCTTTTCCGGTCCAGGCATTGCCTTTTTCATCATGCCGTAGCAGGGAATACAACCGCTCAATATCCTGTCAACTGCTGCCATAGGCTACCTCCTAAGATTCCAATATCTCGCCCATTTGATTTAAGAGCGATTCCGTTTTACCGACTGCTGCCGTCTTGCGGAAATATACCTTTCCCTCTTCCTCCTGTATCTTTTTCCAAAGAATCGGTATCAGTATCTTTGTAGAAAAAATCATGTGCGTTACGGTAGGTGCTTCTACGATACGGTCACACATTTGTATGTAAATCTCTGCTGCCGTTGCGGTGTTGACCCAATCCGGCGTTTCTTTCTTCGCCTGCTCATATATGGGCGTTTTTCTGTACTTCTCCGCCAAGTCCATAATGATTTCTTTTGCACGGTCGGTAAAATCTACCGTTCCGTCCTCTGCAACCTCCGCAATCCCCAACAACTCTATAATCATATCCTTATCGCTCATGCCTGCCCCTCCGTAAATATTCCCGTGTCTATGTTCTGCAAGAAATGTACCGCACCGTCAAACCTTACCTTGTATTCCTCTATATCATCTGCTTTCAAATACTGCCGTCCGTACATTTCTTTCATATCACGCCACACATTCCAAGGGATAAAGAAAAAATCATCTTGTATACAGATACAGACACCGCACAACGCCCCTAATCGGTTGTGCTTCTCCAATACATCCATTTGCGTATCTGTAAGGACGTTCCGGGTTATCCTGTCTTTCCCGGTCCTCTTCGCTTCAAACATGATAGAGCGACCGCCGTATAAGGTCCCTTGAAAGTCGGGTTGTGCGTGTGTGCTGAAACGCCCCGTAAATTCCCCCGTCCTATGGTTCTTGCTTGTCACACGGAACGGCTCCGGCGTTTTGTCTATCGTGGCTATGCCTTTCTGCTCGTACATCCTGCACCCTGCAAGTATTTCACGCTCAAAATGCTGCCCTTGGGCGTTGTTCTGCTTGTTTTTATACTGCTGCCTTATTTTCTCTGCGTCTATTGGCATATCCCTTGCCTGCTGCCATTTCCGCAATTCTCTTTCCGTGTCCGAATCGGTCACAAATCCGCTATTTCTCACGCTTTAATACCTCCCAATCAACTAATTTCAGTACCTTTGTATCGTTAATCTCGTACATAAAGGTTACTTGATTCCTTTTAACGGAATGTACCGCAAATATATCCGTTATTGTTACCTCTGCGGACCTTGCCGTAACCGGTCCGCCGACTATCCCTATACCGCCATGTAATGTTATATTGACCTTATCCCCTACCTCATAAGGAGAATGTGCTACAAATCCTGCTGCCTGCATATCAACAACCGCTCCTTTCTGTAATCTCATGTATTTTCAGTGTGTAATACTCTTTCCCCGGCTCTGCTCCCCACTCTTCCCGACCTGTTTTAATATCCAAGGTGCAACGTGCTACAAATTCCGGCTTATCTTTTCCGTATCCATTCCTAAATTTGATTTCCCTTTTATCGGTCCCACACGGTATATTTGAATGAGGGAACATATCAAATATTTTCTTGAAACGACTTGTGTAATACGGCTTTATCTCCCTGTATTCCTCCCCCTTTTCCCCGGACAGAATCATATAAAACCATTTACCTATTGTTGGCAGGGTCAACATTTCTTTTCCCTCCCCTCTTCCATTTTCTTATAGCAATAAAGGGTTGCTTTTGCGTCCTCTAAAGAATCATGTGCTTTAAACTCGTATCCGTAGTAGTCCGCACATTTGCTAAGTTTCTGCCATTTGTACGAATCGTGGTAGCTGTCGTATTCTCCGTAGATTCTCGCAAAGATTACCATAGGGTCAATCCATTTTCCGGGGTCTATATAGATACCGTAGGCTTTCAAGAATCCGTTTTCAAAATCCGCATTGTAGGCTATCACGTTATCCGCCTTATTCAGAATTTCCGTTACCGCCTGCACATAGCAGGAAAAGGGGCAGCAGGCTTTTACTTTCTGCGGTGTGATTCCGTGTACCCTCTGTGCGTCCTCCCAACTGTCCTTATTGTTCGGTCTGCAATACGCATTAAGCAGGGTATTAAATTCTTCGTCTATGATAGACACTTGTAAAACTTCGTCCTTTCCTGCTCTGAATCCCGTTGTTTCAAAATCAATCGTTACAATCATTTGATACCTCCAATCTCTGCTTTACCCAAGGTCTTTTATTTATGTACTCTTTCCAAGTTTCTTTCCTATACAGATTTCCATATATGTAGCGGTTGGTAAATTCAAGCTGTGCTTTGTTCGGACGGATACCCAAACCCTCGTTACGCTCCGCCTGGGCGTATAGGTGTATGCCCTTATGTTTCCTCAACTGCTGCACCCTATAATCTGCTTCGTCTAGGTCTTTCCTCACAAGCAGATAGACAAAGAGCCGATACGGCTTGATTCCCCTTTCCGCCAATAATCCCGCCACCCTGTTAATGTGCTTTACTTGGCTTACGGTATCGCAAGAAAAACGAATATACTTTATCCATTGCAGGCTTGCCAATACGTCCGCTATTTCCTCCGTTACCAACCGTGCGTCCATTCCTTGATTGAGGTCGATTCTCCACCCCTTGCCTGCCATATCCTTTAGCTGCGATATTCCGTATTCGCTTGCCAATATGTTATTATCCATTAAAATTAAATCCGGCGTATCGTACCGCACTAACTCCGTCCACCGCCTGTAAGGCTTTATATTGCCCTCTTTCCTCGGAACATAGCACCAAGGGCATTTATTGGGGCAACCCCTAGTAATGTAGCCTATCGCATAATCACAATCGGGGTATATGGAATAATCCGGGTACATATCATCTATTTCCTGCGGTAGTTTCTTCTCTATGTCGTAGCCTGTACCGCCTTTTATGGTATCCGGCGGTAGGTCTTTGTTTTCCTCCGTAAAATCGAATATCTTTGACGAATAGACCAAATCGTAATCTTTTGCAGGGTCCCACCACTCCACGGAATCCCCCTTTGCCTTGTGGTATGCGGATATTTTCATAAGGGCGTAGTTAGGGAACGTCTTTTTGTGTTTGAAATGCTCTTTTTCACTGTCATGTAGTCCAATAATCAATCTTTATTCCTCACTTCCTCAATATCCTTACCCACCGTGTTTTTAACTCCTGCGGTATCTCCTGCCCTCTATCCCTTGCCCCTGTCCAATGCGTTCCCCCTGCTGCCCCCCTCGCAAATAAAATTACTTGCTTTCAAACTCGCTCCGTCCTCACTTTGCAGAATATAAGTGATAATTTTCCTATACCCCATTTCCTTTGCTATCCTGCAACAAGCACCATATAGCATTGAACAAGCGTTTTTTGTTCCGTCTGTGCATAGTCTATTTATTTCACAAGTAAAGCCGTTATCTAAATATCTGCTTACAGGTCTGCCACATACCGCACAACCTATAATCGTATCTCCTTTATATAATCCAACGGCAAACTTGCAGCCTATTGTAGCTTTATGATGTCTGTGATATTGGTTGATAAAATCGCTTGCCTGCTTTAGGGTTATTGGTCTAATTTCCATTTTTACCCCTTGCATTTTTATCTTTTCTCTTATCAACTGCTTTATATCCTGCTGCATACCGTCACTTCCTTATTTTCCGTAACCGTAGGTAGACGCTCCACCCGGTATATTCGTTATACTGAAAATCTATCTTTGTAGGCTCATACCCTTTATATTGCTTACGCCATATCTCTTTATCTTCCGGGGTCTGTGCCAATGTCCGCAACTTTCGGAAACTGTATTTATGGTCGTTCTTCTTCTCTTTTGGCTTTTTCAGATTCATAGAGGTAGACCACTTTTTGCACCCCTTTTTCCTCTTGTTGATATAGTTTACTAACCCCTCTATACCGTTCTCGTTTGGCTGCAATCTGTCACAATTCACGAATCCCAAATAATCTACGGTTTTCCTATATTCCGTGTCATTCTGTGCCTTTTTCCAGTTAATCCGGGTCGCACTCCACATCAATTCCAAATCGTCACGGCTCAACCCTCCATTCAAGATAATATGGTGGTGGATTCTAACCGCCCTTGTCTGCTTATCCTCCATGCCCTCTAGGGTCAACTGCCCCTCTTCCTCTTCCGGCGTATACTCCGTGACAAGCATATATTTTAAGTCCTGCCCTGTGACCCTCTTCATTCTCCTTTTTACCCTGTCAAGATAGTTGTGTACGTTCCTTTCCGCTTCCTCCAAGGTTATAGGCAAATGCTCTTCGTTATAGGTTGCTGATATATGTAAATCATCTGCCCCAAAGTTGGTATTGGCTATCTGCACGAAACGCCTTTTACTCCGCTTGTCATTCAGATTCTTTTGAGCCTGTGAGGACTTCCCTTTTTTTCCCTTGCCTGCTTCCGGCATATTGGTAACGGGTACTATATCAACCTCTAAATATTCCTCCCCGCAATAAATCCTTTTCTCTCTTATGAATTTTTTTCTTGCCATTCCTGCACTCTCCTTATACTACCCAACCCCTCCCCTCATAAAGGGTACATCAACCTAACCATATACTTATATAACTATATGTACTTATATAAGTATATAATATAGTATTGCCCTTGATGTTAATACCCCATACAAGGTCCGAAACGTGCCATTTCTTACACGTTTTCAGAGGTTGCTTATTGACTTTCCATAAGCCTTATAGTATAATTTGAGTAGGTTTAATTATTTGCTATAAGGCAATGAAAGGCGTTTGCGTATGCCACTATGCAAACGCCTTTTCTTTTTCTCCTTTCCTGTAAATCTTCGTTGCAAAATCCATTGTAAAGAATCCGCCACAATCCTTATGCCGTGCCACATAACAGCAACCAAGCGTAACATATCCGCATTTTAAGCAAGTCATTTTCAGAAACGGTAACGGCGTAGCCATTACGTCCAGTGAGGGCAGATAAGGCACATTCAGACCGTTTTCAACGTGGTATCTCATACCCTCTATAAAATCCGGGTAATCTACCGTGTTGCCGACTATGCTTATATCCCCTGCCTGCAAGCGTCCTAGTGCCACTATTTCGCCCCAAACCACATCAACCGCCGTTTCTTCGTCCTCCACGACAAAGTACCCTATTTCGTCCTCTGCTTCGTGTAAAAGAATGTCCTGCGTGTATATCCTGCTGCCCCTGCCGTCAACCGCTGCCGTGCCTTTGCAGAGGGTGGAAATATCCACGGCGTACACATTCGCACCCGGATAACCGCCCTTGTCTATGTAGTGACCCACGGGGCGTAACGCCCCGTTTGGTCGTTTTGGCGGTTCTGTCAGATATTCGCCGTACACCCATATAGGGTAGGGCGTACCGCTACTCTTTGCCCTTGCTTCCATTACCGCCCCTTTCCGCCCTTGTGTGAATATCCCCGACAATCCGCATACGCTCCGTATCGCACACGCCTTTCTTATCCACGCACGGTAGCAGGATATAGGTTTTTCCGTCCTGCTGCCATTCAAAGGCTATTACCCCCTGCAACCTCACTTTCACGGTCTTACCGTCAAATCCGGGCAGGGTGTTATATTCCCGGTCAACCGTAGTTTCGATTACCGTAAACCGCCGTTTTTCTCCGTCTACCTCCAACTCCGTAATGTCGCCCGTGAAAATCTCCGTGCCTGTTATGTCCGTGTAGCCGGTCCCCCTGCCAAGGGTTGCGGGGTTGATTTCCGTAAAATCGCCGTCCGGCGTTCCCATTTCCCCGATTTCTTCCGTATCGAATCCGTAAGAGGGCAGACCGTAAACATAATAAAATCTGTCCTCCGCCTTGTTGTACGCCAACGCCCTATACTTCATCTTCCGCCCCTCCCTCTCCTTTGTTGAACAAATAGCCGTTCCTGTATGAGATATTGCCGTTGTCAAGCTGCACTTTGTAGAATCCTGCACTTTCTTCCAATACCTCGTACTCCCTGCCCTCGGTCAACCCAAAATCGCTTACCTGTGATATTACTTTCACTTTCCGCCCTCCTGCTTTTTCTTAGGACACCACGCCGGGGACGTTTTTATAGGCACTTCGCCCGAAAACGGCTTTCCGTACCCAATGAAACCGGGCATTTTCTGTATCCTATGGTCTTTGAAATAATCCAAAATATATTTTTGGTCGGGGTGTTCACAAGAAAAACTCGACCTTGTATTACCCATTTTCCTAAACCCCTTGCAATGCTCACAATCCGCACATCTGATTTTATCCGCCACGCTTACCGCTCCTTTCTTCTCATGGGGTGCTATCGCACCCCTAAACAGTTATTCAGTAATCAGTTTGCCGTTTACCTCATAAAAAGCGGAGCGGAAACCCACGCCGTCGTAAGAGCGGGAACGGGGATTATCCAAGTTGAGGGCGGACGGTCCCGAACCGGACGTACTGGAGAAACTCGACCCCCGGAGAGGCAGATATTCCCCCTCGGTAGCGTCAAACCATACATAGGTATCCTTTTCCTCTTTTACGCCATTTTCGGGCAGGATTCCCAAGTAGCGTAACGCCTGCGGTATCTCCTGCAAGTCAACCTTTAAATCCTCCCAAGATACGCCGTCATAGTCCGGGGTGTAGTCCTCTCCTGCTGCCTTGTCGGTAATCGTGATTTCCCCGCCCTCGACATTGACCCTCACGGCGGTTTTTCCGCCCTGGTCCGTGGTAATCCCCTGCCACTTCTTGCTATCCCTTGAAAGGTCGCACCCTGCCAAGGCTGCGTCATTGTTCGGTATGTACTCCAATACGCCGTTTACGATACGCACCCCTGCCAACCATTCCCATACCAAGCCGTTAAGGTCTGATACGCCGTATACGGTGTGGTCGTGATTCCATGTATCCGGGCCGCTCCCTGTAAGCGTCCTGCCGTATCCGCAACCCTCACGCTCCCCCTGCTCTTCCTTGTGGTAATAATCATTTCCCCAATCCGTATTACCGTGGGGCAACGTGCCTTTCTTCCGGCTCTCATTTAACACATATTCCCACTCGGTAGCGGTCATTAAGTGCCACCCCTCGCCCTTTGTCCGGCAAGCTGCCAATGCTTCATCAAAGGTAATTTCCGTTGTCGGGTCTACCATTGGCAGACTGTACGCCCTGCCCTTGATTACCTTATTGGGGTACTTGGAAATATAGATAGCGTCTACCTCTTTCCCGCCGATAATGAACATTTCCGGGGTAACTGCTGCCCTCGGATTCTCAAACCGGACCATAATAGAGGGAATCCCCCTATCATCAAAAATCACTACATTGTTGTGCTTGATTGCTTCGCTCATTTCCTCTTTTCCTCCTACTTTTTAGAATAAATTGAATGTAACTTTATGCTTCCTCTCCGCCTTATGCTTTCCTCGGTATGCAATCCTGAATCAAAGAACGCACAAAACGTAGTACCGCCGATTACGCTTGTCGCCACAATGTACGACCCGATATTATGAAACTCACACTTTTTCACGTTCCTATACGCTACCGTGTGCTTTTCCGTTTTGCTTGCCACGCTATCCCTCCTTTCCTGCGGTCATTCTCTCTATTGCCTGCTGCTCTTCCTGCATATCCTGTACCGCCTGCCTAATCTGCCTGCAATCCTCTTTCAGACAATCCGCCACGGCTTCCAATGTTTCCAACGGCAACGCTTCATCTACTACCACACTACCGACCATATCCGCCAATTCCCTAGCCTTTTCCTGCAACGCTTCCGCCGTTATTTCCATACCTACACCGTCCTTTGTGCGACTTCCGCCCGATAGGGTGTACCTCCACGCTTTAACTCGTTGTAGATAGTCGCACGGTGGACCCCGATAGTGTCAGCAATTACAATCACTCTCGCCCCCTGCTCTTTCATTTTTTCAATCCGTTTTCTGTCCTCATAGTTCAATCGCCTATTACCTTTTCTCACGCTTTCTACACCTCCTATCGCTCCAAAATAAAAAAGGAATGTGCCAAAAGTCCTAAACCCTTGACACATTCCCTATAAAAGCGTATAAAAAAAGAAATGCGATAGAGTTTATTAACTCTTGTCGCATTTCATTTTACAATGAAGCCCAAAACCCAAGTCCATATTATCATCCATTACCATGTCGGGTTTTGGGGAAAATCAATATCAGCGTTTCTTCTATCTCCTGACTTCCGGCTTCTCCAGCAATCCCTGAGGATAAAGCATATAGGCATCGCTCCATCCCTCGCCTACAGTCATAAAGTTCCCCGGGCCGTAGGCGGGCGCTTCCTTGGGGCACTGGTGGAGAGGACCAAACGTGTTTCTCCTGGTCAGAACCACTTCGATGCTGCGCAGATTCGTCACATCTGCCTGATAGGGCGGGAATGCAATCGTCTCATCACTTTCGCCGTGAATCTTCACAAGGGCTCCGCCGAAGCCGTGGGCTTTCACGCTTACGCGGCGGCCCTTTTGTCCCTCCGCCGACTCGTCCAGCTCATAGATTACGCTCCCCGAATAGAAAGGCAGGCCCTGATTCGTGATGTCACCAATGACGAGTTTTTCCGGAAGCTTGGCAAGGACCGGCCTGGTTCCCGCAAGGCGCTTTCCGTCTTTCGCTTCCTCTGCCTCCGCCTCAGCATTCTGCTGCGCATCCGCTGCCATCTCTACGCCGAAATCTCCCAGCAGATAAGCGGCCTCTATGCCGCAGGTGCTGTAATAATCCATGGCGACAGCAATCGTATTGCGGCCCTTTTCCAAAGAGTCCGCCGGAATCTCCAGCTCGTCGAAACAGATGTCGATCCATTTCCCTCTGCTGGTCAACGGGATTTCCCTCCCATTCACCAGGATTTGCCGTATATGCGTCAAATCTTCTACCACCAGCCGAATATCCTCAGGAACCACTGCTATCTCAATGTCATATTCCAGCGAAACCACAGACAACAGCTTCGTATTCCCGCCCTTATACTTTACCTGATACCAGGGCTGCAGCATCTCTCCGCCCCGGTAAGGGATGTCCAGAATATCCCTGAGGGCGCGGTCCGCTTTGAGTACCTCCATCCGGGGAATCACATTTCCCTTGTCGTCCGTCACGGATACCATATCCAGTACACAGATATTCCTCTCCGACAAACGATAGCTGAAAGCTTCCGGCAGTTCCACAGGCTCTCTGCCTGTAAAGGCCTCCGCCGCAGGCAGTTCCCGTTCTGCGGCAAAGCGCTCTTCTTCCATGGAGCGCTCCTCTCCCATAATCAGGAAAATCCGCTCCCCGCCCTTTTCCAGATCCAGCGTAAGGAGGATTTTTCCGTCCGACACCTGATAATCAGGCCTTGACACCTTGCCGCTTCTGGCATCCCACAGCTCCAGATAAGCGCCCGGCCCCAAATCTATGGAGATATTTTCGTAACCCTTTTCACGGTTCACATTCAGCAGCATCACCATACGGCCGCCCTCTATCTGGAAAGCCTGCACGAAGAGATCCTTTTTGACCGCGCCGCTCTCCCGGTCTTCCGGATCCGCAGACACAATCCTGACTTCCAGGCCGCTTTCTGCCGCCCGGGCCACGGTTTCCTCCTCAAAAGGCACTTTTGTGCATCTGTCCGCAAGCTTTTCCACTTTGTCCGCAGGGAGCACATCCACGTAGCCCGGAACCCCGCCGGCGAAGATAATCTCCCCGCCCTGTGCGGAGAACTTCTCCAGCAGCGCAAGCGTACTGGCCCGCATGGTGTCCATGCCTGCCACCAGAACCTTGCGGTAGGAGCAGCTGCCCACGTACAGAACGCCGTCCTCCACTCTTCCATGGCGGGCCATGATGTCCTCCTCGCCGTAATCGAAGTCAATCTGATTGCCGGAAAGGATATGGAACAGCGCCGCGTACTGCTCCTCCAGACGGATGATTTCTTTGTCCACGCCGGAAAGTCCGTCGAAAGAACCGCTGTAGCTCCTGGCCCAGACGCTCTCGATAGGGTTGAGCACCAGCAGGCTGCAGACAGGCTTTCCGCCATGCAGCGCGGCATGGATTCTGGAGAAATAGTCCTCCACATAGTGATAATCCCGATACCAGCAGGACTGATGCAGCATGCTGGCGGGATAGTCCCTCTTGGCCTCGCCTTTCATGGTGTACCAGGACAGATGCGGACATCTTAAGTTCACGCCGAACAGCGCCTGCCAGTCACCTACATTCTTGTAGGACTCAAAATTCATCTGCCATCCCGTGCAGCCGTAAAGTTCGGACAGGACCCACTCCTTGTCCAGCTGTCTGGCCACGGAGGAAATCTGCTTTGCCACCCAGTAACATTTGTTTCCCTCGCTTAAGAGGTCGATTCCGGGATAGTCCATATATTCGTAGAAGCGCATCAGGGATCCCTGCATGATGGCCTGGCAGCAGAGGGAATCCTCGTGGAGCACATGTCCCGTGAAAATCAGCTTGTTCTCCCTGCACCAGTCCTGGATGGGAATGGCGAAGCGCTCCTGGAAAAGCTCCTGGCACAGTTCAAAATAATCCCTCGTGATTTTGGACATCTCCCCCTCCGCTGTTCTGAGGAAAAGCTCCGGCAGGTTCTCTTTCAGGCTGTAGCCAAAGCGCTTCTCGAATTCCGGGAACAAATCCGGCGTATAGGGAGCGGCATTCACCTCCCCTTCCGCGAAGTTCGTGAACACGCCGCCCCTGTGGGGCTCATCCGTGAAGATGCCCATAATCTCCCTGCCGAACTTATCTCCGCATTTTTCCCTATATTTCTCATGGGTCAGCTGGATATACTTTTCTATGGCCTCCTTGTGCATGGTGTTCACATAGCAGTAGCCGTTGTAATTGTCATTGCAGACGGAATAGCGGGTGCGGAACTCTATGGCCGTCTCTCCCTCCGCCAGGTCGTCTCCCGCCTGCAGCATTCTCTTTCCGGAAAAAATCCCATTGAGACATCCCTCTTCATCTGTCCCGATTCTGCACGCATATGCTCCAAGGACATTCTCGTCGGGCCGCCATGCTTTCCAGGCATCCTCCGTCAGGTAATTCATCTCCATGAACATGGCGCGGTATTTCTCTTCTTTGGTCACCATGCCGCCCGCGCTCCCGGAGGGCCAGCGGTCCTCATCGTAAAGCCAGGACTCCAGACCCGCTTTCTGCCCGTAATCCGCGCACTTATTGGTCAGCTCGAACCACTCGTCTCCCAGGTACTCCGTCTCCAGGCCGGTGCGGGAATGCATGAAATATCCCCCGAAGCCCATCTCCTTTATGACATCTACCTGACGGTACAGCTCTTCCTCCTCCAGTTTTCCGTTCCAGGACCAGAACGGCTTTCCCCGATATTCTTTTGTCGGATTTTCAAATATTTTCTGTCTTTCTTTCAGATTCATAATCCTGTCTCCTTGCTCTGTGAATTCTATTCGCCCTGCGCTTTTCCTCTTCCGCAGGCTTACATCCATCCCGGATTTCCTGACCGCTGTCTGTTCCGTTGCGTTGACTTCAGTCCTGTATCTCAAACTGCACCTCTTCCGGCGCCGACACCGTCGTGGCCACCGTCCCGTCCGCCTGCTTCACATGGGATACGGAAATCTCGCCGTAAGGCGTGGGATAGGTTCCTTTCGCCCAGTCCAGATCTCCCAGATGAGGCTCTATCTTCACTTTCCTGCAGCCCGGCTCCAGGATTTTAATCCCCAGCACATTCTCCGACAGCCAGGGCGTGGCGCCGCTGGCCCATCCGTGGCAGAAGCTGTGGCGATAGCCCTGATAGCAGTAGCCGCCGTAGGTGCTGTGTACATCCACCTCGCCCTCCTTCGGAAGTTCATCGATTCGTCCCGCATTCTCCATCCAGTCTATATCGAAATCCTCCCAGAACGTGGTGGCGCCGAGCTTAAGCATCCCGCCCCAGTAATCCCGGATGCAGTCCAGACAGCCCTGATAGTCCCCGGCCATCCCTCTGGCTGACAGGATATAATAGCCCATGAAAGTGGACATCCCCTTTGCTCCGCCTGCCCCCAGCAGGGTCTCATTTACCTCCGCGGCATCTTTCTGGCCCATGAGCACCGAGAGAGCCGCCGCCTGCTTGGAATCCTCATAGTCTGTCACGAAACCCGTCAGACGCTCCAAATCTTTTTTGCACTGCGCAGCCTGCTCTTCCTCTCCCAGAACATCGAAAATCTTTTCCAGGCTCCTTGCAGCCCAGATATGCAGAGCCTGTACACCTGCGTCCACTATCGTCAGCCTGCCCTCCGAGGGCCAGTCCAGGAAACGTCCCTCTTTTACCGTATCCTGTCCTTTCTCATCGATATGTTCTGAGAGCAGATTTGCCAGCCCTGTCAGATACTCCCTCTGCTTCTCCAGGAATGCTTTCTTCCCGGTATACTGATACCAGTCCCAGGTGATGATGGAATACCACATAGAATAACTCGCCATGCCGTTCATCCAGCCGGGCAGCGGGGTCTCCTTGCGTATAAAGTCAAGACTGTCTTCCACAGCGGAATCCTCGCCGAACACTGCTTTGATCGTGGTAATCTCCGGATGCATGTCTCCCACCCAGACCAGGCGGTCCCTCTTGATGCCGTCCCATATGTATTCCTGCATGTTCAGGTGCACCGTGTAGGCGCCCACATCCCAGATGCGGTTCAGCAGAGGGTCGCTGCATTCAAAGCTGCCCCGGTAAGGTACATCTTTGTAGATCAGCACAGCCCAGACAGTCTTTAAGGCAATGGAGACGTCCGGCTCCTCCAGGTCGATACGCACGAAGCGGAATCCGCTCTCCCCAAGCTGATTCATGCTCATCATGCCCACCTCTACGGTCATATCTCTTCTGGCGTGGTCATTGGTGGCATTGGTCTGGCCGCCGATTTCGCTCATGGCCTCCGAGGCGGACTCTCCAAAGCGGACGCGGACCTTTGCGCCTCTGTTCGTGCTGTCCATCCAGGCCAGCAGGCGGATGCCGCCGTGAATCTCCACGCCGTAATCCAACAGGACAGACGCTTTCTCCTCACCCTCATTCTTCAGGATGCAGGGCTGATGCGCTGCCAGGGAAATCTGTATCTCCCTGTCCTCCAGAAGCGTCTGGCTGTTCTCCACATGGCCTTTCGTCCACAGAATCCGTTTCGGAAGCAGGAATCTTCTGGTCCTGATATCCTCCTTGCCCGTCTTCAGGGTATCCGCGTCCATGACGCGGAAGATGTCCTTTCTTTCCCTTTGTGTCATGCTGTTCTTCTCCTCTCTATTCTGCCCGGCTCCTTGTCTGCTTTTTGTTCCTGACATACAGTTTTGCAGACATCTCTTTCCGTTCTTTCGTTTGCACCCATTCGGGCGCAGCGCTTCATTCTGATTGTGTCTTACGCCTGAATCTTCACGTCCAGAATATTGCCGCAGATCAGGCTTCTTTTATATTCCTGTTCTTTCCCGTTTACTATGATTTTTCCCCCGCAGTACTCCCATGGCAGCTCCAGAAGAATCCGATAGCCCTCCGGCGCCGACACAGACAGGGAAAGGCTGTCAATCCCCTTATGCCAGACCGCGGCAAACTGTCCATCCTCCAGGCAGATTCTGCCTTTCGCCCACCGCAGGCTCCCCTGCCCCGGCGCAATGCGCAGGGTCTTGTTCCTGCTGTCGGGAATGTCCATGCCCAGGAAATCCCTCATGACTACAACTCCATAGTGAGCGCCGAAGCCATGGTTGCGGCTGTCCGTGCCGCTCAATGTCTCCCAGAAAGTGCCCGGGTCATTTCCTGTCATATAACCGCACAGATGTTTCAGTTCCTTTTCCAGCAGCTCTGTCTCGCCGAACCGTGACAGCAGTTCAAAACGCATCATATGTCCGAAAAACACCCCGCAATTCCCCACAGACAGCTGCATGGTCCCGCGGTATTTCTGCGGCATCGGTCCGAACTGTTCCAACAGAATCTTCCACAGCTGCGGCGCGTCCTCCCTGCGCAGCAGGCCCGTCCAGAAATAATAGTACTGAGCCGCCTCGCTGTAGACACTGTTCTCCACCAGCTTTCCATCTTTTAATGTCATGGAATCGGACAGGAACGGATACATGGTAAATAGGTCATATTTGCTGCTTTCCACCTTTCTGTACTGCTCTCGGAAGACACTGCGAATCTGCTCCGCCTCCGCCCTGTAGGGCTCATTTCCATACATCTCTCCCAATCTGTCTGCCACAAGGGCATACAGACCGTTGGCCGCAGTGCATATCGGCGCCGTATTGGCGGCATTGTTGGAGGCAGACCAGTCAATGAACACAAAACCCGGAATATTTTCCAGCAGGCCCAGGGAATTCTTCAGGGTCCGGGAAGCCTCCATGAAAGTCTCCACACGGCTGCGGAAGTCCTCTTTCAGTTCCTCATCCCCTGTTCTCTGATAGTAATCTGTCAGCTCCAGGAACACGAACAGGCTCCAGGTATACATCAGTCCGGGATCCCTCTTCGCTCCTCCGCAGCAGCAGCAGGGGAATGTCCCCGGCAAGGCCTCCGCATAGTCCGCCGCCAGAAAATCATACAGCATAGAACGTTCCACCATAGTATCCGACATCACCATAGCGGATGCACGCCCAGTCCAGTAACTGTCCCCGGCCCAGCCGCCCCTTTCACGCTCCGGAGAATCCAGGAAAAAGGCCAGCGTATTGGTGAGGAGCGTTCTTTTGGAGGCCTCGTAGATGCGGTTCACCTCCCTATCGCTGCTGAGGAAGAAAGCCCTGTTCCTGTCCGGGAAACGGTAACGCCTTACATAGATATCGAGCAGTCGGAAAGATTGTGACGTCTCCACGATAATCTTGATGTATTTCAGGAAATGGGGTTCCATGGATTCAAAGGAAATCCTCCCGCCCTCGGATTCCAGACGGATGACGCGGTTCACGCTGTCCGCTTTCACCGGCACTTTCGCCTCCTCGTCCAGGAAGTCGTTCCAGACGATATCCACGGTGGCAGGCCCTTGCGTCTCAAAGCACAGACCGATCAGTCCTGTCTCCGCTTCTTTCAGGGCAAATTCCAGGGCGGCCGCCTTTCCCTTTGGACGGATTTCACAGCTTACAGCGCCGGCGGCATCCCGCTCCTCTTTCAGACTGCCCGCGAAAGCCCTGTCCCGGTATCCCGCCCGGGAAAAGGCCGGCCGTTTAATATCCGCACCGCCGCTGCGGTCCAGATACTCTTCTGTCTCCCACCAGTTTCCCGCCGCTCCGTCGAAATCCTCGAATTCCACCGAGGACGCCCCGGTGAAAGCAAGGTCTCGTATCTCCTCCATATCCGGCATGGCCGTGGCGCGTCTCAGGACGATACGATGTCCCGCGGGAATATCCTGGTTTCCGCCGTCCCGCCAGGTCTCCTCCATGCTTTCCGCCACCACTTCACATCCGGTCTCCCGGGGAATCGTTCCCCTGCGCCACTCGTCATACCTTTCCCGCAGCATATACAGTTCCACAGGATATCTGCGTCCATGGGACAGGGCCTCCGTCCGGAAATCCCTGTAGGGCAGAACTCCGCATTTCCAGCTGTCCTCTCCTGTGGCTGCCACCACCTCTCCGTCCAAGGTAAGCTCGCCGAAAAAAACAGAATCTTCATGAGTGGAATAATTGAATTCCCGGGGCACATACCCCATGACCTCCACCGCCAGCTGGTTCTCTTCCTCCAGCCTGCCCGTGAGGTCGTAGCTGTCCGCTTTCAGGCGTCCGAAAGCTGCCGGTGCAGGACCAAGTCCTAAGAATATTCCGTTTAAGTAAATACGGTAAAAAGTATGAGCTGCCACTGTAAATTCCATATGGCCGCCAGAATAGGAAAAATCAAGACGGAAAGCCGCCAACACATTTGGCTCGGCAGACTTTCCCGGCAGAAAGATGCCCTTTGCCTTTTTGAAAATATCTGTCATAGAATACCCAAACCTTTCCGCAGTCCGAAAATCTGTTCCCGTCGGCGTAGCCTCATGCAGCCCGGCCGAATAAAGTTCACAGAATTTACTTTTGCTGTTTTGGATATTATATATAATGTATTCCCAAAAATCAATATGGCATTATTTACGTTTTGCATAAAAATATTGTCCCCTGGCCGGCCAGAGGACAACATCCGCATACTATCAGCAAAACAATCTGTCTGCTTTTTCTCAAATGCC
Organism: Lachnospiraceae bacterium; assembly: GCA_910576125.1. GTDB lineage: Bacteria > Bacillota > Clostridia > Lachnospirales > Lachnospiraceae > Acetatifactor > Acetatifactor aquisgranensis. Next base: position 31,329 of record CAJTHM010000006.1, on the reverse strand, counting down.
ATAAAATCATGTCCCGCACATATCCCGCTTCAGCCCCTCGAAGTCCAGGTAATCCTCGATGAACTGCTTCCGCAGAAGCTCCAGCGGAATGAATTCATTATATTTTCCCCTGATCTGAATCTTGTCCGGCAGGGGCAGGCTGTAGAGGTCCAGGTCGGAATGCAGGATGTCGCTGATGATGCCCGCCAGCTCCTCTTTGCTCCCGTCAAAGACCACCTCCAGGTACAGGCAGGTGCTCCAGGGAATCTTGCTCTTGATCTTACGCTGGAGCAGCGCATAGTGCAGCGTCACCAGCTGCCTGGTCCCCACCCAGGGGAATATGGCGAACTTCTGTTTGGACAGCTCCGTCACCAGATTCTCCAGTATGCCGCTGTTCCGGGCGATGTACTGGATTTCCAAAAGGCGCTCCTGGCAGCGGTCGCTTAAATAAGGATACGGGTCGTCCCGCTCCAGGACGCTGCGCACCTTGCGAACCAGCACCGTGTGGAGCTCCGCCTCGAAATCCCTGTCCCAGTCCACCACGGAGATGCCGGGCACCCGTTTCACGAACAGCACCTTGGACTTCACATTGATGTCCACTGTCTCCCAGGACATGCCTGCCAAAGCGAAGCGGGTGCCCACGGGATAGGTCTTGTCCACGGTGCCGATCGTCCGGTTCTCCTCCTTCACCAGCAGGTACTCCGGGGCCAGGAACACCGTCAGGAACTTGTGGCTGTTCACCTCCCGCTCCCCGGCCCGCCCGATCAGCAGCCCGTCATGCTCGGAGCGCTCCAGCTGTTCGATATAGATCAGGTGCAGCAGCAGCTTCTTATAGTCCTCCTGGGAAATCTTCCGGAAAGCCCCCAGCGTGAGGACTGCCTGGGCCAGCCCGGCGGGGGACATCTCCCCATTGCTCTTCAGGATGCTCATGGTCTGGTGGTACAGCAGGTTATAGGGATGGTGCCTGGGCGGGATGGGCTCCATCCAGTGGTCCCTCAGGTACAGCTCGATGATGGCGATCGTCCGGATGAACTCCCAGTTGATGGGGCCCAGGATGTCGGAGGAATTGATCTTGATGCTCTCCACGAAGGTGAACAGCAGCTGGGGCACCTGCCCCCGCCGTCCGCAGCGGCCCAGCCTCTGGGCGAAGCTGGATACGTTCAGGGGCGCGCCTATCTGCACCGCCTGATCCAGGGAGCCGATGTCGATGCCAAGCTCCAAAGTCACGGTGGCCCCGGTGACGATTTTCTCATCGGCAGACTTCATCTCGTCCTCCGTGGTCTCCCGCAGCAGGGCGGAGACATTGCCATGGTGGACGCGGTATACGTCAGGTGCTTTATGTTTCAGCGCTATTTCGCGCAGATTGGCCATGATGAACTCGATTTCCTCCCGGCTGTTGGCGAAGATGATGGTCTTCTTGTCCAGGGTCTGTCGGAAGAGGTACTCGTAATGCTCCCTGTCGCCCATGTCGCCGCCGGTATCCTTGTCCACGATATTCATGCTGCCGTTCCGCTCCACCAAATCCCGCTTGTCCGACACGTTCACGAAACGCTCGATGTGCAGACGGACACGTTTCTTCCCCTCGTCCGCCACAGGAGCCGCGCACTTCCGCCCTGTGCCCGTATTCAGCCAGTCCTGGGCCAGGGACATGTCCCCCAAAGTGGCGGAGAGGCCTATCCTGCGGGGATTTACGCCGGTGAGGGCCCTCAGCCGCTCCAGCACGCAGAGAAGCTGCAGCCCCCTTTCGTCCCGCATGAAAGAGTGCACCTCATCGATGATGACGAAGCGCAGGTCGCAGAACATATTCAGGCAGGCCCCCCGCTTGTTGGTGATCAGGCTCTCCAGGGATTCCGGGGTGATCTGCAGGATGCCCTCCGGATGCTTGATCAGCCTGTCCTTTTTGTCCACGGAGGCGTCCCCGTGCCATTTGGTGACGGGGATGTTGGAGTCCAAGAGCATCTGCTCCAGGCGCTTGAACTGGTCATTGATAAGCGCTTTCAGAGGGGAGATGTACATGGCCCCCACGGAGCGGGACGGCTTCTCATAAAGATGCGTGAGCACCGGAAGGAAGGCTGCTTCCGTCTTGCCGGAAGCCGTGCCGGAGGACAGCAGCAGGTTGTCGTCGCTGTCGAAGATGACCTGGCAGGCCGCCACCTGGTTGCCATGCAGCTCTTCCCATTTATTCTCATAGATAAAATCCTGTATAAAAGGCGCAAGCCTGTTAAATACGTCCATTGTGCAGTCCCCATGCCATAAAATATATTCTATTGGTACCACTGTCTCATACACTGTCTTGTATTCGCCCTCAGCTGCAACCAGGTCGTCACGGCTGCCGTCCTGCACAATGCGCCCATTCTTAATCAAAAGAATCCTGACCGCAATCTGCCAAATTCCTCATAGAGATGCTTCTCTTCCAAGGCATCAATGGCAGCCACCAACTGCGAACTACTGTAAGTTTATTCTTTTGCCTTCGGTTCTAGAAATATTTCTCCGGCCACACATAGAGAGATATGCCGCCCAGTTCCACATGCTCGGTGAGCTGTGGGGCCAGGGCCGGGATGTCGTACCGGCGGGCCACATTGGTGTCCAGACAGAGGCAGTTCAGCCGCTTCATGGTCGAGATGACCTCCAGACCGGTGAGATTCGGATTCTCATATAAGTCCAGAATCCAGGCTCGGCAGAATTCCAGGTCGGAGATGTCCCCCAGGCCAGTGTCGCTCAGGTTCAGCATCCCCAGCCGCTTGCACTTGCGCAGGCAGGCCAGCGTCCCCGGCTCCAGGGGATTGCTCCGCAGGTTCAGCTGATTCAGGCCTGTCATCCCCCGCAGGGGCTCCAGGCTGGTAATGCGGTTGCCGTAGACGTTCAGCTGCACCAGCTTGTCCAACCCGGCCAGGGGGGACAAGTCGGAAATCAGGTTGCAGGGCAGCCACAGCTCCCGCAGACCGGTGAGGGTGGCCAGAGGGGACAGATCCTCGATGTCGTTGTCCCACAAATCCAGCTCCTTGAGCCCGGTCAGCCCCTCCAGGAAAGACAGGTCCCGGATGCCCTCGCCCCGGGCCTGAAAGCGCTTGAGGTGGACCAGCTCCGCCGCCCGCCGGAACAGTTCCTCTTCCCGCGGATCGGTGGAGCCCCACATCTCCCCGTTTTCCTCCGCAGTCCGGACGACCTGAATCAATTCTCCGACTCGGGCCCATTCCGCCGCCCGCTCCTTGTCCCACTGCCAGCCCGGCTCTTGCTGGGCGGCCCGACGGGCGGAAAGCCTTTCATCCCTCTCCTGGGGCAGCAGGGCCAGAGTCTGGCGCAGCTGCCCCAGGAGGTATCCGGCCCAGCTGTCACTGGGCCCCTGGTGGACAAAACGGTTATCCTCCAGCCATCTGGCACATTGTTCGGCGGGACTGGCTCCCTCGGGCCAGGTAAAGTCCGCCCCGATTACATCCTGAAAGCGGCGGGAACGGCCCCGCCGCCCCTCCTCTCCGGTGAGGCAGCAGGTCAGGTAGGCCTCCAGGTTGCCGTCCAGCACCAGCTCCAGCCACTGGGCAAAGGTGCATGCCGGGGCCCGGCGGACTCCGAAGTCCCCTATCGTCCATATTTCCCCGGTGCATGGCCCGGCAGTGACAAGGGACCAGCCCAGATGATCGCCTCCCATAATCAGAATCTGCCCCGGCAGCTTGGACGGATTCGCTTGTTCTGTCAGCTCCCCGCGCAGGGCCCGCGAATCCTCCGCAGGAGGGTAGGGCACATCCAGGGACGCCTCACGATCCTCGATTTCCATGTTCCACAGGGGACGCCAGTACCGGATATTGCATACGTCAGGCAGGGTTCCGCCGACGGCAGTCCGGCTGACGATCTCCCGAAAATCCTCGGGCAGACTGATATGCTGATTCGCTTCAAAGTCTGCAATCCACCCGGAACCTGCCGGCCCCTCCAGCCGAACCAGACTGCCCTCCCGCTGAGCCATCCAGGCCAGCTTGTCGTGTACCCGCTTTATCTGCACTGCGTCTGTTGTGTAATCCATAATGAACCTCTTTTTGTCCGATTATCGTCCGTTGTCATCCAGGTTGTCCAGAAAGGACATTTCTTTCATTTCCCCCAAAAGATGAATGAGACTTTGGTCAAGACATCCAAATTATATCTCAAATTTATATCTCAAATTCCCGGAATTCGTCCTGTATTTCTTCGTCCGGAATCCCTCCCTTGGCCATCTCAAAACTGTTGTCCCCGAGAATCTGCGAGACAGTCTTCTGGGGATTCTGGTGCAGGATATTGATCAGTTCGATAAAGTCACGGATAATCTCACGGGGCGTGATATGAGTCTCGGCACCCACGCGGTTATATTCTACCGTCAGAAAATATACCAGATCCTCCTGAGCCAGTGCCGGAGTATAATTGTACAGCTGGGCATGAATGTTCTGCAGTTTCTCCACAAGGATGTACATTTCCTCCTGGGTCAGCATCTGGAGCCGGATGATGGGGGCGGACAGATCCTTTACATCCGCTGTGGCGAAATGTCCCTCAGCCAGCCGGGAGCGCAGCGCCTCATAGCTGAACACACCCTTATATTTGTCCTCAATGCACTGGGGCGTGCCTCCCATGAGGAAACCGATATGCCGGGCTTTTCCCTGGAGCACATCATTGTACATGGTGAGTATTTTTTCATAATTATTGGCCCTGGTGATGGAATTGGGTATCTTGAAGATATTGACCAGCTCATCTATGATGACCAGCATCCCCTTATATCCCGCCCCCACCAGGAAGGCTGCAAAAATCTTCAGGAAATCGTACCATGTCTCGTCTGTCACGATGAAATTGATGCCCAAATCCGCCTTGGCTTCCTTTCGGGTGGGATATTCTCCCCGAAACCATCTGAGCACATTGGATTTCAGGGCCGCGTCATCCTCCCTGTAGGCTTTCCAATAGAGAACCACCGCTTTGGCGAACTCGAAACCGTTCACCATTCCCTCCAGGGAACCTGCCACGGCATAAATCTGCCGCTCCACCTCTCTGTCGAATTCTGCCGAAGAATCCGCCTCCGCCATGTCTCCTGCGGCTGACTTTTCCCGGCTCCGGGCATTTTCTATTTCTTCCGCAGGAAGCCGCGTTCTGACCGACATCTGGATGCCGGAAATCCATTTCTCCAATATCAGCGGAAGCGCGCCTCCGTCCGGCTTTGACTTGGTGGACAGATTCTTGATCAGCTCCTTATAAGTAGCCAGCCCCTGCCCCTTGGTCCCGGCAAATCTCCGCTCCGGCGAAAGATCCGCGTCCACCACGGCAAAGCCTTTGGCTGTGGCATAGTTGCGGATCGTCTGGAGCAGGAAGCTCTTCCCGCTGCCGTATTTCCCCACGATAAAGCGGAAGGACGCGCCGCCCTCCTCAATCATTTCAATATCATGCAGGATCGCGGCGATTTCCTGTGTACGGCCCACCGTAATATATTCCAGCCCCGCTCTGGGCACCACGCCGCCCTTTAAGGCATTGATCAGAATATTGGCTATTCTTGTAGGTACCTGCTTTGTCATAGGGATTCCACCATCTCCTTTACTTGCTCTCTGTAGTCGTCGTATAGTTCAAATCCATCGTCCAGGATGCTGTCGCCGATGGAGTCCATGGCCTTTTCGTTGATGCCGTCCATCAGCACCTCCAGCATGACACCCTGTCCGTCAGCGAAAGGCTTCAAGTTCGTCTCCCCCTCCGCCACCAGCCGCAAGGCCTTTCTCTCTGTCTCCGACAGCGCCTCTTTCAGGCTGTCCCAGGGGGACGCTGACCCGCTATTTCCAGAAGATTCTTGCGCAGTTTCAGATATTTCTCCTCCGTTTCCAGACAATTCATTTTTCTCTCCCGGCATTGCTCCATATAAGCTTTCTCTTTCCCGCGCCTGACTATTATCTGCTCCAGAAAGCTGCCCCATTTCGGCAGGCTGCTCTCTCCCGGAAATCTCCCCATCATCTCTGCTGCTCCGCCCGGAATCCGCTTTCCCGGACAAAACAGCGGTCTGCAGCGGCTCCTCCGGGACTATCAGCCTCTCCTGTGTCGCCAATGCCTCCTGCCGGATTTTTTCCAGGGAAGCATTGTCCACCTTGACCACCGTCTTCGTGGCCTCCCTGTAGAATTCCTCCGTAGCGCCTGTGACGACTTCCTCCAGAGAGATTCCGTCTTTGCCCAGCTCCTGGACCATCACAGGGCTGAGGCTGTTTATATTGGCCGAAAGCTTATGCCTGTATTTCGTCAGCCTCCGCAGCACGGACTCCATCTGCTTTAGGCAGAAACCAATCAGCTGCCTGCCGCTTTCCGTGGTAATCACCGTGCTGAAGGTCCATCGGTTCCCGCTGCACAGGTAAATCTCCTTTTCCGACAGCACCACGCGCCTGTCCCTCTGCCGCAGCGCCGGGTAGAACAACGCACCCTGAAAGGGCGTCCACACGGACATATTCCGGGTCGGACGGAAAATATATTCCTCCAGATCCACATGGCTCTCCGCGAAAGCCCGGCTGAGCCTGTCCATGATGAAATGAAAGCAGTCTTTCAGCAAAGGCATCCTCTCTTCCGTATAGAAACCGGACTTCCGAATGTCATATTTTGAAATAGCGCAATATAATCCGAAATCATCTTCCGGGTTGGTCAGCTTAGGGAAGTGGGCGCCAAGCCCATTTCTGTCGATGAATTCCTTAAAGGACCATGGGAGTTCATAATAAATATGGTAATCTTTCAGCCATCGCAGCACATATTTATCAATGGATGCATCATATACCCGATAGGCCTCCCAGAAAATCATCAGCCGCTCCAGCCCGTCCTCCGGCCCTTCCACGCCGATATTGTTCACCAGTTCATAGAGATACAAAAAAGCGTACGACAGCGAAGTAGCCTGAACATCCCCCTGCCGCACCCGGGTCCGCCATGTAAAATAGGTCCGCAGCTGTCCGTACCCCATCATCTGATAATTGGGAAAATACGCGCTGTAGGGGAGAGACTTCCCGCAGTCGTCTTCAAACTCTTTCATGAACATGCCCTGTCTGTAGAAAAGCCTGGAATTCTCCTGCTGGACCCTCTTGTCATAAAATTTAGAATTGCTGAATGTCAGGCAGCGGCTTTCCCTTGCGATGTCCCGCATCTGGTTAAAGCGCTCCCGCACAGCATCCCGCTCCTGTTCTTGCTGCTGCGGCACCTTGATTGTACTGCTTTTATCCGGGGAATGCCCCTCCCCCATTTTCAGGACAAATTTCCCCACGCCCGGCATAGGGCAGGAATCGTATTCTATCTCATAGTAAGGGGCTTCCTCCCGAAGAACCGGCCGCACAGGCTTTACAGGGGAAACAGGCCTTACAGGCCGCACAGGTTCCGGAGACAGCGGCCGCGGCAAAGGCTGCCCGGCGCCCGTCCCCTCCTGCTCCTGTATCTGCTCGAATATCTCAAACGCGTCATATTCCTTGTCGTCTTTTCCCATATCTCCCCTCGGCACAGCAGAAACTGTCACTGTTCCAAACATTTGTTCCATTGTATCAAAAAGGAAAAAGATAGTCAATCACGTAGAAGCAAATTCCTGAAATATCCTGAAATACATTCCTGAATTCTCACAGACGCACACCGCTTATCTCGCGGTCCAGCGGGACAATTCCTTTATGGCCGATGCAATGGGCGCGAAAAGCGCTTCCCACCCTTCCTATGTCCGACGATATTCATGGAAAGAGGACATTTCTTTATCGCCTGTTCCGCCTTGACCACATAATCAGAGATAAAAGCCGCCTGATTTCAGGATGCCCTCCTGTCAAAGCAGAGACGGCCCTGACGGATACAGGCAGTAATTCTTTGCCGGTTCTCCATCAGAGCCGCTTTGGTCAAGCAGAACTGTATCGTTTCAGATTAAGTACAGATCAGGCATCCAGCACGCCCGGAATCCCGGCGCGTTTCATAATCGGTGTCTTCTCAAAGCGGGACTCGATGGGCACGATCCGCCTCTCTTTCCCGCTGGCGGCAAAGCCCTCCATGATTTCCAGCACATGATAGGTCATGTCCCCGTTGGCCCTGGGCTTCCGGCCGGCCTCAATGGCTTTCGCTGCATCCGCAAGCCCCAGCGCACGGCTGTTCTCCTTATAGGCAAAAGCCAGCGGCATCTCCTCTATGGTTCCGTGTTCAGGGCGCAGAAGCCGGACCGGGCCTCCGAAACAGTTGGGATCCGGAACATACAATGTCCCCTCCGATCCGTAGATTTCAAGGCGTGCCTGCCCCTCATAATAGGCGTCGAACGTGGTGAACAGGGTGCCGATGACACCGCTCTCAAAGGTCATGGTGCCGGCGTAATAGGTAGGTACCTCCACGTCAATGATTTCACCGAAATGCTCTTTGCTGGTGATGAGGCGCCGGGGGAAAGAGGATTTGGTCATGGCAAATACCTCGTTCACATTCCCGAGCAGATTGACCATGGCGGTCAAATAGTAGGGGCCCATATCGAACATGGGGCCGCCGCCGTATTTATAGTAGAACTCCGGATCCGGATGCCAGGACTCATGCCCGCGGCAGATCATGAAACCGGCAGCTCCTATGGGCGTCCCTATGTATCCGTCCTCGATCAGTTTCCGGCAAGTCTGGATTCCCGCGCCCAGGAAAGTGTCAGGGGCTCCGCCCAGCATCAATCCTTTTTCTTTGCTCAGCGCCAGAAGCTCCCGGCCCTCCTGCAAAGAGGCCCCCAGGGGCTTTTCGGAATACACATGCTTCCCGGCGTTCAGGGCCGCTTTTGTCACTTCATAGTGTTCATAAGGGCGCGTCAGGTTCAGGACAATGTCTACCTCGGGATCCGCGAACAGCTCATACATATCCTTGTACAGTTTCGGAATAGTATACTTTTCCACAGCGTTCTGAGCACGTTCGGGAATCAAATCGCAGACACCGGCAATCTCCAGCTCCCTGAACGTATTTGTAATATTTTCCAGATAGATTCCGCTGATGGAACCAATACCGACGATACCGATTTTTGTTGTTTTCATCGCTCTCTCCTATCTTCCGGTTCCGCAAATGCCCTGTCAGCATTTGCTGTCTTCAATCCCGGATTAATACATTTTCGCGGTATTCTCGAATCGCTCCGTGGTCAGTCCGCGCTCCCTGGCGACAGCCCTGCCCTCCGCCGCCCAGAGCATCCCCCTGCGCATCAGTTCCCGGGCATTGGGCGACTTGTCGAACACATCATCGTGATGTCCCAGAGAACAGTAGAACACCCTCCCGTTGCCCCAGTACTTCGTCCATACCACCGGCATGTCGATGGGCCTGTTGGATATATGATAATAATTTACCGCCGGAAATCTCGTGGTGGCCAGTACCTGCACGGACGGATCCACATGGAGATAGTAATGCTCGCTGCAGACCATGAAGTCCTCCAGGCCGTCCGTGATAGGGCTGGAGCCATGCCGGATGTTCACCATGTATTCCACGCCGTCTCCGCCGGGATGGCTCACCCACTGGCCTCCCGTAATGAACTGCCACTCCGTGTTCTGGCGGAACGCGTCGCACATGCCGCCGTGGCAGCCCGCTATCCCCGCGCCCTTGCCGATGGCTTTGGAGATGTTCTGGACATACTCCCAGGGCAGGTCTCCGCCCGTCCAGCAGGGCACGAACAGGTCATATTCCAGCAGCTTCTCTCCGTCCGCCAGACACTCTAACGTATCCGATATCTCCACGGAAAACCCTTCCGCCTCCAGCAGGCGCCCAAAGCGCGCAGACACCAGCTGCGGCTCATGGCCGTCCCATCCTCCTTGAAAAATCAACGCTTTTTTCATGATGTTCACCATTCCTTTCTCGATTTCCATTCCTCCATGAAACTGCTCCCGCATCTCCTCAAATCCTGCAGGTAGCCGAACCCCCCTGTTCATTGACGGCGAACAGCAGATCTATCAGCCGCATTACCCGCAGACATTGCTCCGGCTTCACAATCAGCTCCTGTGTCTTCTCAATCGCCCCGATTACATTCCTGTAATAATCCGACACATCGGGCCTTAAGTCCGGCAACTCCAGAACCTGCTGGGTATGCGCCGGACGGGGCGCCATGGTCCTGGTGGGACCGGCGGCGGTATAGACGATGTCGTCCGCCCAGGCCATCTTCTCCGCATCCTCAGCCAGCTTCACTATCCTGCCATTGCACTCCCAGTCCTCCACCACCATGGTACCCTCCGTGCATGACACATGCCATCTGGGATGGTTGATGAAACAATTGGTGGAGAATTCCAGCAGCGCCGATACATTGTTCTCAAATTTCAGAAACACTTTCACATTATCGTCCACCTCGCCGGAGAAGACGGATTCCAGATGGGCCGCCACTGAGATTACTTTCGCCGGAATCATGTCCAGCAGCTGATCCAGCAGATGGACGCCCCAGTCCAGCAGCATGCCGCCTCCGTTCTCCCGATAGCCCCGCCAGCCGTGCATGGAGCCCCGGGAACCCTGCACCCTCGTCTCGATGAAATAGGGGGCGCCGATGGTCCCTTTCTCCAGCACTTCCCGGACTATCCTGTAATCCCTGTCCAAACGCCTGTTCTGATGCACCGTGAACACCTTTCCCGTCTCCCGGGATACCGCAATCACTTCTTCCAGTTCCGCCGCGCACATCGTCACCGGTTTCTCACATATGACATTTTTTCCCGCCCTCATGCAGGCGATGGAGTAATCTTTGTGGAAATTGTTGGGGACAGCGATGATTACCAGGTCGACGGATCCGTCCGCCAGCAGCTCCTCGGCGGTCTCGTAGGCGTACAGCCCTTTTTTCCTGATATCTTCCCGTATTTCGGGGCGGATGTCATAGGCCCCCCTGACGGTTAGTTCGGGAAGCTTCTCCTGAATCAGATTGTGATGCCATACTGCCATCCCTCCATACCCAATGAATGCAATTGAATGTTCCATGTCGGTTCCTCTCTTTCCTTTTGGATTTTAGCGTTTTTCCTGATATCTCATTCTTTTCGTCTTTCCGTTTGTTGATTATTACTTCCCATCCGTCGTTCTGTCGCTTCCTATTTGTTGACATTTTATCATGTGGGGACTATAATGTCTAACATACAACGTAAATAAAACCACTCATTTATTGCTGTTCGAGGTGCCGTTCATGATTATTCCGTTTTACGAATATAACCACAACCTGCCGCATGCTTCCACCATGCAGAGTCTTGATTTTCCGCCCCATCTGCACAACTGCTCGGAAATGATCCGCGTGCGGGCCGGGGTGCTGAAAGTACAGATAGACACCGGAAATCACACGCTCCATGCCGGAGACCTTGCCGTAATCCTGCCCAATACGATCCACTCTTTCCAGACGCTGACCCAGCCCTGCGGGACGCTGATCGACATGATCACCTGCAGCCAGGATCCACAGGCCGGTCTCCCGCGACAGCTCACCGGGCGCATCCTGGCGGAACCGGTAAGGCCTGTCTCTTCCTGTCATCCCGACGTGGACTATGCGTTCAGCACTTTGCTTTCGGAGGTCAACGAAGCGGACAGCGCCCCGATTGTCTCCGCCTATTTTCAGATTTTGTGGCACAGGCTCCTGCCCTCCCTGGAGGTCACCGACGCGGTTGCGCCTCCTGTCTCCAATCTGGCCGCCAACCTGATTGCATATGTGGCAGGGCATTTTCAGTCTCCTCTTTCTCTGGATTCCCTGTCCAGAGAGCTGGGGGTCTGCCGCTTCCACATTTCCCGGATTTTCACGCAGGTGCTTCATATGGGCTTCTATGAATATGTCAACGCCCTCCGGATCAATTACGCGAAAAATCTGCTGCTTGGCACCGAGTACAAGATTCTGGAGGTGGCCGAGCTGTCCGGTTTTCAGAGCCAGCAGACCTTTAACCGCAACTTCCGGGAGTTCTGCGGCATGACTCCCTCCATATATAGACAGCGCGGACTTCTTTGAACCGCATTTTGCGGCATTTCAGTCTTGGGTGCGGTCTCATGCGCTTTCTCCGGAGTTTCCGTGATGGCGGCAGGTTCTTTCCTGCAATCGGAAACAGGCTGAATGGCATAACAAAACGGCTGAGCCAGGAACCTGCAAATCAGATTCCTGGCTCTCATTTATACGTTCATGCAAAAGTATATGGCTCTCAGGCAGACATCAGCTGCGGGAGAACCATTCCTTCATCACTCCCAGCACCTGTACCAGCTCTTCCTCTGTGATCACATAGGGCACCATGGCATACAGATAATTTAAGAACGGCCTGCTGAATACGCCCCTCTCACAGGCGAACTGCTGGTACCCCTGCAGGGCCGCCCCATCTTTCACTTCCACGCAGACGCATCCCCCCAGGATGCGCACCTCCCGGATCTGCTCATGCTCCAGCCCTTCCATCTCCCGCCTGGTAATCTCCTCAATGCGGCGGATCCTGGAGAGATAATCCTTTTCTTCGAACAGCTCTATGGACTTCAGCGCCACGCTGCAGGCCAGGGCATTCCCCATAAAGGTAGGGCCGTGCATCAACGCCTTTTCCGGGGTGTCTGCGTAAAAGCCCTCGTACACCTTATGGTTGGCGACAGTGGCCGCATGGCCTATGTAGCCGCCGGTCAGCGCCTTGCCCAGCACCAGGATGTCCGGCAGAACCAGGTCTGCCACGAAACGGTTCCCCGTCCGTCCGAAGCCGGTGGCCACTTCATCGAAGACCAGCAGGACGCCGTATTCATCGCACAGCTCCCTGGCCCGCCGCAGGAAGGAGACATCGTACATCCGCATGCCTCCCGCCCCCTGGAGCAGAGGCTCCACGATGAAGCAGTTCAGTTCCTCATGGAAACGCCCGAAGGCTTCTTCCAGCGCATCGATTCGGGTGGGGATGTGAATTACGTCTTTCTTCTCCCCATAGGCCTCCAGGATGAAATGGTAGTCCTCGTCGTCCCCCACTTCCATGGTCTTGAACGTGTCCCCGTGGTAGGCATGAGTCAGGGACAGGACTTTCGTCCGCTTCCAGTCTCCCCGGTTCACATAATACTGCAGGGCCATCTTCAGGGCCACCTCCACCGCCACGCTGCCCGAGTCCGAGAAGAAGCAGTAGTCCAAATCTCCCGGCAGCCATTTTTCCAGCTTCTCTGCCAGCTTACGCACCGGCTCATGGGTCAGCCCGCCCAGCATCACATGGGAGAAGCGGTCTGCCTGAGACTTGATGGCCTCCGTCAGGGCAGGGTGCTTATAGCCGTGGATCACGCTCCACCAGGAGGACACGGAGTCGATTAATTTCTGGTTTTTCGTATATAAATACACGCCCTCTGCGTCTGTGATTTCATAGGGCGCTTTCATTGTCTTCATCTGTTGGTATGGATACCAAATCATGCGGGGCTCCCTTCTTTCCTTGCAACTTTCCAAACATCGCTCCAATCGAAGCCAGATGCATTCTTTTCAAACATCGTTCCTGCAAAAAGCCACAGCTCATTCCTCATATAACGCCGCCAGCGCGTCGCCGTCCAGGGCAAGCTCCGTTGCCCCCTCCTCCACGCAGGCGATTACCTCCAGCCCTGTCCTGTGCCGGCACATCCGCACATTGTCCTCCTCCATGACATTTCCCGGGTGGAAACGGTTGAAGAGGACGCCCTTCAGGGGAATGCCACGGGAGCGCATGTATTCCGCCGTCAGCACTACATTGTTGATGGTGCCCAGCCCCGCGTCGGCAATGAGCAGGCAGGACAGCTCCAGCCTGGCAATCACGTCCTCCATCCAGATTTCCGCCTCGTCGAAGCAGACCGGACAGAGGATGCCGCCGCTGCCCTCCATGGTCACATAGTCATACTCCCTGCAGACTTCCCGGAATCCTTTCTCCACGGTGTCCAGCTCCACCGGATTTCCCTCTATCCGGGAGGCCAGGTGGGGCGACACCGCATGTTCATAGACATAGGGGCACATCTGTTCCAGGGGCTGGTCGATGCCCGATACTTCTTTCACATGGACAGCGTCCCCCGGAATCAGGGCGCCGTCGCTTCTGCGCGCGTTGCCGCTCATAGCAGCCTTATAATAGCCCGCAAGCCTGCCGCTTTCCCTGAGCTTCTTCACAATCAGGCCCGTCACGTAAGTCTTGCCCACATCCGTGCCCGTTCCCACGATGAAAATTTTTTTCGCTTTCTTCATTCCTTTATTCCGTCCTATATCCCATCCTTTATTTTGTCTTATATTCCCTCATTCATTGCAAAGTCTCACTTCGAATCCCAGATTCCGCACCAGTTCCGAATCCCTCTCCACCGTGATTCCCGCCGTGGTAAGCATGTCCCCGGAGATGGCCGCATTGGCGCCGCTTTGGAAACACAGCTCCCCCATGTCCTCCAGCAGCCCTCTTCCTCCCGCAAGGCGGATGGAAGCGTCCGGAATCAGGAACCGGAAGATGGCCACACAGCGCCTGGCTTCCCCGCCTGTCAGGGGCTGCCTGTGCTCCAGGGGGGTACCGGGGATGGGGTTCAGGAGATTTACCGGGACGGATTTCACCCCCAGCTCCCTGGCGGTGAGCACCATGTCGATACGGTCTTCCATGGTCTCCCCCAATCCCAGGATGCCGCCGGAGCAGACGGACAGGCCTGCCCTCCGGGCCGCTTTCAGGGTGTCGATTTTGTCCTGATAGGTATGGGTGGTGCATATCTTCGGAAAAAAACCGGCGGAGGATTCCAGGTTGCAGTGTACCCGGGAAGCGCCCGCCTCCCTGATTTTTTCAAACTGCTCTTCCGCCAGCAGGCCAAAGGACACACAGACCTGGATACCGGTCTTCTGCCGGATGGCGCGGATGCTTTCACAGACCTGCTCCACCTCTCGGTCAGACAGCTTCCTGCCGGAGGTGACGATGGAATAGCGCAGCGCCCCTTTCGCCTTAGCCCTCCTGGCTCCCTCCAGGAGCTTTTCCGCAGGCAGGAGGCCGTAGGCTTCCGTGCACCGGGCCTGGTAGTGGGCGCTCTGGGCGCAGTAACGGCAGTCCTCGGAGCAGCGTCCGCATTTTCCGTTGACGATGGTGCACAGGTCGAAGCCCTGCCCGCACTTTTTCCTGCGGATTTCCTCCGCCGCCTCCGCCAGCTCCTCCAGAGGAGCCTGCACCAGCAGCAGCGCCTCCTCTCGGGAGACTCCTCCCTGCGCCAGCGCTTTTTCTTTCAGTTCCTGTACGATGCCCATGATATAGCCGTGCTCCTTTCGTATTCCAATCCGGAATCTCCCGAATCATTTTCAATTTTGTCAGCAGTCTCTACAATAGTCGATGGCTTCCGCTATGGCCGCAGCCGCCGCTGACAGTTCCTCTTTCGTGTGGGTGGCCATCAGTGCCGCTCGCAGCATGGCCTCCCCCCTTTTCACCGTGGGGTATCGGATGGCGGGGATGAAGAAGCCCTGCTCCATCAGCCGTTCGGAAACCTTTACTGCCATGCCCTCCTCACCAATTCTAACAGGAATGATGGCGGTCTCCGATTCTGCCTCCACACCGTGCTCCCGAAGACAATGGCAGAACAAACAGATGTTCTCCTGCAGCTTCTCCACCCTCCAGGGCTCCTCCTCTATCAGCTCCAGGGCCCGCTTTGCCGCTGCCATGGCCGCGGGGGAGAGGGAGGTGGAAAAGATATAGCTCCTGGCCTTATTCTTCAGATATTCCGTCAGGGTCCGGGAGCCGCAGACATAGCCGCCCTCCGCGCCGACGGCCTTGCTGAGGGTGCCCATGAGGATGTCCGTCCGGCCCTCCAGATGGAAATATTCCTCGCAGCCCCGGCCGGTGGCGCCGATTACCCCGGTGGCGTGGGCTTCATCTATCATGGACAGCAGGCCGTAGGCATCGGCCAGTTCCAAAAGTTTCGGCAGATCCACGATGTCCCCATCCATACTGAAGACCCCGTCGCTGACAATCATCCCCTGTCTTCCCGGACGCTCCTGAATCTTCCGCTCCAAATCCTCCATGTCATTGTGCCGGTAGACCACCGTCTCCGCCCCGGACTGTCTGCAGCCGTCAATGATGCTGGCATGGTTCAGCTCGTCGCTATAGATGACGTCCCCCGCTCTGCACAGACAGGGGATGACGCCGCTGTTGGCCGCGAATCCCGTATTGAACACCACTGCCGCCTCCCGGCCCTTGAACCGGGCCAGGGCTTCCTCCAGTTGGATATGGTAGATGTTGGTTCCGGTGGTGAGCCGGGAACCGCCGGAGCCTGTGCCGTACTCCGCCAGAGCCCGCGCCGCATATGCTTTCACCCGCTCCTCGCCACACAGATCCAGATAGGAGTTGGAGGCCAGCATCAGCATGTCCCTGTTTCGGTAGCGGACGTGGGCCCGCTGAGGGCTCTCGATTACCTTGATTTCGCGGTACAGTTGCTGTTGGCGCAAGGCCTTCAGCTCCTCTTCCATTCGTTTCCATTTATCCACAGCCGCTTTTCACCCTTTCTGCGTATATCTTTCTGATGCTTTTGGCGTATTTTGTTCCGTCCTTTTCGGAAAGCGTCTCCACATCCCGTTTCGCCGATGATGATTCCACTCTCTGAGCTTCCGACTTGAACCAAGGCTATTTCAAGCCTGGTTCTGCGGTTCATGGGACATACCGGCAGGGGATGCTGCCGGAGATGTCGTATCGCCCACATGAACCAGCACCTTCTGCTGCTGGAGGTAGCGGATGCAGTCGTCCCGCTCTTCCTCAGTTCCCCGGAACAAAAAAATTCGCCCGCCCAGGGGACTGCCCATTTCCTTCAGCGTAGTGACACGCACGTAGCCGAACGCTCTGGAGGCGATATAGCCAGTGACATAATCCGGATCGTCGGAAATGCACAGCTCCGCCACGATGTTGGGATGATTCACCACCTTTGTAGCCAGGACGAGCGCCTCATTGAAATGGTTCTTGCCCCCGCATGCGGACTGCCTGGCCTCATCCTCCGTCTCCATGTCCATGTAGGTGGCCCGGATGCCCCGGTCCCTGTCAGGCTCCAGCCGCCTGAGCGTGTCCGCATCCAGGAGCATGGCGCCCCGCATGGAGTAGCTCTGTTTCCAGAGGGCCAGGATTTCCTCCGCCCGCTCCAGTCCCAGCCTCCGCAGATATTCCAGCACCACCGCCATGCCCTCCCCGGCGGACGCAGTCTCCGCTGTAGTCACGGGCAATGCCGGCAGATGGAGAATCTCCTCTTCCCTCACGGCCTCGATTTTCAAATTGATGAAATCAGGCTTACCCTTGCTGTGCCGCAATGCCCTGGAAAGAAGTCTCGCGCAATACTGCTCCAGCTCTTCCTCCGGAATGATTTTTTCCGCTCCGGAGATATGGCCCTCCACTTTGTTCGATGCCCTCATTTTGATGCTATATCGGCTCATGATTAGTTCCTCCGGTTTTCTCGGATGAAGAAGCGCAGTCATAATGAAGAACAGCTTCCCGCCGCGCCAGCCGTTTCATCACAGGATACATGACGGACGCGCCGACTGCCGTGAACACCATCCCCGGCACGGCGGCGACTATCAGAGCCAGAGGGGAAGCGTTCAGAATCCCCCCCAGAGCCAGCCGTCCGGCAATCGTCCCCAGAGGGCCGCTGATGGCGATGGTCAGAGGATTTACGCCGAAAATTGAC
Source organism: Lachnospiraceae bacterium (assembly GCA_910576125.1). Taxonomy (GTDB): domain Bacteria; phylum Bacillota; class Clostridia; order Lachnospirales; family Lachnospiraceae; genus Acetatifactor; species Acetatifactor aquisgranensis. Next base: position 13,845 of record CAJTHM010000006.1, on the reverse strand, counting down.
AGTATCCCGCCTGCTATGAGGCGGAATACCATTGCTACTGTCACATTCACTATGGTGTGGGTACTCAGAATCAGATTGATGACACTGGCCAGGATGCCGATTTTGATGTATCTCTTAAAGCCGAAGCAAGCTGCGATGCACACGGCAAAGGGCGCCGAAAGCTGGAACTCGCAGCCCGGGATGATGCTTGGAATCTTGAACATGCCAAATACTGCCAGCAGGGTAGCCAGCAGCGCGGTGGTGGTCATTTCTCTGGTCCTTTCTTTGGTTTTCATAGGTGTCCCCCCGTCCAGTCAATTGTTTCCCGCCCATGCCGCCGGGACCTTTCTCCGGATGCGGTCTGGGCGGGATACATTTTGATTATAGCGGGCAGAGTCCCTATTGTCAACCTCTTTTTGGCATGGTTTACAATCAGACCCGCAGTCCGGCTTGCAATTCTTCTATACTACATAAATATCCTCCACATGTTCCAGCCCCAGCCGCACCATCCCGCTTTCGATTCCTGGCCCTCTGTCAGCTGCCGGCGGGTCTTGCTGGCCGGGTGCAGCACACAGGTACGGAACATCCAGGGCGGCCTACAGATTGCAGTACTTCCTCCACGTCCCCCGCAGATACCGCCCCGCGAAGCAGCAGACCCGGAAGACCCAGTCCACCGCCATGGCAATCCACACGCCTACGGCTCCCATCCCCATATGGACGCCGAACACAAGGCTCAGCCCGATGCGGAAAGTGACCATGGAGAAAATCGCGGTTGTCATGGTGTATTTTACGTCATTGCAGGCCCGGAGCATATTGGGCAGCACAAAGGACGCGGGCCAGAGCAGAATCGCAAGGCCGTCATGTATCATCACAAGGACATAAGCCAGCTCCGTGGCCTCCGCCCCCAGGCCGTAAAGCCCCAGAATCGGGTGCAGGAACAGCAGGATCAGGCTGTTCATCACCGCCGTGGCGGCGTATGTGATCAGCAGCAGCTTTTTCGTATAGTATTTCACCTGCGCCAGATTCCCCGCCCCCACACATTGGCCTATCACAGTGATCATGGCCAGGTTCATGCCCTGCCCGATGATACAGCCCATGCTGTCCAGGCTGTTCGCCACGCCGTTGGCGGCAATCTGCACCGTGCCGAAGCCCGCTATGATGCTCACCACGATTACGCGGCCCAGCTGGAAAATGCCGTTTTCGATGCCGCTTGGAATGCCGATGTAGAGGATTTTCCGGATGACCGGCCATTCGAACCGAAACCGCTCCCTGCCCAGATGTATCAGGTGATCAGGGTTCCTTAAAAGGACATAGAGACAAAGCCCCGCCACCGCCCTGGAGATCAGAGACGGCACCGCCACGCCTGCCACGCCCATTTTCAGGCCGAAGACGCAGATGGCATTGCCTCCCACATTGATGATGTTCATGAGCATGGACACCTTCAGGGTAATCTGAGAATTCCCCATGGAGCGGAACAGCGCCGCGCAGGCATTATAGACCGCCAGGAACGGAAAGGAAAGCGCCGAGATGATCAGATAGACGATGGCATTCCGCATCACGTCCTCCTCTATCTTTCCGAAAAACAGATTCAAAATGAACCTATGGCCGATGATCACCAGCAGGGAGACCAGCACCGTTATCAGAGCGTTGATCCAGAGGAGCTGCTTCGCCGACCGGCAGGCCTCCTCCGGTTTGTTCGCCCCCACGAACTGGCTGGCGACCACCGCGCCCCCGGTGGCCAGAGCCGCCAACACAGCGATGACCAGGTTGTTGAACATGTCCACCAGCGACACCCCGGACACCGCAGCCTCGCCCACGGATGAGATCATCATCGTATCCGCCATGCCCACCGTGATGGCGAGAGCCTGTTCCATGATCAGTGGGACAATCAGTTTTTTCAAATCCTTGTTGGTGAATATCATAGATACCTTTTTCCTCCGTGCTGCCTTTGTTCGTCATTATGTCGAGTATAGCATCCATCCACCTTATCGTCAATGATGTCCGCGGCAGGCCTGGTCAGATTTTGCCAGCCGGATGATACCTGCGAGGAGAATTTATTTCTTAGCTTTGCAAACTTACTCCTTGACGCTGCGTCCGGGAAAAGGTTATGATAGAGAGAACAGATATAAAGCTTGGAAAAACTGCCTTGGAGCTTATCTGAAATGTACGGATCGTACAAATAAGAAGGAGAAAAACATATGGAACGGTACTATCAGAAAGAAATCGAGACCGCGGACCGGGAGCAGATCCTGGCATGGCAGAACGAGCGCCTGGTCAGACAGGTGCGCCATGTGTGGGACAATGTGCCCTACTACCGTGCAAAAATGGAGGAAAAAGGCCTCTCCCCTGAGGACATCAAGAGCGTGGAGGATCTGCGCAAGCTGCCTTTCCTGACCAAGGACGACCTGCGAGACGCCTATCCTTACGGCCTGCTGGCCAGGCCCCTGAAAGACTGCGTCCGCATCCAGTCCACATCGGGCACCACAGGGCGCAGGGTGGTGGCCTTTTACACCCAGCATGACATCGACCTGTGGGAGGATTGCTGCGCCCGCGCCATCATGGCTGCCGGAGGCACCGAGGAGGATGTGTGCCACGTGAGCTACGGCTACGGCCTTTTCACCGGCGGTCCCGGCCTGAACGGAGGCAGCCATAAAGTAGGCTGTCTGACTCTCCCCATGTCGTCGGGCAACACGGACCGCCAGCTGCAGTTCATGGTGGACCTGGGTTCTACCATCCTCTGCTGCACTCCTTCTTACGCCGCTTTTCTGGCTGAGAGCATCCACGAGCGGGGACTGCGGGACAAAATCAAGCTGAAAGCCGGAATCTTCGGAGCCGAGGCCTGGAGCGAGGAGATGCGCCAGGACATCCAGAACAAGCTGGGCATCAAGGCCTACGATATCTACGGGCTCACGGAGACCAGCGGCCCCGGCGTCGCTTTCGAGTGCAGCCAGCAGACGGGCATGCACATCAATGAAGACCACTTCATCGCCGAGATCATCGACCCGGATACCGGGGAAGTCCTTCCCGAGGGCAGCAAGGGCGAGCTGGTGTTCACTTCCATCACCAAAGAAGCTTTCCCCCTTCTGCGCTACCGCACCAGGGACATCTGCGTGCTCACCAGGGAGAAATGCTCCTGCGGCCGCACCCATGTGAAGATGAGCAAGCCTATGGGCAGAAGCGACGACATGCTTATCGTCAAGGGTGTCAATGTCTTCCCGTCCCAGATTGAGACTGTGCTCCTGGAGCAGGGATATCCGGCCAATTATCAGATCATCGTGGACCGCGTCAACAACTCCGATACGCTGGAGGTGATGGTGGAGATGTCGCCGGAGCACTTCTCCGATAACCTGGGCGAGATCACGAATATGGAAAAAGCCCTGGTGGCGGCCCTCAAGGCCATGCTGGGCATCTACGCCAAGGTGCGCCTGGTGGCTCCTAAGTCCATCGCCAGGAGCGAGGGCAAGGCAGTGCGCGTCATTGACAAGCGGAAAATTTAAGAGAGGGAGGACAAAGATATGACCATATCTCAGATTTCGGTATTTCTGGAAAACAAAGCGGGACAGCTGGCGGATATCACGGGGATTCTGTCGGAGAAGCAGGTGAACATGCGGGCGATCAGCATCGCGGAGACCGCGGATTACGGCATCCTGCGGCTTATCGTGGACGATGCGCCGAAAGCCTCCTCCATTCTCCTGGAGCAGGGCTTCATCCTGACCATGACGCCTGTGGTGGGCGTGGAGGTTCCGGATACGCCCGGCGGCTTGAGCAAGGTGCTCGGCATCATTTCCCGGGCGAGAATCGATATTGAATACATGTACTCTGTCTTTGGGCAGAAAGACGGACAGGCATGTATGATATTCCGTGTAGCGGATGCGGACGGGCTGACGGCGCTTCTCGCGGAGAACGGCATCGCCACCATCGCCGGAGAGGATCTGGGCGTGCATTAAGCAAAGACAAAGTCGGGAGGGCATCCGGGGATTTCCCCAGGTGCCCTCCTCTGTTTCGTTTTCGGCTATTTATACTGCCTAACGATTTCACTTGCCGTGAAGCCAGACTGCATATCGCTGACTGGTTCAATCGCATGATTACATTAGGCAGCATGCGCTGTCCTATTGCCCGAAGAAATAAACTTCCCCGATACAAACATTCAAACACCGCAAGGGTGTTTGTCTCCTGCTTCGCAGAAGCGGGGTATTTGCCCCAACCTCACTTCGTTCGGTGCCGGTTTACGCGATGCAAGCATCGGGGAATGTACCCACTATGCCTCAAATTCTGCAGCAACTTCCCGCAATATCGCCTGGCTCGCTCCGGGGATCCTGCCGAGATGGTCCGGGCCTACATTCAGCAGGTAATTGATGCCCATCCCGTTCAGCTTCTTTTTGATTGCGCGAATCTCCTTCGCGTCCTTCCAGTTCTGATCCCAGGCGCAGTATCCCCAGCTGTCGTTCATGGTAGCCGCGGTCTCGTAGAGGCCGTAAGGCGAGGGCTTCAGGCCGCCTATGGCATTGTAGTCAACCGTGTTTGGATTCGCTTCATCTTCTGCCGGAAGGGAATCCGGGATTTCATTGTCCCCCAGCGACACATAGTCATATGCGCCGTTTCCGAGACGGGAGTTGATCAGGCAGTCCGGCTGGTATTTTTTCACCAGTTCAAACAGCTCCCGGCTCTGGGCATCCTTGATCGTCATGGGCACATCGAACCAAATCAGACAGAGTTCCCCATAGCCGCGGAGGATTTCCTCCACCTGAGGCTTGATCTTATTCTCAAAGCAGATGTCGAAGTTCTTGCCGGCATTGTCCGGGAAATCCCACTCATTGCACCAGGCCTTTCCCGAACAGGGGATGTGGCCGGAGAGATACCCGCCGCCGTGCTCCTCATGCCAGTCCAGATCCTGGGAGTAGTACAACCCGAATTTCAGGCCGTGCTTGTAACAGGCTTCGGAAAGCTCGCCAATGACATCCCTGCCGAAAGGAGTCGCATCCACCACGTTGAATCCGTCCACCCTGGAGCGGAACATGGCGAACCCGTCGTGATGCTTGCTCGTGATGACAAAATATTTCATGCCGCATTCCTTTGCGAAGCGGATCCATTCGCCGGCATCGAAATAAACCGGATTGAACGCTTTCGCAAGCTTCTCATAGGCGGCAATGGGGATGCACTGGTTGGATTGAATCCACTCCGCGTAGCTGCTGCTCCTGCGGCCATCCCACTCTCCGCCCAGCAGAGAATAGAGCCCCCAGTGCACCATCATGCCGTACTGCGCCTCTTTGAACCATTTTCTCATGTCCATTTTCTTTACCTCCCGGGGAAATCCTTTTGCTTGCTGACAGCTATTGCCTGAAACCGCTTTCCTGCTCCTGTTCAATGCACCTCAACGCAATCAGTACCACAAACCTGAAAGCGAGAACGCAATTTTCTTTCATTATAATATGCCTTTCCCTAAAAAGCAACGATTCTTTTACGATCCTCGCCCCTCCTGCCTTCGTCTCGTAATCAAAATGCCGGCGGAGAGCGCCGAGACATCAGGAAAGCCTCGACGTCCAGGAATAGAAAGGATAAAGGGAGAATCCCTCCGCCGCGGCAAATCCCAGCATCAGCATCGCCAGCGGAACCAGCAAAAGCAGCGCTGCCAGGAAATAAGCCCCCAGCGGCTCCCTGCGCCAGGCGGACAGGCCCAACACCGCAAGAGCCGCCATAACCAGGACTACAGCCTGCGACAGGGCAGCCGCCAGGAGGAATCCCCAAATCGGCAGCGCCGAGGCAACTCCACTGCAGCAGGGAAGATTCCCCGCCCCAAAGGAAAGCCCCCTGAAAGGGTATGTCATGCCGATCCGCGCCATCCTGCATGCAAAGGGCACCAAAGAGACCACCGCTGCCGACGCCCCGCACAGACAGGCCTTGTACAGCAACACCTTCCGCTTTCCGGTCCGGGTGCTCCCCAGCAGGTTCCAGGCGCCTCCTGTGTCCTCCATGGCCGCCGCGTTTCCGAAAGCCAGGATGACGCCGCAGCAGAGCAGAATCAGGTCGATCAGTGTTCCCTCCCCTTTCACGCCAAACAGGTAGAGGTATCCCGTGTCATAGACAAAATTCCCTCCCGGACGCGTCGGCAGCCCTTCCCCGCTAATCCGCCGGTACTGCTCCCACGCCCGCAGAAAGGCGGGATAGAAAGCCGTCACGGCATTATATTTCGCTTTCAAATCCTCCCCGGCCCTTTCATCCATCTCTCCCCGGGAAACCATCTCCTGGATTTGACTAATCTGGTCAAAAGCTTCCTGATAGCGGGCCTGTTCGGACAGGAGCAGCTGCTCCTTCTCTTCCGTCAATTCCCCCTCCAGCCGCAGCATCATGTCCTGGTAATAGGCTTCCTGGACGGAGAGGTAATAGTTCTGCCCCCATTCCCGGTATCCTGCCAGGAGCCCGAAGGCAAGCAGCGCCAGCGCCGCCCTGTTGGCAATCATGATTTTGTAGCACTCGTGCCGCAGCAGCCCTGCATGGGGGCGGAAAAAGGAAATCGCCGGCAGCCTGCCGTCCCTGAGGGCCAGCTTTTCCCCTTTGATAAAGAACCACAGGCTTCCCGCCGTCCCCGCTGCCGCCAGAAGGAACAGCAGTCCCCAGGTCAGGAGCCGCTGGGGGACAGGGTGCCCAAACAAGTCGAAGTTCAGGTATCCCCCATAATAGTGCTCCGTCTTCAGAATCCCCATCAGGTTCAGATATTTGTACAGGTTCCATCGGGAAGCCCCGGGGATAGCCGTGTACAGGATATAGCTGACGCCGCAGAACAGAATCCCCACTCCGTAAGGCAGATAAATCGTCTCCGCCGCCATGCAGACCGCCGCCAGCAAAGCTCCGAATCCGAATGCCGCCAGCCCTTTCGTCAACACGGACAGCACCAGATAAGCCCGGATGCTGACAGGCAGACAGCTCTCCCGGAAAGCCGCCACCGACTGAAGGGCCGCGCCCAGATCCCCATATCCCACCGTCACGCCGTAGAAAAGAAGATTCACTCCGTACAACACCGCCGCCATGCCCACACAGTGCAGGAAAAGCGCGGTCAGCTTGGCCCCCATGCTCCTCCCCATCCCGTACCTGGTGCTTTTGGTGATGTAAAAGAGCCTTTTTTCCTTCTCTTCCAGAATCAGATTCCCCACAGCCAGGAATACGGACAACAGCAGAAAAATATCCGTCCATACGTTATTCATAGCGCCAATCAGGCCCTTGCCGGGCATCCATCGGATTCTTTCATCCGAGAGCCCGGCGTAGTCCTCCGCGCTTTTCTTCACGTTCCTGGCGGAGAAAGACGCCTCTTCCTCTCCGCCGGCCGTCCCACCGAAGATGCCGATGCCGCCCAGGACAGAGCCCCTCTCCTGCACGGACTGCAGATACGCCCCATAGCCCGCGGTCTTCTCCCACTCCTCGTACAGCTCCTCTATCAGGCTCTGTTCCTGCCAGAAAGAATCCGTGAACGTCAGGTAGTCGCCCCTTTGGTACCGCTCATAGCAGGCCTCGAACACGCCGGGGGCGCTTTTCATGGCCTGGACCGCCAGCCTGTCCCCCATCTCGTTTCCCATGCCCTGCAGCATCAGGACATCCTGCACCAGCGCCATTCCGTCCATGGTTTCTTTCAGTCCGGTGACATAGGCCTGCTTTTCCGCCTCCGACATGGCTGAAATCTGCTTTTGAAAAGCCTTGTAGGCGGACAGGCCGGCTTTCCCCTCAGCCGGCAGGGTGGTATACCACATGAGGAACAGCTCCAGCAGAAGCAACAGCAGGCAGGACAGCCGGAACCGCCTCTTTCCCCAAAGTTTCTCCAGTTCAAAGCCCGTCAGACGAAACATGCCGCTCCTCCTCTCCGAAAATCTGCAGATAGACCTCCTCCAGCCCTTTCGCGCCGCCGTATTTCCCGCAGAGCGCCTCCACGCTGCCCCGGTCCACCAGACGGCCTGCTTTCAGCAGCAGAATCTCCGCCGCGATGGGCTCGATGTCCGAGACCACATGGGTGGACACCAGGATGATGCGGTCTCCGGAAAGAGCCCGGATCTGCTCCCGGATACGCACCCGCTCCCTGGGATCCAGCCCTGCGGTGGGCTCGTCCAGGATGACGCACCTGGGATTCCCCAGCACGGCCTGGGCGATCAGCACCCGCTGCTTCATCCCGCCGGAGTAGGCGCTGACCGGGCGCTTCCGCTCGTCCCACAGGTTCACGAACCGCAGCACCCGCTCCAGCTCCGCGGGCTGCTCCTTTCCGGGAATCCCTTTCAGGGCGGCCATATAGGACAGGAAACGCATGCCGGAAAAATGCTCGTACATGCCCTGCTGCTGGGGCGCATAGCCCAGAATGCTCCGGTAGGCCGCGCCCAGGGCTCTGATCTCCTTTCCCTCCCATCTGACCTGGCCGCCCGTGGGACGCAGATTGCCGGAAATGATGTTCATGAGGGTGGATTTCCCCGCCCCATTGGGCCCCAGGAGCCCATAGACGCCGGGCTCCAGGGCCAGGCTGACCTGATCCAGGGCCAGCTTGTCCTTATATCGTTTTGTGATTTGACTGATTTCCAGCATTGCCATGGCTATTCTCCCTTTCCGGTCATGTTGATTTTGCGGAAATTGGCATTGCCCGCGAACAGATCCTCCTGGGAGATCAGGCCGTACTGGTAGCGAGTGATCTCATAGGAGCCGTCGCCGTTGTCTATATAATCGTAGTCATAAACCGTCAGGACCTCAGCGTCCAGCACGGCGCGGAATTCCAGGCTCCAGCCCAGGCTTTGGTTCACCAGAGAGGAATGGCTGACTTCACCCGTATTTACATCGATGAAGTCAAAGGTACGGTCGCCGCGGCCGCTGTCGCAGCGGAGCTTATCTCCTATCCTGTCATAAAGATAGCTGCTCCCCTCCCGTCTGCACAGCTCTTTCTCCGCCCCGGTGCGCAGGTCCAGACTGGTGACGCTGCCGTCAGTGTTGGAGGCGAAGATCATATTCTTATCCGCCAGGGTGTAATTTCCGGTTTTGTTGTCCTGGCGGAAGCGGATTTCCAGCTGAGGATTATCCAGCGCCACCGTGGCGAACACTGTCTGGGAGTTCTCATACAGATCCTTGTAACCATCGTCAGAGAAGATTTCTTCGCCGGAAACCTCTCTTCCGTAATCTATCCCTTTCAGCACAAGCGTTCTGTCATAGCAGCCCGCCAGCCTCCAGGAAACAGAGCTGTCAAAGTCCAGGGAGCAGACTTCCTGTTCCTGCCCTGAGGACAGGTCCAGATGCACCAGTTTCCGCTCCGCGGAGTTGAAGTAGGTGCCCTCGCTGCCCTGTTCCGAGGTCAGCTTCTTGGTCACCACATAGATGCCGCTGTCGTCCCCCATCACCAGGTCCTCCAGCGTCAGAGAGGGGTCGAACATATGGACCGTCTCACGCCCGGTGCCGTCCAGATTGGCCCGGTAAAGGACGGCGGCGCTGCCCTCGGTATCAGAGGACTGGGAGCCAAGCACGTCTGCGCTGAAAGAGGCTGCCATGGAACCGTCATCGTCCTGCCTTTTGCTCAGCAAATACAGGGAATCCTGCCATGTGAAGAGAAGCGTGGAGCCGATGTAAAAGCTGTCGTAGGGCAAGACTGCCGTACAGTCCACGGAATCATGACTGCATCCCGCATTGCTGCACAGATACACCTCCTGCAGCGCCTGAAAGTCCATATACATCAGATGGAGACCGTAATTTCCGTCGGACAGCTTCGTCGGCTCAAAGGTATAGTAATAGTAGCCGTCTTTTGTGTGGCACCCTTCATCATTCTGGGTGGCCAGGAGCTGCAGACCGCCGGTTCCGCCTGCAGCGCTGTCCTGGGATGTCCGCTCGACTTCACCGAAATCCGCCTGCGCCGTTCCGGCAGCGCCTTCTGCTCCGGCGGTGTCTGTCCCCACAGCGCCTTCCGCTCCGGCCTGGCTGTTTTCCTGTCCGCCCGCCGCCTGGGAGTCGCTCCCGCCGCAGGCGGTCAGGGAAAGGACTATGCTTGCTGATAGTAAGACTGCGATTGTTTTTTTCATGAGAAAAGACCTCCTTATGTTCTGCGTTTGATTTTGCATAAGGAGAGCATAATGGAAAAAAGTCAAATTTTTGTCAAAGAATATGGGGATGCTATATTAAGATTTGTTTATATATGTGCAGCGATGAAAAATCCTGGGCAGAACCCGGATAAACGGGCATGACCGCCCAGATGAGACGGCCGCTTTCCATCCAGCCGGAAAGCGGCACCACACCTAAGCTAAGCCCATTCCTGACAGGGTCATACTGTGATTCTATTGTTTTTCCAGTGGAATGCTTTTCTTACTTGCGCTTTCACAGTATAGCATGCGGCTCTCTGATTTCGCGTGATTCCTTAAAGGGTTCCGCGAATTGAAACCCGTCCCGCTCCATTTGTTCATAGCACCTGGCCACCGTCTCCCTCTTCAGATAACCGACAGATTTATTTCAACCATTCCCCCATGGGGCGCGGCGTTCCTAATCTCCAGACTGCCGCCGTGCTTTTCGCAGAGCACACGGCTGACGGCAAGGCCCATTCCCAGATGCCCCGCCTCTCCGGTGGGCAGGAATGCTTTCTTTCGTTTCTGTAGGATTTCGTCCGAAAAGCCGTCTCCGTCATCGGTCACTGCAATCTGCAGCATGTACCCGGAAAGCACAAAATCCACAGATATGGTATTTTGTGCAAATCTGGTCGCATTTTCAAATACATTCTCCAGAATCCGGTGCAGAATGACGATGTCCGCTTTCACTGTCTTCTCCGGATTCCCGTCTGCGTTTCCAGCCCTGTCTCGGTAGGCCTTGGGGCCTGTTTTCTGCGCGGCTTCCTGTCTTCTACTGCCCTCGTCAGGGCGGCTGCTATCGGAACGGGTTTTGGGGACTGCCTTTTGCGCGGCATTCTGCCATCTGCCGCCCGCGTCCGGGCGGCCGCCATTGGAACGGGCTTTTGGAGAGCCCTCCTGCTCCAGGCCGCTTTCCGGCAGCGCACAGGTCACATGCAGCGCGATTCCGGCACCGGCGGCCATCACTTCCAAGTCCTCCCGGATGCTCTCCACCAGCTTCCTGACAGGAATCTCTTCCCGGTGGATTTCCATGTCCTCCAGCTGGTTCAGCTCCCGCACCGATTCGGTGTATTGTTCCAGTCTCTTTGCCGCCAGGTTCAGATTCCCTGCGATGCGCTCTGCCTTTTCCGGGCTGATCTTCCCGGCGGGCAGGTTCATCTGGAGATATTCCGTGTACCCTTCGATGATCGCGATGGGATTGCGCAGGTCATGGGCGATGGATGCCTGCATCAGCCTGCGCTGTTCCAGCATGTTCCACAGGGTCCGGTTGTTTTCGGCCAGCTGTCCCCGCATGGCCTCGAAAGAGCGGCATAGGCCGCCCATCTCGTCCCCACAGGCATATTCCAGAGAAAAATCCAGGTTCTGGGCGGCGATTTCCTCAGTGGCGTCAGACAGGAGCTTTATGGGCAGGGCAAGCCTTTTTTTGTAAAAATAGAAGCCGCAAAGCAGAATGCCGCCAACGGACAGCACTGCCGGGACGATGACCATGGCCGCGCCGCAGAACTGATATGCCAGTTTCCGCTTAGGCGTCAGCGTATCGTAGCCCAGCTCCAGTTTCTGGATGGAATAGGTGGCATCCAGCATGATTTCGTTCGTCTCGATTCTGGCGGCATCGGGGCCTTCTGTCACTTCAGACCGTGCCTTCACAGTTACATCGTCCTCCACTGTCACAGATCCCACCGCCTCCGTGACGATTCCCGGCAGCTTCGATTCCTCGCCGAATGTCAGCAGATGAGACTCGCTGGTCTGGGTGCCGTCTTCCAACGTATACTCGATTGTCAGGTATGCGGCGTTGGCATCCGGCAGCAAATACCGGCGAAAGGCCGCACAGCCCGCAATGACCAGCCCGGAGAGGAGCGCCACGACACAGAATGTGCCGAAGACGGTGAGCATGAAGAAGCCGCGGAGGGAGATGTCCCGGCTCGCGGCTTTTCCCCGGGTGTGCCTGTTTTTAGGTTGGCGGCCTGTTTGCCGGTGTTTTTCGGAATCTCCTGAGGTTGTCATCTGCCTGTCTTTCATATCATATTCCACCTTTATGTTCCGGGCAGCGTCGACTTTATCTGCCCAAATCCGCTCACCCCCAGTAAACGCAACGTTTCCATGGACTATAGCCCTTCTTCCTATGGAAAGCCCTTCTTCCTATGGAAAGCCCTTCTTCCTATGGAAAGCCCTTCTTCCTATGGAAAGCCCTTCTTCCTATGGAAAGTCCTTCTTCCTATGGAAAGTCCTTCTTCCATTTGTAGCCAACGCCCCAGACTGTTTCGATATAGTCCAGCCCTGTGACCTCTCTCAGCCTTGCCCTGATTTTCCGGACGTACTCTTTTATGACATTGCTGTCACCTTCCGCATCATATCCCCACACCATTTCATAAATCCGCTCTTTGTCAAAGACCTGGTTGGCATTGGTCATAAGGAACGCAATCAAATCGAATTCCCGTTTGGAAAAGGCGATTTCCTGTCCATTCCAGGAAACCAGACGCTGCGACAGATTCACTATCAGCCCATTGGAAGTCAGCACCGAGGGCCTGCTTCTGCTGCGCTCGTCCCGGCGCAGATGGGCGGCTACCCGCGCCGACAGCTCGCCCAGGCTGAACGGCTTGGTAATGTAGTCATCCCCGCCGTACTGGAGCCCGTTGATTTTATCCTGTTCGGTAATCCGCGCGGTCAAGAACAGGATGGGACAGGCAATATGGCTGCGTATGTTCCTGCACAGCTCCAGCCCGTCCATCCCCGGCATGTTGATGTCCAGAATGATCAGGTCAGGCTGCTTTGGCAGCAGAGAGATTGCTTCTCCCGCGCTGTTAGCCGCCATTGTCTCATAACCGCAGTCCTGTAGGTGGTCGGTCAGAAGTTCAGTCATCATCTTTTCATCGTCTACAATCAGGATTTTATATGCCATTGCCGCCACTCCTCCGCTGTTTCATGCAGAACAGATTCTCTCCGATGCAGCATCTCGCTTTGCCTTTCCTATCCGGCTGACTGCCTTGCTCCATAAGCATACGGGCTATCCTGGTCAGGCCGTTCGGAAACTGTATATCTGTTCTACCACGAAAGCAGTCTCCTCGTCAATGACGAATTTTTATGTCCATTTCATTCCCGGAGATTCCTCTGTCAGTCGGAACCTCCATCCGCTTCCCCGCAGGTCCAAGCGTCACCTCTTTGAAAGGGGCAGATACATCCATTTTTCATAGCGTTCCACCGCTTTCTGGTGGATAGAACTGGGAACGCCCACCTTATTTCCCACTTCCTCTATCCGCCCATGCCTTACCTCACATCTGGTGTCATTAATTATGAATTCCCTGCTGGTATCGACTCCTAATTCATTCAGGAATTCCAGCATCATCGGCGTGCTGACCGCCGCACGATGCAGCGCCGAAAACGCCTGCTGGTCGCCGAAACTGATCAGTGCGCTCAAGCCAAACGCAAATGAACCAGCATTTTGGTAATCCTCCGCCGTTCCCTTTCCATAGCTGTCAATCCTGACCCTATCCCTTTCCACCGTGAACTTATAGCCATTGCCAAATGAAAAGACATTTCCCACACCTATGCTCAGCCGATTCCTGACAGGGTCATAGCCTGTGGGATGTGTGGTCTTATATGGATGGTCCAGTCTGCCAAAAACATTTATTTCCTCCCTATAATGTCAAGTGATTTTCCTTAAAAAATCAAGGAATTTTAAGTTTCATATCTCAGATGAATGAGCCAAGGAGATGGACATTTCTCTGTATCTGGTACGAAAATAGATGGTGTAGGGTACACGAAGTAGAACGTCTTTGTTTTCGCTCTACATGGCCTTGTGTAT
>CAJTHM010000005.1 GCA_910576125.1 Lachnospiraceae bacterium | reverse complement strand
TTATAGCGCATTAGATTGTTTTGCCTGATAATTACAGTATAAAACCGTCAAATGGTAAGACTGACTCCTAGAACAATACCGGATGTCTTTATCCCATGAATGGGTGTAAAGACATCCGGTATTGTTCTTTTCCTTAAGTTAATGACATTGCCATAAATCAAGGTTTTAGTAACAAAAAATAGGGTAGGATTTGACACTACCGGAGTGGTTAAGGGGGAATCGATTATGATATTTACATTCCTGTTTTCAATCATCTCTTTTGTTTCCTTTCTTCTTTTCCTTTGATTTGTAGACATTACATCTGCGCCCCATTCCAAAGGAACAGTGGATCGCCCTATTTCATGGCCTCTTTCTTTCCGTTCCCTGTCTGCGTCCAGTTTATTATGGAAAAGTAAAAATGTATGTCAAATTATAAAATTAAAGCAATATGGGGAAAAGGTAGTTATAGATGAAAAAGGAATACAGTGAAACCAAAAGATATATATATTATAAGGCACAAGGGTTTGGGGCATAAACTGTTATAATAGTGAACTGCGTTAGTAGTGCGCAGTTCACTATTGCTTTAAGGTAATAACGGTATGAAAAGTAAGCGCATCATCATTATAATACATCTGTAAATTGCCATGATATTGGTCTACCACTTTACGAATGCTTTTTAATCCAAACCCATGTCCGTTTTTATTGTCGTTTAGCTGCCTGTCCTTACAGACAAAAGGATTTTTTCGGCAGGAATTGATAACTGTTATCACGAAAAACGGTGTTTTTTCATGTTTGCTTGTATTGATCTCGATAAAAGAGTCGGGGATATTACTTGCTGCCGCTATAGCATTATCCAGCAAATTGCAAAACAGAGAGGTAAGGTCGTTGTCTGCAATAAAATCCGTTGTCCCGCTGCGTATGTCAGCATGAAAAGTTATGTGGCTGTCAGTGCATTGCTGCATATAGCGGCATAGAATGGAATTCAGCATTTCATGGTCGCATAGTCTGGAAAATTCCTTCAGGTCTGGGGAGAGTACCAATTGCCGGATATAGGCGCTTATTTTAGCATACTCTTTTTGTTCATTCAGCATATCAATGGACTGCAGGTGCTTTTTTATGTCATGGATTAAAATACGCTGGTTTTCATTCTGTACATTCAGCATCTTATAATATCTAGCCAAATCTGACTCTTTTTGGAGCAATAACTGTATTTCTGTAAATTCCATGTTTTTTTTCTGATGATACTGGTTGATTTCAAACATGAGCAGATTTGCTGCCAGCAAAAAAACAGCGCCCACGGCAACCATCCAGTCAAGTGACGCTGGGAGGGAAACGGATTCGCCAATACTTATGAAAGTAAACATAATAAAGATTGAGGTCAGGGGAATGAAAACAAGAAGAAAAACCGACTTGTCATACTGCCCTGTATCCTTCTTCGGGTTTCTCATTAGGTGCATCAGTATATAAGCAACAGCAAAGAATATGAGTTTGCTAAAGACCGAAAATAATAAAAGATGATAAAATTCCCTGCCATTATCAAGGTAATGAGGGGCAAACCGTTTGGTAATTCCATAAACAACTAATTCACTCATTGTCATAACAGCCGTCAGTATGGAAGAATGAAATACTGCCGTGTACCAATTCAGATAACACTGGGTCATTAAAAAAATGAGGTTCAGAAAAAAATATAAAATGATATTAATCCATATAGATTCAAACAGTGACACGCAAAACAGGATAAAATATAAGCTGCATAGTACAGCCAGTTTTCTTTGAGGGGTGCGCTTGGCAGGAAATAAATCGGAGGAATACTGCCAGAGTATAATTGCTTCTACAAGAAAACTGAAAAAATAACAGATTGTATTTATCATTTGCTTTACCTCGTACTTTCTAAATAAAGGAGATAGGCTTCTTTAAATGAACTGTATTTCCTTTTTGTCAGATAAGCAGATTGATTATCAGCCATATGGACAAGATTACGGTCAAAATCTGTAACATGCTCAAAATTGATAATGAAACTGCGGTGTGTCTGGAAGAAACGGTTTTTAGGGAGAAGTTCCAGCCAGTACTGCATATTGTGGGTGGATTCAAAATCACACAGAGTGGTATGTACCGTTACCTTTCTGCCCTGTGCCTCTACTGCTATGACGGAGGATGCAAGCAGTGTATGCACGCCCTGTTTTGTTTCAACCGGGATTTTTACTGTCATGGTGTTATACAGGTCAACCGCATCTTTCATATTACGGAAAAACCGCTGCTTATCCAGAGGCTTTGAAAGATATCGGAATACATGGAATCGCATTGCCTCATCAAGATATTCGGAATAAGAAGTCACAATAAAAATAATAATATTTTCATTCTTCTTTTTTAATTCCTTTCCCACATAGATGCCATTCATTCCGGGCATTTCTACGTCAAGAAACAGAATGTCTTTTTCGCCTTTATCTGCCAGCAGGGATTCCCCGTCAGAAAAGCAAATTAATTCCGGGCATTTCACATCAATGTTTTCAAAAAAAATTTTTATATATTTCTGAAGCTGTTCAATTATCAGCGCATCATCGTCGCAGATGAGTATTCGCATTTTCATACCTCTTTTCAAATAATTTATAATATTTACCCTTCATATTATACAATAGCGGTCAGGAAAATACAAAAGCCTTGCATGAAAAGACATTTTTTTGTGGATTTTGGGAACGGCATTGTGTTGTCCGCAGGGTTACAGTTTCCTTGCATTTACAAAACGTAATGAAAAAATTGCCAGAATGACCAAATGAATGGAAAAAATGTCGTTTGGTGCAAATGGGGTTGAAATTATGACCGGAATAAAAATAATAAGAAGTGTCATTGATTTCAAAGAACAGCTACACAATAGTTCACTACCTAATACAGAATGGAGGAATTTAATATGGTAAAAACAAAAAAATCAAGTGGAAAGAAGTTTTTTGCAAAAGGAGAAAGTCGGATGAAAAGGCAACTATGTTTGATATTGATTGTTATTTTTTCTATGTCTATATTCGGGTGTGGAAATTCAGCACAGGGACAGGATTCTGGAAGTAAAATATCAAATGTTCAAAATGAAGCGGGTTCTGAAACAGAAGAACCTTATGTAGAAAACGATATACCTGATGAGAAAATTAGTTTTCCAGCGAGTTACGAGAACACCATAGAAAATGTTGATTTTAAGATGGATGTTATTGTTGGTGCTGATTTAGGAGAGAAATTTCCAATTACCGCGAAAGCAAGAATGTTGAAAGTAAATGAGGAGCGGGCATTTCAATCATTATTCAGCGGTAATGATGATTACGAAGTATACAGTTATGAAGAAAAAAACGAATATGGGGAAAAAGTAGATACGGCAACTTATGTCACTCCAGAGGAAATAACATTATCTTATGGTCCGCTTTCCAGTCAGATGTCATATATGCAAAGAGATTTAATGCCATATATACTCAGCTCTTTTGTACTTGATCCGGCAGATGAGCGATATAATGCAGGTTTGTATTCTACAGAAGAACAATTGTCGTTTATGACGCGTGAGGAGGCTTTTCAGATAATTGATAACGCATTAACAGAAGTGAATATTAAATTTGAGCATGTTTATACGGGATATGCGTTAGATTACGATTGTATGCAGTCACAGGAATATCACGAAGATATGGACGGAAATATTGACCGGGCAAACTATAAAAACGGGTGGTCTGTCTCAGATGAAGGCTATTATTTTTGTGTCAATCAGATATACAGAGGATTGCCGCTTTATCATGTGTATTGTGAGATATTTTCAGATGCAGCAGATGTAAATGCTCCGGTACAGGCATTTATATCAAAAGATGGAATAGAGTATTTGAACATTGAAAAAGTATTTGAAATTTCCGATGAAGGAATGGCAGTCTCTTTATCTCCTATGGATGTGATTGCTGAAACGGTTGCTCATAAGTATAACCAAATACTCGGAAGCTCAACATATGAAATGACAGAAGCAGAATTATGTTATTATGTTGATTTATCTTCAGGAACAGGCGTATATGATGTAAAGCCTGTCTGGATCGTGAAGGGGATTGAAAAAAGTGAACAGCATGAGCAGGATATTCAGGTCATTATAGATGCACAGACAGCGAAGGAGATTATACCTTGAGAAAATTTTGTAATTATTTAAAAACAGACTTAAAGAGGTCTGTATGCTCAATGAAGTTTCTAATATCAATTGCATTAATGATATGCGTACTGCTGTTTTCAACACTGGAAGGCATTGCTTTGGACACAAATGTATTATATGTTTTTTCTATTGTTATGTACGGGATGCCGGCAATGATGATATTGGTATGCGGAGCCATTGCATTTGCAGATAGTTTTTGTGAGGATATAGAACACAAATACGTTATTCAGCAGGTGATTCGAGGGGATATTGAACGGTATGTTTCTGCTCGGATACTCAGCATTTTTTTCGTGACGATGCTTTCTGTTACATTTGGTATGTTTTTGTTTGCAAGTATACTGCATTTTAAATTGGCATGGGTGGATGTATCCGGTTTGCAGTATGATCATATCATTCATACCGGAGGATTAAGATTTTTTTTAATGCATAAATGGTATTCCCTGTATTATTTTTGTTATGGAATTCAGTATAGTATATTGGCGGGAATTTTAGCTTTATGGGCAGCCTATTTCTCCATGTTCATCTCAAACCGTATGCTTGTGTTATCGGCACCAATGATTCAGTATTATTTTATGGATTATATTCTGTCTGCACTTTCCTCTGGAACGCTGAGTCTGGCTGCGATTTTTTCACCTTCGAACAATATTTTTTTAAATGATTTTTTGTCTGTATTACTGGTAGTTATGATAGCAGTTATGAATTTGATTTTGCTTAGAAAACTTTTAATTAGGAAATTGAGGAGAAAAATCTGTGAATAAAATAAAATATGTATGGGAGGATTTTATAAGTAATTTTTTGAGTAGGAGGCTGCTTGTTTTCTGCGTTTTTCAATTTTATATTTTGCACTATTATATCCATTCAGTGAAACAATTTTCTGTTGCGGCAGATTACCCTGCATCACCTTGGATACTGCCTTTTGCCGGACAAAATGTATATTTTTTATTTGTATATGGTATTTCTGTCATTTACTTTTACTCTAACATACCGTTTATGCAGCGGAACGAAATGTATGTGCTGATAAGGCAGGGAAGAAAGAGATGGATACATATTAAAATATTAAGAATTTGGTTATCTGCTGTTTTGCTTTCAGTTATTGAATTGCTTTTAAGTATATTGCCATTGTTTCCATGTCTGGAATGGTCTACAGAATGGGGCAAATTATACAATTCGCTCGCCATGACAAATGCAGGATTGGAATATAATGTTAAATTATCTTTTTCCTATGAATTAATCAGCGAGCATAATCCTCTCATAACAATGTTGATATTTGGGACAATCCTTTGTATATCTACTGGATTGATTGGGATGATTATGTTTGCTGTGAGTATTTGCATGAATAGAACAGGCGCTGTGCTTATAGGAACTTTTTTTTCGATTTTGCCGGTTGTATTTGCTAATCTGCATTTATACCAGCAATGGATTAGTTTTATTTCCCCATTTTCATGGTTAAATCTACTCTTATTATACGGGAAAGTATGTAAAAATGCACCATCTGTTTTCATGGTAATTATTATGACAGTAATTTTATCATTTGTTTTAAGCTATATTTCTTTAAAAAGAATATATCTAAAAGATTTAAATTGGTTAGATGAGGAGTGATAGTGTGAAAGAAAAAACCACTTTCATCACTATTTGTGCCGCCAACTGAAAGGCGGCGGAATGGAGATTTTTATGCAGGACAAAAATATAAAAGTAAAAGATGTATGCAAATGTTTTGGTAAAACACAGGTGTTAAATCATGTTAATATGGAATGCAATCAAGGAGAGATTACAGGGATTATAGGAAGAAATGGTGCAGGGAAAACAGTTTTATTTAAAATAATATGTGGTTTGCTGTCTTTGGATTCAGGTGAGATTGTAATAAACGGCACAAAACGGGAAAAACAAGCAGATGTTCTTCCTTCTGTTGGAATTATTATTGAAGAACCAGCTTTTTTAAAAAATTATTCTGGAATAAAGAATTTGGAATATTTATATATGATAAATAATAAGAATAATAGACCTTATTTAGAAAGTATTATGGATAAAGTAGGACTTGATCCGAAATCAAAAAAACATGTGGGAAAATATTCTATGGGGATGCGCCAAAGGTTGGCTATAGCACAATCGATTATGGAAGAACCTGATTTTTTAGTTTTGGATGAGCCGTTTAATGGACTTGATAATCATGGCGTAGATGAAATGAGAGAATTATTTCTTGAACTGAAAAAAAGTGGAAAAATAATTTTGATTGCCAGTCATAATTCAGAAGATATAAATATCCTTTGTGATCATGTTTATAGTATGGAATCAGGGAATTTAGAAGCTGTACGCTGAGATTTATGCTCTTTTCAAAGAGTGTTTTATGGAACTGCGGGAAACCCTGTTTGCAGGATGTGGGAAAGCTGCTTTTGCTTTTCCACAGGCTGTGAATGGGGTTTTCCATAGTTTCATAGCCGGTTATGCACATTTCCATGATGCAGGTCTTAAATACTTGAAATGATTCGCCTGACCGCATATAATTATATGGCAGAATTTAGAGAAAGGGTGAATGAAGATGTTAGAGTTTATATCCGCTCCGGAAGCGGCAAAGTTCAGCCGCTTGTGGCTGATTCCAAAGGACGCTGAAAAACCAACAGATGCCCGATTAAAAGTAGAAAGGAAGAAAAAACATGAATAAAGTTTTAATTATAGATGATGATAAAGAACTTTGCGCACTTATGAAAAAATGCGTAGAGCAGGAAAACCTTACTGCGGTTGTCGCAGGCGGCGGGATAGAAGGACTGCATATATTGGAGGAAACCAAAGATACCTGTTCGCTTATTATTCTTGATATTATGATGCCCGACTTAGACGGTTTTCAAGTGTTGCAACAAGTACGGCAGACAAGTAATGTGCCTGTTCTTATGCTTACCGCAAAAAGCGGTGAGGAAGATAAGGTTTCCGGCTTAAGGATGGGGGCAGACGATTATCTGACAAAGCCATTTAGCATTAACGAGCTTATGGCACGTGTAAATTCTCTTATCCGGCGTTTTACATTGTTCAATACTGTTTCCGGCACAGAAATGGATTGTATGGTATTTCAAGGAATGACGATAGATAACCTTAACCGTCTTGTTTTGGTTAATGACATACAAGTGGAACTTACAGGAAAAGAATTTGATCTGCTTTCTTTCCTTGCGGCCAATAAAGGAAAAGTGTTTACAAAAAAGCAGATTTATACCCATGTATGGGAGGAAGAGTATGCTTTTGATGATAGCAATATCATGTCGTTTATCAGCAAATTACGGAAAAAAATCGAACCAGACCCGGAACACCCTTTTTATATTCTGACTGTCCGGGGCGTTGGTTACCGATTTAACAGGGAGGCATAACATGAACTTAAATTCATTTTTATTGATTGCTCTCTGTACAGCGCTTTTGGCTGTCCTGTTTTTTATTACGAAACTTAGGCGTGTAAGAGGACAATTATCTATTATTGAAGAAGCCCTTGAAGATATAAAGTCCGGTAATCCGAACCGACGGGTATTGGCGAGAAAAAGCGATTTGACAAAGCGTATTTGCTATGCAATCAATGAAATTGCGGTCAAGAACCAGTCACAGCTTATCCAACAAAAACAATCGGAGCAGGCATACAAGCGACTTATGACAAGCCTTTCCCATGATGTAAAGACACCATTAGCTTCATTGTTTGGCTACTTGGATGCCGCCACAAATGGTCTTGTGGCTGGGGAAGAAAAAGAAGCCTATATCCACGTTGCAGTAGAAAAAGCGTGTCACTTAAAACATTTTGTGGAAGCACTATTTGAGTGGGTAAAACTAGACGCTAAAGAACAGGTTTTTCATTTTGAGTTATGTGATTTTAACGAATTGACCCGCAATATTGTCGCAGAGTGGGTTCCAACCTTGGAACGCAACCATTTTGAATATGATTTTGATATTCCTGAAGATGAATATTTTTTACGTATTGACCCTCATTCCTATACCCGCATTCTTAATAATCTGTTTCAAAATGTGCTTATGCACAGTGGCGGCAATAAATTGACTTTGAAATTATTGGAGAATGAACAGCAAGTAGAAATTATCATTTCAGATAATGGAAAAGGTATTTCCTCCTCTGATATTCCGCACATTTTTGAGAGGATGTATCAATGTGACAGTTCACGTTCTGCCAGGGGCAATGGCTTGGGGCTATCTATTACGACAGAACTTGTAAATGCTCACAATGGGAAAATTAAAGCAGACAGCAATCCCGGAATGGGTGCAACATTTACGATACTATTTCCAAAAGCTCTGTAACAGCACAGGGCTTTTTGTATATTCATTGGAGGAAAACATGAAAAAAGCAAGGTTACGGCAAGGTTTTGGCAAGGTTAATGCTATATAATCAGGGATTGGAAAGGAGGAAAAGGCAATGACAATTATCTTTACTGAGATACTGAAATGGAAACGGAATAAGACAGTTTGGGGTATTTTTATTCTTACTGCTATTTTGGGAGTATTTGCGGTTGAGCGTGCCTGCAGCATATCAAGAAGCAATCCTCTCATGGATAGCTTTGGTGACTTATACACTTTGGCATTTAAGAACCTTACAAGCCTGTTTCTGCCTATTGTGTTGGGGATGTTTGCCACCACTTTGTTCTTTGATGAACAGAAAAACGATACATTAAAAGGACTTTTGATTATTCCGGTTTCCAAAGCACAGCTTTATTTTTCAAAGATAGCGGTTGTAATCCTTATGTCATTGGGGCTATGCCTGTTTACCTTTGTTATCTGTATCGTTGGCGGCTTAATTGCTGGCGGCTTTACTGATTTGAATACGGAAACAATACTACAGGCGGGGCTATTGTTTTTGGCTGGCGGTGCGCTGATTCCGGTTGCCATGCTCCCAATCATATTTTTAGCAACGCTGTCAAAAGGGTACATTTTACCGATTGGGGCTGTATTACTTTATCTTGTGCCTGTTGTGCTTGCCCCGTCCCAGCTCATGGGACTGCACCCCTTGGCGAGTGTTATGGGAATTTATCCCCACATTTCACCTGCCGCTATTGAAATGGTAAACAGTTGGACAGGAAATGCAGTAATAACAGCATCACCGATGACTTGTTCTGTTTCTTTACTGGCTATAGGCATTATTTCGACAATCGTTTCTGTAATTGCTTTACAGAAGAAAACATTTTGAAGAGTTTTTACCAACTATTCAGCAAGCGGAAACTTGTATAACTATGTGATTTAGAAAGACCACGATAATTAAGAAAGTGAGGAAATATTATGTGCAGCTATGTGATTGAAACAAAGCGGTTAACAAAAAAATATGGTGAGCAGACAGCGGTCGATGCTGTTAATATCCATGTAGAAAAAGGGCGGATATACGGACTGCTGGGGCGTAATGGAGCTGGCAAAACCACAATAATGAAAATGATTTTGGGATTAACCCCTGTTACTTCTGGGGAAATAGATGTGTTCGGACAAAATATCAAAGGAAGGGAAAAACGGGTATATCCCCGGATTGGGGCTATTATTGAAACACCCGGCTTCTACCCAAACCTGACGGGTACGGAAAACCTTGAAATATTTGCGAAGCTGCGTGGCACTGCTGCCCCCAATGCTGTAAAAAATGCTTTGGATATTGTCGGACTCCCTTACCGGGATAAAAAGCTGTTCAGCAAATATTCTCTTGGAATGAAGCAGCGTCTTGGTATTGCAAATGCTATTTTGCATGATCCGGAGCTGTTGATTTTAGACGAGCCTACGAATGGTCTTGACCCTATCGGCATTGCAGAAGTAAGGGATTTTATTAAAGACTTGAGCACCGAGCGAGGGAAAACAATCCACATTTCCAGCCATATCCTGTCCGAGATTGCATTGTTGGCTGATGATATTGGCATTATTGACCACGGTGTCTTACTGGAAGAAAACAGCATGGAAACACTGAAAAGAAAAAACAGTAAATATATACTTCTGCAAGTTTCTGATATTCCGAAAACTTCTCTTGTTTTGGAAAGGCAATTCGGAGTTACAGATTATTCCGTACAGGATGACCATTCCCTGCGGATTTATAATGCGTCATTGGATATGGCGGCTGTCAATAAGGCTCTTGTAGTGCAGGATGTGGCTGTTATCAGTTCACAATTATGTAATGACACATTGGAGGACTATTTCAAAAAAATTACAGGGGGAGAAGGCATTGCTTAAATTGATACAGACAGAATTTCTAAAACTGCGCCGTAGAAAGTTTATCCTGTTAATGCTGCTGGCAGCTCTTCTCATGCCATTTCTTGCAATCTTTTATTTTAGTGGGTTCAGGGAAGCAGGCGTAGACACAATACAATTTTATAAATGGACTGCGTTCAGCTATACGCCTTGGATTATACTTCCTGTCGTATTGGGGGTATTTTCCACTATGCTTATGTATGATGAACACCAAAATGATATGCTTAAACAGTTGTGGATTATACCGATTAGCAAGGCGGAATATTTTTTTAGTAAATTTATTATTGTGCTGTCTTATTCCGTTTGTTTTATGTTGCTCACAGCCGGATTGTCTGTGCTTTTTGGTATGCTTCCCGGTTATATAACATTTGAATGGGGCAGTTTTTGTTACTTGCTGAAAAAATGTATGGAAATTGCTATATTAACCGCATTCGCCATAATGCCGCTTTTGGCGGTTGCGGCTGCTGGAAAAAGTTATATATTTCCAGTATGCGTAACGCTGGTTTATACGTTCCTTGGTTTTATTCTGCTTATGGTTAATATGTATCTGCACCCTCTATCCAGTATGAGCGCCATTGTCATGGGTGATATTCCCGGTGTAGTTTTGGCACAAACTCTTAATATTCCGGCGGCATTAATATGTATTACTATATGGTGTGCGGGTTCAGTGGCGTTGGCTATATTGGCTTTAGGAAAAAGAAAGTGAGGTGGGTAGTATGAAACAATTACTTTGGGCTGAACGCCGAAAACTTCGTCATTCTAAAATCGTTTGGATTGCTGTCTTTGCGGTGGTTATGATTGCTGTTATCGTCTTTGCAGAAGGGCAGTTTGTATTTAAGGGTTCACGATATATAGATGGGGCTGGCTGGTTTATGACTGCCGCACAGTCTTTGGCAACCTTTTTTGTGCTTCCGGCTGTCATTGCATTGTTAGCTAGCTATATGATTTGCCGGGAGGAACAGGAAGATACTCTGAAATCACTGCGGCTTGTGCCAGTAGATGAAGCGAAACTGACTGTTGTTAAAATGATTGTTGCAATGGTTTTCAGTATTTTGATTTATCTTCTGCTGTTTGTAATTACTTTTGCGGTTGAAGCTATAATGCATTTCGGAACATTATCTATTCAGACAGTATGGGGCTTCCTTTTTACCTATTTTGTAAATGGTATTGGCGTATTTCTTGCTATTTCACCGATTGTGGCATTAGTAGCCCGTATAAAAAAAGGGTATTGGCTTGCTTTGGTATTTACTGAAATCTATTCCTTTGCCGGTCTGTTTGCAAGTATGTCTGAAACTTTGAAAACTGTTTACCCGATTACTGCGGTGTTCCAGCTTTCAGGATATTATGAAGCAACAATCGGAAACAAAGCAGCCAGCTTAGTTATTCTGATAGTTTGTATGGTTCTTGCAGTTTTGATTTTGAACGGATTAAGCCGTAAAAACAAAAAGAGTATTTATTAATTGTGTAAAATATCCGTATTGTAAATCTGCCGTACAACGGCAAAAGAAAAAAGCCGTTGTATAGCAGACATATTTGGGTGCATTGATGCAGCAGCTTTGGAAACCAGGGCTGCTGTTTTTGCTGTAACTTTTGTTGGAGTGATAGGAGAAAAATGAAACGATAGTTTAAAGACAAGGAGATGTAGAACGATGAGAATAAAGCGAAAAATACTTCTCATACTTCGCATACTAAAATTAGGCATACTACCAGAAATTACGCCGCCTTGGGCATTTGGAAACGATTTTTCCAGTCTTCAGGCAGTTTGCTGATAAAGAGAGATACTAAAATGAATGGGTAGAACTACGAGTTTTATTGAAAAATAGGAATTTCTGGGATATAAAGCAATTGATTGTGTTTAGTGTTCATGGTAAAATATAGGCACTAAATAAAAAAGAGTAATTCCATGTCCAGAAAAGCGTCCGGTAATCCCAAGGTAAAACGTGTCGAGCGCCTGCAATCGAATGGAGACATTTATATCTATGAAGTAACAACGCGATACAATCCGGAGAAAAGGTATAACGAGCATGTATCCAGTAAGCTGCTTGGCAAAAAATCCCCGGATAAGCCGATCCGGCGGATTGAGGAATGGCAGATCAGCCATACGCTTCCTTACCGTGAAGGGCTTTCCGAGGATACCTGTTATTCTCTGATGAAGGATCTGGGACAGGATATCTCTGTATCTCAGAAGTGTTTCCAGTATCACAGTATAATGATGCCCACATAACAAGATCCAAAACAACCGAATCGCTTGAAGGCCGATTTTTCTGCCAGTTTGTTGCATATGGCTATGAAGTGTTTTTTCAGAAGGAACTGAACCGCGTAAAAAGCTCCCTGGCAGTTCCCACTGGGGATCCGTCACATGACAGTTCAGAAACCTTCAAAAAAGAAAAAGCACTCCTTGATTGGTTGAATGGTATGTCCGTGGCAAAACTGTTTGACTGGTTCGATGCCATTCAGGAAACGACTGTCAATACAAATATAGGCAAAGCACGTTGGAAAACAGAAACTATCGAACGTGACCGGCTGTTCCTGACGAAGCTGGGGTTACTCGGGGGCTGATTATTGAGTGACTATAATTCGGATTTTGGGTTGTAAGTATGGAGGGGTGAGATGTCATAAAAAACAAATTGGTTTGGGAACAGTGGTTAGATTTCAGTCAGGCAGATTAGGAGAATATAAAGATGTGGAAAGGTTTCGTTCTGTACCTCTCCTAGCGGCGGGATTGGCTCCAGCGCCACCAATCTTCATGCCCTCTGCCCTGACACCGTGGAGTGGGCAGAGGGCCGGCGGTTTGAAGCGGGAACTTCCAGGGATGCCATGGAGGGATGGCTTAGCAGCATAGGGGTCAGATGACCTGAAAACATGGTTCGGCTTCCCGGAGAGAAGGTGGCAGCTTTGAGATATCAGCCGGGCATCACCAGACAGGCAGGGCAGGAGCATCTTTGGAAATCTGCAGTGTGAGAGTGCAGCATGCTCATTTTTGTAAAGGATGGACAGCTCTGCCGTCATATAACCATCTGGCTCGGCTGGATCTGCTGTTTTGCTGCTGCGTTATCAGACGATATCCCGATTTTGATATACCGCCGCCGCAATTCGGTATGAAATGAAAAAACAAACACCGGAAATGACAAGAACGATATTAAAAGCCAACAGGATATTGTTTTTTACAGGAATAAAGAGATTTGTGAGAAGCACAAGCCCAACAATAATGCCTGTCGATGCCATAAAGGACATCATGAAGACAACCTGGGATTTTTCCGGGTCAAACAAATAGGCACATGGTAAGCTGATGCCGCCCGCCAATAAAGTAGCACTCATACCGATAGCAGCATATAAGCACAAAGAATGAACGGTTATATCTGCTCCCGCCAACATAAGCACAATGCATGGAATAAGCGCTGTCATCAGACCGGCTGCCGCAAGCAGGATATAAAAGATAAATTTCTCGCTGATAATCTGATTTCTTGACACGGGCATGGCAATCACATTTTTATTCCATTTTGAGCCTGCGTCGCTTGTGATGCTGATAAAAGCCGCTGTTGTGGAAGCTACCGGGGCCAAAATCAGAAGTGCGCTTGTTTCCAGCAGAAAAGATAATCCAAAACCTAAAACGATCAAGCTGACGATAGTTACAAGGATATTGCTCTTTGCAATATAGAAGTCTTTTAGTAAAACGCCTTTCATCATCTTTCCCCCTTTACATAGAGAAGCATAATTTCATCAATCGTGGCCGGTACAATCAATGCTTTCGGATATTTTTTCTGCATTTTATCCCGTTCAGAAACCAAAATCTGCCATTCATAATCCATTTTTCTGTATGTGATAATATCCGATTTATCCAATGCGTCAAATTGCGCCGCTCCGCATTTTATAACGCCATATTGCTCAATCAGTTCATCTTTCGGTTTGGAAAAAACAACTTTTCCCTCGTGGATAAAAACAATGTAATCGGCAATTTTTTCTAAATCGCTGGTAATGTGGGAAGATACCAGTATGGAGTGTTCTTCGTCCTGCACAAAGTCCAAAAGCATATCCAGAATATCGTCCCGGATAACAGGGTCGAGCCCGCTGGTTGCTTCGTCCAGAATCAGCAGCTTAGAATGGTGTGAAAGGGCAACGGAGATAGCCAGCTTCATTTTCATCCCCTTGGAAAACTGTTTGATCTGCTTATCAAGGGGCAAAGAAAATTGTTTCAGCAGCCGGAAATAGGCCTGCTCGTCCCATGAGCCATAGATATTTTTCATTATCCGGTTGATTTTCCTGGGAGAAAGAATTTCCGGGTAGTTGCTTCCGTCAAATACTGCTCCAATCTGTTCTTTTGTTTCATTGTCCAGTCCATCTTTTCCAAATACCGAAACATAACCGTCTTCTTTTTGGATAAGCCCCAAAACCGCATTGATTGTCGTGCTTTTCCCTGCGCCATTTTCTCCGATCAGCCCGACGATAGAGCCGCTTGGGACGCTGAAGGAAACATTGTCCAAAACAAAATCTTTATATGTTTTGGTAAGACCTGAAATAATCAAAGCATTGTTCATTGTCAATCCTCCTCATACAATAGTGTCAATAAATTGAGTAATTTATTAAGCGGTATTCCGCTTGTGCGGGCTATCTCAATAGCCTCATTAAATCGTTCCTCTATTTTTTTCTGCTGTTCTTCCAGATAAAAATCCTGGTTTTGCACTGATACATAGCAGCCTTTTCCGGCTGTCGTTTCTATAAAACCGTCTGTTTGAAGAAGGTCGTATGCCTTTTGTACCGTCAAGACACTAATCTGCAAGGATTTTGCAAGAGAACGGATAGAGGGAAGCGCTTCTCCGGCTTTCAGTTCGCCATTCATAATCTGCGATTTAATTTGTGTTGAAATTTGCTCATACAGAGGGCGACTTGTTTTGTTGCTCACGACAATTTCCAAAGTCCCACCGCCTTTCTGTCCCTAACTGTATTACTTCGATAAATACAGTATAATACAACACATAGCGGCTGTCAAGAGGGGAATATATACTGCATAACGCTGAATACTGCCTAATGTAATCATGCGATTGAACCAGTCAGCGTTATGCAGTCTGGTTTCACGGCAGGTGAAATCGTTAAGCAGTATAAAATTCAGAAGGGTGAAGGAACCCTGTCCATCTGATTATGACGGGTGCCAGGAGCGTGGGGTAGGCAGAGAGCGCCAGGCCGGATATATTTCTCTCTTTCCTATTGACAGAAAGAAAGGCAAGTGATATATTTGTCATATAAAGAGACAAAAACATCACAAAAAATAGGAGGATTACAATGAAAACAAGTAAAAAGAAAATTTGGATTGGCTGTGGGATATTCTGTGTGTTGAGTGCGCTTCTTTCGTCATGGTATGCGGTAGCTTATAATGATTCCCGTCTGGTAGTCCCCATGGATTTTAAGGATTATGTATTTGACATAAAGGATTTGCCGATGATTGTTTCGATTTTTCTTGTTTGTGTTTATCTTGCCGCACTGTTTGTCATGCTTTTTATCCATGGAGGGAAAAAGCGGAGGCAGGCGAAAGAAACAGATGTCACCCGTAAAATAAATCCAAAGCTGGGGTGTTTGGGGGTATTGGGATTTTTGGGGTTTGCCGGTTTCTGGACATATCCTGTGGATGGTACGGTTTTTCCCTTTGCGTTTTTCCTGTTCTTCGGTTTTTTTGGTTTTTACTATGAAGGAAAGATGTCAGGAACATTTATGGATGAGCGTTTCCGTGAGAACATTGTCCGCGCTAAGCTGAAAGCGTATAGGATCACTTTTGGGGTTATGCATGCCGCACTGATCATTCTCTGTCAGGGGAAACTTTTTGGAAACCTCGAGTACACCCTGATTGCTGCGATTATTAGCCTTTCCCTTGCATTGGGCCTGGGGATTTTCCTCTCGGAATACTTGCTGTACCGGTATGACCATGACGACCAGGCAGAGGAAGGCGGGGAATAAGATATGGCAGAATTTGAATGCAGATTAAAAATGTACCGGCAAATGAAAGACCTGACACAGGAGCAATTGGCGGAAAAAGTAGGTGTGCGCCGGGAAACGATTATGCGTCTGGAAAAAGCGCAGTATAATCCGTCATTAAAGCTGGCAGTTGATATTTCCAGAGCTGTAGAAGCCCCGATTGAAGAAATTTTTGTTTTTCAATAGAATTTCGCAAATTTATTTCCAGACAATTCCTGATAAAATCTAAAGGAGTATGGATATGAAAAAGATCTTGCTGGTAGAGGATGACGACCTTTTAAATAAAACGCTGACGTACAACCTGATTTCCGAGGGTTATGATACCGTATCAGCTCTGAATGCAGGCACAGCCGCCGCGTTATTGACGCAGACGGAATATGACTTGGTGCTTCTGGACATCAACCTGCCGGACGGCAGCGGCTATGACCTGTGCAGTCTCATAAAGCCGGAGAACCCGGACACGCTGGTGATCTTCCTGACGGCCAACGACCAGGAGAGCGACCAGATCCGGGGATATGAAGTCGGTGCGGTGGATTATATCACCAAGCCCTTTTCCGTCGGGGCGCTGCTGCGGAAGATACGGGCCATGTTCGCTATGCTGGAACACCGGGGAATGGCAAAGGATTTCTATGATGACGGCAGGCTGTTTCTGGACTTCTCGGAGCAGTCCGCCGCGCTGAACGGAAAGACCATTACCCTTTCCGCCATGGAGTATAAGATGCTGCACCTGTTCTGCAAAAACCCCAAACAGATCCTTACCAGGCAGCG
Organism: Lachnospiraceae bacterium; assembly: GCA_910576125.1. Classification (GTDB taxonomy): domain Bacteria; phylum Bacillota; class Clostridia; order Lachnospirales; family Lachnospiraceae; genus Acetatifactor; species Acetatifactor aquisgranensis. The sequence goes on along the minus strand of CAJTHM010000005.1, from coordinate 259,719 downwards.
GCTTCTGGAACGGCTGTGGGATGCGGAGGAAAACTATGTGGACGAACACACCCTGACCACCTCCATCAGCCGTATACGGGGCAAGATTGAGGCTGATGGCGACGCTTACATCAAAACGATTTACGGGATTGGGTATCAGTGGATGGGAGGCGAGAGGAAATGAATCTGGGGCGGATCTCTGTAAAAAGGATATTCCTGCTGGTCAGCGGCGGTATGGCGGTTTCCATGCTGGCCATCTGCGCGGTTTTCTTCGCGGTGACAGGACAGATGTGGATACTGGCCTGTGGCATGCTCCTGATGCTCTGCGCCTTTGCGTGGATGTTCCTTCTGTCGATTGCCTTTGGCAAACGGCTTTCCGTATTTACCCGGGAGCTGTGCCGGGCAATGGATCAGATGATCAGCGGAAGCGGAGAGCCTGTGCGCGCTGGGGACAGTGAAACGCTCTTTGCCCGTATCAGCCACCGTCTGACCCGGCTGTATGGGATCATGCAGGAGAACCGGCGGAAGGTGGATGCGGAACGGCAGGAGCTGCAGAGGCTGGTGTCGGATGTCTCCCATCAGGTGAAAACACCGGTGGCAAATCTGAAAATGGTGACGGATACGCTGCTTTCAAAGCCGGTCACAGAAGAAGAACAGCGGGAGTTCCTGAAAGGCATCCGGAATCAGACGGACAAGCTGGAGTTTCTTTTTCAGGCGCTTGTGAAAACTTCCCGGCTGGAAACCGGGGCGATCCGGCTGGAAAAGAAAGACGCCCTGCTGATCGATACGCTGGCGGTGGCCTTAAGCGGCATCGTATATGCGGCGGAGAAAAAGAATATATCCGTAACGGTGGACTGTCCGGAGGAGCTTCGCCTTTCCCATGACAGCAAGTGGACGGCGGAAGCCGTGTTCAACCTGCTGGACAATGCAGTGAAATATACCCCGGCCGGAGGAACCATCCGAATTTCAGTAGAACGATGGGAAATGTATGTAAAACTGAGCGTGTCCGATACCGGCAAGGGTATCCCGGAGAGCAATCAGGCCGCTATTTTCCGGCGCTTCTATCGTGAGGAAGAAGTGCACGGTGAGCAGGGGGTGGGCATCGGCCTGTATCTGACCCGCGAGATCGTAATGCGGCAGGGCGGCTATATCAAAGTGGTTTCGGAGCCGGGCAAGGGTTCGGAATTTTCCATTATGCTCCCTACAAGATAATTTTTTGAAATGTCCCAGACTTGTAACATTTCAGCCGCATTTTTTATGCCGCTTCGGACATTTCTGTGACATTTGGATTTTATAATGTCCGAAGAACAAGGTTCTTAGAACTTTGTTCTTTAATCAACAGGCAGAAAGCCTTGAAGGGAGCATTTGATTTATGAATGTATTACAAACAATCGATCTGAGAAAGTATTATGGCAGTGAGCCCAACATTACCCGCGCCCTGGACGGTGTCAGCCTCTCTGTGGAACAGGGGGAGTTTGTGGCTGTTGTCGGAACCTCCGGCAGCGGCAAATCCACCCTGCTCAACATGATGGGCGGGCTGGATACGCCTACCTCCGGCAATGTTATTGTCCGCGGGGATGAGCTGGCAAAAAAGAATGACGAGGAGCTGACCATCTTCCGCCGCCGCAACATCGGCTTCATCTTCCAGAACTATAACCTTGTCCCGATCCTGAATGTGTATGAGAACATTGTCCTGCCTGTGGAGCTGGACGGAGATGCGGCAGACAAGAAGTTCATGGATGAGATCGTGGGGATGCTGGCACTTCAAGATAAGCTGCAGAATATGCCGAATAACCTTTCCGGCGGACAGCAGCAGCGTGTCGCCATTGCCCGCGCCCTGATCACCAAACCGGCCATCATCCTGGCCGATGAGCCCACCGGAAATCTGGATTCCAAGACCAGCGCCGATGTGCTGGGGCTTTTAAAGCGTACCAGCATGGAGTTCAACCAGACCATTGTCATGATTACCCACAATAACGAGATTGCCCAGCTTGCCGACCGGATCGTAAGGATTGAGGACGGCAGGATCGTGGAAAAAATGCCAAAATCGCAATTAGGAGGTGGCAAGATATGACATGGCCTTTTGAGAATGACACCGGCGCTGTTATTAAAAAATTAGCGTCTGCTCAATTAAAGAAAGAGCGTTTGAAGAAAATTTTTACGGTTACTGCAATTTCGTTGGCAACATTTTTGATGGCATCCGTATTGCTCCTGGTTTCTGGGATTATTACAGTGAACCAAAAGGGAGGCAATAACATAACGGGGTCTTATCATGCGCTTATTTCCGGCATAGAAAAAGAACAATACCAGAAATTGAGTGATGATGTGCGGGTGGATCTATGCGGATTCACAGCGTCCATTGGCAGCGTGAAATCCGGAAATGACCGCCTTAATATTTCGTATTGCAACAAGGATGCACTTACATTAAATGGGCTGTCTGTTGACCAGGGGAAAATGCCGGAGAAAGCGAATGAGATCCTGATTGAACAGGAATATTTAATCCGGCAGAAGATAAATGCTAAAATTGGAGATACCATCCGACTGCCAGACCCAAACAACGGCCAGGAAAAATCCTTTCTTATAACAGGATACTTAAAAACAGGGGCGAAAGGCACTGACCGTTCCTTATATGCGGCTATGGTTTCTGAAGAATACTTCTCAGAAATGGATGGATGGGATCACTTTTCTCCGGCAGTCATGCTCCGTGTAAATTTAGATGCAGGCTCTGGGGATGTAAAAAGCTTAATATCGCAGATAGCGGCTGATGCAGGCTGTAAAACGGCTCCTTCTTATAATGAAGCGTATCTGAACCTTAGCCAGCCTTCGGCATGGATGGTTCTGGCGGCTGTTGCCGGGCTGGTTGTGATCGTGATCGCTGGTGTTTTGGTTATATACAACATTTTTTATATTTCCATTATCAATTCCATTAAACAATATGGACAGCTCCGCACAATAGGTATGACAGCAAAACAGATTCAAAGGCTTGTTCTCAGGGAGGGGACTTTGCTGATGTTACCTGCAATTCCGATGGGACTGATTGCGGGAATTGCAGTGGCTTATCTTTTAATTCCGCATGGATTTGGGTTATGGAATGTGCTATGGATATGCCCGGTTGTTGTTGCGTTAACCTATGCCACTGTGCGCCTGTCCATCAAAAAGCCTGCTAAGATAGCCGCCGCCGTTTCACCCATAGAGGCTTCCCGCTATGAACAAAATAAGGGGCCGAAAGGTAAACATAGGCAGCACAGGCTGACGCCGGGGTCTTTGGCAGTCAACCAGGTTTTGCGTTATAAGAAAAAGAATATACTGACAGCCGCCTCCCTTGTCCTGACTGGCGTCCTGCTGTTAGGCTTATCCTCTGTCCTTTCTTCGATCAATGCAGAAGATATGTCTTTATCCGGATTTGCAAGAGGACAGTTCGTTTTAAAGATCTCGAATCAGGAGCTGATGGAAAATCCTTTGGAGATTTTGCAGGGATCAAGCCCTTTTACGGAGGAAGTGGAAAAAGAACTCTCGCAATTATCAGGTGTGCAAAAGATCATAGACGATTGGCATCTCCCGGTTTCCTATGACCTGCAGGCCCTGGAATCAGATGCTGAAATCGTGGGATTTGAGAAAGCAGATATGGATTTGCTGCAAAGCTGTCTCTTAAATGGAAACCTGTCAGATTATGGGCAAATGGCATCTGAGGATCAGATGGTGATTGGCAGGCCGAATGACTTTGAGAAGTATTTTGGCATTTATCCAAAAGTCGGCTCCTCTGTAACGCTGAAGATTTTTGATGGGCAGCATACGGAGAACCTGGAATTTGAGATTGCGGCAGTCCTTGACGAAAGTAAGATTGGAAATCATGGCGATAAAATAGATATGCTGTTATTGCCGGTTGATTCCATGCAGAAAATCGCACACAGCAATCTGACATATCAGTATGTGATCCGTGTAGAGGATTCTTTGGAACAGCAGGCAGAAAACGAAATAGACCAGATTGTATCCGATAACCCGCGGCTGAGTGTGGATTCCCTTTCTGCTGCCATTGCCCAGAATGAAAACTTCCTGCAGGGGACACAGTTAGCCCTTGCAATCGCCATTGTTTTGATTGGCTGTTTTTCCGTGATGAATCTGTTGAATACAACTTTGACGGGAATTATCGTAAGGCGCAGGGAATTTTCCCTCATGCGTTCCGTGGGAATGTCCCAAAAACAATTATCCGTGATGGTCCATAAAGAGGGACTGATCGTAGTCGGCATGGGACTTGTATTATCCGTGATAATTGGCGGAGGGATTGGATATGTTCTTTGCTCATTTTTGAAAAACAGCCTGATGAGCTATTTGAATTATCAATTTCCAGTGGGTATTACAATCTTGAATTGTGCGGTTATTATTTTATGTAGTGTGCTGATTACAACAGGAGCCTTAAAGCAGCAAAGCAAGTCATCCATGATGGAAGCTTTGCGATAATAGAAGGAGGTGGCGTACCATGACATGGCCTTTTGAAAATGATACCAGCGCTGTTACCCGTAGGTTATCAAATGCCCGTATTGGACAGAACCGTTTCAGGAATCGTCTGATTGGAATCATTATCTTTATGGCGGCAGCCATTATGGCGTTTGTTTCTTCTTATGCATATAACATTACAAATGAATATGCGGCATCAACTGCATATCAGGGAATTTTCCAAAACCTTTCACAGGAGAATATCTCTTTGCTGAAAGAAGACCCCCATATTCAAAAAGTGGGTGTATACCAGTCTGTCGGCATGACGGAACAGGAGAATGGCATCACAATGAGTATGGTATGTTCTGATGAAACAACCATGCAGCTCTCCAACATCACACTGTTGGAAGGACGTATGCCCCAGGCGGCGGATGAATTGCTCGTGGAAAGGGGATATATAGATGCCCTGTCTCTGAAAGCGGGGATCGGCGACACAATATCCCTTCATTACCGCAACCAGGCAAGCCGCCAGTTAGAATCAAAAGATTTCCGGATTACAGGTTTTATTCAGACAACCGCTGAGAATGACAGGGACAGGGTTGCTTATAACGCCGTTGTTTCACAAAATTTTGTGCGGGAAAACCCTGCTCTTTCCACTGGGCCGGTGGCAGCTATGGTTTCTGTCCATGATACTGCAAAATATACCAATCAGGAATTAAAAGAGCTGATACGGACGATTGGCCTGGATTGTGGGATCTCTGCAGACAATATTCAGGTAAATAATTTATACATTGACAGCAATAACATGTCAAAAGAGACGGTACTGACGGTTTTGCTCGTTGGGTTGGTCTTAATCGGTGTATGTTCCCTGGTTGTCTACAATATATTTTACATTTCGGTTATAAATAATGTAGCTTCCTTTGGACAGCTGCGCACGATTGGTACTACGAAGAAGCAAATCAGACAAATTATTTCACGGGAAGGAAACTATCTTGCGCTTCATTTCATTCCGTTTGGATGTATGGCAGGCGCGGTGTTATCTTTTTTGATAGACTGGAGTGCTTTTCAGCTGCTTCCGGATATTGTGATTGCGTTTTTATCAGGAATCGCTGTATTTATTTGTGTAAGGCTGTCTGTTTTAAAACCGGCAAAGATTGCCATGTCAGTTTCACCTGTGGAAGCATTCCATTATAGCGGTTATAGCGGAACAAAAAAGAGGAAAAAGAGCGGGAAGCATCTTACGCCGTTTTCACTTGCGGCTATGAATCTGTCCCGTAACAGGAAGAAAAGTATATTGACCTTTATTTCACTGGCTTTGAGCGGAATGATGTTTATAGGGATTTCTTCCCTGCTATCTTCCCTTGATCCTGAGCAAAGGGCGAAACAGGCCTTCCCTTATGAGGGAAGTTATGTGGTGGAATTGAACCGGGCGCTGGTCACGCCTACGTTTTCCCTCACTCAGCTGCAGGAAAACAATCTACTGACAGATGAATTGAAAAATGATATTTTGTCAATTGACGGGGTAGATGAAATCATCTGCCAGCAGGAGATATGCGTCGGGATAGATGGAATGGAAACGGCAATCCGGAGTATGAACACAGAGGATTATAAGGAATTAAAGAACAAGATAATGATCGGGGAATTGCCGGATTATGACCATACAGGGGAAAACTCCCTTGTCATTAACATGGGCAGCCCGGAATTGGAATACCTGCATAAGAGCTATGAGGTGGGCGATACCGTCACTTTTTCACAGGCAGGAAACAGCCTTACTTATACCGTATCTGCGATTGTTTTTGACAGGGACAGCTCTGTCAGCTTTATCCTTCCGGCAGGTGAAATGGAACAGACGGTTCCCTATAATGCAAACAGTGCGTTTGTGATCCGGGTAAAGACAGACAGTTTTGCCGGAATTGAGGATGAATTACATTCATTGGTTTTGGCAAGCGATACTTTACGCTTGAAGACATTAAAAGATATGACGATGCAATACAAAAGCGTATTCAGCACAATTTCCATTGCGGCATATGCACTGTTGGCAGTTATTGTCATATTCAGTATTATCAACCTGGCAAATACCAGTATGACGAATATCATTTCCAGAAGGAAAGAAATGGGGTTATTCCGGGCGGTTGGCTTAAGCCACAGACAGCTTTATCATATGATAGGGTTTGAAAATTCATTTCAAACGGTTGGCAGTTTTGCCGCCTCCCTTATCTGCGGTCTGGGAATTGGAAAAGCAATATGCTCTGCCATAGGGAACGTGCCTGGATTCAGCTTCGTAAATTATACTTTTCCTGTAGTACCGGTTCTCTTATATGTTCTGTTAGTTTTTATGCTTCAATTAGCCCTTACAAAATGGGCAGGTCGATATTGCAGAAAAAATAGTGTCGTAGAGCAGCTTCGTGTGACGGAATAGGAGGTGGCAGACCATGACATGGCCTTTTGAAAATGACACCGGCGCCATTGTGAAAAAACTTGCAAAGCGCAGCCTGGCAAGCGAAAAGCGCCGGAACCTGATGGTGGTAATTGCAGTCGCCCTGGCGGCGTTCCTGGTCTGCCTGTCAGCGGTACTATCCGCTTCCATTGCACAGATCCAGCGTAATCAGGTGGCCGACACCTATGAGGCGGTCTTCACCGGCGTGGAGGCGGACCATGTGGCGGCGCTGAAAGATATGCCGGAGCTTGCCCGGGTGGGCGAATACTATCTGCTGGGGCAGGAGCATTCGGGGCAGGGATACAACGCCTCCTATGTGTACTGCGACAGCGACATGGTGTATATTGCCCGCAGCCAGATGGAGCTGGTAAAAGGAGAACTCCCGACAAAGGCGAATGAAGTCGCGGTCAGCGAATATTTTCTCTCCGCTTACGGTTCCAATGCCAAAATCGGTGAGACGGTCCGGTTGGATACCGAGAGTTTTCATGGCGACTATACCGTGACCGGAATCCTGTCTAATGTGGGGGAAAAGGAAGCGAATCTATGCGCCATTGCCGTTTCCAAAGCGGCCTTGACGCAATGGGCCGGATTTGACCCTGCAGGATACCGTGCCTATGTGCATTTCAAAAATGACAGGCAGCTAGACCAGGAGACCATGGCTGCCCGCTGCAGGGAGATTGCCGCACAGTTTGGCTCTGCGCATGTAGGGATGAACAGCAATTATTTTGCTTCTAACTCAAAGTCTATTGACTTTGTGACTGTTTTCGGTATAGCCGCCCTTGTGCTCGCCGGCGGGTATGTGGTCATCCAGAGCATTTTCCGCATCTCTGTGAACGACAAAATACAAAGCTATGGACAGCTCCGCACCATCGGCGCAACACCCAGGCAGATCCGGCGCATCGTGAAAAAGGAGAGCCGGCGGCTGGGGGGCATTGGGATCCTAATCGGCATCCTGTCAGGCGCGGGCGGCGGCCTGCTCCTGTTCCCAAAAGGTTTCCATGGGGGGTATTATGGGATAGCTGTGCTTTTGACCGTGGTGGTCTGTTGGTTCATGGTATCCGTATCAGTTCACAGACCGGTCAAAATAGCTGCGGGCATTTCCCCCCTGGAGGCAATGCGCTTTTCCACAGGTCAGGAAAAGGTACGCGACAGAAGGAAACACCGGAAACTAAGCCCCGTATCCATGGGATTCGCAAATTTTGGACGGGACCTTAAAAAGTCAGTGAGTATTGCGGTATCCCTGAGCCTGGGCGGAATCCTTCTTCTGACGGTGTCCTCCGTGATTCTGACCCGGTCACCGGAGCAGGCTGCAAGGCTGTTTTTCCCGGACGGGGATATAAAGATATATCTGTCCTCAGAGCAGCCTGAGGAAGAAATCATGGCTGCGGGCAATCCGCTGGACGAAAACTTAAGGCAGGAGATCCTTTCTGTGGACGGGGTGACGAACGTGCTGGTCACCCGCCGGTCTCTGCACGGCAAATTTAGAACTTCCGAAAGCGCGGAGGCCGGTATGTGCGACATGCTGACGGACTCAAACCGCATGGATGTAGAAGCTTCACTGGTATCCGGTGCCATGCCGGCGGATGCCCACAGCATTCTCCTGAGTACGGGCTATCAGAAGCGCCATGCCGACATGGATGTTGGAGCTGCCATGGAGCTGGTCCTGGGCCGGGAAACGGTGACAGTTGTCGTATCAGGACTGTTCGATGGGTCGAAGATGGCAAACGGACATGGTGCGCTTGCCATGGACTCGGCGGCCCTGTTCGCGCCGGAGGAGCTGTTTTGTGAGATATATCCTGAAATCGAAAGCTTTGACTACTCCTGGAGCATTGTCAGCGACCCGAAGAAGGCAGAGTCTGTGGAAAGCAGTCTGCAGGAGCTGGTATCCGGCCGCAGCAATCTTGGAATGGATACCATAGCCACACATATCGAATATGAGAAAATGCAGAGCAGCATTATTTTGGGAAGCCTGCAGGCTCTTTCCTGGCTGATCTTCCTGTTCGGCGTTGTCAATCTGATCAATACGACGCTTTCCAACCAGATGTCCCGGAAGCGGGAGAACAGCATCCTGCGCTCCGTTGGCCTGACCGGGAAGCAGCTGCGCTTAATGAGTGCCGTTGAGGGGATGTGTCATGGGCTTTTTGCGGCGCTTGCCGTCTTGGTCCTGGGGCTGCCGCTTTCCATGGCAGTCTGTGGGTCAGTCAGTAAGAAATCCTTTGCCGGCGCGGTTGTCCCATATCAGTTCCCGTTCCTGCAAATGGGGCTGTTCCTCTTTGTACTGTTTGGCATGGAGGCGTTTCTGTCTGCCTGGACGGCGCGCAGGCAGAAGAAACAGTCCCTGGTGGAACAGATGAGGGCACAGGCTGAAATATTCTGAGTGATAGATCGGATTTTGTACAGCATCTCGCGGCAGCAGATAAACATTTCACGGCAATTAAATTGTTTTGGTATTTCTGGCAGGTTATAATAAGGAATTGTCTACAAATAACTGATGCGAGTTTATAGCCGTTTTCGTTGTATTTCTGGGCTTTCTCCTAAACAAGTTGCATCAGTTATTTTCCGACAATTCCTAAAATATTCTTTAAGTCAGCGGCAAAAGTTTTCTTTTGCCGCTGACGAATAATGGCAGAGAGGTGGCACATTGATCCGTATTGCAATCTGTGATGATGAAAAACACATGTCCGATCATATAAGGGCTTTTGTATCCGATTTTTTCTGTAAAAAGAACAGGGAGATTCAGCTTCGGACATTTTCAAGCGGTGAGGAGCTGCTAAATTATGACGGGCAGATTGATATCCTGTTTCTGGACATCCAGATGAAGGGCATGGACGGTTTGGAAACAGCGAGAAAGCTGCGAGCAGGTAAGTTCCGCGGCTTTTTGATCTTCATTACGGTACTGAAAGAGATGGTATTCCAGTCTTTCGAGGTAGAGCCTTACGATTACCTGGTCAAGCCGGTAGATGAAAAACAGTTTGAAAAGACCATGGAGCGCCTTTACGCGTCCATCCAAAACACCGGCGAGGACAGCCTGCTGGTGCAAAAGGGGTATGAGGGGCGCATCATTCTAAAGGATGAGATTGTTTTCTGCGAGGTCATAGACCGAAAAATATATCTGAATCTGGTTTCCGGAGAGGTTGTTGATTATTATGAGCGGATTGAAAATCTGGAAACGAAGCTGGGCAGCCATTTTTTCCGGTGCCACAGGAGCTATCTCATCAGCCTGGAGCATTTAAAAGGATATAAAAGCGGGACTGCCTATATGGACAACGGCAGGGAAATTCCCGTATCACGGCTGCGGAGCAGGGAGTTTTCCGGTGTTGTCCTGCAGTATATGAAGAATATGTAAGGGCTTTGGCATTTGGGGGCAGGTAACATGGCTGAGAATTTAGATTTTTTCAATATATATATTATGGGCATGATGGAGACGTGCTTCCAGCTTTATTTTCTGGCAAAATTCCTGAAAAAGAAAATGTGGCCTCCTTTTTATTTCCTGTTTGCAGTAGGCGCAGTGATTATAAACGAGTTTATTCCGAGCGGCACGATGATTGGTTTTGTGGTGTTTGCCTTATTGATTTCGATATGCGGGGCTTTTGCCTGCCATGCGAATTTTAAGGCTTCGCTTCTGTATGCGATTCTGATAGCGGAAATCATGCTGCTCTGCAGCGGAATCGTGAACTCACTGATGAGCCTTCCATACCCATGGCTGCCAGCTTTTTTCCATGAGACAGGAAACATTGCGGCCATGCTGATCTGCGAGGCGGCATCCTTTTTGCTGAGCGGGTTTTGCTATTATATCGTATACCGCTATTTTTCCCGGGATGACCTTTATCCCATGGATGACCTTTATCCCGCGGATGCTTCTGATACCGCAATGGGAATGCAGCAGATGTTTCTGATTTTTGTTCCAATCCTGATGATATTTATCATGAGTAACTATATCAATGCGATCGAATATGACTTCCAGTTTGAAATCCTGGCGGACAAAGGGCCGGCGGGACACTTTTTCAGTCATGGGCAGATGCTGGTCATGTATCTTCTGGGACTTGCCAGTCTGTTCTGCATCCTGTTTTCCTATAAGAAGCTGCAGCAGATTTTCCGTCTCAGCACTGAAATTTCATTGCTGGAGCAGCAGGAACATTCCCTGAACCAGTATGTGGAGGAAGCGAAAACCCGTTACGATGAAACAAGGTCCTTCCGCCATGACATCAGGAACCACATCTCAGTGGTAAAAAAGCTCCTGCAGAATGGGAAACTGGAGGAAGCCGCAGCTTATATGGAGGATTTGGACGATATGGCGGAAAAAACGTCGTTTCCCTGCAGCACCAACAACCCGGTAGTGGATATTCTGGTGGGAAACAAGCTGGGGATTGCAAAAAGCATGGGGATAGATGTGGACTGTTCCCTGCTTCTGCCATACCCCTGCGGCGTTCGGGACATTGATATCTGTATTGTCCTGTCAAACGCGCTGGATAATGCAATTCATGCAGCAAAAAGCCTGGATGCCGGCATGGAAAAGTATATCCGTGTGTCCGGGCGGATCCAGGGGGATTTCCTTATGATGGAAATTCGGAACAGCTTCCATGGGAAAGGCGCGTTCAAAAAAGGGACAGGTCTGTCGAATGTAAAAAAAGTGGCTGAAAGATATGGCGGCGCCATGAGTATAGAGACACAGGAGAATATATTTGTCCTCCATGTGCTGCTGATCATTCCACAGCATCCAGAAAGCAGCACACAGCAAATGGATTAAAATGCTTTCTTCTATAACCGAAAAAAGAAACAGGGAGCTGCCTGCAGCGGAAAGCGGCTGCATAACAGTTGCCTGATAATATCAGATTGAAGGAGGAACATACTTATGGCAATGCAGATTCATGGAAATTATGACCATTCCGGCACCGGCTACGCAGAGCGGGTAAAGGAAAAACAGGCTGATCAGAGGGCGGAAAAGGCAAAGGAAGCAGAGAAAGCAGCGGAGGAAAAAAACGCCGGTAAGTTGTCCGAACCCCGGGATGAATACATCAGCAGTGAAAAATCGGGGCAAAAGCCTACGGGATTGTACCGGGTAGGCCAGGACGAGAACGGCAACCGTAAACTCTTTTTTGATGACCCGAAGGCTGGCCGCGCAGACGGAAAGGATGGCCGCTTAGGGAAAGGCGCAGACGGAAAAGGGCCGAAGGTAAGCGGGGACAGCCAGGGAGAGCCGGAGGAGAAATGTGTCGCAAATACAGATAAGGTTGACAGGGAAATCAAAAAGCTGAAGGAAAAGAAACAGCAGCTGGAACAGCAGATCCAGGCAGCCTCCGGAGATGAAAAGAAAATCCGGGAGCTGGAGAAAAAGCTGGCTCAGGTAGAAAACGAGTTGAGCCAGAAAGACAATGATACCTACAGGCGGCAGAATACTTCCGTTATTGGAGTATAAGAGATTCGGATTTTCAGTGTAGTACCAATACCGGAAGATGGTGGCAAATGCGCACTGTTTTCCGGTATTTTGGAATAGCGGCATCATTCATGACAAAGAAGACTCGCGAAGCGTGGATTCTATTGCATGGGTTTCTTAAAGGGATTATAACAGGAAAAATGCAAAGGAAGGACAATTATGCATACGAAAACAATGGAAGGCCTTGCGGGGGCAAATACGAGTATGAAGTTACTGAATACACCTTTCCATGTGTATAAAGACGCAGAGCGGAGAGGTGATACAGCCGTTATGGAGCGGGCGATGGGGTATGTCGGGGACTTTGCAGAGAAGGCGGAGGACTATCAAAAGAAAGCAGAAAAAGGAATGAAGGAGGACGCAAAGGAAGCGAAGGAAAAAGCGAAGACGGAGCAGGAAAATGCCATCAGGAAGCGCAAGGAAGAGCGCGAGGAGCAGGAAAAGAGGATAGCGGAAAGCCGGAATGAGGATACAGATACCGTAAGCATCAGTGAAAGTGGAAAGGCCGCATTGGACAAGAAGACGGATTCGGTTCAGACTGATGCAGACAATGGCGTATCTATCGAAGAAACAGCGGATGCTGTTAAGACAGAGCCTGTAATCTATACGAAAACCGGAGAAGCATTGAAACCGGAATCCGGTACGAACCTTTCTGTTTCGGTATAGGGATCAATGCGTTAGGCTGCAGCCTTGGAAAGGAAATAAAATGAATAAGAAAAAATGGCTCCGTATTGTGTCGATTTATTCGGTGATATATACAGCAATTACATTGTTAAGCAGCGTTTTGTATCTTTGTAACGGCGTCTATGAAGACCCAAGTGGTAACTGGCACGAATTAGACAGGGCTATCATTCTCCTAATCGGGATAGCGGCATTTGAGCTATGTACGAATCTGCCTGTTAAGCCTTTGGCTCTCAGATATTTGATTGCATATATTCCCTCTCAGCTGTTGGCGTTTGCCTGTGTCTGGTTCAGCGGATTGCGGGAACCCTTGGCGAAAACAGCGTACAGGGATATTTGGATTAACTTTACGAGCCTTTTTGTGCTGTTATGTATCATCAATACTGTCATTTATGTTTTTAAGAAAAAGAGAGGGCAGAAAGGGGAAAAGAAATGACAGAAGCTGTTGGAAAATTTATTCCGATTTTTGTAGGGGTGCTTCTTATACTGCGCGGCCTGTTTTGGATTATTGAAGGAAAACATGGAAACAAGAGAAGCTATTTCTTTGGCATAGCAGCCATTATGGTAGGAATCATTATGTTCATAACCGTGTTTTTTCAGGTTTTGTAAAGCAGGACATAGATTCAGAAAGTTTTGGATTTTTGTAATCATTAGAGAGAAAGGCAATGAGTAAATACAACATGTTATGGGAATATGTGCAGAAAAGCGGAAAGGAATCATTTCATCTGACTTTTGAGGAGATTCAGGAGATTGCAGGGATACCGATTGACCACTCTTTTCTGAAATATAAGAAAGAGCTTGCAGAATATGGCTGGCAGGTCGGGAAAATATCTATGAAAGAACAGACAGTGTGTTTTCATAAGATTGACTGATTACCTCCGTTTTCTGGGAAACACAAATTACAACCGGTATCCTGGGAGGTAAGGAAGTGTCTACAAATAACTGCTGCAAGTTTATGGCAATTTTTATTGTATTTCCGGGCTTTTGCCTGAAGCAATTGCAGCAGTTATTTTCCGACAATTCCTAATCATATGGCAGATATGTTGGTTAAACTATATAATATTCCCTATTCACACGACATAGAAGAAAATTTATTCAAGAGTGGTATCAGAATCAAAAAGGCATTAGCGCCTGACAGGAGCAAAATCATCGCTTTCGCCAGGACATGTGCAAAAGATGATTATTCAGATGAAGTGCGGGCCGCTTTTTCAAATAACCCTGTCACCTGTTATATTGCGACCAGAGAGAAGGAACTTATCGGTTTTGCATGCTATGAAGTGACAGCCAGAAATTTTTTCGGCCCTATGGCTGTGCTGGAAAGTGAAAGAAAAAAGGGTGTGGGGAGAGCCTTACTGTTAAAGGCGCTGGAATCCATGCGGGAACTTGGCTATGCGTATGCCATTATTGGATGGCCCACAAAATCCGCCGTCAGATTTTATAAAAAATGTGTGGACGCAATTATGATTGATGAAAACTCTTCGGGCGTATATAAACGAATGATTGAGATTGATGAATAAAACAAGGAACCTTCATAATGGAAAGTTTCACCGATGCATTGAATTAAAGGAATTTAGAGAAAATCAAGGTATGGAGGCTCGTTCTATGTTAAAAAAGCTGAACGGAGTTTTAAATATATTGATTATTTCATTGATTGGGGTTTTTGCAGGGCATGCAATCTATGTATGTCTGGATTACAGGACACATCCCCGGGTTTATGCTATGCAGTCGGTGCCATGGTACACAGGTATTTTGTATTATGGCATATATACGATTGCCCCTTTGATAATAGCCATTTTCATAAAGCTGATTCTTTGGCGAAAGTTAAAACAGCAAAAGTGAAAAATTAGAATCGGGATTTGCATCGGAGGGATATGGTATGAACGAAATGAATGAAAAAGTGATAGACGCTATCATAAAACAGGCGGAAGCTCTGTGCCCTGATTCCCTGGCACTGATTGGTGTGTATGGCTCGGTCATTACCGGAGATGAGTACGAAAAATCCGATCTTGATTTGATGATCCTGATAAATGACGAAAAGGGACAGGTTCTGGCTGACGGATTTATTATAGATGATGCCGATATCGGATATGACCTTTATTGTACCAACTGGGATATGCTTGAAAATGATGCGCAGTGTGGCCACGCACATTTATCCAAACTGTTCGATACGGTGATTGTCTATTGCAAAGATAAAAGCGCATTGAAAAGGCTGGACGAGATTAGAAGAAAGGCGGCAGAACTGCTTGCATCGGATCAAAGATATGAGAAAGCGGATCAGGCATATGGCGATGCAAAAAAGATGCTTGCAGAGGTATATCTCGCACAGTCTTTGTCAAAAGCCAGAAGCTGTGCAGGAGCGGCTATTGAGTTTATAGAAAATGCTGTCATGTTGTATAATGGCCAGTATTTCAGAAAAGGAACGAAAAGGGCTTTGGATGAGCTGAAACAGCTTGTGCTTTCTTTTGACCTTGAAACCAGGATTCTTGCCGTCATTCAGGCAGAAACGGTGGAAAAGATACGGGCAGAACTGACGGAAGTTTTCCTTTTGACAGACGGGTATCTGCAGGTTCCGAAGAAAAAGGTTCTCCCTTCTGCGGAAAACCTGCGTGGAACGTATGAGGAAATGTATTCTAACTGGAAAAACAAAATGACCGAAGCGGCAGGCGGAGACGATGTGTATTCTTCCTTTATGAATTTATTGTCTTTACAGTGGATGTTCTATGAGATTGCAGAATGCATCGCGGTGGATGGCTTTGAAATTATGGATAAATTTAGCCCCCAAAATCTGGAGGGGAATGTGGATGTCTTCGATCAGGCTCTGAATAAGTATCTTGCAGAGTATGGAAAAGTGGGAATTTGTCCAAGGCATTTTGAGAGCATGACAGAATTTATTGAGAGTTACAACAAAGAAATTTCTGAAGAAATATAAAGAAAAATCGAGGAGAAACAACAATGGTCATTAAAACGGAAAATCTACTGTTAAGAGAATTTACTCATGAGGATTTTCCAGCATTATTTGAAATCTTTTCAGACCCGGAAACCATGCGACACTATCCCAAACCTTTTGATGAGAACCGTACAAAGGATTGGATTGAATGGAATCTCCAGAACTACGAGGAATATGGATTCGGTCTGTGGGCTGTTGTTTTAAGAGAAACGGATGAATTTATCGGCGACTGCGGGCTGACAATACAAAATATTGATGGAGAATCCCTGCCTGAAATAGGGTATCACATTCATAAGAATCATTGGAGGAAAGGTTTTGGAAGTGAGGCCGCAAGCGAGGTTAGAGATTGGGCATTTATGAATACAGAATACGATTGCCTATATTCTTACATGAAATATACAAATATTGGTTCATGTTCTACTGCCATTGCAATCGGTATGAGGAAAGTGAAAGAATATCCTGATGAAAAGAATGGGATATCATATGCATATGCCATAAAGCGTGAAGAATGGGAAAAATTAAAATGGTAAAATTCCGATTTATCAGGAATTTGCCGAGAACGAGAAATCGGAATTTCTGTAAGATTTTCGCACTGCAAGGAGAGATTGTGATGGCCGGATACAAAAATAAGTTGAAACTCACGTTATGGGTTTCTGTCGTATATGTTTTATCGGTTATATGCTATGTACCTACATTGCTGGAACAGAACGGAATTATCATTCCCAATGGATTATTGTACTTAAAATACTTATATGTGTGTATCCCCACTATGGCTGCTATTTTTCTGCTGATTTGCGAGAAGAACATCAAGGTGTACTTTACGCAAATGTTTTCAGGGAAAATAACAATCAAATATATTTTAACAGGGGTTACATGTATGGCTGTAGGTATATTTGGTTCTTGTTGCTATTCGTTCATAGTGAAAACCGACGTATTTAAAAATACATATTCGACAGTAATATCCCTGTTAACAAGCTGTATATACCTGCTGATAACAGCGTTTGTTGAAGAAATAGCATGGAGAGGATTTCTGCTGGAACGACTTCCTTTTAAGAAAATCAAAAGTGTTCTTTTTGTTGGCGCCGTTTGGGCAGTGTGGCATATACCAATGTGGATCATCAGAAATTCATTGAGCATGGAACATATTGTTTGTTTTTGTATATGGACATTACTTGTTTCCGTTGTTTTGGGAATAACCTATTATCAATGCAGAAATATATTGCTGATTGCCATTAGGCACGCAGCTTTTAATATCTGTTATTTAGCGCCAATACAATATAACATTGTTGTATTAGCGACCATAATTTTTGTTGGTACTTTATTGTATAAAAAATCAGGCGAAAAATTTTTCACTTGGTAACTTCCTACTTGTCAGGGAGCTGCATATGAAAAAGAGAATGGTGCTGATTGGAGGGCTGTATAAGGTGCAAAAAGGGCAATCGTGCTTTTGAATCAGGATTTCTACAAACATCTTGGCATGATAAAATCATCGGAAGTCGGCACATGGGTTAAAAATAGCAAATAAAACGCACTCGTGGAGAAATCGGGATTTGTGGGGAAGATTGCAGTATGGAAATAATGGTATATGAAATGAAATATGTAAAAGACGGTATCGGGGAAAATAGTATTTCGTGTATTCCTTTTGAGCAAAAGTCCTTTCAACAATACATGAAAATATATAATGCATGCTTTTATGAAATGCGAAAATCACTTGATATTAAGCCATACAATTTTTTGAGTGATTATGAACAAGTCCGTGAAAAAAGTAAAGATATTTTTTTACTTGTAAGCGGGGAAGAAATTATTGGTTCTGTCGCATGTTATGGAAGTGAGATAGACGATTTGATAGTTAATAAGAAATATCAAAATAAAGGATATGGAAAACAGCTTTTATTATGGGGAATGAACCATATTCGCCAAATTAGCAATGGGCCTATTTTGTTACATGTTGCTAAATGGAATGAAAAAGCTTTAAAACTATACGAAAAAGTCGGATTTAATATTACAAATACTGAGAGAGTGCGTTAAATTCTCATTTGTCGAGAAGTCACATATAAAAAGAAATCAGGATTTTTTGGGAAATTTAATAAAGCTAAGAAGGAGGCAATAGAATATGGAACTTGTAAAACTGACACATGAAAATATTGATCAGGAGCACATCTGCTGTGCAATCTCCAATAACAAGGATATCCAGGTTATGTCCAAAAAGAACTGGCTGAAAGACAGGCTGGACGAGGGGCTTGTATTCCTAAAAGGCAATGTCCGGGGAAAGTGCTTCATTGAGTATATCCCTGCGGAATATGCATGGGCGCCCATCGAGGCGCAAGGCCATATGTATATTGACTGCCTGTGGGTATCCGGGCAGTTCAAGGGGCATGGATACTCGAACCTGCTGCTGGAAGCGTGCATCAAAGACAGTAAAGAGAAAGGGAAAAAGGGGCTTGTAATCCTGTCCTCCTTCAAAAAGAAAATGGGATTCCTCTCTGACCCGAAATATATGGGCTATAAGGGCTTTCAGACTGCGGATACGGCAGAGCCTTATTTTGAGCTGATGTACCTGCCATTTGATGAGGGCATACCCCTTCCCTGCTTCCGGGACAGCGTGGGCAGGCAGGAAGATATGCCAGAGGGATTTGTGCTGTATTACACGAATCAATGCCCTTTTACGGCAAAGTATGTACCGATACTGGAGGAGATGGCAAAGGCCAGGAATGCAGTGTTCCGAACCGTACATATTCAGACCAGGGAGGATGCGCAGAATGCCCCTTCGCCCTTTACCACCTTTTCCCTTTTCTATGACAGGCAGCTCGTGACCCATGAAATCCTGTCGGAGAAGAAATTTGATAAAATCTTAGCAGATAAAGGAGTGTGAAAAATGATTCAATTAGTCAGACCAACAGAAGCGATGAAAGAACAGGCCATAGAGTTCAGACAGGAATTTTTTGAACATGGGGAATTTGTCATCAACGGAAGTGAATTATTTGATAAAACGGATGACTACACAGAATGGTGCAGAACCATAGACGCAAACACGAAAGAGGAAACGGTGAATCCGAATTGGGTTATAACGGACACATTCTTTGCCGTGGACGATCAGGATAGAATTGTGGGAATCATTGATTTCAGGCATACGCTGAACGACTTCCTGAAGGATCTCGGCCATTGCGGTTACAGCGTCCGTCCGTCAGAAAGAAGAAAAGGCTTTGCTACGGAAATGCTGCGGCAGTTATTGGAAGTTGCCCAAAAGACTGGGATGAACGAACTGTATCTTTCTGTGGAGAGGAAGAATAAACCTTCGGTTAAAACAATCATCCGGAATGGAGGCGTCTATGAGCGCAGCTTTGAAATTGATGGAGAACAGGCGGATATTTACAGGATCGCCCTGTCGGAATAGCCATACTGGTACAAGGGATACGGCAGAGCTGCAAGCTGCCTGGCCAATCTGGTTGCCGCGCACTTTGATTTATAATAATTGGATACATGGAGAAAGAAAAAGGTAGATGAAGGAGGTAGAGATAATGCGTCATATTTATATTCGCGGAATCATTGGCCTGATCTGGCTGGTTGCAGCCATTGTATGCGGGGTATCCGGTAACTTCCCGATGATGGGGCTTTATCTGGTATTGGCAGGTGTATTCCTGTACTCTGCATATGCGACATGGAAAAAAGAGAAGGACGGCAAAGGGGGAAGGTAAGATGGGAGAAACGCTCCTGACGGTTCAAAATTTAAGTGCGTGGTACAAAGTTGACTCAGAAGGGCATCTGAGTCAACAAGAGAAAAGGATACTTTCGGGGTTTTCTTTTTCGCTGGCGGAGCATGAAGTGGCAGGCCTGATCGGGCTGAACGGGGCCGGGAAAACCACATTTCTGAAGGTGATTTCCGGCCTGCTCCCTACTTTCCGTTCAGACGGTATCTGCTTTGGCGGCGCTCCCGTGGATTTTCGGAGTCAGGACTTTAAGCTTTGCCGCTATACAGTGTTTGCCGAGGACAATTCCTTTTCGTATTTTACTTTCCGGGAATACCTGGCCTATGTATGTGCCGCCTATGGGAAGGGTGTGCCGGATGTATCGGAGTTAGTACATGGTTTCCATTTTGAAGAGTATACAGACACCCTGTTAAGGGAGCTGTCAACCGGGAACCGGAAAAAAGCATTTCTGATTACGGCTTTTGCCCTGAAGCCCAGGCTGCTCCTTTTGGACGAACCGGTCAATGGGCTGGACTTCCAGAGTACGGAATATCTGTACCGGCAGATTTCGGGGTATAAGGAGCATGGGACCGTGCTGTTTTCTTCCCATATCCTGGAGAGCATTACGCTGACCTCTGACCGGGTTTTTGTCCTGGAAGATGGTAAGATCCGGCAGACTTTTGAAGGCGGGCAGATCAATGCCGCAGATATCCGGGAGGCACTGCATGATGAAAATGACAGGTAAAGCCTTTGCCAAAAAACTGTTTGGGGCAAAATATGAACGGCTCTCACGGACGCTTTTGATTGATGTGATCATATTTTGGGGGCTGTATATCGCAGGCTTTCAGGTGCAGATTGCGGCATCTGTACGAATCTTGATGATAAGCGCCTTTACAGCCGGCGTAATGTGGCAGGCCCTTTCTTCCAGAGATAACGCTGTGGAGTTGAAACATATGCTGATGCTGCCGCAGCAGCCCCGGGAATTTGTCTTGTCCTATGTGGCGGCGCTGGGAGCCTATACGGTTCTTACAAAGACAGGGTTGCTTCTGGCAGTTCTGCTGGCCGTTTCTGCATGGAAGCCCATAGAGATTATGGGAATGGTTATCAGTATGCTTCATGCGATCCTTATGGCTGCCGCCGCCTATTCCCTGAGAAAATATTGGTATGTGGGCGGGCTTTGGGCTGCAGCCATAGTATCTGCAATTATATTTTGTGGAGGCAGGACATGGTTTGGACTGTTGCTGCTTGCGAATAGCTTAGTTGCTTTTCTGATTTTGTGGAAAGCAGACGGATACGCTTTTTATCAGGGGGAGAGTGAGAAACACCATGCGCTCCGGCAGAGGAAGAAAGCTTCCTTATGGCGGTACTTTTTCCGGTATCTGAGCTGCCACAGGAATTATCTGGTCAATACTGCTGTGATGTGGTGCGTAGCCATTGTAATGCCGTATTTTTTAAGAGAAATGGCCGGGCTGTTCGTTGTCCCGGTAGGCTTTGCAATTTTATCCCTGAATACGCCCATCTGCATCCTGCTGTCCTGTGACTGTGACCTGGAGCAGGCAGTCCGTTTCCTGCCCGGACAGAAACGGCTCTTTTGCATCCCATACTGCCTGTTTATCTTTTCCTGTAATATGGCTGCAGATGCGATATTCCTCTGTAGCTGGCAGATACAAAACGGTGGCATCACTGCCCTGATGATTGCCGGGGCTGTTTTCTTTGCCCTGCAGAGCGCGGTGCTGTCTGTGCTTTTGGAATGGTTTTATCCCATTCGTGGCTGGAAGATTGAAAGCGATCTGTGGCACCATCCGCGGAAATATGTGGTTCCGGTGGGAATGCTTCTGCTCGCGGGGGCAGTCTGTTCCTGGCCGGTACTTCTGTATGTCCTGCTGGTCCTGCTGGCTGTGGAAATTGTAATCTTGCTATTTATACCCAAAGGGCGCTCGTGAATGCGGCGGACTCCGTCCGTCAAGGTATATATCGGAGGCGTCGTGTCATGAAAATTAGTACCCATACTTCCTCCTATATCTCAGAAGCATGAACACAGACAGGACCAGCGCCATCAGTTCCGCCGTCGGCGTCGCCAGCCAGATTCCGTTCACGCCAAAGAGCCGGGGAAGCGCGATCATGGCAATCATCATAAATACAAAGGACCTGGAAAACGCCAGGACAGCCGATACAAGCCCGTTGGATAACGCGGTAAACATCCCGCTGGCAAATATATTGAATCCGATGAAACACAATGCCACCGTGCATATCCTGTTCCCCGCCACCGCCAGGTCATACACCGGATTATCCGGCCTGGCAAATACGGATACCAGCGGCCTTGTCAGCAGAAAAGAAGCCGCTACCGTGGCTGCGGAGATTGCCCCGATCACTTTCATGCTCAGCGCCACCAGCTTTTTCAGCTTCCCGTGCGCCTGAACATTCCCTCCGTCCAGACTGCGTTCCCCGTAATAATAACTCAACATGGGCGCGATTCCATAAGAATATCCTGTATACAAAGAGCTTGCGAACATCAGCACATACATGATGATAGTGACGGCAGCCACCCCGTCCTCCCCCACAAATGTCAGCATGGTCCAGTTGAACATCATTGTAACAATCCCGGTGACAAGTGCGGTGGCCATCTCCGAGCACCCGTTTGTGGCCGCGCTGGCAAGAACCCGGAACCGGCATACAGGCTTCTTGAAATGCAGCAGGCTCTCTTTTCGGCTGAATACAAACAGGCCCACGACCGCCGTCACGGAATACCCAAGCCCTGTGGCAACCGCCGCGCCGCTGATTCCCATATGGAATCCGGCAATGAACACATAATCCAGCGCCATGTTCAGAACGCCGCCCGCCACCGAACAGATCAGGGAGGGGGCCGCCTTTTCGCTGGCAATCATATAAAGCGTGAAATTGTTCATCAAAAGGATCGGCACCGTGAACACCAGATAACGGCTTAAATATTCCACACAGTACCCCTCCACATCAGCGGAAAGGTTCATCCCGGCAAAAACGGAATCCATCGCCAGATACCCGGCCACGCACATGACAATCCCCACAATCACGTTCACCATGATCAGGAACGTAAAATCTTCCTTTGCCTCCTCCGTCTTCTGTGCCCCCATCTTCTTCATGATGACTGCGCTGCCTCCGGTGGCCAGCATGGTGGAAATCGCCGTGACGAGCTGGATGACAGGCGCCGTGAGATTGATTGCCGAGAGCGCGTCCGTCCCTATCAGATTCGACACAAACAGACCGTCGACCATCGTGTAAAAGGACATGAATACCGTCATGGCAATCGTCGGCACGGCGAATTTCACGATATTTTTCAGAGTCACTGGCTTTTCGTACGCATTTGTGTTTTCCATAGATTTTTCTGCGGGTTCCCCCATAGGGTTTTCCATAAATTCTTCCATCCGTTTTTCCTCCAACTATCTTGTATTTTCTTTCTGTGTGGAGTATTATAGACCGTACAGTAACTGTATGGTCAATAGGCAAAGAGCATTTATTTTCTGCCATCCGCCTACGCCGCCAGTCCTATTGCCGCAGGCGCCAATTTGTGCCGATAAATATGGATCGGGAAGTGCGCCAAAGCGCGCAGAAAGGCATAAAAATGAATCAGAAAGACAAGCCGCTTACCATCGGGCAGTTCGCCGCCCTCCATGGCATAAACAAGAAGACATTGATGTGGTATGATGAGATAGGCCTATTCGGCCCCGCCTCCGTCAACCCTGAAAACGGATACCGCTGCTACAATTACCACCAGAGCCCCATGCTGGAAACCATCCTTCTGCTCCGAGAGCTGGAAGTCCCCATCCCCGTGATACAGGATTTCATGAAAAACCGCTCCGCCGAAAACTTGAAAGAACTCCTGGACAAGGAGATGGCCGACCTGGACCTGCGGATCACCCATCTGCAGGCCCTCCGGACAACCCTCTCCGCACACCGCCGGAACATGGCCACCCTGCTGACAATGGACCTCTCCGAAATCAGCGTAATCGAGAAAAAAGAGCGCTGCCTGGTCACTGTGGAAATCAGCAAAGACACTACCTACGAAGAGGAAGTGGAGCTCATCACGTCCGAAACGGAAAAATACCGTCTCGGACGCCTGCACCATGCCACCTATGGCTCCATGATCCCCGTCTCCAGCCTCATCAGCGGCAATTTTGACGATTATACCAAACTGTTCATAGAGATTCCCCTGCTCACATACCGGGAGGGCCTGCACCTGGCTCCCGGCGGCAGATACCTGAGAGCTTTCCACAAAGGCGACCTGGCCGGAATCCCCCGGCGCTACGAAGCGCTTTTCGCATATGCGGAAAACCGCGATCTGGCGCTCCACGGATTCTCCTATGAGATGGGCATCAATGAAACTGTCGTCGACCGAATCGAGGACTACATTGTACAGATAGAAATCCCTGTCCTCGGATAAGGCCTGCCGCAGCGACCCTCTCGGCAGTTCTGTTCTTTTTTCTATGTCAGGAAAACTCCGGCAATTGCCCCTGTGAAAATACTGTTTTCACGATACGTTTCCCACAATATTTTCATTCTCCGCTCCCGCGCCAGGCTGTATGACTTCTTTATATTTCAATGTGATATTGCTCTAAAAACCGTAAAACAGGGGCCGCCTCCTGCTTTCGCTCCAGCCGCACCAGGCACAGCGCAGTCAGCCACCGCACCCGAATCAGGCAGTATCGCCCCATGCCCTCTTCGCCCTCAGGATCCAATGGCAGCAATGCCGTATTCTTCGACACTGAAACTGCCTGCAGGAAACCCTTTCGCTCCGCAACGTTCAATCCGGCAGGGCTGCCTAAAAGCCTCTCTGCCCGCCTCAGCGGCATCAGCGCACGCTCATACTCTTCCAGCATAAAGAGACACAGCCCACAGTTAAATGCTGTTGAAGCTGACAGGCAGTCCTCCCGCCCCGGTTCCAGGAGCGGACGCGCCAGCAGCCATGCACCGGGATAATCACCTATCGCCAACGCCCGGTACAAAGGTCTGTCAGCTCCATCCCCTTTTTCATTTCCTAAAATAACCATATCAATTCCCTTCCGCGCCTGCTTCAATCAGCAGCTCCACAGTCTGCGGCAGTTGTGCCAAAATCGCATAGGACAGCGCACTGCCCTGAAAGTTGTCCACAGCATTCACATCTGCGCTTTCCAAAACCAGCATTTGGGCAAACTCGCTTTTTCCCCTGATAACCGCATACATCAGAGGGGTTTGCCCATCCAATGTCTTCGCGTCAATGTCAGAGCCTGCCGCAAGCAATGCTTTCCCCAAAGATACATTTCCCAGTATGGCTGCCAGATGCAGCGCCGTGACGCCCTTTGCGTTCGAACATCCTGCCTCAGCGCCTGCCGCAAGCAGCTGCTTTACAATCAGCAGATTGGAAGCCCTTGCCGCCATCATAAGCGGCGTTTCTCCGACATTACTGACCCTATTGACACTGTCCGGATTCCTCTCCAAAAGAAGCTTTACAATTTCAGCCTGCCCATACTGACAGGCATAATGAATCATTGTAAAACCCTCTGTGTCCGCGTCATCCGTATCCGTTCCCATCAATGGCAAGAACGCCTTTACAAGCTGCGGCTGTTTGGCGATAATGGCGTATATAGCCGCTGTCCGTCCGATACTGTTCTGAATACCGACATCCACCGTTGGATTCTGAATATAACTGAGCACGGCAGCCGTTCTCGCGTTCTTTGCCATATACATCAGCGGCGTGTTGCCATCCTTATCCGTACAGTTTACGTCTGCCCCGGCTTTTACCAGCAAATTGATGATGGGGAGGGTTCCCAATGCCCCCGAAAAATGCAGCGGCACAAGGTTATCCTGATTCCCGACATTCGGATCTGCGCCGTTGTCAAGCAGCATTTTTACGATTTCAAGGGCATTGTTCCGACAGGCATAAATCAGGGGCGTATAACATTCCCCGTCCCGCTCATTGATATCCATGCCGCCACGTTTTAAGATCACCTGTACCGATCGTTTTTGATTATTTTTGCACGCCTGCAGCAGCGTATCCGCCGCCATAAGTTCCAGGGCGCGGGAATAGCCTCTTTTTGCTGCCATGTCCTCGGCAGTCCTGCCTTCGTTATTTTGAAGCTTATCGTCTGCGCCCGCCTTCAAAAGCCAGAGCACAGTTTCCTCTTTCGCTTTCATGCATGCATACATCAGGGGCGTATTGCCGTCATTATCCTGTGCATCAATCTCCGCTCCGGCTTTCACAAGCGCTCTTGCCACTTCCTCCATCTCCACCACGGCCTGATGCAGCGGACGCTTGCCGTCATTGCCTATCGCATTCACATCTGCGCCTTTTTCGATTAATTCCAGCGCAATCGGAAGATTCTTCTTTGGCGAAATCCCGTCTCCAAACCCAGTGTACCAGAATTTCATGGGAAACAGCGATTTCATGAGCACGGTATATCCCTCGGCGTTTGTGAGGTCAGGCTGTTTCAGCAGCGAAACAATTTTCCGTTTATTGGCAAAAACAGGGTGATCGTCTTTGACGCAGCTGCCGCAAAAGTCCCGGAAAAAATCAACCGGATAGAGTACCAGTGAGAAAACTGGCGGATTCCCCTCCGCGTCATAGACGGCTTCATCCGCCCCTGCCGCAAGCAGCATACGAACCATCTCCACGTTGCCGAACCGGATTGCAAGCGCAAGCGGAGAGACGCCGTCTGTCTCCACCTGCAGTTTTTCGTCGGTAACGGGCGCGCTGCCGGCTGCATTTACATCAAAGCCCCGCTCAATCAGTATTCCGGCAAGCCTGTCGTAACCTCTCATGGCCGCGTACATCAAGGGCGTTGCACCGTACTTGTCCGTCTTGTCAAGCAGCTTCATGTCATAAAATTCCGCCACATAAACCGCAGCGATTTCGTCCCGCCCCGCCAAAATGGAAAGCAGATTGTCACCGTCTAACGTTTCCGAACAGACATCCGCGCCAAGCCTGACCAATTGCTTGATCACCTCAAGCGGAAAGATACCATTCTCCAACGCATCGTCCACATATCTTAACAGCAGGCAGTCTTCTCCCGCCAGCTTATAGTTGATGTCAAAACCATTGGCGATCAGAAACTCCACAAATTCTATATTGTTTCCATCCAGCTTTAGCGCACGCAGGATAATATCTGTCATATCCTGCATATCGCTGTCGTCGTCAAAGCTGATCCGTCCAATATTTTCTTTCATATACGGAAGCGCTCCGTAACAGTCTGCCGGACTTCTTTCGCGGCTAAAGCACTCTTCCAGCTTATGTTTCATTTCCGCAGTCATCGTTTCGTCCCCGCTTTGTCACAAATAAAAAATGTGCGTCAATAAATCAGAAATATAATACCACATTCCTAAAAATAGTCAACATTTTCTAAAGTTTTTGTGTTTTTGCAACCAAATAAATAAAAAATCAAATATATCCAGTTTGACATCGCTACTTTCCAGCGATATAATCACATACTGTAAATTTTTAGCCGTGAAAGCTGTACCATTTTGAGTAAATAATATCACGAGGTGCCGTATGTATAACATTGGAATTTGTGATGACGGAGAGAATATCTGTACATCTATTGAAACGATGCTTTTGCAGTATGCGAGGGAAAAGAAAATCCAGGTCGATACAAATGTCTGGTATACGGGGGAAAGCCTAAGAGATTATCTGGTATCCGGCGGTTATCTGGATATTCTTTTTCTGGATATAGAACTGTTCAAAATGACGTTCCTGCCAGGGTATTCCGGGTTGAAAAATCTGGACTATTTAGCGTCTGTCAGGGGAAAGGTTCAGGAGGACGAAATACGAAAATACATGGAACTGGCGGGATTGAATCCTGATGACAAAAAGCATGTGGGAAATTATTCCCTTGGCATGAGGCAGCGCCTTGGAATCGCACAGGCACTCATGGAAAATCCAGACATCCTTATACTGGACGAGCCGATGAACGCACTGGATCATAACGGCGTGGAAGAAATGAGAGCGGTTTTGCTGCAGATGAAAGAACAGGGGAAGCTGGTCCTTATTGCAAGCCATTTCCGGGATGACATCGATATCCTGTGTGACGAAGTATATGGGATGGATGCGGGGATTATGGAGAAGATACGTTGAAAAGTACCATTCCGGAAGCTGTTGTTTCTGGAACAGGTCAAAACATTTAGTGTTTGGTGAGTAATAATGTCCTCGGCCAAAAAGGGAAAAGCCAGCAGTTCAGACTGGTATCCGCGCCGCTGGCTTTTTGTATTATGCCTGTCAGTTGTCGTGTTATACGTTTCAGCTAAGCAATCTCGATTGGATTTTCTTTATCACTGCCGTAACCGCTCGATAATGCTGGCCCTGGCGATTTCGCGATACAGCAGCGTTGGTATTGCCACGGTTAGAAGTATAAGGAACGGATAGACCGCCAGCATGGGCCACATGACAAATTGATAGGTAAAGAACCAGATTCCGTTGGAAATCCCCCTTACAACTGCCACAGAAAGCAGAACACCAAGGACGGCCGATGTGATGATCGTTCCCACAGCATAATACAGTCCCTCAAAAGAGAGCATGCGCTTTAGCTGCCTGCCGGTCATACCAATGCTCTGCAGCATGGCAAACTCCTTTTTGCGGGTGATAACGCTTGTCAGGACAGAGTTGACAAAATTTGCGATACCGATAATGCCGATGATGATGCTCAGCGCCCCGCCGATTGTGATAATCAGGGAAGTCAGGTCGTCAAAGGAGCTGACATAGGTTGCTTTGGATTCAAAATCCATACCCGGCTCCGCACTATCGATATAGTCATTCAAAAACTCTGTCATTTCATCTTCTGTTCCCTCTTTCACATTAAAGGGGAAATTAACCAGATGGGGAGCATCACACAGCGGCAGAAAGATTTCTGTCGGGAGATAAAACCGGGCCTCGCCCGTGTTACGGGTGGTGGCTGTGTTCTCGTTGGCCCGGACTTTTGCCAGGATGATAAAGTCATAGCTGCCCGTAATAGTGGTGGAAAGTTCCTCTGCTTTCAGATGGTTAATCCGCACCGTGTCACCTACACTGATATTTGGGTTGTCTATGACGGTTCCATCATCATTGCAATCCACGCTCAGCAGGATATACTTGCCTGACTTCAGTTTTTCCAGGTCAATCGTCCCCTCTATGACCTCCATGTTATTCAGCAGAAAATCATCCGCACCGTATAGACTTATAAAGGGATTGCCTTTCTGATCCCTGTTGTAGCTGAAAAAGGCGTCGTGTTCTGTGGAAAACGGTTCTTCCAGCATCCAGGAGGAATAGAGCCTGCCGCCATCCTCAAAACAGTTATTCTGTTTGACGGCCTCGATAAAACTCTCGGACAGGTCATTTTCGCCTTTTTCAACCTGGTACTGGAAGTAGTCCGCGGTAGAAATCACAAAGTCTGTATCCATAAATTTTGCGATGTACTTGTCAATGTCAAACCCGCCGGACAGAGTGAACACTGTGTTGAACAGCACCAGACTCAGCGTCATGGACACAATAACCAATACCGTGCGTTTGCGGTTCCGCCCCAGGTTCGCCAGAGCCATAAAGCGGAGCTTTGCGCCATGGGTCGATTTCCTGTCTTTGGCCCCGCGCTTTCCAAACGCTGCTGTATCGTTTTCGGTGTAGCGGACAGCCTCGATCGCAGAAACGGTACCGGCAATCTTCGCGGGTTTGCGGACGCTGACAAAGACTGTAAAAAGGGTAAACGCGGTGGAACCGATAAAAATCAGCGGATTTACTGTCACCTTAATACCGGCGTCCGCAGTATAACTCGTTCCGTTCATCAGGAAAGGAACCAGGGCCCGGCCGATAAAGAAGCCTGCCAGCAAACCCACAGGAATACCGATCAGGGAAAGCCGAAATGCCTGTCGGTTAATCAGTTGCCTGATCTGCCTCTTTGTTGTGCCCAGCGTTTTTAGCTGTCCATAGGACTGAATATCCTGAATGACGGAAATCTGGAAAATGTTGTAGATAATCAGATATCCTGTTATGATGATCAGCAGGACACCAATAATACCTGATATCAGCATAGCCGGGTTATCCAGCAGGGCGCCGCTCTGATAGGCCGGACTGACACGGGCAATCACATAATTGCTGTCCTCCCGGCTGCCGCCCATCGTATCGCAGGTATAGCCGGTTTCGGAAAGAAGCTGGTGGAGCCGGGCTTCTATATCGCCCCGTCCCCTGAACATCACATAGGCGGAGACAACACCGGAATAATCATTGTCCACAGGATAGGTATAGGTTAAAATGTCCGAATGGGCATCCATAAAGGCTTTCGACACAATCAGCCGTCCGATGTTGCTCAGACTGTCTGTTTCCCAAAAGCCACAGAGGGTAAAATCGGTGGTGTATGACTTCCCCTTTACTTCATAGGTCAGAGAAACGGTTTCCCCAATCTGCGCCGGTATCCCCAGGGCATCCAACGTCTTTGTGTCCGCAATGATTTCGTTTGACCCTTCGGGCCGGCGGCCTGTTGTAGGCGTGTATCCGGCAAATTCCAGAGCGGTATCATCCATGTACCACATGTCAGACCGCCAACGCTCCAGCCCCGGATTTTTCAGCCGGTAGGAAATCGCTTTTGTATAGGCAATCCGGTCAATCAGGGGATTTCCCACCATATCCTCATAAACTTCATCGCTGATATAATTTAATACTGCCTGCCCGTCACCGCCGGCCTTGCGGATGTTCTGATTGTGAACGGTGTCTGTCAGACCGGATCCCAGTGTGAAAATCGTAGTGAAAAGTATCGTAGTCAGAATGATCGCAATGATTGCGATTACATTTCTGCTTTTGTTTGACTTGAAATAGCGGCCCGACAGTTTCTTTATGACAGCGCCGTTATTGTTGCCGAATAAAATATCATTCATTGTCTGTGCCCCCCTTACCTGGAAATCCTGCCATCCTCAATACGGATAATGCGGTCCGCAAGCTGTGCGACTTCGTTGTTGTGGGTAATCATCACCAGCGTTTGATGGAATTTATTGCTGGTAGCTTTCAGAAGGCCCAGCACATCGCTGCTCGTACGGCTGTCCAGGTTGCCGGTGGGTTCATCCGCCAGGACGATAGCAGGCTTGGAAACGAGGGCGCGGGCGATAGCGACACGCTGCTGCTGGCCGCCGGACAGGTTGTTTGGCATATTGTTCAGTTTGTCCTCCAGGGCCAGAAGATGCACTACTTCATCCATGAATTTCCGGTCTGCGGTATCTCCGTCCAGCTCCACGGGCAGGACAATATTCTCATAGACATTCAGGACGGGGACAAGATTGTAATTCTGGAAGATAAAACCGATGTTGCGTCTGCGGAAAAGGGTAAGCTGTTCGTCATCCAGTTTGGCCAGTTCATTACCTTTCACCTTGACACTGCCAGAGGTCGGTATGTCCAACCCGCCCATCATGTTCAGCAGGGTAGACTTGCCGCTGCCGGATGTTCCAACGATAGCGACAAATTCCCCCTGTTCAATGGAGAGAGTCACTCCGTCCAGCGCCTTTGTGATATTTGGCTCTGCGCCGTAGTGTTTTTTGAGGTCAGTTGTTTGCAAAATACTCATAGTAAGCACCATCCTTTCTGTGATGCCGCTATCATAACAGCCAATTCTCACAGAAATGTCACAAGCCGCAGTTTTTTCTTTTACCGCCGTGCGGCAGATTATTATTCTATATTCATTTCAGCGCTTTACAACTTTTTATGCCGTGTATCTGCTGCCGGATGATTTTATATTAAATTTATCGGCATATTACCTCTAACCCCCCACTTTCCAAGTGATTTCTGCTATCAGGCCGCCCGGCCTGCCTGCGGAAACGCCAGACCGCCGTATATGGTGGATGAAGTCCATAGTGCGGCGGTTTGTCTTTTGTATCATCCTAAAGATTTTAAGTTCCTGCGGTATTCCTCCATTTCCTCCTCACTTACTGCACGAAAGTCAAAATCAATCCCAGGGCAACAATACCAGCCATCAACAGACACCAAAATACACTGATAGCTGTTGACGCAATATTTACAAGGCTGCGGCTTTCATTGCTCCTGACGCATATAATTGAGAGAATCAAACCTGCCACAACGCAGGCAATATTGACACCCGCCCAAGCCGTGCTTACCCCTTCCGGCAGCGTGAGTTTAAGAAACACGGGGATGAAAGTTGCCAGCGGAAAAACGCTGATAACCAGCGAAACCCTGCTTAAAGTTTTCCATTTTTTACATCCCATCATTATTTACCTCATTTCTTTTTTTCCAAATTTTATTACAGCAACCGCAAACACCAATACAAAGACCAATACCGCAACCGGCAGGAAGGGGAACCATGAAAATGCTATTCTGTTAGATTCCACCGAAAAATCATGCAGGGAGCAGGATACCAGATAGCCACTGTAGCAATAAGGATATGCTATCCATAAAGGTGTATTTGCGACCAGCACTCCGGGAATGACAAGGAGGAGGTTGAGTCCCACAGAAAGCAGCGGCTTTTCAAACAGGACAGTAATCGCCCACATGGTCCCCACGCACGGCAGCATTGTCAAAAACAGCCCGGCGCACCATTTCACCAGATAGAGGACAGGCAAAGTTTCCGTCACACCCATTGTCCTTGTGGCAACTGTCCCGGCAACTACGAACACCACAAGGAACACGGCCATCTCCATAAGCAGATAAAATGCCAGCACACAGAATTTTGCTATGGAAAGCGAATACCGGCTGACCGGCAGGGCAAGCATTTTTAAGATGCCGTTATTCCCTGTTTCCCGTCCTGCAATCATCACGCAGACCACAATCATAGAAAACGGCAGTAGATAGTAGGCGTAGACCAGTGCGCTCTGGATGAACATGGCAGGCCATGCATTTGTATATTCCGGCGTAAAATAACGGCTCAGGTTTGCAATCCCGGAAGCAACCACCAACAGCGGGGCAATAAAAATCAGCGGTACGATCTTTGATCGTTTAACTTTCATAAATTCAATTTCGAGAAGCTCCAAAAAACTCATTCTAACACTCCCTCCTTATTCATAGCGCAGGTTCTTTGCCATCCACAGCCCTGCACCGAGGAAAAGCAATGTTTCAATAACAGCGGCTTTTGTCACCGTTATGTCCGGCTGCGCGCTCATGGCAACTGCAGGTTTCAGCATTATGACAAATGGATGGGCCAACAGCAGACCGGAACCCGAATTAGCCAATGCCATGCCGCTTAAGAAACCGGCAACCCCGACGCCCAGCGGTATCCACATATTGATGGAACGGGATGAGACCAGGACCATAAATGACAGGACAGGCATTGACGTAAGGAATGAGTAGCCTGCAAATCTGACCAGCGTCCCCATTTCAAATGCCCCTTGCGGCAGGTCTGTCATACCTATCTGCATAAGCGCCAGATTCTGCAAAACGACTGCCACCAAGAACATGGCCGATAAGATCAGGAACTTGCAAAGGTACATCCCCGAAACGCTTATAGGGAGCATATACATCTTTTTGACGGCGTTTCCCTTAAACTCCATATTGTAAACCATGCAGGCGGAAACTACGATGCCGAACATATTCAAAACCATGATCATGCCGTAAAGCTGGGTCAGCAGGACGTCCATCGGCGGAAGCGGAAGCCCCAGCAGTGTATCTTTCCGCACTATGAAATTGAGAAAGGCATAGGCTGCGCCCAGAATACCGACAGCCAGCAGCACCGGGATAACGCCCGTCCGTTTTTCTTTCCGAAGTTCGACAGCCAGTGCATTCATAGTCTTGCCCTCTGCTTTCTGGCAGCGTTGTCCTGCTCCACCATTCCCAGGAACACATCCTCCAGATTAGCTTCGCTAATCTCATGGCTATTTCCCGCCTGCCCTGCACTGTGCCGCAACTCCTCCAGGCTTCCTTCAAACAGAAGATTCCCATGATTGAGGATGCCGATGTCATCCGCCATCAATTCAATCTCAGAGAGCATATGGGATGAGATCATTATGGTGCAGTCATAAAGGCCCGGAAGGGACTTCACCAGATTTCTGATTTCATGGATGCCGGAAGGGTCAAGGCCGTTTGTTGGTTCATCCAGGATCAGGACAGGCGGCCTGCCTAACAGCGCACCGGCAAGGCCGAGCCGCTGCTTCATGCCCAGCGAATACTTCTTTGCCAGACGGCCTCCAAATTCCTCCAGCCCGACCAGCTCCAGTGCGTCATCGACAGAATCCCCTGGCAACCCCAAAATCCGGCGGATGATATCAAGGTTTTCCCGGCCGGTAAGGTTTGCATAAAAAGACGGCGATTCAATAAAGGAACCCACCCCTTTCAGTATGGCAATCCGGTCTTCCGGGAAATGCCTGCCGTCAATGGCAAAACTGCCTTTTGTCGGGGCTGTCAGTCCCAGCAGCATTTTCATGGTAGTTGATTTTCCCGCACCATTGGGGCCAAGGAAACCGTAAATACTGCCTTTCCTGATGTGAAGCGAAACATTGTTGACAGAAACAAAATTTTTATATTTTTTCGTCAACTGTTCAGTGGTAATAATGTATTCCATAGAAACATCTCCTTTCCATGTTTCTATGGTACAACATCAACCAGACATTAACTTTCCCGCAGCCTTATTTTTACCTTACTTTTTTGCAAAACATCTTTTAAAACAAAAAAATATGCTATAATTAAGACATCACGGAGGTGACGATTATGGATAATACATTTTTACAAAATAAAAAACTCCTGCTTGTGGATGACGAGCCGGAGCTGCTGGAAATGGTTACAGCAATCCTGTCGGATGAAGGCTTTGGGAATATTGTGACTGCGGTTTCCGTAAAGGAAGGAATTTCAGCAGCCCAAAATGAGAAGCCCGACCTTGCCATTTTAGATGTCATGCTGCCAGATGGGGACGGTTTTTCCCTTATGCAGCAGATACGCACATTTTCAGACGTGCCTGTAATCTTTCTGACCGCAAAGGACGAGTCCGTAGACAGGCTGTCCGGGCTGGGGCTTGGGGCGGATGACTATATTGCAAAGCCATTCCTGCCACAGGAACTGCTGTTCCGCATCTATGCCGTTTTGCGCCGGTGCTATAAGGATGATACGCCCTTTATAAACCTGGATGGCTGCACCATCGACTTTGCCCGGGCCGAGGTCCACAAAGCCGGCAAGACCATCCCGCTGACAGCAAAGGAACATATTTTTCTGGAAACACTCGCCCGCAGTGAAGGCAGGATCGTGACCGTGGACACGTTATGCCAAGCCTTGTGGGGCGATAACCCCTTTGGCTATGAGAACAGCCTGAATGCCCATGTCCGGCGTATACGGGAAAAAATTGAAACCGATCCTTCAAAGCCTGTATCACTCATAACCGTTAAAGGACTTGGTTATAAATTAAATGCAAGGAAGTGAAACCATGAAAGTATTTAGCAGATATATCTCAAAACACTTACTGTCTTTTATTGGGCTTATTCTGGCTCTTGTTATATTGAACATAGCTGCATTTGCTTTTACATTTTACAATGCAGTATCAAAAAACTTTGGAAGTATCTCTCCGCAGAATATGCTAAAGCAGGTGGCAGCGGCTTCATCTTCCAATGGCATAACGAATGAAGCGGAAAGAATGATAATAACCAACTCTTTATGGGCAATGTATCTGAATATGGAAGGCTCCTGCAATTGGACTGTTAATCTGCCAGAGGAAATTCCAACTGAATATTCGATTCAGGATATTGCAATATTTTCCAAAGGATATTTAAAGGATTATCCCGTATTTGTATGGAGTGATGTGAATGGCTTATTAGTGATTGGTTATCCCAAAAACAGTTATATGAAAATTACCAGCAATTATTATCCTATTGATACGGTTCGTAAAATCCCCCTCTTTTTTCTTGGCATCACTGTAATCGACCTGCTGGTTCTGTTTCTTGCCTATTCACTTTCCAAAGCACAAATCAGCAAAAATACAGAACCGATTATTTCCTCGATTGCAACCCTGTCAGAAGGGAAGAGCATAAACCTTTCTATAAATGGCGAACTGTCAGAAATAGCTGTCAGTATAAATAAAGCATCCAATATCATCAGCCGTCAGAATACCGCACGGGCAAACTGGATCAGCGGTGTATCCCATGACATCCGTACTCCGTTATCCATGATTATGGGATATGCGGATAGAATTGTTAAAGACAAAGACGCCGATAACCGGATTAAAGAACAAGCCGCCATTATATCCCGGCAAAGTATCAAAATAAAAGATTTAGTGCAGGATTTGAACCTTGTATCAAAGCTTGAATATGAAATGCAGCCTTTGCAGAAAGAAAATATCCGACTTTCAAAACTGTTACGTTCCTTTGCTATAGACCTGTTAAATAGCGGTCTGCCGGATTTCTATTCTTTAGAGGTAAATATTTCTCCTGACTCTGAAAACAGCATGATAGAATGCGATACAAAACTGATTACACGAGCCGTCAATAATCTGGTTCAAAACAGCATTCACAGCAATCCCAAAGGCTGCACAATTATTTTGTCATTGCAGGTAACAGAAAGCAAACTTCTTTTAACCGTTCAGGATAATGGCATTGGTATTTCTGTTGAAAAACTAGAAGAACTGAAAAACAAGCCACATTACATGGAGAGTACCGATGACCGCTTAGATCTCCGTCATGGCTTAGGACTTCTTTTAGTACGACAGATTATTGAAGCGCACCACGGAACAATAGAAATAGAAAGCAGGCCACACGAAGGATATAAAACAAACATATACTTCTCAGGCATATCAAAACCATGAGCAAACCATAAAACCGCATGGCAGTGTAAAATAGATTGAACAAAAATTTTTATACCAGTAAAGTTTACAAAAGAGCGCATGAAAAATCTTATGAGGAAGCAGCCCGTATTGCGTGTTATCAACCTATTACTTTCAGCGTTTGTTTTCCTATGTGGCGGGTGTTTCTCTTTCAGAGTACATACGCAGGCGCAGAATGTCACAGGCTGCTTTCGAATTACAGCGGACAGACGAAAAGGTGTTAGATGTTGCCCTCAAATATGGCTATACCTCTCCAACATCTTTTAGCAGAGATGGTCTACCACAAACTCTTTATTTTCATATTCTTCCCACATAGCCAATTGTTCAACCAACCACTTCCCAAATCCCAGGCAGGCATTTTCTGATGTCGGTTCTGCGTCAATAAAAGCGGCCCATGAAAGTTTTGGTGGAATGTTGGATACAAGTTTTTCGTATTCTTTGTCTGCAATCGTATCTACCATCAACTTAATCAATTCCTGTGCTTTTGTCTTAAACCCCGATTCTACCATTTTATCTCTCCTCCTAAATTCAGATAGTTTGAGATACGATTCACAATTCTTTTGCCAGACATAGTGTCAGCTCATCATAGGTTCTGGACACCCCAGCCCAGTCCTTTTTTCTTTGGAAATCAGCCAACCGCTTCTCCGGGGCCTTATCCTCTTTTTTCCAAATCCAAACACAAAATCATCTCCTGTTGTATTTTGTTGGAGCGAAATAATCATGCCATTTTAAACTCTCTGATTTATTTTCCCCTGCTTCATAAAAAACTTCGATTTCTCTGTGATTCTGCTATCATTACGGCCAATTGTCACAGAAATGCCGTGCTCCTAAGACATTTCTATTTCAGGATTTATCAAAATACTGTTAATCATCGGCTCAGGATATTTTACAAATAACTCTGGCTGTATCTCATGTGTATTTCTCCAAACAGCGTATTCTTTGGAAAAAATCTTGTGATTTGGCATAGGCAGCTGCTGAAACAGCTCTTTGTCCCACAAACAGGCGGCAAGCTGATATAATCCATGTGCAGGCACAAAAAGCACTTTATCCGTATCAGCGTCAAAATCTGCCCGCATAACTCCTTTACACAAAAGTTCTAATTGTACTCCCGCTTCTTCCGGGTTTTTATCGTACACTGCAAGCAAATAAGCTACTGCCGCCCGTTCCCATTGCGGTCTTTTTCCAGACACAAATTTTTTTGCCCTCGGAACGGCATAATCCAAAACGCTGCTGTCCTTGCGCCAAAGTCCGATCAGCATATTGGTGGCAGGTCTGTATGCAGGAAAAATATTTGTTACCGGTTCTGTCTTATGGGGGACAAGCAAATCCAGTGTTTTCATATTTCCCACCGCAAGAGCATCCAACATATCCAGAAAAGCCCAATAATGAGTATCTCCACACATCAAAGAGCACAAACTTCTGAAACAATTTTCCTGATAAATAAGGTTGTTCAGCCTATCCCAATTCTTATCCATCAGCACTTTCCCGAGGCATTCCATATACGGAAAAAATCCAATCCTTGCGACAATGCTCTTGAATACACTCCCTGTTTCACGATACCTTCTCGTCATAAAATCAATATGTTCCTCTATGATTTGCGCAATTTCTTCCCGTCCGTTTTGATTTTGTTCCATAATTCTATTCCTCCACAATCAGCATTTGTCAAGGTGGATTTCACCCAAAAGATGAAATCTCCCGAAAAACTAAAATGATTCGCACTAAGTTCTTTTCAGTCACAGTCGATATGTAGAAGGTATTTCCCGCAGTGGAGGCACCGAAACAGGTATCCAACCGTACTGCCGTCCTTTGTCAAGTCGGTGAAAATTTCTTCATACCAGTCATCGAGCAGGGTTTCCCGAACCTCATCCACCAATCCCATTTCCTCAAGCTCCGCATAGCCCACCGTGCCCAGATAGGCGCAGAAGTCGCCGCAGTGGGCGCGCCAATACTCTTGTTGCCAGCCGCAGTAGCCGGGGGTGCGGTGAACCAATTCGTCCAGTTTGTTGGGGCTGTCCACCTCGTCAGTGGATTCACTGTCCTGAAATTCGCCGCTATACTTCTCCGCCGCCGCACCGCTGGCGATACAGTGGGGGCACAGGTAATTCACTTCATCCTTAGAATAGAAAGGCCCTGCGTAGATGATAGAGGTCTCCTGGCCGCAGCAGGGGCAGAAAACCGGCTCGTCCATCCTGCAAAAAGTCCCAGTGGCGAATGGATCAGGGTGGTATTTGAAAAAAGGCAGGTCTGCGCTCATAGAAATCTCCTTTCAGCCTTACAAATCCCAGTTTGTCGTTGCTTTATTATATATCCGTTTTTCCAAAAATGAAAGCGATTTCTTATACTTCCTGTTTATTAATTATTAAAACGAAACTTGAACAGGGCAGCGGCAAGTACCTCATTGGTGAAGATAGCTGTCTGACCACCTCTTTCAACGAGGGACGACACAGAGCCGCCAGCAAAGCGGCAAAGGTACATTCAGGCAACTTATTACATCGCACACAAAAAGGTGTGGTATAATTTTTTTGAAAAACTTTTGGATTTGATGTAGTATTTGCCGCTGAAACCGTAGTATACAGTGGAATCCGAAGTTGAAGCCAGAGAGTCAGCCCGTATCATCCGACGATATTCTTGTAGTGGTAGATTCCATAAAGTAAAAGAACCATGACCAAAGGGCAGCCGAGAAAATCGGTTGCCCTTTTCCATTCATCCATGAGGCAGAAATACGGAAAAAGTTGAGCCATCCCCCACCTTCGAAGCAACCTTGATGTAGCCCCCCTGCATGGTGACAATCTCGCGGGCAAGGTACAGTCCTATGCCGATGCCCTCAATGTCGTGTACTTCTTCTTCCCGGTAAAAGCGTTTGAAGATCATTCCCTGTCTGCCCTCAGCTATCCCTTTGCCGCTGTCAGTTATATCTACTTTTACATAGAACTCCCAACTTTGAACAGAAACCTGAATATCTCCGCCTGCCGAGGTGTACTTCACCGCATTGTCCAGAATGTTGAACAGGGCTTCACTTGTCCATTTCCTGTCGTGGGCCAGCACTATATCTGCCGGA
The DNA here is from genome assembly GCA_910576125.1 of Lachnospiraceae bacterium. Taxonomy (GTDB): domain Bacteria; phylum Bacillota; class Clostridia; order Lachnospirales; family Lachnospiraceae; genus Acetatifactor; species Acetatifactor aquisgranensis. Next base: position 220,363 of record CAJTHM010000005.1, on the reverse strand, counting down.
CAAGCTACGTTGACATGAATATTCTTCCTTTCAGCGTTCAGCAGAATGCCGCCCAACGCTGCCGCCAGAGTATCATAAAGAGGCTGCATCTTTCTATCCAGTGAAATGATGCCGGTTTCCAGACGAGAGGTTTTTATCATAGCCTGCATGAGAAAGTCCAGCTTTTCGAGCTGGCCGCTGGATGCCATTAAAAACTCCTGCCGTTTTTCCTCTGGCATAGGCTGTTCCAGCAGCGTGGCATTCACCATCTGGAGATTGGCAATGGGCGTTTTTACCTGATGGGATATGTCGGAAATCAATTCCTGCAGGTTGGCACGTTCTTTTGCTATGCTCTCCTGGTTCTCCCGCAGGACTTCATACAGGCGCGTCAGCCGGTGATTGATTTTGTAAAACAGATTTTCTTCCTCATAGTTTTGCGGCGGTGCAGCCGATTCATTCAGCATATCATCCATTGTCCGACACAGGTTGTCCGAGAATAAAACCAGTTTGTGGCGGAGAAAGGCCACAAAAGCGACAACACCGGCAAACACCAGCACAACGAACAGTAACCCCAGCCACACGACCGCCAAATTTTTTGTTAAGAGAAACGCTGCAACGATAGCAGCAATAGAGATTATGCCTAAAAAAGTAGCGCAAAGCGCACAGGCACGGTTGATGGAAAGTCTGCTGGCATTCACTTTTTCAGCCCTCCAATCCACATATAGCCCATGCCATAGACAGTTTTGATATATTGCAGGTCGTTTATCTCAATCTTTCCCCGGATACGGCTGATTGCAACGGTCAAAGCGTGCTCATCCACAAAGTTTTCGTCTGCATCCCACAGTCTTTCAAGAAGCACCTGTCTTGTCAAAACAATCTGCGGATTTCTCACCAACACCTTAAGCAAGCGATATTCCATTGGCGTGAAAATAATTGAATCTCCTGCGAGAGTGGCGGTCAGTTCTGAAAAATTGATGGACAGCGTACCGTCCGTATAGCAATCGCCGCCTGTCTGCTTCCGGATGCGGGCCAGCAGTGCCGACACCTTTTTGCGGAATACACTGATAGGGAACGGCTTTGTTACATAATCATCTGCACCCAACTCAAATCCTTTCAGCATATCGCGCTCCATGTCGTTTGCTGTCAGAAAGATTACCGCAGTATCAGGACGGCGCTCCTTGATCATCTCACATAAATCAAACCCGTTTCCGTCAGGCAGGCTGACATCCAAAACAATCAAATCATAGTCCTGTGTCTCGCAGAAAGATACTGCCGCTGTCTTTGTCATAGCGGCATCCACAGTATAACCGACTGCGGAAAGATTGTAGCAAAGTGTATTGTTCAAAAGACGATCGTCCTCAACTACTAAGAGCCGCATAGCTTCACTTCCTTTCTCCTTATAAGATAACATAAAAATGTCACAGAAATCTCACTGCGTAAAAAATTTTCTTAAAAATCAGATTTTTATACTTAAATGAAGAAAGACGAAACCCTTTCGCTGCATCAGATAAGCATTTCGCAGAAACGGTGTTGTTTTGCTGCTTAGGGTAGGTTATAATAAATTATTTATTTATGGCAGCGGCATAAGCTTCTGCTCTGGCACTGCAACTTCGCAACCGAAAAAGAGTCTGTAAAGGCTGCCGCATAGAAATTGCGGGGCATCCGGGGGATGGTTAGAAATGAAAGACAAAAAGATATTATATGTAGAGGATGATTTAAGCCTGATAGAGGGCCTGAAATATACTTTGGAGAAGAATGACTTCCTGGTGGACAATGCCCGTACCGTAGAGGAGGCGTATCGATTCTTCCAGGCAGGCCGGTATGACCTTTTGCTGCTGGATGTGACGCTGCCGGACGGGATGGGCTTTGATATCTGTAGGGAAGTGCGGAGGACTTCCGCCGTCCCGATGATTTTCCTGACCGCTTCGGATGAGGAAATCAGCATCGTAAAGGGACTGGACATGGGCGGGGACGACTATATTACAAAGCCCTTTCGACTGGGGGAGGTCCTTTCGAGAATCAACGCATTGCTGCGCCGCTCCACGCAGTTTTCGAAAAGCGACATGATTTTGGCATCCAATGGAATCAGGATAGATATGTCGGAGCGTATCTGCTGGAAAGGGGAGGCAGAAGTGCCTCTGACATTGGTGGAATACAAGCTGCTCTGCCTTTTTTTGCAGAATCCGGATCGAATCCTGCCACGGGAGCTGATCTTAGACCGCCTTTGGGATGGGAACGGCAGCTATGTGGATGACAATACCCTTTCTGTCTATATCCGCAGGCTGCGGAGGAAAATCGAAGACAATCCCAATGCCCCCGCGAAGCTCCTGACAGAAATCGGGTTCGGATATAAATGGGCAGGGGAGGAGCGCGAGACGGAATCGGGCATCTGAGCTGAAAGGCAGCTAAAGCCCCATGACAGGTGGTCTGGAGATTCCAATTGTATAACACATTCTTCAGGAGGGATAACAGACAGTATGAAAAGAATGGGAAAAGAGACAAGGAAAATGCTGTGCTGGCTTCTTGCCATCTGCCTGGCCGGGGCTGCGGGTTCAGCCATCCTCTTATCACACATGGCGAAAGAGTTCCAGAGAGCAATGGTGGAGCATGATTATGAAACAGCGGGATATCTGGTGAACCACCCGGACACAAATGTGGCATCCGCGTTTACGAAAGACAAAACGGACTCTGACCTGGAGGCTGGAAAGCAGGCCCTGCAGGGGGCAGGTTACCATGAAGACACTGATTCCGGACTGATTCCCGCTGTCCGCTCTTATCGGAAGCGTACCGCCGTTATGCTTGGCGGTATGCTTTCTATCGTTTTTTCGTCTGCTTTCCTGACAGTCTGGATTTATATCCGGAGACAGGGAAAGGTGATCGCAGAGGCGGATATGGTGATTACCCGGTTCCTGGAGGGAGATACGGACCAGCGCATCGACAGTGAGGAGACCGGGGACTGGTACAGCCTGTTCCACAGGGTCAATGAGCTTGCCACCATCCTTTCCGCCCAGGCGGAGCATGAGAAGCAGACGCGCGTCTTTTTGCAGGATATGATCTCGGATGTGTCCCACCAGCTTAAGACGCCCCTGGCCGCGCTTAAGATGTATGATGAGATCATGGCCCAGGAGGGCGCGGACAGGAAGACGATTCAGGAGTTTAGCCGGAAATCCATGCGGGAGATACGCCGGGTGGAGGATGTGGTCTACACGCTGCTGAAAATAGCCAGATTGGACGCGGGCACGGTCAGAATGGAAAAGGCGGATGAAAATATCGAAATGCTCCTGCGGGATGTGACGGAGCGCTTCGAGACCCTGGCCGCCCGGGAATCAAAAGAAATCCTGCTGTCCGGGGACAGCGATGCTTATTTTTATTGCGATGCCCTCTGGATGTCGGAGGCCCTGGGAAATCTGGTGAAGAATGCGCTGGAACATACCCGGCGGGGCGGGAAAGTGGTGGTCAGCTGGGAGCGGACACCTCTGCTTACAAATATTGTGGTGGAGGACAATGGGAAAGGAATCCACCCGGAGGATATCCATAATATCTTCAAGCGGTTTTACCGGAGCCGCTATTCCCAGGATACCCACGGAATCGGCCTGGGGCTGCCGCTGGCAAAGTCGATTGCGGAGGCCCACCAGGGGACGATATCCGTAACCAGCAGGGTCGGCCTGGGCAGCAGATTTGTACTGAGCTTTTTCCATCCTGCAAAAGAGTAAATCTTACAACATAGTAAGATGAAATTCATGTGAAAGTAAGACACATGGGATATAGTGTAAGAAGAATCTCCAAGATGCCAAAACGCGCCGTCTGGGAAATTCCGGGTCTCACATGGAAGCGCCGCGGGAGAAGCGGCTCTTCCCGCATGAATAAAATGCCCGCCGGAGCGGGCGGATAGGAGCAGGTATGAACATTCTTGAAGTACAGAATCTGTGTAAAATTTACGGAAAGGGAGAAGCGGAAGTCCGGGCTCTGGACAAGGTCTCGTTTACCGTGAGCAAAGGGGAATTCATCGCGATAGTAGGCGAATCAGGCTCCGGGAAGAGCACGCTTCTAAATGTGGTGGGAGCCCTGGACAATCCCACCTCCGGGAAAGTGCTGATTGACGGAAAGGACATTTTTTCCATGCCCGAAAAGAAGCTTACAGTATTCCGCCGCCAGAATATCGGGTTTATCTTCCAGTCCTTTAACCTGATTCCGGAATTGAATGTAGAGCAGAACATCACATTCCCTCTGCTGCTGGATTACCAGAAGCCGGACCAGAGGTACGTGGAGGAGCTTCTGGGGATCCTGGGCTTAAAGGAGCGCAGAAAGCACCTCCCAAGTGAGCTTTCCGGCGGCCAGCAGCAGAGGGTGGCAATCGGGAGGGCGCTGGCCGCCCGGCCCGCGATTATCATGGCGGATGAGCCTACCGGAAACCTGGATTCCAGGAACAGCCAGGAGGTCATCGCTCTGCTGAAATCCATGTCGGCAAAATACAGGCAGACAATACTGATGATCACCCACAATGAGAACCACGCGGACGCGTCGGACAGGGTGCTGCGCATGACGGACGGCAGATTAAAGGATTTGGGGGTGGCGAGATGAAAAGCTATCTTGGACTGATACCCCGGTATGAAAGAATCCACCGCAAAAACAACCGGATCTCCGTACTGTGCATCACGCTCTCCGTGTGCCTTGTGATGGCGATCTTCAGCATGGCGGACATGGCGGTGCGCTCCCAGAAGAACTATTTTATCAAGACAAACGGTGAATACCACGCCGCCCTCCATGCCGTGGGGGAAGAGACGGCAGAGCTGGTGTCGGCAAGGATCGACGTGGCCTTGTCGGGATGGGTCTACCAGGGCAGCGCGGGGACGCTGGAGGGTAAGGCCGTCAGTTTCGTGGGGGCAAATGAAGAGACCATGGACGCGCTGACCGAAATGGACATGATTGACGGCACATATCCGGCACTGCCGGACGAGGCGCTGCTGAATGAAAACGCCATGAGGCAGCTGGGGCTGTCCATTGGCGATGAAGTGACGGTGACGGTTCCGGGCGGCGCGCAAAAGCAGTACCGGATCACCGGCGTCCTTGCGGACATGGGTTCCATGCTGAAAGCGGATATCTGCGGAATGGCGTTGAGCGAAGAGGGCTTCCTTGCCATTGCGGATGAAAATGCGTCAGAGGGCACCACCTACCGCATCCAGTTCAAGGACGAGGCCCGCGTCCGGGAAGCCATAAAGGAGATCAGGGAGCAGTATGGCCTGTCGGACAGCCAGATTTCAGAGAATACTGCTTTACTGGGCCTGATGGGGCAAAGCGAGAGCAATATCATGCAGGCCCTCTACCTGATCGCCGGGATTCTTGCCTTCCTCGTCCTGGTTGCGGGAACGGTCATGATCTCCGCAAGTTTTCATACCAATGTGCTGGAGCGGACGAAAGATTACGGGCTGCTGCGCTGCCTTGGGGCCTCGCGGCAGCAGGTAAGGCATTTTGTGGTCCTCCAGGGGCTGGGGCAGAGCGCCAGGGGCGTTCCGCTGGGCCTGCTTGCCGGACAGATTGTGACATGGGCGGCCTGCCTGCTGCTGAAATCCATCAGCGGAGAGAGGTTTTCAGAGGTTCCGCTGTTTGAGTTCAGCATCGCCAGCATTCTTGCGGGAGTTGCGTCGGGCTTCCTGATTGTCCTCCTTGCGGCCCTTTCCCCCGCCAAAAAGGCTTCCAGGGTCTCGCCTGTGACGGCGGTCAGCGGCAGCTCGCAGCTTGTGCAGAATAAGCGCGCCACAGATACGAAGCTGTTCCGTGTTGAGACAGGCATGGGCGTGTTCCACGCCCTGTCGGGAAAAAAGAACCTGTTCCTGATGACCTGCTCCTTTGCCATCAGCATCATGCTGTTCCTGGCTTTCCAGGTGATGGTGGTCTTCCTGGATCAGGGGATGCCCGCGCTGTCCCCGTCTGCGGGAGACGTATCCGTCACGGCCCCTGCAGGGCTGGAGGCTTCCCTGATAGAGGAAATCAAAGCGATTGAGGGCGTAGACCGTGCCTTTGGAAGAATGGAATACGGCGGATTATCCGTCTCCTCGGATGCCGGGAGCGGCACGGTTACTCTGGTCAGCTATGAAGAAAATCAGTTCAAATGGGCCCGGGAGGCATTGAACGAGGGGGAGATTGAGGCTGTTTCGGCCGGGGCCGGGGACGTCCTGGTCTCCTATCGGGACGGCATGGACTGGAAAGTGGGGGATGTTGTGACGCTTCATGCGCCTGTGGGGGAGAAGCAGGTGAGAATCGCGGGAATCCTCTCTTCCGCCAACGTCTCCGGCGAGGCCGGGAGCCTGGGCTATATGATAGGCTCGGAACGGCTGTTTACTGAGAGCATCGGAACGGCGGGGTACAGGGCCGTCGATATACAGCTTGCAGGCAGCGGCGGCGACGCGGCGGTATCGGCGATACGGAACCTGCTTCCGCCGGAGAGCTTCCTGTCCGATAAAAGGCTGTCGAATTCGGAAGCTCAGAGCTCCTATTATACGGGCGCCGTGTTCATTTACGGATTCCTGATTATCATTGCACTGATTACCGTATTCAATATCTTCAACAGCATGAATGCCAGCGTGGCGGCCAGGACAAGGCAGTACGGCGTGATGCGCTCTATCGGCATGGGGGCCGGGCAGCTCTGCAAAATGATTGCCGCGGAAGCGGCCACCTATGCGATATTGGGATGTATCGCCGGATGCGTCCTGGGCCTGCCGCTGAATAAGATGATGTTCCGGTTCCTGATTGCCGATAAATGGGGGACAGCCTGGCAGCTTCCGGCCGGGTCATTGCTGCTGATTGTCATATTATGTTTCGGGTCTGCGGCGCTGGCCATCATGCGGCCGATCAGAAATATCCGGAAACTGTCGATTGTGGATACCATAAAACTCCGGCAGTAATGGGCGGATGCTGGCAAATTTACGGAAATGTCAGGGGATGTGCAGAAAGTTTAGGAATGTATGGTATATTTATGGCGATGAAACAGGAGGAAGGAGTATCTGTCTGTCAAAAATTCTGATTTCTTTTTTCGGCCGGAAGTGTTAAAATGGAAATATGAGATATAGTCCGGCGCTGCGGGACAGCTTCAGTGACAAATTCATGTGTGAGGAGGGAAGAATATGAAACTGATTTATGCTATCGTGGAGAGAGACAATGTGGAGCGCGTGACAGACGCCTTGAACAGCAAGGGATATCAGGCCACTGTAATTTCTTCGACCGGAGGTTTCCTGAAGAAAGGAAATTCCACGCTCATGATCTGTACAGAGGACGAAAAGCTGCAGGAAGTGGTGAAAGTCATAAAGGCTGTATGCGGAGAGAGAATCTCGGTGGACGTGGATGTGCCTTATAACGCCATGGCGCAGGGGATGCAGCACGCGCCGGTATGGGTTGGAGGCATCCGACAGACTATTGAGGTGGGCGGAGCGGTCATCATGGCGGTAGATGCCTGCTATTATGAAAAAATCTGACTATTCCGTTCATTTTTTTATGATAAAGCACTTTTCTTTATGCCGATAAAGGGAAGTGCTTTTGTCATGGGCAAAGGTGACATAAAACCTGTGAGAAGAACGTGTAAAATGCTGATTTACGAATACAGGGAAGTATGGTATACTGGTAAACAGATAACAACCGATTATCATACTGATGGACCGATAGAGAAACGAATGGGAAGGGAAGTGACAAAATGGCGACATTAAAGGATGTTGCAAAGGAGGCAGGCCTTACGGTGGGAACAGTGTCCCGGGTACTGAACAACAGAGGCTACATCTGGCATTGGCAGGCTCCCAGGGCTTTACGCTGAAGAACTTCCCGGAGGCCATGGAGAAGATGAATTTCTGGAGATCCTTTGGGAACTCTATGGTCATTACGGTGACCTCCACCATTTTCACGATTTTGCTGGCTTCCATGACGGCCTATGTGATTGTGCGCAATAAGTGGAAAGCCTGCGGCGCGCTGTTCGGTATGATGATCGCTTCCATGGTCATCCCGTTCCAGGTGCTGATGATTCCGTTGGTATCCCTCTATGGGGGGGTATTCGGAATCCTGAACCACAGAGCGACCTTGATATTCATGCATGTGGGATTTTCCCTCTCCATGGCGACATTCATGTTCCACGGGGCGATTCACACCAATGTGCCCATAGCGCTGGAGGAGGCGGCCACCATCGACGGCTGCACCCGCTGGCAGACCTACTGGCAGATTGTGTTCCCGCTGTTAAAGCCCACGATTGCCACAGTGGCCATCATTGACGCCATGGCATTCTGGAATGACTATCTGCTGCCCGGCCTGGTACTGGGAAGAAAGGAACTGTATACCATTCCGATTGCCACCCAGATATTCTACGGAACCTACTCCACGGATATCGGCCTGGTGATGGCGGCCCTGCTGCTGGCAATGCTGCCGATTCTGATCCTGTATATGTTCCTGCAGCGCTACATAGTGGAAGGCGTGACTTCCGGCGCGGTAAAATAAAAGCTCGGAGGGCTGTTGCATGATGGAAAGACACAGGAATGCAACGGCCCTTTTGCAGCAGCTGATTTCGATAAAAATGCAAGAGGTGAAGCTATGAGAGAAACAAGTGCTTATAAAAGGCGGTTTGCAAGACATCATGACGAGCTGAGATGGCTTTACATGGAACTGTACAATAACGGGGATATGTTCGCCGAGCTGTGCGGCAATATGGAGCGATTCTACCAGGAGCGCGGCAGGAAGCTGAAATCCATGGATTCCGACAGGGAGAGCCGTCCCGACTGGTACAAGAGCAACGACATGCTGGGCATGATGTTCTATATTGACAATTTCGCGGGGAACATGAAAGGCGTGGCCTCCAGGCTGGACTATATTGAACAGTGCAATGTGAATTACATTCACCTGATGCCTTTCCTGGATACCACGAAAGGCAAATCCGACGGCGGATACGCGGTGTCGGATTTCAGGAAAGTGCAGGAGAATCTGGGATCCATGGAGGATCTGGACAATCTCACGGCGGCCTGCCACAAAAAGGGAATCAATGTGTGCATGGATTTCGTCATGAATCACACCTCTGAGGATCATGAGTGGGCGAAAAAGGCCCGCCAGGGGGACGGGGAATATATGAGCCGCTATTTCTTCTTCTGCAATGATGAGATTCCCTCCCTGTACGAGAGGACAGTGCCCCAGGTATTCCCCACCACGGCTCCGGGGAACTTCACATGGCTGCCAGACTGCGGCCACTATGTGATGACCACCTTTTATCCCTACCAGTGGGATCTGAACTACCGCAACCCCAGAGTGTTCAACGAGATGATGTACAATTTCCTGTATCTGGCAAACCGGGGGATAGATATCATCCGCATCGACGCGGTGCCCTATATCTGGAAAGAGCTGAATACCAGCTGCCGGAATCTGCCGCAGGTGCACACGATTGTGCGCATGATGCGCATGATTGGCGAAATCGTCTGCCCGGGCATCCTGCTGCTGGGGGAAGTGGTGATGGAGCCGGAGAAAGTGGTGCCTTATTTCGGCACGGTGGAGAAGCCGGAATGCCATATGCTCTACAATGTGACCACCATGGCCACCACCTGGCACACGGTGGCTACCAGGGACGTGCGGCTTTTGAAGCGGCAGCTGGATATCGTGAATTCCCTGCCGAAAGAGTATGTATTCCTGAACTATCTGCGCTGCCATGACGATATCGGATGGGGGCTGGATTACGGCACATTGAAAGGGGAGGGCCTTGAGGAGCGCTCCCACAAGAAATACCTGAATGATTATTTCCAGGGTTATGCGGGAGGAAGCAACAGCAGAGGAGAGCTGTACAATGCGGATCCCGTCACGGGGGACGCCAGGTTCTGCGGGACTACCGCGTCCATGTGCGGAATCGAGAAAGCAGGATTCGAGCAGGATAAGGACGCCATGGCGAGGGCCATCGATGAGGATGTGATGCTGCATGCCTACATGTTCATGCAGTCCGGCATCCCGGTGCTCTACGGCGGGGACGAAATAGGCCAGGTCAACGATTATACCTACAAGGATGACCCGGACAAGGCGGCGGATTCCAGGTATATCCACCGGGGCGCCATGAACTGGGAGCTGGCAAAGAACAGGGAGGATTCCGATACAGTGGAGGGAAAGCTGTTCGGAAGGCTGAAAGCTTTAGAGGAGATCCGGAAACGGGAGAAAGTATTCGTATCGGGAGCGGACACCTGGACTATTGAGACCTGGGAGAAAGCGGTTTTGTGCATGGGCAGATACTATGAGGGGGAGAAGCTGATCGGCCTGTTCAACTTCAGCGGATATGAGAAGACCGCATGGATCCATGAGGCGGACGGCGTATATGTGGACCTTGTGACAGGCGAGGAAGTACGGCCGGAGGAGGTCAGGGTACCGGCGTATGGGTTCTATTATCTGAAGAAGACTGACGGCCAGGCCAAAGAGCAGAAAGCTGAAATCGCTCTTGACAATGCTGTCTGAGTATACTATAACTAGGTTAGTGCTGTCAATCTGACAACAGAGATACCTCAATAGGGTAAGGAACGATTGGGGCGGATTTTTCCGTCCCATTTTTATGCGCAGGATTGCAAGGCATGGGAAAATGACCGGAAATGCAGAGAGGAGTCCACAGAAGAATATGGCAGAAACCGCTAAGACAAGAGAAGAGAGGATGGCGACGGAGTCCATCGGCAGGCTGATGGCAAGCATGACCCTGCCTGCCATTCTGGCTCAGATCATCAACATTTTATACAGCATCATTGACCGGATCTACATCGGCCACATGGAGGGCGTAGGAGCCAACGCGCTGACAGGGGTGGGTGTCACTTTCTGCATCACCGTGTTCATCTCGGCCTTTTCCGCTTTTATCAGCAATGGGGCGGCGCCGTTAGCAGCTATCTGGCTGGGGAAAGGGGACAGGGAGCGGGCGGAGAAGATTCTGGGAAACAGCGTCAGCTTCCTGCTGCTGTGCACGGTTGTGCTGATGGCATTCTTCTACCTGTTCCAGAGGCCGCTGCTCTTCATGTTCGGCGCCAGCGGTGCCACCATCGGCTATGCCACGGATTACCTGTCCATCTATCTGGCGGGGACGCTCTTCGTGGAGATGGCCCTGGGGCTGAACGCTTTCATCATCTGCCAGAGCCAGCCGCGGACGGCCATGCTCTCCGTGCTGATTGGAGCGGTGGCGAATATCATTTTGGATCCGATATTCATCTTCGGGCTGCGTATGGGGGTGAGGGGCGCGGCAGTGGCCACTGTGATTTCCCAGGGACTCAGCGCCGCCTGGGTGGTGTCTTTTCTGATGGGAAAAAAGTCCTCCCTGAAAATCCGCAGAAGCTGTATGCGGCTGGAGGGAAAAGTGCTGGGCAGCGTATTTTCGCTGGGGATTTCGCCCTTTATCATGAATGCCACGGAAAGTTTCATCAGTATCGTGCTGAACCATGGCCTGCAGGCCTACGGCGGCGATCTGCACGTGGGATCCCTGACCATCATGCAGAGCATCATGCAGTTGTTTTCCGCGCCCATCAACGGATTTACCCAGGGTATGACGCCCATCGTCAGCTACAATTACGGAGCACAGAATTTCGACAGGGTCAGGAAGCTGTACCGCTGGATGATAGGGATGTGCTTCGGGTTCCGGCTCCTGACCACGGCTACCAGCATGATATTCCCTCGGTTCTACGCGGGATTCTTCACCAATGAGGCCGAACTGGTGGCGCTGACGGGGGAGGTCATGCCGGTATTTATGGCAGGCATGCTTGTCTTCGGCCTGCAGAACGGTATACAGCCCACCTTTCTGGCGCTGGGGCAGGCGAAGATTTCGCTCTTTATCGCCGTGCTGCGGAAGATTATCCTGCTGATTCCGCTGGCCATCATCCTGCCGCGCTTCCTGGGCGTGATGGGCGTCTATTACGCAGAGCCGGTTTCGGATGCCATCTCGGCTGCCACAGCCACCACTTTGTTCGCGCTGAATATCCGGAAGATACTGTCTAAGGAAGCGCTGGCAAAGATACAGTAGGGTGGCTTTATAGAATATGTTTCTTCAGCAGAGAGATCACTTCTTCAAAATTAATCGGTTTCGCGGTATGCGCATTCATGCCGCAGTCCAGACATTGCTTGATGTCCTCCGAGAAGGCATCCGCAGTCATGGCGATGATGGGGATAGTCCCGGCGTCCGGATGGCTGGAAGCGCGGATGCCTTTGGTGGCTTCGTAGCCATTCATCACGGGCATTCGGACATCCATCAGGATGACGTCGTAATAGCCCGGAGCGGATGCCTGGAATTTCTCCAGACAGATTTTCCCATTCTCCGCCCATTCCACCTCCATGCCGATATCTGACAGCAGCGCCTGGAGGATTTCCCAGTTCAGGTCATTGTCCTCGGCCACCAGTACATGCTTTCCGGAGAAGTCCGCGTAGTCGTCGGGCATGTCCGGGTTCTCTTCGATGTCCATATATTTTTTCAATCCATAGAATAAAGTGGACTTGAACAGCGGCTTTGCGATCAAGCCATTGATTCCGGCCTCCTTGGCATCTGCCTCAAAGTCGCTCCAGTCATAGGCGGAAATCAGGATAATCGGCATCTCCTCGCCTACGATCCGGCGAATCTGCTTGGCTACGTAAAGCCCGTCCATACCAGGGAGCTTCCAGTCCAGCATGACAATCTGATAGTCGTCCCGCGACTGATGGTGCTTTGCAACCATGGTCAGCGCTTTCTCCCCGCTCAGCGTCCAGTCGGCCTGGATGCCGATGGACTCCAGGGCGTCCACTGCCGTCCGGCACAGGGTCTCATCGTCATCCACCACCAGCATTTTCCATGGAGGAAGAACCATATCGATTTCCGAAGCAGTCGCCCTTTCAAGGTCCAGGATGACATGGAATTCCGTTCCCTTGCCCAGCTGGCTTTTAACGGTGATGGTGCCGTCCATAGCATCTATGATGTGCTTCGTGATCGCCATTCCGAGCCCGGCGCCCTCCGTTTTGTGTACCCGCAGAGTGTCCACTCTGGAATAGGAGTCGAAGACATGGCTCTGGAATTCCTCGGACATTCCCATACCGTTATCCGTAACGGTGATATGGGTCCGGACATAATCGGCGCCTTTCTGGGGAGGCGTATCTTCCTGATACAGGGACAGCTGTATGGTCCCGCCCTCCTGTGTGTATTTGATGGCATTGGACAGGAGATTGAGCAGGACCTGATTCAGGCGCACGCTGTCGCAGTAGACATCTTCCGCCGTAATCTTGTCTATGTGCACATTGAAATGCTGGCTCTTTCCCTTTATCTGCGTCTGCACGATGCCTACGACTCCCTCGATGACCTCCTGCAGGGAGACGAGCTCCGCCGTCAGGGTCATCTTGCCGCTTTCGATTTTGGACATGTCCAGCACATCATTGATCAATCCCAGCAGATGCTTGCCGGACAGGGTGATTTTCTTCAGGCAGTTCATCACCTGCTCCTTGTCGTCGACATGGGCTGTGGCGATGGCCGTCATGCCCACGATTGCATTCATAGGCGTACGGATATCGTGGCTCATATTGGAGAGGAACGAGCTCTTTGCCTTGGTGGCGGCCAGAGCTTCCTGCCGCGCCTCTTCCAGCTCTTTCAGCTGTCTGCAGGTCGTCCTGTAGTAAATAAAGAAAATGATCAGCAACACCACGAAAATGACAGAACAGACCAACAGCGTGGCGAGAGTCCGGTTCCGGTCCAGGTCTTCCACGGTTTCATTTAAAGGCCCGAAAGGCAGAATCGTAATCAGATGCCACTCCGAATAGGGGAGCATGGTACAGTATATCTGCTGGTTGCTCTCGTCGAAATCCAGTACCGTGGCATAGTTTTCCTTTTTTTCCATTGCCTCGGAAAGCTCCTGGATATAGGAGCCTATCTTTTCGGGGTCGCCATCCGGAAAACGCGCGTACAGGCTTTCGAAATAGTCCTCGTATTCCGAGCCCATGTCGCTTATGATAAAGCTGCCGTCTTTTCGAATGATGCTGGAGAATATCAACGCGTTCTCCTCATCCGTTCCAAGCATGGCGCTGATGTAATCTATGGGCACCGCGACGACCAGGGCCAGGCTTTTTTCTCCGTTGCTCATGGGATACTCCGCATTGAGACCGAACATGACTACTTCGTTGCCCAGAGAGTCATAGCCCACGGCCACCTTTTTCTCATGATGAGCCAGGGATTCCCGGAAAGACTCCGGATCGGCAAGGCGGAGAAAGCTTCCGTCCAGCATCTCGATTGTCCCGTCCGTGGAATAAAGAGCCACATAATTAAAGTTTCTCACATCAGCCCTGTGAACCAGTTCCTCATACAATTCGTCTGTGCCGGATATATCCGCCGGGATGGTATCCACTATGCCCTCGGCCTGTTCCAGCTTCAGGTCGATCAGCGTGCGGAAATGCGCGGTAATATGGTTGTTGATGCCGGCCATATACAGATTCCCCACTGTGTGGATGGATTCCTCGCTTTCTTTGCTCATAAAGCGGCCCAGGCAGACAAAGGCCCCGATACTGACCAGCAGAAGCACAGTGAAGCTTCCGATTAGAAAATGTGTCGCGTGGTGTTCTGGTTTGAGGCTACGAATTTTCATGAGTGACCTTCCTTTTTGGCAGTTCCGTTTCTTTCTTGTTTCTTAATGTATTATAACAACTTCTATAGCGCAATTCAAGACTGATTCATCAGCGTTATATCAAGAAAGTCTGATTTGCTTTCTTTTTGTCCCGGGATATGCTATACTGACGGGAAAAAGATGATTGGCAGGGGATGAGAGGTATTTCTGATGCGCGTTTTGATTGCGGAGGATGAGGTCGAACTTGCAAAGGCCCTGAAATTCCTGTTGGAAAAGAATAAATTTACTGTGGACATGGTCCATGACGGCGCCGAAGCGCTGGCCCGCATCCGGAAGAGCGGCGCCGCGGTTCCGGTGCTGATGCTGACGGCTAAGGCGGAAATCGAGGACCGGGTGGCGGGGCTGGAAGCAGGGGCGGATGATTACCTGCCCAAGCCTTTCGCCAGCAGGGAATTCATCGCCAGGGTGAAAGCCCTTTCCCGCAGGAACGGGGGATACTCGGAGACGATCCTCTCTTTCGGGGATGTGGAGCTGGATTGCAATCGGTACACGCTGGGCTGCGGCAGCCTTTCGGTACGGCTGAACAATAAGGAGTTTCAGCTGGCGGAACTGTTTTTCCGGCATCCCCATTATGTATTCTCCACGAATCATCTGATGGACAGGATATGGGGACAGGATTCCGAGGCGGGAATCGATGTGGTCTGGACTTACATCGGATTTGTCCGCAGGAAGCTGCGGGAAATTGCCTGCAGCGTGGAAATCAGGACAGTCCGCGGCGCCGGCTACTCACTGGAGGAAAGTGTATAGAGAAGTCCTGGATTACACACGGAAGAATGCCAAAAGAGGGAATTTTTCCCGGCTGTACAGCACATAGCGGGCGGCGTGGAGGTTCAAATGTTAAAGAAGATGCAGCGGCGTTTTATTCTGGCGGCCATGGCGGCTTTCGGGACGGTCATGGTGGTCTGGCTTGTGGGAATCAATCTTGTGAATTATTACCGGACTACTTCCATGCGGGATGAGATGGCGGAAGAGCTTTTGCGGCGGGAGCAGAGGGCTTTCCGCAGGCCGGGGGCTGCGCTGCCCCCCATGGCGGATATGCCGGGAGGAGGGCCGGAGGCGGAGTTCACCACGCGTTTTTTTGCTGCCCATTGTGACCCGGCGGGGCATATCATATTCATATCGAGGGACCATATTTCCTCCATCGATGAGGAGCTGGCCGGGGAATATACGGAGACAGTCCTGTTAAAAGGAAAGGAAAGGGGCTATTACGGGGACTACCGGTATCTGATCCGGGAGGATGAGACGGGGATTACGGTGCTGTTCCTGAATGTGGCGGATTCCCTGCAGGCCATGCGCACTTTGCTCTTTGTGTCCCTGGGCACAGGCATCGGCAGCCTGATTGTGGTCTTCGGGCTGATTGTGTTCTTTTCCCGGTATGCAATCCGTCCTTTTGCGGAAAATATCGAGCGGCAGAAGCGGTTCATCACAGATGCGGGACATGAGCTGAAGACGCCGATCACTTCCATTGCCGCCAGCGCTGATGTAGCCGCTATGGAGCATGAGGGGGATGAAATGTACTGAAATATATGGCGGTGCATGCCTTTTCAGTAAATCTGGACAGCCTGTCCGGCAACATGGCCCATAATTACTATCTGTATGAGTATAACGGGAAGCTGAATATTATCCCGTGGGATTATGATCTGTCCTTTGGCGGCATGGGAGGGAGCAGGGACGCGTCCGGGACGATCAATGATGCCATTGACACTCCTTTTCAGGGAACGGCGTTTTTTGATGCCTTGCTGGAGGACGAGGGGTATCTTGAGGAATATCATGAATATCTGCGGAAGCTGACGGAAGAATATGTCTCCGGCGGGAGATTTTCGCAGGTTTATCAGCGTATTCGGAGCCAGATCGATACATTGGTGGAAACCGACCCTGCGGCATTCTATTCCGGTGAAGAATATGGGGCAGCGGCGGAAATGCTGTACGAGACTGTGATATTGAGGGCGGAGAGCATCCGGGGACAGCTGGACGGCAGGATACCCTCTACAGACGCTGGACAGCAGGCGGATGCCTCTAACCTGGTTGACGCGTCGTCTATCGATATTGAGGTCATGGGGGCATTTGACAGAGGCGGAGGCGGTTTCCCGGGTCAGGGCGGCGAAGGCCATTTTGGCAGAGGCGGTGGAAAGCCGGGCGACACCGAAAATGCAGGCGCAGAGGCTGCAATCGGCGGGGAGGCTAGTCCGCCGGAGGGAATGGAAAGACCTGACGGTGACGCCGCATTCGGAGAGGAGTTCAGTCCGCCGGAGGGAATGGAAAGACCTGACGGTGACGCCGCATTCGGAGAGGAGTTCAGTCCGCCGGAGGGAATGGAGAGACCTGACGGTGACGCCGCTTCCGCAGGAGATTTTCAGCCGCCGGAGAGGGCAGGCAGAAAAAATAAGAGGCTTTGTTAAGGATTCAGACGGTTGGGCCCCCGGAAGAGGAACATGGCATCTTTGATGCCCAGGTTCAGCAGAAGCATGGTCAGCCGGTCTATGCCGATGCCGAACCCGCCGTGGGGCGGGCAGCCGTATTTGAAGAATTCCAGATAAAATCTCACATCCTCCTCAAGCCCTTTTTCCGCGGCCTGCTTTTTCAGGACATCGTAACGGTGCTCTCTCTGGGCTCCGGTGGTGATCTCCACGCCCCGCCAGATCAGGTCGTAGCCCATGGGGACGCCATTCTCGTCGCGCATGTGATAGAATGCCCTCTTTTCCGCATCAAAGCCTGTCACAAAGAGGAATTCGTGCCCATAGGTCTGCCGGACCCATCTGTAGCTGAGTTGCTCCGCCCATGTAGTCAGGTCGCCTTTCTCGGATTCGTCTACGGTATAGCCGTATTTTTTCTCCAGTTCTTCGTATAGATCGGCCAGGTCGATGATGGGGAAGGGAAGGGTGGGGACGATGACATCGGTGCCGAAGGTCTCCTTGATCCGGCTGCCGAACCTTTGGCTGATCTCCCCCAGCATGTGGGTCAACAGCTTCGCCTCCATGTCCATGACGTCCTGGTAGGAATCGATGTAGCTGAATTCCAGGTCGAAGCCCGTGAATTCGGTGGTGTGGCGGTTGGTATTGGATTTCTCCGCACGGAATACAGGGCCTACCTCAAAAATGCGTTCAAAGCCGCTGGCCATGGCCATCTGCTTATAGAACTGGGGGCTCTGGGCCAGGTAGGCGTTCCGGTCGAAATATTTGACCTCGAACACATCGGCCCCGCTTTCGCTGGCAGCGCCGATCAGCTTGGGCGTATGGATTTCCAGGAAATTCTGGTTCAGCAGAAACTGGCGCATGGAGTTCACCATGGCGGTCTGGATCTGGAACATCAGCTGGTTCTCATCGGTCCTTAGATCGATCCAGCGATAATCGATTCTCTGGTCGATGCTGGAGCGCTCTACCGCCTTTTTCTTCTTCGTGGCCGGGATGGCTTTCCGGGCGATGGGAAGGGCTTCCGCCACAGATTCGATCCGGATGCTTTCCGGAATCACTTCTACGCCGCCTAGCTTGACGTAATCATTGGACGCCACGTTTCCGATGACAGAGATGACGGAGTCCTCTGTCAACCGGGAAACGGCATCACATAGTTCGGGACGGGCCTCCTTTTCTATGGTAATCTGTATCTTTCCCGTGATGTCCTTTAAAACGATGAACGCCATGTATTTGCTGTCCCGCAGATTGTCCACGAAGCCCTGCACCAGAACCCTGTGCCCTGCGGCGGAGATGGCATCCGAAATGTATGTTCTTTCCATGTCTTTTTCCTCCTTAAGTTTCTCAATTGTAGCAGACTCCACAGGGTTTTGCAAGGTTTAAGTGCCTTTGCCGAGATTGCGCCTGTGCATTGATTGTCATTCATTGACTGGCCAATATGGTGCGTGCTGACCAGATGCTTATCAATAGCTGCGATGGAAAGTTTTCGGACTGCTTTTTGCGGCTAAAGCTGTTTACAAAATTTCCCGATTATGTTACTGTAGGCACAGTATGAGCATTATGGCTGTTGCCTGCAAGTCTTAGAAAATGGAGAGGGTATAAATATGTTATCGTCCTTTTTATTGCTGTATGCTAATTTGTGCGGAGAAGAGGAGCGTACCTATGCTTATATACGGGCCAGCGCTCTTTGGACCTTATATCTGTTCGTTGTCACACAGCTGCTGTCCCTGCCCGGCCAGCTGCGCCCTGTGCCGCTGTTCTGTGTATGGTTTGGAACTGCCGTAGTGCTGCTTGGACTACTGATATATCGTAAAAAATACAGAAACCTGCTGCCGCATTTGGCTGAATTCACATTAGTCCGGGCAGGAATAGGGATATTGGCAGTTTTCGGGGGGACAGTACTGGTTTTTTCCCTGATTACAGTTCCCTATAACTGGGATTCCATGACCTATCATTTGCCGCGTATTGCCCACTGGACACAGAACGGGTCTGTGGCGCACTATGCCACACATATTCTGCGTCAGATTTCCAGCCCTGTCTTGGCGGAATTTGTCAATCTGCATGTCTATGTGCTGACTGGCCAATCTGACATCTTATTAAATCTGCTGCAATGTGCCAGCTATTTGACAAGTGTCTGTATGATATACCAGATTACCCGAAAACTTCATGGTTCTCAGGGATTTAGCCTTTTGGCATCGCTGCTGTATATGGCTATGCCTATCGCCGTGTCAGAGGCGCTGACGACACAGACGGATCACTTTGCCGCCTTGTGGCTATTGTATTTTGTATATCTGCTGTTGGATTTCACGAGTCCTCAGAAAATCGTTTTTGATGGCCCCACAGTCCGTAAGGTTTGCACCATGGGATTTTGCGTCAGCCTGGGATATCTGGCTAAGCCTTCTGTATGCATTGCCATGGCCCTGTTTGTGCTGTGGCTGTTGCTGCACTGTATCTTGAGGAAAGATTCCCTGGTTTGCCTCTGTCGGCTTCTGGCCTGTGTGATTCCTGCAATTTTATTGCCGTTGATACCAGAGACATTGCGTAACCTGCAGACTTTTTCCGCTATTTCTGATTCCGGTGTAGGACGCCGCCAACTCATTGGAACGTTGCATCCATTGTATGTGATTGTAAATTTTTTGAAAAATTTTACTTTCAATCTGCCCAGCCGTTATCTGCCCGATAGTTCCAGTCTGATTCTGCGTCTAGTGCGCAAGATTGCGTTCCTGTTGCATGTGGATTTAAACGATGTTTCCATAGCTGAGGACGGAAGAGAATTTTTCGTACATGGAGCCGCGGAGTATGGCCATGATATGGCAGTGAATCCTTTGATTGTGTACTTGTTGGTGTTCTGCATACTTCTGGGCATATGGGCATGCCGCCGGTATTCTGTAAAAAGGATTGTATTGGGCTATTCTTTTATAGCTGCAATATGTTTTATGGTATTTTGTGCCGTTCTGCGCTGGGAGCCCTTTGTCAGCCGCTATATGCTTTCTTATCTGGCGCTGTTGTGTCCGCTGATTGCGATACAGCTTCAGAACCGGTTGCCGCGGATTCCGCGATATGCATTGGCCGCTGTGGTGATTTTGCTTTGTGTTGCAGACCTGTCATACCAGAGCATATACCACTGGACTATGGTGACAAAAAGGGAGGCCGGCCAACGCCCCGAGGGCTATTTCGCCAATCGTTTTGAGGAATACGAACCTTATGCCGCTGTGTGTGCAGCCATTGATGATGGCGGTTATAATTCGGTAGGTCTGTCCATGGGGGGTGATGATTATGAATACCCATTATGGCGAATGCTGCCGGATGAGGTTATGCGTATAGAACATGTGGGCGTCACCAATCAGTCCGCTGGTTACGCTGATGGTTCATTCCAACCGGATTGCATTGTGTGGTTGGGAACAGAGCCTGATGCTCCTTATGAATACAATGGGAAAACATATGAAAAATGCAGGGAGTGTGGGGAGGGGCATTATCTGCTGTACTCCTCCCCATAATACCTGTCTGTAACAACAGGAATAGTCATGGCCTTCTCACATCATCGTATCATCCCGCAGAACCTGCGCCAGATTGATTCGGCGCACCTGCCGCCAGCCGAGAAGATAGGCCAGCGCCACCGTTCCCCAGATGGCCAGCAGGAAAACAGTAATCGGAAAGAAAGGGGTCTGGGCGAGAAATTCCCCTGCGTCCACATAGCTTGCCCTCAGCATGAACCAGACGGCAAAGACTGCCGGCGGGAGAGTGAACAGCACCGGACGGCAGGCCAGAACCGAAGCCTCTATCAGGAACATTTTCCGGATGCTCTCCGGCGTCAGGCCCACGGACATATATCTGGCGAATTCTCTTTTCCGCTGACGGACAAAGCCCATGGTATTGGAAAATACATTGCCGATGCCGATGATGGCAAGCAGGACGCAGAAGCTGCCCAGGATAGCCTTGAAGCCCGCCATCTGGAGGTCATTGGTTTCCTGTTTCTGGATCCGGTTCTCGCTTTCAAGGGAGTATTTCGGGCTCAGGAGCCGGCTGATTTCGTCCTGCAGGGCATTCAGGTCGGCCAGGGATGCATTTTCGGCGGCAAGGACACAGATAAGGACATCCTCTTCCGTTCCTCCTATCTGTCCCCTGATTTCTTCCCACAGAGAGACAGGAAGGAAATGTACCAGTTCATAGTAGTCAAGGGTCGCGTATTCCTCCCGCAGGGCAGGCGTTTCCTCTGTATAGGACACAATGGGAACCTCTGCCTTAATTTCTGTATTACCATATTGCCTTAAAATGCTGACGGCGCTTTCGGCCCCGCCGGATGCTTTCAGATAGGGCATATAATCCGGATGCCGAAAGTCCGGATTGGTCACATCGCGGATCTGATTGAGCACCACTGCCCCGTCAAGCCGTGGCGAGGCGCCGATCTGCCCGCAGTAGGATAGAAAGCTGGCGTCATCCAGGATGACAATGGGGGCGTTCACCAGCCAGCCGGCATCTGTCTGAGATACATAGTTGCCAGCGGCATGGGAAAATCCGCCGAAAGATTTCATATCCTCGCTGATTTCGTCTTCGGTGACCAGCCTTTTTGCCGCGGCCCTTTGATAGACGATGGCATTCTCCGCGCCGGGAAGTTCCTGTATTTCGGCTGTTTCCGCAAAAGAGTCCAGGGCTGCGTCCTTTATTGTCACATAGATATCCCAGACATTCAGGTATCTCTCAAAATAGGTCTCTCTTGTGCTGATTTCGGAGAGCGAGAAAAAGCACTGCATCATCGTAAAGGCCAGGAAAGAGAACACAAGGGACAGGGACGCGGTTCGCAGGGCTTTCCGCTGTGCTTTCAGCGCGTTTCCGGCCAGTTCTCCCGGGGTGCCGAACAAACAGGAGAGGATGGGGGATTTCTTCCTGCGCTTCAGATGCAGCTCATCCACGTTTTTGATTGCCTCCAGAGGGGTCAGCCTGCTTAATTTCCTGGCCGGGAGCCAGGCGGAAATCCATATGGTGAGGACAGTCACCAACAGGGTCAGCCCCAGGACAAGAGGATGATAGCCAAAGTCCGATTCATGCCGTCCCGGCACATTGCTCCCCAGCAGAATATTTGACAGATTCACAAGCGCCATGCTCAGCAGGATTCCCAGCAAATTGCCGATTATCACAGGCAGGGCGCACAGCGCGGCCGCCTCCTGCAAAAGACAGGCCCGTATCTGCCTGGGCGTAGCGCCGATGCTGGAGAAGATGCCGAACTGGTGGATTCTGGCATTCATGGTCACAGCGAAAGAATTGTGTATGATGACGATCAGCGAAAACGAGGCAAAAGCCGTTATCAGCAGAAACAGGGGAAACAGCATCCGCGGCGCAGGGTCTGAAGGGTCGCGCACCAGATACATGGCCAGGAGCGAGTGGTGGTAAGTGACCGCATCCGGCGAGACTCCCACTGCCTGGGCAATCCGGGGCATATCTTCCAGGACGGAGGATATATCGGTAAAATAAATATCAATAACCGTCCCTCCGCCGTTTCCTGCCTGGTTTGCCACAACCTCTTTCACATTGGCAAAATTCTGTATGGCATCGATTGCCTCCGGATTCAGCTCTCCGGCGATCCGGCTGTGCCACCCTCCCTCTTCCAGCTCCAGCCGCTCGATTTCATATTTCCACATATTATAGAATGACCCGCACAGCAGGGACAGAAGCAATGCAGAGATAAATGCCGCTATGGTGACGGCCAGGCCTGACGTCCGGTTGTTCCTGACATAGCCGGAGGAATAATCTTTCCACATATTCAATTGAGACATCGATTTCACCTCCGCTTTTCGTCGCTGACGATGTGCCCATCGTTCAGGGTGATGATGCGCTCTGCCTCCAGAGCCACCTTTTCGTCATGGGTGATCAGAATGATGGTCTGTTCCAGATTGCGGTTAGAGAGCTTCAGCATGTCGATGATCTCCCTGGAATTCTTCTGGTCCAGATTCCCCGTGGGTTCGTCCGCTAAAAGCAGCGCCGGACGGTAAATCAGAGAGCGGGCGATGGCCACCCGCTGCTGCTGGCCCCCGGAGAGCTGGTTGGGCAGGGCATCGAGCTTCTCGGAGAGGCCCAGGGAGCCCACCACTTTGTCAAAGTACTCCTGATTGGGCTTTTTCTTGTCGAGAGCCAGGGGCATCAGGATATTCTTCCGCACGGTGAGAGTGGGGATCAGGTTGTAGAATTGGTACACCAGACCTACCTTTCTGCGGCGGAAAATCGCTGCCTGGGTGGGATTTAGGCCCGCAAGGTCAGTGCCGTCTATGGTCACCTTTCCGCTCGTGGGCTTGTCCACGGTGCCCAGGATATGCAGCAGGGTGGACTTGCCTGAGCCGGAGGCCCCTATGATTGCCACGAATTCCCCCTTGCTTACCGACAGATCGATTCCGTCCAGCGCGGCTACCTGGTTGCCGCGGTCTCCGTAAGTCTTTCGGACGCTTTCACATTTTAAGATTTCCATTTTCTGTTGTCTCCTTTCCTGCAATAGTAGCGTTATTGCAGTGCTATTGCCAGGGGAATGCCCCCTGGCTGACCGGGTCATAAATACAGTATAGCAAACGAAAGTTACAGCTCAGTGACGGTAGAAGCGAATTTCAAAACGGGCGCCGCCGCCCGGCATGTTTTCGGCCCGTATGGTTCCGTTCTGGCGCTCGATGATTTCTTTTGACAGGGCAAGCCCGATGCCGATGCCGCCCTCCCCGGCGTTCCGGCCTCTGTAGAATCGTTTAAAAAGATATGGGATATCGTCTTTCTGGAAACCGTCCCCCTCGTCCCGGATTATGATTTCCGTGTACAGAGGATTCTGGGCATAGGAGCAGTGGATGGTTCCGCCTTTTGCATGCTCCATGCAGTTTTTCATCAGATTCATGACTGCCTCCATGGTCCAGTCCAGGTCGGCGGTGACGGCCATCTCTCCCAGTTCCGGGATATGGATGGAGGTCCCGGAACCGGCGAACAGTTCCCGCAGATTGTCCGCGGCCAGGACCAGCAGGGTAAAGACATCCACTTCCGTCTTCTGAAAAGGCAATGTGCCTGCATCGATTCGTGACAGGACAAGCAGGGCCTCTTCCAGGTGGGTCAGCCGCAGGAGCTGTTTTTCCACCTGGGCCAGCTGGCTGTCATGGGGCGACTGGCGCATCATCTGGACAGACAGGGAGATGGCGGTGATGGGGGTCTTGATCTGATGGGCGATATTGGACAGGTTTTCCGCGAAGGCGTTCTTTGCCTGGACTGCATCGTCCCTGGTCTGGTAGAGAAAGGTCACGGTCTTGTAGATCTCATCCTCCAGCTTGGAAAATTCATCCTCTCCGGAGGCGGAAAGCACCGGGGCATTCCCGATATTGACCTCTTCCAGATAGGCCGCGAGAGCCTGGATGCGGGCAGCCTCTTTTTTGTTCCGATAGAGAAAGGTAAGGAGAAAGAGCAGGATTCCCGCCAGAAGCCCTGCCAATGGGAATAAGAAATTCCGCGGGGAACGCGTATCTGTAAAGTCCCCGGCACGGTATCCGAGTTCGGACAGAAAATCCTTTTGCGCTATGCCATTGCTGTCTGCCGCATTGCTGCCCGCAGGGTCGTTGTCGGCAGCGCCTCCGCCCCCGGTCCGGGCGGTGTATTCTTTTAAAGCGGAAGCGATTATTTTTTCGGACTCCGGCGCCTGTGCCAGCATTTCCCCGCAGACGGCGTCCAGCATCTCGAACTGCAGCCTGCCGTAGTGGCGGGAGAGGAGCGCGGCCGTCAGGGCACAGGAAACCAGACTGACGCAGAGCATGAACCCGAAAGTGAGTAAGAAGTCTTTTCTGCTGCTCATATGGTATCCTCCATGCGGTATCCCACGCTCCTGACCGTCTTCAGGCAGGCCGGCTGGGAGAGCTTGTCCCGCATCCGCTTCATGGTCACGGTCAGAGTGTTGTCATTTACGTAATTGCCGTTCATGTCCCACACCTGTTCCAGGATTTTCTCTCTGGTGACGGTTCTTCCTTTGTTCTGTATTAAGTATAGAAGAAGTTGGTATTCCAAAATGCTCAGGCCGATTTCCTCTCCCTGGCAGGAGACAGTCATGCGGCTGCGGTCGATGACGATGCCGCCGCAGGAGAGATATTGCCCGGCTGTGTCTCTGGTCCTGCGCAGCAGGGCCAGGATACGGGAATACAGCACCTCCAGCTCAAAGGGCTTCACCACATAATCGTCCGCGCCGCTTTTGAAGCCGGAGACGATATCCGCGCTGTCTCCCCGGACAGTGAGGAATATCACCGGCAGCTCTTTCCAGCGGCTGCGGATCCACTGGCACAGCCTGTCCCCGCGGCCGTCCGGCATGTTCCAGTCGAGCAGCACCAGCGTGGGCACATTGGCCTGCAGAGTCTGCCTTGCCTGGGCAAGAGTGGCGCATACGGTCACGCAAAAGCCTTTCTGCGCCAGATATTGCTTTACAGTATCCGCGATATCTGGATTGTCCTCCACATAACATAATTCAATCATTTCCGGTTTCCGCCTTATCTCATTATCTGTTTATGATTTACACTGAAAATTACTGGAATTTGCCAAGTGACCCGGCTTGGACATCGCGGCAAATTTCTTCTTCCATGAGTATATTATAACAGAAAATGATTACAGTTTGATGACAGATTTTGTAACCCTGCGCTGAAACGTGCCAGAGATTGACGTATTTCAGATAAAAGATTAACATAAATTCATCCTGCATGCCGGCGGATTGCGGTGAAGAGTTGACTATTTCGAGAATTCGGATTATACTGGAAAAGGAAATACGAAAATGCGGCAATGGCCGCAGAAAGCATCAGCTGCCGCAAACGGCAGCTGAATAGGAGGAAATGCGACATGGCATGGTACGACGAGGCAATATTTTACCATATCTACCCCCTGGGGCTTACAGGGGCACCGAAAGAAAATTCATATGCAGAGCCGGTGCGCCGGCTGAACACCCTGATTCCCTGGATAGCGCACATAAAGGAAATCGGCTGCAACGCAATCTATATCGGGCCCCTGTTCGAGTCCGTGGGGCACGGATATGAGACCACGGATTACAAAAAGCTGGACAGCCGCCTGGGCACCAACGAGGATCTGACGAACTATGTGGCGGAGTGCCACAGGCAGGGCATCCGGGTCATCCTGGACGGCGTGTTCAACCACACCGGGAGGGACTTCTTCGCTTTTAAGGACATCCGGGAGAAACGGGAGAATTCCCCGTATAAGGACTGGTACCGCAATGTGAACTTCTGGGGGAACAACCAGTACAACGACGGCTTTTCCTATGAGAACTGGGGCGGCTACGACCTGCTGGCCAAGCTGAATCAGCAGAATCCCGCGGTGAGGGACTATATCTGCGATGTAGTGCGGTTCTGGGTCAGCGAGTTCGATATCGACGGCATAAGGCTGGACGCGGCGGATGTGCTGGATTTCGATTATATGAAGGCGCTGCGCCGTGTGGCTGATGAGGTGAAGCCGGAATTCTGGCTCATGGGCGAGGTCATCCACGGGGACTATACCCGCTGGGTCAACGAGGGGACGCTGCACTCCGTCACCAATTACCATCTGCACAAGGCCCTGTACTCCGGGCACAACGACCACAATTACTTCGAGATTGCCCATACGGTGAAGCGTCTCTACGGCATGGGAGGGAACCGGCCGGACGGGCTGAAGCTGTACAATTTCGTGGACAACCATGACGTGGAGCGGATCTACACGAAGCTGAGCAACAAGGCCCATTTCGCGCCGGTGCATGTGCTGCTGTACACGCTGCCCGGCGTGCCTTCTGTCTATTATGGCTCGGAATTCGGAATAGAGGGTAAAAAGGAACGATATTCCGATGATTCCCTGCGCCCTGCGCTCTCCCTGGCGGATTTCGGCGACGCTCTGGAGAAGAACGCCTGCACCCGCCTGATTGCGGCGCTGGGCAAGGCGCGGCAGAAGATAAAGGCGCTTTCCTATGGGGATTATCAGGAGCTGCTGCTGACCAACCGCCAGTACGCTTTCTCCAGGAACTGTAATGGAGAGTCCGTCCTGGTCACGGTGAACAATGACGACAGCGACTATGTGATGACCCTGCCTGCGGGGAACACGGCGGAATATATCGGCGCGCTCAGCGGCCAGCGGGTGAGCGTGGCAGGAGGCCATATCGCCGTGAACGTAAAGGCAAATTCCGGGGAGATCTGGGTGCCGGAAAACGGGGAGTGGACAGAGAATCTGCCCCAGGGCGCTTCCGATAAAGAAGCGGGAGAGACTGCCGCTCAAAGCCCTGAGCAGCCCGGGGCCGGAGAGACGGCTCAGGATGCCGGACAGAAGGTATCCGGCGGGGAAGCGGCGAAAGAATCCACCGCGGCAAACGAGGCTCAGCAGAACAGCGCCGGCACAGAAAGGGCCATATGGGAAGCCGGGGGGAAAGCATCCGGCAAAGAGGGTGTCCTCGGGGAAACAGCGCAGAAATCGTCCGGCGCAGGGGAAAATACCCGGGATGGGGCCTGCGGCGGGAAAGCCGAAGCGACAGAGCCGTCCGGGGCAGCAGAATCCGCCCTGGCAGGCGCGGCAGGGCAGGAGACGGCACACGGCCCTGCGGACGGAAAAGCCGCCGCGGAAGAGGCCGTGAAGAAAGTGTTCGAGGAGGGAAAAATCGCCGGACTGCAGGAGGCAATCCTGGCCATCATGGAAAAGAACGGGCCCATTACCGATCAGATGCGCAGGGACGTGACGGAGAACGTGTACCATGACTCCCTGATAGCCTGGGTGAAGAGCTTCCGCTGAGAAATGCGGCGGGAGCCGGACCTGGCATAACAGGCCGGACTCCCGCGGTTTCAGGAAGCGGAATCAGGTGCAAGTCAGAAAGGTTCCTGGAAAAACAGGGGAATCGGCAGGAACGGCTTCCGAAAAGCCGTACGATAAGCGTCCTGGAGACTCCGGGAGGATACACGAATGCAAAGGAGTAATAAACAGAAATGAAATATCACAACAATGTCTTCTTCCGCGCCGTCACAGCCCTGCTGGCAGCAGCCTTTCTGCTTTCCTGCACGGCCTGCGGCGGGATGGCGGCGACCACCATTGAGCTTTTGAGGACACAGGGCGAAGTGGCCGTGGCGGACAAGGACGGAAAGGGCGTCTCGATTATCGAGGGCCTGAAGCTCTACAGCGGATATCAGGTGGACACCCGCTCCGGGAGCTATGCCTGGATCAACCTTGACGATACGAAGCTGGCCAAGATGGACGCGCAAAGCCAGGTGGAAATTCAAAAAGAGGGCAAATATCTGGAAGTCCTGGTTCATTCCGGCAGTCTCTTCTTCAATGTGGCCGAGCCCCTTGAAGAAGACGAATCCATGGACATCCGGAATTCTACGATGGTAGTCGGCATCCGGGGCACCTGCGGCTTTGTGGAATCTCCGGATGCGCAGCATATGAATGTCTATCTTCTGGAGGGAAAGGTGGAATGTACGATTTCCAGTCCGGAGGGCGAGATCCTGCAGACAGCTACGATAAAGGCCGGGGAGACGGCGCAGCTTGTCTATGCCGGAGAGGACAGCTCCATCACAGTCTCGTCCTTTACCATTGATGATGTTCCGGAGTATGTGGCGGAAGAGATCCCAGATGCGGGCAATGCCGAAATAGATGCCCTGATAGAGGAGCTGGAACAGCAGAAAGAGGAGTTGCTGGAGCAGCAGCAGAAAGAAGAAGAAAATGCCAGAATCCTGGACCGCCAGCGCCGGGAGGCGCTTCTGGAAGCGCTGAATACATACAGCCCTGAAGAGGCCATGTATGCTACGCTTGGGGATTTGAATGGGGACGGCACAGAGGATTTGCTGATATATGGAAAAGGTGTTTTTGAAGAACCTGGACGTACACGGTATGATTTTACCTTTACGGCCCTTATCTGGGACGGCACCGAAGTGCAGCGCATACCACTGCAGCAAGGCGGTATGAGTGACTTGGGATATATTAGCAGCGATGACGCAGCGGTCTACCGGGAGAGGGAAACGGGTGCGCTCTATGTCAGTAACCCTTTTAGCGAGGATGGATGGCACACTCTCTGTTTTGAAAATGCAGTGGACTATGTGAGTTTTTCCTATTCCTATAATCCCAATGCCACCAAAGCCGAGGCTGGAAATCTATCCGCGGAAGAGATTGCGGAGAGGGAAAAGGTATACCAGGAGATAAACGCTCGTTTCGAGTTGTTCGATTCGCTGGAATTCTCGGCGGCAGATGATGAATACCAGAGTACAGATTACTGGTGGTGGTGGAAGTCTTATTGGTATGGAGACCACGAAATGCCAGGCTATCCGCCGTTCCATGCCTCCGTAGAAGAGGTCAGGCAGAGTCTGTCTGCCCCATAGGACACCCGCCGCTATCCGGCTGTAACCAATGCCGGCAAAACCCTGTCCCGAAAGCGGTGTGCCGCCCTGGGACTGCCGCCAGGCCTGTGGGCGCCCAAATGCAGATTTTCCGCGTTTCGGGCGCAGCGGCTGGCGCCTTGCCTGAACCGTGAGCCCTGTCTGAACCGTTGCGAAATGCTTTGACAACCATCAGGCAGAATGTTATAATTTTAACAAAAAGGAGGATTGTACCATGTCACATCAAGCTAATATTTCCGCAGAGGAAGCGCTGAAGAAGCTGCAGGGCGGAAATGAAAAATACCTGACCTCTTCCACGGGCACAGGGGACATCTCCCCCGCGATCCGTAAGGATACCTGTGAGAACGGCCAGCACCCCTACGCCATTGTAGTCACCTGTTCGGACTCCCGCGTGATTCCCGAGAGCATCTTCTCCGCGGGCATCGGCGAGCTGTTCACCATTCGGGTAGCCGGAAATGTCATGGACGACAACCAGCTGGGCAGCGTGGAGTACGCGGCGGATCATCTGGGCTGCAACCTGGTGGTGGTTCTGGGCCACACCCACTGCGGCGCGGTAGGCGCAGCCATCGGCGGGGGCGCGGGGGGCTTCATCAAGTCCATCACGGATGAAATCATGGCCGCTATCGGAAGCGAGAAGGACGATTACAAGGCCTGCTGCCTGAACGTGGACAACAGCGTGAAGAAGATTCAGGAGAATATCCGCATCTCCGGCCTGAAAGCCATAGGCGCCGTCTACCATATCGAGGACGGCCGTGTGGAATTTAAAGAGCAGTAAAATCATGGCAGCCGTTCGGGCTGCTGCGGCAGAACGGAAAAGTTGAAAAAGGAGCATGCCCGGGATGTGACAGCGGGCATGTTTTTTTATACTGCTTAACAGTTAAAATTTCCGGGTAACCCGACGCCCCGTGGGAGAGGCGGAAGGGAGAGAGGCGGAAGGGAGAGAGCCGGAAGGGAGAGAGCCGGAAGGGAGAGAGCCGGAACCGGATAGCCCCAGGGAAGAGCTGATCCGGCAGGAAGACGGTGACCCGCAGCAGCCTTAATATATTATCAACCCATTCTTAACCGGCAGTTAAGATTTGCCTGCGGCAGACGGCATATAATAAACAGGCAGCATATCAAGAGAGCTGTGGAAAGAGGGAATGGGCATGAGACATGTGAAAGGAATTGCGGCGCTTTTGAGCCTGGCGGTACTGGCAGGGACGCTTACCGGATGCGGGAAAAAGGACACAGGGGGAAGCGTCATGACAGAACAGCAAAAAGGCCGCTGGACGGAGGCCGGGGAAGAGCTGCCGGAGGAACTGGCATCCTGGGAACTGAGGCAGATAAATGCCATAGACGGTGAGATACATCTGCTGGCATCGAAAGAGGAAGAGGGAAAAACGGTCTTCTCGGAATGGGTGCGGCAGGAGGGAGGCTTTGCGGACAGGACACAGGACTGGCTGGCCTGTCTGGAGCTGGACTGCGGGGAAAACATGAATGTCACTTTGCTCCAGGGAGGCAGCGGCACGCAGTATCTTCTGGCCACCTGCGCGGCAGAGGGGGAGGATTCCTACAGGAGCCGTCTGTGGAAGGGCGAGGGCGCCCAGGCCAGGGATATCACGCCCGCGCAATGGACGGTTCTGAATGAGGAGTGGGGCGCGTACGAGAGCGTCCGGGGCATTGCGGCGCTGGAGGACGGCACGCTGTTCGCCCTCTCTTACACCTCCACGGCCGTCCTGTCGGGAGAGGACGGACATATACTGGAGAGCGGGCAGTTGTCCGCGCAATATAATGACGCCCTGGCGTCGGACGGCAAAAATATCTATCTGTGCATCGGTGAGAATACGGACATGCAGATAGAGAAGCGGGAAAACGGCAAAGGAAGCAGCGGCGCCACAATTGATTCACCCACTGCCAGCGCTTTCGGAACCGTGCTCTGCGCCGCAGATGACGGCGCCCTGATTGCTGCAGACAGGGACGGCATATTCCGCTGCGGCGCGGGGGAGGATGCCTGGGAGAAGCTGCTGGACGGCCTGGAGACAGATTTTGCCATGACAGACTGCTGGTGCATGGGCCTGGCCATGTCAAAGGAGGGGGACATTTATGCGCTGTTCCGGGAATCCGGAGGCGGCGCCAGGCTGAACCGGTACGCCTATGATCCGGATGCGGTGGTGGAGGTAAAGGAGGAGCTGAAGCTGTACACGGTTTTCGAGAGCCCTTTGCTGCAGCAGGCGGCTGTCCTGTACCATAAGGAGCATCCGGAGATCCGTATTACCATTCAATATGCCTATTCCGCCTATGAGGATGAGAGTGTGGACTACAATACTGTCTACCAGGGGCTCAATACCCTGCTCATGGGCGAGGACGCGCCGGACATCCTGGTGCTGGACGGGCTGGACATGGATTCATTCATTGATAAGGGACTGCTTGTGGACATCGGCACAGTGGTGGCGC
Source organism: Lachnospiraceae bacterium (assembly GCA_910576125.1). Taxonomy (GTDB): domain Bacteria; phylum Bacillota; class Clostridia; order Lachnospirales; family Lachnospiraceae; genus Acetatifactor; species Acetatifactor aquisgranensis. The sequence goes on along the minus strand of CAJTHM010000005.1, from coordinate 188,599 downwards.
CCATGGAGGAGAAAGGAGAGCTTCTGTCCGGAATTACGGGCTCTTATGTGCGGGAGGACGGACACAGATATACCGTGCCTCTGCAGTTCGGCTTCAACATGGCCATGGGCAGGGACATCGGGGAGGCGGACATGGCTTCGCTGGAGTCCCTGGCACAGTTCCTGTCAGGGACGCAGGACAGTTATCTGGGCCCGCAGACGGTAGACGAGCTGGTGGATAAGTTCTATCCCTATTTCTGCGGGGACATTGTAAAAGGGAAACGGCTGGATACGGAGACCCTGGCCGGAAAGCTGGAATGCCTGAAGCGCATCGCGGACAACTGCGGCATCACGGACCGCAGGGACAAGGGGGAGCATGCCTATAATATGTGGGATCTGGCCTCCGGGGCGAAGATGGCGTTTGAAAGGGCTACCGGCTTTAAGAACTGCATGTTCCCCATAGCCATGGTGGATTATATCAGGGGGAGTTTCACCGCCTATGAGAACAGCTTCATACCGCTGCTGCAGACAGGGATATGCGCGAAGAGTCCTTATCAGGACACGGCTATGGATTTTCTGGGGCTGGCCCTGTCGGAGCGGATTCAGGATACGGATCACTATCTGGGATTTCCGGTGAACCTGGCCTCCCTGGAGAAGCAGGCCCGTGAAGACCGCTCGGAGTCCCAGGCATATACCTCCATAGAGGCAGAGGGCAGCGAGGTGGAGTTTGCCATCAAATGCTACTCCGACGAGATGGCGGACGCGCTGGTGGCCATATGCAAAGGCCTGGATAAGCCCATGGCGGAGGACGCGAAGATACGGGAGGTGCTGATCGAAGCGCTGGGCGCGTATCTGGAGGGCTCCCAGACCACTGAGGCCACGGTTCTGAAGATAGAGGACGGGCTGAAGATGTATCTGGCAGAGTGACGACATGACTGTAAGCGTCCGCCGGTGCGGCAGGGCGCTCTATGGCCGGAATCCGCAGGCACAGTGGCCTTGCGCAGGCATGACCTGACCGGATGGGAAACCCGGTGGCGGGCGCGACAGCCCGGGCAGGCCGCTGAACTGTCGCCCAACTGCTCCGGGGATGAAAAAGATATGCGGCAGGTATTGACAAAAGACGGAAAAATGTGTTATAGTCCCAGATGCAAATGAGTCGCATTTGCATCTGGGACTTTGCGGTTTGGCTGTAAAGCCCGGATAGATATATGCAGCTATCGGAAAAGATTGTTCTTTCGGTAATGGGCCGGACGGCCATGACTGCAGCCGGATGATTGATTCTGCCCAATGGCTGTCTTTGAACAGAAAGGATGTGTGCAATGCTGCATTTAATAGAAGACGCTCTCATAGACAGCACGAAGCTTGTCCCTTTTTTATTCCTGACCTACCTTGTGATGGAGTACCTGGAGCACAGGACAGGGGAGCATGCCAGGAAGCTCATCAGGCGGCCCGGAGCGGTGGACGCGGGGCGCTCCCCCCGCAGGCGTTCTGCCCGGAGCCTTGCCGCGCCAGTCATCGGCGGGCTGCTGGGGGCATTGCCCCAGTGCGGCTTCTCCGCGGCGGCATCGAACCTGTATGCCGGGCGGGTCATTACCCTGGGCACCCTGATGGCAATCTATCTGTCCACTTCCGATGAGATGCTGCCCATTTTGGTTTCCGAGCAGGCCCCTGCGGGCATGATTCTGAAGATTCTGGCGGGCAAGGCCGTCATCGGCATGGCGGCGGGGCTTGCCGTGGATTTGCTGTGCCGGAAAGGGGACGGGAATCAGGAGGGCATCCGCGACATCTGTGAGCAGGAGCACTGCCACTGTGAGAAAGGGATTCTGCGCTCCGCCCTGTCCCATACGGTGAAAATCGCGTTTTTCATCCTGGCGGTGAATTTAGGGCTGAATCTGGTCCTGCATTACCTGGGGGAGGACGCCCTGGGGAATCTGATTCTGAACAGGCCCATTGCCGGCCCTGTGCTGGCGGGGCTGGTGGGCCTGATACCGAACTGCGCCGGGTCTGTGGCGATCACGCAGCTGTATCTGGCGGGCACCATGGGGCTGGGGGCCGCCATGGCAGGGCTGCTGGCGGGCTCCGGCGTAGGGGTGCTGGTTCTGTTCCGGGTCAACCACGACCGGCGGGAGAACCTGAAGATACTGGGGCTGCTGTACGCAATCGGCGTGGCGGCGGGGATTGCCATGGAATGGATCGGAATCGCGTGAAGCCGATTCGTCCCGTGCAGGGATTCTGCCAGGCACGGCTTCTGCGCCGTCTGCCCGGCGGGCTGTAAATGCGCCAGGCGGGTGAAGGAGCAGTCCGGCAGGATTCTGGCAGCTGGTTTGGCGGCACGGATTGCGGAAAAGGAGCAGGAGGAGACGGCCATGAACAGGAAATGGAAGATTCCCGCTGAGGGAATGCCCTATGCGGACTGCGGAAAGGAGATATCCTATCCCCGGGGATTAAAGTGGACGAAACAGAGAAAGAGTGTGTACAAAGTGCTCTGGGAGACGGCGGAGCCCCTTAGCGCCATACAGATCTATCAGCGTATGTCAGCCCGTGAGGATGACGGGGCCCAGGCAGAATATGCCGTCTCTACGGTCTACCGTATCCTGGCGGCTTTTGAGGAGAAGGGCCTGGTGGAGAAAAGCACCTGGATGGAGGACGGAACCGCGGTCTACAGCCTGAACCGGGGAGGCCATACCCACTATGCGGTGTGCCTGAACTGCCGCAATCGGATACCTCTGCGGAACTGCCCTTTCAGCCATGTCCGCCTGGAGGAGGGGCTGGGAGGCTTTACGGTCACAGGGCATAAGCTGGAGTTATACGGGTACTGTAAGGCATGCGGGAAAAGCGCCCCGGGGCATCCCTGCGAGGACGACTCACACGGCTAGCGCAGGCGGTGCCATAGCATGATGATTTTCCTCCATAATCAGGAAGCATGTTGAGCCCCGGTTAATTTATATGAACGATATTTAACGTATGCTCAGTTGCAGTCCTGGCTCCCATCTGATAGGATAAAGACAGCAAAGGCCGATGCGGATGAAAAAAGAGGGATTCACAGCGAAAAGGAGATCATGCTATGGAGATAGGTCAGGTAATACGGAAATACCGGAAAGAAAAGAACATGACCCAGGAGGAGATGGCCAGGAGGCTGGGAGTGACGGCTCCCGCGGTGAACAAGTGGGAGAACGGCGCGTCCGCCCCGGACATCGCCCTGCTCGCCCCCATCGCCAGGCTGCTGGGCATCACCACGGATGCGCTGCTGAGCTTTAGAGAGGAGCTGACGGAGGAGGAAATCCGCCGGTTCGTCCAGGAGGCGGACGAGAGGCTGCAGAGGGAGAGCTATGAGGAGAGCTTTGCCTGGGCCAGGGGCGTGCTGGAGCAGTATCCCAACTGCGACAGCCTGACCTGGCAGCTGGCGCTCCTGCTGGACGCGCATCGCCTGATGAAAGAGATTCCGGCGGAGGCGGCAGAGCAGTATGACGCTTATATCAGCTCCTGGTATGCCCGGGCGCTGGAGAGCAAGGATGAGGACATCAGGCTCCATGGCGCGGCGGGTCTGTACGGATTCTATTTCAGGAAAGAAGAATATGACAGGGCGGAGGAATATCTTGCGTACTATTCCGGCCAGGATCCGGAGCGGAAGAGGCGGCAGGGCGATATCTGCAGCAGGACAGGGCGCATCCGGGAAGCCATGAAGATATACGAGGAGCTTGTGTTCTCGGGATACCATAATCTGCAGATCGCCCTCCAGAGCATCTGCCAGCTGGCAATGCGGGAAAATGACATGGAGAGGGTCCGCTTTATCGTGGAGAAGCAGACAGCTTTGGCCCGGCTGCTGGAGATAGGCCAGTACCAGGAGGCCTGCCTGGAGATAGATCTGGCGGTTTACAGGAAAGACGCGGAGGCCACTTTGCGGATCGCGCATAAGCTCCTGTCAGGCATAGAGGATCTCGCCAGCTACAGCCGGTCGCCGCTATATGAGCATATGGAGTTCAGGGAGCCGCGGGAGGAATTCGGGAAAAAGATCAAAGAGACATTGATAAAGGGTCTTCTGGATGAGGAGAAGTTCGAATACATGAAAGGGGAGGCGCGCTGGCAGGAGCTGCTGGAAACGCTGCGGTAGGACAGAATATTGTATCAAACCGTTTACGCGGCGGCACATCCCGAGAACGAATGAGCGGCATCAAATAATGCTTGCAGTTAAAAGCCGGCCCAAAGAACAGGGCCCATATGCGGGAGACGAACAGGGCAGAGCAGAAATGGATGGCTGTTCTGCATGATGAACCGGACGACCTGCCAGAGGAGGGAATCATAGAACAGGCCGCCGGGCTTCATGCGGAAATCATAGATTGCAGACCGGAAGAGCCGGTATCCTTATTGACAAGGGAAAATGCATTCACGCTGTGGTGGGGCCAGGGGGAAAGGGCGGAGCCGGCAGACGGATATCCACCGTGGTCCCTTCCCCCGGCGCGCTCTGGATCCGCAGGCCATACCGGGGGCCATAATTCAGCGTGAGCCTCCGGTTGACATTGGAGAGACCGATATGTCTGCTGTCGGTGCCGGTATTCTCCCTCGGCTCCAGTGAAGATTGAACCTGCCGGAGCGTCTCCGCATCCATGCCGCCGCCGTCATCCGTAACGCTGATCGTGAGCGCGTCCCCCTCTGTCCGTGCCGTGACGCAGACTGTCAGCACCGGTCCATCAGGGATATAACCATGCCGGACGCAGTTTTCTACGATGGGCTGCAGGGTCAGCGGCGGAATCGGGACGCTTTCCAGTTCCGGGGCCAGCGAAATGTCCAGGCAGACCTGGCTGCCGAACTGGTGGCTCAGAATCAGCAGATATTTTTTCAGATAATGGATTTCCTTTCCCAGCGGAATGGGGCCGATATTCTCCCGGAAGACAGGAAGGAGGATTTCCGCCAGCGCCGCGATGCATTCCTCCAGGTCATTCGCATGGTAGGAGAGAGCCATCCACTTGAACGTGTTCAGCACATTGAAGATGAAATGGGGGTTTATCTGCGCCCGCAAGGCGAGGATTTCCTGGACATGGAGGGCCTTCTCCGCTTTCCGGTTTTCCTCGTCCATCCTTGCCAGGGCCTGGGACATAAGGTTGAAATGCCGGATTACATTCCCCAGCTCATTGCGCAGGGGAGACTCGATCTGTACGCCCAGCCTGCCGGACTCCAGTTCTCCCATTTTCTGGCAGAGGGCATCGAGGGGTTTCAGGCAGCGATAGATCCAGTACCGCATGAAAGCCAGGGCTATGACGCCGCACAGGACGAACGCCAGAACGAAGACGATTTCCAGAGCGGCGGCATCCTGGCGGTTTTCGCTGTCCGAGATGTATTTTACAATGGTAAGCCCGCTGTCTTTGCAGCGCATATAGACGGCCTGTCCGGTGGTGCCATGGAGGGATGCGGAGAACTGCCCCATTGCATTGTTCCCCTCCGCCAGTGGCGAGAGATCTGGTCCCGCTTCGTCTAAAGCATCTGTGGTATAGAGAAGAGACAGATCCCTGTCCAGCAGAAATGCGAAGCTGTCCTCTCCGAAGCAGGATCGGAGAAGGGAGTCGAGCATCTGTGTGTTGAGGTTGATGATCACGACTCGCTTGCGGCGGTTCCGATAGGAACTGCCGGAAGCGCAGCCTACGGTAATCAGTGGGAGGTTCTCCGCCGAGGGATTGAGATATCCATGGAATTCGTTGATTTCATGCCCCGCGGTGAAGAGAATCTGATAGACAGAGCTGCAGATTTCCTTATAGAAATCGGACTGCATGATCGGAACCGTCTCCCTGGTATCGGATGTGATGGAGTTGGTGATTATGGTGCTGATGAATGCATTGTCATTGATATAGAGAAATACGGAATCAATATATCGGTTGCTCCGCGCCATGCCTGTCATCAGGGTATGGATGTTGCTCACATGGGAGAAGTATTCATAGTCCATGTGGGTGCTGTGTTCGCTGGCGATGGCGAGGACATCCTGGTCGTACAGCAGGAGGTTTACATTGGAGCACAGGCTGTCATAAATCAGGGAGATTTGTTCCTGCGCATTTTGCAGCTGGATAAAGGCGGCATCTTTGTCGCGCTCGGAGAGGATGGACATGGTGTGGCGCCAGATGTAATGCAGCCCCAGCACCATCACTACCAGCAGGATTGCAGCCGTGCCCAGGGATATCTGCCAGGCCAGGGACATTTTCCGTTTCAGGAATAGCTCGCGCATATGAAGTTTCATGTCGCATCCTCCTCCCTTGCCGGTTCATTGGCGGAGCCTGTCTGGCCTTTTTTGACCGGCTGCTGCCTGTCCCCGGAAAACGTTCCGCCGTATCTTGCCGCAGGCATCCATTGCCTCGTTCCGCTGTCCTGCCGCTGGGCCGATGACCGATATTCGTTTGGCGTCACCTTGGCGTGATGCTTGAACAGCCGGTAAAAATAGATGTCCTGGGCAAATCCCAGCGAGGCGGCAATCTCGTTTACAGACTGATCCGTACTGCGCAGCAGCAGCTTCGCGCGCTCGATGCGCACGGAATTGATATAGCTGATGGGGCTCTGGTTCATCACCCGGCGGAACAGCGTGCTTAAGTAGGCCGGGTTCAGGTGGATATGTTCCGCAATCTCATTGAGCGACAGCGGGTGGTCCAGATTGTCATGGATGTAATGGAGCGCTTCTTTCACGCAGTCCGGCATCTGCCTGGAGAAAGAGGACAGGTTCAGGACGTCTGTGGCGTACTCTTCAAAACAGGCGATGGATTCCCTGAGCGTCCCGCTTTCCGAAATCCTGCGGGTACAGGCGACACAGTTTTCCTCCAGAGAATCCCTGGCGCTGTCCGTCTGCATGGACAGCCATACGGCCACAGCCGACAAAGCTTCCTGAAAGGAGCCGGAATCCGGATAGCTCCGGGAGGTGACCTGCCGGATGCGGGACTCGTAACTGTCCACGAATTTTTGGGGCACATGGAAAAAGGCGTTCGGGAGGGCCAGCAGCCGGATGGCGATATCCTCCGGGACAAGGAAGCCCTCCTGGCCGACATAAAGGGAGGGGCATGCGCCGGTGAAATAGCATAGATCCAGCCCCTTCCCTGCCTGTCGCACCGCCTCAGCCAGACTGCCCGGCCCTTGTGCCCATCCGCTCATGCCGGCCCGCATCCCGCCGCTGCCGCCGGCGGACAGCTCCGCGCACAGGCGGGGCAGGGCGATGGACAGACGCTCCGCGTTTTCCTGGTTCAACAGAAAGGCGCAGCATCCAGGTGAGATGCGCAGGATTTCCGCGTCCGCGCCGGAGCATGCCTTGATTGTCCGCTGCAGGATTTCGTGGTCAGGCAGCAGGGAATCTTTCCGGGGCAGACATAGAAGCAGTACGGCATAGTTCTCCTCTGGAGAGATGCCGGCTGCGAGCAGGGCAGCTACGGCATCCTCCGGCGAAAGGGCTCCCCCGTGCTTCAGAATCTGTATCGCTTTTTCAGCGGAACTGGTACCTTGTGAAAGCCGTTCCTTGTCCAGGTCCCTGGTGGTGTTTTGAAGGATTTTCTGGATGTCACGGCAGCTGGCAGTCGCTTTCAGGAAATAATGGGACACCCCCATATTCAGCGCCTGCTGGGCCTGGGCGAAATCATCGATGCAGGTCATGATGATAATGCGCGTTTTTGCGTCCCCTTCCCGCTCCCGGATGTTCCGGATCAGCGTGAGCCCATCCATGACGGGCATACTCAAATCGGTCAGGATGATATCCGGGAATTCACGGAGATACACCTCGTAAGCTTCCCTGCCGTTCGCCGCCTCATATACCCTGTCGATGCCGGCCCCATTCCAGTCCAGCATATCGCGCATGCTGTGGAGGGCAAACAGTTCGTCTTCTACAATCAAAGCTGAATACATATAATTCACCGCCATTCTTCTGTAACCGTTCTTCTATGTAAGCGTACTCATGGAAACATCCCGCTTTCTCCTTCCGGCAGCAGCTGATTTTCGACTTGCCTGCTTTCTGAGAGCGCTCCTGTATTCTGATTATATCAAAAGGATTTTACCAAAACAATATACATTTTATTAGTTTCGCCTAAAGAATGGTTAGCTATTTTGGAACTGGTTGTAAAAATAAACAATATTATAGAGAAAATAGTAAAAACTGTGCATTATATGAATGGGGCGAAAGTGCTAAAATAAATGCATATCAAAGAAAGGCGGTGTGAAAGGATGCCCAAAAAGGCGACTGTGAACAAGAAAAGTCAAAAAAAGGAATGGATTTTGTTCTGGATGATTCTGCCCTGGATACTCTATGTCTTTGTCTTTCACTATATGCCGATTGCAGGCTGGGCTTATGCCTTTGTGGATTACAAGCTGGGGAAATCGCCTCTGCAGAGCGAGTTCGTGGGGCTGAAGAATTTCCGGATGCTGTTCTCCAGCATCAGCCGGCTGCCCCGCGCCCTGCGCAATACGGTCATTCCCAATACGATTGGCCTGGCGATTTCCTGGCTTCCGGTGGCCTTTGCCATCTTCCTGAATGAACTGCGGTCCACACGGTACCGCCGCATCATTCAGACCGTGACCACCATTCCGAATTTCATCAGCTGGGTAATGATTTACGGGCTGATGGTGGGGCTGTTTTCCACGGATGGGATGCTGAACATTCTTTTCCTCCGCAAAGGGATTATTTCCGAGCCGTTCAATCTGCTCAACAACATAAACATTTCATGGACGCTTCAGGCGGTGATGGGTACGTGGAAAGGGATTGGATTTTCGGCAATCATCTACCTGGCGGCCATCTCCGGCATTGACCAGGAACTGTATGACGCGGCCATGACGGACGGGGCGGGGCGGTTCCGGCGAATCTGGCATGTGACGATTCCGGGTGTGCTGCCTACCTTTCTGGTGCAGACAGTGCTGGGAATCAGCGGTTTCCTGAGCGGCGGAATGGACTACCCTCTGGTGTTCGGGACTCCCCTGACCAACCCCAAGCTGGAGAATATCGGCTTATACAGCTATAACCTGTTCAGGGATGCGAGCTATTCATACGGCATCGCCCTGGGGATTATGAATTCTGTCGTCTCCATTGTGCTGATTTGCCTGGCTAATACTGCAGCCAAGAAGGTTCGCGGCGAGTCTGTCGTATAGGAGGTGACGCTATGGAAAGAAAGAAGAAAAGGGCGCAGAAGAAGCATATGTTTAAGGCGAAGCCTTTTGACTGGATTAATGCAGCGCTGATGTTCCTGTTCGCTTTTACCTGTATCTATCCTTTCTATTACATATTTGTTTATTCGCTAAGCGACCCTTTAAAGGCGACGGCAGGCGTGTACTTCTGGCCGGTGGACTTTACCCTGGACAACTACCGGAAAGTGCTGACCCTGAAAGGCATCCCGCGCGCCGCTCTGGTCTCTGTGAGCATCACGGTAATCTGTACCCTGGAACAGATGTTCATCAGCGGGTTTCTGGGATATCTGCTTTCCCGCGAGCGGATGCCCTTCCGCAAGGCTGTCTACCGCTTCTTTGTGGGCACCATGTTTGTCGGAGGCGGCCTGATTCCGGAGTTTCTGCTGAGGAAGTACCTGGGTCTGTACGATACATATTTGATTTATATCATGCCGGGCGTAAGCGCGTACTATGTGATTCTGGCGAAAACCTTTATCGAGAGCATTCCGGGTTCCCTGGAGGAGTCCGCGAAATTGGACGGGGCCAGCTATTGGAACATCCTTGTCCGCATCATCATTCCTCTCTCCAAGCCAATCCTGGCAACGATTGGCGTGTTCACGGCAGTGGGGGTATGGAGCGACTATTCCACGACGCTGATTTATACCATGAACAAGGATTTGCGAACCTTGCAGTATATTTTGTACCAGTATCTGAAAAATGCCTCCACCATTCTGCTGGAGCAGGGGAGCAAGACAAATATGAGACGGCAGCTGACGCCCATGTCCATCAAGATGACGCTGCTGGTGGTGACGGTTGTTCCGATTCTGTGCGTCTACCCCTATATGCAGAAGTATTTTACTAAGGGCATCATGCTGGGATCCGTAAAAGGATGAAATTATGTTTAATTATTTACAGATTTACAATAATTTTCTTAAAAAGGAGGATGAGTTTATGAGGAAATCAATCAAAAAGATTTGGGCTGTCGCGTTGGCGGCGACAATGACAGTGGGTCTGGCAGCCTGCGGCAATGACAGTCAGGGGGAATCATCCAAAGCAGAGCAGCAGGAGAGTATGGCATCGTCTGGCGAGAGTATGGAGAACGGGGATGCCGGGAATGCCGGGGAGACACAGGACCGGGAGCCCATCACGATTACCGTGGCGACGATACTTCCCCAGCAGTGGAACGATTATCCGGACAACTCAGTGGCTAAATATATCTATGATAAGTTCGGGATTACTATTGAGGTGGTGGATATCTCGGAGCGGAAAGAGGCGCTGATGGCTTCCGGAGACCTTCCGGACATCTTTATCATCGAGGCCAATGAGGTGGTTCCGCTCATCGAGTCCGGCTTTATCCTGCCGTTGGACGACCTGATTGAAAAATATAATGCCGCTCAGTATCTTTTCCCGCCCACCAAGATAGAGGAAGTGATGGACTTCCAGCGCAGGGAAGTTTTCCACAGCGACCAAATCTACGGAATCATGGGCTATAGTGAGGCCGGACCGGACGCCAGTCTGGGGACACAGCAATGGGGGCTGAATGTGGATTGGGAGAGATATGCTGAAGTAGGTTATCCGGAGCTTAATGCCGATGTGGATGAGGTTTACCAGCTCCTGGTGGATATGGTGGCAGTGAAGCCTGCCACGGACGATGGACTTCCGGTCTATGCCATTGCCTATCCCACCATCGAGATGCGGGGACAGTCCCTCTACCACACGTATTCCCTGGGGTATTATCCCCTCACGCCTTATATGGCTGTTGACTGTAAGACAGAGGAGATGATTGCGCTCTATACCGATCCGGAATCCCCCAACTGGCAGTATAACCATATGTACTGGAAGCTGAACCAGGACGGTCTGCTTGACCCGGATTCTTTCCTGCAGGATTTCGACTCTGACTCCCTGAAGGCGGTGAACGGGCAGTATGTATCCACTCTCTATCATGACATCACAGGGAACGCCACCGCGCAGAAAGCGGTCAATGGCGTCGCGGGGGGCTTCCAGATGCTCCCTTTGAAGGGCTGTACCACAGATATGACATTTGAGGAGTCCGAGGCTAACAAGGGATTGGGTATCGGCAATCTGCGCTGTATCTCTTCCAAGACTAAGTATCCCGACCGCATCATGGAATTCATGACATGGCTGTTTTCTCCAGAGGGAGGCCGTACCGTCACGAGCGGCTTAGAAGGGGAAACCTGGAATTATGTGGATGGAGTGCCTACCCTGACAGAAGAAGCCTGCATAGCCCATCAGGAAATGAATGATTTCTACTATGATTCCGGCATCGGGTTCGGATGGAATGGAAGCGGAGGGGGAAGCCCGGACGGATATCGCACTAATTTGTTCGATGAGCAGAGTTTCCTCCTGAAATATGCGTCAGCAATGGAAAAGGACGTGGCTGCGCACTATGGAATGAGCATGATGGAAAAGATTATGAAGATGCACGAGAATGGCGAGCTCTATGACCACGATTTCCTCTATGCGCCCGCCCAGGCTGCCGCGAATACGCTGCCGACTGACCTCCAGATGATTCTTAACGAGGTGGATGTGGTAATGGATGAGGGGATGATGGCATGTGTTCTTGCCAAGGACGAGGCAACATACTTTAAGATGCGCGACGATCTCATTGCGAAAGTGACCGAAATGGGCATGGATAAGGTAAATGAATGGTATTTGACTACTTATGAGGCCGCAGCCAGCGAACAGTAAGGCGAAGCAGCGGATGCCCGGCCTGTCGTGGGACGGAAGTAGGGGCGGGCGCATTGTTCGGGATGCGTCCGCCCATTTTCATCGGGCGGGGCCAATGAGGCCCTTTGCCGGGGAAGCTTAAGTGGTAAGGTAAAATTCCGGGTTCGGATTATCCGGGTCAGAGGAAAGGAGGCGGACGGACTATGGCGTCAGCGGTGGAAGAAATTCGTCAGGGACGGGAGGGAAGCTATCTGTTGCCTTTTTTCTGGCAGCATGGAGCTGAGGAACAGGTCTTGCGGGAACTGATGGGGAAGATTCAGGAAGCGAATATCCAGGAGGTATGCGTGGAGTCCCGTCCTCATCCGGATTTTGGCGGGCCCGGATGGTGGAGGGATCTGGATATCATCCTGGAGGAAGCGCAGAGGAGGAATATGCGCGTCTGGGTGCTGGACGATGTGAGTTTTCCCTCCGGACACGCGGGAGGGCTGATTGCCCGCAAGTATCCGCAGCACAGGAGGCGGGTGCTGGATTATGTGGCGATCGATGCCCTGGGGCCGGATGAGCATGCCTCTTTTCTGATTGATTCCCTGCTGCGCGATCCGGAGACGGACCGGTTGGAGGCGGTGGTGGCCGGACGCAGACTGGATTCCGGCGCTGAGTGGGAGCGCACGCGGACGGACGTGACCGATTTGGTGGATCTGACTGACTGTGTGAAGAACGGCAGAGTGTACTGGCCGGTTCCGGAAGGACTGTACAGCATCATTGTAGTATATTCCCATCTGCCGGCTGGTGGATCGGCCTTGCTGAACCCGATATCCAAAGAGGCGGTGGCCTGTCAGATTGAGGGCTGTTACCAGCCCCATTATGAGCATTATGGACATCTGTTCGGAGGCGTGTTCGCGGGATTTTTCTCAGATGAGCCCCAGTTTGCCTGCGGCGGGTGGAGTTCCCTTCCGGGAAAAGATATTCCCTTGCCCTGGAGCGACGAGCTGAGAGAGGCTCTGCGGGAGAGACTGGGGGAGGACTACCGGAGACTGCTCCCGGCCTTATGGCTGGGCGGGGATGCGGCCAGACCGCCTGCATCCGGCTGTAGCCCGGAGGTGTGTGGGGCTGGCCATGCATCGGACAGCAGCTTGGAGGCGCAGGTAATCCGATATGCGTATATGGATGAAGCCTCGCGTCTTTTCTCGGAGTGCTTTTGCCAGACAATCTCGGACTGGTGCCATGCTCACGGTGTGGAGTACATCGGCCATCAGGTGGAGGACAACAATTCCCACAGCCGCTTGGGGTCTGGAGCAGGCCATTTCTTCCGGGCGCAGAAAGGGCAGGACATGGCGGGGGCGGATATCGTCATGCACCAGATTCATCCGGGCTACGCCGGTATCAGCCGACACTGGCACAGCGCCCATTCGCTGACAGACGGAGAGTTTTTCCACTATGGGCTGATTAAGCTGGCATCCTCCCTTGCCCATATAGATCCATCGAAAAAGGGGCGCGCCCTGTGCGAGAATTTCGGCGCTTACGGATGGATGGAGGGGATACGGCTGATGAAATGGCTTGCGGATCACTGTCTGGTCCGGGGAATTAACCGTTTTACCCCCCACGCTTTCACGGACAGTCCCTTTCCGGAATGGGACAGCCCGCCCCATTTTTACGCCCAGGGGAATAATCCCCAGTACCGCTTTATGGGGCATCTGTTCCGGTATATGAACCGAATGTGCCATCTGCTGGACGGAGGAGAACACATCGCTTCCGTGCTGGTGCTTTATCAGGCGGACGCCGAGTGGTGGGGCGGGGCGATGCTCTCCCAGAGGCCTATGCGGCGGCTGATGCAGCGCCAGATTGACCTGGATGTTGCGCCTTGCGATGCTTTCCGGGATGAGAGTCATGCCAGGGACGGCTGTATCCGGTTCGGGCAGGAGCGGTATGGGGCTCTGGTGATTCCCGGCGCGGAGGCGCTGCCCGGATATTTCCTGCAAAGGCTCGAGGAAATTTCCAGCGCCGGAGTGCCTGTCTACTATGTGGGAAAGAAGCCGTCGTGGACTACGGAGGGGGAGGCCGTCATGGAACTGCCCGGGGAGACAATCTCTCTGGATGGGTTGGCGCCCCGGATTCTGGAGTCGGGACTGGCGGATGTACAGGTTACGCCCGTCTGTCCGAATCTGCGGGTATATCATTACCGTAAGGAAGAGGAACATTACTTTTTCCTCTTTAATGAGGAAAAGAGGAGCAGTGTCGACTTTTGCTTAAAGCTGCCGGTAAACGGCCCTGTTTTCCGTTTTGATGTGATGAACAACCGTCTGTTCCGGCAGGACAGCCGCGAAGGATATGTCTCCCTGTCCCTGGAGGCGGGGGAGGCGGTGCTTCTGACAACGGTCTGCGGCATGGACTTCTCATGCCCGGATGAGCCGAGGCCTGATGGAGCCGACAGTTCTGCGGGGGCTGACAGCCTTGTGGGGATCAATGGGGTTTCCGGGGATGCGGGAGCCTGGGTGACAGGGGCGGAAGAGCCGTTCCGGGATGGCCGACGGCAGAGGCTCTCCTTGCGCTGGCGGATTTCCCTGGCGGATGTGCGGAACTATCCGAAGGCTGTGCTTTATAAGGATGACGCCCCGCTTTTGGATATCAACGGACCGGACGAGCTGCCATCATTTTCCGGCACTGTCCGCTATGAGGCGGATTTCCAAACAGACTGTGAGAACAGCGGCGAGAGCGGTTCCCGGACGGCAGGCAGTGTCCGGGCGCAGATTCGTCTTTCACAGGTATATGAGATTGCGGAGGTATGGCTGAACGGAGAGTATGCGGGTTACGCGCTGGGTGCGCCTTACCGTTTCGATGTAACAGGGCTGCTCCGCCCGGGGACGAATCATCTGGTGATTGAAGTTACCAATACGCTGGCAAAACATGTGGCTGACTACAGCTCCGCCATCGTTCCACAGGAGCCGGGCGGTCTGCTGGCGGATCCGGAACTTATCTATTGTGAATGAAAAAGGAGGCCAATCGTGAAAACCTACCTAAAAGATTTTATGGAAAGATTTGCCTATCCGGAGGAAGCGAAGAATGTCCTGTCCCAGGCATATGACCGGATTGATGCTGATGTGTCGTGCCGGGAGGCGTTTCAGGGGCTTTTGCAGAGCTATGAAAAGGATATCAGCCTTAAGATGAGGCCGCTTCTCAAGCAGATGACCGAGATAGCCGCCGGGGCGGGCGTTCAGGAGTACACGGGGCATCTGCTGCTCTGTATCTGCATGTCCAGGCATCTGCTGGAGTGTTACCGCGAGGCCGGCATAGACGAGCAGATTTGGTTCACCAGTATGAGCGACTTGAAGTGGAAGCTGATGGAGTGCTGGCTGGTGCGCGGTATATGGGGCACGTTCGTGGGAGAGTGGTTCGAAGGTTTCTTCCAGATGGACAGGTTCGGCTTCCTGAAGCTGCAGTTTGAACCCAGAGTCCTGGATTTTCGTTATGAGAAGGACGGCCTTGTCCTGGAGCCGGGCACTCCCATGGCTATCGTCCACATTCCCCGCACGGGGGAGAGGCTGGACAGAGAAAGCATGGAGCGCTCCTATGACCTGGCGGCGGACTTTTTCAAAGAACGGTACCGGTTCGACCCGATGGTCTTCGTATGTTCATCTTGGCTCCTGTATCCTGACAATCTGGAGGTGCTTTCGCCGGATTCGAATCTGTACGCTTTTATCACTACATTCGATTTGGTGAAATCCTGGGAGTCGGATGATTATTACGATGCCTGGAGGCTGTTCGACAAGGAGTATACGGGCGACGTGGATCAGCTGCCACAGGATACCTCGCTGCGGCGCGCCTATGCGGACTGGATTCGCAGGGGCAAGAAATTCGGGGGTGCGACTGGGGTATATGTCTATAAATAAAGGCGCTGGCAACGCAGGGAGATTCTTTTTTCATGATAGAATAGGCTCTCAGAATCTCAGGGAACAGAACCAGGCATTGAGGCAGAAAAAGTGCCTGGAAAAGAGCCGCATTACAAGAGGACAGGGGCTTCCGGGATTTGTTTCATTAAAATTAGGAGGAAAACATTATGAGTGATAAATTGAAGATTGGTATCATCGGATGCGGCGGCATCGCGGAGGGAAAGCACCTTCCGTCTCTCGCCCACCAGAGCAGCCGGGCAGAGATGGTGGCGTTCTGCGATCTGATTCCGGAACGCGCCGAGAAGGCCGCAAAGCAGTATGGGACACCGGATGCCCGGGTGTACACCGATTACAGGGAGCTGCTGGCGGAGAAGGAGATTGAAGTCGTCCATGTGCTGACGCCCAACGTCTCCCACTGTGAGCTGACTGTGGCCGCTTTGGAGGCCGGCAAGCACGTCATGTGCGAGAAGCCCATGGCTGCCACCACGTCGGACGCACAGAAGATGCTGGAGGCGCAGAAGAAGAGCGGGAAGCTCCTGACCATCGGCTATCAGAACCGTTACCGCCAGGACAGCCAGGTGCTCAAGAAGATGTGCGAAGCCGGCCGGCTGGGTGAAATTTATTATGCCAGGGCACAGGCCATCCGCCGCCGGGGTGTCCCCACATGGGGCGTATTCCCGAATAAGGCGCTGCAGGGCGGTGGGCCGCTGATTGACATTGGTACCCATACCCTGGACCTGACTCTCTGGATGATGGATAATTATGAGCCTTATAGCGTGATGGGGGCGAGTTTTGAGAAGCTGGGCCGTCTGTTAAAGCCCGGCGAGCAGGGCAATGGCTTTACGCCCTGGGACAATGAGGATTACCAGGTGGAGGATTCGGCGTTCGGCTTTGTCACGATGAAGAACGGGGCGGTAATCGTGGTAGAGACGTCCTGGGCGCTGAACATCCTGGATGTAGGCGAGGCGAAGACCACGCTGTGCGGAACCAAGGCCGGCGCGGATATGAACGACGGGCTGCGCATCAACCATATCCTCTGCGACAAGCAGACGGTCACAAAGCCGGAGAAGACGACACCGTCGGGTGTGGCTTTCTTCGAGGGTGCAGCGGTGATGAACGAGTCGGACTTCGAGTGCACTGTCTGGCTGGACGCCGTACAGGGCAAGGGCGAACTGCTGGTGAAGCCGGAGCAGGCTTTTGTGGTCACGAGAATCCTGGACGCGATCTATGAATCCGCCCGCACTGGAAAGGCGGTATATTTTAAGGAATGAGGAGGATGGGATTCCGTCGCCGACTACGCGCCCGCCAAGCGATTTCATGGTGCTTGCGGGCAGTGGAATCAAAGAGAAGCTTTCGTATTTCCGGATGACAAGGCAGCTATTATGCCGCACAAGAACAGGGAGAGATATTTGCAATGAAAAAATTAAAAGTAATTCTAATCGGAGCAGGAAACCGGGGAAAGGGTTATACAAAAACCATGCTGGACATGCCGGACAAATATGAAGTGGTGGCGGTGGCCGAGCCCAACGAGAGTTTCCGCGAATTTATCCGGGAACGGCATGCCATTTTGCCTGAAATGTGCTTCGAGAGCTGGGAGCCGCTTCTGCAGCTTGGAAAGATTGCGGATCTGGCAATGATTACCACTATGGATCGGGATCATTACGCGCCTACGATGGCGGCCATCGCGCAGAAGTACGACATCCTGCTGGAGAAGCCGGTATCGACGGTTCCGGAGGAATGCCGCCGGATTGCGCTGGCGGCCCGGGAGAATGGAGTTCGCATCGTGGTGTGCCATGTGCTTCGCTTCACGCGGCTGTTCCAGTGCCTGAAGCAGCTGGTGGACAGCGGCAGGGTGGGGCGGATCATCTCCGTCAATCATGAGGAATGCGTGGGCAACGTCCACCAGAGCCACAGCTTTGTGCGGGGGAACTGGGGCAACAGCACCCGCAGCTCCTGTATGCTGTTGCAGAAATCCTGTCATGACACGGACATCCTGCGATGGCTCATCGGAAAACCGTGCATTAAAGTACAGTCTTTCGGTGACCTTACTTATTTCAAGGAGGAGAACGCGCCTGCAGGTGCTCCCGAATACTGTATCGACGGGTGCCCGGAGGGGGATCATTGTCCTTATAACGCAGTGAAGCTCTACCTGGAGGACAAGGGGAGCGACTGGCGGGTTACAGCTACCCGTGTGGAAAATCCTTCCGACGAGCTGGTGGCGCAGGCGCTGCATACCAACCAGTTCGGGAAATGCATCTTCCACTGCGACAACGACGTGGTGGACCACCAGACCGTCAATATGCTCTTCGAGGGGAATGTGACAGCCACCTTTACCATGAGCGCCTTCACCAAAGGCGGCCGCGCGACCCACATCATGGGGACGAAAGGCGAGATTCATGCGGACGAGAACAATAAGATGGTGGAATTCTTTGACCTTGAGACCAGGAAGACCGAGTTCATCGACCCCAACGCGGAGGGCGAGTTAAGCGGTGGCCACAACGGCGGGGACGAGGGGATCATTGAGACGTTGTACGATTATCTCTGCGGAACCTATACCGGCTCGGCCATTTCCACCATTGAGGAATCCTGCGAGGGCCATCTGATGGTGTTCGCTGCGGAGGAATCCAGAAGGACAGACAGCGTGGTGGATTTCCGGGAATACGTGAAAAGCCTGGAGCCTGCAGGCCCTGTATAAATCCCCTGAAACTGGCAAGACTTTTATAAAATCAAAAGTCTGAGTCAAAGAGCATGGCCGTTGGGCGGAACCGATGGCCATGCAGAGGAAAGGGGAGATGGACGGCAATGATATCATTTCTGGAGATGGTGCAGCAATATCCGATCGGAGCAAAGATAAACCTGCCCGGGGAAGGCAGGGAGACCGGGACGCAACAGGAAATCGTAGGCTACGAATACTATAACGGGACTGGATATCTGGTCTTCGGCAATGCGGAAAAGCTGAATGTGGACCAGCTTGCCGGCGAAAGGCGGCCAAAGCTTTATTAAATCTTAATATTTACACAATAGAAAAGTAAAAAACAAATCCTTTCTGTTTCCTATAATGAATGCTGGATAAGAGAAATTTTGAAGCGGTTTCTGTTATGGGAAAGCAGGAGGGATTTTTTATGACCGGAAGCATTACAGCGATGGAAAGAGATACAATGTACAGAAAGACGGCGGGACAATACAGGGAACAGCCCGGTGCAGGACGGCGCTATGAGAGACGTCCGGAAGGGACGAAAAGATATGAAAGACCGTCCCGGGGGACGGGAGGATACGAAAGACAGCCCGGAGCCGGGGGACAATATGAAAGACAGCCCGCACAGGTGAGACGATATCAGTATGAGGGACAAAGCACAAGGGGATACGCAGAAAGAAGAATAGATAGACGGAATAACGTCATCCAAGAGGATGGCAGACGACAGACTGCCAGACAGGAAAATGCCAGGCGGCAAAACAACGGGCAAAGGAACCGGACAGAAGCAGGCTCCCGGACGACTGCCGCACAAAAAGCTATGCGCGAAAGGCGCAGAAAGAGAAGACGGGCCATCCGCTTGCTGAAATTTGCGGTAGGACTCGCGCTGCTTTTCGGAATCCTTACAGTGGTCAAAGACGGAATCAGTCTGGCAGCGGGGGGGCTGCCTGGCATGGATGAAGCCGGGAAAGCGAAACAGAGCATTTTTGCCGAAGAGGGAACCGGTCAAACCGCCTGCGCGGACAAATATGCGGAAAAGCTTTCGGAACTGCTGGAAAAAAACCAGGAGACCGCGGACTATGTGAAATCCTATCCGGATCGGGAACAGTATATGAGCCAGCCCGTAGATTTGACGCAGGAGCTCCAAAGCGGCGACGTGCCCCTCCTGATGCAGTGGGACAAGCGATGGGGCTACAATGCCTACGGCGACAATATGATCGGGCTTGCGGGCTGCGGGCCGGTCTGCCTGACCATGGCCTATCTGCATTTTACCGGGGACATCTCCATGACGCCCAGAGAGATGGCTGCCTTTGCGGATGACAATGGGTACTGCGTGGAGGAGGGGACCAAATGGACGCTGTGGACAGAGGGCGTGGGGAAACTGGGGCTTTCCGGTGAGGAGCTGCCCCTGGACCAGAGCGTCATGGAGCGGGCGCTGGATGCCGGAAATCTGGTTGTCTGCAGCATGGGCCCGGGGGACTTTACCACGGACGGACATTTCATCCTGATCCGGGGCTATGATGCTAACGGCTTTTATGTAAATGACCCCAACCGCAACAGCAACAGCAGCAGGCAGTGGGATTTCGACACGCTGCGGGGCCAGATTCGGAATCTGTGGGCGCTGGGCCGGTGATTTGTGCCGTGATTTGCGGTTACAATTCATGGCCTGGCCGATAAAGAAAAACCTCACAGACACTGACTGTGGGGTTTTTGCATGGTTAATAGGAGGTAGCCTCTCCGTTCGGATTTCCTTTTGTTTTGATCCTGTGCGGTCAGAGGGCGGACTGCCGGTTTTTATATTCGATGATTAACTTTCTTATTTTAGCAGCAGTTTCCTCAACCAATCCTTCTTCCTTTGGTAAATAATCTTTTTTAAAAAATATGGAAATAATTTCAGAAACTATTTGAGTATCAGGTATGTGTATAATTTGGGCATCCTGTACGTTCAATAAAGCTGTATTAAATATTTGGCCATTGACGACATGATTCTTGACAAGTGAGTACAGTTTTTCATTATGAATCACTGCGCGCGTGAGTGTAGACATCGTTCTTGTCGGACTGATTAT
The DNA here is from genome assembly GCA_910576125.1 of Lachnospiraceae bacterium. Classification (GTDB taxonomy): domain Bacteria; phylum Bacillota; class Clostridia; order Lachnospirales; family Lachnospiraceae; genus Acetatifactor; species Acetatifactor aquisgranensis. Next base: position 168,177 of record CAJTHM010000005.1, on the reverse strand, counting down.
TGTGTCACGGCTCCGTAATTTTATCACAAGAGTATAGTCGTCTATTCTTTTTTCGACAGAGAAAGTGCGTTTATTTTTGCGAGATACAGTTGTCAAACAGGCCTCATGTGCGCACTGGGATATCAGCTCTTCCATTTCATTCGTTATCGGCATAGATGAATCTGCCATTTTAAGTGTTATGAAATAATCAATCATTTTTCCCCTCTTTTCGGAAGTATTCGAAAAAACTTCATCACTTATAAAATAAATTGAAATCTGATAAGGAATTATTTTTGTTTCTCACATTACTATAACACTTTTGCGGAAAGAAATCAAGATAAAAATGCAGATAACATTATATCTAAAATACTATTGAAACTTTCGTGAAACTGTGATAAAGTAATTCCGGAGAAACGTTTTTCTGGAATTATAAAAACCGAAGGAGGATTATCTATGACCAACATACAGGCAAAAGCGAAAATTGGACAATACCTGAAGGAGCACTTTATAAGGCACCAGGAAGATGAGGACGACGGTATAAGCCGATACACCATACTGTACAAGGGCTGCGAGAACTGTCCGGACGAGGTACTCGAGGCCTGTATCTGGTTCTATCCGGATGTCATGGAATGCCGGGTATACTATAACTGTAATGGGGCACAGTGGTGCAGGGAAAGTGGGCATCGTGGCGAATTGATGCGGCTGCTGAATTTCTGCAATGCCAGAGTGTGGATCTGTATGGACGATGGGGAAGGCGGCGCCCTTTACCGCCCCAGCTACCTTTATACGCCGCGGTTCTACATTACGGAGGACGATTGCTTCGATATCACGCTCACAACCATGATTCCTCTGGATTTTTATGAAATGGCACCGTTGGAAACGGAGGATTATATCACCGCCGCCTGCCCGGAACTGATGGACAGGCTGAGCATACCTGTCTTTTCTGTTCTTCTCGGAAAAGCAAGCGCAGAACAGGCGATAGGGAGAGTGAAGGAAGAGCTTTTTGGCGAAAGCGGACAGGCGTGAGATTGGAGGGTCATATGATGAGGATATTTACATTAAATATAAACGGATTGCGTGGTTTGGAGAAAATGGGTTATGTTTTGCCGGAGGAAGAATTTGAGACAAATTTGAGATGTTTAAAGGAGCTGATTGACGAAAGCATCAATGATACTGAAAGCATCATTATTTTACAGGAGGTGCCGCATAAAATTTGGGACAGAATATATAGAACATGGCATGAAAATGCTTTTTACGAGAGATTTATAAGCTATTTTGAAGAAAATGATTACAGGGTTTTTAGGCCTAAGCATCTGATTGATTCAAGGCAGTGTACCGTTGCGCTTAGCAAAAAGGACAGTTTGTGGAAGTATATCGACCGGGAAATCATATCATATGAGAAAGGATACCCTTATGGGAACAGAATGGTTGAACTTCAATATGGTGATTTGACTTTATTAGGTCTGCATATGAAACCGAATGATGAGATGTGGAATATGATTTTTAATAGTTATAAAGAAAGAAAACATACGATTTTAGCAGGTGATTTCAATGCGTATGAATGTAGAGGAGAAATGAGGGATAAACCGCAACAGTTAAGAGGTTGTCAATACATTACATTGATTCCATGTAACGTTATCACTGATTTTAGAGATAAATCATCTATTGATAATTTCTTTATAAGTTCAGCTTATGAAATTACGAATGGAATAGATATTAAAGTAGCTAAACTTGAAAAGTTCAAGACAGATCATGCATTATGTATGTTTGAGATAAAATGATAATAATCAAACAGGAAAGACCGGGGGCAGATATGATTGACCGGATTCACAAAGCGGTCTACTTCCAGATGACGTTCAATGAGCAGATGTCATGGCCGGGGGAGGAGGTAGAGCATATCATAAAAGATAACGAAACCTGTCATATAAAACAGAAAATACAGCAGCAGGGCAGGCCGGCCATACCAGCGCGATAAAGTGTATAAGAACACAGATTTACCCTATGGTGGGATTAGGAGGGGAAACGGGGCCCGGTTCCGTTGCCTTATGAGGGCCCGGGTGCCGTGACTTGCGATGGGTGATTTGCGATGCCGGGTCAGGGATATTGCGGATATGCCGGAAAGATGTTACAATGGCTATATTCCTGTGAGGAACGGGCGGTTTTGTGCATAAAGGCAATCCCTGTAAGGAGGCGTTTCGGATGAGATATGAATTTTGGGCAGGTTCCTATGGAACCGCAGAGGAAGAAACTATCGCAAGGTTTTCTTTAGATGCTGAAACCGGACAGATAACGAAACTCTATGGATTTCGCGGGGCGGAAAATCCCTCCTGGATCGGCATGAATGCTGCGAAGACAATGTTGTATTCTGTAGAAGAGCTGACGCCGGAGGGCAGGATTCTGGCTTTCAGAATCGGAGAGCAGGGACTGGAACCTGCGGCCGGTCTGTCCACAAAAGGAGCAGACCCCTGCCATATCTGTCTGGACGAAAAAGAGAAGCACCTTTTCGCGGCAAACTACACCAGCGGGTCCCTGGCCGTTTACAGGCTGAACCAGTGCGGAGCGCCTGTTCAGATGACGGAATTCCTCCGGTATACAGGCAGCGGCAGCGACCCTGTCAGGCAGGAGGGGCCGCATATCCATTTTACCGAAGTCATGGGGGAACAGGTTTTTGCGGTGGATTTGGGGACGGATACGGTATTCGTATATCTCCTGGATGCGGCTGCGGGAACCCTGACAGATACGGGAAAGGCGCTCCGGCTTCCGGCCGGTGCAGGGCCAAGGCATCTTGCGTTCCATCCGGAGATTCCCGGGATTGTCTATGTGGCCTGCGAGCTGGGCAGCAGCGTGGCCCTCTTTCGGGAAAAGGGAGGGGAATATGTGCTGGAGGCAGCTGTGTCCACGCTGCCGGAATCTTATTCCGGGGAAAATACAGTGGCGGCTATCCGGATCCGGAAGGATTGCCTGTTTGTCAGCAACCGGGGACATGACAGCATGGCGGCCTTTTCGATACAGGAAGACGGCAGCCTTTCATTGCAGCAGATTGTCCCTGCGGGCGGGAGGATTCCGAGAGACTTTGCCATTATGGGAGAATATGTGGTAATCGCCAATCAGGGTTCTGATAAGATTACGGTGCTCCGGATGAATCCGGAGACAGGGCTGCTGGAACAGACAGGCATCTGTGCTTCCATGCTCCGTCCTGCCTGCATCTGCCCCGTTTCATCCAGGTGATTTATACTGCTTAAATAGTAAAATGCCATAACTTGGCTTTGCTGCAGGCTTGTAACAAAGCGCGAAATGTGGTATAATGAGTCCATACGTGACAGGAAGCGGCCGAATGGGGAGGAACGAGTATGAATCTGGTGATTACCATGAGTCGGAGGTTTGGAACCGGTGCCAGCGCGATTGCGGCGGAATTGTCCGGGAGGCTGGGCATTCCGGTGTATGACAAGGCATACATAGAGCATGAGCTGGAGGGCCACAGCTATGCGGATGAGACAGAGCTGATAAAGGAGCTTGCGTCCCATCCCTGCATCATTTTAGGGCGCTGCGCCTCGGAAATCCTGCGGGATCAAGGGAATGTGTTCAATATTTATGTCTGTGCCGACAAGGAGGATCGGATTCGGCGCGTCATGGGTCTGAAATCCCTGTCCTACGAAGAGGCGAAAGCCATGCTGGAGGAGAACGACAGGGCCCGCAGCGAGTACTATTACAGACATACCGGAAGGGTCTGGGGGGATGTGAACAACTATCACATGATACTGGACACCTCCCAGTTCGGGATAGAGAACTGCGCAAATATCCTGATTAAATATTTTGAGCGGATTGAAGTCATATAGCGGAAACAGTGCGAAAAGCATGCAAAAAAGCAGCCCGAGGGTTGCTTTTTTTATTATGGAAACAAAGCAGTTATCAAAAACTCTTTACTTTGGGACAGATTGTGCTAAAATAAAACACTTGTAAGGAGGTATCTTATGTTTTTGATTTATTTTCTGCTTTGGGTCATTTTTAATGGCAGATTTACCCTGGAGATAGGTCTGTTCGGCCTGGCGATTGCGGGCGCGCTGCTGGCTTTTTCCTGTAAATTTGCGGATTACAGCCTGGAAAAAGAACTGAGAGTATACAAAAATATCTTCCTGTTTCTGAAATACTGCCGTCTGCTGGTCACGGAAATCGTCAAGGCCAATCTGAATGCAATCCGCATGATATTGACCCAAAGGGAAGAGATAGAGCCTGCCCTGGTGAGTTTTCACACGGAGTTGAAATCCCAGGCGGGAAAAGCCATGCTGGCCAATGCCATCACGCTGACGCCGGGGACCATCACGGTCACGCTGGAGGGTTCAGAGTATACCGTCCACTGCCTGGACGAGTCCATGGCAGTGGGCATTCAGGACAGTGAGTTCGTAACGTATATACGAAAATTCGAGTCTGAAATTATGCCATTCCATAAATTAAGCGGCGGAGAGGATAAGGATGGGAAGAGGGATTGAAAGCCTGGAAAAGGCTTATGACATATTTTTCACAGGGGCGCTCATTGTGCTGGCGGTTCTGGTGATACTATGTCTTGTGAGGGCCATCATCGGGCCGAGAGTGGCGGACAGAATCGTGTCGGTGAATATGACGGGCACCATGGTCATCGTGATGATCGCCATACTGGCGCTGATGCTGGAGGAGGGATATCTGGCGGATATCTGCCTGATTTATGCCATGATCAGTTTCCTGGCGGTGATCGTGCTGGTCAAGGTATATATGGGAGTGTATCTGGAGGAAAAGCAGAAAGGACAAGAAGACAATAATGCAGTAATAAAAGCGGAAAAAGGGGAAGAGGCTCAGGACAGGCTGTAGGCGGCCCGGAAACTACGGCGCCGGGAGCTTTCCCGCAGGCGCATAGGAGCGGGGAGACGGAGGGGAGACAGGAGGACAGGAGATGGCTGTGCTGGAATGGATACGTTTTTTGGTTGGCGGCGGACTGCTTTTGTGCGGGCTGGGAACCTTTATCATCGAAATCATAGGGGTGTTCCGGTTCCGGTATGTGCTGAACCGGATGCACGCGTCAGCTATCGGGGATACTTTAGGCATCGGGTTCGCGCTGTCAGGGCTGATTGTCATCAGCGGATTCAATTTTACATCCCTGAAGCTGTTTCTGGTGATTGTGTTTCTGTGGTTCTCCTCTCCGGTGTCCTCCCACCTGATTGCCAGGCTGGAGGTGAGCACCAATGAGGAGAGCGCGAAGCATTACAGGATTCTGGAGCTGGATGCTGGGGACGGCGCTGGCGATATGGCCGGGACAAAGCCGCCCGGAGCAGCGCAGAGCGGAAAGCCGGGAGAGGGCATGGAGGTCCCCGGGGCCGTGAAAGTGACAGAAGCCCAAAGGAGGCGGGAATTGTGACGATATTTACCTGTATTTTGCTGGGATTTCTGGTGGTCTGCGCCATTGCGGCCAGTTTGTCCAAAAAGCTTTTGAACACCATATTGATTTTCATGTCCTACAGCCTGATCATGTCCATTATCTGGGTGCTGCTGGAGTCCCCCGACCTGGCGATTACGGAGGCAGCGGTGGGAGCGGGCGTCACCACGGTCCTGTTTTTGGTGACCCTGAAAAAAATCAACGCCATCATCAAGACGGAAAGTTCGCAGGAGGAGAATGCCAATGAGCAGGAAAATACCTGAGGAGAAGTATCAAAAGACCTTTTCCTGTCAATTCAGACGCTGGCTTGAGGGCGCAAAGGATCCTTTTGCGGGAGAGGTGGAGATGCAAAAGCAGGCGGCTTTTGCGGAGAGCCAAGAGGCCAGGGAGCGCAGGGAACAGGATGAAAAGCTGCTGAACACAAAAGTCTATGATCTGGAGAATAACTTTGAAGTGCGGATATTCCGCAGGTTCTACAAGGTGTTCAGCGTGCTGTTCTGCATCTTTCTGGTGGCCATGCTGCTGGTGGCGGTGTCGGACCTGCCGGTGTTCGGCCATGCGGAGAATCCGGTGAACAACGAGGTGGCGGAGCGCTATATCGAGAAGGGCCTGGAGGAGACCGGGGCGGTGAACATCGTCACAGGCATGATCCTGGACTACCGGGCCTTTGACACCCTGGGGGAGTCCCATGTGCTGTTCATCGCCACCTGCACGGTGCTGATTCTGCTGCGGAGGGACGGAGAGAAGGAACAGGCGCTGGACGAGGACAATGACAGAATCCATGAGCCGAAAGACGACGTGATACTGCAGACTGCGGCCAGGATTCTGGTGCCGCCGATTTTCCTCTTCGGCATTTATATCATCCTTGCCGGGCATCTGGGGCCGGGAGGCGGCTTTTCCGGCGGCGCGGTGATCGGAGCCGGATTGATTCTGTATCTGAACGCTTTCGGCTTTGCCAGGACGGAGCGGTTCTTCACGGCCAGGACTTACCGCAGGATGAGCTTCTGCGCGCTGGCCTGCTACAGCCTGGCGAAGAGCTATTCCTTTTACACCGGGGCGAACCATATCGAGAGCGTCATCCCGCTGGGGACGCCCGGGGCGATCTTGAGCAGTGGACTGATACTGGTTCTGAATATCTGTGTGGGCGTGGTGGTGGCGGGAACCATGTACACCTTTTACGTCATGTTCCGGAAGGGCGGCTATTAAGCGACGGTTTTAGCGCACCGCCTGAACGGTTCGCTGCCAAGGAGGCGAGGTAGATGAATTGGACATATTTGATGGAAAATTATGAGGAGGCCGTGGCCATGATTCTGTTCGGCATCGGCTTCTCCAATCTGCTGCTGCAGAAGAATCTGATCAAGAAGATCATCGGGCTGAATATCATGGATACCGCCACGTATCTGTTCCTGGCGCTGAAGGGCTATATCGCAGGCAGGAAAGCGCCGGTGGTGGTGGATGGGATGACGGACGTGGAGGCTTATATCAATCCCATCCCCAGCGGGCTGGTGCTGACGGGCATCGTGGTGTCCGTGTCGGTGACGGCTCTGATGCTGGCCCTGACCATCCGCCTGTACCGCAGGTACCACACGCTGGATCTGGACGAAATCAGCACCCGGCTGAAGAAGGAGGGGAAATGATGGCGTTCGTGCAGAATTTCCCGTTCCTGTCCATTATCCTGTCGCTGTTTTCCGGGCCGCTGTGCGCTGTCCTGGATGGGAAATGGGCCAGGCGGGTGAACGGGGCGGTGATTGCGATAATCGGAATTCTGTCCGTATTTGTGCTAAAAAACGTCATTCCCGCGGGACAGCCCTATGTGTACCGGATGGGGCATTTTTCGGCTCCCTGGGGGAATGAGATCCGCGTGGGCGTCCTGGAGGCCTTCATGGCGTGCTTTTTCTGCGTCATCATGCTGCTGTGCATGATGGGGGGCATCAGAGAGCGGGAGACGGAGATTGAGGAGAGCAAACAGAACCTGTACTATGTGATGGTGAATCTCCTGTTGTGCTCCCTGCTGGCGCTGATTTATACCAATGACCTGTTCACGGCTTATGTGTTCGTGGAGATCAACACGATTTCCGCCTGCGGCCTGATTATGATTCGCCAGACAGGGCGGACCTTCGAGGCGGCTACCCGGTATATGATCATGAGCCTTCTGGGCTCCGGGCTTCTGCTTCTGGGCATTTGTTATCTGTATGCGGTGACGGGGCATCTGTTGATGAGCAATATCAGGGAGCAGGTGCAGCTGCTGGCTGCAGGCGGGCAGCATCATATTTCTTTGATGGTGGCGCTGGGGCTGATGTCCGTGGGGCTTGCCATCAAGAGCGCGCTTTACCCTTTCCACGCCTGGCTGCCGGATGCCTATGGGTATTCCACGCTGTCTTCTTCGGCCATTCTGTCCTCGCTGGTGTCAAAGGGGTACATTTTTCTGCTGATCAAGATTTTCTGCCGGGTGATCGGGTTCGATGTGGTCACGGAGAGCAAGGTGGTGAATGTGCTGTTCGTGTTCGGCATCATCGGGATGATCATGGGGTCCTGGAGCGCTATCAAAGAGAAGAATCTGCGGCGGATGATTGCCTTTTCTTCTGTGGCGCAGATCGGGTATATCTATATGGGGCTGGGGCTGGCTACGGAGGCTGGGATCGTGGCCAGTATCTACCATGTGCTGTCCCATGCGGCTACGAAGTCTTTGCTGTTCGTGGCGGCTTCGGGGCTTTCGGACGCATCGGGGGGCAGTGACCGATATGCGGACATCACGGGAGCGGGATTTCGGAATAAACTGGCCGGGACAGCGTTCCTGGTGGGGTCGCTTTCCATGGTGGGTATGCCCATGTTTTCGGGATTTATTTCCAAGCTGTTCTTCGCCCAGGCGGCGGTGGGACATGCCCATAAAATGCTGCCTACGGTCATCGCGCTTGCCATCAGTACCATTCTGAACGCGGTCTATTTCATGAAGACTGTAATCCGGATATATACGCCAATGGGCGCTTATGATGCGGTGAAAGGCGATGGAACAGGAAAAGCTGACGGCATAGGAAAGACTGATGGAACAGGAAAAGCTGACGGCATAGGAAAGACTGATGGAACAGGAAAAGCTGACGGCATAGGAAAGGCTGATGGAACAGGAAAAGCTGACGGCATAGGAAAAAGGGATGGGACAGGAAAAACGGATAGAGCGGAAGAGAACGGGGCCGGCTCTGAGAGGAGTGCCAGTGACTGGCAGGAAGTGGGAAGAACTGGCAGACAGGTAGTCATTTGGGAGCAGCCAGCCAAATCGGCGGCATTGATTTGTTTTATTCTGCTGAATCTGATCCTGGGCTTGAATTCAGATCCGATTATGCGGCTGATCCAGGGCGGGATTGAGATGTTCGACTAGCGGGGCCTGAGGGCTCTTTTAGGGAGGAAAGTTTTGATGGATGTATGGTTATTGGTTCCGATAGCGCTGCCGGTGATATGCGGTGCCGTACTGCTGGTCTCGGCTTTCCGGGAACAGGCGGTCTCGGACGCGGGGGATTCCGGAACCGGGGCGGAAAGGGAAAATCGCGTATCGGCGGGGCTCTGCGCCTATGTGGGCGCGGTGCTTGGGATTTCCGTGGCCCTGGCGCTGGCGGCGGCCTGGACAGGGGACAGGGAAGCGGTGCTGTTCACGCTGCTGGACGCGATACCGGTGTACTTCCGCGTAGATGCGGTGGGCAGGCTGTTCGTTACGGTGGTCAGCGTCATATGGGTATTGGCGGCGCTGTTCGCCTTTGTCTACATGCGGCATGAGGGGAAGGAGAAACGGTATTTCGGATTTTACCTGATGCTGTATGGTGTGCTTGTGGCCTTTGATTTTTCGGGGAATCTGGTGACCATGTATCTGTTCTATGAGTTGACGACGCTGGTCTCCATGCCGCTGGTGCTCCACAACGGGAAACGGGAGTCTGTGATGGCGGCGCTGAAGTATCTGTTCTATTCCCTGTGCGGCGCGTATGGGGGGCTGTTCGCCATCTTTTTCCTGTACCGGTACAGCCATTCGCTGACATTTACGGCGGGCGGGACGCTGGACATGGCGGCCGTACAGGGCCATGAGGGCATTCTGCTGATTGCTGTGTTCGCCGCGCTGCTGGGCTTTGGGGCAAAGGCCGGCATGGCGCCGCTGCACGCCTGGCTTCCCACGGCCCACCCGGTAGCTCCCTCCCCGGCTTCCGCGGTATTGTCCGGCGTCATCGTGAAATCCGGCGTGCTGGCAGTGGTGCGGGTGGTCTTCTATATCGTGGGGGCGGATTTTCTCCGGGGGACCTGGGTGCAGCAGACGTGGATGGCGCTGGCGCTGTTGACGGTGTTCATGGGTTCCATGCTGGCCTACAGGGAGCGGGTCTTCAAGAAAAGGCTGGCGTACTCCACGGTGAGCCAGGTGTCTTATATTATGTTCGGGCTGTCGCTGTTGACGGCGGATGGGTTTACGGGGGCCATGCTCCATGTGGCGGTGCATGCGGTGGTGAAATGCGGCCTGTTCCTGACAGCGGGGGTATTCGTCTATTATTTCAATTATACAAGGGTGGAGGAACTGGTGGGGATCGGGAAGCGGATGCCGAAGATGCTGTGGTGTTATCTGCTGCTTTCTCTTGCACTGGTGGGGATTCCGCCTACGGGGGGCTTCGTCAGCAAGTGGTATCTGGCACAGGGGGCATTGCAGTCGGATATGGGAGTATTCGCGTGGCTGGGGCCTGTCGTGCTGTTGGTTAGTGCGCTGTTGACGGCCGGATATCTGCTGCCGGTGGCCATGAAGGGATTTTTCCCGGGAGACGCGGCAGCGGCGGATTCCGGGGCGGGAAATCATGGAGCGGCGGCTGTGGCTGCGAATGAGGTAGGAGAGCCAACTAAGGGTACAAAGACGGGAAGCGGGACAAAAGCATCCCATGAATGGGAAATGTCCGGCAAAGAGGAGCCGCCCTTGGCTATAAGGGCTGATGGCAGAGAAGAAGCTTTCCCGGCTGCGAAAGCTGATTGCAGAAAAGAACCTGCTTTTGCCATGCTGCTGCCCCTTGTGATACTGGCTGCCCTGGCGGTGCTGGCGGGAGTTTTCCCCGGTGCTCTGATTCAATATGCCTCTGAGATTGCCGCATCGGTATTATAGGCAGCCAGCGAGCGTTCAGGCATTAAGAAATGTCGTTTACTATATCTCGGCGATGACGATGGAGAAAGGGTTTGGTTGCCATGAGGGAAGTCATGATGTTGATAGTGGTGCTCCTGCCTGTGTTCACGGCCCTGCTGCTGCCGCTGCTGTCCTTTCGGAGCAGAAAGGCTATGTGGATTTATCTGGAGACGGCAGTGTGCGCCAACTCTGTGCTGGTATGGTGGATGCTGTTCCATGCGCCCGATAAGACGCTTACGGTATTCCGTTTCATGCATGATTTGAGCATCACCCTGCGGCTGGACGGGCCGGGGGCGGTGTTCGCGGGGCTGGTGGCCTTTCTCTGGCCTTTTGCGGAGCTGTACTCCTTTGAGTATATGGAGCGGCAGGAGAATGCGGAATCTTTCTTCCTGTTCTACACGGCCACCTACGGCGTCACCCTGGGCGTGGCCCTCTCGGAGAATATCCTGACCATGTACTTCTTCTTCGAGATGCTGAGCCTGGTGACGCTGCCGCTGGTGATGCATACCAGGACCAGGGAGGCCACCCTGGCCAGCAGGAGCTATCTGTACTATATGCTGGGGGGCGCGGCCTTTGCGTTCATCGGCATGATATTCGTGCTGGTCTACGGCACTACCTCTTCCTTTGTGCCGGGCGGGGTGCTGGACATGGCCCATATCCAGGAGAAAAAGGATACGCTGCTGCTGGTCTATGTGCTGTGCTTCGGGGGGTTCAGCGTGAAGACTGCCATGTGGCCGTTTTCCGCCTGGCTGCCCAGGGCCGGTGTGGCCCCGACTCCGGTGACGGCGCTGCTCCATGCGGTGGCGGTGGTGAACACGGGGGCTTTCGCGGTGATGCGGGTCACCTATTACAGCTTCGGGACCGGGATGCTGCGGGGGACTTGGGCACAGGATACGGTGATGGGGCTGGTGGTGTTCACGATTCTGTACGGCTGCAGCCGGGCGCTGAAGGAGACCCATTTCAAAAGGCGGCTGGCATGGTCTACGGTGAGCAATCTGTCCTATATCCTGTTCGGGGTGGCGCTGATGACGCCTATGGGGATGACGGGGGCCCTGGCCCATCTGGTGTTCCATTCCTTTATGAAGATGTGCTCTTTCCTCTGCGCCGGGGCGGTGATCCACAAGACGGGGCGGCATTTCATCTATGAGCTGGACGGGCTGGGGCGGAAGATGCCGAAGGTGTTCGGCTGCTTTACGGTGGCGGCCCTGGCGCTGATGGGCGTGCCGGGGCTATGCGGCTTCGTCAGCAAGTGGTACCTGGCCAGGGCGGCGGTGGAAAGCGGGGAGCCCCTTGCCTATGCGGGGGTGGGGGCTTTGCTGGTTTCTGCGCTGCTGACGGCGATTTATATGGTTGGCATTGTGGTGCGGGCTTTTTTCCCCGGGCGGGATTTTGACTACAGAACTGTAGAGGATGTGCGGGAGCCGGGGTGGAAGATGCTGGTGCCGCTGGCGGTGTTGGCGGCGCTGACTCTCTGCTTCGGGCTGCATTCCGGGCCGGTGGTGAGGGTGCTGGAGGAGTGCGTGAGGGGGTTCCGGTATTGATAGAATTGCCTGATAGATTTGAATCAAAAAGAGGGTACATTCCCCGCAGGGTTCTTTCTGCACTTTGGGTATCTTTATATTCCCAGGATTTGCTACAAGCCGCCAAATTGGGCAGCATAAAGGCGGCAAAGTATAGAGTTCCTGTAGCGGCTGAGGCATTTTTTGCAGGCAGATCTGAAAAGGTCATGTTTTGCGGAGGAAAAATAAGGGACTTCTCAGGTGAAAGTATGACAGAAGCAGAGTTATGGAGGATAGCATGGAATCAGGGACAGAGTTGGGATTTTTGATATTTTTTCCGTTTATAGCGGGGGGCTTGGCGTACCTGGCAGGGCATGTTTCCGGAAAAAAGAAAGAAAATGCTCCCCACACCGGAGGGATTCTGCGGGATGCCATTGTAATCGTCTCGGTGGCGCTGGAATTCATTGTCATGACATCTGTGTCATATTTTGCCGTCAGCAGTCAGTCTTCCCATGTCCTGGAGATTCCGGATATCTGCGGCCTGGGCCTGGGTTTCGTGCTGGACGGATTTCGGTCTGTTTACGGCTGTGTGGCGGCGTTCATGTGGATGATGACGGCGATTCTCTCCAGGGAATATTTTGCCCATCTGCACCATCGCAGCCGTTTTTACCTGTTTCTGCTGTGGACTTTGGGGGCTACTCTGGGAGTGTTCCTGTCCGCGGATTTGTATACCACATTTATCTTTTTTGAGATAATGTCCTTCACCTCCTATGTGTGGGTGGCCCAGGAGGAGAACGGGCCGGCGCTGAGGGCGGCGGACACCTACCTGGCTGTGGCGGTGACAGGGGGGCTTGTGATGCTCATGGGCATTTTCCTGCTGTACCATCAGCTGGGGACGTTGACGATCGGCGAACTGCCCGCCGCCGCTGCAAACTGCGGGGAGAGGAATCTGCTGTATGCGGCCGGGGCCTGCATGCTTTTCGGCTTCGGGGCCAAGGCGGGGGCTTTCCCTCTGCACATCTGGCTGCCAAAGGCCCATCCTGTGGCCCCGGCCCCGGCTTCCGCGCTGCTGTCCGGCATTCTGACCAAAACGGGTATTTACGGTATCCTGATTCTGGGCTGCTGCCTGTTTCCCGGGGACGGGAAATGGAGCGGGCTGATACTGGCGCTGGGAGTGGTCACCATGTTCGGGGGTGCGCTGCTGGCGGTTTTCTCCGTGGATTTGAAGAGGACGCTGGCCTGTTCTTCCATGTCCCAGATTGGATTCATCCTGGTGGGAATCGGGATGCTGGGCATGTCCGGGATAGAAGAGGAGACGGAATACCGTATATTGGCAACCCATGGAACGTTTCTGCACATGGTGAACCACTCCCTGATAAAGCTGGTGCTGTTTATGGCCGCCGGGGTGGTGTACATGAATGCCCATGCCCTGAACCTGAACGATATCCGGGGCTTTGGACGGAAAAAGCCGCTGCTGAAATGCGTTTTCCTCATCGGTGCGCTGGCTATCGGGGGGATTCCGCTTTTTGGCGGTTATATCAGCAAGACCCTGCTGCACGAGAGCATCGTGGAATATGGCGGGGGAGCTGCGCTGAGGGCTGTGGAGTATATTTTCCTGTTCTCCGGGGGGCTCACGGTGGCTTATATGACGAAGCTGTTCGTGGCGGTCTTCGTGGAAAGGAATGGGGATTTTGCGCTGCAAGAGAAATATGACAGCATGAAAGGTTACATGAAGCCTGCAACGGTCTTTGCCCTGGCGGGGAGCGCGGCCGTTCTGCTGGCGTGGGGCCTGTGCCCGCATGCCCTGATGGACAGGGCGGCGCAGCTGGCACAGGGGTTCTTCCGGCTGGAGGAGACGGGGCACCAGGTGCATTATTTTAGCTTTGGAAATCTTAAGGGCGGATTGATATCCATTGGAATCGGCGGGCTGGTGTATCTGTTCTTTATCCGCAGGGCGCTGCGGAACGCTGCGGGGGAATATGTGAATGTATGGCCGGAATGGCTGGATTTGGAGGAGCTGTTGTACAGGCCGCTGCTGCTGCGCTTTCTGCCCTGGCTGCTCGGGGGATTGTGCGGGCTGCTTCACAGGCTTCTGAGCAGTCCGGCGATTCTGAAGACCTTGTCCGCCGTGGCCGGGGTGTTCTGCCGGATACTGGACAGCCTTGTGGACGGGCTGGTGGTGTTTCTGCGAAAGACCCTTTACCGGGACAGCCCGCTGCCCTGTGAGCGGCCGGAGGGGAATGTGCTCACGGAAAAGCTGGGAGTCGCGCTGAACGCTTTCCAGAGCCTGGGCAACCGCACCTGGCGCAGGAAGAATCCTGTCCACAGGGACTATGTGCACCTGGCGGCCATGAAGAACGAACAGTTCAGGGAGACCAACCATATCATCCAGAGGAGCCTGTCTTTCGGATTGCTGCTCTTCTGCATCGGGCTGTCGCTGACCTTGCTCTATATTATCTGGTGGTAGCGGGGGATTTCCGGGGGTTGGCAGGCGGCCTGACAATCTGGCGGGCTTTTTTGCCCGTCACGTTGGAGCTCAAATCCCATACTGCTTGTACAATTCGTGACGCCTCTTACGGTTTGTGGATACGGCATCTATTTCGCTGAACTTCTTTTCCTTCAGGAGCGCCTGTATCAGGTTCCCCAGGCGGGTTTCGCCTATGGTGATGCCACGCTCCTCGCCTCTTGCTTCCCCTCTCGCCTCCAAGAAATCAATATACTCGCACATGGTAATCTCCTTTCCTTCTTCCTGCTTTCTCAATAATTCGTCCACCTGGTCAGTGAAGCGCGTGTCCCCGGTAAGCGCCGCCCTGATAAGAGGCCTTCCGCAGGACCTGCCTTCCCTCCAGGGCCGTCTCATTGCCTATGAGGAACTGCAGCTTTATTTCGCCGTTTTTTATCAGATAGGCGCTCACGTCCTCGAACTGGCTGTGCACCTTTCCCTTTCTGCGGTAAAAGCTTTCCGTGGGCGCCGGGAAGACATCCTCCGCCTTCAGCCGCTTCCGCCCGCTATAGACAAGCGCGTTCCCACAGTCCGCGAACACGTCGCTGTGTGCCATCAGTACTTTTTCCAGAATGTCCTTTTCTGCCATCCTGTCGTCTCCCTTCTTCACTTTCCGGGAGGAACGGAACCTCCCGCCTTCGTTGTATTTTGGATAGTTCAGCAGGAATTTTCCGATTTACAAGAATGGTCTCTTTGAAGTTAAGAATTTGTGTCTATAGGAAATCTGCTTGCATTTATCCTAACACAGTTCAGGGGGATTTTCAACCCTTTTTCAAGTTCGCTTATCTTCTTTAATTGGTTCGGACAACTCTGGAAAAAATGAATGATAAAGAAGTCAGAGGAAGGCAATAGGTATCGTAGATGAATTAGAATTCAGAGCCCCCTATGATTGCAAATAGATGCAGGCGGAGGCTCCGAAAACTTTCTGTTCATTCATTTGAGGGTTCCATTCCCTGCTCCCAGACATTCTCCACAGCATGGCAGACATACTGCGCCCGGCATTCCCCTTTCACAATCAGGCTCATATGTTCAGGGGCCATGGCATAGGTGGCCATGACGCTGTCCTGGAAGCAGAATTCCATGGTGGTGGTGTCCGCCAGTACTTGGAAATGCAGGTTTTCCCCGTCGAAAACCGCGGCGTGGCCGTTCTCGAAGGAGAGGGTGCGGGAGGAGGAGTCGAAACGTATCCTATGCTCCCCGGCCCGGATGGAGACCGTGCCCTGGATGGCGGAGAGGTTCACGCTGTAATGGGCGGGATTGTGCATGGGCAGAGCGGTCTCGCCCTGCAGCTGGAAATCCGCTTCCGATGCCACGGCTCCGAAGAGACTGTCAACCTGGTCTACAGGCCTGCGGCAGACCCGGAGCCCGTCCTGGAAGCGTTTCAGGAAGATTTCCGCGGGTATGGACATGCACTGTGAAAAGGGCACCCCCTCGTACCCTAAGTCTTCCCCTTCGCCGCCCATGCCCCGGATCCAGCTGATGTGGACGCGTTTTCCCTCCGGGTGGTGGCTCCAGGTCTGGCCGGCGTAGGTGGCGCTGCCGTAGTCCAGGGGATTGCAGTGCCCGGACTCCACGAAATGGTATCCGTCGAAATCCCCGATCCTGGCCATGCCGTCCGCGCCGTAGAGCACCCATTTCGTCCCTTCCTCCCCTTCTACGGGAAGCGGGAAGATGTCCGGGCATTCGTAGAGATTGTCGCTGCGGGAGGTGCGCCGCCAGGTGTGGAAGTCCTCCGACACATAGAAGGAAACGCAATTCCGTTCATTTTCATCCGTCTCATAGACAGCCATCACATAGTGGTCCTCATAGCGCAAGAGACGGGGATCCCGCCAGCCCTCTCCGTTGCGGGTGGGGACGGTGGCTTCATGGGAGAAGCGGTAAAAGGTGTTCCCGTCGTCGGTGCTGGCGGCGAGGAACTGCCCGCCGCTGGGATAGCCGGGCTTGGTGCGGTCCGTGTTCTGTGTCCCCAGCACAGTGAAAGCGGCGATGATGGCGTCTTTGCCGTAACTGGCCCTGTCTTCATAATCCACCACGGCGCTGCCGGAAGCGATGCTCCAGTCCCTGCGCCAGGGACAGATGGCGTCGTCCTTTTCCTCCCAGTGGAGCAGATCTGTGCTGACCGCGTGTCCCCAGCAGATGTTGACACTGCCGTGGGGAGTGCCCAGGGGATTGTGCTGGTAGAACATGTGGAAGACGCCGTTCTTGTACACCAGCCCGTTGGGATTGTTGAGCCAGCCCCGT
Organism: Lachnospiraceae bacterium; assembly: GCA_910576125.1. Lineage (GTDB taxonomy): Bacteria > Bacillota > Clostridia > Lachnospirales > Lachnospiraceae > Acetatifactor > Acetatifactor aquisgranensis. The sequence continues at coordinate 151,417 of CAJTHM010000005.1, read as the reverse complement.
TTGCTGGAGAAATGGTAGGCGGGGCGCAGGGGCTCTTGGTACAGATCCGGATAGAGAGGGTTTTCCTTGGTGGCGGCTTCCCCGCTGACGATTCGGTCAAGGCATTTCTGGGTGATGCCCCTGGGGTCGGGCAGCAGGATTGTCAGCTCTTTTCCCCTGTGCTGGCTGACGTTCACATAGAAATAGGCTCCGCCCTCATCGGTGAGGGCCAGAAGGGGGCTCAGGACCAGATCGCCGCCGGCCCAGATCTGCATCTCGTTGCGCTCCCCGCCGGGGATGACAGGGATGTGCAGATAGTCGTGGCTGCATAGGATTTTTCTTTGGATCATGGTGTGCGCTCCTTTTTATTGTTGTTGTAGTAGTTTTATTTACTGCGCTGCTTGAAATCCGTTTTTCGAAATTCGCAATTTGCTAAAACCTTGATTTATATGGAACTGTGAATCCAACTGCCCAGGGCTTCGGCATTGTCTTAGCAACTGTCGGAAAACAACGGATGCAGCTTGTTTAGGAGAAAGCCCGGAAATACAATGAAAACGGCTATAAACTCGCAGCGGTTATTTGTAGACAATTCCTTATACCTGGATAGAAAGGACGGAATTCCGTTCTATCAAAAAGGGCTTAAACGAAGTGGAAGAGGGGTAAATCTCGTTTTCGGTTTCGTAGGACAGAATTTCGCGGACGATGGAACCGGCCAGGGCCTGTATGGGATGCCCGATGACGGATATCCGCAGAAGCTGCAGCCAGCGGTCGTCGTCGAATGCCAGGAAAGAGATATCTTCCGGCACTTTCATATTCAGCTCTGTGAGGACTTCATAGGCCAGATAATTCATATCGTAGGCGATGGCGAATATGGCAGTGGGCTTCTGGCGGAGAATCGCCGCCTTTATTTTCCGGAAGTTCTGCTCCTTGCTTTCGGAGGACAGGTTCTGATAGGGAAAGGCGGGTTTGCAGCCAATCTCTTCAAAGGCCCTTGTATACCCCTCCACACGGTTAACCCCTCCCACCATCAGGATATTGCGGTGCCCCTGGGAAAGGAGATGGCGGGCGCCCAGATATGCGCCCAGGTTATCGTCAAAGGTAAAACTGGCGAAATCGTCATAGTCATTGGATATCAGCTGCAGAAAGTGGATATTGGAATTCTTCATCCAGCGGTACAGTCTGTTTTTCTGATTCCCATCCCGGTACAGCGGAGTGAAAACAATGGAATTTACCTGGGCGCTGGCGAGGGATTGCAGAATGTTCCATTGTCTGTCAGGATTGTCTTCATCAAACGCTATCAGAAGCCGATATCCATGCCTGGCAAGCTCAGTCTCCAGGGTGTGGGTGATTTCCAGGAAAAAAGGGTTAAAGCCGAAAGAAATAATTAGTCCCACGGTCTTGGTCTTCTGAGACCTTAAATTGGAGGCAACTTGATTGGGGGTGTAGCCCAGTTCCTCCGAGATTTTCATGATACGTTCATAGGTTTCCGGTTTGACTTTCGGGTCTTTTCTGAAAGCGCGGGATACGGTGGTATGGGATACCCCTGCCAGCCGGGCCACGTCCTTGCTTGTTGCCATAAATACCTCCAAAGTAAAAACTTCAGATAACACATCCTACAGTGATTTTGAAATTGCTGTTGACAGTGATTAGATTATATGTTATTTTTGAGAAAATGTCAACGTTAACATTTTAAAGGCAAGGAGAGAACATGAAAGAAAGAAGACCGGGAAAAAGGGAAAGGGCGTGTGCAGAGAACTGAAAAAAGCTGGCAGCTGTGGCTGCTGCTTCTTCCATCTTTATGCTTACTTTTCATATGTAATCTCCATATACAACCGCCTTTCTTTGTGCTAAACTGTTTACAGATACGAATAAAAGAATTTATCACATTCTCCCTTTATCACAACATCTGCAAGTTTCCACTCACCACAAATGAGCCAGCCGCATATGTTGTATTTTAGCAGATGCGCATTTCCGCTAAAATACAGCGTTTTAGGCAGGCCTGCGTTTCTCGGATTGTGAGTAGCGGGGATTTCGAACAGAGTGGTTCGAAAACAAAACTGAGATTTTAAGAAGTATCTAAATGACAATTCGGATATTTCGTAGTAAAATTAAATTTGGAAAGATACCTGACAGAATCCGGAAAGCTTTTTGGAAATGGTCATGGCCGGATGAATTTCAGAAAGAAAAGATAGCGAGTTCGTGTTTGAACATGACCGTCTGCTGTTTCAGGGAGACAGAAGCATCTGTGGTGCAGGACAGTACACTATAGCAACTAACCAGGAGGACGACTATGGAAAACATTCATCTGATTCAAGACATCAAAACATTTGCCTTTTCCGCCGAAAACCCCACAGGCAAAAGGGGCGGCGGCTCCAGGGGCGGGGACTGCACCAAGCTTCGGCCCTGTATCGGCATCCGTCCCGGAGAGACTGTCACCCTTTTGGAGACCGACGGCCCGGGAATGATTCAGAACATCTGGTTCACGGGATATGTGGGACACAGCTTTATACTGCGGATCTACTGGGAGGGCAGTGAAACACCATCTGTGGAAGCGCCTATATCGGCTTTCTTTGGCTGTGCCTATGATGAAAATTTTGAAGACCGGGAGGGCAGGTACCCTGTCCTGAATTCCGCCAAAATCCTGGTTGCCCCCGGGAGGGGCCTGAACTGCTACTGGGAGATGCCGTTTTTGAAGCATTGCCGGATTACCATGGAAAACCGCAGCAAAGAGGAAAAGACACTTTTCTACATAATAACAGGATGCTATATGGATTTGCCGCAAAATATCGGCTATTTCCACGCGTCCTACCGTCAGGAGCATCCTGTAAAGAAAGGCCGTTCCTACACTGTCATAGACAATATCCATGGAAAGGGCCAGTTCATGGGCCTTACCCTGGCAGCAGGCATGAACGGCAACAACACCTGCTGGGTAGAGGGGGAGGCGCGGATGTATATCGATGAAGACAAGTACCCTTCCATCCACTATACCGGCACGGAGGATTACTTCGGAGGCTCCTATGGGTTCGGCAATGATATCTATCTGAAGAGATACCACACTTACAGCGGTCTTTATGCCGGAATGTTTGCCATCCTGGGCGACAATTCCGCCTTTTACAACGGCCAGCAGAGATTCCTGCTGTACCGTTTCCATGTGCCGGATCCGATTCATTTTGAGACCGGCTTTCGGATGACACTGGACAATCTGGGATGGACAGGCCCCAGATATGACGACTACACATCTGTGGCATTCTGGTATCAGACCTTGCCCCATGAGCCTTTCAGGCCTTTGCCGGAGGATGGGGAGATGGTAATGAAATAAATCATAGAATCAGTTCTTCCGCGGCGCATTGGCGCTGGCGATTTTCTTCAAAGTGGAATTAGTCCCCAGAAGCATGAAGACATCGTCCTTTTTCGTGGGCTGGTCTGCAGGAGGGTTGACCAGCAGCGTACCGCCTCGTTTGACGGCGATGGCGTTCACGCCGTATTTCTCGCGCAGCTTGAGCTGGCGCAGATCCTTGCCAATCCAGTCCGTGGGGGTGATGATTTCGCCGATGGAGTACTCAGAGGACAACTCAATGGTATCGAACATATTGTTGAACGCCAAATCGTTTGCCAGCTGGACGCCGATTTCTTTTTCCGGATAGACGATTTTGTCCGCGCCTATTTTGGTCAGAATCTTCCCCTGCTTTTCATCATATGCCTTGGCGATGACCTGGCCGATGCCCTGTTCCTTGGCCCAGATAGTGGCCAGCACGGAGGCGTCCAGGCTGTGGCCGATGGAGATTACCGCCCCGTCGAAATTCCTGCCGCCCAGCTCCCCCAGGGTCTCGTCATTTGCCACGTCCAGGCACATGGCCAGGGTGACGTAATCGGCGATGAGCCGCACGCGTTGCTCGTTGCGGTCTATGGCCAGGACTTTGCAGCCGTTAGCCTCCAGCTGGACAGCTATGGTGCTGCCGAATCTTCCCAGGCCTATGACGATGTATTCTTTTTGTGATTGTTTTTTCATGGGAAAATCTCCTTATTTTCATATAGGATATTTAGTGTTCTTTCAAACGCCATTTTTGGCTTTATTATCCAATAATGACCTTGCCGTCAGTATAGGAAATGTCGTCTGCCGGCGTGTGGCTGTTGAAGACCAGCGCCAGGGTGATAGGACCGATTCTGCCAAGGTACATGGTGAGGGAGACTATCAGCTTCCCGGCGGGAGACAAGGCACCGGTCAGGCCTCTGGAGAGCCCCACGGTAGCGATGGCGGAGGTCATTTCATATATGGTGTCAAGGAAGTCGCTCCGCTGGACAGCGAGCAGGGTGATGGTCAATATCACCAGCACGGAAAAGCTGAAAGTGACGATGGCCACACAGCGCCGTATGGTCTCATCGGCAATCTTCCGATTTAAGACATTGACGTCTTTCCTGCCCTTGATATTGGCGAACATGGAGGCCAGCAGCAGCACTACGGTGACAGTTTTGACGCCGCCTGCCGTACCGGCGGGAGAGCCGCCGATGAACATGAAAATCAGGTACGCCAGGCAGGAAGCGGGCCGGAACGCCTCCTGGGGAATGGTGGCGAAACCTGCGGTCCGCAAAGTGACGGACTGAAACAGGGATGCCATCACCTTTCCGGGCCAGCCCAAAGGCCCAAGAGTCTGCGGATTATCAAATTCAAACAGCAAAGTCATGGCCGTACCCGCCAGCACAAGGAACGCCGTAGCCCAGATGACGATTTTGGCATGGACGCTCATCTTGCGGGAATAAGCGCCGTCTGCGGCTCCGCGGCGGGGACGAAGCACGCGCAGGACTTCCCAGTAGACAGGGAATCCCAGGCCGCTGACGATGATCAGATAGATGGTGGTGAAATTTATGATGATATTGTCCGCGTAAGCACAGAAGCTGTTGCCGCCCAAAAGGTCGATTCCGGCGTTGCAGAAAGCGGACACCGCGTGGAAGATGCTGTACCAGATTCCTGCCAGACCGTACTCCGGAATGAAGACAAATGAGTAACAAAGAGCGCCAATCCCCTCCAGTATGAGGGTCACTTTGAGGATGCGCATGGTCATCCGCACCAGTCCGGTCAGGGTATCCAGGTTATAGGCGCTCTGAATCAACATCCTGTCAGATAATGTGATCCTGCGCCGAAAGAGGCACAGCACGATGGTGGTAAAGGTCACGATTCCCAGGCCCCCGAACTGGATAAGGAGCAGAAGCACTATCTGCCCAAAGGCGGAGAAAGTCTGGCCTATATTGACGGTGGAAAGGCCGGTGACGCAGATGCTTGAAGTGGACACGAACAGCGCGTCCAGAATATCGATGGATTGGCCGTCCCTGACGCTGACGGGGAGCATCAAAAGCAATGCCCCTAAAAGCGCGCCGGTGAGAAAGCCCAGCATGATGATTCCGGTTGTAGTGGTTTTTCTTTTTTTCATATCTTTAAACGTTAGGACGTTCTTCCTTCTTTGCTGTTTTTTGATGGTTCTGTTTCTGTTCCTGTGGGCAGGGAGTCGCAATTCCTCTGGCACGATGCCAGTATACTACGAAAATGCGCAACTGTCAAAGAAATATCGCGGCCCTTACCGGCTGTACAGCAAGCGGCTCCAGGTCAGAAAATCATTGCTTCTGACTAATAAATATGCTAGAATACAATCATAATGAGTACAGAACTATATGACAGAGAATACAGCAGGAAAGGAAATTGGTGTAAGTATGAAGATTTATGCAGCAAAGGATTACAAAGACATGAGCCGTAAGGCGGCTAACCTGATTTCCGCGCAGGTCATCATGAAGCCGGATGCCGTGCTTGGGCTGGCTACAGGCTCTACTCCGGTGGGCGCTTACGAGCAGCTGAGAGAGTGGTATGAGAAGGGCGATCTGGACTTTTCCCGTATCCGCAGCGTAAATTTGGACGAGTACAAGGGTCTTTCGGGAGAGCACGACCAGAGTTATCGGTATTTCATGAACCACAATCTGTTTGACCATGTCAATATCAAGAAAGAAAATACCAATGTACCAAGCGGCCTCGCCGAGGATGCGGAGGCGGAATGCGCCCGGTACGACGGCGTGATCAGGGAACTGGGCGGTATTGACCTGCAGCTGCTGGGGATAGGCGGAAACGGCCATATCGGCTTCAACGAGCCCTGTGATGTCTTTGAGAAAGGGACTCACGTGGTGACACTGACAGAGGAAACGAGGCGCAGCAACGCCAGATTCTTCAGCTCCATAGACGAGGTGCCCACCCACGCGCTGACAATGGGCATCGGCGGCATCATGGGCGCGAAGAAAGTGCTGCTGTTAGCCTCCGGCGAGGCCAAGGCCAAGGCGCTGTACGACTCCTGCTTCGGCCCTGTAACACCCGGTGTACCGGCTTCTATTCTGCAGCTCCACAACGATGCCGTCATCATCGCGGACGAGGCGGCTCTGGCAGAGATTCGTGAAAAGACAGGCTGGGAGGGTGATGTTTATGATAATTAAAGATGGCCTGGTCTATCAGGAGGATAAGACCTTTGTCAAAAAGGATTTGTATATTGAAAACGGAAAAATCGCGGGAAGCCCTGCAGAGGTGACGGATAAGACGGAAGTGGACGCGTCAGGGCTGCTGGTGCTTCCCGGGCTGGTGGACGTCCACAGCCACGGCGCGGTGGGCTGCGATTTCTCAGACGGAGATATGGAGGGCCTGGGCAGGATCCTGGCCTATGAGCGTGCCCATGGAGTCACATCCTACTGTCCTACTTCCATGACCATCCACAAGGACGAACTGCGCAGGATTTTCAAGGCCATGGGAAGCTTTTCGGAGAGTGGGGAGATGGCCCGTGTGGCCGGTATCAATATGGAGGGACCGTTCCTGGATGTGAGCAAGAAAGGCGCCCATCTGGCGGAGCATATCCTGGCTCCGGACGCGGAGTTCTTCAGAGAGTGCAACGCCTCCAGCGGAAACAAGATTCGCCTGGTGACTCTGGCGCCCAACGTGGAGGGAGCTCTGGAATTCATACGGGAGCTGCACGGCGAAGTGGTGATTTCCCTGGGACATACCGCGGCGGATTATGAGACTGCGAAGCAGGCCCTGAAAGCAGGCGCCAACCATGTGACCCATCTGTGCAATGCCATGATGCCTTTGGAGCACAGGAATCCCGGTCTGATCGGCGCGGCATCGGAGGATGAGAACTGCTATGCGGAGCTGATCAGCGACGGCATCCATGTGCATGAGAGCATGGTGCGGGCGGTGTTCAGGATGTTCCCCGGCAGGGTGGTGCTGATCAGCGATTCCATGCGGGCTACGGGCATGGAGGACGGAACCTATGATTTGGGCGGGCAGCAGGTGACTGTGAACGGCAGGCTGGCCACGCTGGCAAGCGGCACTATCGCCGGTTCCGCCACCAATCTCTACGACTGCATGCGCACCGCCGTGTCTTTCGGCATCCCGAAGGAAGAGGCTATTGCCGCCGCTACCATGAATCCGGCTAAGAGCATCGGCGTATATGGCGAGGTGGGCTCCCTCACCCCCGGCAAGCGGGCGGACGTGGTGCTGGCAGACCAGAATCTGAATCTGGTAAAGGTGATGTAGATATCAAAAACCGTGTCAGGCAGCCGCCCGGCAGGGCGGCTGTTTCGGCAGCGGGAGATATGGAGCCGGCATGTGGAATCGGCTGAATTTGCCGATTGCATTTTGGGAGATAGTATGCTAAAATACTGATTCAAGTGAATAGAGACATGACAGGTGCCGGAGGGCGGAAGTATCCGTCCGGTCCGGTGAAAAGGGAAGCAGGTGGAAGACCTGCACGATCTCGTCGCTGTGAGAGAGGAGTCATGCTTCGTGCCGCCATGGGAAGAGGGCGGCGTATGCCACTGGGAAAAGCGGTTTTTGCAGGCAATGGGTCAGGCTTTAAGGCCGGCCTGGCGCGGAAATCTGCGGAGCCGTCTCCTGGGAAGGTGAAGCAGGCGTTGACACTCAAGTCAGAAGACCTGCCTGCCGTGTGCGCCATGTAGCCACGAGGAATTGGCTGGTGCGGAATGTGCTTCGGATGGGGCACATTATTTTCCGTATACCAACTTCTGCGTTCAGCAGGAGTTTTTTTGTGGCTGCAGCGATATTCGCTTGCCCGAAAGAGACAGGCTGCAGAATGGCAGCGGAAAGCGGAGGAAGAGAAAATGCAGAGCAAGAAAAGCAACAAAAAAGTGATTATCGGCGCAGTGGTATTGGTGGCAGTGATAGCGGTGCTGGCCATCGTGTACGCCATGTTCCGGGAAAAGCCCGTGGAGGGTTCAAAGGCCATCACAATCGAGGTGACGGGAAAAGCAGGAGACACAAAAGAATACCAGCTGAAGACGGACGCAGAGTACCTGCGCCAGGCCATGGAGGAGGCGGACGGGCTGACCTTTTCAGGCACGGAGAGCGAGTATGGCATGATGGTGGATACGGTGAACGGCGACGTGGCGGATTATAACGCGGACGGCGCTTACTGGGGCTTTTATGTGAATGGGGAGTACTGCAATTACGGCATTGACACCCAGCCTGTGGAAGACGGCGATGTATTCGGAATTGTCTATACGGTAGATTCCGCGCAATGATTTCAGGGGGCCGGTCTGGATACAAGAATAGATTCATGTGTTGAGGGCGCCGGAAACAGGAGGCAGAAGAATGGCACAGGGCCTTGGGCGGGGATGGAGAAAGGAGCTCCTGATCCTGCTCAGAAAGGCCGGGGGTACATCATATGGGAGAAAAGAAGCAGAAAAAGCTGTCGATAGGGGATATCGCCCTGATGGGCGTGATGGTGGCGGTGATAGAGGTGTGCAAGGCAGCCATGGCATTCCTGCCCAACATAGAGCTGACCAGTTTCTGGATTATCATGTTCACGCTGCTGTTCGAGTGGAGGATACTGTTCGTGATTCCCGTGTTCATTCTGGTGGAGGGAGCCATGTACGGATTCGGCCTGTGGTGGGTCATGTATCTGTATGCATGGCCCCTGCTGGCGCTGGTGGTCTACCTTTGCAGGAGACAGGAATCCGCATGGTTCTGGAGCTTTGTGTCAGCTATCTTCGGTTTCCTGTTCGGTTTCCTCTGCGCCTTTCCCTACGTAGCGATAGGGGCCGCGGACAGTGGTCTGCGGGGCGGCCTCTATGCCGGATTTACATGGTGGGTGGCAGGCATTCCCTTTGACATCGCCCACGGCGCGGGGAACTTCGTGCTGATGGCGGTGCTGTACCGGCCTGTACATCAGGCGATGAGGCGGCTTGGCCCGTCTTTGAGCAGGAGCGGAGAGTAGATTTGCTTTCCGTGAGGTGCTGCATAATATAAAAGCGAGGAGTGCAGGGAAATGACAGGGGAATAAGCTTCAGTCCTCATCGTCATCGCTGTCCGCCAAAAGCAGCGAGAAGATGAACTCGCTTCCCGCGCCTTCCGTGCTGATGACATTGATGTGTTCCCCGTGGCAGTTAATGATTTCCTTGACGATGGAGAGCCCCAGTCCGGTGCCTTTCTTGTCCTTGCCCCGGGAGTAGTCGGATTTATAGAATCTGTCCCAGATCAGCTTCAAATCGTCCTTGGGGATGCCGATGCCGGTGTCCTTGACGGAGACGAACAATTTATTCTTTTTCACAGAAGTCTCCACCTTGATGACGGAATTGTGGTGGCTGAACTTGATTGCATTGTCCAGCAGGTTGTAGAGAACCTGCTGGATTTTTTCCATATCCGCATTGACGCGCATGGCCTCGCCGGTGAGCATCATTTCGATGGCGATGGTCTTCTTGCGGCAGGTGCCCTCAAAGGAGGCGGCCGTGCTGCGGATGATGCTGTTGATGTCGAAATCCGTGCGCTTCAGGAGCATTCCCTTGGTATTCAGATTGTTCAGGGACAGCAGACTGTTGGTGAGCTTGGTGAGGCGCTCCGTCTCGTTGAGTACGATATTCAGATACTTGTCATGCATTTCCGGCGGGATGGTGCCGTCTATCATGGCCTCCAGATAGCCCCGGATGGAAGTCAGGGGGGAGCGGAAGTCATGGGAGACATTGGCTACGAATTTCTTCTGATCATCCTCCGCGCTGGCGATCTGGCTGGCCATGTAATTCAGGCATACTGCCAGATAGCCTATTTCGTCATCGCTTTCCACCTGGAACTCGTAGTGCATATTTCCGGCGGCGTACTGCTCTGTGGCATAGGTAATCTTCCGCAGGGGGATGTACACCATCTCCGTGAAGAAAATCAGGATGATCAGGGACAGCAGCAGCAGGATTACCAGTGTGATATAGGAAATATTCAGCATGCGGTTGCAGGAATCCTCGATTCGCACCATATCGCAGTGGATGACCACATAGCCCTTTACCCTGTACTGAAAGGTGATGGGCGAGAAGACGCTGAGCATCCTGGAATCGAAATTGCCGAAGAAATCGTTGACCATATAGTAGGAGCCGCTGGTGGCAGTGGGGTCAAAATTTTCTATTACGATTTCGTCTTCGACATTCAGCGTCATGCCGGTGTCCAGCACCAGGCGGCCCGAGGGGTTGATGATACGGATGGTGGAGTCCAGATAGACGGCAAGAGAATCCAGCTGATCTTTTACCGTCTCCAGATCCGTCTCGCTGGCGTACAGCCCTGTGGCATAGGTGTCGGAGATGCGGGTGGCCTCCACATAGAGATCTTCCGCTTTCTCCCGGATCAGGTGCTCCCTGGTCATACTGGGCACAAAAGTAGTGACGATGATGAAGCTGAACACGCCGAAGATGAAATAGGCCAGTATGAACTTCAGGTAGAGGGTCTTCTTCATGTGTTGCGCACCTCGAATTTATAGCCCACGCCCCAGATGGTGGTTATCTTCCAGTTGGCGTGATCCTTGATCTTCTCCCGGAGACGCTTGATGTGCACGTCCACGGTGCGGGTGTCCCCCACATACTCATAGCCCCAGATTTGATCCAGCAGCTGCTCCCTGGTGAAGACATGGTTGGGGGAGGAGGCCAGGAAATACAACAATTCCAGCTCCTTGGGCGGCATGTCCACCGTGCGCCCCATGTAGAGGACGGAATAGTTGGTCAGGTTCACGGACAGATCTGCGTACTGCACGCATTTGTCGGCGGAGGCCGCAGGGGAGGGCTCGGGGGCGGCGGGCTTGTAGCGGCGCAGGACGGCCTTGGCCCGGGCCACCAGTTCCTTGGAATCAAAAGGTTTTTCGATATAGTCGTCGGCGCCCAGCTCCAGCCCCAGCACCTTGTCGAAGATTTCGCCCTTGGCGGAAAGCATGATGATGGGCACGGAGTATTTCATGCGAACCTCCCTGCAGACCTGATAGCCGTCCATGCCGGGCAGCATGATGTCCAGCAGAATCAGGTTGGGAGAAAAGCTTTCCATGGCGGGCATCACCGACTCGCCGTCGTTTACGATTTTTGTCTCATAGCATTCTTTCGTCAGGTAGAGGGCAATCAGTTCGGCGATATTGTTGTCGTCGTCTACAATCAGGATTTTCTGTTTACTTACCATTTTCCGCTGCTCCTATTTTGATTTTTTATGCACGGGGATGCCCAGAGGTATATTGCCGGCACAACTGGCGGGCGCCTGCGGGGTCTACTTGAAAGTGACGATGGTGACGCCGGAGTCTCCCTCCCCATATTCTCCCAGCCGGTATTCCTGCACATATTTCAGCCGTTTCAGATGGCCGTGGACGGCGTTTCTCAGGGCCCCGGTGCCTTTTCCGTGGACTACCCTGACGCTGGGCAGATGGGCCAGGTAGGCGTCGTCCAGATATTTGTCCAGCACGGAGAGGGCTTCGTCAACAGTCTTGCCCAGCAGATTGATTTCCGTGGAAACAGACAGGCTCTTGGACATCTTTATCTTGCCGGAACCGGAGCCGGAGGAACTCCGCTTCAGGGGCGGCGTGGAGACAGCTTCCTCCTCCGCGTACACCAGATCCTTGACATTGGTGCGGGTGCGGATGATGCCGCATTGCACGAACAGGCCGCCCTTGGCATCGGGCAGGGTGCTGACAGTGCCTTTTAAGCCCATGGAAACGATTTTCACGGTGTCGCCTTTTTTGAGTTTTTTAGGGTCGATGGTTTTCTTCTCCGGCGCTTTCAGGCTGTTTCCGCCCACGGAGAGGCGCTCGTTCTTTTCGTTTATTTTGTCGCGTACTTTCTGGCGTTTCTTTTCCAGCTCCTTAATGTCCGCCCCGGCGCCTGCTTTGTTGAAGTCCCGGATGGTCTCGTCGGCCACTTCCTTGGCCTCCTGGAGAATCTCCCGGGCTTTTTCGTTGGCTTCCCGCAGGATGCGGTCTTTGGCCTGGTCGATTTTATCGTTTTTCTGCTGGAGCTGTTCCTGCAGGGCGCGGATGCGCTCCTTGTGCCGGGCGACTTCCAGCTGTTCTTTTTCAATGGTGATACGGCTCTGCTCCAAATCGGAGATGACATCCTCGAAAGTCTTGTCCTCCCTGCCAATCTGTTCCCTGGCAGCCTCTATGATATCCTCCGGCAGTCCCAGTTTGGAGGAGATGGCGAAGGCGTTGCTCTTTCCGGGGATACCGATCAGCAGACGGTAAGTGGGCTGCAGGGTCTCCACGCTGAATTCGCAGCTGGCGTTCTCCACAAAGGAGGTGGAGAGGGCGTAGATCTTCAGCTCGCTGTAGTGGGTGGTGGCCATGGTGCGGATGCCCCTGTCATGGAGGAAGCTTAAGATGGCTATGGCCAGGGCGGCGCCCTCCGTGGGATCCGTTCCCGCGCCCAGCTCGTCGAACAGGCACAGGGAGCCGGCATCCGCGTGCTTCAGGATGTATACGATTCTCTTCATGTGGGAAGAGAAAGTGGACAGGCTCTGCTCAATGCTCTGTTCGTCGCCGATATCCGCGTAGACTTCCGTAAAAATAGATAATTCTGAACGGTCTGCCGCAGGGATGTGCAGGCCGGCCTGGCCCATCAGGGTGAGGAGCCCCATGGTCTTTAAGGAAACGGTCTTTCCTCCTGTGTTGGGGCCGGTGATGATCAGCAGGTCGAAATCCTTTCCCAGGTGGATGTCGATGGGCACTACCTTTTTCTTATCCAGCAGGGGATGGCGCCCTTTTCGGATATTGACATAGTGGTCCATATTGAAAATCGGTTCCGTGGCGTTCAGCTCCATGGCAAGCTCCGCCTTGGCGAAGATGAAATCCAGCAGAGTCATGATTTTCTGGTCATCGGCCAGCTCTTCGGTGTGGGCCGCGGCCTGGGCACTCAAATCCGCCAGGATTCTCCCGATTTCCTCTTTTTCCTCCAGCTCCAGTTCCCTCAGCCTGTTGTTCAGCTCCACCACGGCGGCAGGCTCGATAAAGTAAGTGGAACCTGTGGCGGACTGGTCATGAATCATGCCGTTGACCTGTCCCTTGTACTCCGCCTTGATGGGGATGCAGTAACGGTTGTCCCGCATGGTGATGACGGCGTCCTGCAGGTAGCTGCGGTAGGAGCCGCTTAACATGGAGGTGAGCTGACCATGGATTTTGTCATTGGTCTGTATCATGGAACGGCGGATGCTTTTTAACTTGGGGCTGGCATCATCCGCAATCTCCTCCTCCGAGAGGATGCAGCGGTGGATTTCATTGGAAAGCCCTGTGAGAGGGGTCAGCAGCTCGAAATATTCGTCCAGGGTGTCCCTGGCGCCGTCATCCTCGGTGACATCTCTGCCGCCTCCCCTGTCCCGTCTGCCATAAGCTTTGATGCGGGAAACGTTGTCCAGCATGGAGGCAATGTTTAAAAGCTCCAGGATGGAGAGCGTGCTGCCCACCTCCAGGGAGCGGATGGTGAAGCCGATATCCTTGTTGTTGCCGAAAGATGTGCTGCCGAACTGGAACAGGCGGCGCAGCGCATCGGCGGTCTGGCGCTGATTCCTGCGGATTTCGTCTAAGTCCGTGGAGGGCACAAGTTCTCTGCAGAGTTTCTTGCCCGGCACGGAGCCTGCTTTGCCCGCCAGCATTTCTGTGATTTTGGTGTATTCTAATGTTTTTAATACTTTTTCGTTCATAAGTGCTCCTTTGATCTAAAAAATACGTTTTAGTCCAGCCCCTCGAAGATTTCCTGCAGGGTCATAGTGATATGGGGAAAGGCGCGCAGTGAGATCTGCTCTTCCGCGTTATAGTGCTCTTCCTCCATATCATTTTGCAGGATATAGCCTTCTTCCAGGACATATCTGCCCTCCCGGAGATAATATATTTCCAGATGGCCCTCGGGAGAGACAATCCAATATTCTTCCACGCCCGCTTTTTCGTAGATATCCTTTTTCTCCGCCCTGTCCCGCCTGGCGGTGGAGGGACTTAAGGTCTCTGCGATGAACTTAGGCGTTCCGCTGTAGGAACCGCCCTTTAAGTGTTTGCGGTCGCAGATGATCATGATATCAGGGCACAGGTAATCGTCATTTTTGTCCGGATGGTATTTGAAATCCAGATTTTCTATGGAAACAAGACAGATACTGTTCTTTAAGCCCTGCTTTATAATGGCGTAAAGATTCCCGTTCACGATTCCGTGCTGAAAGCTTGGCGCGGGAGACATATTATAAATTACACCGTCTATTTTTTCATCTTTTCTGCGTTCCAGTTCTGCCATTCCCATGATATCATCTCTCCTTTTTTGTTTTATTTTAACATGTACCGCCAGGTTTGCCAACAAAAGAATACTACTTCTTTCATATTGAAGTTGGAAAAAGAGCTTGCACAATTCGGAGCGTGATTGTAAAATGTCGAACAAGAACCGGCTGTGAAACTGACCGGCAGGCCCTGAGGGGCAGAAGGAGGCAGTACTGATGAAGACGGGTATGTGTTCCCAGTATTATGAACGATGGGGGAAGATGCGCTACAGGAAGCTCAAGGAGCATGGCTACGATTATGTAGACTATGATCTGTCGGACACCGATAAGCCGGTGTATTCCTGTGACGGAAAGGAACTGGAGGCTACGCTCCGGGATGAAAAGAAGCTGATGGATGAGGCGGGGATAGAAGTGAGCCAGGTTCATGGTCCGTGGCGCTGGCCGCCCAGGGATCATACTCCGGAAGAGCGGCAGGAACGCATGGAGAAAATGAAGAAATCCATCCGGATGACAGCGCTGCTGGGCTGTAAGAACTGGGTGGTTCACCCCGTAATGCCTTATGGAACGGCGGACAGGGGAACGGAACATGTCCGGGAGACATGGGATATCAACATTGCGTTCATGGGAGAGCTGCTGAAGACTGCCAAAGAATGCGATGTCACCATATGCCTGGAAAATATGCCCATGCCGGAATTCTCCATCGGCTCTCCCTCCGAGATATTGAAGTTCGTTAAGACGATAAATGATGAACGTTTCAAAGTATGTCTGGACACGGGCCATGTGGCGGTCTATGAGGGTCTGACGCCTGACGGGGCCATGCGTGAACTGGGGGACACCGTCCGGGTGCTGCATGTACACGACAATAATGGGCGGTCCGATCTGCATTATATGCCTTATTTTGGCGTCATTGACTGGAAAGCCTTTGCGAAAGCGCTGAAAGAATGCGGGTTTGGGGGCGTGTTCTCCATCGAGACAGCGCCGCCGCAAAAGCTGCCGGATTCCCTGTATGAAGAGATGTGCCTGACGCTCTCCAAAATAGCGAAAGAGATTATTGCTGGATAAAGTACAGATACAGAGGCCAGACTGTAGAAATGAAAGCTCCTGCCTAAAAGCAGGAGCTTTTGCGCATGTACCTTTGACGATCCGGACGGCAATGGAATCGATGACACATGGTTCATGACAGGCGCAGGCGGCGGAAAGGGCTGGCAGTCGATGACGGCGTTCAGGCCCTGGTTCGGCAATCCCTCTGCTCATGCGGAGAATGGGAAACTGGTACACCCCATGCTGGACGGAAGCACCAGAGGATGGGTATCTTTTATGAACGAGCTCTGTGAGATGGGGACTCTTGCTCCCGACTGGTTCACCATCGACTGGGAGACGGCGAAATCCTATATGCTTCAGAACAGACTGGGCGCGCTTTACTATCCTGCCGCCAACCTGTATCTTGAAATCGTCAGATCTCATGACTGGGATTATTCCCTGGCGTCTTCGTGGGAATATCTGCCCGATCTGCCAGAGGGCATGAAAGGCACCGCAGGGGGCAATGCGGGATATCTGTGGGCAATTCCCAAGAGCAATGTGGAGGGGGATCAGGGAAAGCTGCTGAGGATTCTCCACATTATGGATGCCATGTGCTATGGTGGCGACTGCCATTTTGAAACTGTTCAGGGAGGCGGAAATGAAGTTCATGACATAGACATCTGTGTAAGGGAATATCTGGAAGACGGCCTGAGTTATTGTACTACTCCGACAGAGCATCCTGGATTTGACGGGACATATGGAACCACTAACCTGAATCTGGCTCCCTGGCAGACTTTCGGCTATACCGTAAAATGGCAGCTGGAATATACACCCGAAGATGCCGGCGAGGATCAGAAGATGTATGTGGACAAAATAAATAATGGTAAGAAAGTCATAGCAAGCTATGACAGATGGCCTAACGATAATCTGCTGAGCGCCGTCAACATCAATGAAATCGCGCCGAACCTGTCGGAATATGAGCTGCAGCAGCAGTACAAGTTCGTGACCGGTGAGCGCAGCATGGACGAGTGGGATGATTTTGTCACGGAGTGGCTGAATCAGGGCGGCCGTGATGTCCTGGCGGCTCAGGCAGAGAAGCTGGGCGTCGAATTGCCGGATGAGGCGAAATAAACCGGCAGATTTCAGCGATTTTCGGCATAAATAATGTGAATCAAGTGAAAAAAACACTGCCGCACAAGCGATTAAAAATCGTGAGTGCGGCAGTTGGTGTAAATTTGTGGTTGCAGAAGAAGATAAAGGATGTATAATGATTATGCCTGACAAAAACCAGCCGGTAATAGGGAGCGCAGGCTGGGGCAGGAACGGAGGATGTCCATGGAAGATATCGATGTAGTACACAAAAAATCCTGCTGACAGGCGGTATCACAGACTTTCCCTGGCGCGGAAGAGAAACTGAAAAAGGTATTGGAAAGTGCGGAGCGCGTCATTATTCTGCGGCACATTCCGCTCTACTGTGACACGCTGCATGAAGATACTGTGAAGAATAAGAAGCTTCCCGCATGAAACTGGGCATAAGGGAAAAGAAAGGGCAGCAAGGAATGGCAGATAAAAAGAAATCGCTGAAAGCGGAAATCGTATTTTGGATATTATACCTGGCTTACACATCTACCTATATCGTCAGGCTGAACCTGTCAGTGGCGAAACCGGCGCTGGAGGAGATGGGAAAGGTGGATACGGCGCAGCTGGCTTTCCTTGGCAGCATTTTCTCTCTGGTATATGCTGTGGGAAAACTGGTAAACGGCGGAATCGGGGACAGGGTAAAGCCGTGGATTATGGTGTCTGTGGGTCTGGCGCTGGCCGGTATGGGAAATATTATTATGGGGCTGCTGCCTCCCTATGGCGCGCTGATTTTTTGCTGGGGAGTCAATGCTTTTGGGCAATCCATGCTGTGGGGGCCTATCCTGAGCATGGTCTCCGCGATTTATGATGAACAGACAGCCAGAAAAAAGGCCACTGTCATGGGAACCAGCATTGCGGCGGGAAATGTCATGGGGATTCTGGCGGCTTCTTTTCTGGTGAACGCGTTCGGCCCGGCGGCTGCATTCATCGTGCCGGGGATTTTCGCGTTGGGGCTGGCTCTGACGGTAGTCCTTTTTACTGCCAAAATTCCTGTCAGAATGGGCAAAGGCGTATCGCCCATAAAGCAGCTGCTGCGCAGAGAGGTTCAAATCATGATTCTTCCGGCCATGATACAGGGGATAATGAAAGACAATGTCAGCCTTTTCATGGTGGATTATTTTGTCAAACGTTTCAGCGTGGACCCCACCTTGAATCCGCTGTATATCCTGTTCATCCCGGTCAGCGGCCTGGCGGGAAGGATGCTGTATCCTTTTGTGTATAAAAGGATGAATGAGAATGAGGACAGGGCGGCCGCGGCGGGCTTTCTTCTTTGCGCTCTGTTCGCCTTGCCCTTGGGCATGAGTCTGTGGGGGCCGGTGGCCGCTACGCTGTGCCTGTGCGGAATATACGCTGCGGTGTCCGTTGTGAATACCTCTTTTCTGGCGATATATCCCATGCGCTATGCAAAGGAGGGGACAGTGTCTTCCGTGAGCGGTATCATGGATTTTGCCACCTATCTGGGGCATGCGGTCAGCACGGCAGTCTATGGGATTGTGATCGTGAAATTCGGATATGCGTCTATGTACCTTTCCTGGGCGTTTCTCTCCGTGGTGGGACTGCTGATATTGGCAGCGGTACGGCGGGGCGCCGCAGAGAGCTGAATATCTTCTTTAAAGACTGGCGATTCATGACCTGAAAAAAGACCGCCGCTGAATCTCCGAATAGAGAATCCGCGGCGGTTTTATCTATGGTTGCGGCCATTTTCAAAAAGGTGTATACTGAAAGACAGGTTATTGTTGTCTTGCATAGTGAGATGGAGGGCATGGAATGGTCCGGGGGGGCACGAACAGGGGACGGAAACAGGGTTCTTTTGCCAGACGGCTGGTGAAAGTCTGGGTGCTGGGGGTAGCGATTCCCCTGGTGCTGGTGGAGCTTTTGTTTCTGTCGCAGTTTTACCGAATCAATTACCGGCAGGTGGAGGAGTCCATTGCCGGTGAGCTGAACCGGATGTCCAGAGACCTGACGGATCTGATGGACAATATGAAGATGCTTTCCTGGCTGATGGAGGCGGACGGCACAGTGGGAAAGAATCTGAGCACCTATCTGGAGGAAGAGAGCACCGCGAAAAAGGCGAATCTGCTGATTTATCTCAGGGAGCAGATCGCCAATTATGAGGTGGCGAATCCCACCGTGGCCAATCTGACTTATCTGTACATCCCAAAAGGGCAGGAAAAGCCCGTGAAAATCAACCAGGATTCACTGGCGAACGGAGAGCTTCCGGCGGAAGAGGACTTTTTGTGCAGCTGGGAGAACATGACGTTTTACGGTCCCCACAGATCTAAGTCAAGGGCGGGGGAATATTCCTGTCTTTCATTGCTGAGAAAATACAGGACATTGGAAGAATATGGAGAGATTTACGTCTATGTGGAATCCGGCTTCCGGTACCTGGACGCTCTGGAACTGGACGGCATGACAGAACTGGAGGGGATATTCCTGATAGAATCCGCGGATGGCATCATCAGATACAGTTCTGACGAAAGCATCGTTCCGGCGGGGACGGTCATGCAGATTCACGAAGATGAAATACAGTTAAATAAAAAATGTTATAAGGCATATGAGAAAGATATGAAAGGAGAGTGGAAAATCCATATCTGGATGCCGGTACAGGGCTACTACAGCCTGGTGTATAAAATGGCGCTGAATCTGGGCCTGGTCACGCTGATTGTCATATCGGTCTGCATCCTGATTTCCGTTCTTCAGTGGAGGAACATCTACAAGGCTTTCGCGCGGTTTGACGAAGGGCTCCGCGCTATCGCCGAAGATGACGATGTAGGCTCAAAAGTAGAGCGGATGAACATCCGGGAATTCGACGAGCATTTTGAGCTGTTCGACAAGATGAAGAAAAATATCCTGCGGCTGCTGGGCAAGGCACAGGAGGAAGAAAAGCGGCGCAGGGAACTGGAAGTGCGGGTAGTTCTGGGAAAAATCAATCCGCATTTCCTCTACAACACGCTGGATACCCTGAAATGGTACGCGGCGGGAAAGAAGGACAGGGAGATGATGGGATTTATCACTGCCCTGAACAAGTTGCTTCTATATAATATGTCCCGGGACGAGGGGACCACCCTGGAACAGGAGCTGGAGGCCATCCGGGCATATATCGTGCTGCAGCAGCTTAGATATGACATCCGCTTTGTGGTGGACATGGGAAAACACAAGGAAATCCTGCAGACTGCCATGCCCAGGTTCATCCTGCAGCCGGTGGTGGAGAACGCAATCAGGCACAGCGGCTGTGACAAGGGAGAGATACGGATAGAGGTGGAGCTGCTGGCCAGCGGGAAGATTCTGATTCTGGTGAAGAATAACGGCAGCCCCATCGATCCTGAGAAGATAAGGCAGGTTCTGGAGCAGAGGGAGGATGTGTCCGCCAACGGCATCGGCCTGCAGTATGTGGCCCGGATGCTGGAGAACTTCTACGGAAGCGATTTCGCGCTGCAGGCGGAGCGGACGGAGGACGGCTTTAATGTGGTGGAGATCCGTATTCCTTTCGCGGCGGAGGCGATTGTAAAGAGCAAGGGCGGGATTGGGGGATGACAGGATGATCAGGGTATATGTGCTGGATGACGAAAAGCTGGTCCGTCGGGGGATTATCGGCCTGATTGACTGGGAAAAGTATGGCATGGAAGTGGTGGGGGACTCCGGCAGCAGCGAGGAGGCTCTGGCTTTTCTGCGGGAAAAAGGAGCGGACATTCTCTTTTCGGATCTGGAAATGCCGGGCCTGTCCGGAATCCCTTTCCTGCAGGAGGCGAGGCGGCGGTTTCCCAGGCTCCAGATCGTGGTGCTGACCATGCATCAGGAGTTCGGGCTGATTCAGCAGGCGCTGCGCATCGGTATCCTGGACTATATCACAAAGGCGCAGATTGAGGAGGAGAACGTGACTCCTTTCATGATGGGGGTGCGGAAGCGCTATCTGGAGACGGAGAGGCATTACCTGAGGCAGGAGCGGAAGATAGAGACGGAGACAGTCTATGTCTGGGAACTGCCGGACTATGCGCAGGCCCAGGATGCGGCCCGGGAACTGGTAAGCCAGGGGACGGCTCATGAGCTTTTGAATGAGGTTTCTTTCTTGTTCTCCGGCACGGTCGGTTTTGACCGGCTCAAACGCATGGCGGGGCGCTTCGACACAGAGCGCTCTGCCCTGCTGGAAATCAGCCAGGTCCGGGACGTCCCCTATGACCGGCTGGAAAATGTCCTCCAGTCCGAGGGGAAACAGCGGCTGTTCGAGGACAGGAAGCCGGGCTGTTATTGCTATGCCTATTCCTATCCGGAGCTGCAGAGGGAGCGGGAAAGCAGCGCCAAAGAGGAGGTCATGCGGCTGAGCCTGGAGATGGCCTTTATGGCCCGGGACGACTGCTATGAAAGGGGAATGGAGCGGATCAAATCGGCGGTCCTCTCCGCGGAGGAGCGCATCGCGGTATTCTATCATTTTAATCTGCACTGGTCTGAGTTCTCCGGCAAGGATATTTCCCGGTACTTCCAGGAGACGGCGCATTTCCTCTGGTGGTATCAGTGGCGGGAATGGTTCGACGAGGTGCGCGGCAGGGTGCTCCGAAGCGTGGAGGGGACGGACACGGAACTGGCGGCCATGGAGGAGATTCACAAAGCCATGAACTATATCCGGGAGCATATGGACAAGGACATCACTCTGGAGGAGCTGCTGCGGTTCACGGGCATGAGCAAGAGCCATTTTTCCAGGAAATTCAAGAAGATTACGGGCAAGACTTTCGTCACCTATCTGAACGACATCCGAATCGAGTCTGCGAAAAAGTACCTTTTGGAGACGAAGCAGCCTATTTACTGGATTGCCCGGCAGGTGGGCTATGGGGATGAAAAATATTTTCGGAGAATCTTCCGGGAGCGGATAGGGGACAATCCCAAACAGTTTCGTGAAAACAACCAAAAATAGCGCAGAGAACATAAAAAACCGATAAAAATGCACAAAAGTATTTGAAAAGCGGGGCAATTGTGTCTGAGAAAAAAGAAAAGGCATAATTATCCTGCTTTTTTGTACAATTATCCCTTAAAATTACGGATTGCAAAACATATAATGTATATATCAACCAAAAATGAATATGGAGGAGGAAAAGTATGAAAAAAAGGACAGTAAAAAGGCTGCTTTCCAGCGCGCTTGTGGCAATTATGACAGCGAGCATGCTGGCCGGCTGCGGCGGAGAACCCGCATCCACAGGAGACGGCGGGGCTGCAGAGAGCAAGGCGGAGGAGTCATCCCGGGCGCCTGCGGAAAGTTCTGAGGAGACGCCCTCTGATTCTGGCGAGGCAGAGGCGCCGGCAGAAAGCGGCGAGGAGGCACAGGGCGCGGAGGCGCTGCTTTTGGAGCCTTACGAGGAGCCCGTGGAAATCCATGTGGTACTGCAGTACCGTGAATCCGAGGATCCGGAAACGCCTACAGATGTGACGCCGGAGACTTCCACAGCGGTAAAGCTGCTGAGCGAGGAGCTGAACATCAATCTGGTTTACGACTGGATCGTGAACGCGGATCAGTTCTCCCAGAAGTTCGGCGCCGAGATGGCGGCGGGGAACATTCCCGATGTGGTAATGCTCTCTCCCAATGATTTTGAGGATCTGGCAAGTCAGGGAGGTCTGATAGACCTGACCGAGTACTATGAGAAGTATACCTGCCCCGATTTGGAGAACATCTATAACTTTGACGGCAATTTCATCAACGTAGGCAAGAAGGACGGCAAGCTTTACGGTCTGCCCATGGGCACGGATCCCGCGCAGTCTACCTCCCAGATGTACTACGACATGAACCAGCTGAAAGAAGTGGGCATCACTTCCGCAGATCAGCTGCCCAAGACCATCGAAGAGTTCGAGGAGCTCTGCGACACACTGATGGAGAAGACAGGAGGCCCTGTGCTCCCCGCCTGCAAGAATTATTTCGGCGCCCAGCTGGGAGATTTCACGCCTTTCTTCCATGCCTATGAGTCCTGGGCCGGCGGCTGGTACGACAACAACGGCACGCTGGAATACGCCGGCATCAATGAGAAGAACAAAGAGGTCCTGTCCAAACTCAACGAGTGGTACGAGAAAGGATATTTTAAGAAAGACTTCGCGGCTTATGATATCTGGGCGGCGGATTCGCCGGTGGTCAACGACATCGTTGCCGGAAAGTATGCCATTGTTCCCGGCTCCTGGTGGGTTCCCAACTGGCCCCTGAACAGCAATAAGGTGGAGCATCCCGAAGCTGACTGGGTGGTAGGGCCGAACCTGTCCTTAGACGGAGAGCAGCCTGACATCATGATTTCCCGCTATCCCGTGAATAACTTCATCGCGGTAGGCAAGGACTGCACCAATCCGGAGGCAGTGTTCAAGATGATTTACTGGTCTTTGCAGTACACCCTGAAGAACAGCCCGCCTGAGGTACAGAACGCCATGAGCGACGAGGAGAAGACAGAGTGGCACAGCTATGTGTACACATGGCTGCCTTACAGAATCTACTCCCCTACCTGTTTAAGACAGAACTTTGAGGTCATCAATCAGTACGCCAAGGACGGCAAGACAGAGATTAGTGTAGGAGACGCGCCCCGCAACAATGAGTTCTGGGGATCCTGGGCATCTTATCTCAACTATGCGGAGAACCCGGATGACGGCGTTGCATGGGGAACCTACTTCAGCCGTCTGGCCGAGAACGGCGGCGTGGACAACATGATCAAGACTGTGGAGACGGCCGACATCATTTATGATGAGGTCTATGTGACCACACCTTCCATGATATCCAAGCAGGGCGAGCTGGATAAGCTGCGCGACAATACCTATATCAGCATCATCATGGGTGAGACCCCCGTCGACGGTTTCGACACGTTCGTAGAGCAGTGGAAGGCTCAGGGCGGCGACGATATCGCGAGAGAGGTGAACGAGTGGTACCAGAACAAATAAGAATAGAAGCGTGAAAAGGACAGGGTCGCCGCTGGAATGAGCGGCGGCCCTGTAAAGCTTTACCTGATTTCATTTTGGAAAGGAGCCGCATCTTATGGCAGAAAAAGAGAGAAAGAAAAAGAAAAAAAGCCTGTACAAGACCAGGGAACTGCATGTCATGCTGCTTCCGGCGGTGATTTTTACCGCGGTTTTTGCGTATTTTCCCATGTTCGGCCTGATTATGGCTTTTCAGGATTTCAAACCCCTTCTCGGCTTTACCAAGTCGAAGTTCGTGGGATTTGACCAGTTCGCCTATATCTTCACCATGCCCAGTTTCCGCCAGGCTTTCGTAAATACTTTCATTATCGCCTTTTTTAAGATCATTCTGAGCATTCTGGTTCCCCTTATCCTGTCATTGATGCTCAATGAGGTGATAAAGAGCTGGTTCAAGCGTTCCGTGCAGACCATAGTCTTTATCCCCTATTTCTTTTCCTGGGCGATTCTGGCAGGAATGCTGCTGGAGATTTTCGCGTATGACGGCATCGTCAATAATGTGCTGGAGAGTTTCTTCCATATAGAGCCCATCGCGTTCCTGGTGAGCAATAAGTATTTCCGGACGATCATCATCGCCTCCGATGTGTGGAAAGGGATGGGGTACAATACAGTTCTGCTTCTGGCAGCCATCACCAATGTGGACGCCGCCCTGTATGAGGCGGCCAGGGTGGACGGGGCCAGCCGCTGGAAACAGGTGCTCCATGTGACGCTGCCCAGCATCCTGCCCATGGTGGCGGTGCTGACGGTGCTGGGGCTTGGGGGCATCCTGAACGCCGGCTTTGAGCAGATTCTGGTCATGTACAATCCCACTGTGGAGAAGACAGTGGATATCCTGGATACGCTGGTGTACCGGATGGGTATCGCGGGGCATCAGTATTCCGCAGCCGCCGCCATGGGACTGTTCAAATCTGCCGTGTCGCTGGTCTTCGTGGGAATCAGCTACTGGATTCTCTATAAGAAGAGCGATTACCGCGTATTTTAAAGGAGGTGCATTCTATGAAAGTCAAACGGTCTGTGAGTTTTTATGTATATCAGGTGTTCAATACAGTCGTTCTGGCCCTGGTGGCGCTCTCCTGTATCCTGCCTATCCTGCATGTGTTCGCCATGTCCCTGAGCTCCAGCAATGCGGCCATGGCGGGCCGGGTGGGCTTCGTGCCGGTGGAATTCACGTTCACGGCTTATGAGTATCTGATTTCCAAGAAAGATTTCTTCCACTCCGTGGGCATCTCGGCCCTCCGCGTGCTGGTGGGAACGTCATTCAATATGATTATTATCGCGATTACGGCTTATCCCCTGTCGCGGCCTGCGAAGCAGTTCAGGGCGAGGACGGCGTACATGGTGTATTTTGCCATCACCATGTTCATCGGGGGCGGCCTGATTCCCACCTATATGGTGATCAAGAACCTGCACCTGCTGGACAGCTTCTGGGTGCTGATTCTGCCCTCTGCCATGAGCATCTGGAATGTGATCATCATGATGAACTTCATCAAGGGGCTTCCCAGGGCCATCGAGGAGGCGGCCTTTGTGGACGGCGCCAATCACTGGCAGACATTGATCAAGGTCATCCTCCCCATGTCCAAGCCATCGCTGGCATCTTTGCTCCTGTTCTCCATGATAGGGCATTGGAATGCATGGTTTGACGGTATGTTCTATATGAATAATCCGAACAATTATCCCATGGCAACCTATCTGGCGACCCAGGTCATCAACAATAACCAGACCATGACCAACATGACGCCGGAGCAGCTGGCTCTTCTGTCCAGCTTAAGCGAAAAGACGGTGCGGAGCGCCCAGATGTTCATAGCGATCGTCCCGATTCTGGTAGTTTATCCGTTCCTGCAGAAGTTCTTTGTAAAGGGAATCACGGTGGGTTCGGTGAAAGAGTGATTGTTCTTTGAATGCGGCAGCGTCCCCGGATGTGCGGGGACGCTGTAGAAACGAGGAGGAAATTGGATATGAGTTTTGCGGAAGTGAAAAAGGTAAACGGGAGCCCCGCGCTGGTAATAGACGGAGAAGTCTTCCCGCCCATGGCTATGACCACGCGCTTTAACAAGCCGGACTATATCAGGAATCTGGGGGAGGCGGGGCTCAGGGTCTTTTTCCTGATGACCAATACGGACTGGCTGCGCCCGGGGAAAGATTATGTGGACGAAGAAGGGGGTTCACGGCATGAGCCCGGCGGCCTGGAGGCCTTTGTGAAAAACGCAAAGACCCTGCTCTCCCAGGTGCCGGATGCCTATATCATAGTGCGCATCGGACTGCATCCGCCGGTGGACTGGATGGAGGAGAACTTAGACGAGCTGATTACATATCAGGACGGGAGCCATGAGCCCTCCATTCTCTCTTCGGAGGTGCACAGAGACGAGATTCCGGGGATGTATTCCTTTGCCTCGGATAAGTGGAAGGCTGCGGCGGGAAAGGCCTTGCAGGATTTCTGCGATGCCATAGACAGGCTGCCTTTTGCGGACAGGGTCATCGGCTATTTCCTGGCGGCGGGAGGCACTTCCGAGTGGTATCCCGTGAATGCCATCTGCGACAGGAGGAAGAACAAGTACGGCGATTTCTCCCCGGCGTTCCGGAAAGCCTACGGGAGTTTCCTGAAGAAGCGCTACGGCACGGAAGAGAGTCTGTGCAAAGCCTGGAAACGGCAGGACGCTTCTTTTGAGAATCCGCTGATTCCCAATGTGGAGGAGCAGTATTACATCCATGTGGAAGAGGGCATTCTGGACGCCATGAAATATTATGAGAGCGCGGACCGCATCATCGGAAAGAATATCGATATGAACGGGAAAAAGGCCGCCAATCTGGGCGTGTTCCTGAATCTGGAGGATTACGCCTATGTGGCGGATTTCTATGATGCGCTCCACGAGGCCACGGCGGAGGCCATCGTCCATTTCGCCGCGTTGCTGAAAAATCGTTATGAGGGGAAAGTGGTGGGAGCGTTCTACGGTTCTTACGGCTGCACGGACTTTTACAACAGCACCACGGCTACGGCCACCCTGACGATTTTGGACAGCGGAAAGGTGGATTTCCTGGCCGCTCCCGGCGTGTACAACAACAGGGAGCCCGGCGGATGTGTTGCCCAGCGGGAGATGCAGGATTCTTTCCGGCTGCGGGGTCAGATGTTCGTGGCGGAGGAGGACAGCCGGACCCATCTGGAGGACAGCTTCTACCGGGATGCCATGGGGCTGTATGACGTGCGGGACAGCATGGTGACACTGAAGCGGGACTTTGCCCGGGTACTGTGCGAGGACATCTATGCCTGGTGGTTCGATCAGCACGCGGAGGGCGGCAGGTATCAGCATGAGGATATTTATGGATTGTTCAGCCGCCAGAGGGAAATCGCGAAATTCGCCTATTCCCTGAACCGTGACAAACAAAACGAAATAGCGGTTATCTATGACCAGGAGAGCTGCCATGCCGTATCCGGCTACACAAATACCATGATGCTGGATTACTACCGCACATCGGATCTGCACAGGATAGGCGCTCCTGTGGATTATTATTTCCACAATGATCTGAGCAGGGAGGATATGCCGGATTACAAATTGTATATTATGATGAACCTGTTTCGGCTGACGGATCAGGAGCGGGAGGCAGTGCTGCGCAAGGCCGGGAAGAACCATGCGGTGGTGCTTTGGCTGTACGCGCCGGGATTCGTGAACCCGGATGCGGAGAAAGTCATGGACAATGCCCACATAGAGAGCCTGATCGGGATGCATGTGGGCCGGATCGACCACACCTGTTCGCCCCGGTTCCGGCTTACGGATCTGTCCCATCCTGCGGTGCGCTATGGGGTGGAGGACAGGCGCTACGGCTATATCGACAGGGATGTGCACAGTAATGTGTGGCTGGAGAATGTGCTGGCGCCCCCTTACATGAATCCCGGGTTCTATATTGATGACCCTAGAGTACAGGTGCTGGGCGCTTACTGCGAGATGGGGCTTGCGGCTTACGGAATCAGGGAGATGGACGGCTGGACCAGCGCCTATTGCGCGCCGCAGATACTGCGCTCGGAGCTGATTGCGTCCCTGGCCGAATATGCTGGCTGCCATCTGTACAATACACAGGATGACGTGATTTACGCCAATGCGAACTTTGTCACGATTCATGCCTCTTATAAAGGAAAGCATACCATTCGGTTCCCGAAGCCGTGCAGTCCTTATGAAGTCTATGAGAAGCGCTATTACGGGCATAATGTCACGGAAATCATGGTGGATATGCGGCTGGGGGATACTTTGATGTTCTCCCTGAAAGGTACATGTTAAAGGCTGCCGTGACAGGAAACGGATTGCAGGATGGCAGTTTGTAAAAGTTGATGATTAATGGCTTGACATTGGCGGTGACCAGTGCCATAATCATATCATCACGCGACAGATTAGAAGGGAAATGCCTGCTATGCTGACGAAACTTACATCCGAGAAACAGATGAAATTCCTTTGTTTTCTTTGCTGCCTTGTCTATTTCATGAGTTACATGACGCGGCTGAACTATGCGGCCTGTATGGTGGAACTGCAGGATGTGCTCCAGATTGGCAAGAGCGTGGCGGGACTGCCGGTGACGGTATGTTTCCTGAGCTATGGACTCGGCCAGATTATCTGCGGGATTCTGGGGGATAAGTTCAAGCCCCAGATGATAATGTTCGCGGGACTGGCCGGGGCATGCGGATGTAATCTGCTGGTGGCCGGCTTTCCCAGGATGGAGATCATCATCCCGGTCTGGTGCGCCAATGGTTTCTTCCAGGCCATGCTCTGGCCTCCCATGGTGCGCATCATGGCGGAATGCCTGAGTGACAAATGGTATAAGTATTCCTGCGTGCTGGTGTCCATGTCATCCTCTGTCGCTACGATCGCGGTCTATGTGCTTACGCCGGTATGCATTTCGGTTTCCGGGTGGAAGTCGGTGTTCAGGCTGCCGGCTGTGCTGGGGATTGGGGCGGCTTTTGTCTGGTTCTGGAATACGCGGAAACTGGGGGCGGACAGCCCTGCGCCGGAGGAGAGGCAGAAAGGGGCACGGCAGAAAGAGGCGCAGCAGGACGAGGCCTCTGAGAAAGACGGGCGCCGAAGCGGGAAGAAATCTCTGTTCCTGCAGCTGGTGGGGGACGCGCCTCTGGTTGCGATTCTGCTGGCTATCATTTTGCAGGGAACTTTGCGAGACGGGATAACCACCTGGATGCCGGTATATATGAGCGAAATGTTCGGCATGAGCAATGCCAGCTCCATCCTGTCGGCGGCGGCGCTTCCGGTATTCAGCGTGTTCAGCGTCCTGCTGGCCTCTTTGCTGCTGGAGCGCCTGAAGAATGAAGTCTTTACGGCGGCATGTCTGTTCGTGGCGGGCGCCGCGGCGGGCGTGGTGATGCTGATGGTATTTGACGGACTGCCGGTGGTGTGCATCATGATGATGACTTTGATTACCGGCTGCGCCCATGGCATCAACCTGATGCTGATCAGCCGTGTGCCGGGGCATTTCACCAGGTACGGCAAGGTCTCTTCGGTATCCGGCATCCTGAATTCGGCCACCTATGTGGGCAGCTCTCTGTCTACCTATGGCTTCGGGGCCGTGGCGGAAGAGGCGGGATGGCTGCCGGTGGTGGCGCTCTGGATAGGAATCTGCCTGGCGGGAGCGGCGCTGACGCTTCTCGTGAGGGGGAGATGGGACCGGTTCTGCCGGATGCCTGAAAAATGACAGAGGAAATTTCAGCATATACTGCATAACGCCGGAATTTACCGTACCGCACTGGTTAAACGCATATGGCTGGCGTTATGCAGTGGGGTTACTCGGAAATTATAACTGTTAAGCAATATAAATAAAGTTTGCTGTCGGCCGAAATGCGGCCTGTCAGTGGCTGGATTGGAAGTATGGCCTTTCGCCGTGAGGCGGGGGCTTTTTCCATAATGAGGATTGGCAGATGAAGATAGCGGGGATCGGGCTGATTCGATTCATGCCTTAAGGGCATAAAGACAGCCGTCTCATTGGGAGGCGGCTGCTTTCAGGTTCGAGGGAGCAAGGCCTGTCTCCCGCTTGAAAGCCCGGGAGAAGTAGCTCTGGTTGTTGAAGCCAAGCTGCTCCGCCACGCTGGAGACGCTTTCCCCGCTCTGGAGAAGCTCTGCCGCCGCCTTGACCTTCAGCTTCAGCAGGTATTTGTGGATGCCCATACCTGCGTATTTATCGAAAATCCGTTTAATACTTGCCTCGCTGACGTTGCAGTACCGGGCGATTTCCGGCACGGAGGGCTGGGCGCTGACGTTGCTGTTCAGGTAGCTGATGGCCCTGCGGAAGATGACAGCGTCCGGCGCGGAGGACACGGAGGAGACGGAGCCGGTCTCCGCCAGGGAGAGCATCAGCTGGTGTAGATAGGTTACCAGCATCTGGGAATAGGTGGAGCTGATGAGGAAAGGCTCCAGACAGGAGCTGGCATCCCGGGCGGACAGGATTTTCCTGAACCGGGGCTCTTCCATTTTGGCACGGATAAAGGAGAGCATGGAAGCCAGGATGTCCTGCTGGGCATCGGAAAGCGCGAAGACCTTTTCCGCCAGACAGGAAGTCAGGGGCCCCTCGGCGGCAAAGGAGAAAATCAGCAAATCCGCGCCGTCAGGGCCGTTTACGATGAATTTGTGCAGTTCCAGGGGCTTATGGAAGATGATGGATCCCCGGGTGAGGTTGTAGACCCTTTCGTTTCCGGAGGCGCAGACCTCCCCTTTCATGACATAGAGGCATTCCCAGAAATTGTGACTTTCTCCGGGGAACGCGTAGCCGTTGTCGAAATGAGCTTCGAACAGGGAGTACATGTCCGTGATGCGGATCTGCTCCCTGACGGAATATGCCAGCCAGACCATGGATTCTCCTTTCCGCTTCCCGATACTCTCGAAATCTCCGAACCGCATACTGCGCACCGCCAGTGAGGCCGCAGTGCCGCCCGGGCTTTCCGTCCTGGCCGGAAGCCCCGATTGCGGATTCTGTCGGCGGCTGCGGCATGAACTGTAATTGGCTGAGCCGAAAGTATATATTTATGAGCCGTTTTGATATAGATATATACTTTTTCCAATGCTATGATACCAATTATAGGAGACGCTGTAAAGACCTTTCGGAGGGTTTGCGGCAGAAATTGTTTCGGCACCCGCGCTCTCGGGATTTTATGCAAATCACGCACGAAAGCACATCACGGAAGTATCTGTGAACAGTGACGTTTTGGCTGCTGTGCAGGGTGGTTCCGCGAGGCATTCCCATGGGAGCTGCAGGAGGCTGCGGATTGGAACGGAGCTTGTTCCGCACGGGAGGCGGGAGAGAAACGACATGGAGGGATATGGAATGAAAGACATCAGAATCGGATTTATCGGACTGGGCGGCAGAGGGTACGGGCTGCTGGAGTGGGCAGTGCTCCCCCAGGGGGAACAGGTAGTGGCAGTGTGCGATGTCTATGAGGACAGGGTGCAGAAAGGCATTGAGCTGGTGGAGAAATTCGGCCAGGCAAAGCCTGTGGGTTACACGGATTACAGAGATGTAATCAAGGATGCGAATGTAAACGTCATCGTTGTGGCCACCGCCTGGGAGACCCATGTGGAGATAGCGCTGGAGGCTATGTACGCGGGCAAGGCCGTGGCCATAGAGGTAGGCGGAGCCTATGAAATCAGGGACTGCTACGATCTGGTGGAGGCCTATGAGAAGACCCGCACGCCTTTCATGCTTCTGGAGAACTGCTGCTTCGGCCGCAGGGAGATGATGGCCCTGAACATGGTGAAGAAAGGCCTCTTCGGCGAGGTGGTGCACTGTGCCGGCGGGTACCACCACGATCTGCGCAGCGAGATTGCTTACGGAAAAGAGAACAGGCATTACAGGCTCAGGAACTATCTGAGCAGGAACTGCGAGAACTATCCCACCCATGAGCTGGGCCCCATCGCAAAGGTGCTGGACATCAACCACGGCAACCGCATGCTGACCTTAAGCTCCACGGCTTCCAAGGCGGCCGGGCTGCGGGACTATATCAGGGCCAGCAAGAGCGACGACCAGCGTCTGATGGGAGAGACTTTCGCCCAGGGCGACGTGGTGACCACGGTGATCAAATGCGCCAGGGGAGAGACCATCACCCTGACTCTGGACACTACTCTGCCCAGGTACTACAGCCGCGGCTTCAACGTCAGGGGCACGAAAGGCATGTACGAGGAGGTCACGGATTCCGTGTTCCTGGACAGGAAAGAGGACAGCGCACATGACTTCGACTGGCTGAAGCACTGTGTGGGCAATGCCAAGGACTATGAGGAAGAGTACGATCATCCGGTCTGGAAGAAATATATCCAGGAGGGCGTCAAGGGCGGCCATGACGGCATGGACTGGCTGGAGTTCGAGACATTCTTCCGCTGCCTGCGGGAGGACGCGCCCATGCCGGTGGACGTGTATGACGCGGCCAGCTGGATGGCGGTGACAGCCCTGTCGGAAATGTCCATCGCAAAGGGAGGCGCAGTGGTGGACTTCCCTGATTTTACAAAGGGAAAGTGGCATATGATAGTGGACGAGAATGAGCGGGAGCGGTTATGAGCAGAGAGATCGATCGGAATGAGATATTGAAGCATTTTGAAATCAGCCCGGTGACGGAAGCGTACGGCAACGGCCACATCAATGATACATATCTGGTCGCCATGCCCCGCTATATCCTCCAGAGAATCAATACCTCTATCTTCCGGAACCCGGACGAGCTGATGGAGAACATCGAGAACGTCACAGCGTTCCTCCGGGAGAAGCTCCGGGAGGACGGCGGGGACTTCCGGCGGGGGACGCTGGAGGTGGTGCCCACTTTGGAGGGCGGCAGGTATTACAGAGTCGATGATGAAAATGTCTTTCGCGTCTACCGTTTCGTGGAGGGCACCAAGACCATCGAGAGCAGCAGGACCCCGGAGGACTTATATGAGGCGGGGGTGGGCTTCGGGCACTTCCAGAGGATGCTGGCGGATTTCCCCGTGGAGAAGCTCCATGAGACCATCAAAGACTTCCATCACACGCCTAAGCGGGCGGAAGCCCTGCGGGAGGCAATCCGCGCCGACAAGGCCGGGAGGGCAGAGAGCGTAAGGGCGGAGATAGATTTTGCCCTGGAGAACGCCGCCTGGGCGGGAAGAGTGGTGAAGGGAATGGAAGAGGGCAGGATTCCTGTCCGTGTGACCCACAATGACACCAAGATCAACAATATCCTGTTCGACCAGGAGAGCGGAAAGGCCGTGTGCGTCATCGATTTGGACACCGTTATGCCGGGAAGCATGCTGTATGATTTCGGGGACGCGCTGCGCATCGGCGGCTCTACAGCGGCGGAGGACGAGGTGGATCTGGGTCAGGTATGGTTCGACGAGAGGGCTTTTGAGGCTTTTGCTAAGGGATACTTAAGCGAGATGCGGGAGGCCCTGACGGAGGAGGAGCTGGCACTGCTGCCTATGTCCGTGAAGCTGATGACCTATGAATGCGGCATCCGGTTTCTGACGGATTACCTCAATGGGGATACTTATTTCAAAATCCACAGGGAGCATCACAATCTGGACCGGGCCAGGAACCAGTTCAAGCTGGTGACGGATATCGCGGGAAAGGAAGCGCGGCTGGCGGAGATGGTTCGGGGATAAGGGAAATTATAATGTCTGAATTCGGACATTGAAAAAGAGCGGGGATTCGTGTGAGGACGCGGGTTTCCCGGCTCTTTTTTGTTCCACAATTGTCCGCAAATTGCTGAAATGACTGGAAAAATCCGGGTACCTGTGCTATAGTGGCATATTGCAGGCAATACCCTGCGGAGCCGTCGGCTGACGGCAGGAGAGCGCGTCTTTGCCATTCGGCAGGGAGTGATAGCCCTGGCAGGCAGAAGAAAGGCCTGGGGCGGATAGGAGCAAATGTGAAGAACGGATATCAGAAGACCGTTTATGCCTGTTTCCTGGCGTATATCGTGCAGGCGGTGGTCAACAATTTTGTACCTTTGCTGTTTCTGACTTTTCAGGACACCTATGGCATTCCTCTTTCAAAGATTACCATGCTGGTGACCATCAATTTCGGCCTGCAGCTGCTGGTGGATCTGGGGTCTGTGGGCTTTGTGGACAGGATAGGCTATCGGGCCTCTATGGTGACTGCCCATATTTTTGCGGCATCCGGGCTGGGGCTGCTGGCAGTGCTGCCGGATCTGTTGGGGAATCCTTTTGCGGGGATTTTGGTGTCGGTGGTTCTGTACGCAATCGGCGGAGGGCTTCTGGAGGTGCTGGTGAGCCCGGTGGTGGAAGCCTGCCCCTCGGAGCATAAGGAGCAGACCATGAGCCTGCTGCATTCTTTCTACTGCTGGGGGCATGTGGGAGTGGTGCTGGTGTCTACGGTATTCTTCCGGGTATGCGGCATCGGGAACTGGAAAGCGCTGGCGCTTATCTGGGCGCTGGTGCCTTTGGCCAACGCGTTCTTCTTTACGAGAGTGCCCATGGCTTCTCTGATAGGGGAGGGGGAGAAAGGGCTTTCCATCAGGGAACTGGCGGGCATGAAGATATTCTGGGTGTTCATGCTGATGATGACATGCGCCGGGGCCAGCGAGCAGGCTGTGAGCCAGTGGGCCTCCACTTTTGCGGAGAAAGGTTTGGGCGTGGGCAAGACTGTGGGGGATCTGGCGGGGCCGCTGGCTTTTGCCCTGCTGATGGGCAGCGCGCGGGCCTTTTATGGAAAATACGGGGAGAAAATCGATTTGGACAGATTCATGGCCGGGAGCAGCCTGCTGTGCGTGGCTTCTTATCTGTGCGTGTCGCTGGTGCCAAGTCCCGTGCTGGGACTGGCGGGCTGCGCGGTGTGCGGGCTGTCCGTGGGCATTATGTGGCCCGGGACTTTCAGCAAGGCGGCAGCGTCCATACCCAGAGGCGGTACGGCGCTCTTTGCGCTGATGGCGCTGGCCGGGGATCTGGGGTGCTCCGGAGGCCCTACGGTGGTGGGAATGGTTTCCAGCTGTTTTGGGGAGAATCTGAAGAAAGGGATTCTGGCTGCGGCGCTGTTTCCGCTGCTGCTGCTTTTGGGAATCGGCATGTGCAGGCGGTGCGCGGGGAAACGCGGGGAGGCCTGACATTTTGGTGAGATGTCCTTATTCAGGGGATGCGGCTGGCGGATGCCCCTCTTGCCATGAGCGCTGCATGGCCTGTTGCCGTGCTTATGGAAGAATAAGGAAAAGGCGATTCCTGCCGCCTGTGCTATACTGTATATATGGGGGAGTGTTCTTATAGGCTCCTTAAGGCACAGGGGGTATGGGGATGGAAAGGACGGAAGTCAGGTCTGCCCTGGCGCGGAGAAAGCGTAAAGGACGCGCGCCGGAGGGCGGCGGCTTAAGGGGGGAAAGGCGGCTTTGCCGGCGGCGCTGTCGGATTGTATACATAAGCATATGGGGAATCATGCTGTTGCTGCACGCTGTGGCGTGGAGCAGCAAACGGTTTTGCGACTGGTACGTGTCCCGTGTCTATCGGATATGGGTGGATACCTATGGGCGGGCCGTGGGCATGGTTCCTTTTTCTGTGGGGGAAATGCTGATTGGGCTTGGGGCGGGCTTCGCGGCTGCGGGGGCCGGGCTCGGGGCGCTGTGGCTGACTGGCCTGGCGGTGAAGCGGTATGAGAGAGGGCGGAACCAGGGCGGAGATTTGAAAGAAGCCCAAAGGAAAGAACGTAAGCGGGGCAGGATTCCCAAAGAGGCTCAGGGGAAAGAAACGGAAAGGAACTGGAGATGGGAAACGAATTCCGGAAGAGAGCCGGAACCGGGTCTGGATATGGATGAAACCCGGCGGAAAGAGCCTGAACGCCAGGCCTGGCATAGCCGTTTGAGGAAATTCATCAGGGCATATTGCAGAGCGGGGCTGTGGATATTGCTTGGCATATTCGCACTGATGACGCTGAACTGTTACATACTTTATCATGCCTCCGGCTTCGCGGAAAAATATCTGGAAGCCGCAGCCGCGGAATACAGCCTGGAAGAACTGGAGACGCTGCGGAATTTCGTGGTGGAGCAGTGCAATGCCCTGTGCTGCCGGATTCCCCGGAATGAGGACGGCACGCTTTCCTACCGGGGAGATATGGAGGAGACGGCAAAGACAGCCATGAGACAGTTAGGCGAGACTTACAGCCTCCTGGAGGGTTTTTACCCGAATCCGAAGCCCCTGCTCTGCTCGGACTTCATGAGCCGGCAGTATGTGGCGGGGTGCTTCTATCCTTTCTCCATGGAG
The DNA here is from genome assembly GCA_910576125.1 of Lachnospiraceae bacterium. GTDB lineage: Bacteria > Bacillota > Clostridia > Lachnospirales > Lachnospiraceae > Acetatifactor > Acetatifactor aquisgranensis. The sequence continues at coordinate 115,624 of CAJTHM010000005.1, read as the reverse complement.
GCCAATTACAATGATGTGATGTACCTGCTGAACAGGCCCTCCACCATATGCCATGAACTGGGGCATCTGAAAGGGTTCATCCGCGAGGATGAGGCGAATCTGATCGGCTATCTGGCATGTGTCCGGACGGAGGACATCTATTTCCAGTACAGCGGTTATCTGAGTGTGCTGTACTATATCGACAATGACTACCGCGAAGCGGCAGATTATGAAAGGTACCTGACCGGAGCTGCGATACACCCGCAGGTCCATAGGGATAACATATTCCTGACGGCACAGGAGCGGGCCAGGATAGAAAGAGAGGCGCTTCTGGACACGGAAACCGTGGACGCCGTATCCGACAGCATCGCGGACGCCAGCCTGAAGCTGAACGGCGTCCGGGACGGGATGGTAAGCTATAGCAGGGTGGTAGAGCTTTTGCTGCGATATTATGATATCTGCGGATATCCCTGAAAAGAAATGCGCATGTCTCTTCTGGAATATTTGTGGAAAGGCAGGTCTTTATAACTTTACTTTTCCCCTATATTTTTGTATACTAGGAAGCGTAGATGTGCCAGGGGCGGTTCCTCCTGACAGAGGGGACTGTTTTTGCGGCTTTAGGAGAGGGAAAGGAGCGCAAATGCCTGATTTGGAGCAGAAAGATTTCCCCGATGAGCAGAAAGACTTTCTTATCGAAAAAATCAAAGAGAAACCGGTCAACAAGAAAAAGCTGATTCGCCGGACTATCATCACGATTTCCATGGCGGTCATCTTCGGCCTGGTGGCCTGCGTCACGTTCCTTGTGCTGGAACCGGTAATCAGCAATTGGCTGTATCCGGAGGAGGAGCCCGAGATACAGACGGTGGAATTCCCGGAGGATTTGGAGGAGATGTCGCCGGAGGAGATGCTGGCGGAGAATCTTCCCACGGAGAGCCCGGAGCCTACGCCCATGCCGTCCCGGGAGCCTGTGCAGAGCCCGGATCCGGAGGGCGGGGAGGAGACGGAAGTACGGCTTGGGGAGGAGCAGGTTCAGGAGATTCTGGCCCAGGTCACTTTTGATCTGAATCATTACAAAGAGCTGTACGCCGCCCTGCATGAGTACGGAAATGAGCTGAGCCGCTACATCGTGACGGTGACGGCGGTGACTTCCAACATCGACTGGTTCAACAGCGTGCAGGAGCGGGAAAACCAGTGTTCCGGGGTCATCATATCCGAGAACGGCATGGAACTGCTGATTCTGACGGACTATTCCGCCATCAGGTCCGCGGAGAGGCTGCGGCTGACCTTTTACGACGAATCCCAGGTGGAGGCCCAGCTGAAGCAGCACAACGAGGCTACCAATCTGGCGGTGCTCTCAGTACCTTTGGAGGCATTGTCCGATGAGGTGCGGGGCAGTAGGCAAGGCGCGCAGGAGGGTTCTGAGGGCCGGACGGAAGAGGGGCAGGAAGGCGCCGGGAGCCAGGGCCAGGAGGGGACGGAAAGCCAGGGGGCGCCGGGCGAGAGCGCTCCGGATGGCCAGGGAGCAGAGGGCCAGGGAGTGCAAGGCCCGGAGAGCCTCGTAAGTACGGAGGGCCCGCAGGAAGAGGGGCTTCCGATCGTGAAATTCGGCTACTCCAACTCGAAGAGCCTGATTGGAACGCCGGTCATCGCCATCGGCAGCCCTGTGGGCACCAGCAATTCCATCAGCTACGGCATGATAACCGCCTCCGGCACCACGGTGTCCGCCTCGGACAGGAATTACAGAATCCTGCTGACGGACATCAGCGGAAGCCAGAACGCCAGCGGCGTCCTGTTCGATCTGCAGGGGCGGATGCTTGGAATCATCACCAACCACAGGACAGGCACGGACATGAGAAACCTGATTACGGCCTATGGCATCACTGATTTACAGAAAACCGTAGAAAAGATGTCCAATGGGGCGCTGATCGCCTATCTGGGCATCAGGGGCGCTGATGTGCCCCGTGAGGCGAATCAGGAACTTGGAATCCCCTTTGGGGCCTATGTGGAGGAGTTCGACATGGACTCTCCCGCCATGCTGGCGGGCATTCAGCGGGGGGATGTGATTACAGCCATAGGAGGGAAAAGCGTCTCTTCTTTTGCGGAATACAGCAAGGCCCTTATGGACCTGGAGCCGGGTGATACGGTGGAGGTGGCCGTCATGCGGCAGGCCCAGGAGGAATATAGGGAAATGAAGTTCAATATAGAATTGGGAGGAGTCAGATAGATGAAATTCATCAAAGATTTGAAAGAAGGGGACAGAGTTTTTGATATCTATCTCTGCAAGCATAAGCAGGCAGCGGTGACCAAGAACGGGAAACCCTACGAAAATGTGATTCTGCAGGACAAGACGGGCACCATTGACGCGAAAGTCTGGGAGCCCAACAATCCGGGCATCGGGGATTACGACACGCTGGATTACATAGAGGTCTATGGGGATGTGAACAGTTTCCAGGGGACGCTCCAGGTCAGCGTCAAGAGAATCCGGGTCTGCAGGGAAGGGGAATACAATGCCGGGGACTATCTGCCGGTGAGTTCCAGGGATAACGATACCATGTATCTGGAGCTTCTGGAAAAGGTGGACAGCATTCAGAATCCTTATCTGAAGCGGCTTCTGGAGGCCTTTTTCGAGAAGGACGATGATTTTGTGAAAAAATTCCGTCATTCCTCTGCCGCAAAAACGGTACATCACGGGTTTGTGGGCGGATTATTGGAGCATACTTTAAGTGTGACGAAGCTGTGTGAATATTATTGCGGCGCTTATCCGATTCTGAAACGGGATTTGCTGCTGACGGCGGCTATGTGCCATGACATCGGCAAGGTAAAGGAGCTTTCGCCTTTTCCGGAGAATGACTACACGGATGACGGACAGCTGCTGGGGCACATTGTCATGGGCTCCCAGATGGTGGCGGAGAAAGCGGCGGGCATCGACGGATTTCCCCATGAGCTTCTGGCACAGGTGCAGCACTGTATTCTGGCGCATCATGGGAAATATGAATACGGTTCGCCGAAGCTGCCCGCGCTGATGGAGGCTATGGCCCTGAATTACGCGGACGATACGGACGCGAAGCTGGAGACGTTCAAGGAGATACTGGAGAACAACAGCGGGAACCAGGGGTGGTTCGGGTACAACCGCCTGTTTGAGTCGAATCTGCGGGCCACGAGAGAATGATGTAAAACGAAGTAAAAACAAGAAAAAGTCGGATAATCTTCGGGTGAAAGAAAGGATGGATGGAAAGATGAAAGTGACAGACGATATTTTATACGTAGGGGTCAATGACCATGAGGTGGATTTGTTCGAGGGGCAGTACCGGGTGCCTAATGGGATGGCCTATAATTCTTATGTGATAATGGATGAGCATATCGCGGTGATGGATACCGTGGACGGAAGCTTTGGGCAGCAGTGGATGGAGAACCTGGAAGAGGCGCTCGCCGGGCGCAGGCCTGAGTATTTGATCATCCAGCATATGGAGCCGGATCATTCAGCCAATATCCCGCTTTTCCTGGAGAAATATCCGGAGGCCCAGGTGGTGGCTACGGCCCAGGCCTTTAAGATGATGCACCAGTTCTTTGCGCTGGAGCCCCGGATGAAGCAGATGCCTGTGGCAGATGGCGGGGAGCTGGACCTGGGCGCCCATAAGCTGACTTTTGTCTGTGCGCCCATGGTGCACTGGCCGGAGGTCATGATGACCTATGATGCCAGGGACAAGGTGCTGTTCTCAGCGGACGGCTTCGGCAAGTTCGGGGCTCTGGACGTGGAGGAGGACTGGGCGGACGAGGCGAGACGGTATTATATCGGCATCGTAGGGAAATACGGGATGCAGGTGCAGAATGTGCTGAAGAAGGCGAGCGCGCTGGACATTCAGAAGATTTGCTCTCTCCATGGGCCGGTGCTGGAAGAGAATCTGGAGTATTATATCGGGCTGTATGACACATGGTCGTCCTATCGTGCAGAAACTGACGGCGTAGTGGTGGCTTATGCCTCTGTCTATGGCCATACCGAAAAGGCGGCGCTGTATCTGGCGGATGTCCTCCGGGAGAAAGGGGCGGAAGTGGTGGTCTATAATCTGGCCAGGGACGACATGGCGGCTGCGCTGGCGGATGCTTTCCGCTACAGCAAGCTGGTGCTGGCCTGCAATACCTACAATATGAGCATCAATCCTTTCATGCATGATTTCATTATGCGGCTTGTGGAGCACAATTATCAGAAGCGGACGGTGGCGCTGGTGGAGAACGGCTCCTGGGCGCCTGCGGCGGCGAAACTGATGCGGGCAAAGTTCGAGGGCAGCAAGGAGATTTCGTTCGCGGAGAATACAGTGACATTGCTGTCCGCCATGAAGCCGGAGAATGAGGCGCAGCTGAGGGCATTGGCGGAGGAGCTGGCGTAGGAGAGGTTTTTCGGGAAGCTGGAGCGGTTTATTTCAGGCTGCGGGAGGGCTTGCTGGAAGAGGCTTATTGGTTCATTGGAAAGCCGGAAGTGCAGGAAGCCGGCCGGATTTGATGTCGGGCCGGCCAGAGCCGAAAAGAAGAAAAACGGGAAAACATATATGAAATATCAAAAAAACGAACTTGTTGCTGTGGCGATCGAGGACATCGGAAATGAGGGCTTCGGAATCGGCAAGGCGGAGGGCTTTACGCTGTTCGTGAAAGATGCCGTGGTGGGCGATGTCGTGGAAGCCAGGATTGTTAAGCCTAAGAAAAATTATGCCTATGCGCGGCTGGAGAAGGTATTGGAACCTTCTCCTTTTCGCGTGGAGCCGAAATGCGCGTATCACAGGCAGTGCGGGGGATGCCAGCTGCAGGCGCTTTCCTATGAGAAACAGCTGGAGTTCAAACAGGACAAGATTCGGGGCAGTCTGATCCGGATAGGCGGGTTCGCCCCGGGGTACATAGATGAGCGGATGGAGCCTGTCGTTGGGATGGAAGAGCCTTTCCGCTATCGGAACAAGGCACAGTACCCGGTGGGGACGGACAGGGATGGGAATGTGATTGCCGGATTTTACGCGGGCAGGACCCACAGCATCATCGCAAATACGGATTGTCTGCTGGGGCCTGTGGAAAACCGGGCCGTCATGGAGGCGGTGCTGGAGTATATGCGGGAGAATGGCGTCAGCGCCTATGATGAGACGTCCGGAACCGGGCTGGTGCGGCATGTGCTGATACGCAAGGGCTATGTCAGCGGGGAGATCATGGTATGTCTGGTGATTAACCGAAAACCCCCGGCACGTGCACGGACAGAAAATATGACACATATGTCGCATTTTGCCCGGGAGACAGGAAAGGGCAGTGTGATTCGCGGTATGGGAAGAAGAACAGCGCCATCAGGAAAGAGTATAACGGAGGACGGTACAGAGGATGCTGGTTTGATGCCTGGGAGCGGGAGAGAATTTTTGCCCAGGCAGAAGATGCTGCTTCAGAAATTGGCCGGCATAGAGGGCATGACCAGCATATCCGTGAGCATCCAGACAGAGCGGACAAATGTCATCATGGGAGAGGAAGTGCATACCATCTGGGGAAAGGATGTGATATCCGACACCATCCGCGTCCGGGACATGACGCGCCCGGGATGGCCTTATACAGGGGAGGAGCTGACTTTCCATATCTCGCCGCTTTCTTTCTATCAGGTGAATCCTGTCCAGACGGAGAAGCTTTACAGCCTGGCCCTGGAATATGCCGGGCTCACAGGGCAGGAGACGGTTTGGGATCTGTACTGCGGTATAGGAACCATATCGCTGTTCCTGGCGGGCAAGGCGAAGCGGGTCTGCGGCGTGGAGGTTGTACCTCAGGCTATTGAGGATGCCAAAGAGAACGCGGCCCGGAATGGGATTGGGAATGCGGCGTTCTTCGTGGGGAAGGCGGAGGAGGTGCTGCAGGAGTTTTATCACGGCGGGGATGGGGAGGACGCTTCGCGTCCGGACGTGGTGGTGGTGGACCCGCCCCGGAAGGGCTGCGACGAGGTATGCCTGAGGGGTATATTGGAAGCGGAGCCTGAGCGGATTGTCTATGTGAGCTGTGACCCGGCGACCCTGGCCCGGGATCTGCGGGTGCTCTGCGACGGGGGGTATGGGATTGAGAGAGTGCGCGGGGTGGATCAGTTTGGGATGACGGTGCATGTTGAGACGGTAGTATTGATGTCAAGGGTCGAAGGAAAATAGCCGCGAAAGGCCAGTAATACTGCGGTTTTCGGGTAATCGGGTAAATTAGGCGTCGGGCAGTACGAACGCTTCTCGGTAACTTATCCAAGGGCAAATCAGCTCAAAAAGTGTGAGAGTTGAGTTGCCACGATAGATGTCACTATGTTGAGTTGCCGAGTTAGATGTCAGGTAGTTGTGGCTGTGAGATAGATGTCAAGGCTATAGGCCGGACAATTTGGAGGTGAAAAGGTGAAACGCTGCATTGTAGCAACCGATATAGTCGCTTAATAGATATCAAGACATGGAGGATTATGAAATGACTATATCGGAGAACAAAATATACCCGCGAACAGGTGATACCCAAACGGTATATTTGAAAAATGTAATCACGGAATCTGGCATAGAGATTGGTGACTACACAATGTATAACGACTTTGTGAATGATCCACGGGATTTTGAGAAGAACAATGTTCTGTATCGCTATCCGATTAACGGTGATAAGCTGAAGGTAGGTAAATTCTGCTCGATTGCCTGCGGAGCAAAGTTCCTGTTTACCAGTGCAAATCACACAATGCACTCAATTTCTACATATCCATTTCCAATATTCTTTGAGGAATGGGGATTGGATGTAACAAACATTACAAGTGCATGGGATAACAAAGGTGACATTGTAATCGGCAATGACGTTTGGATTGGCTATGAAGCCATAGTTTTGTCTGGTGTCACGATTGGAGATGGAGCGATTATTGGTACACGGGCAGTTGTCACCAAAGATGTACCGCCTTATACAATTGTTGGAGGCATCCCTGCCAAGCCAATAAGAAAGCGATTCTCAGATGAAGTGATTTCCAAGTTACTGGAGCTTCAATGGTGGAATTGGCCTGAAAACAGGATCAAAGAAAACATTGATGTAATTCAGTCAGGTCGAATTAAAGACCTAAAATAATAGTCAGTATTTGTGGGAGGATTCTCCCTCCCACAAATTAAAAGTTTGGAGGAATGAAAAGGAATGAGCAAGTACAATGCTTTATGGAACTGGATAAAAGAAAACGCTTCTCGGTAACTTATCCAAAGGCAAATCAGGACAAAAAGTGTGAGATAGATGTTAGAATGGCAAATTGGAATTGAAGAGGACAATTCTATGGCAAACAAATATGAAGTAATAGATGAATCAACATGGGAACGAGCTATGCACTGCATGGTTTTCCGGAACAGTATAGAACCGGCATTTTGTGTGACTTTTGAACCCGACATTACTGAATTCAAGAAAAAGGTCAAGGAGGAAGGCTTGTCTTTTACCTTGGCAATGGTCTATGCAGTCTGCAAGTGCGCCAATGAAGTCGAAGCGTTAAGATACAGATTTTTGGATGGAAAAGTCGTGCTTTACGAGAGAATTGATACAGCATTTACCTACCTTAACAAAGAAACAGGATTGTTTAAGGTTGTCAACGTTCCGTTCATAGATAAGCTTCCAGAATATGTGGCGTTGGCATTAAAGACAGCTGAGGAACAGCAGGAGTATTTTACCGCTCCTCTTGGAAATGATGTGTTTCAATGTTCTCCTATGCCGTGGGTAACTTATACGCATATTTCGCACACTAACTCCGGAAAAAAGGACAATGCGACTCCTCTGTTTGACTGGGGAAAATACTACGAGAAGGATGGACGTGCCTTGATTCCGATTTCAATTCAGGCACATCATTCTGTTGTTGACGAGATTCATATAGGACAGTTTGTTGATGCTCTGCAAAAGTTCTTTGATGAGTATCAACATGTTGCAATAGATTAATGAATAACGTACTGCCTGCTCCGAAGAAGAAAGGGAAAAGATGAAACTGAAGAATGCGCTGATCGTTGTAAAAGACATCGAGAGAGCCAGACAGTTCTACCATGATCTGTTCGGCCTTGAGATGATCCTTGACAATAATGGAAATATGATTCTGACAGAAGGGCTGGTACTGCAGGAGAAAAAATACTGGAAAGAGTTTCTTGAAAAAGAGATTATTCCGGAGAATAACTCCTGCGAGCTCTATTTTGAGGAGTCTGATATTGAAGGATTCGTAGAGAAACTCGAGAAATATTATCCGGATGTGAAATATGTGAATCGACTGATGACGCACAGCTGGGGACAGAAGGTCATACGCTTTTATGATCCGGACGGCAACTTAATTGAAGTGGGAACACCGATGTAGTATGAGGAAAAGATATGGCTTTTGATTATAAAAAAGAATACAAGGAATTTTACATGCCGAAGAATACTCCGTCCATCGTGACAGTGCCGAGCATGAACTATATCGCGGTTCGAGGTCATGGCGATCCGAACCCTGAAGACAGTGAATATAAGCAGGCGATTGGACTGTTGTACGGCATTGCTTTTACGATCAAGATGAGCAAAAAAGGAGATCATCAGATTGAGGGATATTTCGGCTATGTAGTGCCACCTCTGGAGGGCTTCTGGTGGCAGGACGAAGTATCCGGAGTAGAATATGCTCACAAAGAAGACTTCAACTGGATATCCGTGATTCGTTTACCGGACTTTGTTACAAAAGCGGATTTCGACTGGGCGGTTGAAGAGGCTACTAAAAAGAAAAAGACAGACTTCTCAAAGGTCGAATTCCTGACTTATGATGAGGGCTTGTGCGTTCAGTGCATGCACATCGGTTCTTATGATGATGAGCCTGCAACTGTTGCACTGATGCATGAATACATGGAACAGCAGGGCTATGTTCTGGATATTACAGAGCAGCGTTTGCATCATGAAATTTATCTGAGTGATGCCAGAAAGGTTGCACCGGAAAAGCTAAAAACAGTGATCAGACATCCGATAAGGGAGAGGTAGGATTATGGCATCAAGCAAAGAATATCTGGATTTCATATTAGAGCAGTTGTCTGAACTGGACGATGTATCTTACCGGGCGATGATGGGCGAATACATCATCTATTATCGCGGCAAGATTGTCGGCGGCATTTATGATGACCGCTTTCTTGTGAAGCCCACAAAATCCGCTGCGGCAATGATGCCGAATGCGGAAATGGAACTGCCGTATGACGGCGCAAAGAAAATGCTGCTCGTGGATGACGTGGATAACAAGGAGTTTCTGAGAAAACTACTGGAAGCAATGTACGAGGAGCTTCCCGCTACGAAGAAGAAATAGAATTAAGATTGTATCATCAGAATAATTAGGCCGTCAGGCTTGATTATAAATATCATTTTAAGGAGAGTGCTGTTTGAGAAAGTACAACACACTGGAGATTGTAGGCTGACCGGGAGGTTTGCTTATAATCGAACAAACCTCCCGCTGAAAGGCAATTGACAGTCAACAATTTTCAGGAGGAAAAACAATGAATACAAATGACTACATCATTCGTTTAGAAAGAAACGAAGACTACAGAGCGGTCGAGAACCTCGTCAGAGAGTCGTTTTGGAACGTGTACCGTCCGGGATGCAGTGAGCATTATGTGATCCATGTACTGCGTGATGATCCGGCTTTTGTTAAGGAATTGGATTTTGTCGTCTTTGATAAAGGCATTAAAAAGGTGTGTCGGTATAATCAGTATTTTGGTATCAAGCGTACCCAGCAGAGGCTTAATAATCTGAGAACGGAGCTTCATAATCCGAATAGAGATCCGGATAAACCGATGGGCGGCATCCTGTGGCATACACAGGGTTCCGGCAAAACGCTGACAATGGTGTGGCTAGCGAAGTGGATTCTGACACATTGGGCTGAGCTTAATGCCCGTGTCCTAATTGTGACAGACCGAGATGAGCTTGATGAGCAGATAGAGAAAACATTCACTGGCGTGGATGAGAATATTGCTCGTACCAAGAGCGGTAAGGATTTGCTGAATCGCCTGAATGTATATGATGATTCGTTGATTTGCTCTCTGGTGCATAAGTTTGGCCGTCGTGGCGGAGAAGCGACAGAAAATGACTACGATAAGTATATTGAAGAGCTGAAAGCCTCCCTCCCTGCCGATTTCGAGGCAAAGGGAAATCTTGTGGTATTTGTTGACGAATGCCACAGAACGCAGTCCGGTAAACTCCATACAGCGATGAAGACTATCATGCCGAATGCTGTATTTATCGGCTTTACGGGTACTCCGTTGCTGAAAAAGGATAAAAAGATCAGTATCGAAGTTTTCGGTACATATATCCATGCTTATATATATAACGAAGGCGTTGCCGATGGTGTCGTGCTGGATTTGCGTTATGAATATCGTGATGTTCCACAGGATTTATCTTCGCAGGATCGTGTTGACCAGTGGTTTGATGTAAAGACCAGAGGCCTCTCTTCTCGTGCTAAAGCAAAGCTCAAGGAGAAGTGGGGCACGATGCAGAAGGTATATAGCTCCCGCTCTCGTCTGGAAAAGGTTGCATGGGACTCACCGGATTTGATGCGCCTCCTTGTACCTACCTTTACATCGACAAGAGGATGCAGGATCACGGCCTGTTTCAGGCGATTTGCCGCGTCAACCGCCTTGATGATGATAGTAAAGACTTCGGCTATATCGTGGATTACAAGCAGCTGTTTGGACAGCTCCAGACTGCAATGAAGGACTATACTTCCGGAGCTTTTGAAGGATATGATCCGGAGGATGTAAAAGGACTTGTTAAGGATCGCCACGATGCTACGGTATCCTATTTTGAGGAAGTGTATGATGCCGTTGAAGAACTCTGCGAAGGTGTCGAGGAACCTCGTGGGGAGATCCAGTACATCCATTATTTCTGTGGTGTTTCCGGTCAGTCGGAGGAGAGCAACGAGATTTATGCACGCCTGAGAGAAAAACTCTATCGTCTGGTGAGCAGTCTTGTCAGAGCTTTCGCGGAAGCAAAGCCATATCTGGTTGATGATATCTCATCTGGCAAACTGAATGAATATGACAAGAAGGTCACTTTCTACATTGAGCTGAAGAAAACCATCGGTACGGCCAGTGGTGATTTCCTAGATTTGAAGGCCTATGAGCCTGATATGAGAAAGATGATCGATAACTATATCACGGCAGCGGATGCTGAGAAGATTGGCGATTTTGATGATCTTACCCTATTGGATTTTGTAGCAAAGCAGGGTGAGACGCTTACCGGTGAAGGCGATAGCGGCCACAAAGAAGGTGCAGCAGAGGCCATCGAGAATAACATCCGTAAGAAGGTTATCGAAAAGGCGGCAAGCCTACCTGTTTTTCAAATTGCTTTATGAAGTGGCTTTGGTCGCAGAAACCCGTGGTCAAAGCTACTTCGGTTATTGTATCGGTTTCATGGATTAGGCGTTGCGCCTTGCGGATGCGCTTCTGGATTTGGAACTGGTGCGGTGTAAGCCCTACCTCTGCCTTGAAGCTTCTGATAAAGTGGTATTTGCTTAGAAAAGCGTTTTGTGCCATTTCCTCGACAGAAAGTTTGCATTCCGGATATAATTCCAACTGTTTTTTTAAGACGTGGATATAGGGGGTATGTTTTTTTAGCTGCCAGTTGGAAGAATCCGAGGTTTCATCCAGACAGTTTAGTAGTTGTAATATTTGATATTGATTGATTTTTCCCATATTCAGAGCCTGCATCAGAAGAAGTCCGATATGTTTTTGTATGGTGATAACATCTGCGTCGTTTACAGCATTCTTATCAATGCACAGGGTAAGCAGGGAATAGCTGTCATGTGCCGAAATGCTATGCGGCTCATATGGAAATATTGCAAATGTTTCGTTTTGCTTATAAGTCCTTGATTTTTCATTTGTTGTAAGGACTACGGAGCCGTCCAGTATGATACCGATTGTCAGTACGGAAACGTGGTTATGCAGCGGGTAGGATATAGTTGAATTTTTGCAGAAAATCAGCTCAATGCCTGTTTCTGCATGATATAAATAGCGGATATTGTTTATCGTCATAGGTTTTCCTTACGGTCTGTTATCCATTTCATGGACTTGTGTTATATGTTGGCATTGCAGCTTTCAAGTAATCGGTTTGTCCCTGTTATTTCAGCATCTACAAGGTCAATCATTCTTTTTACATTTGCAGAATGGGCAGAAGAAACTTCGTTTTCCCATAACGGATTGATTTGTTTTTCAATCCCTGCACGGTACTTTTGCAGAATATTAAGCCGCTCCTGCAAAAGTTCCTGCTGTTCATCAGGGGTAAATGTACTTAGAAAAAAAGCAGCAATAGAAAAGATGTTTGTATCGTAGTTGAATTGCAGGATGGATGCTTTTAAAGTGTTTACAAATTCGCTTTTCCCCTTATCAGAAAGTTTGTAAACGGTGCGGTCTGGCATATTTCCGACTTTCTCGGTAGTGCCAGATATAAATTCCTTTTTCTCAAGGGTTTTTAAGGTCGAATATACCGTTGAATCAGCGATATTAAACCACCATTTCACATTCATGTAGTTTAAGAGTTTTATGATCTCGTATGCGTTAAGTGGTTTTTCGTATATGAAACCTAAAAGCATTGTGGCAGGTTTGGACAGCATATTTTTTCCTCCTTGACATTGGGTTGTATTTGTAGTACTTTATATATAAAGTAGTTTTTATGGACACTACTATTATAACATATCAATGTAGAAAAAGGAATACTGGAAAAGGAGGTTTTTTATGCCGCAGCTCAATAAAGGGGGTAAATTTGTATTTGGTCTTTCCGTTATAAACCCCGATTTAACAATACACATCCCGCCACAGGCATTGTTGGAATATGATGCACTGCGGGATGGAAAAGTGATAATTTTTACGGGAAGCAAAATAACAGGCGGCTTTTGCGTGACGACATATCCGCTGCTGTCAAATTCATAACTCAGCCATATATTGGAAGAATGCCCTGCGTTAAGGGACTACCGGCTTTCCGAGGGTGAGTTTACCCGATATAAAGGGCGTAAATATGCGTGGATTAACATTGATAAGGACGGAACTGTTAAGTTACCGCAAAATACGTTGGACGTTTTAGAATTACAGTCCGGGATGGAACTATTGTCAATCCGCAGCAGTGATATTGCCTTTACAATGGGAGCAAAAGGACCGCTGCTTGAAAAAGCACATAATTTTCATGGAGAAATTAAGAGATATTAGGGGAAATTGGAAAATGGGAAATATAATAACCGGTAAGATATTTCATTCAGTTATGCTCTTTACAGTCATTGGCGGGTTTTTTCTTCTGCTTTATTATGGGAGATAAAGAACAGTTTCAAAATGGTACACTGCCCTGTTTGCGGAAATAAAACCCGTAATCAAATCAGAGAAGATACAGTCCTGCTAAATTTTCCGCTTTATTGTCCAAAATGTAAGCAGGAAATGCTGATTGAAGCGAAACATCTGAAAGTAACAGTTATAGATAAATAAATGATTGCATGAAACGGAGATAAGATTATGAACTATAAAGAAACAGATTTCAGTTTTCTATACGATGATTTAACTGAGGAATATGGAAATGAACAAGGCAAACAGCTTTATATTTTAATGTGTGAAAAATATACGAATTTAAGCGATAGAGAAGCAAATCGCATATGAGCAAAAAGTATCCAACAGAGGGGTTTACGGTAGAATGGAAAAGACATGATAATAGAGAAATCCATTTTAATATAGTCCGTTGCCTTTACAAAGATATGTGTGAGAAATATTGCTGCCCAGAACTTTGTCCAGTTTTTTGTCAAAGTGATATAACTGCTTTTTCGGGATATGAACCTAAGATTAGATTTGAACGTATGGGAACAATAGGGGGAGGCGCTAATTGTTGTGACTTTCATTTTATTCATGGAAATTAGATATTCAAGTAAAGCCATTAGAGAGCCAGCCGCTAAGACGCAGAGCCGATGAACTTGTGAGAAAAACTCACAGCTCATCGGCTCTGTTTGTTAGAAAGAAAAGATATTTAGTTGTTTGGGCTTATTTCAGCAGTTTTCTCTGCATTTCATTCAGTTTTTTGTGGAGCGGTATCGCCATGAATACCGTTATGACTGCGGAAAGTACATCGGCAATCGGCTGGGCGTACATAATTCCATTTAGCCCCCAGACCATCGGAAGAAGCAGGATAACGGGGATAAAGCAAATCCCCTGCCTGCAAGCTCCGAGGATAAAGCCTTCTCTGCCTTTCCCCAAAGCAAGGAACAGGGAAGAATACACCGTATAAAATCCAAAGAGCATAATGGAAATGCCGTTTGCTCTTAAGGATGCTGCCCCAATGCGAATCATCCAGACATCGCCCTTTGTGAACCTCGAAACGATAGCCGCAGGGAACAGAGCCAGTATCACACCGAAAATCACACAGAAAGCCGTAGACCATAGGATAGAAGTCTTGATTGCTTCACGCAGACGGTCAAACTTCTTCGCCCCGTAACTGTACCCCGCAATGGGCTGAAAGCCTTTGATGAACCCGAATACGGACAAGCTGCCCATTGAGATAAGGCGGGTGACAACGCCCATGCCTGCAATGGCAGAGTCCCCATAACCGCCAGCGGCATTATTGATTAAGGAAATGGACACACTCGTTAAAATCTGGAATACCAATGTCGGGATGCCGATTTTGAAAATCTCAGACATGGTTTCTTTTGTATATGTGCAGTCCTTAACCCGAAAATGGAATACGCTCTTTTTCCGAAAAATATAGGTCAGATATACGCAGGTTGAAACGATTTGTGAGATTGCGGTCGCTATCGCCGCTCCTGCCACGCCTGAATCAAACAGATAGATAAACAGCGGGTCTAGGGCGATATTGAGTACCGCACCCGTCAGCAAGGCACACATGGTTGTTTTAGCAGCTCCCTCGCTAGTCACAATGTTATTCATCGTGACATTGAATACATTGAAGATACAGGAAACAATGTAGAGCCTTGCGTATGTGGCGGCAAAGGGAAGGATGCTGTCGGTTGCCCCCAAGAGCTTCAGTATGGGATGCAGGAACACCATAGAAAAGAGAATGATGACTGCCCCAACGGATACGCTGCTGTATAAAGCGGTACTTGCCACTTTATCCGCATTTTCCTTATCCCCACGCCCTAACAATCGGGAAATGTAAGAAGCCGCACCGTTTCCGAACAGCAGACCAAGACCGACAACGACCTGTCCGAGCGGATAGACCACGGAGATGGCCCCCATCTGGCTCTCCCCTAGCCCGCCGACAAAATAAGCGTCAACGAGGTTGTAGAAAGCATTTACCAACATGCCAATCATTGTTGGGATGCCCATTGCTAAAAGTGCTTTTGGTATGGATGTGCTGCCGAGCAACTCCATCTTTTTACCTTGACTGTTCATTTTGAACTCCTTTCTCTTGATAAATAGTATTATTTATACTACTATAAAATATAGTAATTGCGTTGCAGGGATTATAATACTATAATTTATAGTAGTTGTCAATAGAAAAAGGAGGGACTTTAAATGGCGACCATTGACTTGATTGTATTGGGAATGTTGAAGCGGGAATCCTTGAGTGCATACGATATTCAGAAACTGGTGGAATACCGCAACATTTCAAAGTGGGTAAAAATCAGCACACCATCCATCTATAAAAAGGTTATCCAGTTGGAAGAGAAGGGGCTTATTACAAGCCGCGCGGAGAAAGAGGGAAAAATGCCCGAAAAGGCGGTATATTCCTTGACGGATGCAGGAAATGAGGAATTTGAGAAACTGATGCTCGAAATATCCTGCAAGCCGATTAACATATTCTTGGATTTTAATGCGGTTATCGTTAATTTAGAAAGTATGGAAAAGGAACAGCAGAGGGAATGTCTGGATAACATTGAGAGTAATATCAATGTGCTGAAATCCTATCTTGAGGAGAACATGGACTTAAAAGAAAACGCTACCGATGTTCCTGCCACGGGCATGGCGGTTCTGCATCAGCAATTTCGATTAGTGCAGGCAATCGAAGAATGGATAAGGGCATTGAAAGAAGAACTGCTGTAAATGAAGATGGTTTAAAACATAGCAAGAATGATGAAAAGATAGAAAACTCCTTGTGCTACAATATCTCATTGAACCCCTGCTTTGACATTTCGTAATGTTAAAAAAATGCGGGTGAAAACGAGGAAAGGAGGTCGCAAAATGCAAGGTCAGACAGTACGCATTGTTTCACAGGCTATCCGCTATATCGAAGAACATCTGCATGAAAAGATGGATTTAGATATGGTGGCATCGACACTGCATTATTCCAAATACCATCTGCATCGGATTTTTACAAAGACCGTTGACTTGACTATCCATGACTACGCAAAACGGCGGCAGCTTACAGAAGCGGCAAAACTTCTGGTGTTTTCTGCAAAACCGATTATTGAGATCGCCCTTATGAGCGGGTATGAAAGCCAGCAGGCATTTACGGATATTTTTAAGGCGATGTATAAGACTTCCCCTGCGGAATTTCGGGAAACGGAAAATTTCTACCCGTTACAGCTTGAAATCTGTCTGAAGGAGGAGCTTATAAAAATGGATTTGACAAAAGACAATATTAAATTTGCCACGCCCGAAGATGCGGATGACTGGATGGAACTGGTAAGCCTCACGATTGACGGCTACCCATGTCTGGATAAGAAAGACTACGCTGCAAACCTGCATCAGTATATTGCGGATAAAAAGGCTCTGATTTTGCGGGATGTTGGATTGGCTATTGGCGTGATGGGATTTTCGCCAGACACAGGCAGCATAGACTTTCTGGCTGTCCATCCGCAGTATCGGCATCTCGGCATTACAAAGCTGTTTCTTGATAAGCTGGCAGAGGAACTGCTTTGCGGGAAAGAGATTACGTTGACGACATACCGTGCAGGCGATAAGGCAGATACGGGCTGGCGGGAAGAATACCGCCGTCTTGGATTTGCAGAACGGGAACTGCTTGTGGAATATGGCTATCCGACGCAGCGTTTCGTGCTTCCACCGAAAAACAAGGAGGAAACAGAGAATGTCCGAAACACAGAAAAACCCGTTGGCAGAGAGCTTTAACGCCCTGTCCCTTATCAGATTTGCTTTCCCAAGCATGGTGATGATGCTGTTTATGGGATTATACACCATTGTAGACACGATTTTCGTAGCACGGTTTGTAGACACGAACGCCTTGTCGTCCATCAATATCGTCTGCCCCGTCATCAATCTGATTGTCGGTCTGGGGACGATGCTTGCGACAGGCGGAAGTGCGGTCGTTGCGAAGAAAATGGGGAATGGAAACACAGAGGAAGCCAGAAGCAATTTCACGTTGATTGTCGTGGCAGGGGCGGTTATCGGTCTGCTGATTACAGCGGCAGGGCTTTTCTTTTTGGATGAAATCATCTGGGGATTGGGTGCGAGTAAAATATTGTTCCCATATTGCAGGGATTATCTGACGATACAGCTCATTTTTGCCGCTTTTAGCATGATGCAGGTGCTGTATCAGAATCTGTTTGTGACGGCAGGGAAACCGGCATTAGGCTTAGTGCTTGCTGTTCTGGCGGGGATTGCCAATATTGTTTTTGATTATGTCTTTATCGTTTTACTGCAAATGGGAATCAAGGGAGCTGCTATTGGGACAGGCATCGGATATATGATACCGTCAATTATCGGTACAATATTTTTTCTGATGAAAAGAAGTGAGCTGCACTTTTGCAAGCCTAAAATGGATGTATCTATTTTGCTGAAAAGCTGTTCCAATGGTGCGTCGGAACTGGTAAGCCAGTGTTCGACTGCCGTAACGACATTTCTGTTTAATATAACGATGATGAAGCTGTTAGGCGAGGACGGCGTGGCGGCGATTACGGTACTCATCTATTCGCAGTTCCTCTTAACAACGCTTACTATTGGCTTTTCTATGGGAACAGCCCCCGTTGTAAGCTATAACTATGGGAGCGGGAATGTAAAACAGCTAAAAAAGACCGTCCGTATTTGTTTCAGCTTTATAGCAGGGATTTCCATATTTGTATTTATATTTTCCCTGTTTGGCGGAGAAAGCATTGCGAAGGTATTTGCGGAGAACAACAGGAATGTTTTTGAGATTACAAAGAACGGATTTACCATTTTTTCATTCAGCTTTCTGTTCTCTGGATGCAATATTTTTTCATCCGCTTTATTTACGGCACTATCCAATGGGAAAGCATCTGCAGCCATATCTTTCCTGCGGACGTTTGGATTTATTACGGTGTTCCTTTTGGCGTTACCGAGATTTTTAGAGGTAACGGGCGTATGGCTTGCAGTTCCGTTTGCGGAATTTTTCACGCTTATGCTGACTATATATCTGCTATGCAGGCATCGGAAACAGTACCATTATTTTTGAAAGAAAGGCAGGCAGGAAATTGAAACAGACAGAATGGATATTATGCCCTGTCTGCGGGAGCAAAACCCGCAGCAGAATCGGGGAGGATACTATTCTGATAAATTATCCTCTCTACTGCCCGAAATGCAGGCAGGAAAGATTGATAGAAGTGAGAAATTTACAAACAATAGTCATCACAGAGCCAGACACATTAGATGCAGAGCCGTATTTTTATTCTTATACACTATACTTGTGTTTACAAAAGATAGCAGAAAAAGAGAGGAAATATAAATCGGATTAAGCTATCCTTAACGGCAAGGGGGTAAAAGGATGGAATGGTTGAAAAAGCTTGGAAAAGCCATTGATTACATAGAAGATAATCTGGACAAGGAAATATCATATGATGAAGCAGCCCGCATTGCGTGTTGTTCTCCCTATTATTTCCAGCGTGTTTTTTCCTATGTTTCGGGTGTGTCGTTGGCGGAATACATACGCCGCCGAAAAATGACGCAGGCGGCATTTGAATTGCAGCGGGCAGACAGCAGGGTAATAGACGTTGCATTAAAATATGGATATTCCTCTCCGACTTCTTTTAATCGGGCTTTTCAGAATGTTCATGGCATCACGCCAACAGCAGCTAAGCTAGGGGGAAATGTCCTGCAAGCATATCCGTCAATTCAGTTTAAGATTGAAATCACAGGAGGAAGCGCTATGGCATATCGCATTGCAAAAAAGCCGCCCCTGCGTATTGTGGGCATCCGTATCCCTTTGACTTCGGATATGGAAGATAATTTAAGGATAGTCCCAGAGTTTTGGAAAGCGTCATTGCAGGGAAAACAATTTTTGGAAATATGCAGGCTGTCTAATGGAGAGCCAAGAGGAATTTTAGGAATCAGCGTATATAAAAACCCGAAAGAAATTTATTACTACATTGGCGTTGCTGCAAATTCCCCTGTTCCTGCGGGCATGTATGGATTTGAAATCCCTGCGGCTACATGGGTGATATTTGAAAACGATGGGCGTTTTAAGGAAGATGTGCAGAGTGTGTTCAAGCGGTTCTATATGGAATGGCTGCCGTTCTCTGGGTGTAAATATGCAGAGCTGCCAGATATTGAAGTGTATCCGATTTGCAGCGGACAGCCAGTAAACGGACATTCCGAAGTATGGATTGCAGTGGTTAAGGAGGATGATTAAACGGTGTATCATTTAAGGTTAAAGGGCGACCATTATGAAATGGGAGTGAAGCGTGGAAAGATATTCAAAAAATGTCAGGTTTCTTTCCCTCTCCATTTGGATGAATTTCAACTGGAACATGGGAAACGGAGCGAAGCGGCATTAAGAAAATATTTCCCAGAGGTATGCGAGGAAATCAGAGGGGTGAGCGACGCCATAGGTGCGGATTATCTGCGTTTTGCTTCTTGGATGCTATGTATGGGATGCTGTATGTATAACTTGGAGAATAATATTCCCATTGAAGTTCGGGGATGTACAGCTTTCGCATATGCAAAAGGCGGAAGAATCCTATATGGCAGAAACAATGACTTGCCGCCTTATCTGCGGGAGGGGAGCAAAAGTGAAATTTATGCCCCGAAGAATGGAAATAGATTTCAAATTACGACATCCTCTTTTATTAACGGGGAGGAGGGAATAAATGAACACGGGCTTGCTGTTGCAATGACTTTTGTAATGACCAGCCTTGATAAAATACAGGCGGGATTTAATTCCTGTTTCATCGTGCGGTATCTGCTTGAAAAAGCGGATAATACGGAGCAGGCGGTTTCTTTGCTTATGGAACTTCCAATCGCATCTAACTGTAATATTTTGCTTGCAGATAAAAGCGGTGATATGAAAGTGGTTGAATGTACGCCATCCATGAAAAAAATCCGAGATGCGGAAAGTTTTGAGAATGGAAGAATTATTTGTACTGTCAACAGTTTTACATCCGACGAAATGAAGCAATATGATGATGCAAATGGGGATGATTATGATTCCCATAAACGGTATCAAGTTGTCATGGACAGTTTTGCTTCGGGACGGATAAAAGAGGATTATATTGAAACCACCAAGCAGCTTTTAAAGGGCGATTATGGCTTTATGTGTCAGTATGACAATGAGCCGGATTTTGAAACGGTTTGGAGTTCCGTATTTGACTTAGAAAGCTTAACTGTTTACCGTGCGGAGGGCGACCCAAGAAAAAAGAAATTTATGATGGACAACCGACTGCATGACTTAAAAATGAGAGGGCAGGCAGTTGTCAAAAAGCATTGATGTCTACTTGGACTATGAGCCGTCACCGGATATTGAGGTCAAATGTGATGCTGCTTATACGGAAATCAAGGAATGGGTGTTGGAGAAATATGGGATGAAGGTATCTTCTCTATATGTCGCCCAGGTGAAGCAGAAACACGGCATCATCGAGCGGGAAAACTACAATAAGCCAAAGACCGAGGGGGCGAAGGTTCCTCATTGCCCACCGGAGAAAGCGGCAGCTATTGAGAATGCGCTAAGACATTTTAAGATGATTTGAAAAAAATGGGTTGGAGGTTTTGAACCTCTGCCCATGATTTTACTACGCTAAAATATAAATTTTTTATAAACAAAAAATAGCTTATTCCGTCGAATCATGGAAATCAAGCTATTGCAATTTGACATAAGCTGGTGTAAAATAGAACCACGAGACACAAAGGCAAAAAAGGCAGGGCGCAGGAGCACCACCTCCCGCGCCCCTATGCAGGAGAGCACTTAACTCAGGTCCCACACAGCAGAATCATTCTGCGCCCAAAATCCATTATAACGGTTTTTCTAGTAATAATCAATGGGAAAATCAATGGACGTGTGCGTAGCTTTTAATGGCGGTGTAGGGATTATTGACCCTGCGCCGCTTTTGTTGTCTCAAAGGGAACGCCTCCGGGGGATGGGAAGGAAAGTTCCCCCCAAGGCAAGTACCGGCGAGATTATATAGTCGCTGATTTGCGGCAGGAGGTAAATGTGTATGACTTTTTTTCAGAATTTTGTAGGGTCTTTATTTGTTTCAGTCATTATTTTCGCCATGCTCTTTGTGGTAACATACTTAATTGTATTGCGTTTAATCAAACGTGGGTCTGGCCTCTTTATGAAGTTTTGGGGTGCTGATATTTACACCTTTGATTTGCGAAAGAGGATGCGGCTTGTTTTCGGTATGGCGTGGAAAATTGCATTAGTTCCTAGCGTTCTTTTCTTCCTTCTTGCTATCTTCATGTAGCGTATGCTTTGGCAGTCCATTCTATAAACAATGGACTGCTTTCTTTTGTTAAAAATCCATATTATAGTAATCGTTTTGGTGTATAGTATTAGAGTTGCACAATGGTAGTTGCCGTTGAGCTTCTTGCCGCGCCAGTTCGGACTGTGAAACCAAAATGCCTGGTGAGCCGCTCTACGGAATTGACTTTTTTGGAACGTTCCTGGAGCTGGTCTGCGATGTCGGTCAACAGGCAGCTTCCGGAAGCGGGGATGCCGTAAGCCATATCGGCAGTAAACTTTTTGTCCGGTTTTGAAAGCTTTTTGGAATTTTTATTAGAAAAAGTTAAAATTTCCCGTTTCAAAGTGTAGGTATTTGATGTAAAATGAGCCATAAGGAATCCTCCTTTTTTTGTTTAGTGGATAATTGTTGTGGTGACTTTATGATGCTATTACAGAAGAAGATTATAATTTATATCAAAAACTGCGGGAAAGAAGAAATGATATTACGCATGAACTTTTGAAAAATCTAAATAATGGTTTTAATGAAACAGATGCAAAGCTGTATATAAAGTATTAGAATTATATCAAAAAATTGACAAATGGTGGATAAAAGAAATAGAAATTCCAATATCAGGGGAGGTATTGCCGGATGAGTATGATCCGGAACAGGTATCGGACGGACAGGCAATGATATTGTCAATAATTAACGACATTATTTTTGATAATAATAAAGAGAGATATAAAAATCTGTTAGAAGAATTAAGCAAACTAGGAATAGCTTAATATAAGATGAATATGAATGAATACTTTGAATATTGATAGGAGCAAATATGCCGGAAGAAAAAGATTTGACAGATAGGAAATATACAATCAGTCAGTTAAAAACACATGAAATGTGTGATAGTGTCTTAGAACAATTAGAAAAAGCGATTTCTTTAAAAGAGGATGGATTAATCCTGGAATCAGGCGCTGTGATAGATATGCTGTCATTGGAAGTTGAAAAAATAATGGCACAATTTGATGAGCCTAAAGAGAAAACTGAAAATCAGAATTTTGATAAAAGTACTTTGCCAAGGCGGGGCCAGCTTCTCGCTGAAAATGATATGGTTATATTAAGGGCTATATCAGATGAGGATTATGAAGATTATATGAAAGTATCCTACGAATGCGCTATTATGAAAAGTGCTTTTAAGGAAGATGCTTTTAAAAAGGATTTATGGGAATTATTTTTATCTGATACAGCCGCGAACTTTTCTATTTTTGATAAGGTAACTGGGGAATATGCAGGTTATTGTGGAATAAAAAATTTAAATGTAGAGAATTGGGAATTGGTAATAGAGCTTTTAAAGAAATATAGGCATCGGGGATATGGGTATCGTGCGTTTGTAGTAATGTTAAATACTTTAACGGAATTGACAGGAAAAACTACATATAGAAGCAGGGTTGACTCTGACAATTATGCTTCACAGAATCTTATGAAAAAACTTGGAGCGAAACCTAACGGAATCAGCGAAATGTTTATTCATGGAGAAGACTTACGCAAGTTTCAAGAAGAAAACAAAGATTTAATTGATGATAAACTAAGAAAATTGGCAAAGGAGTTTGATGTTGCTCCGATTGATTTGATTGGGCATGTGTTGGAGTTTCGTATTGACTGGAATCCAACGGATTTATAGAATGAAGTGGGCAGAAAGGCAGTAAATCATGAAATACTCGATAAGATTGGCGGTAAAAGATGATTACGATAAAATTGCGCGGCTTTACGAAAAGGCATTTGAGCATAGAGAAGGTTTAGCCACGAAATATTATACGGGCTTTAATGAGTATTTATCCTTTTTTGTTAATAGGAATAATGCATTTATAGTGGAAGAAGATGGTACGATTTGCGGTGCTGTATTAGTGTATGAAACACCTGACATGTTTTGTGGTCGCTCATTATACATTGAGTTTTTGGCTGTTTTGCCCGATTATCAAAATAAAGGCGTGGGCAGGGCATTGATTGAGTATGTCTGTGATGAGGCGCACAAAAGGGGAATCACAGAAGTTTCTATCCGTACTGCCTGTTATAAAGATGCATATCTGATATATCGCCATATGGGTTTTCGGGATTCTCAAAGCGATTGTCGGTTTTTAACGATGAATTTGAAAAGTTTATAGAATGAGGAGAAGGGAATGCTATTTGTCTACATATAAAAGGGCTTCTGCTTTTTCAAAAGTATATGAGATGATGCCCGATTTCTGGGAATATCAATGTAATAGTATTAAAAATTATGCTGATGGAAAACAGGACAACAAAGCAAGATATTTGATAGCTGATAAAATGTCATTGCAGGGAGTTGGATATATTGAATTAGACTATGGCAATCCGGAAATGCCGGAAGTAGATATTGCAATACTTGGGGAATATCAAAGAAAAGGGTATGCATTTGAAACTGCCAGGATATTATTTTTAGATATATTTGAAAATGAATCAATAAAGTGTATTGTTTGGAATGCTTTCCGTTCAAATAAAGCAAGTTGCAGAATAGCCGAGAAGTTGGGTGGTAAGGGCGTAGAAAGGAAAAATCTGGTAGTGGAAGCCATGCAGGCAGCAGGATTGAAAGTGAATCCGGCAGATTATAAGAAGGCTCCCGCGACAGTGGCATATGAGATTAGCAAAACAATATTTATGAACAAATTTTGTGACAGGAACTGTATGTAAGAAAAAGATTTATTTATGATATATATGGAAGATGTATTAAACGAAATGTTTGCGTAAATTTAGCATTTTTTTCATTTGATTCATCTTCTCTATTGACATTTTGCAAGCTTATTATGATTAAGGAGTCAGGGGATTTTTTCCTGCGTATATACGCAAGCAGAAGTTTTCGTAAATAGGAAAGAATATTCGGGCAACTGAAATTAAGTGCCAATATGAAAACTGAATAATGCAATATACATACAGGACGTGAGGATATGTGTATCCACTATGTAGGTGCGCCACGATATGCCTGCCCTGATTCATTTCGGGGTCCGGAAGCTTTGGATAAACCGATCAGGGTTCCGATTGAAACAGTAGCCAGCGATATGAAGTTGCAGGTCATAGAAGATATTCCGCTGTCGGATGATCCCGCTTATTTCGGAACTATCCGTTTGTGGATGGTCAGCATGTTCGCGGATATTCATTTGAAGCAGGTGCCTTGGATAAGAATCAGACGTTTGCTATTCCCTATGCCGATGCAGACAGCTCTGGCGTTATGCGTAGGCTTAAAGCTGCCACTGCCGGAGGCTGAAATGTTTCTTGGTAAAACAGACTTTAAATTAAATTCAATGAAGGGGGAGGGATACGTTTATCAATGCGTATTAGGAGCCTGTGCTGAGAATTCAAATTAGAAATAAATGAGATGCTCAAAGAAAACGGAATTACTCCTCTGGGGAGCAATCCCGATTTTCAGTAAAACGAGGAGGAACAAAGACAGATGAAAGGTTCAGAATGCAAATTCGTTAAATATATGGAGGGCTCGGACAAGCGGTTTGTCATTCCGGTTTACCAGAGAAACTACGACTGGAAAACTGAAAATTGCAAGCAGCTGTATGATGACCTCGTAAAGATCATCAAGGGACACCGGAAGAGTCACTTTTTTGGGAGTCTTGTTTCTGTCTATAATCCGGATGGTCATAATGAGGAGTTTCTGATCATTGATGGCCAGCAGCGTCTTACGACAGTTTCGCTGTTGTTCCTTGCAATGTATAACCTGATTGATAAGGGTGTCATTGTGCCGGAAACTGCTAATCTGAAGCAGCGGATATTTGAGGAATATCTCGTGGATAAGTGGAAGCCGGAGGATACCCGTATCAAGCTCAAACCGGTAAAGAATGACCAGACGGCTTTCGGGAAGCTGTTCTCTGATACGACGGAGCATATCCGTGAATCCAATCTGACCGTGAACTACGATTATTTCTATGACCGGATTCAGAAACAGGAAATCACCATCGACCTGCTTTACGATGCAATCTGCTGTCTGGAGATTATAAACATCCGGCTGGATATGGACGACAATCCGCAGCTCATTTTTGAGAGTCTGAACTCGACCGGTCTTGACCTCAGCGAAGGTGATAAGATTAGAAACTTCATCCTGATGGGCTTACCTTCTAAGGAGCAGGAGGATTATTACGAGAAATACTGGAACAAGATCGAGGTCTGCACGAAGTATGATGTAAGTGCTTTCATCCGGGATTACCTGAGTGTGAAGCAGCAGGCCATCCCGCAGCAGAAGAAAATCTACATCAATTTTAAGGACTTTGTGGAACTTGGAAAAATCAAAACGGAACCACTCCTTGCCGAGATGCTGGCCTATGCAAAGCGGTACCGAATTCTCCTTGATGGTAATTCCGGCAGTGTTGCCCTTGACGCCTGTATTGACCGTCTGAACCGTCTGGAGACGACGGTGACAAGGCCGTACTTCCTCGAAGTGCTGCGCCTGTATAACGAAAATAAACTGACGTTAGCACAGGTCACTGAGATTTTCCTGACGACAGAGAATTACCTGTTCCGCAGGACGATGTGTGACCTGCCGACAAATGCCCTGAATAAAATTTTCCTTATGCTGCACCGTGAGATTATCCGATACGACGGTACCGAGGATGACTATGTTGAGAAGCTTAAGTATGCGCTTCTTTCCAAAAAGGAGCGTGCCCGCTTCCCGGACGATGTGGAGTTTAAGGTGGCATTTGAGGAACGCCCGGTTTATCTGATGAACAGCAAGAATAAGATTTACATTCTTGAGCGCTTCGAAAACTTCGGCACTTCGGAGGATAAGGATGTATACCGTCATTGTGATGACGGCACCTATTCGATTGAGCACATTATGCCTCAGCATCTGACACCGGTATGGCAGAAGGAGCTGGGCGATGACTATGAGCAGATACACGAGATATGGCTGCATCGTATGGCAAATCTTACGCTGACGGCTTATAACTCGAAATACAGTAACAGCTCTTTCACGGAAAAGAAAACCATGCAGAACGGTTTCGATGACAGTGGTATCCGCATGAATACCTGGATTGCCAAGAAGGACAAGTGGACGCTGGCGGAGCTGGAGGAGCGCAGCGAATATCTCATGGGCCGGTCTCTGTCAATCTGGGCGGCACCTGTCACAGAATACAAGCCGAAAGAAAAGCAGCTTGATACTTATACGCTTGAGGATGAGGGCGAGCTGACCGGACGACTGATTGCGAAGTTCACCTTTAAGAACACCCGGCAGCCGGTAACGAGCTGGGTTGAGATGTTCCGGAAGGTTATTCAGATTCTGTATGCCGAGGATAAGGCCATTATCACTAAGCTGGCCATGTCGGAGGAGGAGAACATTGCTCTCCACTTCAATACAAATCAGGACGCGTTCACGAAGTCGCTTGAGATTGGCGACGGCATCTATGTATGGACAAACACCAGCACGCAGAGTAAGCTGTCTGTCCTGAGTCGTCTCTTCAAACTGTACGATGAAGATCCGGCAGACTTGGTATTTTACCTGCGTGATGAAAACGAGGCCAATGAGGACGAGCCGGGCAGCCGATATGAGCTCCGGAGGAAATACTGGACATATGCGCTGCCAATTATTCAGAAGGCGCATGGTGGGGATGGCTCTTTCTCCTGTGTTAATCCGTCAAGGGATAACTGGATCAATGGCTTCTTTGGTATAGGTGGCTTCTATCTTTGCTGCGTAGCAAACTTTGATGCAGCGCGGGCAGAGGTCGTATTTGGCAGAGGCAATAAGCAAGAAAACAAGGCTGCCTTCGATAGCCTGTACACACATAAAGCGGAAATAGAATCAGGGCTGGGCACGACGCTCCAGTGGAACCGTGGCGAGGATATTAAATCATCCAAGGTTTTCATTCAGCTGAATAACGTCAGCATTGAGAATGAGACTGACTGGCTCCAGATGGCGAACTTCCACGCTGATTGGACAAAGAAGTTCTACGACGTGATTGTGCCGTATATCAAAGGTTAATGACGATACCTGTGGAAGTGGCGGGTTCCTTATTGAGAAAAAAGCAGCGAGGTGATATGGAGTGAATAAAGATTCATTTAAGGAATACATCAAAGAGTCTGAGCCAGACAAGCGTGACAAAGGTTATGCGTGGCATACGGCCATTGGCCTGCAGGCTGTGGACGGACTGAAGACATCAGAATATCTGGTGCAGACGGCGGAAAGGGCCGGAAATAGAGGAACTTGATGTTTTGGGGGCTTGTAAACAAAGGGAAAATATTATACACTGGTAATAGTTACCCTGACATTTTTCATCACAGCATAAGGAGGAAGACATGAGCCCACTGGCAAACCATTCCATTCCCATCGTATTGATTCCACTGTATGGAACAGAGGAGCTGGCAGACAAGATTGAGTACTATCTGCGGGAGACCTACAACAAGGAGGAGTGCCACGTAGTGAATTCCCAGATTGTAAGATTTTCCACGGGCGACGCGAAAGCGGTGCTGGAGGATACGGTTCGCGGCGCGGATGTATATATCCTGATGGATGTGGGAAATTATTCCTGCAGCTACCAGATGTATGGCCAGACCATACCTATGTCGCCGGATGAGCATTTCCAGAACCTGAAGAGGACGGTCTCCGCTATCGGCGGAAAGGCATACCGGGTCAACGTGATCTCGCCCCTGCTCTACGCCAGCCGCCAGGACAGACGGATATCCAGGGAATCTCTGGACTGCGCCATGGCGCTGCGGGAGCTGGAGAACATCGGCGTGAAGAACATTACGGCTTTCGATGTCCACGACAATAGGGTGGCCAACGCGGTGCCCTATAATGGTTTTGACGATCTGTTTCCGATTTATCAAGTGATTAAAGCTATCAAACGTAATTATTCTGACATTGTGTTCTCCGAGGATAACTCCCTGTTCATTTCTCCTGATTTGGGCGCGACTACACGGAATTTTAAATATACCAATGAGCTTGGGCTGGATATGGGCATTTTCTACAAGCGCAGATCCAGGACAAAGGTGGTGGGCGGCAATTATGTGGTGGACGTGCACAAGTACATCGGCCCCAGCGTGAAGAATAAGGATGTGTTCATCGTGGATGATATGATCTGCTCCGGCACCACCATGCTGGACGTGGCCAGGTACTGCAAGAAGCAGGGAGCAAAGAGGGTCTTTGCGGCAGCTACTTTCGCGTTGTTCACGGAGGGAATCGGGCGCTTCGATGAGGCCTATAACAAGAAAGTGCTGGAAGCAGTATTTATCACAAATGCGTCATACAGGCGGGAGGAGATACGGAACGCACCTTGGTACAAGGAGGTGGACATCACGAAGTACATCGCAATCTACATCCATTCCGTCAATGCGGGAGAGTCCATTTCCAAGCTGCTGGATCCCCATGAGAAGATTCATAAGCTGCTGGACAAAAGCAACTAGAACAGGAAAAAAGTGCCGCTGTACGGCACTTTTTTATTGAGGAAGTCTGCAGCTCTCTTTTATGAGGCGTTTTGCGGCACGCTTTTATCTTTCGCGTATAATAGCTTTAAGATGATTGGCGTGGAGATACTGGATACGATGATCAGCAGGATGACAGCCGTGAAATATTCCGCCGTCAGCAGTCCCACGGACAATCCTTTCTGCGCAACAATCAGCGCTACCTCCCCTCGCGTCATCATGCCCACGCCGATTTTCAGGCTGTCCTGGAAACCGAAGCGGCAGATTCTGGCCATCAGCCCGCAGCCGATAATCTTGGTAATCAGCGCTACCAGCACGAAGCCGATGGAGAACAGCAGGATGCCCATGCTGACATTGTCGATGCTGGTCTTAAGGCCGATGCTGGCGAAGAACACGGGCCCGAAGATGATGTAGGAACTGACTTCCATCTTGCGGTCTATGTAGGAGGAGTCCTGGATGGAGCAGAGGACGATTCCTGCCACATAGGCGCCTGTGATGTCCGCAATCCCGAAATAGCGCTCCGCCGCATAGGCGAAGAAAAAGCACAGCGCAAGGCCCAGGATGGGAATCCTCTGGGTGTGGGGATAGCGCTCGTCAAGCTTCTTGAATACCTTGTAGACGATGAAGCCCACCACCAGCGCCATGATGAAGAACAGCACAGTGGAAAACACCACGCTGCCGGGGTTGGAGTCGGGATTCTTGAAGCCTATCACGAAAGTCAGCACAATGATGCCGATGACGTCATCGATGATAGCGGCGCTTAAGATGGTGGTCCCCACCTTTCCCTGCAGTTTGCCCATCTCTTTCAGAGACTGCACGGTGATGCTGACGCTGGTGGCTGTCATGATGACGCCGATGAACACGGCTTTATAAAATTCCTCCGAGCCCCAGGGAGCCACGCCATAAAAGCCCATGTACAGTAAAGACCCGCCCAGCAGCGGCACGAATACGCCGGAGCAGGCGATCAGGAGCGCCACAGGCCCTGTCTTCATCAACTCTTTCAGATTCGTCTCCAGGCCTGCGGAGAACATCAGGAGCACCACGCCGATTTCCGCCATCCGTGTCAGAAAATCCGACTGC
Source organism: Lachnospiraceae bacterium (assembly GCA_910576125.1). GTDB lineage: Bacteria > Bacillota > Clostridia > Lachnospirales > Lachnospiraceae > Acetatifactor > Acetatifactor aquisgranensis. Next base: position 85,614 of record CAJTHM010000005.1, on the reverse strand, counting down.
TGTACCAGTCCTAATACGCTGGGCCCTATCAGGAGGCCCGCGATGATTTCGCCTACCACTTGGGGCGCCTTGCATTTCCGGGCCAGTATCCCGCAGAGCTTTGCGAATATGATGATAATTGCCAAATCCTTAAAAATGTAATAGGTTTCCATTGTCCAGTCACCCTTTCTTTTTTCCGGTCATATGTATTGTATCCTGCACCACACGAGGATTACCTGACCAAATATTGATTATAGCACAAATTCTGATGGCGTAAAGTAAAAAAACGCCTCAAAAACAAAATATTTCTGGTAAAAATGTAGGAAAAATCATGAAAACCCATGCCAGTGTGTTAAAATGGAGTTATCATAAAAAAGGAGTGGGCCGGCGCCGATGCGCATAGGGCGGGCAGCGGAAAGAAACCGCGTGCCGGCGGGCCCGTTAAGATTAGGAGGGAAACAATGGTTTATGAGATAAGAGAACCGGAAACGGCAGCGCCGCTGTTCGCGGGCTGGCAGGAGACATTGATTTGGTCCTGCCTGCAGGGCGTGATGGGAAAGGTTTACGGAGACTCCGCGGAGACTCCCGCGTCCGCTATGGCCCTGCTGGGGGATTTCTGCTTTTTTGCAGGAAAGCCTGACAGGGAACTGGTTCTGGATGGACTGCGGCAGAGCGGGCGGGATTTCCTGATTGTGGTGCCGCAGGATGGACGCTGGGCGGAGGTGATGGAGGAATGCCTTGTTCCCGGGGCGCGGAAGACGGTACGCTATGCGATAAAGAAAGAGCCGGACATCTTTGACAGGGAGAGGCTGCAGGCCATCGTGGACGGGCTGCCGGAGGGGTATGAGCTTAAGGGGATGGACGAGGATTTGTTCCATCGCTGCCGGGAGATTGCCTGGTGCAGGGACTGGGTGTGGCTGTACCGGGACTACGCCCGGTACCGGGAGCACGGGCTGGGGGCGGTAATCTTAAAAGACGGCGAGCCGGTCTCGGGGGCGTCTTCCTACTCCGGCTACCCTGGGGGCATAGAGATTGAGATTGACACCAGAACGGACTACAGGAGGAAAGGGCTGGCCTGTATCTGCGGCGCGAAGCTGATTCTGGACTGCCTGGAGCGGGGATGGTATCCCAGCTGGGATGCCCAGAACCTGTGGTCAGTGGCTTTGGCGCAGAAGCTGGGATATCATTTTGACTATGAATATGTAGTCTATGAGTGGAGCGGGCAGGTAGAACCTTGACAACAACAGGTATTTTTGCTACATTAAAATTGTGGATTGGGGGAGGCACCCATCAGAAAAAACGGCATTCACGAAATCTGTTCTATTTATGGAAAGGGGATGACACCCATCGAAAAAAACATTATTGTCGTAGATGAACAGGGCAATGAATATGAAGCGACCTATCCCAAACGGGCCAGAGGTCTTGTGAAAAATGGCCGGGCACGCTTCCTTTCAGAAAATATGATATGCCTTGCGTGTCCGCCGGAGATTGATTTGGAGGATAACGAGATGACGAACATCGAGATGACAAATAATAATGTGACGGAAACCGGGATGACAGAGGTTGTCGATATGGCATATGTTTTTGGCCAGATAAAGGCGATTCAGAGCCAGGCGGCCTATCTGAATGAAGTGATAGAGACGCTTTCTCAGATGTCCGACGGTGACAGTGGTGACTGCGGCGCGCCGGGGAACCTCGTGGGGCAGGCGAAGGCAAAGGCCCTGGGAGATATCGTCCGCTGTCGGGAGACCACGAACCAACAGCTTTTGAATTTCTATATGACGGTTTACAATGATTTGAAAGCTCAGCCTTAAGCTGGAATTTCAATCACAGGAAAAGTCAGGTATCCGCCGGAGCGCTGTGTTCCGGCGGATATTTTCATGCCGAATAACCGGGGAAAACCGGAAAAGGATGCAAAATATTGTGATGAATAGATTTCTTTGAAAAAGCGCCTCTTGGAAAAGAGCCTGAAAGGGTGGCTGCGGTTTGACGAGTTGCGGAATCAGCGCTATGCCAGTTTATGGATTGCCTCCGAGTGGTGCTCTATGGCGCTTTTGATGATTTCCATATCCGCTCGCATGGCTTCAATCTGAGCCGATGCCTTTTCATACCGCTTGGCGGCAGGTACATAGTTTTCCGCCAGTAGCTGAATGTTCTTGTCAGTGACATTTTCGATATGTAGTTCAAGCTTTGTCACATGGTAGTTTAGGCCGCTGACTTCGTCTTTGAGGGTGCGCATCTCAGCATGTATACCGCTGATATCATCCTTGACTGCCCGTAGTTCAGCATATAGATTGCGGATGTCATCCTTGACTGTCTCCAGTTCAGCATATAGATTGCGGATGTCATCCTTGACTGCCTCCAGTTCAGCATATAGATTGCGGATGTCATCCTTAACTACTTGCAGTTCAGCATATAGATTGCGGATGTCATCCTTAACTACTTGCAGTTCGGCATATAGATTGCGGATATCATTCTTGATTAACTCAAGCTCGGAATGGATGTAGAGCCGCAAATCCCTTATGCTGTCTTTGACGGGCTGCAGTTCGGCCTGCAGTCCTGCCTGGATTTTGACATCCAGCAGATTGGATATGGAAAGCAGATCTTCCTGTGTCAAGGTCATGGCAATGTGCCTCCTTTCTTTTTGCGAAAGAATCCGTCTGAAAATCGTTAGGCCTTTATGCCGCTGGCAGTCCCTGCAAGGCAAAGACTGACGAATCTGTATTGTTGTTGGAAATTGTGCATCGAACATTACCCTTGCCTTGAAATGCAAATCAGCTGAAATACAGAAACCGGATTCTAAGACGGCTTTCCGGCAGACTCCCATTTTGAGGAAACTTATCTGATGTTTCTACTTTACCACATAATCCCCTGTTTTTCAAGGAAAAGATAAGTTAAATTAAGACATATAAATAGATAAAAATAAGACAATAATTATTTGGCGAGAATGAAAGATATAACAGAAAAAATGCATCTGAAAAGGAAATTGGAAATAAAAAAAGTCAATAATAAAGATTAAAAAGACACTTGCGGAACGCTGAAATCTGTGTTACTATTTTTATGCTCGCGAGCGCATTTGAACCGTGAGTATAAAGCAACAGCGCAGGTTCTCGAGACCGGAATGCCGAAGAGGGAACAGGACATAGAATATAAGACGAATATGTCTTCCTATAGCGAGACGCGAATCCGCAGCTGCGAAAAAGGAAAGGAATACAGAATGATGAATAAAACCACAATCAGCAAAAAATACGGCAGAACCTATCATATGCCGCCAGAGGTGACCTACGACTGGGTAAAGAAAGACACCATAGAAAAGCCCCCCGTCTGGTGCAGCGTAGACCTGCGGGATGGCAACCAGGCTTTGATAGATCCCATGCCTTTGGAGGATAAACTAGAGTTCTTCAAGCTTCTGGTAGATATCGGATTCAAGGAAATCGAGGTGGGATTCCCGGCTTCTTCCGACACAGAGTACAATTTCATCCGCGCCCTGATCGAGCGGGACATGATTCCCGGCGACGTGACCATCCAGGTGCTGACCCAGGCCAGGGAGCATATCATCAAGAAGACCTTCGAGGCGGTGAAGGGGGCTCCCCACGCGGTGGTGCATCTCTATAATTCTACATCTGTAGAACAGAGGGAACAGGTCTTCAAGAAAGACAAGGAAGCCATCAAGCAGCTGGCGGTGGACGGCGCGAAGCTTCTGAAAGAGATGGCAGAGGCCACGGACGGCAATTTCACCTTTGAATACAGCCCGGAGAGCTTCTCCCAGACCGAGCCGGAGTACGCGCTGGAGGTCTGCAACGCGGTACTGGACATATGGCAGCCTGACGCGAATCACAAGGCCATCATCAATCTCCCCAGCACGGTGCAGGTGGCCATGCCCCATGTCTTTGCCTGCCAGATAGAATATATGCACAAGCATCTGAAATACCGCGAGAACGTGGTCTTAAGCGTTCATCCCCACAACGACAGAGGCTGTGGCGTCAGCGACGCGGAGTTCGGCATCCTGGCGGGGGCAGACCGCGTGGAGGGTACTCTGTTCGGCAACGGAGAGCGTACGGGAAATGTGGACATCGTCACCGTGGCGATTAACATGATGTGCCACGGCGTGGACAGCGGGCTTGATTTTTCCAATATCATGCAGGTGCGGGAGGCCTATGAGCGCTTTACGGGCATGAAAGTGCACGAGCGAGTGCCCTATGCCGGGGATTTGGTGTTCACGGCATTCTCCGGCTCCCATCAGGATGCCATCAGCAAGGGCATGACATGGCTGAAAGAGGGCAAGAGCGGGAACCGCTGGGATGTGCCCTATCTGCCCATCGATCCCGAGGATGTGGGACGCGAATACGAGTCCGATGTGATTCGGATCAACAGCGTGTCCGGCAAGGGCGGCGTGGCCTTTGTGCTGAAGCAGCAGTTCGGCTTCTCCCTGCCCGCGGCCATGAAGGAGGAAGTGGGGTACCTGATTAAGGGCGTGTCCGACAGGCGGCACCAGGAGCTGCACCCTTCGGAAATCTACGAGATTTTCGAGGAGAACTACATCAATCTGCACAATGTCTTTTCAATCCCCGAGTGCCATTTCCGGCAGGAAAAGGGCATCCGGGCGGAGGTGACCATCGAGCAGAACGGGGAGTCCCGGCTCATCAAAGCAGGCGGAAACGGCCGCCTGGACGCGGTGAGCAACGCCGTCAAGACCTACTTCGGCATCAGCTACCAGCTCTCGGTGTACGAGGAGCACGCCATTTCCAAAGGCTCCAGCTCCAAGGCTGCGGCCTATGTGGCCATTCTGTGCGACGGCAAGCTTTACTGGGGCGTGGGCGTGGACGAGGACATTATCAAGGCCTCCATCGCCGCGCTGGTCTCCGCCGCCAACAAGCTGGCCGTGGAGCAGCATATCACGGAGGGCCGGGAAGAGCGGATTGTGGAGATCATCAGCTACATCAAGAACGACTATATGAACGTGACTTTGGACACCCTGTCCGAGGAGTTCCACCTCTCCAAGCCCTATCTGTCCAAGTACATCAAGGAGAAGGCGGGCATGACCTTCCAGGAGGCCGTGCGCAAGGAGCGCATGAAGAAGGCCAGGACCCTCCTGCGGGAGACGGATCAGACAGTGGAGACCGTGGCCGCGGAGGTGGGCTATGAGAACGTGGAGCATTTCAACCGCCTGTTCAAGAAGAATTATGGAATCACCCCGGTGCAGTACCGGAAGCAGGAGGAGTAGGAAAAGAAAAAGAATCTGTTGCTTAAAAGGATATTTCTATGATAGTATGGGCAAAGACGGAGGAAAAGGCATGAAAAAGAAATTACTGATTACAGGTTTCGAGCCTTTCGGCAGGGACACGATAAATCCCTCCTGGGAAGCGGTGAGCAGGCTGGAGGATACTATAGGGGACTATGAGCTGACCAAACTGCGGTTGCCCGTAGTATTCGGCGCCGCCGCGGAGCGGGCGCTGGATACGGCGCGGGAGCTGGGGCCGGACGCGATTCTGTGCGTGGGGCAGGCCGGCGGGCGGAGCGCGGTGACGCCGGAGGTGGTGGCCATCAACCTGCGGGATGCCTCCATGGAAGACAATGCCGGGAACAGGCCCATGGACGAACCCGTGGTACCGGAGGGGCCCGCGGCCTATTTCGCCTCCGTTCCGGTGCGGAAGATAGCCGATGCCGTCAGAGGAAAAGGCATCTCCTGCGCCCTTTCCTATTCCGCGGGAGCCTATGTGTGCAATGACCTCTTCTACACTCTGCGGCATCGTTACGAGGGGACGAAGACACGGACAGGCTTCATCCACGTTCCCTGCCTGCCGGAGCAGGCAAAGGATCAGGCTCCCTGCATGCCGCTGGATACCATCGTGCAGGCGCTTGGCATCGCCATAACAGCGCTTTAAAACCTCTTTGCTTACGCAGAACGAAAAAATCACAGCAGAACTTTCACCGCATCTACAATCTCATCCACAAATCTCTTATGGGGATATCTGTGCATGGCCGGGCGGCTGGAGGAATCAGAGGAGATATCCATGAAAGGCGTGTCTTTCATCACGCGCCACTATAACCAGATACTGGAGCTGCTGGGGAAGATTATCATGAACAGAGCTTTGGCCATGGACATGGCCAAAAGGAAGAACAAGGCGATGGTGAAGTCCGGGCGGCGTGGCAACTACTTTTCCGGGTACATCCAGCCGGAATATTCCAGGATGGACTGGGATTCCGAATTCTTGTCAGACTGCTGAATCTGCTTTCGGAAATCCCGGGGGGGTACTTGCATTACTTTGGAAAAGGTGCGGTTGAAGCTGGACAGAGAGCAGAAGCCCACTGCCCCGGAGATATTCAGTATGGAATCATTCGTGCTCCGCAGCAGGTTGCAGGCCTTGGTAATCCTGGTGTTGTTCACGAAGTCCAGAGGAGACATGCCCATGATTTCCCGAAAGACTCTGCGGAAGTGGGTGGGGCTCCAATGACACAGATCCGCCAGATGATTGATGCTGAACTGCTGCATGTAATTTTCTTCTATATAATCCAGGGCAGGGGCGATGACGAGAGCGTAGTCTGCCTCCTGCTTTGTGCCCGTTTTTTGATTCGCAGCGCCAGGGACGGCCGCATCATTAGATTTGAAAAGCTGAATCCTGAGGATTTCAATATAGAGGGAGAGGAGCAGTCCCGTGACGCTGAACTGATATCCGAACTTCTGCTCTTCCATATTCCGGGCGGCGGCAGTGGCCAGGGTATAAATATGAGGATACTCATCACGGCTGAAAATCGGGTGGTAATCCTGAAAAGTATGGGTATATAATTCAAATTTTTCCCATGCGGGAGGAAGGATATGCCGGAACAGCTCCCGGGAATCCAGGAAGATATAAGTCCAATGGCTCCGGGTGCCCGGCGTGCTGTAGGTGGTATGGGGCACGTTTTTGGGGACTACAGTCACGTCTCCAGCCCTGAAAGGAAAAGGTTCGCCGAAAAATTCCATATACCCGCTGTCCGAATGGCAGATGCCGATTTCCAGGCAATTGTGAAAATGCTGCCGTCCGCTGGGGACATCGGAAATCCTCCAGTGCTCGCCGGAGAGCAGCAGAACTGGAAAATTCATCGGAAGATAGTAATTGCGGTATTCTGTGACGGAATTCTTTGACTTGGCCATTGCAAGCTCCTTTGTGTGTTTCATTGCACTTTCCATAACAATTTTTAGTCAAATCTGTATGATTGCTGTTTTTATAGTAACAGACTGACGTAATAAAATCAACCTGAACCTGAAAGGGGAAGCTGTACATGTCAAAGGTATTTGACGACAAGGCGCGGCGTAAATATGGATTGGTCAGTAATTTCCTATATAATATGTCGGCGGCCTCTTTTCTGGCCACGCTGCTCCCCTCCAGGCTGGCGGCAGATTTGACGGCCCGGATGGAAATCTCGCGGATGGTTCCGGAGCTGGCCCTTTTTGTGTGCTCCCGCTGTCTGTATAATAATATCTTATTGTCTGGTGTTTTCTGATTTCATATCCGTAAGTATAAACTCAATAAAAACGAACATGCCCCTGCCAATGCCGTGCACTCAGGGACTTTTTTGTGCTAAAAGAAATTTCACACGGACAGACTTATGGCAGAAAATGAGGTAAAACATACTAAGACAATCTAAAATATTTCGGCAAAACATGTTATTTTTGCCAGAGATTATTTTGATAAGTTGCGATAAAAGAAAAATAGTGCCTATCCGCCCCTTTCGATAATGGTCGTTTTTGCATGGTTTTCATTATATATTGATTGGAAAAGGAAAGAGGATTGTATGATAATTAATACAATCAATCATGGATCTGTGCAAATCAACGGAACGAAAGATTGTGGAGGAGGTCAAGTATGGCAAAAAGCAAAAAGGCCAAGGCGGAGATTCAGACAAAAGCCACCTGGAAAAACGCATGGAGAAGAGACTGGCAATTATATTTGTTGCTGCTGTTTCCTCTGGTAATGGTTTTTGTATTCAGCTACGCTGCTTATCCAGGCCTGAGAATGGTTTTTATGGATTATAAGCCGGCAAAGGGATACGCTGGTAGTGAATGGGTTGGAATGGCGACTTTCCAGAAGATTTTTTCGGATCCTGACTTTCATCGGGCAGTGCGAAATTCTGTCGTGTTCAATTTGGCAGATTTGCTGGTGGGATTTCCGATGCCGATTATTCTGGCTTTGATTCTGAATGAGCTTCGCTATGCCAGATTCAAGAAAGTGTCTCAGACGATTCTGTATTTGCCGCATTTCCTTTCCTGGGCAATTATCGGGAGCGTGGCATTGACTATGTTCAAGCCATCCAGCGGTCTGGTCAATGTAGTGATGATGAACGCAGGGATTATTGAGGAGGGGATTCCTTTTCTGAATGAGAAATGGCATTGGGCGGTGACCTACCTGTTGATTGGAGTCTGGCAAGGGATGGGATGGGGAACTATCCTTTATCTGGCGGCCATCACTGGTATCAGTGGTGAACTTTATGAGGCCGCCATGATTGACGGAGCCAATCGTTGGAAACGAATGTGGCATATTACACTTCCGGGTATTAAGAGTACTGTGGTAACCTTGCTGATTATGAATCTGGGCCGCGTGATGGGAAGTAATCTGGAAAGGCTGGTAGCCTTCGGAAACTCTCAGGTCAAAGATTTCCAGTACCAGCTGGCTGTGTACATATATAATAAGGGCCTTAATAACGGCAAGTTCAGCATGGGTACTGCGGTGAACCTGTTCCAGTCTCTGATTGGGCTGGTTCTGGTTATTATGTCTGACAGAATAGCAAAGAAGCTTGGTGAAGACGGTTTGTTGTAGGAGGTGGATGGTTTGAGCAGAAAGAAGGAGAAATCCATGGAACAAGTGGCTTCAGCTGGCGGAGCGCATGCAGTCAACAAATTTCGTGTCAGCGACTTTGTGATGATGGCGGTTGTAGTTATTCTGTGCGCAACCTGCGTGCTCCCCTTTATCCATGTGGCTGCAAAATCCATTTCAGGAAATACAGCTGTTATGTCCAAGGCGGTCTATTTTTGGCCTAAGGATATCACGCTGGACGCGTTCAAGAGAGTGTTCGGGGATGAGTCCATGACGTATTCCATGCTGTTTTCCGTAGGGATTACGCTGATATTTACGGTTTTGGGCATGTTGGTGTGCACCTGTGCGGCGTATCCTTTGTCCAAGAAAAGACTGAAAGGAAAACAGGCCTTTACTTTTGTGATGATGGTGCCCATGTATTTCGGAGCGGGCATTATCCCGGCGTATCTGCTGTATCAGGATTTGCATATTTTGGACACGATGTGGGTGTTGATTCTGCCTTTGATTTATTCGCCCTACAATATGCTGATTATGAAGAATTTCTTCCAGAGTACCATACCGGACAGCCTGGAGGAGTCGGCATTCCTTGACGGAGCCAGCAATATTCAGATTTTATGGAAGATTGTGCTTCCTCTTTCCAAGCCGATTCTCGCCACATTGTCCCTATTCTATGCGGTAGGAAGATGGAATTCCTATGCGGACAATATGTATTATACCAGATCTGCTGACCTGAAGATGATTCAGTACAAACTCTATCAACTTGTGGCATCCGCAACGGAAGCTCAGACGGCTTCTCTGGCAGATACAGGCGGAGCCAGCCAGGCTGCACCAGAGGTATTGCAGGCGGCAAGCATTATGTTTGTCACGGTGCCGATTATCATTATTTATCCGTTCCTTCAGAAATATTTCGTTCAGGGCACTATGATTGGAGCGGTAAAAGGTTGAATGTTGTGAATCACCCGTTTTATGGGTTGAAATATATTTTTAAAAGGAGGAGATTTTTATGAAGAAGAAATATCTTCAAAAGGTTTTGGCTGTGGCAATGACAGGAGCCATGGCATTGGGAGTTCTGGCGGGATGCGGCAGCGAGCCTGCGTCCAGCGGCAATGAGTCATCCGCTCCGAGCAGTCAGGAAGAAAGTTCTGAGGAAGAAGCGCCGGAGGAAAGCTCTGCAGAAGACAGTTCCGCGGAAGAAAGCTCCGAGGCTCCGGCTGGCACGGCAGGCATCGATGGATGGGAGCCCTTTGCGGAGAGGGTCACTCTGAAGATTCCCGTTTATGACCGTGGCGATGCAGGAAACGGCTGCTCTGATGTGGTGAACAACTACTGGACGAATTGGGTACAGGAGAATTTTGGCGAGAAGTACAATATTGATGTAGAGTATGTGGCTATCACTCGTACCGCTGTTATGAACGATTATGCCATGCTGGCTGCAGGTCAGGATCTCCCTACAATATGTATGGAGTACGATTATGATAAGCTGGCTACCTGGCAGGCAGAAGGCTATCTGCAGCCCTATGACGTGGAACAGTTCAAGACGATTGCGCCTACTTACTGGCAGACCATGGCGGACAATGGAAACGATGCCTATACCAAGCTGGCAGGAGAGGATTACCTTATGCTCGGCTACAGGCCTTACGGCAACAGTACCTATACCTTTGTGACCTGGTATCGCAAAGACTGGATGAAAGAAGCCGGTTTTGAAGAGTATCCCAAGACCAATACCGAGCTGCTTGAGCTGTATGCGAAGCTGGTTGAGAACGGACATGAGTATCCTTTAAGTGGTTCCAAGGTAGCAGGTGTAGGCGTTGACCAGAACTATGGCTACAGGGACTATCCTCAGGATGAGGAAATCTGGGCTACCACTGGTGATTACCAGATTCCCGCCCTGTCCACAGAAGCTCAGAAGAGATACCTGAAATGGGAGAATATGCTTTATAATGAGGGCTATAAGAACCCGGAATATTACCTGAGAGAGGCTTCCGAGGCAGAAGCTGACTTTATTAACGGCAAGGCTTTCAGTTGGGCAGGCTATGTGTCTTCTACCATGACGCAGCTGAATTCTTTCTATGAGAATTTCCCGGATGCGGAGCTTGGTGTTATTGTATGCCCGGATACTTTCATTCAGGACGAAACATGGGGTTCATCCAATGCTTATAGGCCCGGAACCAACTTCGGTATGATGATTGCTCTTTCCAACAGCGCTACTGAGGATGAGGCAAAGGCTGCTATGATGTATCTGGAGTGGATGGCGCAGGAAGAGAACCTGTTCACCATGACCTGGGGTGAAGAAGGTGTGAATTTCAACTATGACGAGGATGGAAATCCTGTTGCCGTAGGCGATCAGTCAGGTCTTGAGCAGCAGCAGGGACATAACAACAATGTTGACTACTGGTGTGCTGTTACCGCAATTAAGACCCTGGGCTCCATCGAGAAGGATATTGCGGCAATCAATCCTCAGGGACTTCCTCAGGACTTCTATGATGAGCTGCTTGCCAATTACAATGGACAGGTTTCCATCTGGAATGAGGGATATGCTAATTCCGACTGTCTGTTCGCTGTTTCTCTTGAATCAGTGGCAGAATATGGAAATACGCTCTTTGATTTGTATGCGGAGTACCGCGACCAGTTGACCATGTGCGATCCTGAAGAGTTTGATGAGTTGTATGACGAGCTGAGCCAGAAATATTTGGATCAGGGATATCAGGAAGTTATCGATGAAAGAAAGGCTGCTTTTGAGAGTGGGCAGACGACAAAGCTTCAGTAATCAAATGAAAGGTTTTGGCGGTATAAGGCTTCAGATACAGCCTCCCGGTATTTGCCGGGAGGCTGTATTAAAATAAAATATCATTTAGGTAATTGTTGATATTCCTGTGAGAGACTATAATAGAAATAAAAGGTGCCGCGGAGGCGGCGGAACGGAGGGAATATGCTGCGACTGGAATATGATAAAAAGCAGATAGAAGAGATAATTGACAGGATTGTCAGAAAGACCATGAACATGGATCTGACCTGGGACTGGCCCTGCGGGGTGGCCTATTACGGCATCAGCGAGGCCTATGAGAAAACGGGAAAAGAAGAATATCTGAATCTGCTGAAAGACAGGGTGGATGAGCTGATCGACTTAGGGCTGCCCAGAGTATGGACTGTCAATGCCTGTGCCATGGGACATTGCCTGATCACTCTCTACAATGCCACAAAGGATCAGAAATATACAGACATCCTGATGAGCAAGATTTCCTACATATCCAATGATGCGCTCCGTTTCGCAGACCATGTGCTGCAGCATACGGTGTCCGCCAACAATGATTTTCCTGAGCAGGCATGGTGCGATACTCTGTTCATGGCGGCGTTTCTGCTGCTGCGGGTGGGTGTCATGAATCAGGACGAGGATATGATAAACGATGCGCTGAATCAATATTACTGGCATATCAAATATCTCCAGAACCCCGGCAGCGGCTTCTATTACCATGGATATGACAATATTGCGAAAGACCATATGTCCGGCATCTACTGGGGCAGGGCCAATGCCTGGGCGGCCTTTACGCTGTCTCAGGTGGGCGGCGTTCTGCCGGAGTGCTATCTGTATCCGAAGTACATGGATGTGGCAGGCTCCCTGAATGAACAGCTGGCGGCCTTAAAGACCGTGCAGACGGAGAACGGGCTGTGGAGGACCGTGCTGGACGATCCGGATTCCTATGAGGAGATTTCCGCCTCCGCAGGAATTGCGGCTGCCATGCTGACCAGAGGGAATCCCCTGCACTCCAAGTATATCAACAAGGCTGTCAAGGGACTGCTCGCGAATGTCAGCGAGGACGGAAAGGTGATGAATGTCTCCGCGGGGACGGCAGTCATGCGGGACAAAGAGGGCTACAGAGGCATTTCCAGGGACTGGATTCAGGGCTGGGGCCAGGGACTTGCGCTGGCATTTTTCTCCACGCTGCTGGTGTCCGATTCCATAGAGAAAGACGGTGCGCTCTGATATGTTTTTGCGTAGATTTATATTCGGCGGAGAGGACGGCGGCGCCTGCGGGGAGCAGGGGGCCGTCCATGTGTCGGCGGAAGACTTGTATACAGCGGAAAAGGGTTTCGGCTTTGTGACGGAAAGGAACAGACGAAAGCAGGCGCTGCTGCAGCTGCCGGAGCTGAATTCCGCTTTCGATACGGTATACTGGTACCGGAATGAGGACTTGTCCTGTGTGGAGGAGGATGCCTTCGGGTGCTGGCTGGACTCAGAGGCGGTAATCGGGCGGCTGGAGAGAGAGGCCGGGGAGCCTTTTTTGGGGGAGCGCAGGAGGATTCCACAGTGACGGACCAGAGCGCGGAGTATCCTTATGCCCCCGGAACCAACTATTCCGGCTGGGGGCAGATGATATCGGCCTACCTGAATCAGCGGATAGCGGTATCCAATCACGCCCATTCTGGCCTGACCACAGCCAGTTTCCGGGAGGAGGGGCATTACGGAATTCTGGAACAATATATCCGGCCGGGCGATTATATGCTGATTCAGTTCGCCCATAATGACCAGAAGCTGGATGAGCTGAAAGCGCAGGAAGGCTAGCGCCGCAATCTGCTCCGCTATATCAGCGAGTGCAGAGGGATGGGGGCTTTTCCGGTATTGGTGACGCCTATTGCCAGAAATACCTGGAAGGGCAATGACGGAACCTACAATGACCTGCTGGAGGAATACGCGGCGGTCTGCGTCAGCGTGGGGGCCCGGGAGAACGTGCCGGTGGCAGACCTGCACGGGCGCAGCAGGGATTTCATCGTAAAGGCCGGACTGGAGGGCTCCAAGGCCTATTTTTTCCCGGGAGATTACACCCACAGCAATGACTACGGCGCTTATTTCATGGCGGGACTGGTGGCGGATGAAATCGTGAGGGTATGCAGCGCATGGAAAAGAACGGAATACCGTTTCCTTTCGGACTGTGTGACAAAAGGATTCGGGCCCTGGAAAATGCCGGAGCGGATTGTGCCGCTGAAAAAGCCCGGGATATTTGGGGATATCGCGAACCCGGATGAGACGGCGCTGCTCTCCGATATAGAGGATCCGGAGGAGCCTGCGGACAGGGCCTGCGCGCTGGACATGGTGATAAAGACGGTGAGATTTTTCCCTACCAATGTATACAATGATATGTTCCGGGATGTGGTGGGGCATGAGTGGTATGCGGGAACGGTGGAATGCGCTTATCAGAACGGCATGATTGATTCCGGGCTGGTGGAGGACGGAAAGTTCTTTCCTCTGCAGGCCGTGACGCTGGAGGAGTTTCTGATATTTGCGGTAAACGGCTATAAAAGCCGCAGGGTGCTTCCGGATTTCGGCAAATATCCCCCGGAAGAGTCCGGAATTTATGACGAGAAGTGCAGAGACTTTGCGAAGCCTTATATGAGGGCGGCCTGCTCCCTGGGACTGCTGCCGGCAGACGGCAGCGGACAGCTGGACAGGGTGCTGAAAAAAGGCGAGGCTGCGGCGCTGTGCCGTAAGCTGGAGAAAGCGATTCTGGGCGGAGCCTGATGATGCCGGAACGATGCCCGGCCCGATGGAGTCTGCGGAATCTGCGGATGCAGATTCCGGCCAGGCGGATATTCTGTAAGGGCATCAATCCGGGGCAGGCATGAAACGAACGGATACAAGCGGTGGCTATACTGCATAACGCCGGAATTTTCCGTACGGTGAAACGTATATGGCTGACGTTATACAGCCAGGTTACTCGGAAATTTGAACTGTTGAGCAGTATAATATAGGAGAAAACAGTATGGCAAAACAAAGCGGCGGCTTTACGCTTCCCGGCGAGTCCGGGTATGAGGAGCTTACACTACAGATGGCCCGGAAATGGGGGGCAGATGTGATCCGGGACAGCGACGGCACTGTGCTGTCGGAGGAGATCGTCCACGCCGGGTACGGCATCTATTCCACCATCTGCATCATCCGGGATCATAATGAGTGGGCTAAAAAGAACAGGGACAAGCTTCAGCAGACTTTTCTCTGCACTCCGGCGGCAGTGGCGGAGGGGGAAGAGCTGACCATTTCTCTGATGGAGAGCTTTTTCCGGGAGCAGTTCGCCGTCAATGACACAGAGGCGGCTTTCCGGTATTGGGAAGTGTACGACAGGACGAATAATACAAAACTGGATAATGAACGCTGGGCCTATGACAAGTCCGCGGGAACCGTGACGGTAAAGCGGGCGGTGCCTTTCCACAAATACACGGTGAGCTTTCTGGCCTACCGCATCTGGGAAGAAATCTCCATGTACAACCACACCACCAACCACTGGGACAAGGAGCATCTGATGCAAATCGACCCCAGATATCCCGAGACCCGGGAGTATCTGCTGGGGTGGATGAAGAACTGGTGCGAGACCCATCCCGACACTACGGTGGTGCGTTTTACTTCCATGTTCTACAATTTCGTGTGGATCTGGGGCAGCAGCGAGAGGAACCGCAGTCTGTTCTCGGACTGGGGCTCCTACGACTATACCGTCAGCGCACTGGCCCTGGACGAGTTTGAGAAGATTTACGGATACCGCATGACGGCGGAGGATTTCATCAACCAAAACAAGCTCCATGTGACCCATATGCCTGGCACCGGAAAAAAGGCCGACTGGATGGATTTCGTCAATGATTTCGTGATTTCTTTCGGGAAAAAGCTTATCGATCTGGTGCACGCATACGGCAAGAAAGCCTATGTGTTCTATGATGACAGCTGGGTAGGCGTGGAGCCCTACAATGGAAGATTCCGGGAATTTGGCTTTGACGGCCTGATTAAATGCGTCTTTTCCGGCTATGAGGCAAGGCTCTGCGCCGGTGTGGATGTGCCTGTCCATGAGCTGCGGCTGCACCCTTACCTGTTCCCGGTGGGGCTGGGCGGCGCGCCCACCTTTACGGAGGGAGGCGATCCCGCCCTGGACGCGAAGAAATACTGGAACAGCGTGCGAAGGGCGCTCCTGCGGGCGAAAACCGACAGGATAGGGCTGGGGGGATATCTCCATCTGGTGGAGGGCTTCCCGGATTTCTGCGATTATATCGAAAAGGTATCCGATGAATTCCGGCTCATCCGCTCTCTCCATGACGCGGGAAAGCCTTACACCATTCGGACGAAAGTGGCAGTCCTCCACAGCTGGGGAGCGCTGCGCTCCTGGACTCTGTCCGGGCATTTCCATGAGACCTACATGCATGACCTGATCCATATCAACGAAGCCCTCTCCGGCCTGCCGGTGGAGGTAAAGTTCATTTCTTTCCAGGACGTGCGGGACGGAGCGCTGGCCGATGTGGACGTGGTCATCAACGCGGGCCGGGCGGGCAGCGCCTGGAGCGGCGGGGGAGACTGGAAGGACGAGGATGTGGTGACGATTCTGACAAAATGGGTGTGGGAGGGCGGAACGTTCCTGGGCGTGAACGAACCCTCCGCCGTGGAAGGCTATGACACTTACTTCCGCATGGCCCACGTGCTGGGAATCGACGAGGATACAGGCTCAAAAGTATGCCATGGCAGATGGAGCTTTGAGGCGGAGGATGAGGAGGGGATTCTGCCTGTCGGCGCTACAGTGGCCGCCAAGGAGCATCTGTACCTGACGGACGGCAAAGCCAAAGTCCTCAAAGCGGCCGAAGTGCACGACGGCAGCCTGGCCGATGGCACCAGTCTGCCTCTGGTCTGCGTCAACGGGTTCGGGAAAGGGAAAGGCATCTATCTGGCCTCTTTCCGGATGAGCCTGGAAAACACCCGCATGCTCTATCAGCTGATCCGCTATGCCGGAGGCGAGGGAACCGACGGCCTGTACATGACCGACAATCTGTACACGGAATGCGCCTATTACCCTGAGAGCGGGAAACTGGTCATCATCAACAACAGCGACAGGGAGCAGATCACCTCTATTCCCACAGAGGCCGGCATAAAGACTGTGACGCTGGCGCCCTATGACACTGCCTTTGCGGAGCTCTTGTAGGGAATCGGCACCGTGCAATATAGCGACGGACATAAAAACTCCGGGGAATCCGCCATCAGGCAGACCACCCGGAGTTTTGCGTGTTTATGATTTTTTGGCAGGAGCTGATTCAGTTCCTTTTACTGCTGTCCGTCAATAGCGGATGCCGCGTCGGCGGGATCCACTGCCGTATGCTCGCAGGTATTGTAGCGCAGCCCAAGGAACTGTGCGCGGTCCTTGTTGTAGAGTTTCTTCAGCTCATCGGAATAGCCGACTACTACCCAGGGCAGTGTAGCATGGTAATAGTTCAGCATATCCTGGGCCACAGCCTCGTTGGCCACAGAGAAAGTGAGCCCTTTCGGCGCGGTCTCGCCGAATACCATCACATTGTAGGTGGTGCCCGTCTTGACGCCGTTGGTGCGGTGGGTCACGGTATTCTGGTAGGCCCACATGATCTTGTTGTTGGGAACGGCTCTGGGGATGGATCCGGCTGTATAATAGGTCATCAGCTTTCCGACTTTAAGGGTTCCTTTCTTGTCAAAGGCCTTGGCATTTTGGTAGTCGGACTCGACGGAGGCCTCGGTGAAACCTGCGTCGGCAATGTCCTTGTGCAGCTTCTTCAGTGCGCCGCCGCTGGCCGCGCTGGCAATCCGATAGATGCCGTAAATCAGAATGATGACTCCCGCTCCGAACAGGATTACATAAAAGCCGCCGGAAAGCGCAGGGGAGAAAGCAAAGCTGTCAATGTAATAAGGAAGCGTGCTTTCCTCGATATCCGCATCCGTCCAGTCAGCATCCTTGAAATAATCCTTGAAATAATACAGTTCTTCGCTGTCCAGCTTCTTAATCTTGCCATAGAAAGTGATAGGATCGGACGTGCCGCCTGCCGCGGTGGTCTCGGCCATGGCCTCCAGCTGGCTCTCATATCTGGCGGGAACCTTGATGGACATAAAGCGCCAGTCAGTGGAATTTTCATCACCGGTCCAGATGATATAATACAAATCCGTAGTAGTGGTGGCATTGGTCTTCGTGTTCTTAGAATACTGCTCCAGATAGCATCCGAAATTGTCAGTCATGTCAAGCTTTACCACCTGGCTGCCGATTTCATCAGGGGCGAGGGTGGTGAAATCCACATAACCGGTGACTACATAGAATGCATCCATGGCATTCCAGCCTGCCAGTCCAAGACCCGCCAGAATCAAGATGATGGACCAGACAAGGGTGCCTTTTAGAGTTCGTTTCTTTAACTCTTCAAACATGTTTTTTACCTCCGACTCATTTATAAAATAATATGTAAGATAAATCGTATCTATTTTAGCATTTGTATATTTAATTCGCAAGAGACAGGTCTTAAAATTTTTATAAAAAATTTAGTCAATTTTAACAAGGATCCTTTGATATTTTGTGATTGGCGGCCGGACGAATGCAAATAGCTTGAAAAAGCTGCGGAATCTGATATAATATTGATCCAGAAGGGCATTGTGCCAGCTTTTGCGTCCATGTGCGCGGAGTAATCGGGATTATGGCACGATGGGAACAATGGCAGCCGTGTCCGGAACGTGCGGACAAGCGGAGAAAAAGGAAAAGAAGAGAGAGGAAGCGAAATGAAATTCAAGGATATGCCCTATGAGCGCGTGGATTTTGACGAAGTGGAGAGACAGATGCGGGCTCTCATGGAAGAGTTCGACAAGGCAAAAGACGGGGAAGAGCAGTTCGCCGTCCACCGGAAATACTATGCCCTGACAGACCAGGTCAGCACCCGGATGACCATCGCCCACATCCGCTATGACGTGGACACCACAGATGAGTTCTACAATGCGGAGCATGAGTATTATAATGAGAAATCCCCCGTTTACCACAACCTGATACTGGAATATGAAAAGAAGCTCTACGCGTCTCCCTATCGGGACAAGCTGGTGGAGAAAATCGGCCCCGTGGCTTTCAAAAACATGGAGATCGCCCAGAAAGCCATGGACGAGAAGCTGATTCCCCTGATGCAGGAAGAGAACAATCTGACCACCGAGTACAGCAAGCTGATCGCAAACGCAAAGATTCCCTTTGACGGACAGGTACTGAACCTTTCCCTGCTGCGTCCCTATACGGTGCACAAGGACAGGAATATCCGCGCCGCCGCATGGAAAGCCCAGAGCGATTTCTTCGCCGCCAATGCCCGGGCGCTGGACGAAATATACGACAAGCTAGTGAAGAACCGCACAGCCCAGGCTAAGGCCATGGGATATGAAAATTACCTGGAGCTTGGCTATTACCGCATGAACCGCAACTGCTACGGGCGCCGGGAGGTGGAGAATTTCCGCAGGCAGGTCAAGGAGGACTTCGTCCCCTTTGCGGAGAAGCTCCATGAGCGCAGGCGGCAGAGGCTGGGACTCGAGAAGCTCAGTTACATCGACACGGCGGTGTACTTCAAGGAGGGGAATCCCGCGCCTTTCGGTACGCCGGACGAGATTCTGGAGGCAGGGCGGAAGATGTACAGCGAGCTCTCCCCCCAGACAAAGGAATTCTACGATTTTATGATGGAAAATGAACTGTTTGACGTGCTCGGGCGCAAGACCAAGCGGGCAGGCGGCTATATGACCTATATGCCGGTGTACGAGGCTCCTTTCGTGTTCGCCAATTTCAACGGCACCAGCGGAGACGTGGATGTCATCACCCATGAGTGCGGCCACGCGTTCCAGGGGTGGCTCTCCGGCAAGGATCCTGTCAGAGAGCATGCCGATATCACCATGGAGACGGCGGAGATTCATTCCATGTCCATGGAGTTCTTCACGCAGGACTGGATGCCGCTTTTCTTCGGAGACCGGGCCCGGGATTATATTGAGATGCATCTGGAGGACGCGGCGGCGTTCATCCCCTATGGCTGCATGGTGGACGAATTCCAGCACATCGTCTACGAAAATCCGGACATGACTCCGGACCAGCGGCATGCCGCATGGCTTGAACTGGAGCGGGAGTACAGGCCTCATCAGGATTACGGTGATGACGCTTTCTTCGGAAAGGGCGGCTTCTGGCAGAAGCAGCAGCATATTTATACCTCTCCTTTCTACTATATCGACTACTGTCTGGCCCAGAGCTGCGCGCTGCAGTACAAGGTGAAGATGGACGCGGATTTCCGGGGGGCATGGGAGAGTTATCTGAAGCTGTGCAGGCTTTCCGCCAGCGATTTCTTCACCAATATGGTAAAAGATGCGGGCCTGATGAGCCCCTTTGAGGACGGCTGCATGAAAAATATTGTGGAAAAGCTTGAAAAATATGTGAAATAGCTTTCTTTTTTGCGAAGAATAATGTACAATAAGTCGGTGTGAAAGACAGCGGAACGATAAATCAGAAAGGAGACATTCGGCATGTCTAAAAAACAGACGCAGAATACAGATCAGGCGCCGGAGAAAGTGGTGACCAAATACGATCTGAAGATGCAGCGGAGAAAGGAAGAGAAAGAGAGGGCGGAAAAGAGCAGACGCAGGGACAATATCATAGGCATCGTGATCGTGGCGGCGCTGGTGTGTCTGGTGGCATCTTTCCCTATCCGGAATTATCTTACAGTGCATGGGAACTATGTGAAGATAAATGGAGAGAACATATCCAGGGTGGAATTCGACTATGAGTATAATATGGCTGTCAGCAGCTATCTGAGCCAGTACGGCTATTATCTTTATATGATGGGGATAGACCCTGCCAGCGATTTCTCCTCCCAGATGTATTCGGAGACCCTCACCTGGGGAGACTATTTCCAGCAGCTGGCGGTGGAGAACATGATTCGGAACAAGAGCCTGTCAGCCCAGGCAAAGGCGGAGGGATTTACCTACGATACGACGGGGGATTACGCCAGATATTCGGAATCCCTGGAAGCCGCGGCCTCCGAGAACGGAACCACGGTGAAGGATTATGTGAAAGAGCTGTACGGCCCTTACGCTACTTTGGCAAGGCTGAAGCCCTATGTGGAAGAGTCCCTGTACGTGGCGGGATACTATGACGAGCTGTCCGGGCGCCAGACTCCTTCCGCGGAGGAGATTCAGGCTTATTATGAGGAGAATAAGGCGACTTATGATTCCGTGGATTACTATGTGACCACCGTAGATGCGGAACTCCCCACGGAGCCTACGGAACTGGCGGATCCCGTGGAGGAGACAGAGGATGAGGCTGCGGAGGATGGAGCGGAGGGAGAAGAGCAGGCATACCAGCCCTCCGAGGCAGAGATTGAAGCTGCCATGGCCGAAGCCAAAGAGCAGGCGGACAGAGTCGTGAAGACGGTGAAGACAGACGGCGAACTGCGGGAGAATGTGCGCAGGAGTACGGCTACCTATCTGCTCCAGGACTGGCTGTTCGATGAGGAGAGGAAAGCCGGCGATTCCACTGTAATCGAGGATTCCTCCAGCCATCGTTATTATGCGGTGGAATTCGCGGGCCGCTATCTGGACGAGACGCTTGCCGCGGATATCCGTGTGATCGTGACGGATGCGGAAAACGGACAGGCTATCCTGGATGAGTGGAAAGCCGGGGCGGCTACGGAAGAGAGTTTTGCGGAGCTCTGCGACAAGCACAATGACCCTGCTGCCATGTCAGCGGAGGGAGGACTGCTGGAGGCTGTGACATCTGCTTCCGTGCCCACGGAGGTGAGCGACTGGATTCATGAAGAGGGCCGCGCGGAAGGTGACAGCGCTGTCATTTCTCCTGAGGGCGAGGAAAATACCTATGTGCTGTACTATAAGGGAACCAATGAGGCGGAGTGGATTCTGAGCATTCGTCAGACCATGATCAGCCAGAGGATGTCCGAGTATGTGGACGGCCTTATGGCTGAAGGCACGGTGGACGATCCGAAAGGGAACCTGAATTACCTGAAAGTGCAGGCGGAGGAAGAGGCCGCTGCGCAGGAATCCTCTGAGGCGGCATCGGAAGAGGGAGCAGGCTCGGAGGACGAGGGCTCTTCGGAAAGCGCGGTTGGATCTGAGGATTCGGAAAGTTCCGAGGCCTCCGGAGGCGAAGAGGATGCCGGAGCGGAAGCTTCCGCGGAATAAATCAAGTATCTGGATGGGCGGTGGGGGTTCTCACCGCCTTTCTTATATGGGAAAGCTTCTGTGGAGGAAACCGCCAGATTACGGAAATGGGAGGACAAAGGCATGAAAAGGAAAGCGCTGGTACTGGACATCGACGGTACGCTTACGAATTCCGGAAAAGAAATCAGTCCCGCCACAAAGGCCGCCATCTTTGCCGCTCTGGAGAAAGGGCATAAGTGCGTCCTTGCCTCCGGCCGTCCGGATTTTGGCATGCGCCGGTATGAGAGCGAGCTGGAACTGAAAAAGTACGGCGGCTACCTGCTCTCCCACAACGGAGCCCGGGTCATGGCCTGCGGCACTGAGGAGGTAATCTGCGCGAATCCCCTGCCTCTGGCGGCGGTGCCCGGCCTGTATGAGTTCGCGGCAAAGAATCGCTGCGGTCTGGCCACCCATTTGGAGGACACGGTCATCTCTGCCTTTGAGCCGGACGGATACGTGTCCCGGGAGGCCCGTATCAATGGGATGCCTGTAAGGCATGTGGAGGATTTCCCGGCTTTCGTGGATTTTGACATTTACAAATGTTTCATGACGGCAGAGAGCGAAAGAGCGGCGGAACTGGAGAAAAAGCTGCAGGCTCTGTATGGGGACATGCTGGCAATTTACCGCTCCGAGCCCTATTTCATCGAAATCGTGCCCAGGGGCGTGGACAAGGGGGATTCCCTGCGCAGGCTGATGGAGCATATCGGCATTGCCAGAGAGGACGTAATCTGCTGCGGGGACGGTTTCAACGATATTTCCATGATGCGCTACGCAGGCGTGGGCGTGGCCATGGGGAACGCCCGGCAGACAGTGAAAGATGCCGCGGACTATATCACGGCGTCCAATGACGAAGACGGGCTGGTGCAGGTTATAGAGCGTTTCCTGCTGGCGGAATAAGAAGAGGCATATGAAAGGCTGACAGGGAATCCGGTAAGGCAGGATGAAAAATGGCAGGGAGGTTTCGGAAGACTGTGGGACAGGGCATAAGGATAGCAGTGCCCCAAAAGGGGCAACATATCATAGAGACACTTCAGCGAGCAGGCTTTGAAGCCTATGTGGTGGGCGGCTGTGTGCGGGATTCCATTCTGGGCAGAGAGCCCCGGGACTGGGATATCACCACCTCAGCCAGGCCGGAGCAGGTAAAGGCGCTTTTTCCAAGGACCATCGACACCGGGCTTCAGCACGGCACTGTCACTGTCATGCTGCAGGGAGAGGGTTTTGAGGTGACCACCTATCGGATCGACGGCGCCTATGAGGACAGCAGGCATCCCAGCGAGGTGACTTTTACCTCCGATTTGGGGCAGGATTTGCGGCGCAGGGACCTGACCATCAATGCCATGGCTTACAATGACGCGGCGGGGCTGGTGGACCTCTTCGGCGGTATGGAGGACCTGAAAGCCGGAGCGGTGCGCTGTGTGGGGAATGCGGAGGAGCGCTTTGAGGAGGATGCCTTGCGCATTCTGCGGGCCATCCGTTTTTCTGCCCAGCTGGGTTATGCATTAGAGGAGGAGACCACTGCGGCCATCGTCAAGCTGGCTCCTGCTTTAAGCCGGATCAGCGCGGAGCGGATTCAGGTGGAGCTGACAAAGCTGATGGTCTCGCCCCACCCGGATTATCTGCGGATTGCATATGACACTGGCGTCACAAAAGTGTTCTTCCCGGAATTTGACAAAGCCTGTGAGACCCCGCAGAACCATCCCCACCACTGCTACAGCGTGGGGGAGCATATCCTGCATTCTCTGGGCTATGTGGAGGCGGACAGCGTGCTGCGGCTGGCCATGCTGCTGCACGACATCGGAAAGCCCGCCGTCATGACCCTGGACGAAAAGGGACAGAACCATTTCCACGGCCATGCGGCAGTGGGGGCCAGGATGGCGGAGAAAATCCTCCGGCGGCTGAAATTCGATAATGATACCATCCGCAAGGTGTGCAGGCTGGTGCAGTATCATGATTATGGCAACGGCATGGATATCGACATCCGTCTGGCCCGCAGGGCCATGAACCGAATCGGCGAGGACGCCTTTCCGGCGCTCTTTGCGGTAAAGCGGGCGGACATCCTGGCCCAGAGCACGTACCTGCGCCGGGAGAAACTGGATATGCTGGAGAAATGGCAGGGGCTTTATAAAGAAATCTTAGAAAAAAATCAGTGCGTATCCTTAAAGACGCTTGCCGTGTCAGGCTCCGATCTGATAGCCGCAGGCTGGAAACCGGGCAAAGAGCTGGGAGAGGCTCTGAAACAGCTTCTGGAACTGGTACTGGAGGATCCGGCCCGCAATACGAAAGAGTGGCTGCTGGCGAAAGCGGCTGAAGAAGGCTTCCGCGGCAAATAATCAATGAATTGCCGCATAGAAAATCCCCTCACGCTTCATACTTTCAGAAATCTTCTCATATGATAGGTTATAAACCGAACTGACCACAGGACGGCGATAAGGAACGGCAATCGGTTCCTAAGAAACCAATCAGGAGGGGACGGTAGTGAACGACAGGGCAGTTGAGTTGCTGGAACAGTATGAAATCGAGGTGCTCCGCACCAGAAAGGGCCGTGGCGCCATTGTGTGCGACACCGACAGAGGATGTCTGATTTTCAAGGAATATTCGGGAAGCTATGACAGAATCGGCCTTCAGGACAGACTGCTGAAGCAGATAGCTCAGGCGGGGCTGGTGCGGGTGGAAAGTATCATACCTGACAGGGAGGGCTCGCTGTTGGTCAAGGACATGGACGGTACGGGATATGTGCTGAAGACATGGCAGGAGGGCAGGGAGTGCAATGTCCATGACAGCCGTGAGTGCGCCGAGGCGGTGCGTCTCCTGGCCAGGCTCCACGGGAGCATGGAGCTTCCGGCCGATATGCCGAATCTTCCAGTGGCTTTTTCCCCGGAAAAGGAGTATGATAAACACAATAAGGAGCTGAAGCGGGTGCGCAAGTACCTGCAGCAGAAGGGCCAGAAGAGCTGGTTCGAGACCAGCCTGCGGAAAGCTTTCGATCCTTTTCTGGAGCAGGCCTTTGCCGTGACGGAGCAGTGGCGGGAATACTGCCGGTCATTCGAAGCGGACACACAGCGCCGGCAGTCTGCCCGGAAGGCGGACAGGGCAGTCCTCTGCCATGGAGATTATCAGTATCACAACATTTTGCTTGGGATGAACGGCTGGTTCGTGGTGAATTTTGAAAAATGTATGTGCGACGATCCTATCCGGGATCTGTATCTGCTGCTGCGAAAGCTTCTGGAAAAGAGCAACTGGTCCGTAGGCTTAGGGGAGGAGCTGCTTGCGGCTTACGAGAAAGAACGCCCCATATCGGCCAGAAGCTGGATCGACCTGTATTACAGGCTGGCCTACCCGGAGAAATTCTGGAAAATCGTGAATTTCTATTATAATTCCGGGAAAGCATGGATTCCCGGCAAGAATCAGGAAAAGCTGGAGCGGGTCATCGCCCAGGAGAAAGAAAAACAGCATTTTCTGGATGAGGTATTCCGCCGTGTGGGCAGACTGCGGTAATAGTCTGCGGGCAGGGCGGACGAAAGAGGATAGATGTACGTGAAGAGAGATGGAGATAAAATGCGGGACAGAAGAACAGGAACATGGAGCAGGCGGAGAGCGGCAGCTGCCATTATTATGACAGCATTGTCATTTTCTGCCTGCGCAGCGCCTTTTATGGGGGCAGGGAAAGAAAGCGGATCCCAGCCGGAGCGGGTGGACACAGGCTTCGTGGTGCCGGGGCCTGAGAGTTACGACTCGGCGGACACGGCCATTCTGGTGGACAGGGACAGCGAGGAGAACACAGTGACTTTCCGGAATCTGGAACTGGGAAAGAATTATACGCTTTCCATGGACGGCACCACCAAACTCTACGATAAATACGGCGATGCGGTTTCCATCAGCCAGATAGAAAAGGGCGACATCGTGGATGTGACTTTCCTAAAGTCGAAGAAGCATCTGACCAGCATGCGGCAGTCGGAGAAAAGCTGGATCAACAAAGATGTGACGCGCTATGAGATGAATCCGGCCAGAGGAGAGGTGAGCATCGGCGAGGATACCTATAAGCTCACGGAAAATACCCAGTACCTGTCGGAGGGCATGAACATCGAGCTGATGGACCTGAATGCTGCGGATGTGCTGAGCTTTCAGGGCATCGGGAACCAGGTCTTAAGCGTGAAAGTGGAAAAGGGCCACGGCTATCTGCGCCTTGAGGGCGACGAGAAATTCGTAGGAGGCTGGATAGAGGTAGGACAGTCTGTCATACAGCGGATTACGGAGGACATGCTGCTGCTGGTGCCGGAGGGGGAGTATCAGGTGAATATTTCCCACAAGGGCGGTGGCGGCGTCAAGAGCGTGCAGATAGGCCGCAATGAGGAGACGGTGCTGGATATCGGTGATCTGGAGATACCCGAGCCCCAGACGGGCACAGTCCTCTTCTCTGTGAAGCCTTCCGGCGCGGAATTGTACGTGGACGGCGCAGTGGTGGATGTATCCGTGCCTCAGACGCTGGAGTACGGCCTGCATCAGCTGATTGCCCGGGCGGACGGATATCAGTCCATCACCCAGTACATCCGGGTAGCCCAGGAGTCCCTGGCCTATGACCTTACTTTGGAGCCGGTGGACGGCAGCGCCGGGGAGGAGTCGTCAGATGGCGAGAGCAGCACGGAGTCTTCTGCCGATATCATCACGGACTATTATAAGGTATATATAGATGCTCCGGAGGGTGTGGAGGTATACCTGGATGGGAGCTATGTGGGAATCGCCCCCTGCAGTTTCAAGAAAGTGGAGGGATCCCATATCATCATCCTGCGGATGACGGGCTATGAGACCAAGAGCTACACCGTTCAGATCGACAATGAGGAAAAGGATATTTCTTTCGCTTTTGCGGACCTGGCCAAATATGCCACAGAGTCCGGAAGCTCTTCGGAGAGCGGCTCATCTTCCGGGGAATCCGGAAGCTCTTCAGAGAGAGGCAGCTCATCTGAAAGTTCTGCAGATGCAGGCTCTTCAGCCGCAGACTGAATGACAGAGACTGAAAGATCAGGAAAGTGATTGAATATGATGGAATATTTGCAGAAAATGCCTTGACAAACCTGAGAAAACCAGATATATATATGTATAGACGTTTCAGAGGGATAACTTAGAAATGTACATTAACAAAGAAACTCATTATAGGAGGAGTTCAATATGAACAAAACTGAATTGACCGCAGCAATTGCTGAGCAGGCTGGAATTTCCAAAAAGGACGCTGAAAAGGCTTTGAAGGCTTTCACAGATGTGGTTGCTGACGAACTGAAGAAAGGTGAGAAAGTTCAGCTGGTTGGCTTCGGGACTTTTGAGGTAGTGGAGAGAAAGGCCAGAGAGGGCAGGAATCCGCAGACCAACGAGCCCATGCCGATTGCTGCTTCCAAGGCTCCTAAGTTTAAGGCTGGCAAGGCTTTAAAGGATGTCGTGAACGAGTAATAACATCATTTAAAATGTGATGAGTCACAAAGCCCGGTCGAGATGCGCTCCGGGCTTTTTGCGTACTTACGGATGACGGAAAGGAATGAAAGGAAAGGCGTAGATTCATGAGATTGGATAAGTATCTGAAAGTGTCCAGACTGATTAAGCGGCGCACCGTGGCCAACGAGGCCTGCGACAGCGGGCGCGTGATGATAAACGACAAGGTGGCGAAAGCCTCCGCGGAGGTGAGGCAGGGCGATGTCATCACCATATCTTTCGGCAACAGGGAGGTAAAGGTGGAGGTGCTGGATGTACAGGAGACTGTGAAAAAGGAAGCGGCGGCAGAGCTTTTCCGCTACCTGTAAGGTTCTATCCTGCCATGCTCCCTCATATACTGTATTCAGATGACAGAAAACAGGATTCAGATTCTGTGGGGAGGGGTTGGCGTATGGAAGATTTAAGCGGAAGCGGACGCATGCACAAGGTGGCCATGACCAATCGGAGGGGCTGCGTCATAGGCGGCGTGAACGATGTGCTTTCTTTTGATATTCATGAAATTCTTCTGGAGACAGAGCAGGGAATGCTGATGATAAAGGGAGACGAGCTGCACGTCAGCCGGCTGACCCTGGAAAAAGGCGAGGTGGACATAGACGGGCGAATCGACAGTCTTACCTATTCCGATGCGGGTGCCGCCGGCCGGAAAGCTGAATCCCTGTTGACCAGGCTGTTCCGGTGAGCTTATGGTAAGCGAGAATGTATTTTTGATGCACTCCCTGTTCATGGGCGTCTTCATCACTTTTGTGTACGATCTGCTGCGAATTTTCAGGCGGGTGGTGCCCCATGCGCGCCTGTTTGTATCTGTGGAGGATCTGGCGTTCTGGGTGTACTGCGGGGCGGAGGTATTCCTGTTGATGTACCGGGAGAGCAATGGGACGCTCAGATGGTTCGCTGTCCTGGGAGCGCTGACAGGGATGTTCTTCTATAAAAAAATCGTCAGTCCCCTGTTCGTGAAATATACCTCTCTTTTGCTGGGAAAGGTTCTGGAGCTATTGAAGAGGATTCTGAAATGGCTGTGCAGGCCTTTCTGCTTTGCTGGCAGGGAGACAGGGAATGCAGTCCACAGGGCCGGGGGGCGCATCAGGCGGCGGTTAAAAAAAATACGCCGCGGAATCAGATTTAGGTTGACGTATTTCCTGAAATTATTTAAAATGAATCTTAAGGCGTGAGAGGGGGGGATGCAATATGGCAAGAAGGCGGCGAATCGCATATCGGAAAAGACAGCAGAACC
Source organism: Lachnospiraceae bacterium (assembly GCA_910576125.1). GTDB lineage: Bacteria > Bacillota > Clostridia > Lachnospirales > Lachnospiraceae > Acetatifactor > Acetatifactor aquisgranensis. The sequence goes on along the minus strand of CAJTHM010000005.1, from coordinate 57,161 downwards.
GCTTCAGCATGTTCCTGGTATCGCTGGTGGTAGTGATGATTCTGGTGCTGGTGGGGGTGCGCAGCGCGGAACTGCATGATAAAATTGACGTCAAGAGGGCGGAGGCCGCACTGCTGGATGAGCAGATAGAGGCGGAGCAGAACCGCGCCCTTGAAATCGAGGCGCTGGGCAAGGAAGTCCAGACCAAGGGATATATCGAGGATGTGGCCAGAGAGAAGCTCGGCCTGGTCTATGAAGATGAGATTCTTTTTAAACAGGATAAATAGGCTCGGCAAAAAGGAATGGGCGGGGAGCGAAAGCTTGCCGCTTTTTTTGTCGCAAAACTTTAAGGGGGCAGGTCCGTATTTTTGACAAAATACCGTGGAAAAAATTTCTATAATAAGTTCTGCTGCGGGGCGATGAGCCTGACAGGGGCTTTGGCCGGCAGCAGAAAGGTGTGGATTTGGCATGATGAGAAGGAAAAGAGAGGAAAAGGAGCTACAGACGGCGCAGGTATCCGATCTGTGCAGGCGCAGGCTCTTAAGCTATGCGGACAGCTTTCACGAGCTGGCCAGAAGCTATGACCGTGAATTCGTGCCGGAGTCTGGAGGCAGAGAGGCGGTCCTGACGCAGAGGAGGCTGTGGGAGAGCAGGCAGATAATCAGCGGACATTTGGACGAGATGGCAAAGATTATGACGGAGGCGGCCTGTGAGGTGCTCTCTTTCAGCCCCATGGAGGGCAAAAAGAAACGCCTGCTGACCCAGGCTCTGGCGGAGGAGGGGATACAGGTGGAAGCCCCCCACTATCTGCCCAGAGAGGACGGCAGACAGGCTGTGGTGCTGACTATGAGTACCCGCAGGGGTTCCAGGATATCCGTGGAGGATGCGGCGGACATGATTTCCGTTTTGCTGGACAGGAGGCTCGCTCCTGCCGCGGGCAGCCCTTATGTGGTGGAGACGGATCCCCAGAGCTTCGTGCTGGAGGAGGAGACGGGATTTCTGGCGCTCACGGGATTTGCCAAGGCCACAAAAGAAGACGAGACCGTCTCCGGCGACAACTATGCTGTGGTGGACGCGGGAAAGGGCAGAGTGACAGTGATGCTCTCGGACGGCACGGGATCGGGGGAAAGGGCAGGCCGGGACAGCGAGCAGGTCCTGGATCTGATGGAGAAGATGCTGGAGGCCGGATATGACATCGACGCGGCCATCAACATGGTCAATACGGCCCTGTTCGCTGCCGGGGAGGATGTGAACCATCCCACGCTGGACATCTGCGACATTGACCTGTACGGCGGCAGCTGCCAGCTGCGGAAAGTGGGCGGAGCGGCCACTTTCCTGAAACGGAATCAGGAGGTGGAGCAGGTGGCCATGGGGAATCTGCCCCTGGGCATCTTCGGGCAGATGGAGGTTCTTCCGGTGGAGAGGAAACTTCAGGACGGGGACTACCTGATCATGGTATCGGACGGTGTGGTGGATGCTTTCGGGGCGGAATACGAGAACACGATGAGCAGCGTGATTGCCGGAATACAGGATCACAGTCCCGGGGAAATCGCGGAACATCTGCTGCGGCTCGCCCTCTGCGCCAGCGGGGGCAAGATCCGCGACGACATGACCATAGGCGTGATAGGAGTCTGGGAGGCCTGAAAATCCGCGTAGCATTTGACTTTTTTCCTGATTTGGGATAAGATTTGATGCATGGGAATCAGAGAAGAAACGGAAAAAAAGGTATTTGCCTATATAGAGGAACATAACATGATTTCGCCGGGGGACAGAATCGTGGCGGGCGTATCCGGCGGGGCGGATTCTGTCTGCCTGCTGGAACTGCTTTCAGCCTATGGGAAAAAGGTGCCTCTGTCGATGGCGGTGGTGCATGTGAATCATGGACTGCGGCAGGATGCCGGGGAAGACGCCGGGTATGTGGAAGAGCTGTGCAGAGAGAAAGGCATCCCCTTTTTCCTGACGGAAAGCGATGTGCACAGGACGGCGCGGGAGGAGGGATGCTCCGAGGAGGATGCCGGCAGGAGAATCCGCTACAGGGCTTTCCGGCAGGCGGCGGAGGCCATAGGCGGCCGCAAGGTGGCCGTGGCGCACAACAGCAACGACAACGCGGAAACCATGCTGTTCAACCTGTTCCGGGGCAGCGGCATCCGGGGCATCAGCGGCATTGCGCCTCTGCGGGCGGATGGGGACGGCATCAGCGTCCTGCGGCCCATCCTGTGTCTGGAGCGGCAGGAGGTGGAGGCTTATCTGCGGGAGCGGGGAATTCCGTGGCGCATGGACAGCACCAATGAAAAGGACGATTACAGCAGGAACCGCATCCGCCATCATATCCTGCCCTATGCGGAGCAGGAGGTGGCAGGCGCTGTGGGGCATATGCTCCGGACGGCGGGGCAGCTGCAGGAGGCGGAGGAATATCTGCGGGAGCAGACAGAGGAGGCGCTGCTGCGGTGCACGGTGCCTGCAGAGGCATTCACAGTGTCCGGAGGGACAAGCGCAGTGCCTGCAGAGGCATGGGCGCTGCCTGAGGGGGCGAAGGCAGCGCCCGGAGTAAGCGATTCGCAGTCGGCGGCGGGCGCAGGCACCCGCAATCGGAATGCCATGCGGTATCAGATAGATGCAGGGGCATTTCTGGGTTTCCGCAGAATCCTGCAGGGGCGCATGCTGCTGGAGCTGCTAAAGCGGCTGTCGCCTACGGGAAAGGATATCTCCGCGGTGCATGTCCGCGATGTGCTGTCCCTGTTTGGGAAAAAAGGCAACAGGAGCATCAGCCTGCCTTTCGGCATCACGGCCAGGCGGCAGTATGGCCTGGTAATATTGGAGTGCGCAAAAGATCGGGAGCAGACCGGGGCATTGGGCGGGATGACGCAGATGGATGGGGCGGAGCTCTGGCAGCCGGTGGAGGTGCCCCTGTCGGAAGAACTTTTTCAGAAGCCCGCCCTCTATGATTTGGGGGAGTTGGGAAAAATGGAATTTTCCGCCTTTTTTATAAAAAATACCGCAGAACTTCCCCAAAATCGGTATACGAAATGGTTCGACTATGATAAAATGGAAGAACGCGCAGTCATCCGTACCAGGGGCCGGGGGGATTTCCTCACCATAGCCGACGGGAAAGGAAAGACCGTACACAAATCCCTGAAAGATTACATGATCGGGGAAAAGATACCGAGACGGCTTCGGGACGGGATACGCTTGGTGGCTTTTGGGAATCATATCCTGTGGCTGGTAGGATGGCGTATCAGCGAGGATTTCAAGGTAAGCGGAGACACAGAGCGCGTTTTGCAGGTGAGACTACTGAAAAAGCAGGGAAGCGGAACGGAGGAGAAAGATGTCGGAGCACATTAGGGTACTTTTGCCGGAAGAAGAAGTGGATGCAAGGATTCAGGCCATGGGGGAACAGATCAGCAGGGACTATGAGGGAAAGCAGGTGCATTTGATCTGCGTATTGAAAGGCGGGAGCTTCTTCCTGTGCGAGCTGGCGAAGCGGATCACGGTGCCGGTGTCGCTGGATTTCATGGCGGTGTCCAGCTATGGAGGAGGCACGGAGTCCAAAGGCGTGGTAAAAATCGTAAAGGATCTGGACGAGGCGATTAAGGACAAGGATGTGCTGGTGGTGGAGGACATCGTGGACAGCGGAAGAACCCTGAGCTATCTGCTGGAGATGCTCCGGAACAGAGGGCCGAAATCCCTGCGTCTGTGCACGCTGCTTGACAAGCCGGAGAGGCGTGTGGTGGATGTGGACGTGGATTATACAGGATTTCAGATTCCAGATGAGTTCGTGGTGGGCTACGGCCTGGACTATGACCAGAGATACCGTAATCTTCCCTATATAGGTGTGGTAGAAGTGTGAGAAAAAGTTCCAGGCCTGTAAAGTACACAGGCTTAGAACTTCTAGGCTCGCACGCGAACAAGTTCGCGCTGCAGGCCGATTTCACACGGACGAATGCCCAGGTGCGGGCATTCGCCCGGGATACGGCTGTCTGGAAGAGTGGAATAAATAGGAGGCTTGCAAGTTGAGGCAGAACAATCGAGGATTCAATTCATATTTTCTATTCATCATCCTGCTGCTGATGGGGGTGGCGCTGCTGACTTCGCTGAACGGTGCGGATGAGGAATATACAAGGGAGCAATTCATCGCTGACATGGAGGCGGGCAAGGTCACGGAAGTGGTGGTCAGGCCCAATAGCGAGGTGCCCACAGGATATCTGGACGTGGAACTTACGGGCGGTGTGGACCGGAAACTGTATGTGACGGATATCGGAGAGGCAGAGGCGTTAGTTCGGAAACACGGCTTCGATCCTGTGGTGAAAGACGTGCCCAGGGAGGGCTGGGTGCTGACCACCCTGGTCCCCATGCTGATTGTGCTGGCGGTGGGCATTTTCCTGTTCATGATGATCAACGCCCAGAATGCCGCAGGCGGCAACGGCAAGATGATGAACTTCGGCAAGAGCCGGGCTAAACTGTCCATGGGCGACAAGAACATCACCTTTGAGCAGGTGGCGGGCCTCAGGGAGGAGAAAGAGGAACTGGAGGAAATCGTGGATTTCCTCAGGGATCCCGGGAAATACATCAAGGTGGGTGCCAGGATTCCCAAGGGAGTGCTGCTGGAGGGCCCTCCCGGAACCGGTAAGACCTTGCTTGCAAAGGCGGTGGCCGGAGAGGCAGGGGTGCCGTTCTTCAGTATTTCCGGCTCCGATTTCGTGGAAATGTTCGTGGGCGTAGGCGCCTCCCGTGTCAGGGACTTGTTCGAGGAGGCCAAGAAGAACGCGCCCTGTATCGTGTTCATTGATGAAATCGACGCAGTGGCCAGAAGGCGGGGCACCGGCATGGGCGGCGGCCACGATGAGAGGGAGCAGACCCTGAACCAGCTGCTGGTGGAGATGGACGGCTTTGGAGTCAACGAGGGCATCATCGTCATGGCGGCTACCAACCGGGTGGATATCTTAGATCCCGCAATCCTGCGTCCCGGGCGTTTTGACAGGAAAGTGGCCGTGGGCAGGCCGGATGTCAGCGGCAGGGAAGATATCCTGAAAGTGCATTCCAAGAATAAGCCTCTCGCGGAGGATGTGGATTTGAGGCAATTGGCCCAGACTACGGCGGGTTTCACCGGCGCGGATCTGGAGAACCTGATGAATGAGGCGGCTATCAATGCCGCGAAAAAAGGCAGGGGATTCGTGGCCGAGGAGGATGTGAAAAAGGCCTTTGTCAAAGCGGCCATGGGCACGGAGAAGAAGAGCCGCGTGGTGTCCGATAAGGAAAAGCGCCTGACGGCTTACCATGAGGCGGGGCATGCCATCCTGTTCCATGTGCTTCCGGATGTAGGGCCGGTATACGCAGTGTCTGTCATTCCTACGGGCACAGGCGTGGGCGGTTATACCATGCCCCTGCCGGAAAAGGATGAGATGAGCCAGAGCAAGGGGCAGATGCTGCAGTATATCATGGTCTGCCTGGGCGGCCGTATCGCGGAGGAGCTTATCTTCCAGGATATCACCACAGGGGCTTCCAATGACATCAAGAGAGCAACAAAGGTGGCCAGGAGTATGGTGACAAGATACGGCATGTCGGATAATATCGGTATCGTCTGCTATGACGACGATGATGATGAAGTGTTCATCGGCCGGGACCTGGCGCATGCAAAGGCCCACAGTGAGGCGATTTCCGGAGAAATCGACAGGGAAGTGAAATCCATCATCGATGAGTGCTATACAAGAGCGAAGGAAATCATCCTGGCAAAAGAATCCGTGCTCCACAGCTGCGCGAACCTGCTGTTGGAAAAGGAAAGGATAGGCAGAGAGGAATTCGAGGCGCTCTTCTCAGAGGGAGAAGCGGCAGAGATATGAGCCTATACAAAATAGACAAAAAAAGAACTTATTCTTTGTCAAGTTTGTTGGTTTTGGAAATTGGCAAAAGGCGGGTCAGATGGTATTATAATACTTGTAACCCCCAATACATTATATAGTTTTTTGCTATACCCCATAAGAAATACCTTCTCTAAAAAGGACAGTCACCCCATGGCTGTCCTTTTTACCGTCCGCCGTCAGGTCCGGCTTTTGGTCCGGTCTTACTGGCCTTTTCAGGTTTTCGCAGATAAAGGATTCCCGCCATGTCCGCCAGGAGCCAGCCGATGGGGATGGCAGCCCAGATGCCGGTCACACCGATGCCCGGGACAGGCGCCAGCAGATAGGCCAGCAGCACTCTGGTGCCCAGAGAGATGACAGTGAGGACCAGGGACATCTCAGGCCTGCCTACGCCCCGGTAGTAACCGTATAACAGGAACAATACGCCGATGCCGCAGTAGAAAGCGCCCTCCACCTGCAGATACCCTACGCCGACGGAGATGATTTCCGTCTCCGCGGCGCTGATGAACAGCATCATGAGATAGCGGGCGAAGAGAAAGATTAGGATTGATACCGCGATGCAGAAAGTCATGGACACTTTCAGGGCATTCTTCATGCCCTCTTTCACCCGGTCAGCCCGCCCTGCGCCGTGGTTCTGGGAGATGAACAGGGAAAAGGCGTTGCCGAATTCCTGGGCGGGCATGTAGGCGAAAGAGTCGATTTTCACGGCGGCGGCGAAAGCCGCCATCACCACGGTTCCGAAGCTGTTCACCAGTCCCTGGATCATCAGGATACCGAAATTCATCACAGACTGCTGGATGGAGGAGGAAAAGGAGAAACGCAGAATCTCGGCCATAGAAGTCTTTTCTTCAGGGGCGTCCTGTCCGTGGAAGCGGAGGTTCGGCTCTTTTATCCAGGTATAGGCCATGAGCCCTGTGCCGGACACGGCCTGGGCGATGACCGTAGCTGCCGCGGCGCCGCCTGTCCCCCAGTGGAATACGATTACGAAAAGCAGATCCAGTACGATGTTCAGCAGGGCTGTGCTTCCCAGAAAATACAGGGGCACCACGGAATTGCCCACGGCCCGCAGCAGGTAGGCGAAGTAATTATATAGGAAGACGAAGATGAGGCCCGTGAAGATGATCCATACATAGGTATGCATCATTTCCATCAGCTCCGCCGGAATCTGCAGCAGGCGCAGAATAGGCCTGCTAAGCAGCATCACCAGCAGGTTCAGGGCGACAGTGGCCCCGCCGATGAGCAGGAAAGACTGTTGCATACAGCTTTTCATGCGCCCCTCTTCCTTTCGGCCGAAATAATAGGAGAACAGAGCCCCGCTGCCCATGCACATGCCGATGAGGATGGAAGTCAGAAAGGTCATCAGGGTATAGGCTGACCCCACCGCTGCCAGGGCGTCCGGGCCCAGGAAGCGGCCTACGATAAGAGAGTCCGCGATATTATAAAACTGCTGCAGCAGGTTCCCCAGTATCATCGGGCCTGCGAACAGCAGCATGTTTTTGGTTACATTTCCCTGTGTCAAATCTTTTTTCATAATGAATCACTCTTTTCTTGTGCATTTCTTTGCAGCATTTCTTTTTCGCTCATATGCCCCCTCCTTTTCTGGCTTTTGTGACAGTTTCATCATAGCAGATTTGCGAAAGTGTGTAAAGGCTTTACAAATGAATTTCCTCCATGCATACTTGCGCATATCCATGGAATGGAGGTATAATTTACGTAAGCGGAAAAGGAGGAGCATTTGGGATACGCAATGCGGCGCGGAGGGAGCCGAACTGCCAAAGAAAGCTGCATTTTGTAGCCAAAATGATGCAAGAACGGGTTATGATGACACCATATTCAGATAATGAATTTGGAGGAGGAACTTCCAGTGGGGAAAAAGCGGATATTGATTACAGTTGTATTCATTTTATTCTGTACAGGGTGTCTGGCTTATCCGGCAAAGGTTCTGGCCCAGAATGAGACAATCGCGCTTCTGGTGCAGCAGTACGAGGCCTATCAGAGCGCTTTTGAGTCCATCGGCTCCCTGGAGGACGCGGAGGCCGCGGGATATGAAATCATAGAGGAGCAGCGTTTCCCGGTGCAGCTGGAGACTTTCGGCCCGGAGGAAGTGGAGCTGGTGGCCATCATGCACAAGGAGTACCACAGACTGGCGGTGCTGATCGTGGACGGCGGCGGAGACGTGCTGTTCAAGACGAACCAGCTGGAGACCAACCACAAATATCCGGGACAGCTGGAGCAGCCCACGAAGAGCCTGGAATCCGTGTCCTTTCAGGAACTGGATCACGACGGCCTCACGGACATCGTGCTGATTACCATATGCCAGAACGACACCGGGGACTACGCGGGCAAAAGCTACAGGGTAGGGGACGTGCTGTTTCAGCGGGACGGGGACTTCTACCGTGACTGGCGGATCTCGGACAAGATAAACCGCTTCAGTATGAATAAGAGCGCGGACTTCATCGCCTCCTATGTAGGGGAGGGCAATTCCACGGAAATCCTCTACACGGCCACTACATTGGAGGAGCTGCTGGAGCACGGTTTTCATCTGGTGCAGGAGCACAGCTATACGGTGGACTTCGAGAAACAGGGGAGCCTCCTGGTGGTCCCGGGCTTCATAAGCATGGCGGATTACGATGTGTTCATGATCTACCTGGTGAACGCCCAGGGGGATATTGTCTGGAGCTTCCAGCCCATGGAGGACTACGACAATCTCTACGCCCTGAAAGGCCTGGTCTGCCGGGACATGGACGGGGACGGGATGAAGGACGTGGTGGTGCTGGCCAGATACAGCTACGCCGGCGCGGACGGAGAACTGCTCATTGACACGAAATGCGACATATACTATCAGCGCACGGACGGGTTCGAGGCGGAAAAGAATTTCGGGGAAATCTATCAGTGCGGCCCGGAGGATACCATGGATGAGCTGATAGGGATTATCAGAGAATACTGGGGGTGGCCTAAAGAGGAATGATTAAGATACTGATTGTAGACGATGAAAAGTCCATCTGCGACTTGATAGACATTAACCTGTCGGCGGCGGGATACCACTGCAAGACCGTGCAGGACGGATTAGAGGCCCTTGACATGATTGAATCGGAGAACTTTGACCTGATTCTCCTGGATATCATGCTTCCCGGGGCGGATGGCTTCGATATCATGGAATACATCAGGCCATTACGGATTCCCGTTATATTTATTACGGCAAAACATGAAGTCAAGGACAGGGTAAAGGGCCTGAAGCTGGGAGCGGAGGACTATCTGGTGAAGCCCTTTGACGTGGTGGAGCTGGTGGCCAGGGTAGAGGTGGTGCTGCGCCGCTACAACAAGACGGAGGTCCTGCTGACGGCCGGGGACGTGGTGGTGGACACAGAGGCCAGAAAGGTGACGAAAGCGGGGAAACCGGTCATACTTACGAATAAGGAATACGGCCTGCTGGTGCTGTTCATCAGCAACAAGAACATAGCCCTTTTTCGGGAAAATCTCTATGAAAAAGTGTGGGGGGACGAATATCTGGCGGATAGCCGGACCCTGGATCTCCATGTCCAGAGACTGCGCCGGAAGATGGGCTGGGAGGAGAATCTGGTGGCAGTGTATAAGGTAGGCTACCGGCTGGAAATCTGACTATGAAGTTTGTGAACAAGATTTTGCTATGGACAATCATCATCATGGCATTGGCATTCGGCTTAAGCGGCTATCTGTTCGTGAACTCCGTCTTCCAGAAATCCATGGAGCGGGAGGTGGCCCAGGCCCTGGACGGCAGCAACATCCTGCGGTTCGCCTTTGAGACGGCGGCCCTGAACATACCTACAAAATATAACGTGCTCCAGGACATCGCCGTGGAGCAGATCGGGACCAAGCTGGAGAGCAGCGGCCAGGGTACGGAACGGTTCCTAAGGCTTTCCAATGAAGAGAAGGAAGTCCTGTATCAGAGCATCGGCTTCGCGGAGGATTCCGCGCTTCTGCAGCAGATTACGGAGGACGCGAGAATCTGGCAGGTGGTTCGTCAGGGGGACCGCTATTATGTCCATACGGGGCTCATGGTCAACGCTCTGGACAGGAATCTGTATCTGGAGACCCTGGAGGACGTGACGGAAGTGTTCGAGGAGCGCACGCTTGGGTTTTCCGTGTACCGGAGGGTGACTCTCGCCATGCTGGTGTGCAGCTCCTTTGTGATGTTCCTGATCTGCACCTGGCTGACCAAGCCCATCCGCCTGCTCACCGGGGCCACCAGACAGATGGCCGGGGGAGACTACAGCTACCGGGCGAAGAAGGTCAGCAGCGACGAACTGGGGCAGCTCACCGTGGATTTCAACAGCATGGCCAATGTGCTGGAGGCCACCATCGGGGAACTGCAGGAAGAGGTGCGGGCCAGGGAAGATTTCATTGCCGCCTTTGCCCACGAATTGAAGACGCCGCTGACCGCAATCATCGGTTATGCGGATCTGCTGCGGTCAAGAAAGCTGGATGAGGAGAAGCATTTTCTGTCTTCCAACTATATCTATACGGAGGGGAAGCGCCTGGAGAATATGTCTTTCCGGCTGCTGGACATCATCGTCACCAAGCGGGAGACCATAGACCCCCAGCCGGTGGCGGCTAAAGTACTGTTTGAATATCTGAAAGACATGTTTTCGGGAAATAAGGAGCAGCGGATCCGCTTTGCTTTCAGCAGCGGGACAGTGTACGCGGAGGCCAATCTCTTAAAGTCCGTCCTGCTGAATCTGGTGGACAATGCCTGTAAGGCTTCCAGTGAGGGAGGCCTGGTGGAAGTGATTGGAAAGCGGCTGGAGAATGCCTATGCTTTCCGGGTAAAAGACGTAGGCGTAGGCATTCCTGAGGAGGAGCTGATGAAGGTCACGGAAGCCTTTTACATGGTGGACAAGTCCCGCTCCCGCAGCAGGAACGGGGCGGGTCTGGGCCTTGCGCTGTGCGTGGAGATACTGCGGCTCCATGACAGTGAGCTGAAGATAGAGAGCAGGGTGGGCGAGGGCACCTGCATCAGTTTCGTGATTCCGGACAGGAAAGAAGAGCCCGGGCAGGATGCGCAGGCGCGGCGGAAAGCGGCGGAGGAAACCCTCCGCCAGAATGAGGCAGCCCGCGACATGGCGTCACGGGAAATGGAACCACAGGCCGGGAAAGCACAGGGAGAGGCAGTTGAGGATGCGGAAAATGAAGATGACGAGAAAGAACTGGGAGAAACTTAGCCTGCTGCTGATTCCCCTGGCGGCGGTTATCGCGGGGCTTGCGGTGTGGGGGCCGGAGGCTCTGGCGAAATACCGGGACAGCAGTATCCTGAACCAGATCCAGACCCAGGAGACCCGGACGGGAACGGAGGGATACCGTTATTCTCTGGGCAGCAATGAAAAGGTATATATTTTGTCGAAATGCCTGAATAACCAGATTCTGCCGGAGAGCGATCAGAATGCCATGACCCGGGGGGACGAGCTGGACTATGATAATCTGACAGGCATTTATGCATTCGTGGCCAACAGGAAAGACTCTTCCGGGCAGGACGTGGAGGAGAGCGCGGGAATCGAACTGACCAATCAGGGCATCCGGGAGCTGAAGGAGCGGGGGATACTGCCGGAGGGAGTCCAGGAACTGACGCAGGACTCCTACAGCGCCGTACTGTATTCCGCAATCGATGTGCCGGATCCCCAGAACAATGTGCTGGTCTGGAAAATCAGTCTGGACACCAGCCTGCAGAATGCCAACAAGGAGAACCGTCTGCTGGATGCCTATGTGGACGCGGATACGGGCAAGATATACGAGTTCTACGCGCGGACGGGAATCGTTTCCTGGGAGGCCGTGGATGCGGACAGGCTGGTGGCGGCATGGGCGGAATATATGGAACTGGGGGAGCCGGAGGAGTATGAGAACACGAACCCCCTGTCGGAGAATACGCCATATTTCAAAAAATATACTTTTTATGGGATGGACGAGGAGGATGTGGTGGCCACGGTGGGATACTACGAAGGAATCAATGAGATGTACCTGAAAATTTCAAAGTAAGATTTTCAGATGATACAACTTGGATACAAAAAGGATGTCATTTTGATAAAGCTTTTCTGTATACTGTAGCCGACAGATAAGAAAAGCGAGGAGCAGGATATGCGCAGGCAGAGCGTCAGAGGACAGGATTTCAGAAAAGATAAGCTGGTGAGGACGGCAGTATTCCTGACAGCTTTCTTTTTGTCCGCGGCTGTTCTGGGCAAGGGCTGCTATCTGCTGATCTCCGCGTGCATCAATGTCTTTGCCGGGGACAGTGCGGCAGAGGGGACTGAGGATATTCCGGGTGTGGCTGACGGCGGGAACGGGGATATTTTCCTGCTGAACGATACGGGTCCTGTGGCGCTGGTAGCCATTGACGCCGGGCATGGCGGGGAGGACGACGGCTGCTACAGAGAGGGCGTGTCGGAGGCGGTGGTCAATCTGGAGCTGGCCAGGGGCCTTTCTGAAAAGCTGCAGGAGCTGGGCTTTGAGACCGTGATGCTGCGGGAGGACGATGGGAGCCTGCCGTCTCTGGAGGAGAGGGTGACGGAGGCGGAGAACGCGGGAGCGGACATTTTCGTCAGCATCCACCAGAATGCCTATGATGGCACGGAAATCGGGGTAAGCGGCATCGAGACCTGGTACTGCGGAAAGCTTGCGGACAGCGGCCGCCTGGCCGGACTGATACAGCAGGGGGCTGTAGAAAAGACGGGCGCCGTGGACAGAGGAATCCAGGATACGGATGAACTGTATGTGATCCGGGAGGCATCCATGCCCGCCTGCCTGATAGAGACAGCGTTTCTGTCCGATCCTGCGGAGCGGCAGGCCATCACGTCAAAGGATTATCAGGACAGGCTGGTGGAAGGGATGGCCCAGGGCATTGCGGCCTATTTTAACTGAAGCCGTTTTGGCCCGTTTTTTGAAATAACCCTTGCGATCTGTGCGAAACTATGCTACAATTTCTTTGTTCGGGCGATAGCCTGATATGGATGGATTCCCGAGTGGCCAAAGGGGACAGACTGTAAATCTGCTGCAAATTGCTTCGGTGGTTCGAATCCACCTCCATCCATTCATTTTGAATATGCAGGTATGGTGGAATAGGCAGACACAAGAGACTTAAAATCTCTCGGGGGCGACTCCGTGCCGGTTCAAGTCCGGCTACCTGCACTGCTTAAAAGGAATTTACGTTAGGCTGTGGTCGAAGTAAGTTCCTTTTTTGCTTGGAAAGACGATAGTTTTATTGAAAATATATAAGGGGTATGCTAGAATGAAAGATAATGAAAAAGCAGGCGCATGGGAGGTAAAGATGAAAAACAGTAAAAAGAAAGCCGGAATTTTGTGCATAACGGCAGTGTTGTTTTTTGGTCTGACAGGATGCGGGAATAAGAATCCGCTGGATCCCGGCAATCCTGTTTCCCTGACAGTATGGCATTATTATAACGGTTCCCAGCAGGCGGCGTTTGACGCGCTGGTGGAGGAGTTTAACGATACCGCAGGCAGGGAAAAGGGAATTTATGTGCAGGGCTACAGCCAGGGCTCTGTATCGGATTTAGAGACCGCGGTGCGGGAGGCTATCAATGGAGAAGTGGGGGCCGATCCCATGCCGGATCTGTTCTCCTCTTATGCGGATACCGCCTATGAAGTGGAGCAGGCGGGCGCTCTGGCCAATCTGTCGGACTATATGGACAAGGAAGAACTGGAAAAGTATGTGGACTCCTACATAGAAGAGGGACGCATCGCATCGGACGGATCCCTGCGGATTTTTCCCGTGGCGAAATCCACGGAAATGATGATGATCAACAGGACGGACTGGGAAGCCTTTGCGGCGGCGACAGGCGCCTCTCTCGGGGATCTGGAGACTATGGAGGGCATCACCGCCGTGGCACAGAAATACTATGAATGGACGGACAGCCAGACACCGGATGTGCCGGGGGACGGCAGGGCGTTTTACGGCAGGGACGCGGTGGCCAATTATTTCGTCATCGGCATGCATCAGCTGGGAGTGGAGATTTTCCACGTGGAGAACGGCCAGGTGACCTTGAATCTGCCCAGGGAGGAGCTGCACCGTCTCTGGGAGAATTACTACGTGCCTATGGTCAAAGGGTATTTCGGGGCCTACGGCTCATTCCGTTCCGACGATGTGAAGACGGGAGACTTGCTGGCTTACACAGGTTCCACTGCCTCAGCCATGTATTTTCCCAATCAGGTGGAGCTGGAGGACGGCAGCTATGCCATTGACTATATCGTGATGCAGGCGCCTGTGTTCGCGGGCGGAGAGCGTTACGCGGTACAGCAGGGCGCGGGCATGGTGGTCAGCAAGTCTGACGAGAAGCACGAGTATGCCGCTGTAGAATTCCTGAAATGGTTCACGGAGGCGGAAAATAATCTGCGGTTCGGCAGTGTCTCCGGCTATCTGCCGGTGCGCAAGGACGCAGGGAGCGCGGAGAAGCTGGATCAGGTAATCGCGGAACAGGGGCTGGAGGTGGCTCCGAAGACATATGACTGCCTGGTTTCTGTTTTTAAGGCCATGGACGATATGACGCTGTATACGAACAAGAGCTTTCAGAACGGCTCGGCGGCCAGAAAAGTGCTGGAATACCATCTTGCGGACAAGGCTGCTGCGGACAGGGCGGCTGTGGAAGAGGCCCTGGCACAGGGGAAGAGCCTGGAAGAGGCTGCGGGCGGCTATGTGACAGAAGAAGCCTTTGAAGAGTGGTACGAAGATTTTTGCGGGACGCTGAGACAGGCAGTGGAAAAGCAGGGGTAAAATGGAAAGCGAAAAGCGAGACAGAAAAAAGGCGACAATATTCAAGATTTTTCTGATTCCCCTGATTATCATCATGCTGACACAGAGCGTCATTACCATCGGCACGCTGGTGATAAAGAGAGTTGCGGGCAGGCTGGAGGAATATTCCGTCAGCATGATGAACCGTATGGTGGAAAACAGAAAAGTGATTCTGCAGAATGACATGAACCAGCAGTGGGCCACCGTCTGTGAGCAGGAGGGCCTCATAGAGGAAATTCTGCATGGCTATCTGCAGGACGAGGACATAAGCGTGGAGGAGCTGTTTGCCTCCGATGAGATGAAGAACGAATTGCTGGCTCTGCTTTTCCCGGAATGCCTTGATATCCTGCAGAGACATTCTGCCAGCGGCATTTTTCTGATTCTGACAGATGCGGATATGGAGGAGCCGGGGGATTTTGCGGGCTTTTTTGTGCGGGATTCAGATCCGTATACCAATCCCGCCAATAATACGGATCTGCTTTTGGAGAGAGGCAGCAAGATGCTTTCCAGAAAGTGGAATATCCCGCTGGATACCTCCTGGACGACTCATTTCCGGATGGAGGGACAGGGGAAGGACGCCGCGGACAATTATTTCTATGAACCCTGGCGGGCAGGAACGGAATATGCCGGGGCGGATGCAGACGACTTGGGATATTGGTCTCTGCCCTTTTTCCTTGAGAAAGGAATCGCGGATTCCTACGAGATGATTACATACTCCCTGCCGCTCAGGCATCAGGGACAGGTGTACGGAGTGATGGGAGTGGAGATTTCCGCCAGGACTCTGTACGATTATTTCCCGGTGGCCGAGCTGAACGATCAGCAGCAGTCGGGATATCTGCTGGCTGTCAGGGACAGCGAGGGATTATACATGCCCATGGTGGGCAAGGGAGTCCTTTCCAACCTGGCGCAGGCGGCGGGAGAGAAGCTGGTGCTGCGGAAGACGCGCTATGACAATCTCTCACAGGTACAGGATGTCCGATTGGACAGACAGAATATCTATGCGGTGGCCTGTCCGCTGAGGCTGTACAGCAACAATGTTCCCTATGAGAACACGGAGTGGGTGCTCTTAGGCCTGGATACAGAGGAGGACCTTTTTGGGATGAGCCGTCAGCTCTACCTCTGGCTGGTGATCGCCATTCTCATCGGATTGATTTTCGGAGTGTTCGGTATTTACATTCTGGTCAGGTTTCTGACGAGACCGGTCCAGCAGCTGATGCAGTGTATCAGCCACGGAAGAGAGGGGCTTCAGGAGTTCAGGCCGTCGAATATCCTGGAGATAGATGCCCTGTATGATGTGGTGAAAAATCTGCTGGAGCAGCAGAAAGAGGCCGAGAACATCCTTTTGGAGGAAAAGGAGCGTTACCGGGTGGCGCTGGAATCCTCCAAGGATTTGTTCTTTTCCTATGATATGCAGAACTATATACTGGATATCGTGAATCATGAGACGATGAGCGGACAATGGCAGTGCAGGGATTCCGAGAGCGGATTCATCGCTTCCGAGTACATATATGAAGCGGACAGGGCGGCGGCCATTAAGGCCCTGCAGAGCAGGGAAGATAAAATGTATGCGGAATTCCGGATGAAATGGCCCGAGGATTCGGACTATCTGTGGGTGGCAATTTCCGGCAAGGTGGTCTACGACACGGATGGCAGACGGTGGAAGATGGTGGGCAGTATCCGGGATATCCAGGAACAGAAAGAAAAGGAGGCCAGGCAGCGCAGAAGAAATGCCACGGACGGCATCACGGGACTGTATACTTTCAGCGCCGGTCTGGAACAGCTGGAAATATGCAGGAGCACATGCGGGCATCGAGGCGCTATGGTGACTCTGTTCGTGGGCCAGCTGAAAGAATGCAATGAGAAAAACGGTATCGTATTTGGAGATATGATACTGGAAGAGCTGGGAGGCCTGACCCGCGACTGCTGCCGGGCATATGCCGTGCAGGAACGGCAGGAGACAGTGGCGCTGCGTCTGGACGGAGATGAGTTCGCCATATGGCTGGCAAACGCGGACAGGCAGAGAGCCGGGGAATGGACGGAGAATCTGCTGGGAAAGGCCGCGTCAGTCTTTGACAGGGAGCGTTTCATTGTGGATATACGCGCAGGTGTGGCCTGCGGGGGAAGAGAACAGACGGCGGAGACCCTGATTTGCATGGCGAAGCTGGCCAGGATGAGAGCGATTCCCGATAGAGAGGGAGCATACATCTTTTACGAGGATATTCCGAAGCCGGAGCGGGAAAGGCTTCCGGAGCTGCAGGGACGGGAGGTCAACAGCCTGGACTATGGCGAAGATGTCAGCCTGGTATCGATAGCGCTGAATCTGTTTGGAAAGGGAGCGGATTTCCCGGCCCAGATGACTTTGATGCTGCGGAAGATCGGCAGGCTCTATCGGGCGGAGGCAGCACAGGTATCTGTGCTGCGGGCGGATTTTTCTTCGAATTATCTGGAGTACCAGTGGCATAGAGACGGCAGCGCCGTGTCGGAGAATGTGAGAAAATATAAGGAAGAGGACAGGGCGGCTTTCTGCGGCTGGCTGGGGCAGGAAAAGATGAAATGGTTTTCCGAGGAGGACAGCCGCCGGGAAATGCTGCAGACTTTCCTGAGCATCGCGCCGGGGCAGTATGGTCTGGCGCTGCCCATGTATGATAATGGCAATTATATGGGAAATATCTGTATCCTGGGTATGGAACAGGCGCTATTGGAATCCCAGGAGGAATATCAGAATCTGGCAGAGCTCGGCAGTGTCATACAGAGCCAGATGAACCAGCAACAGCATGATATCGCCAGCAAGGCTAAGTCGGAATTCCTGTCCCGCATGAGCCATGAGATACGGACTCCCATGAACGGTATCATTGGCATGACGGAGATTGCGCTGCACCAGAATCAGAGCCAGGAGCGGATCACGGACTGTCTGCAGAAGATACAGTCCTCCTCCGGGTACCTGCTGGGACTGATCAACGACATCCTGGATATGTCCAAAATCGAAAGCGGAAAAATGAAATTAGAGAAATATGATTTCGACATGCAGGAGATGCTGGATACTATAAGGGAACTGATAATGCCTCAGGCGGTGGCGAAGGGGATTGAATTTGTGCAGGAAATCAGCCTGACGCACCGCTGGCTGGCGGCAGACAGGATGAGGATCAGCCAGGTGCTGATCAATCTGCTGGGGAATGCGGTGAAGTTCACGCCTGCCGGGGGGAAGATAACGCTGACCATACAGGAGAGAGAAACTGTGGATGGGAATGCTCTGATTTCATTTGCGGTGCAGGATACGGGAATCGGTATCCCGGAAGAGGACAGGGAGAGGGTGTTCCGCTCCTTTGAGCAGTCCACCGACAGGAACCCCTCGAAACAGCAGGGGACGGGGCTGGGGCTTTCCATCAGCAGCCGCCTGGTGCAGATGATGGGGAGCAGCATCCGGCTGGACAGCGAGGTGGGAAAAGGCAGCAGGTTTGGTTTCCAGGTATATCTTGCGCTGGGAGAGTGTGTAGAGGATGACGGGCAGCGTGAGGAGATTTCTTTTGACGGCTATCGGGTTCTGGTGGTGGAGGACAATGAAATCAATGTGGAGATTGCCCAAAGCCTGCTGGAAGAGAGGAATTTCACGGTAGACTGTGTCTTTAATGGAAAGGAAGCTGTAGAGCGCATCCGCTCCACGCCCCCCGGCACCTATGATGTGATATTGATGGATATCATGATGCCGGTGATGGACGGCCTGGATGCAACCCGTGCAATCCGCGGCATGGACAGGGAGGATTGCCGGACCATACCGATTGTAGCCATGTCGGCCAATGCCTTTGATGATGATTTGAAAAAATCTGTGGAATGCGGCATGAACGGACATCTGTCCAAGCCGGTGGAAGTGGATAAGCTGTATCAGACCCTGGATGAAATCCTCCGTGGTAAAAATGAAAAGGATAAAACAGGAGGCTAAAGAGTATGGAATTCAGCAAAGGAAAAATAAGACAAATAAGACATTTGATGATATTGGCGGCACTGCTGGTGCTGGCGGTCATATACAGCGAGACGGTATTCCGGGGAATCGCTTTTTTCTTTGGCATCATATCGCCGTTTCTGGTGGGCGGGGTCATGGCATTCGTGCTGAACATCCCCATGAGGGCTTTTGAGGAGAATCTGCTTGGACGCTGGAGAGGGAAAAACGCCGGGAAAGCCAAGAGACCCTTGTGCCTTGTGCTCGCCATCGTATCTTTGATAGTGGTGATAGCCGTGGTGGTAGGAACGGTAGTGCCCCAGGTGGTGGAGACTGCCACTGAAATCGGCCAGAAGATTCCCGGCTTTACCGACAGGGTAGTGGAAAGCCTGAATCAGCTGATGAAAGATTATCCGGAGCTGACGGAGCAGGTAGACAGGCTGGAACTGACGGAGATTAAATGGGATTCCGTGCTGGACAGCATCATCGACTTCCTGAAAAACGGTGCCGGGGATGTGTTGAATTCCACGGTCAGCGTGGCCAGCGGCATCATATCGGGTATCGTGAACGTGGTGATATCGTTTATCTTCGCTATCTATATTCTGGCCCAGAAAGAAAGGCTGGAGGACCAGGGACGGCGGATTCTCTCGGCCTATCTGCCGGAGGCGGTGGGAACTAAGGTGCTGGAAATCTGCAGCCTTTTATATAAGAATTTCAGCAGTTTCATCACCGGGCAATGTCTGGAGGCAGTGATTCTGGGCACCATGTTTGTGGTGAGCATGACGTTGTTCAGGATGCCGTATGCGTTGATGGTGGGAGTGCTGATTGCGTTCACTGCGTTGATTCCTATCGTGGGCGCGTTCATCGGCTGCGCTGTGGGAGCTTTTCTGATTCTGATTGACAATCCGCTGCAGGCGCTGTGGTTCGTCATCCTGTTTTTGGTGCTGCAGCAGATAGAGGGGAACCTGATATATCCGAAAGTGGTGGGGAATTCCGTGGGACTGCCCGCTATCTGGGTACTGATGGCGGTCAGCTTAGGCGGCAGCCTGTTCGGGATTTCAGGGATGCTGTTCTTCATCCCGCTGACATCCTCCTGCTATGCGCTGCTTAGGGAGAGCGTGAACAGCCGGAATGCCAGAAATGGGGTCCCGGCAGTGCGGAAGAAAGAAGCTGATGCGGAGACAGGGAGCGGGAAATTACCAGGCAGCGTGGAAGAGAAAAAAATGGAAAAGAAAAATCCTGCTGGCAGGAATACCGGAAAGAAGATGGGAAAGAAACTGTAAGGGGGCGGAATGCCCCCTTTTGTCAGAACAGAGTGTTGCCGAGCATGTTCGCCATGTTCTGATAGGCCGTCCATGAGCCATATCCTGTGAGCGGATATCCCAGAGTGCTCTGGGAATACAGGTTCCGGGACATCATCTGGAGCATCAGCTGATTGGCAGCATGGCACTGTTCACAGCAGATATTGCTGTCGCCGGAGGCAGCAGGCGGTGTAGAAGCGTCCCCAGATGAAGATGTATCTGTCTTCTGGGTTGCCCTATTTTCTGCCGCAGAATGTGTCTGCGCAGTTTTGCTGTACAGAGCGGAATGCGCACGGGATGTCCGTGATGTATTCTGTGCCGCCTGGGAACCTTGGGCCCCGCTTTCTGTCCGGGCCGCGGCACTGGCCCGCCTTGCGGCTGCAGCCTGCTCCATCAGGCCTGAGAAACTGACCATGTTGGCACGGCCGCCGATATTCGCCATCTGACTGCCGCCCCTGCGGGCGTAATACGCGTTCACTTCTTTGATGCTGAAATCATTAAAATACATATTCTCTCCTTTCTCCCCTTATCCGGGGAATCGCCAGGTGCTCCCATACCCGCGAATGGCGTTAAGCCTGCCTCAGACTGCGGGGTTTTCCTGCAGCAGCACCGTTACCTGGAATTCATGCCCTTCCGTTTTGATATCAACGTTTCCCCGATACTTTTCCGCCTCCCGCTTCACATTGGACAAGCCGATGCCGTGGAGAACAGCGGACATGGCAGAACCGGTTTCCGGACGCGCCTCCTTGGAGGAAACGGGAAGACCGGTCCGGGGATGGAAGGTCACATTCCCATCGAAAGAGTTCCGTACTTCTATCAGGTAGAACCGATTTTTCTTCCTGCCGGAGAGGGAGATATATCTTTGGCCCGCCTCAGTCTTTTCGCAGGCCTCCAGGGCATTCTGCAGCAGATTGTTCAGGATGATGCCGATGTCATAGACATCATACCCCTCCGGGGGCGGGCAGATGAAGTCCGCGCTGAAGTCGATGCCCAGCCTGGCAGCGGCCCTTTGCCTGTCATTGACGATTACATCCGTGACGGCATTGCCTGTGGAGACAGTGAATTCAAATACCTGCATGTTTTCATCCATCCTGGCGATATACCGTTCCATGTCCTCATAGCAGCCCTTTTCCGCAAGGCCTTTGATGTTGGCCATATGGCCCCGCATCTCGTGCTTCATCCGGCGTATGCCGTCATGAATCTGCTCCATCTGGACCAGCCGTTCCTGAATGGCGGCCAGCTGCTGCTGTTCCGCGAAGTGCTTGCCCCGTTCTTCCTGGAGGAGGACGGTCTTCTGGCAGAGGGCGATTGCGGCCAGTGTTCCTGCGTAGAACAGAAAGGACAGCAGGGGCACGATGCAGACCGCCGCCGGAACCTGCTTGTAGAGCTGGAAGATGGAAGTCCCGTCCGCTATGAGGAGGAACCGCAGGGTGATGTTCACGAACAGGATGCCTGTTACCGGCGTCAGAAGCAGGTAGCACAATTCTCTGACATGCAGCGTCAGCGCCTGTTTTCGGAACTGCCGGGCCAGCCCGTGGAGCATGATCGCAAAGCACAGGAACATAAGCCCGTCGGTGAGCAGGTAGTTATATGACGCGCCCAGGAAGACCTTTTCCGGCGTATCCGCATCCAGCAGGAAGAGCCGATTGGAAAAGTAGTCCGCGCTTTGGGTGACCATCAGGCTCAGATGCCGGATGCAGTAAAAGAGCACGCTCAAAAGGAACAGAAGCTTCCGCTCTATGCCCAGATACCTTGAAGAAGCTATCAGCAGAGCCGTCACCAGCATCATGTACAAGGTGCCGTGGCCGGGGAGCAGCATGCCCATAAGGAAGACGGAAGAATAGTCGAAGAACACGAAAAGGGATTTTTTGCGTATACTTCCCAAAGCCTCTGTCCCGCCGCTCATGAATGGCCTGAGAAAAGCTGCCAGGCAGGCCGCGTACAGAAACGCCTCGATTCCTGTGACTATCTGGTGCAGCAGTATGAAAGTGGTCTCCTGCAAGGGTTCCTCCGTTTTGGTCATTTGGGTTCCTGCATCTGCCTCCCGGATTATGCAGATTCCGAATCTCCGGCGGGCAAGGATTTTGATGCCAATGTTGTCTGACTCTGCAGGAACCGTAAGTGTGTCTTTACAAAATCATCGTATTTACGCTTTGAAACAATCAGTTTTTCACCATTTGCCAGCGCGACCTGGTTGCGGCTGTATTCCTCCACATAAGAAAGATTCACGAGATAGCCCTTGTGGATACGGGAAAATTGTCCCTGCAGTTCCTGTTCCAGCTGGCTGATCTTTCCATAGTATTCCAGGTTTCCCTCCTTTAAATGCAACAGAAGCTTATGGCCCTGGCTCTCCACATAGTAGATATCCTGCAGGGGCACCGTCCGGCTGGTGCTGCCGGTCTGGATGACCAATGTGCTTCGGCGCTGCTTTTCCGCGGCGGCAATTCTTTCCGCCGCCCGCCGGAACGTCTCCGCGAAGCGCGCCTGATTTACAGGTTTGACCAGATACTGGAAAGCCTCCACGTCAAAGGCCTGGTACACATAGCTGTCGTAGCCTGTGACAAAAATGATGAGAGGCTGGCTGCTTAAAGGCATTTGCCGCAGCCTCCGGGCCAGCTCCATGCCATTCATGGAACCGGCCCCGGCTCCGCTGCCCGTTTCTCCGCCGCTCCCGGAATCCTGCGCCGTCCCGCCGCCCAGTTCTATGTCCAGAAACAGCAGATCATGCGCCTGCCTGTCCGACAGATAGGTCTGGGAATCCCCATATTCCGTGATTTCGCATGTTTCATCCTGCCGCCGCACCAGGCTGGCCAGCAGGCTTCTGATATTCGGTTCATCATCGCAGATTGCAACCCTGATTGTCATCACATCCTTTCGGTTCTGAATTCTGTATCGGATAAAAAGCCGGAATCTTAACAGTCTTTGCGCAAACGGCGGGTTTGACAGCGCAACCGGGCAGGCGCAACCCTGTGGAGGAGAAATGGTTACAAAAACCGCTTTCCTATCATATAATCATAAGAAAGCAGGACAGTCCCTGCTGCCCGATATACTTGAGGAGATGAAGACAATGCCTGATTTAATAGCGGAGTACCCGGCAATCGACTCCCTGGAGACCTGCCTGAAGGCGGCATTGGAGTTCGCCACAAAGAACCGCCGGGCCATCTTACATATCTATAATTCCGTGAACAGGGATATTTTTGAGCAGTATCTGTGGAAAGTCTGCCAGCATGTGGTGTCCGCCTATGCCGGGGCGATTTTCGCGGATAAGCCTGTGCGGGAGGAAGACAGGGAACTGATGATTTGCTTTTACAGACAGGAATGCTTCGGCATGGTCATGGGGTGGATGAACAGAGGCATGAAAGACGGCATACGGGAGGATATCAGCCGCCTCTGCGAGCTCCGCAGAGGCATGGTGGACGAGATGATTCGGCGCAGCCTGGATGGGAAGTGAAAAAGAGGGGCTTTTTCGATGAAAAGGCTCCTAAAAAAATTTTTCGGATAAACAGTATATAACACTTGACAACAGATATATGCTGTTATATACTGTTTGCGAGGAGGAAAGAGAAATGCGCATAATAATAAACAGTTCTTCCATGGTTCCGATCTATGAACAGGTCACGGACCAGATCAAGACCCTGATCCGCGGCGGGGAATTGAAAGAGAACGATAATCTGCCCTCTGTCCGGGTGCTCTCCAAGGAGCTGAAAATCAGCGCCCTGACTGTGAAAAAGGCCTACGACAGCCTGGAGGAGGAGGGCTTTGCCGTCACTGTCCACGGCAAGGGGACCTACGTGGCGGCGGTAAATGCCGGACTTTTGCTGGAGGAGCAGAAAAAGGAGCTGGAGGCGGATCTGGAGATGGCCGTCCAGAAAGGCAGGAGATACGGAATAAGCGATGAGGACATCAGGAGCTTATTTGAATTGATTTTGGAGGGATGACTTATGTTGCGAATTGAAAATTTACGAAAAAGCTACGGCACATTCCAGCTGGACTGTTCTATGGAGATTCGGCCAGGCTGCGTGACCGGGCTGGTGGGGCAGAACGGCGCCGGAAAGAGTACCACGTTCAAGGCTGTTCTGGGGCTGATTTCCCCGGACGGAGGGGACATCAGGATTCTGGGAAAGGACAGCCGGGCTTTCGGGACAAAGGATAAGCAGGAGCTGGGCGTGGTGCTGTCCAATGCCGGCTTCAGCGGCTATCTGACCGTCAGGGACATCATTCCCGTCATGGACGGTCTCTATGCCCATTTCGACAAGCCTTTTTTTCTGGAACAGGTCAGGAAGTTCGGGCTTCCCGACAATCAGAAGATCAAGGAATTCTCTACGGGCATGAAAGCGAAACTGAAAGTCCTGACGGCCATTTCCCACAGGGCCCGGCTGCTGGTACTGGATGAGCCTACCGCGGGCCTGGATGTGGTGGCCAGGGATGAGCTGCTGGAGCTGCTCCGGGAATTCATGGAGCAGGACGAGAACCGGGCGATACTGGTCAGCTCCCATATCTCAGGCGACCTGGAGACCCTGTGCGACGACATCTATATGATGCATGAGGGAAAGATTATCCTGCACGAGGAAACGGATGTGCTGCTGGACGATTACGCGGTGCTGAAGATGGATGAAAGCCTTTATGATACCATAGAGAAGCGCTATATCCTGCGCAGCAGGAAAGAAAGCTTCGGCTACAGCTGTCTGACGAACCAGAAGCGGTTCTACAGCGAGAACTACCCGAAGCTTGCTGTGATAAAGGGAAGCATTGACGAAGTGATTATGATGATGATTCGAGGTGAGGCATTATGAAAGGTTTGTTGATTAAAGATTTGAAACTGATGAAGAGCACCAGGAATTCACTTGCACTGGTTCTCCTGATTGCCCTGGGGATGTCGACGTATATCAGCGATATATCCTTTATCATTACCTATCTGGCTATTATCGGAATAACGTTTGCCACCGGCACGATCAGCTATGACGAATTCGACAACGGCAGTGCCTTTCTCTTCACCCTGCCTGTCTCAAGGAGAGGCTATGTAATCGAGAAATATCTGTTCAGCCTGCTGATGAGCTTAGGCGGATGGCTGATAGGGACGGTGATTGCCATCGGCGTAGGGACAGCGAAAGGCACCATGGCATCGGAAGAGGGCATCATGGTGGCTCTAATGCTGCTGCCCATGGTGCTGTGCCTGGCGGCGTTCCTGCTTCCCATGCGCCTGAAATTCGAGGGGGATAAGAGCCGGATTGCCATGGTGATAGTGTTCGGGGGATTTTTCGTCATCACGATTATGGGGGTGAAAGTCTTGCAGAAGCTGGGCATTGACGTGGAGGCCCTGATGAAAAGCCTGTCGGCGATAAGCGCCGGCATGGGGGCCGTGATAGTGGCTGCCGCCAGCATCGCGCTGCTGCTCTTGTCCTGCCATATCAGCATCAAGATCATGGAACACAAGGAATTCTGAGGAGGCCTCATTTAGGCATTCGGACGGATATGTCTGTTTTTTGGTCACATAAAGCTCTGTGTCACATTTTTGGGCACAGGGCTTTTTTTGACGATTTTCACCGGAAATCTCATTTGCTATACTCATCATGATGTTCGGGCGCGCCCTTGGAATCGCCATGATTGTATCTGGATGCATCAGGCTGGCGGGGGATTTCTCCAAGGATCTGTTCCGGCTTGCGTTCCGGTACAATCTGGAGTTTGGGATTCTGCTGATTGCGCTGGGGGAAATCGAATAACAGAAAGAAAGGATGATGGAACCATGAAGTTTTCAAAAGGAGTGGTAAACTGCCGCATTGCCATATTGATTCTGGCGGCAGTGCTGATGATTCCGGCTGTCCTGGGGATGGCGGGGACGAGGATCAATTATGACATGCTGGACTATCTGCCGGAGGACATGGAGACCGTGGCAGGGCAGAACGAGCTGATGGAGGAATTCGGCAAAGGGGCCTTTTCTTTTATCATCGTGGAGGATATGTCCGGGAAAGACGTATCGAAACTAAAGGAACAGATTGAACAGGTGGAGTATGTGGAGACAGTGGTCTGGTACGACTCGCTGGCGGATCTGTCAGTGCCCATGGAGCTGCTGCCGGAAAAGATTTACCGGGAGTTCAACACGGATCGATCCACCATGCTGGCGGTTTTCTTCGACAGTTCCACGTCCGCGGACATCACCATGGATGCTATCCGCAATATACGTGCCGTCTGCGGAAAACAGTGCTATGTGTCGGGCATGTCGGCGCTGGTGACGGATATGCCATACTTATTTGTGAAGAGTTGGCTGCCCAATACAAAAATAAACAGAACAGGGACACGATCAGCCGACGATTCAGCTGATCATGTCTTTTTTATTTCTTTTCATCTGGTACAATACTGTACGTCTAAAAAGTAACATAAGGGAATAATGGGTTGAATCAACCTGCATGAAAGTATGTCAGGAGGAAAAGCATGGGTGAACTAAAGAAACGGATAACAGAAAATAGTATTGATTATATACTGGTAGGGGATTATTATATCCCTGATTTGAAACTGCCGGAAGAAAATCGTCCGATTGGGTATTTTGGTCGGCTGCACCGGGATTATCTGAAGCAGGAACATTCCGCACGTTATACAGCATTATTACTGACTTGTAAATTATGGACATATCTTGCCGATTTGAATGAGCAGGCAGAGAAACGGTTAGATATTATCTTGGAGCAGATGAGAACTGCCGAAGGAGTGACCGAGGAGCTAAAAGCCAAAAATCAATGGGAATGGATTCGGATGGACAAAAAGAGATTAGAAAGGCTCTGTGTATGATAAATATGCAGAGCTTTTCACTTTTGGACATAATGTCTAAAAGTTATAAAAAAGGAATGAATGAGATGGATTCCGCAGGCGTAGGTATTGTGGGAATGTGTATAACAGCCTGTTTTATGGAGTTGTGGGTAACTGTGTTTGCAGAACGTGGGAAAGCTGCACTTTGCTTTTCCATGTGCTGTGAACACAGTTATCCATGACGGAATAGGCAGTTATGCATATTTCCACAATGCGGTTTTTAATAATAACCTGAATCCGTAAAGTTCAATTCATAATTAAGTTTAGAAAGCCAGTATTTATGCCTTATTCCGGCTTTTTGAAACACTAAATTTTTATCACCCAATGGGTGAAGAAATTTTCGTGTTTTAAATCCAAGAAATTCCTATAAAATATGGGTTAAAGGCAATTGTACCAAGTTGAACTTCACGGATTCAGGAATAAGTCTGCAAATTTTACAAATATTTGACAAAAGTTGTGTTTTTGATTTTACAGACAGTACTTATCATAATAATCACAGAACAAAAAATATCAGATAGAAAAGGAGAAAATGTATCATGAAAAAATTTGTCACACTTATTACTATTGTATCACTTATGCTTACTGCTATGACAGGATGTGGGAAAACAGTCAGTGGATCGGTATCTACGGACGGTTCGACTTCTATGGAAAAGGTCATTGGTGCTTTGGGAGAAGCCTTTGAGGAAAACAATTCCGGCGTAACCTTTACATATAATCCTACCGGCTCCGGTTCCGGAATTACTGCGGTTGCAGAGGGACGCTGTGATATTGGTCTTTCCAGCCGTAACTTAAAGGATGAAGAAAAGGCACAGGGGTTGACTGAAACGATACTGGCTCTTGATGGCATTGCTATTATTGTAAATCCTGATAATCCGGTAAATGACCTTGACCTTGAAACGATTGGCAGAATTTATAGGGGTGAAATAACGAATTGGAAGGACATAGGCGGTAATGATTTGGAAATTGTACTGATTGGTCGTGAAGCGGGAAGTGGTACAAGAGATGGCTTTGAATCCATTACAGATACGGAAGATGTCTGCAAATACCGTCAGGAACTTACATCTACCGGGGATGTGATAACAACGGTGGCGGGCAATCCTGCGGCAATCGGTTATGCTTCCCTTGCGTCTGTAAAGGAAACTGTAAAAGCACTTTCTGTCGGCGGCATTATGCCTACGGAGGAAACAGTCAAAGATGGCAGTTATGTAGTGCAGCGCCCTTTTGTATTAGTTACAAGGAGCAATACAGAGCTTTCGGAGGCTGCACAGAAATTTTTTGACTATATTACATCATCTGAAGCAAATGAGATTATCTCATCTGCGGGTGCTGTGCCGGTAAACTAAAGGCTTTGAAAGGTGGAGTCAAATGAAGAACAGAAAACGGCTTATGGAGAATGCCATACATGGCATTTTCCTGGTACTTGGTCTGATTACGGTTGGCTGTGTGCTTTTAATTACTGTTTATCTTGTCATATCCGGTATTCCTGCTATCCGTAAAATAGGTGTTTTAAAATTCCTTTTTGGGAAAAAGTGGGCTTCTACGGCAGCACAGCCGCAATATGGCATTTTGCCTTTTATCCTCACAAGTATCTACGGTACGGCTGGTGCAATCGTGCTCGGAGTGCCGGTTGGCTTTCTGACAGCGGTTTACCTCTCTAAAATTGCGCCGCCCAAAGTAAAAACTGTTATAGAAACGGCGGTCAGTCTGCTGGCGGGTATTCCGTCGGTAGTTTATGGACTTGTAGGAATGATGGTGCTTGTTCCGGGGATACGGACCCTCTTTCATATTCCAGACGGGGCAAGTCTGTTTGCTGCCATTATAGTGCTTGCTATTATGATTTTACCGTCAATTATCAAAGTATCGCTTACGGCGTTAGAGGCAGTTCCCAAGGAATATGAGGATGCTTCCCTTGCACTTGGCGCAACGCCGGTTGAAACATATTTCCGTGTATCCGTTCCGGCAGCAAAAAGCGGTATCGCAGCGGCTGTCGTGTTAGGAGTTGGCAGGGCTATTGGCGAGGCAATGGCTATTATGATGGTGGCAGGGAATGCACCTAATATGCCGAAAGTTTTTCAGAGTGTCCGTTTCCTTACAACCGCTGTTGCAAGTGAAATGTCTTATGCGGCTGACGGTAGTATACAAAAACAGGCGTTGTTTTCCATTGCGTTGGTGCTGTTCCTTTTTATCATGCTGATAAATGCCGTGTTGAATTTCTTTTTGAAACATAGTAAGGAGTAAATGAAAATGCAAAAACAATCTATTTCAGCTAAAAGGAAAGCATACATTACCGTCATGCGTGTGCTGATGGGAATTTCCGTGAGCGTTACCTGTGCATTGGTATTGTTTCTAATCGGCTATGTATTGTGGAAAGGACTGCCGAATGTATCATGGGAACTGCTTACTACAAAACCGAGTTATCTGTCGGATCGCATAGGGATTCTGCCGGATATTCTCAATACTGTCTATATCGTGTTGGCAACTTTGGCATTGGTTCTTCCTCTTGGGGTAGGCGCTGCAATTTATCTGACAGAATATGCCAAAAATAAAAAGCTGGTAGAACTGATTGAATATACTGCTGAAACATTATCGGGGATTCCGTCTATTATTTATGGTCTTGTGGGGATGCTGTTTTTCTGTCAGTTTTTTGGCATGAAAACCTCCTTACTAGCGGGAGCATTTACATTGGTAATTATGAATCTGCCCACGGTCATGCGTACTACTCAGGAGAGTTTGAAAACAGTGCCGCAAAGCTACCGTGAGGGTGCTTTCGGATTGGGTGCTGGAAAATGGCGTGTAATTTATACCGTTGTATTTCCCGGCTGTATTGAGGGTGTCATAACGGGCTGTATCCTGTCTGTCGGGCGTATTCTTGGGGAATCGGCGGCACTTCTTTTTACGGCTGGTTTTGCCCACGCTCTGAATGGAATCTTTGAGGGGCTTGGCAGTGCAGGGGCAACACTGACAGTTGCATTATATGTCTATGCAAAGGAAAACGGAGAATTTGGAATTGCTTTTGCTATTGCCGCTATCCTGATGATTTTGACCATGTTCATCAATTTGTCGGCGGCATTGGTAAGCAGATATTTCAAAAAAAGGAGAAATGTATGAGTAATGTTATGACAGTGAAAGACTTGTGCCTTTGGTATGGCAGTGCGCAGGCTTTGAAAGATATAAATATTGAGATTGAGGAACGGAGCATTACTGCTTTAATTGGTCCTTCGGGGTGCGGAAAATCTACTTTCCTTAAATCGTTAAACCGAATGAATGACCTCATCGCCGGTGTGCGGATTACAGGGAAAGTGTGTTACAGAAGGCATAACATTTTTGATGCTGATATAGATGTCAATGAGCTTCGCCGCAGTATTGGCATGGTCTTTCAAAAACCTAATCCGTTTCCTATGAGCATTTATGATAATATTGCTTACGGACCGAGGACACATGGCATAAAAAATAAAGCAAAACTGGACGATATAGTAGAACACTCCCTGCGTGGGGCTGCAATTTGGGAGGAAGTAAAAGACAGGCTGAAAAAATCTGCGTTAGGGTTATCGGGCGGTCAACAGCAGAGGATCTGTATTGCCCGCGCATTGGCGGTAGAGCCGGATGTGCTTTTGATGGACGAGCCCACAAGCGCCCTTGACCCGATTTCCACATCTAAAATTGAGGAGCTTGCAATGGAACTGAAAGATAAGTATACTATTATCATCGTAACGCACAATATGCAGCAGGCTGTACGAATTTCCGATAATACGGCGTTTTTTCTCCTCGGTGATTTAATTGAATATGGAAATACGGAAAAGATGTTTGAGCAGCCAAAGGACAAGCGGACAGAGGATTATATTACGGGGAGGTTTGGATAATGAGAAGTCGTTTTGATGAACAGCTTGCTACGCTTAATAATGAGCTTACCCAAATGGGGGCAATGTGTGAGGAAGCGATTGCGATTGCTTCAAGGGCGCTCTCTACGGGCGATGTGAAGCTGACAGGCAAAGTTGTATCTCTTGACGGGGAAATTAACCATATGGAGCGCACAATAGAAACGCTGTGCCTGAAACTGCTATTACAGCAACAGCCGGTGGCAAGGGATTTGCGGCAGATTTCCGCAGCCCTTAAAATGATTACCGATATGGAGCGTATTGGAACGCAGGCGGCGGACATTGCAGAAATTATTACATTTCTTGATGGGCGGACAGGCGGGGAATGTGAACATATCCGTTTTATGGCTGATGCGGTGAGCCAAATGGTCACAGAAAGCATTGATGCCTTTGTAAAGCAGGATGTTGTGCTGGCTGATGCGGCGATTGACCGTGACGATGTGGTTGACGATTTATTCTTGCAGGTCAAATCATCATTGATTGAACTGATAGCAGAAAAGCCAACAGACGGAGGATACGCATTGGATTTACTGATGATTGCCAAATACTTTGAACGTATTGGGGATCATGCGGTAAATATTGCGGAGTGGGTGGCTTTTTCTGTAACAGGAAAACACAAAGGAGCAGAAAAGTTATGAAAATATGGTGCGTAGAGGACGATGAAAGTATCAGGGATATTGAGGTATACACGCTTAATTCTACCGATTTTGAAGCAACAGGTTTTTCGGATGCGGCGGCTTTTCGTGATGCGCTTTCCACGGATAAGCCGGATTTGATTATCCTTGATATTATGCTGCCCGGAGAGGACGGCGTGGAATTGTTGAAATTTCTGAAAGACAGTCCCGACACTTGCAGGATTCCCGTTATCATGGCAACGGCTAAGGGCATGGAGTACGATAAAATTCAGAGCCTTGATTTAGGTGCGGACGATTATCTTGTAAAGCCTTTTGGAATGATGGAAATGGTTTCCCGTGTGAAAGCTGTACTTCGCCGATGTAATCCCACAGAGGTGGAACATCTTTTGAAGGCAGGCGGTCTTGTTGTCAGTTTAGACGAACATACTGTTACCGCTGACAGCGAAAGGATACAGCTTACCTTAAAAGAGTTTGAACTTCTCCGTCTGTTCCTCTCTCATCCGGGAATTGCATTTACCCGTGACCAGCTTTTTAATGATGTATGGGGTGCGGATTATGTCAGTGAAACAAGGACGGTTGATATGCATATCCGTACATTGCGTGTGAAGTTGGGGGATTATGGGAAAATGATTGAAACAGTGCGTGGCATAGGTTATAGATTAGAGGTGCAGGCATGACAAAGAAAATTTTTAATTCTATTATGGTTGTGGCGGCGGCTGTTCTGATTGCGAGCCTTGTTATCATCATGGGGTGCCTTTACCGTTATTTCAGTAATGTTCAGGGGAAACAGTTAGAAGATGAGTTGTCTTTGGCAGCCGCAGCCGTCGAGAAGAACGGGCAGGAATATCTTGAGGAATTACAATCAAATCAGTACCGTTTAACATGGGTTGCTGGGAACGGCGATGTGATATATGATACACAGTCTGACGAGGAAAGTATGGAAAACCATGCGGACAGGGAGGAAATCAGGCAGGCATTACAGAGCAGGGAAGGAAAAAGCCTGCGCTATTCCACGACACTCTTGGAAAAAACGCTTTACTCCGCCAGAAGGCTTAACGACGGTTCAGTCCTTAGAATTTCGGTTAGCAGCGCTACTGTATGGATGCTTGTTTTGGGAATGATACAGCCGATTTTAATTGTGATTGTTGTAGCCCTTGTGTTATCGGGAGTGCTGGCAAGCCGGATTTCCAAACATATCATGGAGCCGTTAAACAGCCTTGATTTGGAAAAGCCGCTGGAAAATGATACCTATGAAGAATTAGCGCCCTTGTTAAACCGTATCAATAAACAGCATAGGCAGATAGATGTACAGTTGTCGGAACTTCAGAGAAAGAATGATGAGTTTACACAGATTACGCAGGGCATGACGGAAGGACTTGTGCTTTTAAACGAAAAAAATGTAATTCTGAACATCAATCCTGCAGCATTGAAACTGTTCCATACAAAAAAATCCTGCATAGGTAAGGATTTTCTGACAGTGGAGCGAAACCATGATGTGAGCCACGCCATACAGGACGCATTTTCAAGCGGACACAGCGAAATCCGCATAGAACGTGAGGGAAAAGAGTATCAGATTCATGTCAACCGCATTGAATCTAACGGTACTGTAATCGGGGCGGTTGTCCTTGCCTTTGATATAACAGAAGCAGCTTTCGCAGAAAGGAACAGGCGGGAGTTTACTGCCAATGTATCACATGAACTGAAAACTCCTCTGCAATCAATAATGGGAAGTGCGGAGTTAATGGAAAACGGTCTTGTAAAATCGGAGGATATGACACGTTTTGTAGGGCATATCCGCACAGAGGCAGGGCGGCTTGTAACATTGATTGATGATATTATCCGTTTATCCCAATTAGACGAGGGGTGCGATATGCCTTTTGAAAATGTTGACTTATATGAGGTCGCAACGGATGTGGCTGCGGGGCTGGCGGACATAGCAGCGATAAAGGATATTGAAATTGCTGTGACAGGGGAAACAGTCAGGATAAAAAGTGTCCGGCGGTTATTGACGGAAATTATATTTAATCTTTGCGATAATGCTGTCAAATATAATAAAGATGGCGGTATGGTGGAGGTTTCTGTAAGCAGGGAGGAAAATCAAGCTGTAATCTCTGTAAAGGATTCAGGAATTGGTATTCCGGCGGAACATCAGGCAAGGATATTCGAGCGTTTTTACAGAGTGGATAAGAGCCGTTCTAAAGAGTCGGGTGGAACGGGGTTAGGGCTTTCTATTGTAAAACACGCCGTACAGTATTTGAATGGTCAGATTGATTTGCAGAGCAGTCCTGGAGAGGGAACAATCATACAGATTTTTTTACAAGAGGATAAAAATGATGTGATGCAGATTTCCTAAGAAATTCAAATTTACAAAAATTATACAAAATATAGCTTTTAGATTTTACAAAAAAGTCATAAGATTTGCTTTATATACTCAATACAAACGCTAATGGTGGTTGATAATGCAATCTTTATGACATAAATATGCAATTCGTAAATTAGGGAATAGTGGTTTTATTTGAGTATAAAACGCTGTTCTCTTTTTTGTAAAAATGGTATCTTACGCAATCCCTTTTACAAAGGCGCACATGTTGTCTGCAAGACGCACCAGAAGGGCATACGCTCCAATATCTACAATATCATTCCGAGGGAGCAGAGGGAAGTCATAGAGGACTGCCACGAAGCCATTATCCCGAAAGCGGAGTGGGAGAAGGTACAGCAGCTTATAGACCGCAGACCGCCGATAATGAACGGGAATAGCTGCCCGTATTATAATATTTTTCATGGCATTGTCTACTGTGCCACCTGTGGGAAGTCCATGCAGGTACGGTATGAAAAAATCGGGAGGACAAACAAAGACCGCCGGACTGGGAAAGAACGTGAACCGATAGACAAGGCATACTATATCTGCCAGACCTATAACCGGTTGGGGAAAGATGCCTGCACAAGCCACAAAATCGAAGCAAGGGATTTATATGACCTTGTGCTTGCCGACATACAGGAGGTTGCGGCAAGGGCGTTAAAGGACAGGGAAGCGTTTTACGGGCGTTTAAGCCGGAAGATGGTAAAACAGTACCTTGCCGACACTGACAGCCTTAAAAGGGAATATGAGAGCCTTGCAGGGCGCAATCAGGAGATAGACGATACTTTTATCAGCCTTTATGCGGACAAGGCAAAGGGGATACTTACGGAAAAGCGTTTCCTGAAGCTGACGGACGCAATGGAAAGGGAGCAGGAAAACAACCAGAACCGTATGCAGGAGATAGCGGCAATTATCAGTGAAGAAGAACATTCGGAGGGTGACGTGCGGACGTTCATGGAGGAAATAAAGCGATATGCGGCTATTACGGAGCTTGACGAGGCTGTGTTGAATAGACTGATTAACCGCATACTGATAGGCAAGCCGGAGAAGATTGACGGGGTAAGGACACAGGAAGTACGGATAGTTTATAATTTTGTTGGGGAACTGTAAAATGAAAAACCACATCTCTTGTTATTAAGAGAGATGTGGTTTTTTGCATATACTTTTCGAACGTATCAATGATGAAAAGGGCATAATCAATCATTAATTATTTCACCAGTAGTATCGCCTTCGTAACCTTCATTTGTGGGACGCCCCAATTTATTAAGTTCATAATTAGCTGGAATACCTTTACCCAAGTTAATCGTCTGGTTTGTGGAAATTGAAGTGTGCTGTTGGCTTGATTGATTTTTTGTTTCTTGTGCTCTTTTAATACTATCTTCAAAACTCATATACTGTCCTTCCTTTACATATAATTTTATTTTCTTAGCTTACAATTTTCAATATCACTGTAGATATTAACAACAAAAAGAAAACGATAGAAGAGGAAGCAGGCCGTGAAGCTGACGGCAGCGGCGCTGTGCGCAGCCCTGTCCCTTGGGGGGACACTGTCCCCCAAAGGGACAGGAAGCGTTATCTATACGCAGGCCGCAGAAGATAATACGGCACGGAAGACAGAAACAGACGGTAAAACAGACGAAACGACGGATGCCGCCAAAGAGGCACAGGGTGGAGAAGCGGCAAATGAGAAAGGGACATCTGAAAATAAGGGGACAGAGGTTGAAAAAGAGAAGAGCAGGTCCGAAAACGAAAAGACGGCTGGTGAAAAAATAGCCAAGGAAGAGACGGTCTACGTATGGGCGAATGCCGATGGCAGCCCCCGAAAGATTGTGGTCAGCGATTGGCTGAAGAATGAGGCCAAAGCGGCCGGCATAAACGATGTGTCGGAGCTGGCGGACATAGAGAATGTAGGCGGCGATGAGATTTTCACCGAAAAGCCGGGCAATGTGAAAGTATGGGAGGCCGGAGGCAGCGATATCTATTATCAGGGCAGCGCCGAAAAGGAACTGCCGGTGGGGCTTACGATTACTTATCAGCTGGACGGGAAAGAAATCTCCCCGGAAGAACTTGCCGGGAAGAGCGGCAAGGTGAAGATTCGCTTCTCTTACACAAATGAGCAGTATGAATACGCGGAAGTGGGGGGCGTCAGAACCAAGGTCTATGTGCCTTTTGCCGTGGTGACAGGGATGGTTCTGGCTAACGACGTGTTCACCAATGTGGAAGTTTCGGGCGGCAGGATGATAAATGACGGCGACAGGATTGTAGTTATTGGCTATGGGATGCCCGGTATGCGAGAGAACCTGGCGGTGGATTCAGACAAGCTGGATGTGCCGGATTCTTTTGAAATCTCTGCCGATGTGAAAGAGTTCGAGATGGGCATGACCGTGACCATCGCCACCAATGAGCTCTTCAATGGGGTGGACGCAGACAATGAGAATCTGGTGAATGAATTGCGGCTATGAAGAACGGCGCCCCGGCCCTTACGGATGGAATCACCCAGCTGCGGGACGGCGCGGGTCAGCTTTCGGATGGATTGCAGGAGTTCAATGACGAGGGAATCCAAAAGCTGGTAGATGCCGTGGATGATGACCTGGACGGTCTGGTGGAAAGGCTCCGCGCTACTCGGAATGCCTCCAAACATTACAAGAACTTCTCGGGACTTGACGATGGAATGGATGGACAGGTGAAATTCATATATCGGACGGATTCCATTGAAATCGGGGAATGAATGTTTGGATTGCTGGCTGTGTAAATATCGTCTTAGTATCAATATCTCCCTGTTTAATGGATGCCCGCAGACTTTCCGGCCCGGCCGCGCTGGTGCATAGGCTGGTAAACCTGCATATACCAAAAACTCCGGAGCGGAATCCCGGGTAGGCATCAGGATGTGAATGGGCTGTTTGACTACAACTCCAGGAGCGCCACACTGGCAGTGCAGGACAGGCTTGGTCTTGCGGCGGATGGGATTCATGACATCGAAAAAGCCGCAAACCATTGATTTTACTGGAAAATCTATGAACTGCGGCTTTTATCCGATATGGAGCATACGGGATTCGAACCCGTGACCTCCACACTGCCAGTGTGGCGCGCTCCCAACTGCGCCAATGCCCCTCTTCTCAAAAGTATAACATATTCTGCGCAAAAAGCAATAGGAAATTTATAAAAATTTTGGCACGGCAGTCGGATAATCCGCTATAGACTGCCGGAGCAGAAAAAGCAACGGATTTTGCACTTGCCCTGTATGTTGACAGGGAAAAAGCCTTATGATATCTTTAGAACAGATAAAAGAGCATGCAATTTTGGAAAAAGTCTGCAAACAGAAAGGCCAAGGAGAGACTTTTTTCAGAATATTTGAGATAGGAGGGATTTCAGGATGACAGAAGAAATGTCGATTATCGGCAGCGAGGCATATAATGCGGCGAAAGAGATTTTGGATGCGGCAGGTATTGAAGAGGGCGGAATCTTTGTGGTAGGCTGTTCCACCAGCGAGGTGGCGGGGGCGGGAATCGGCACTTTCTCCAGCCCGGAACTGGCGGAAGTGGTATTCGGCAGCATATATCAGGCCACAGAGGAGGCGGGAGTCTACCTGGCCGCCCAGTGCTGCGAGCATTTGAACCGTGCTCTTATCCTGGAAAAGAAAGCAGCGGTCCGGTACGGATATGAAATCGTCAATGTGATTCCCCAGCCAAAGGCAGGTGGCGCATTTGCTACGGCGGCCTATAAGACTTTCGAGGAGCCTGTAGCGGTGGAACATATCAGGGCCGGGGCAGGCATGGACATCGGGGACACTCTGATAGGGATGCATCTTAAGGATGTGGCGGTGCCGGTTCGCATTCGCACGAAAGAGATTGGCGATGCCCATGTAGTCTGTGCCCGCACCAGGCCCAAGCTGATAGGGGGCGCAAGGGCGGTGTACGGCCCGGATGGGGAAAACACGACAGAGCACGAGAGAGGATGATTGCTCTGCGGGTATAGGCACCGGCCGGAACAGGCTGGCTTTTCTGTATGATGGGAGAGCCGGCCGGTTTTAGAAAACAGGTCAGAGCCTGCCGGCCTGGAGCAGCTGGGCCAGCAGAGCTTCGCAGCCCTCTGTGACGTCATGGTAGGTGGCGTCGAAGTCGCCGGTGTACCAGGGGTCGGAGATGTCCCGTTCAGAGCCCGCAAAGGACAGGAGCTTACAGATTTTTCTTTCCGGATCACCTCCCAGCATCCGGTGCATATTGCGGATGTTGGCGCTGTCCATGCCGATGAGGTAGTCGTATTTGGCATAATCGGAGCGCTGTAGTTGGACTGCGCGTTTCCCGGCACAGCTGATGCCATGTTCCGCAAGCTTGGCCTTGGCCGGAGGGTAGACAGGATTGCCGATGCCGTTCCAGATTTCCTCCGTGCTGGTGGCGGCGGAGGCGATGCAGAAGTCCTGGGAGAGCCCTTTTTCTGCCACCAGTTTTTTCATGATGAACTCGCACATGGGGCTTCTACAAATATTTCCATGGCAGACGAAAAGTATTCTTGTCATATCCTGAAACCTCTTGAAAGTATTGATATTTCGGGCCTTGCAGGTGTTTTGCGGCATTTTCTTCCGCTCATTCTCTTGGCATATCCCGGCATAAAATAGCACAGCTTTGACCCCGAAAGTAGTAGGAAAGGTAGTAAATCAAGGGGGGTCTCCCGTTTTACTACTCGCCGCTGGCAACCCGTTTCAGCTCTGCCTGCGCATCCTCAAAGCCCAGGTGGGTATAGGTGTTCAGCGTAACGCTAATATCCGAGTGTCCCATGAGGTATTGCAGCGTCTTGGGGTTCATACCGCTCTTTGCCATGTTGGAACAGAATGTGTGCCTGCAAACGTGAGGGGTGACTTTGGGCATCTGCACCTTGTAGATACTGTTGTACTTCTGGCAGATGTGCTTGAAGTAATGCTCCCAGTGAAGTGCCACCATTGGCTTGCCGGTGGTTGACGCTGATTTTGCGGTTCTTCATGTCCAGGTCAGCCAGCGTCAGCCCAACAAACTCCGAGATACGAAGTCCGGTCTTGAACAGGATATAAATGCCGTCATAATACCGGGAAAAGTGCTTGTCACCCTTTACAAATTCCAGAAATGCCCGTTCCTGTTTCCTTGTGATCGCTTCCCTTGTCACGCTGTCGTTGACAACGACGGTGGCAAGCTGAAATTCAAACGGATTTTTGCGTATCAAATCATCGTCCACGGCCATCTGAAACGCAGGCCGGACAACGCCGCGAATGGAGTGGATGGAGCTATACCCCCTGCCGACCTGCTGTAACTTGATGAGCCAGCACTTGGCGTCGGACAGCTTCACCCGGTCAATGCGCTGTCTGCCGAAGTCCTCTTTCTTGATGATATTGAGGACAAAGTTATAGTTGGCCTCGGTGTTGTGCCGGACGCCGGTTTTCTGTGAGAGATACTTTTTCACCAAATCCAGAACGGTCATCTCTCCGCCACGGGGAATAATGGCGTCCTCAATGTCCCGCCGGATTTGCTTCTCCTTTTCCCGCAGGGAAAGGCCGTCCCGCTTGCCCTGGGGCGTGCTGTCTGTGGCCTCCAGTTTCCAACTGTAAACAAACCGGGGCTTGCCTGTGGCGTCAATGTATTTGTACGCATATCGTCCGTCTTTGCGTTGGCTCTCTCCGCTGCGAAGAATGCGGTTTTTGCTGTCACGTCGCTTTTCGCTCACGTCTATGCTCCTTTCTGTGAAAAGAGCCTCGGCACGATATAATCATATTATACCATAGCCGAGGCCCGATTTCCATATCAATCTGAATGTCTTATAGGAACTTTTCGTAAGGTACGGCGCTTAAATCGACGACAGCTTATCCAGAAACTGCTCAAACCGCTGGCGTTTGATTAGAATTTTCACGCCGTTCTGAATGACAAAACCAGCGTCCAGGTTGCTGTTTACTAGCCTGCGCAGTTTCTTTTCGCCGATCCCGAAATAGCGGGAGGCTTCTTCAATGGTGAGGCAAAATTTGTCCTTTACCGAAATGCCGATTTCCTCGGCCATAGTTCACCAGCCTTTCTTTGAAATGCCCAGGCCCGCAGGCGGGAGGAACAGGGAAAGGGTAAGCTGCTCCCCCCAGCCGGGGCCGGTTATCAGTTCATGCCGAGAATGGCGCGGATCAGTTTGTTTTCCAGACGGCTTTTCATGTACTCGTCCAAGCAGGCATGGGGACAGCCGCTTTCGTCATAGACCGTCCGGGTACACAGCTTGTTTATGTAACCTTCGTAGTATCGCAAGACTTGCTCTACAGCGTCAGCGTCCCCGGTCTGGGCCGCATCGCTCACCGCCAGCGGAAGCGGTTCACGGCCCTTGTAGTTACGACGCTTCATAGGCGCTAACCTCCTTTCCTCGCTGTCAGTTTCGTTCGCAGGACATTCAGCGATTTTGTTCTGCGCCGCTGGACGGCACTCCGGGACAGCCCCAGGGCTTCGTCGATCTCGCTGTCCGTCAAGTCCAGCACCAGGCGCAAAATCAAAATGCTTTGCTCCTGCTCCGGCAGACCCGCAAAGGCGTCGGCCACCTGTTGGCTCCTGATCGGCAGGTCACAGCCGCAGTACGAAAACACATAGCTATCTCTGGGGTAACTGTCCGCCGAACACAGCTTGTCCATCGCCGTCTGGGGCAACCGCTCCAAGGATGTTTCCCGGCTGGTCCGCCGCTTCATTTCCCGAATGTAGTCGATTGCCTCATGCTTCAATACGGTCTTGCAAAAGGCATCAAACCTGCACCGTTCGCCATAGTCGCGGGGGTTGGTTTCCATCTTCTCACCCCCTTTCGCTGGGGGATGGTGGTGGTACTTTCCCTTTCCGCTAACAGAGCGTTCAGCGGCACAGGTTTTGCGCGCAAAACCGCTTTCCGCAGAGAAAAAAGTGAAGAAAAATTTTCGGGCCGCTGGGAACGACAAAAACCGCCCGGCAGGTCACAGACCCGCCGGGCGAAAGATAAACAATACTGTGCAGAACCTACACTGTATAGTACATACTCGTGGCCGCAATAGTCCCCGGTGGAGGCCGGGCTTTTTTTGATACACCAAAGAATGTCAGATTGTGTCGAATGGCTGTGTACTTCATAGCGGCTGCCTCCTGTCAGCCGCCGTATCTGTCAGTGTTACCGCGTCGCTCCTTTTGAGGATAAAAGAACGGCAGCTTTCATTTTTTGGAAACCACCGTACAAAAAGGCATGAAAAATTTTCTGCCAGCAGCGGTTTTTTTCTTTGCTGCCACTGCTGGCAGGTTAAAACTGTATTAGTGTCTACGCCAAAGTTTGCATAAGGGTAAAGAAATGTTGCGCCTCACCAGTGCTGAAATACGCATACCACGCTTCCAGTGTGTTGTGCTGGAAAACATCTAACCGTTCAATAATCTGCTTTGCCCACAATAAGCCCCCAGTGGAACTTGCGGTAATCAGGTTACGGTCTGCCACAGATGGTGCGTCAACAAAGAAATTCTGTCCTTTATAGCTGGGAGAAACCATTTCAAGGTATCCGGCTCCGTTGCTGGTGTGCGGACGCCGATCCAGCAAGCCAGCACTTGCCAATGCCATAGTGGCCCCACAGATAGCGCATACCAGAGCACCCGCAGAAAGCAACTCGCCGGCTTTTTTCATCATAACGCTATGCCTAGGATCGTCCCATGTGTTTGCTCCAGGCAGCAGCAGGACACTCTTTTCACTTACTGCAATTTCGCGGATCGTGCAATCGGGAACGATCGTCAGACCGCCCATTGTTTTGACCGGCTCCGTTGAGATAGCAACTGTTTTGACTGATACTTCGGGCGCGTCCTTTTTGAAAAACCGCCCGGAGTTCAATTCCGCTGTAACATAGCCCAACTCCCAATCGGCCAAGGTGTCAAGGACATAAATGTAGACTGTGAACATAATACCCTCCATTTTCTTTGGTCTTGTTTTACTTACACCGTAATCTTACCACTTAATTATTGACATCAGTATGGCAACAATTTATAATGATATAAAGGCTATTTGAAAGGTGGCTGCCAGATGAAAGTTGATAGACTTGTCAGCATCATTATGACACTCCTTGACAAAAAGCGTATAGGCGCACAGGAGTTAGCAGATATGTTTGAAGTTTCTCCGCGCACAATCTATCGTGACATAGACGCAATCAATTTAGCTGGCATTCCAATTCGTTCAATATCAGGAGTTGGAGGCGGCTTTGAAATTATGCCGGAATATAAGATTGATAAAAAGGTTTTTTCAACCGCCGATCTTTCTGCAATCTTGATGGGGCTTTCCAGTCTTTCCAATATGGTACGAGGTGATGAACTGGTAAACGCTCTTGCGAAAGTGAAAAGTTTTATCCCTGCTGAAAAAGCGAAAGATATTGAAATAAAGACAAATCAAATTTGCATAGATTTAAGTCCGTGGATAGGTAATCAAAATATACAGCCATATTTAGAAACGATTAAAGCAGCTTTGCAGAATTGCAGACTACTTTCTTTTGAGTATATAGCTCACCATGGAAATAAAACTGTACGGATAGTTGAGCCTTATCAACTTGTATTGAAAAGCAGCCACTGGTATTTTTATGGGTATTGCTATCACAGAAACGACTATCGCTTATTTAGGCTATCTCGTATGTCAGACCTGCAAATACAGCAAGAAACATTTATTCCGCGAAATTATCAAAAACCAATTTTGGATTTTGAGGAAATTTTGACAGCAATGCAGACGGAAGTTAAAATTCGCATTCATAAATCTATACTGGATAGAGCGCTTGAATACTGTACATATGACCACCTTACGCCAGATGGGGATGAGCATTATCTTGTGAATTTTCCATTTATTGAAAACGAGTATTATTATGATATTCTCCTCGGATTTGGGGATAAATGTGAGTGCATTGAACCTTTATACATTCGTGAGGAAATAAAGCGCAGAATTTGTCATATAGCCGCTATCTATGGTGATTAGCGATTGCAAAAAATATCCAGGACATGATGGATATATCAAGAAGCGGAATGGGGAAACGCTAACGTAGCAAGCATAGGGAGTGTGGCCACACTCCCGGAAAACGGCCAAATCCGGCCCCTGCCGGGCCGTGTCCGTTTTGCTTGTTGGGATAGTCCCAAACCCTTATTATTAATTCAAAAAGTGAGAAGTGAATTTTTTGTAAATTCATACCGCGCTGCCGATACTGGAATTGACAAAAGCTGGTCTAACTGCTACAATAAACTCACCTTATACATTTGGTATAAGGGAAGATGATTGTTGTCAACACCTCCAATGAGATTTCTACGGATATTTCTGCAAGGTTCAGGTTGGCCGATGGTCTGCTTCGGCAGTACATCACCGCCAGGGTGAGCATTAACAAGCTTACGTTGACATATGTCTCCAGCTTAATTGTACCACAGTTAAGCATTGCAATCAGGATAGCTGGTAATCTAAACAAGCCGCCTACAAGGTGAAAATTAAATACCACGTTACGGTTTGTACCCGCTGGCTTAGGAATGCTATCCTCCATGCCAGCGGGTATCGGCATTAAGGAGAGAATTATGCGAGATATAGAGATTTGGCGCACATCAGAAAAGACCATCAAAAAAAGTCAACGGTACTATGCTCATTTTGATTATCGCACAGATATTTCAAAGAGTTGGGAGTACATTTCTAACCCTCAGAATATCTGCAAACATGGTTTCTACCCGTTTATTCACTATGTTAAAGATATGAGCAAATATTCTGCAAAAAAAGG
This sequence comes from Lachnospiraceae bacterium, assembly GCA_910576125.1. Lineage (GTDB taxonomy): Bacteria > Bacillota > Clostridia > Lachnospirales > Lachnospiraceae > Acetatifactor > Acetatifactor aquisgranensis. Next base: position 13,934 of record CAJTHM010000005.1, on the reverse strand, counting down.
TGGAATAAAAGAAAAGCATAGAGATATTTGTTATGCCGCACATATTGATCGCTGTATCTTCCAACTGTATAATTTTATTCTTAACGAGTGTTATAATGAAGAATGCGCTCGGCTCGGAATACAAGATGTTGCTGTCGCCTATCGGACAAATTTGAATAAACAAAATAATATTGACTTTGCAAAAAAAGCCATCCAGTTTATTCGCAAAAATCATGATTGCTATATTATGATTGGCGATTTTACAAAGTTCTTTGATAAGCTCAATCACGAATATCTTAAAAAGCAATGGTGCCGTTTGCTCCATACGGATAGATTGCCGTCAGATCACTATGCTGTGTTCAAGAATATCACTCAATATAGCACCTCGAATTGCCTGATCTATTGAAAATTCACGGTCTGGACGACACTCCGAAAGGGAGACGAGAGTTAAACCAAAAGAAACGGGTCTTATCGCCTCAAGACCTGAAGAAAAACGCATATCGTATTCAAAAGAATAAAGACTGTGGCATTCCCCAGGGTTCCCCAATGAGTGGAGCTTTAGCAAATCTATATATGCTGGAAATTGATAAGTCAATCCATGATTTCGTAACAGCGCACAGTGGATTATATATGCGATATAGTGATGATTTTATCATCGTTTTGCCCCATATTGAAGAAGCAACTGCCATTAGCGCCTTAACCGAAATCAGCGATTTATTCAATAGCCCCAATTACCCCGGCCTTGAATTGCAGCCAAGTAAAACCCAGTATTATCATTTTGCAGAAAACAAGATAGAAAATTGTGGAGCTATCATTCACGAAGATGCAGACTGCTCAAACCGTCACTTGAATTTTCTCGGATTTACTTTTGATGGGCAAAAAGTGAGTTTAAGAGCAAAAACAGTTTCAAAACATTATCAACGAATGCGAAAAAAGGCAAAGACAATAGCTAAAAGCGGCGGATATACAAAACGAGGAAATCATATCAGCAAGAAAAACTTATACATGAAGTATTCGGTGCGAGGTTCTACCAGAAAGCCCGGAAATTTTCTTACTTATGTAAATAGCGCTCAAACACCAGAAAGATTTGGAGAAGATGAGCGAATAGGGATTGTTTCTAAAAGAAGTATGCAAAAAATACGGAAATTTCTCAAAAAAGATTATAGTCAACCACGTTAGGACTGTGTTATCAATATGCTCCCCTATCCGATGCTCCCGCTACTGCTCTCCAGATCAGCCCATCAGCCTACGCATTTAGGCCCTATTCAGCGGCCTATTTTCAGGGCTTCCAATCCGCAGTCACATAGGGGGTAATACGATTTGACCTGCACCCTCAAAAACGAGGTTCTAAATGCGTAGAGATGGGCGCAAAAAAGTCAGGGCGGGAGGCCGACACTCCGGCACTCCTGTTCGGGCTTCTGCTGGGCTGTGAAACTGTGCTGTCACACAAGAGGGCCTGCGGCCCTCTTGTGGCACCCGCAGAAACCGTATATCCGCTTCGCGTCTGTACGGTTTCTATGGGTCAGATAACGGCCCTGATAACCCCTGCTGCTATTTGGCCTCCCTGCTTCCCGCTTCCGTTCCATTCCTTTCCGGCGGCTTTGCCACTCATTCTCCAAGGGAGAGGGTATGGGAAAGGATAGGAAAGGAATGGGTAATTGATAAGTCTTTGCTTGATTTTATCTTTAGTTACTTATATCTATATTTTATGGCGTTGGATTTTCCGACGTCGGTTTTTCCGTTGTCGGATTATCCGACGACGGAAATGCCAACAACGGCAAAAAAGGGCAAGGCACGTCTATTCATGCCTTGCCCTTTATCATCCATATCGTGCCGAGGCGGGTGTTATCGTCCAGACCTCAAAAGTAGTAAACAGGTAGTACATTTGCGGGGGTATCTGCTGAAAGTCCAGATATATCAACCATTTTCAAGGACAGGATATATACTGCCGTGGCAAATAAAAAGTATTTTAATCATTTTTCTATAACTCCTTATATATCCTGTATTTCTTCTCAAATGCTTGATTTTGCTGGATTTTCGGACTATTCCGAAATTCTGTGTTTCCAAAGCATTTTCTCAAATCGTCTCATACTTTCTCATATTTGTCCCTGCAAAATTGGTAAATACGTTGGTAAAGTAAGCGGCTTTACCAACGGGCTTTTTAAGAGTTCGCTACTCGATGCAGTTCCTCTTTCGCATCATCAAAATTTACATGGGTGTAGGTATTCAGGGTTACGCTGATATCCGAATGACCCATGATATACTGTAAGGTCTTCGGATTCATTCCCGACTTCGCCATATTGGAGCAAAAGGTATGTCTGCATACATGAGGGGTTACTTTTGGCATCTGAATGCGGTAAATCTTGTTATACTTTTCAATGATATGCTCCATATACTTCTTCCAGTGAAGGGCAACCTTTGGCATATCATTCTTATCCAGACACAGGAAACGAATATAACCATCTACCATAGGCTCAACTTTCGGTGCTTCCCGATTAGCAATGATTCTGCGAAAACACATCGCCACTTCTTCTGTCATAGGAACATAGCGGACACCGCTTTCTGTTTTCGGCTCTTGAATCACATATTGCATCTGTGATGTGCGCTGTAACTGATGGTTTACCTTAATACGCATTTCCCCAAACTCAATATCAGGTATTGTCAGTCTGCAAAACTCCGAAATACGAAGTCCCGTATGAAAAAGAATGTAAATTGCATCATAGTATTTGCCAAAATGAGTATCTTCCCTGATAAACTTGAGCAAATCCCGCTCCTGTTTCCGGGTGATCGCCTCTCTGGTAACAGAATCATTGACAATCACCGATGCCAGTTCAAATCCAAATGGATTTTTACGAATCAGGTCATCATCTACAGCCATCTGAAATGCTGGTCTGAGAACACCACGGATAGAATGAATGGAACTGTATCCTCTCCCATCCACCTGCTGAAGCTTAATGAGCCACGCCTTTGCATCTGATAAACGTACCTTGTCAATACGTTGCCTGTCCAGCACCGTGTAATTGCCGCCATTGGTTACGATGTGGTCAAACAAATCCGCTTCAATCTGTTTTTCTTTCTCTCTCAATGAAAGTTCCCGCTTCTTACCTTTCGGCATTGGGTCATTCTTATCCAAACGCCAACTGTAAACATTTTTCTCTTTTCCTTCCTCGTCAATATAACGGAACCGATACCTCCCATCTGTGCGCTGATACTCGCCCTCACGTAAAATACGATTACGGTTATCTCTTCTTTTCTCACTCATCGAACCTCTCCTTTCAAAAAAGGAGAGTCAGACTTGCAAAATTATCATATCACAAATTTGACTCTCCGTACAGCTTAATCCCTCCGGGTTTTTTCCCGCTCCGTTGCCAGTGTCCGTTGTCGGCGTGTCCTCCGGCATAAAGTCTCGCTGGTGTTCTTTTAGATAGCGCACCATTTCCGGGCTGAATGTCAGCTTCCATCTGCCGCTTCTGTAAATCTCCATCGCTTCCGCCCACACTTGGTTTAAATAGGCTCTGGAAGCGGCTTCGTCCTCTAAAATGTGTGTTTTCGCCTGTTCCGGGCATACCTGTATGGGGATAAAGTGGCGGTTGCCGGAGCGGTCAAGGGGCAGGAAGTCAAGGGCGTTGGACGTGTCGCCGAACACACACTGCCTTGGGCGGTCAGCCGGGTGGGTTTCATAGGGTATCTTGTAGACCTCCTTCTGGCGGCTCAAAAAGGACTTGATTTCCTCTATGCTTTTGGCATTTGCCGTGGCAATCATTTCCGACATTTCAATAATCCAATGGCCTTGCAGCTTCCGGTATACGTTGTCATCGTCCAGTTTCCGTAAATCATCGGAGAACCACTCGTCTTTGACTGCCAGCAGGCGGAAGAAGGTGGACTTCCCGGCTCCCTGACCGCCTACCAGACAGAGCATGATTTCAAATTTACAGCCGGGGGCAAATGCCCGGTGGATGGCTCCCAACAGGAACAGGCGCAGGGATTGGTAAGTGTAATCGTCCTCACTGGCTCCCGGAAAGTGCCGCAGACAGGAGCGTATCCGTTCGGTTCCGTCCCATGTCAGGCTGTTTAAATACTCCCGGACGGGGTGGTAGCTGTTCTGATGGGCGGCAAGGTCGGCAGCGTCCTGTATCTTCTTTTCGCTTGTCAGGCCGTAGGTTTCTTCCAGATACAGCCGGATATATTTCATGTCGGTGTCGGTCATGGGGCTGTCCGGGGTTCTTTTGTAGCCGATAGGTTTTAAAATGTCGGTGCGGTCGGTCAGAAGGTTATAAGCAACCGCCCCGGAAAGGAGCGGGTCGCACTGGAACACGGTCAGGCAGTTGCGGATGCTGTTTCGGAAGCCGCCTTTTTCGGTGGTTTCCAGCAAAGCTTTGACGTCCTCAACGCTCCGGGGCGGCCCGGTGTTTTCTGCCATGTTCTTTAGTTCCTGCCGTATCTGCGGCGGTAAGTTCTGCCATTCGCCTTTCAAGGTTTCTCACTTCCTTTCCGTGTCCTGTGATAAGGGCTGCCCGCTCTGAAAGTTCCCCCGATAGAAGTACGTCTATCAGGTATTCCACCCGGCTCATGTTCTGCAGGGCTTTCACAAACCGGGGATTCCATGCTTCATCCGGCTGTCGTGGGGCGTGTTCCTCCTTCCAGCGGCGCAGGAGATGGTAATAGTCGGACAACACCCGGAAACAGTGCCGCTCCATGCGCTTAAATTTCTGTTCTTCGCTTTCCCTCCGTAAGCGTGGCCGGATGGGTTGCTTTCCGGTGTTCTTTCTATCCTCATAGGGGATGGAGAAGTCCTGCGCCAGCATGAGGGCGGCTTCCTTACTGCCGATTCCATAAAGACGGGAAACAAAGTCAATCACGTCCCCGGTGGCTCCGCAACCGAAACAGTAAAAGCGGCGGTCAACCTTCATGCTTGGGTTCTTATCGTTGTGGAACGGGCAGACGCACATCCCGTTCCGGTTTACTTTTATTCCATAACGCTCCGCAGCCTGCCTTGTGGTGACGGACTGCTTCACGGCTTCAAATACGTTCAATAGGCGTTCCCTCCTGATAATCCCAACGTGAGCGACACAATGTCGTTCACGTTGTCTGTAAATCCATCTTGTTCAAAATGAAAAAGCACCTGCCAGCGATTTCCAATCACAAAACAAGTGCCTGTTTAAAGTTCCATATTCTGTTGTTTCTGTGTCCGGGGCGGCTGGCGTTTCTCTGCCTGCTCCTGCCGGATGCGTTCCTGCCGCCCTTTCAGGTTCCCCTGTACGGACGGTTTCTTCCCCGGCTCGGCGGTCTGGCGGTACTGCTCGGATGGCAACACTTGGTTGAGCCAGCGGCGCACATCCCGCAGCACTTTTACATCTGCCTGCACCGCTTCCAGCTCCTCCCCCTGTTCCGGCAGGGCAGAAGCAAGCTGTTCCCGTTCCGCTTCCAAATCTTTGCGGGAGTAGGTATTGCCTTTGAGGCTGGCTTTCAAATACCGGATAGCGGCATGGTAAGCGTCCAGTTCTTCCCGGGGGCTCTCCGCAAACTGCTCCTTTTTCTTCTTCCAGCCGATGGCGGCATACTCCTTATAGACTGGCTTGTTGGCTTCGTATTTGTCAATGTAGGACAGCATGGTGTCGATGGCTTTGATACGCTTCTCGCTTTTTTTCACGCTCTCCATGACAGAAACGGCGGCCTTGCTGATTTCGTCCAGCCGGGTGTCAAGGCTCTCCACGGTGGAGATTCCTTTTTTCCGCAGGAAGTCCATGGCCGCCTGCACTTTATTGTAGTCGGTAACGGTTCCTTTCAGCTTCCCTCTGGAAGTCCAGTCGGCACGTTCCCCGCCCCGCAGTTCCAGATACTGAAAAAGCAGTTCCGGGAGTGTCGGCTCCCTGGCCTGCTCCAACGCTTCCAGAAAAGCGGCCTTTTTCTCCTTTAAGTCGGCAATCCAGCCTTTTAAATGGCGCACCATCTGGCGGATGGACTGCATGAGGGAGTTGGCGGCTCTGATGTCCCGGTTCAGGTTGCCGATGCTGGTCTGGATTCCCTTCTTCTCCATCTGGCAGGCGGCTGGCCCCATGTGGACGGTGGGGATTTTATCAATCCCCTGTCGGGCATAGGAGCGCAGGTCAAGCCGTTCCGGGCGGTCATTGGCTTCCAGATAGCGGTTGGCCGTGTCCGCCCATCCCTGCCGCCAGATTTCGGCGTACTTCCGGTCGTTCCAGTCCACGGTGTTCTCCTTGTGGCTTTTCCATCTGCCGGACGGGAGCCGGATTCTTTCGCCGTTTTCATCAAGGTCGTATACCTTGCGGCTCTTGGGGAGCCATTTCCCTTTTTCGTCCATCGCCCGCATGGTGAGCAGGATATGGGTGTGGGGGTTCCCGTCCCCCTTGTCGTGGATGGCGAAGTCGGCAATCATGCCTTTGGAAACAAAAAACTCCCGGCAGTAGTCACGGATAAGGTCGGCGTGCTGTTCCGATGGGATTTCCCTTGGGATGGCAAGCACGAACCTCCGGGCAAGCTGGGAGTTCCATTGTTTTTTCTGCGCTTCGGCAGAATTCCATAAAGTATTGCGGTCTGCATACTCCGGCGGCACATGGGGCGGGAGCATGATTTCTTTGTGGGTGACTTCGTTCTTGTAGGGATAATACTTCTGTTCTTGGTCATATTCAGAGAACAGCTTCTCGCCGCTCTGGTAGGCGGCGGCAGAAACAGCGGATTCATTGCTGCTCCGCTTGATGATGGTGATTTTACAGTGCAGGCATGGCAAGTGTGCGCCCTCCTTTCTCCCGGATTCCGGGCAAAAAAGAGCAGGATACCTTTTCAGATTTCCTGCTTGGGTGTGCCGCTAATAGGCGGTGGGTATTTAGTTATTTTTATTATATTTGGGTCACTGTTACATCCTCTTTTCCAACATATGAAACACGATAACTCCTACCAGCCATTGAAGAACAAAAAGTAAGAATATCATCGCTATTATCCATACTTCTACTCTAACCAATGCAAGTATAAGCGACAGGATGAGTAAAGAAAATGTCATGATTTGATAGGTGACATGACCGGCTTTCATTCGTAAATATTGTTTTCTTTCATCAACACTATTGATATGGGCTTCCTTCTTTTTTGCTTCATATTCTGCATATCGTTTAGGATTTTGCCAATAAGTGATACGGATGATCTGTACGATAGAAGTAGCCATGATTCCAACACCCATAGAGAAAATCATAGCCGAATAGTAGTCAGCTTTAACAAAAAAACTCACACATACTAACCCGATACCCACTAAAATTTCAATGACAAATGGCTTTTTTTCTTTCATTTTGACTCCTCCTCATAAATAAAAATTTCTTCAATACTCATATCAAAATACCGAGCAATTTTAAATGCTAACTGAATAGATGGATTATAACGCCCATTCTCTAAAGAACCGATTGTTTGTCGTGATACTTCCAATGCGTTAGCCAAATCTTCTTGTTTGATTCCCCGTTGCTTTCGCAAATCTTCCAATCGATTTTTCATGCGAACCTCCTTTCTGATGGAAAGTTTGCTTTCCATGATTTCATTATAGCATAACTGTTACAAATGTCAAGCACACTTTCCATTTTCATCAGGATAAAATTATAGAACTTGTTGCGTGAAAGCAGCCTACAACGCAAAGAACTTTTAGGCGACAAGTATACAAAGGGGTAGCTGGCGGAGCCAGCGCAGGGGAAGTGTAGCTTCCCCTGTGATGATTGGAGCAGATTGGAAATCTACGGAAATCATCTGCTGTCCGCAGGACGCTCCCGGCAGGGCGCAATGCACCACTTCCCTAAGTGGTGTATAATTGCGCCCTCTTTCAGAGGGGAGTTTTTCGGCTTTCCGTTTTTCTGCCTTTTTCACCGTTTCTGCTGTCTGGGCTTTTTGTCAGGATAGAGTTTCCCGGCAACAACGGCGGCATGGCTCTTTATCCTGATTTCCCCCTCCTGTTCACTGTGCTTTGCGTTCCGATAGCCCTCATCGGAGAGATAGAAACGGAACCGCTCCCCCTTAAAGCCGACAAAGCAATCTTTCTGTACTTCCAGTGTAATCATGTGGCGGGTTTCCGGGTGAAAGCGTTCCTTTCCTGACAGGTCATGCCCTGCATGATTGGCTCCTGTGCCTTTGCCGCCGCAAGCCGCTAGCGGATGGAATTGTCACGCTCTGCAAGGAACCGTGCTTTTGTTGCGGCAACAAACTGGCTGCACTCCGGCTCCGGTATCTTTTCCAGTTTCCGGATGGCGTTCTCCACGATTGCCTTTATCAATAAGTCTTTTATCACCGGCACGATTTCATTCATGCCCGCAAGGGTTTCCTCCTTGGTTGGTGCGGCATATTGGTAGATAATATCCAGCTCGCTTTTTGAAAATTTCATTCTGCGTCCTCCTTCCAGTTTTCTGCAAGAACCTGTTCCACAAGACGTTTGGTGTCACTCCGGCAGAACAGGACTTTTAAGATGGTGCTGACCTGCCCATCCGTCACGGATTCCGGGTGGGGGAGATGGCTTTCCAGCATTGCCCCTCTGGTGCAGAGCCGGTGCGTCCGTTCCTTCCGGTTCAGGGTCTTTATCTGGTGTTCCAGCATTTTCTCTTGGAATGCTTTTCTTCCATATGCTCCGCCCTCCGCAGCCTTGCTTCGGTCTTTTCAATCTCCTGATTCAGTTTTTCCAGCTTCTCATTCATGGGCAGCGTCCTCCTTGGGGAGCAGGATATAGATGTGGCTGACCTCCCCGATTCCCTGACGGACACGCATAATCATCCCGGCCTGTTCCAGCTCGTCCAGGGAACGCTTGCAGGTCTGGGGGCTTCGGGAGAGCGCCGCCGCTATCTCCCTGACGGGGAAGCGGATAAACAGAATCCCGTTGCTGTCCTCGGTTCCCCTTGTCAGGATTTCATCCAGCAGGCGGGCATACATGACCTTTGCCGTATTACTGACCGGAAGCCGGAGCATTGCCTTTGGGAGTGGCATACAGGGCGGCAGGGATGTGCTGGCTATCATAAATTCACAATTCATTCGGTGGCGTCCTCCTTTTGGCTCGTTTGGATTGGTAACGGGGGCAGTCGATAATGACAGCCCGGAAACTCTGCTTACATTCATGCTGGCATTTCCGGCAGAGTCCATTGTAGCTTCTGCGCCCCGGTCATAAACGGAAATAAATTTCCATTGGAAGAAAGCAAGCTCTTTCTTCCGCTTTTTTGACATTCTCGGCATAGTGCCTCCTTCATAGAAAAACCGCCCGATTCAGCGGTAACAGCCGGAATGGGCGGGTAGAGTTTTTTTGTGTAGCGTTTCGGGGCGATTTTGAGCCGCAGAGCCGCCCCATAATCCCCCTTGGTATTACGGACAGGGCAGACTACGCCCTGTGAGATTGTTGTGTTTCGGTATCGTTTCGGTGTTCATTTTGCCGGTTCCCTCTGCTGTCGTTCCTGCCCTCGTCTTTGGCGGCGTTTCGCTCCCCTTGGTACGCTCGTTGCGGTCAGGGTTCCTCCGTTTCCCTGCCGGAAGTCGTTGCGCTACATCGCCGGGGAGCATATCCCATACAGGCCGGTCATTTCGATAAAGTGAGCTATCGCTCCCTTGAATAATCCATCGATGAACTGCTATGTGAACCGAAGGTTCGCATTTATCATAGGACATTTTTGTTGGCAAAGTTTTACGGAGTGTCAACGGACTATCTTCTCTGCCTGACAGAGAACCGGAACTATCCAGACACGGAACTTACAGAGTTACATTTGAGTGACAGTATGGTGGAACTGTTAAAAAGCGGGCGTATCAATAACCGGCTCCTGTGTGAGATTGCCACACATGAGGACTTCGTTACCTTAATGACAGACACAGAAATTTATGTGGATGGTGTCGCCACTTCCCACTTCCAAAACTTCAACAGCCTTCTGGAAGTCCTGCGGGAGCAAGTCCTTTCCCAATATCAGCCGGTAGAGGAAGATACCGCTTTAAAGGCGTTGGAAGCCATGCAGATACAGGAAGAAAATTATTTCTGTCAGGTCACGCACCGGACTTGGAACACTATCCTCCATGCCATAAGGGAAGCGCACAAGGACGATACGGACAGTGCGCCAGACGACTCCAATGCCATGAAACTAATCAAGGACGCAAAGAAGGCACTGGCTGTGCCGGGTTCCTGTCTGGATGTGTTCACCGCCCTCATTTGTACGCAGCTTCAAATCTGGTATGAGAAGCTGTCGGAGCAGGAGCGCACGGTTCTGAAGAATGTTATGAAGAAAACTCCGGCATATAAGGATTCACCATTGAGCAGGATGAAGCGGAGATAAGGAAATGCCGTTGCTTGGTTTTGGGTCCATGCAACGGCATTTGGAGTGGTTCAGATTCAATTTTTAGGGGTATACGCCGGAATGTCCGGAACAGTGCGCTCTTGATTCGTAACAGAGTTGCTATGCGTTCTTCTTATTTCTGTTGCGCTGTGCCACGGAACATCTGAACGCCTTAAACATTGCCGGGGACAGTTCCGGGGAATCTTCATCAAATTGAATTTCCCGCTTGGCCGCCGCCCTGACTTCCTCCAACTGTTCCGGCGTAGGAACCTGGCCATCCTTAATTGTAAAAGTTTTGGTCATAATAAAGCCTCCTTTCACTTTCCGTTGCCAATCTTGCGGAGATTAACCGGATATTCTCCCCTCGCTCGGTAAATACAACAAACAATAAATCGCCAACCATACCGATTGCAATATAACGGTCTTCTTCCATACTATGCTCGAAATCATACATCTCTATGCAATGTTCATCCCGAAAAACGTATGAAGCCGTTTCAAAAGAGATTCCATGTTTTTGGCGGTTGATACGTTCTTTTTCCTCATGGTCTACACAAGTATGCCTTTGCTTTGTAACGGATTTATCTCTATCATGAATTATTTTCATATTTTGGGGCACAGCGAGTTCTTTTGATTTCCAATATGGAATACTTAAAGTACCACATGGGTCATTCACATATTCTTGTAATAAAAGCATAGAACATATCTCCAAAAATCCCAATTTATCGTCTAAAATAATTCTACCACATATCTATAAATAAATCATCTCACTTTTTATGATTTCCTCCGCCCGGTTGCGGATATTGTTCATCCGGCCTACCCATTCAAGCTGGTTCCGGGCTTTCAGTTCCTCGGTCACTCCCTCGGCGGCTTTCATCTGCTCCATGATTAAGTCCAGCCGTTCCTCCGCCTGCTCGTTCAGGTCGGCAAGGTATGTCCACAATTTCCCGGTCAGGATAAGGGAGCTGTACCGTGCCGGGTGTTCCTGTTTGAGATATTCCCGGTGCAGCCGCCCGTAGCGTCCGATGGTGCGGTTCTCCTCCGGCAGCTTCAAGTCCGGGATGTAGTAGTCGCCTACCAACGTATAATGAAGTCCATTATTCTCATCATAAATATGTTTTTTCAATTTATCCATTTTGTTAATCTCCTCATTCTGGTTTTATGGCGGCAATGTCGGCATGACCCATGAGGTACTGTAAAGTCTTTGCATTTACTCCTGACTTTGCCATGTTACTACAATAGGTATGTCTGCATACATGCGGCGTTATCTTTGGCAGTTCTTCCCTGTATGTCCTGTTATACTTCCCCAGAGCATACTCGAACCGCTTTTCCCAATGTAATGCAAGGTACGGCATACCGTTTTTATCCAGTACCAGAAAGCCGCCTACACCATCCACCATTGGCTCCACCTTTGCTTTTCTGCGTCTGGCTATCAGCTTTTTAAAGTACTGGTAAACTTCTTCCGTCATTGGAAGATAACGCTCGCCGTATGTAGTCTTGGTGTCTGCAATCATATATTTTCCCTCTCTTGTACGCTGCAACTGTTTATCTATATGTATCTTCCGTCCTTTCATATCCACGTCTGACAGCGTCAGGCCGCAAAATTCCGATACTCTCATGCCAGTTTTAAAAAGTATATACATACCCTCATAGTACTGTCTGTAATGCTTATCATTTTTGATAAACTCCAAAAATAATCTTTCCTGTTTTGGTGTAACAGCTTCCCTTCTCACGCTGTCATTGATTAACACTGTTGCAAGTTCCCAGTCGAAAGGGTTCTTCCTGATTAAGTCATCCTCAACCGCCATACGAAAGGCAGGACGCACAACACCTCTGATACTATGGATACTGCTGTAACTTCTCTTATCCTCTGACTGTAGCTTTATCAGCCAGAGTTTGGCGTCTGACGGTTTTACCAAATCAATCCTCCGGCTGCCAAACTCTTCTTTCTTCAGTATGTTGACAACTGTTTTATATCCTGCAAGGGTGTTATGCCTTACCCCTGTTTTGATTGAAATATATCTCTCAACCAGTTCCAGTACCGTGACATCTCCACCGTGGTATGCCAGTTCTTCATTGAGGGATTTTTCAATCTCTTTTTCCAGTTCCCTCAATGCTTTGCATTCCCTTTTACCGTCCGGCAGTTTATCAGTCGGCTCCAGTTTCCAACTGTAAACATAGTGCATCTTATTGTCTCTGCCACGGTAGGCATACATAAACTTTCCATCCTGTCTCTGCTGTTCACCTGTCCTCAATATACGGCCTTTGCTGTCTCTTCTCTTATTATCTTTGCCCATAAGCTGCCTCCATATAATCAAAATTTTTTACCGCCCTCTCTTTCAAGGAAGCTTATGATACCGCTGATTCTCCAATCAGTTGTGAACTGGAAGTGAATTTTTACTAAAAATTTGAAATTGCCAATGTATATCAGCGGTTAAATTTGATTGAAATTGTAACTATTCCTCATGCAACACAATTATTCCAACAAGTCCAATTTTTGCAATTACTGGAATTTATCAGCTGCGTGTGATTCGCAACTATCATTGTACTTTTCTTTATCACTTGAATTTATTGCTGCTGTTATGCCGGCTCGGTCTGCAACCTGTGTATTTCTTCCTACATAGATATGGTTTTCTGAAATGCTCCCCCTTTACAGTCTTTTCAAAATTTCCCATTGTTCAGCATGACAGGCAGGACATACTGAAATACTGTTTTCCTAACCAGTCTGATTTCTGCTTTCATCCAATTTTTCAACACAGCAGACTACCACCATATACTTTTTTTCTGGAAACGCTGCTTTCATACCTCAAAACAAACTTTTTACAAAAAAATATATCCCCTTCCCTTAACATGCACTTTTAAAAAAATATCCGTGACATAATTTCTGTCTGTTCCAATTTTCTGTTTTTAATATGCACTTTTAAATCTGCGTCCGTAAAAAACCGCCCACAGCCTTCAGACCGTGGGCGGTTCCCTTTCTAAAACCCTTCATCTTCCACAATGTCATTAACTTAAGGAAAAGAACAATACCGGATGTCTTTACACCCATTCATGGGATAAAGACATCCGGTATTGTTCTAGGAGTCAGTCTTACCATTTGACGGTTTTATACTGTAATTATCAGGCAAAACAATCTAATGCGCTATAACTTTGTTGTTTAATAAGCTCTTTTATGCGTGTTTGAATATTTTCCCGCAAGCTGCCCCTTTGTCCGGTGGTAATGACGGTCTGGCCTGATTGGAACCAGATTTTTGCTGATGTCTTCATAGATCTGATGGAACAGCCTGTCCTGTTTCTGCGCATCTGTTTCCAACAGGATATAAATCAGGTCATTTTTCAGTATCCCTATGCTCAACGTCCGGTTCACCATCATTTTATGCTTCCTGTGTTTTTCTTTCTCATCCAGCTCCGCTTCCGCGTCACGGATGATGTCTTCCGCAAGGTTACTGACATAGATTGTGCTGTAGATATCCTGCAGCAGCAAAACAGGCCTGGTTCCTGTGAAGTTCTCTATCTGCAGACGGTCTTTGAGCGTTTCGTATGCCGTTTCAATTCCCCATCTCATATGGTACAATTCCGCAATCCGTTGGCTGTCAAAGGTTTCCGATGGCAGATTTGTGATGAGCACTTCTTCCTTCCCTTCTGGTAACGGCACTTTGACCATGCGCAGGG
>CAJTHM010000004.1 GCA_910576125.1 Lachnospiraceae bacterium | reverse complement strand
CTTGCATAATAATTACAGTAGAAGATCGTCAAATGGTAAGACTGATTCCCAGAACAATACCGGATGTCTTTATCCCATGAATGGGTGTAAAGACATCCGGTATTGTTCTTTTCCTTAAGTTAATGACATTGCGTAATTACTCGCTTTGCTGAATAGCTGTATATTCTCTCTGGTTGGTTTCGGTCATAACGAACGGTTATCGGTGTTCCTATCTTGGATGTTAAAGGAACTTGTATGCGATTTTTAGATACAATGCTTCTGTCATTAACCCGATAGGAAATCTCTGCCAATTTTGCATTACGCCACTTTTCATTCGTCGGATTTGTTGATTTTATGGAAACAATCGTTCCATTCGTTTTCGTTGTCTTTCCATGTTTTATTGCAAAAAGAATACAGTTGAATAAAGCAAAGGAAAACGATACACCCGCTATTATATACAGGACTATTACATCACGTTCCATATGAAAACCTCCTATGTCAAATCACTTTTTTCAAAAAATCGAATTGACAGAATGGCTGATATTGAAAAGGTAACAAGACTGATGATAACGCTTAAAATTGCTATCGTTGTTGTAGAGATACTGTCTAAAAAGCTAAATCTTACTGCATTTTCTGGTTTAAACAGAAAGGCAAATAAAACAGGGGATGCCATAATAATTATGACAAATACAAATTTTGTCTTTTCGTATCCCAACTTATACAACGCAGGAAAATAAAAAGATAATGGTATCGTGATTACTAAAAAAGCGATAGCCGCCATTCTTATATCAAATGTTCCTAATTTCGGGAAAATGATTGTGTCAATCCCAAAGACCAAACAGCAGACCGCATAAATAATCAGACAAAAACAGTATTTTGAAAGCACAATTATTTTTCGGGGATAAGGCAATGCACAAAGCAGGGTAGTTGCCTTTGGATACTGATATTCTTTTAAAGAAACATACTGGGTCAACATGAAAATGCTAAAAATAACAGTGAGTGTAAATCCCATTGCCCCCGCCGCTTCCGGCATCCGCCATAGCATAATGGGCGGAATCAGAAATGACACGATAAGCATGATGCCTACATATTTCTTTACAATCAGAAATTCTTTTTTCACTAAGCTAATTAACATCTTTTTTTCTCCTTTCCACATTCGCAAGCATGATGTTCTCGATTGTGGGTCTTTCTGTAAGAACATCCTGCATATGCACCATAACATCAGCACCCTGTTTTGTAATTCCTGTAAAGCTGTAAGCACTTTCCTCAATGTTCAAGAAATATTTCCTTGTATCCGTATTCAGTTTTTCAGTGCTGCCCTTTATGATTCGGTAGCTGTCAAGCAACTGGTCCTTTTCCTCTTGAAAAACAATCTCACCGCCATCAATCATAATCAGCATATCTGCAATTTTGTCCAAATCAGAAGTAATATGTGTAGAGAAAAATACGCCTTTTCCACCTTTGCCCATATAATCCTTTAATATATTTAAAAGCTGGCTTCGGACTAACGGGTCAAGACCGCTTGTTGGCTCATCCATGATAAGCAGTTCCGCTTTATGGGAAAGTGCCAGAGCTAAAGCGTATTTCATCCGCATTCCTTTTGACAGGGTATTGATTTTCTGTTTCAGATTCAATGAAAACTGTTCCATGTAATCTATAAAGTCCTGTTCGCACCAATTCTTGTAAGCTGGGGCAATTACATTTTTCATTTCTGAGAGTGTTAATTCATCATAAAAGCATCCTTCATCAAGCACAATGCCAATGCGGTCTTTTATTTTACTTTCATTCCCATCCATGTCCATGCCAAAAAACTTTATATTTCCAGACACCTTGTTTGTAAGCCCTAAGATGCTTCTGAGAGTAGTGGTTTTTCCCGCTCCGTTGATTCCTACAAATCCCGTGATACAGCCGTCTGGCAAATAAAAAGAGATGTCTTTTAAGGCAAAATCACCATACCTTTTATTTAATCCAGATACTTCTAAAATGTTATCCATTCAGTTTTCCTCCTCGTATAAAATGTCCATCATGGCATTTAATTCCTCTTTACTAATGCCCAAAGATTTCGCTGTCTGAATCATATCGAGCATTTTTTTCTCCACAAGCCGCCGCTTGGAATCCCGCAGTAATTCAATGTTGCTTGTAGAAACAAAAGTGCCAATACCGACCTGGCTTGTTACAAATCCCTCTTGTTCCAATTCATCATAGACTCTCCGTATTGTTAAGACGCTGACCTTTAAATCATTTGCAAAGGCACGAATAGACGGAAGTGCATCGCCCTCTACTAATTCTCCTTTTAAGATTGCATCTTTTATCTGGTCTTTGATTTGTTGGTAAAGGGGGGCTTCCGATATGTTCGATATTACAATCTTCAAATATCCTGCCTCCTTTAGTGTGATGTTGATACATGCACATTATATACATATAGCACTTGCATGTCAATATCCTTTCTCTTTTTTCTAAAAAATAACTATATGACGCCCGAAAAAAGCAGCAGAGATTTCTCTCTGTCGGCTGTTCTTCTTCAGTAAATACAGTTAAGCACAGTAATAAGTAATCGCCTTGCCTTTCGTATTTGCCGCCCTTTTCCTCAAATCATGATTTTGCCATTTTCTGTTTCCTCCAAATAAGATATTCACTCCACTTTGTTGTGTCTGCTGTCTTTTGATGACAGTTATCTGTAAATCCCTTGCATTGATTAAAGTTTCCTGTTTACACTTCGGACAGTAGATAGGGTAGTTTATCAAAATAGTATCCTCTCTAAGCCTGTCACGAGTTTTACTGCCGCAGTTTGGGCAGCATATCCAATGTATTTGCTTCATTCTGTTCCTTTCATTCCTTTTTAGTTTTTCTTCAAAAACATCGAAAAGGTGCTTCCGTTTTCATCAGATGAGACTTTCATATATCCATTCTGTTTATTGATAATTTCACGGGTAAGGTATAAGCCGATTCCCACCCCGTCAGTACCCACGGATTGTTTTCCTCTGTAAAACCGCCCAAAAATCTTAGCCTGTTCTTCTTCCGGGATGCCAACACCGCTGTCGCTTATATCAAGCCGCAGAAAGGACGGGTACTCTGTTATCTGTAAGCGGACAAAACCTCCTTGCGGCGTATATTTCACGGCATTATCAATGACATTTGATATGGCTTCTGCCGTCCAGTTAAAATCTAAAACCGCTTCAAAGGCCTGGTCACATTCAAAGGTTATCAAAATGCCTTTTTCCTTTGCTTTTGCATATACCGTTTTTACAGCTTGGAGTACAATCTCGTTCAAGCTGTTCTTTTCGGGCTTTAAGCTGATGATGCCGCTTTCCAGACGGGACATCTTAATCAAACTGTTTGTCAAAAAGGTCAGCTTTCCAAGTGACATCTGCAAAGTGGTAATATATTCTGTTCTTTCTTCCGCAGACAGTTCCCCATCGCTAAGTAGCTCGGCAAATGTATTTGCTGCTGCAATAGGCGTTTTTATCTGATGTGAAATATCAGAAATCAGTGTTTTAATCTGTTCTTTTTCCTGTGCTAACATCTGATTTTGGGCTGTCAGAATGTTGCGGAGTTTTAAAAGCTGATGCTGCAAACGGGCTGTCAGCGTATCTTCTGCTTCTGAAAAGATTTGCCGTTCCTGCTGTTCAACCAAAGCTTCTATAAGCAGGGTAATCTGTTCTAATAAATCATCGTTGTAACGATTGTGGAGAAAATCAAGCAGGAGCAGTAAGGCAAATAAGATAAGCACGTCAGAAAATCCCCAAAGCATTGTAACAGGACTGCTTCTTGCAAAAAACACCACAAGAACAGATAAAACCGATATGACAGCTCCTGTAATCAGAACCAGTTTTCTGTAAGTATCAAAATGCTTCATCGTCATTCTCCAAAGGTATATCCCATGCCAAAAACAGTTACAATATATTCCTGCTTCTCATCGTTCAGCTTTTGGCGTAATCTTTTTATGTTGACACGGATTGTATTGTCATCCACAAAATTTCCGTCTATATCCCAAAGGCGTTCCAGAAGGATTGTTTTCGTAACGACTTTTCCTTTGTTTTGTATCAGATACAAAAGCAGCTTATATTCGGTAGCAGTCAGATGTATTTCTTCTCCGCTTAACAGAACAAGGCATTTATCCGTATCTATCTCCAGGCTCTTATATTTCATACGGGGGCTGTCGCCGCCTGTGCGTTTCAAGATAGCATGTACCTTTTTCCGCAAAACTTCAAGGGAAAACGGTTTGGAAATATAGTCATCACATCCTGCCCCGAATCCCTCCAACATATTTTCTTCGGTATCATTGGCTGTCAAAAACAGAATTGGTGTATCGGATGTTTCACGAATTTTTCTGCACAATTCCAAACCGCTGCCATCGGGCAGATTGATGTCAAGCAAAAACAGGTCAATTTTCAATTTTTGATATTGCGTTAAAGCGTCCACAAAACCATAAGCAGCAGTTATGGTATGACTGTCTTTTTTCAAGGCAATCGAAATTCCTTTCGATAAAATTTTGTCATCTTCGAGTAAAAAGATATTTGCCATAGCCTAAAACACACCACCTTTCCTCAATAAATTTTTGATGGCAGGTACAGACGCAGCAGGTTTGCGTCTGCACCTGTCGATGCTTATTTATACTGCCTAACGATTTCACTTGCCGTAAAACCAGACTGCATAACGCTGACTGGTTCAATCGCATGATTACATTAGGCAGCATTCAGCGTTATGCAGTATAATTATCAAAACTGCGCATCCGTTCTATGACTGTTTCATTGGAAATCAGCTTATAAACAATTCCGGGAACGCTAAGGCATATCACAAAGATTGCCGCAATCAAGCGGATTACCAGTCCAATGGGATACTCAAATACGGCATAGTCTGCCAGATTCGGTACTGCGTCTGCCACAAGCATAAGGAACGCATTTCCAAAAGTCAAAATCAGCAGCGTGGAGATGAGGGCATAAATACCGCCCTCTACGGTCAATATTTTCCTAAGCTGTTTTTTCGTTGTGCCGATGCTTTCCATTATGGCAAATTCATTTTTTCTTGCAGCCACGCCTGTCACCATTACATTCACAAAGTTAATCAATCCAATTACGATGAGCAGGGCAGCCACGCCGTTTCCTAACAATTTTAGAGCGTATATCATTTGGTTAAATTGTTCTACTGTATCAACTGTACTTTTGAAGTCCCACTCTGCTGTAGTTAGGGTTCGGTTGATTCCCTGCAATTCGCTGTCTACCCGCTCTAAGTCGTTTATGTCCTCAATATCCACACCAATACCGGAAATAAGAGCCTCCCCGGTCAGGCGTTCCATACCCGCTTCACTGACATAGATGATGTCTGGTACGATTTCTACCATTTTGTGATGACCTATGGTAGTGGAAAGCCTATTGGTATCATCCATAAAATCAAATGCTCCGCCGACAAGAAAATCAGTTGCCTTTCCGTCTGCACTTTTGGCAGTCAGTGTCAGTGTTTTTCCCACCAAGGCGGCATTGGGGGCATTATAGTCGCTGTCCCAACCTGTAATCACGATTTCGCCACGCCAAAAGGCTTCAAGGTCAATGGTTGTTTCAGGATGGTTTTCATTATATTCTTCTAAAATCCTTTCATCCATAAGGGTCGTGATGTAGCAACCGTATTCGCCTGCATTCGCATACGCCCTTAATCCTGCAAGCATTTGTTCATAAGACTGCCCGTTGGCTTTATAGCTGCTGTCCTCATACTTGATTTTCATAAAATCTCTAAAATTTGATTCGTCAAAATCAATGCTCGCCCAGACTGTTTTTTGAATCTCCACATTTTTAATACCCTCGATTTGTTCAATCTGTTCTATAAAATGCTCGTCAAACTGCGGTACTTCTTTTTGGAGCTGTTCATACTGTCTGACTTGAATATCAGCGTATTCAAAATTGTAATCCATATACTGTTTCACATAGTTTTCTGCTTTATAGCTTCCAGCTATGCCATTCACTCCTAAAATCATTGTAATTCCCATAAATAAGGACATAAACACAAGGATTGCCCGTTTCCTGTCACGGAAAACATTATGAAACGCCATGATATATAGTTTGCCGCCGTTTTTGGAATTTCTGTTTTTTGTCTTTTGAGGTGCAAAGTTCTGATACTTCAAGGCTTCTATGGGCGAGGTCTTTGCCGCAGCTTTCGCAGGTGCGTTGCAGGCAATCCAGACTGTGAATGCTGAAAAGAGGATAGACAAAATATAGATTGACGGATGGAAAAATACCACGGCTTCCATCGCCGACTTACCTTGATGAAACCCCTTTTCCAGAAAAAGCGGAACGAATCCAAAGGAAACGGTTGTTGCCAATAAAATACCAATCGGTATGCCGATACAGGCAAATTTTACTGCCTGTCTTTTAACCAGCGATTTAATTTGTGTCTGCGTTGTGCCAAGCGTTTTCATTAAGCCGTAAAAACGGGTATCTTTGGAAATCGATACATATAGGACATTGTAAATCAACAGATAACCGCTGCCAATGATAAACATTACCAAAAAGATGACCATTGCGACGACTGAGCCGCTTGAGGATTTCATCAAAACCGCACCATCCCAAAATTGGTTTTCGTTCAGCTTCACATCTCTTTGGAGACGGAGAAAATCATCGGGCATTTTCTTTAACGACAAGGAGAGCACACCGTCCTCCACCATTGTGCAGCCTGCATTTTTACAATAGCTCTCCGATACAAAACCCATTCCCATATCGGTATAGGAATGGAACCAGCCGCTTAAAGTAAAAATTCTTTCCTGCCTGCCATTCCTGTCAGAATAGGACAGAGGGATTTCCATATACAGCTCTGGGGCTTTGATGCCGAGCTGTGAGAGGGCGTCCTCAGACAGCATAATCTCATTTTCATTTGCAGGGTATTTTCCAACGAAACCGCTGATTGCTTTCTGATAATGTTTTTCCCATTCGGTGGTGTCATAATATTGAAGCACTATGGAAAATTCACGTCCCTCGGCGTTCTTCCTGGAAATCGAGCCTGCCATATATCGCACACCAACAGTTTTCACATAATCCAGTGATGTAATTTGCTGCTCTTGTTCTGCTGTCGGCATAGCAAGAGAAACATCAGCGGCTGTACCCAGAGTACGCATCTGCATTAGATTCATATTTTCTATATAGTTAATAGCTAAGCTGAAAACCGTGGTAATCATAAAGGTGGTAAGGATGATTGCGGACATTGCAAACAGATTGCGGGTACTGTTTGCTTTCATCATTCCTTTCTCTACTCGTTTCATTGCATTTTTGTTTCGGTTATCGTGCATATCTGATACCTCCCGAAATAACTTTGCCATCCTCTATACGAATTGTACGGTCTGCCATCTGGGCGATTTCTTCATTGTGCGTAATCATAATTGTAGTTTGGCGGAATTGTCTGCTAATGGACTGCATCAGCAGAATGACATCCATGCTTGTCTTGGAATCCAGATTGCCCGTTGGCTCATCGGCAAGGATTATGGCAGGCTTGGTAGCTAATGCACGGGCAATCGCTACTCTTTGCTGCTGACCGCCAGAAAGATTATTCGGCATATTCTCAAGTTTCTTTTCAAGCCTCAGTGTATGGATAATCTGCCTTACAAATTCTGTATCTGTTTTGCCGCCATCTATCTCGATGGGATAGATGATATTTTCATATACATTAAGAACGGGAAGTAAATTGTAGTTCTGAAAGACAAAGCCAATATTCCTGCGGCGAAAAATTGTCAGTTCCTCGTCTTTCATTTTCAAAAGTTCTTTTCCCCGGATAGTAATGCTTCCAGAGGTAGGGCGGTCTAATCCGCCAATCATATTCAGCAGAGTAGATTTACCGCTGCCCGATGTACCGATAACGGCAACAAATTCTCCCTCATTGACAGTAACAGACACTCCGTCAAGGGCGTGGACTTCACTCTCACCGCTGCCATATATTTTTCGTAAATCTTTTGTTTCAAGTATTGCCATAGATATGCCCTCCAATGTTTTTGTAATTTTAGTATAGCGAACACTTCTTACAATCTCATTACAATTCACACTAATTCAACCATTCCTCCCACAATTCTTCAAATAATACCATACTATCCGTAAAGGTTAACAGCCACCTTTTTGCATTTTGCCCATTCTTCCTCTGTGATATAAATCTGTTTCACACCTGTAAACACCGAACAAAGTGATATTTACAGCGGAATTGTTCTGTAAATTGGGATTTTTATTTAAGAATTGTTATTTCCCCGCCCCATCCGGCAGACTGCCGATGAAACGGTAATGAATTTCGATAGACTGGACTTTCTCACCGCCAACCTTGCGGACATCGCCCACATAGATTTTGGTAATCAGTTCCCTTATGATGCCTGCTGTCAGTTCCTGCAGGTCACTATACTTGCGGATCAGCGCAACCCACTTTTCAGCGTTCTGTGCTGTTTCCCTCTGTTCGCTGCTTTCTTCCTCGAACAGCGCAAGCTGTGCTTTCAGTTCCCCCTGTTCCTTCCGGTACTTTGGCAGGAGTAAGTCAATCTCGTCCGCCCCAGCCTTGCCTAAAGCGTAATCCTCATAGAGTTTGGCAATGACTTTCTCGACCTCCCCCAGACGCTTTTCAAGGGAAAACTTTTTCTCAATAACTGTGCCAGCGTCAGTCTTGTTCCTGTTTTCATGTTCCATAACTTTGTCAAGGACTGCCTTCTCGTCCTTCAGCGCCAGCTTTGCCCACTCCCGTATGTCCTTTAAGACCGCATCATGCAAATCCTGTTCGTAGATACGGTGCGGCGTGCATCCCTGCCTGCCAATCTTTCGGTATTCCATGCAGGAGCCTACATAAATCTTCTCCGCCCTCTCCGGCACAAAGGATATGCGCCGGTTGCAGGTATCGCAGAATACCATTCCCGAAAAGATGCTCGCTTTCCCTGTCCGCTTGCGTGACCTTGTGGGATTGGCGAAACTTTCCTGCACTCTCTCCCACAGCTCCCTCTCCACAATCGGCTCAAACACGTCCTCGACAACCACCCATTCCTCCCTCGGTCTTACAAAGGATTTGCCGACTTTGAAGATGTGTGTCTGCCTCTGCGCCACAAGGTTCCCGATATAGACCTCATGCTGGAGAATGGAACGCACCGTTGTGTCAAACCAGCGGTAGTTTGCCGCATTCCCCTCGCCCTTGCAGCCCTGCCATGCCCTCTCGCCCCGTACATGGTGCCAGTATGCCGGAATCGGTATCTTTTCCGCCCTCAGATAGTTGGCGATTGCTGCCGGCCCCCGGCCCGATGCGGACAGTTCGTACATCTTGATGATAATCGGCGCTGTTTCCTCGTCACGCAGCAGCATATGGCTGTCGGCAGGCGATTTCCTGTAGCCGAACGGCGGCACTGTGCTGTGGTAGATGCTCGCCCTTGCCTTTGTAGTAAGGGTGCTGCGGATTTTCTTGGATATGTCACGGGCGTAAAAATCATTGAACAAGTTCTTGAATGGAGCCATTTCGTTATATCCAGTGCTTGTGTCGATACCGTCGCTGATCGCTATGTAGCGTACCCTCTTGCTGGGGAAATACATATCGGTGTAATACCCTGTCTGCAAATAGTCACGCCCCAGGCGTGAGAGGTCCTTTACTATGACTGTGCCGATGTCGCCGTTTTCAATCCGGCTTAACATCTGCTTCCATCCCGGTCTTTCAAAACTGCCGCCGGAAAATCCGTCATCCGTAAAATGCACCGTGTTCGTGTACCTGTTATTTTTTGCATAATCCTCCAGCATCTTTTTCTGAGATGTATTGTATAAAGGGTGGTTTGCAACAGTGTACAAAGGGATACATATAAAAAAACAAAATAATGGACTGCCAACCTACTGAAAAACCGCTCTTTCACAACGAAGGGCGGTTTTTTCATAGGAGCAGGGAAAGGAGGCAACCCAACCACCGGGGGCTTGACAAGATAGGTCAAGCCCTTTTTTCATGCCAGAAAACCAAGAAGGAGGTATTGCGAATGGCCGATGAAAAATCGAAAAACCTGACTGGCGCAGACGGTCCGGGAAAAGACCCGGCACAGCCCGAGGCGGGCGGCTCCCCCGCTCCGGGGAAGGAGCAGAAAGCACCCGAAGCCGCCGCACCGGAAAAAGCGGTAAAGGAGCCGGAAAAGGCCACCCCGGAAAAAGCGGCGAAAGAGTCGGAAAAGGCCGCTCCGCAAAAGGCGGCAAAGGAACCGGAAAAGTCTGCCCCGGAAAAGGAGGCGAAGGAACCGGAAAAGGCAGCCCCGGCGAAGGAAGAAAAGAAACCGGAGATTCCCAAAGAGCAAAAGGCGGAGGCCCCCAACGTGTCCTTCTACAACTTCTCCGAAATCATGGCGGGGAAGAAGGAGGCACAGAAAGCCCCTCCCGCACAGGACGGGAAAACGCCCGGCAAAGCGGCTCCCGCTTCTCCCACAAAGGAGGCCGCCAAGGGGACAAAAGAGGCAGCCCCAAAGCAGAAGGAGGAAAAGGAGCCGGAACCGCCGAAGCGGAAGGGCCGCCCTCCCAAAGAGGCAAAGGAGAAGGCGGCGGCTCCCCCGAAGAAGGAGCCCACGGCAAAGAAGGAAAAGGCGGGGCAGAAAACGGCCACGGCCACGAAAGCGGAGAAATCTTCACCGGCTGGGAAGGCAGCAAAGGCGGAGAAAGTGCCCCAGCCCCAGAAGCCGGCAAAGGCAGCGCCAGAGGCCAAACCTGCCGCACAGCCTGAAAAGGCTTCCCAGGCCCCCACGGAGGCACCCCGCCGGGGGGACGAGCAGATTGTCTACTTGAAGCTGTCCGACCTCCACGCCTTCAAGAACCACCCGTTCCAGGTCCGCAACGACGAGGAAATGCGGGCTATGGTCTCCAGCGTCAAGGACAAGGGCGTCACCCAGCCCGCCATTGTAAGGCCCCGTGAGGACGGCGGCTATGAGATCGTGTCCGGCCACCGCCGCCAGAAGGCCAGCGAGCTTGCGGGCTACGCGGATATGCCGTGTATCATCCGCAACCTGACGGACGAGCAGGCCATCACGCAGATGGTGGAGGACAACACGAACCAGAGGGAGAACATCCTCCCCAGCGAGCGGGCCAAGGCCCTGAAAATGCAGCTTGAGGCCATCAAGCACCAGGGGGCGAAGAACTTCACTTCGGGCCAGATTGACCCGAAGGACGCCGGGAAACGCTCCAACGAGATCGTGGCCGAGCGCAACAAGATGACCGTCAAGCAGGTGCAGCGCTACATCAAGCTCAACGACCTTGTGCCCGACCTGCAAAAGATGATGGACGAAGGGCAGGTCAAGTTCACCCCGGCGGTGGAGCTCTCGTACATCAAGCCGAAAAACCAGCAGTACATCGCCGTCGCCATTGAGAGCCAGCAGTCCAGCCCTTCGCTCTCCCAGGCCCAGCGCATGAGGGAGCTTGACCAGAAGGGGGTCCTCAACGGGGACGTGATCGACGGGATAATGATGGAGGATAAGAAGGAGGTAGACAAAGTGATTCTGACAGGAGCGGAGCTTGGGAAGTATTTCGGGAAGGAGACCACCCCGAGGGAAATGAAGGACCAGATCATCAAACTTCTGGACGACTGGAAGGGCCAGCAGAAGGAAATGGCGAAGCCGGAGAAAAAGAAGGCCCAGCCGGAGAAGTAGGGGCCGCTTCGGGCCAACCTGGCCCGAGGACCTATGCGGGGCCAGCGCGGCTGGCACGGAAAATCAAAACAGAAACGGAGGGAAAAAGATTGAAACGACCTTTAGCATACATCACTGCCGCATGGTGCGGCGAACCGGACACGGACACAGAGATGGGAACCCGCTACAGCCGCATGGCATACGAGGCGGGCTTCTCCCCCGTCTGCCCCGTCCTCTACATGCCGCTGTTCCTCAACGACAGCGTACCCGAAGAGCACAAGGCCGGGATTGACATGCGCCGGGACCTGCTCCGGCGCTCCCATGTGCTGGTGGTCTGCGGCGGGGACGTGGACGAGGACGTGAAGAACGACATAGCGGTGGCCGGGCGGCTGGGGATCGCCGCCACCACCCTTGACGGAATCCTGGCCGTGAAAGGGCTGGGGAAGGATGGCGGCGGACATTAGGCTGGGGAGCCTCTTTGACGGGATAGGGGTATTCCCCCTTGCGGCCTCACGCTGCGGCATACGCCCGGTGTGGGCCAGCGAGATCGAGAAGGCCCCGGTCTCCATCACAAAGAGGCACTTCCCGGACATGCTGCACCTGGGGGACATCACGAAGCTGGACGGGGGGAAGGTCCCTCCCGTCCATGTGATAACCTTCGGCTCCCCCTGCCAGAACCTTTCCCTGATCGGGAACCGCAAGGGCCTTGGCGGGGCGAAGTCCAGCCTCTTCTACCAGGCCATGCGTATCATACAGGAAATGAGGGATGCGACAAGACATGTATATCCAGTTATCGCTGTTTGGGAAAACGTCATGGGAGCGTTTTCTACAAACGACCGGATGGATTTTAGAGCCGTCCTATCCGCCTTCACGGACGCCGAGGTTCCAATGCCTCCTTCTGGAAGATGGGCGGGGGCCGGAATGGTGCGAGGGGGAACGCCTGACCTGTGCTGGCGGCTCATGGACGCCCAGTATTGGGCAGGAGCCAGGCGGCTGGCGAGAAGGCAGCGGATTTTCATCGTGGCGGATTTTGGAGGGAGGCGTGCCGGAAACATACTATTTAAGCCCCGTCCACTGCTCCCGGTTCCTGAACCTTGCGAGCCGGGCGGGCTGCCCTCCCCCGGCGGAGATAGAACACCTTTTATTGAAACAGGGGGGCGCGTACCCGTCGTCCGGCCCTTCCAGTGCTTCCGTATGCGGGGAGCGTCCAAAAGGAAGGAGCAGGCGGCCTTCCAAAACAGCTTCGGACTGCCAGCTGACCCTTTTCCCACTCTCTTAGCCAGCGACCTGACGCCTTTCGCCTTCTGGTTCGAGGACGACCCGGAGGGCGGCTGCGTGCGGTTTTTGACGGAACGGGAAAGCGAGCGCCTTATGGGGCTCCCGGAGGGCTGGACGGCATACGGGGCGGAGGGTGTGGAGATACGGCCCCTTGCCCGCTACAAGGCGCTGGGGAACTCTATCGCCCTCCCCTGCGCCGACTACATCATGGCCGGGATATACGAAGCCCTGGCCGGAAAGGAGGGAACCTGCGGAAATGTTTGAAGCCTATGTGACGAACCCCGGCCTTTACCCGGAGCTTGGCGTGGAGGCCGGGGAGACGCTGCGCTTCCCCACGACCACGGAGGAAGTGAGGGCCCTGTTCTCCCGGATTGGCATAGACGGGGAACGGTACGGGGAGTATTTCATCACCAGCTATGACAGCGACGTGCTGGGGCTGTATGACTGCCTGGACGAGTACGCCGGCCTGGACGAGCTCAACTATCTGGCGCATGTGCTGGAGGAAGTGCAGGAACGGGGCGAGCTGGAGAAATTCGAGGCCGCAATGGCCTTCGGGGAGCATACGGGCGGGGCCGGGGATCTGATCAACCTGGCGCAGAACCTGGACTGCTATGACTTCTATCCGGGGATTGGGGATGACGAGGCCCTCGGGCGCTACTGCGTGGAGGAGATCGGCGCAATCGACATCCCCGAACATATCCGGGACTATTTCGATTATGAGGCCTACGGGCGGGACATTGACTTAAACTCTACCGGGAGCTTCGTCCCCGGCGGCTATGTGCTGAGGAACGGGGAACCTTTCCGGGAATGCTACGCCGGGCGGGAGGACATACCGGAGGAATACCGGATATGCGGGGCCCCGGCCCAAAACGAGAAGGAGGAAACGCGCTCCATACTGGAGACCATCAGACAATTCAGGGAGGCCCCGCCCGCTCCCCACAAGGATAGGGAAGGGCCTTCCCATGAGGGGCGGTAGGCTTCGGGACAAGCTGGCCCGAGGCCCGGACCCCGTGCAGAAAGGAGGTGCGCCATGCCGGGGTGACAGAGGAACAGATTGCGGAGGCGAAGCGGTGGGACCTGCTTTCCTACCTGCAAGCCTATGAGCCGGGCGAGCTGAAAAAGTCCGGCCCCCGGGAATACCGGACCAGGAGCCATGACAGCCTGGTGATCTCCAACGGCAAATGGCACTGGTGCAGCCGGAACATGGGCGGAAAAACCGCCCTGGACTATCTCATAAAGGTGCGGGGGCAGGATTTCGTCTCCGCTGTGGAGACGCTCTGCGGCGGGGGCGCCTCCCCTTTTCTTTCCCAGCTGGTAGACCTTCCTCCGCCAAAGCCTTTTGAGCTGCCGGAGCCGGGCCGCTACGCCACAAGGGTCATGGGCTACCTGCAAGGCCGGGGGATTGACGGCGGAATCATCAGCCGCTGCCTGCGGGACGGCTCTCTCTATGAGAGCTTCCGCTACCACAACTGCGTATTTGTAGGCCGGGACACGGAAGGGAAAGCCCGGTTCGCCTGCCTGCGGGGGACCTTCGGGGACTTCAAGATGGACGTGCCGGGCAGCGACAAGCGCTTCAACTTCTGTCTTGCCTCCCCTTCCCCGGACTGCCAGAAGGTGGCCGTATTTGAGAGCGCCATTGACGCCCTCTCCGGCGCCACGCTGACAAAGCTGGCCGGGAAGGCGTGGGAGGACGCCTGCTACCTCTCTCTCGGAGGCACCTCGCCGCTGGCGCTGGTCCAGTTCCTAAGGGACCGCCCGGGAATCCGGCATGTGGCGCTCTGCCTTGACAATGACGGGGCGGGGAAAAGCGGGACGGAAAAGCTCATGGAGACGCTGCGCTCCGACCGGGAGCTGTCCGGGCGGATAGAGACGCTCCGGAAGGCGGCCCCGCCGGAACGGTACGGGAAGGACTATAACCAGCACCTTCTGGGGGTGATCGGGGAAATGAGAGCAAGGAGGAAGGAAAAGAGTTTTGAGAGATAACGCCATACCCTATCGACATAAAGGACGGCTTCGGGTCAACTTGTCCCGAGGCTCATTTATCCGGGCAGCCCCAAGGGGCCCTCCCCGGCTCCAATGAATCCGGCAGAAAGGAGGAACCATGCAGGAATATGTAGAACAACAGACGGTGGCCGTCTCCGTCAAGGCGGCGAGGCTCACAAGCCGGGTACTTGCCGCCGCCTTAAAAAAGACGCTGGCGGAAATGGAGAAACAGCGCCGAGCCGCACGGACGCCCCACGGGAGGCAGTCCGTCAAAAAGCTGATGAACCACTACGGCGCGAAGAACGCCATCAAGCTGGTGGGAGCGCCGAAGGATTTTGACCGTATCGCCAGGGAGTACCATGTGGACTACGCTTTCCACAAGACCGGCCCCGGCCAGTACCTGCTTTTCTTCAAGGCGGACCAGGCGGACGCCATCACGGCGGCCTTCTCCCGGTATACGGAAAAGGCCATGGGGCGCGGGCAGGAGAAGCCCTCTATCCTCGGGCAGCTGCGGCGGCTCGTGAAGGAGCTGGCGGCAAAAAAGCCCCGGCAGAAGGAACGGGCCAGGGAGCCCGGGAAGGAGGAACGTTGAACCGGAAAATCAAAAAATATGTGCTCCCCAACTTCCCTTACCTCATGGCCTTCTGGTTCTTCTCGAAGCTGGGGACCGCCTACCGCATGGCGCGGGGCGGGAATGCCGGGGAAAAGCTGTTCGGCATGATGGAGGCCATAGGGCCGGTATTTCAGAATTACGCCCCCGGCCTGGGGCTGTTTGACCTGACGGCAGGCGTTGCCGGGGCCGTGGGGCTTTATTTCATGGTGCAGTCCAAAATCAAGAAAGCCCGGAAATTCCGGCGGGATATGGAATACGGCAGCGCGCGTTGGGGCGGGCCTAAAGACATCGCCCCTTTCGTCGATTCCAAATTTGAGAACAACGTGATACTGACCGGGAGCGAGTTCCTGACCATGAACACCCGGCCGAAGATTCCGGCCAACGCCAGGAACCTGAACGCCTGCGTGATCGGCTCTTCCGGCTCCGGCAAGACAAGGTTCTGGCTCACGCCCCAGCTTTTACAGGCCCATTCCTCGTATGTGGTGGTGGACCCGAAGGGCGGGACCCTCGCCCAGTGCGGCTGTTTCCTCCAAAGGAAGAAGGGCTATAAGGTCCGGGTTTTCAACAGCATAGACTTCTCAAAGTCCATGCACTACAACCCCCTTGCCTATATCAAGACGGAGAGCGACGTTCTAAAATTCGTGAACGCCCTGATCGCCAACACCAAAGGGGAGGGCAAGGAGGGGGACCCCTTCTGGACGAAGGCGGAAACCCTCCTTTACTGCGCGCTGGTGGCCTATATCGTATTTGAGGGGCCGGAGGAAGAACGGAACATGAACACGCTGGTGGAGATGATAAACAGCATGGAGGTGCGGGAGGACGACGAATCCTTCAAGAACGCCGTGGATTACATGTTCGACGGCCTCGCCAGGAGGAGCCCCCAGCACTTCGCCGTGCGCCAGTATGCCAAATACAAGCTGGCCAGCGGCAAGACCGCAAAAAGCATACTTATTTCATGCGGAGCAAGACTGGCGCCCTTCGACATTGCGGAGCTTCGGGAGATCATGAGCTATGACGAGCTGGGGCTGGACACTCTGGGGGATGAAAGGACGGCCCTTTTCTTCCTTATCAGCGACACCGACACCACCTACAACTTTATCGTGGCCCTCGCCTTCTCGCAGATGTTCAACCTTCTGTGTGAGCGGGCCGACAGCAAATACGGGGGCCGCCTGCCCCACCATGTACGGGTGCTCTGGGACGAGGCGGCCAATACCGGGCAGGTGCCGGGGCTGGAGAAGCTGGTGGCCGTCATCCGGTCAAGGGAAGTGAGCCTGACTTTATTCTACCAGGCCATGAGCCAGTGCAAGGCGCTTTACAAGGACAACGCCGAGACCATCATGGGGAACATGGATTCCATTGTGTTCCTTGGGGGCCGGGAGGCCTCCACCCTGAAAGACATTTCCGAGAACTGGCTGGGGAAAGCGACCATCTCCATGCAGACGGACAGCCGTACAAGAGGCCAGTCGGAAAGCTACGGGCTCAACACCCAGAGGCTGGGCCGGGAGCTCCTTACCACAAGCGAGATTACCACCATGCCCGGGGACAGATGCCTGCTACAGCTTAGGGGGCTGCCCCCGTTCTTCTCGCCAAAGTATGACTTGAAGCAGCACCCCAACTACCGCTATACAGCGGAACATGACAGCAAACGGAACGCCTTCCACCTGGAACGCCTGACCTCCCGGCGATTGAGACTGAAGCCGCAGGAGGAATACACGGTGTACGAGGCGGACGCCTCCGACGAGGACGCTGACATCCTCAACTATGAGGATTTAGACAGCGAGGACGGTTCCGTCTGACTGATAGACGGCTTCGGGCCAACTTGGCCCGAGGCCCGCTGCCGCCTGAAAGGGCGGCTTTTTGTTACCCAAAACCCACAATCATTTATCAAAACGGAGGAAAACCATATGGCATTTTTCGCAAGCGCAATCGACACTTTGAAGGTACTGGTCATGGCTATCGGCTGCGGCCTGGGCGCGTGGGGGATCGTGAACCTGCTGGAAGGCTACGGGGCGGACAACCCGGCCAGCAAAAGCCAGGGCATGAAGCAGGTCATGGCTAATTAGAGGTAATCAAAAGAGGAAAGGAAAAGCACAATCCAGACGGAACCGGCGATACCATCAAGAAATATTTGTGAGTTAGCAAGAATCTTGATATAATGGGTGTAAACGCCCATCCGGGGCAGAAAGGCAGGGAGAAAAATGCACATCAGCTACAAACCGCTCTGGCACACACTGATAGAGCGCAACATGAGGAAAGAGGATTTAAGGCTTGCCGCTGGCCTGACCACAAATATGATAGCCAACATGGGCAAAGAAGGGAAACATATCAGCATGGACACGCTGGCACGAATCTGCGAAACGCTGGATTGTGGCATTATGGATGTGATTGAGCTGGCCAGTGACGAGCCTTCCACCACAGGAGGGAACGACAATGGAAAAACTGAAAGAAAGAATCACAGAGAACGGTATTGACTATATTCTGGCGGGCGATTACTATATTCCGGACTTGAAGCTGCCGGAGGAGAACCGCCCCATCGGACGCTATGGGCGGCTGCACCGGGAATATCTCAAACAGGAACACCCGGCACGGTACAGCTCCCTTATCCTGACCGGGAAATTGTGGACATACCTTGCCGACCTGAACGAGCAGGCGGAGGAACGGCTGGACTTAATCATGGAGCAGATAAAAACCGCCGAGGGAGTGACCGAGGAACTGAAAACCCAAAACCAGCTTGAATGGGTAGGCCGGATGAACAATATCCGCAGCCGGGCGGAGGAAATCATAAACAGCGAACTGATTTATATTTGATTGGACATGGAAAGGCCAGCCGACACCCGGCTGGCCTTTCTAACCTTCCTTATGCTCCAATACTGCCCGAATCATGGCAACGGCGATTTCCTGCTGGCTGGGCGATGTGCTTTCCCACAGTTCCGCCAGCTCCCGTATTTTGCTGACCTCATTATCTTCCAACGCATCCCGTAGCAGATAATCAGGGGAGATTTTCAGTGCATTGCAGATATTGATAAATACGGGCAGGCTGGGAACCTTTGTGCCGCCCTCAATTTGCCGGAGGTAAGTTGCGTTGATATTGCACAGTTCCGAGAGCCTGTCCGCCGTGAATCCCCGGTCTTTCCTCACCATGTTGATACGTCTGCCTAATCCTTTTCCTTCCATAATGCCCACCCATTTCATAAGCTTTTAGCATTTATTTTGTTCACTTTTAGACTACATCACGCATAGGGATTGCAATAGATTCTAAAAGTCTATATAATATTAGCCAATAGACTATAAATTATGAAAGGGGAACAACAGAATGGAACTGAACTATTTTAGGGACAGGCTTTTCGATTTACTGAATGACAGCGAGGGGATGGGGATTGCCGACCTGAACGCAGACGAGCGGAACAGCCTGCTCACTGTCAGGACAGAGGACGGGAACGTATTTGAAATCGTATGCCGACAGGCAGCGGGGAAGGAGGATGGATGGATGACCGGAAATTGACCGTTTATAATGGGCGAGGGGCTTTCAAAAAATCGCCGCCGCAGATTCTTTTACAGGGGAACTGGCTGGAACAAGCCGGATTCTCCGCAGGGGACAAAATCACCGTGAAATGCCAGCAGGGGCAGCTTGTTATTACAAAAGACAGAACAAGAGCAGACTTACGAGAATAACACTTTATTGCAACTAAATGAATTTTTTGTAAAGTCTATTCCATCAGGAAAGTTATTGCGGTATAATGGAGTCATTGACAAATCTGTAGTTGCTCATTTTGACGGCGGGGCAAACGATAGGAGGGATATATCATAAGCGAATTGATGAAATTTGCCAGCAGAAAAGAATTCCGTGAATGGCTTTACGAGCATTGTCTGTCAAATGAAGGTATTTGGCTTTTATTTGGTAAGGCTGGTGGGCCAAAAACTATAAAAGCGGGAGAAGCTTTGGAGGAAGCCCTCTGTTTTGGCTGGATTGACGGACAGATGGAAAAGATTGATGATAAAACCTATAAGAAGTATTTTTCTCTGCGCAGAGAAAACAGCAAATGGTCAGAGAAAAATAAGGCATTGGTGAAAAGGCTTGACGAACAAGGGCTTATGACTGACTTTGGCAGGAAGAAAATAGACGAAGCCAAGAAGAATGGCCAATGGGACGCTCAAAATCCTCTGGCAATCATTACAGAGGAACAGATTGCCTGCCTATCCGCACTGTTGGAAGGGTACGAACCTGCTTATACAAATTTTCAAGCCATGCCCCCATCCGTAAAGAAAACTTATACACGGGCATACCTTGATGCTAAGACAGACGCTGGACGGGAAAAGCGAATCGCATGGATGGTGGACAGGCTCAATAGAAACCTAAAACCCATGTAATCAATTTGAAAGGAGTAACACCATGGAAGAATTAAAATTTATTATGGAGAAGTTCGTTGCGTCTGGTTGGGATTTAATATCTATTCCCGCACAACAATGGTTAGAGGGAAAAGCTGATAAAGACACTTTAGTATCAGCAATCAAGCAAGCAGACAAAGAATGTGGAAGCTGCGGTTGCGAATTAGACCCGTTGTATAAAAGAGCTTTGGAATTGATTTAATATCGCCAGCAATTCTAGTTTATCAAGCCACGTTCTCAACTAAATACCGCCAGCACAAAACCGCTGTTACATGGAAACATACACAACCATGCAACAGCGGTTTTTTTATTTCCGTTTCTTTCTCTGTCCGACATAGCTTTTGAAGTATTTGGATTTTTCAAGGATATGTACAAGCTGCCGGAACTCCACATCAGACAGCTTGTTATAATTGATACCCAACCGCTTGCAGTAAAGCGCAGCCTGTTTTTCAAGGGGGCTTCCCTTGAAATTCGCAACATCCTCTAAATCCTGCTTCAATTCTTCGGCAATGGTAGTTGGCGGCGCACTCTCACTGTCAGACTTATGTGCAGCACGAATATCCCGGACGATTACGCTTATATCGTCCTGTATCATGTGGCTGAAATATTCATCATCCTCAATGTGTGCAGCCTGCAAAATCCGGAGGTACGGGTCATCCTCTCCGGGGCGGTGGCGTTCTATAATTTCGTGCCGGACGGTATCCACAAGGGAGTTGAGGTTTTGAATCTGCATGGAGGCAAGCCCATCTACATAAACCTCAATATCAGCCAAAAACTTTATAAAATCCTTGTGGGTGGCAAGTTCGCACAGCAGACGGTTGTTAATCCGGCCGCTTTTCAGAAGCGCAACCATTTCATCACTCAAATGCAATTCTGTTAAAGGCGTGTTGACCTGCTCCCTGTTTTCTGTCCGACATAACAGATAATCAATGGACACTCCATAAAAATCTGCCAGCGTGATAAGGTTGCCATGATTGATTTCTTTATTGTCCTTAGATTCATAGCTGGCAAGGGCAGATTTTGAAATCTTTGTCAGTTGTGCCAGTTCTTCCAGATTCAGCCCTTTGTCCTTGCGCAGTTCCCAAAGGCGTTCCTGTATGGTAGTCGCTCCTTTCATGGGCGCACGCTCCTTTCTGGCGGCTGCTTCCCTGCCGCTTAACTGGATTATACCATACTTTCCACAATCATGGAAATTTCCGATATTTGCCCTTAATTCCTTTTTTGTGGACATACGGCACAAGGCTCAAAAATGTTCTATGATACAGGTAGTTCATCGATGGATTATTCCAATCGAATGACCGGCCTGTATGGGATATGCTCCCCGGCGATGTAGCGCAACGACTTCCGGCAGGGAAACGGAGGAACCCTGACTGCAACGAGCGTACCAAGCGGAGCGAAACGCCGCCAAATATGGGGGCAGGAACGACAGCAGAGAGAACCGGCAAAATGAACACCGAAACGATACCGAAACACAACGATTTCACGGGGCATAGTCTGCCCTGTCCGTAATACCAAGGGGGATTTTGGGGCGGCTCTACGGCTGTATTTCCCTTGAAAATCACCCCGAAACACTACACAAAAAACCACTATCCGCCCATTCCGGCTGTTACTGCTGAATCGGGCGGTTTTTCTATGAAGGAGGTACTATGCCGAGAATGTCAAAAAAGCGGAAGAAAGAGCTTGCTTTCTTCCTGAACGACCGGGGGCGCAGAAGCTACAATGAACTCTGCCGGAAATGCCAGCATGAGTGCAAGCAGAGTTTCCGGGCTGTCATGATCGACTGCCCCCGCTACCTATCCAAACGAGCCAAAAGGAGGACACCACCCAATGAATTATGAGTTTATGATAA
This sequence comes from Lachnospiraceae bacterium, assembly GCA_910576125.1. Classification (GTDB taxonomy): domain Bacteria; phylum Bacillota; class Clostridia; order Lachnospirales; family Lachnospiraceae; genus Acetatifactor; species Acetatifactor aquisgranensis. Next base: position 283,199 of record CAJTHM010000004.1, on the reverse strand, counting down.
CCGGAACACACCTGCCGCCCTGTATGCCGCTCCCAAGAGCGACACTCCGCCTGCCGGTCAGCAACACGGCAAAAGTCATGTACGCCCGCCTGCTGGATGAAATCCTGACAAGGGGAACCGAGGACAGCAACGGGATTCTGTTTATCCGCTTCCCCGTCATGGAGATAGCGGCGGCACTCTCCCGAAGCCCCCAGACCTGCAAGCGTTCCCTGAACGAGCTGGAACAGGCCGGGATGATTATGCGTGTCCGTCAGGGAATCGGAGAGGTCAGCCACATCTATATCCTGCTCCCCAAGGAGGACGCCGCCCATGAATGAGAAGCTGGAAAAACTGAATCAGGAGATTGAAAAGACCGAAGCAAGGCTGCGGCGGGCGCAGCATAAGGAGAAAATGCTGGAACACCAGATAAAGACCCTGAACCGGAAGGAACGGACACACCGGCTCTGCACCAGAGGGGCTATGCTGGAAAGCCATCTCCCCCACCCGGAATCCGTGACGGACGAGCAGGTCAGCACCATCTTAAAAGTATTGTTCCACCGGGGCGACACGAAGCGTCTTGTGGCACAGGTTCTTGCCGAAAACCGGAAGGAGGACACGGAATGAAATTTTCAAAAAGCGAGCTGGATATTATCTGCCAGTATGCCGCACCGACCAAGGCGGAAACCCTTGCGGGCATGAAAGAAATCGTGCCGGTGATAAAGGACTTACTGACAAAGGCAATCGTGGAGAACGCCATCCGAAAGCTGGAAAAGATACCGGAGCCGGAGTGCAGCCAGTTTGTTGCCGTCACAAAAGCCCGGTTCCTTGCAGAGCGTGACAATTCCATCCGCCAGCGGCTTGCGGCGGCAAAGGCACAGGAGCCAATCATGCAGGGGCATGACCTGTCCGGGATAGAACGATTCCGCCCGGAAACCCGGCACATGATTACGCTGGAAGTACAGAAGCAGTGCTTTGTCGGTTTTAAGGGGGAACGGTTCCGTTTCTACCTTTCCGATGAAGGCTACCGGAACGCAAAACGCAGCGAGCAGGAGGGAGAAATCAAGATAAAGAGCCATGCCGCCGTTGTTGCCGGGAAGCTCTATCCCGACAAGAAGCCGAAACAGCAGGAACGGTAAAAAGCCCGTTCCAGAATCAAAGTGCGCCGGGCGCATCTTGATTTTGCAAGGGAAGTTTTAACGTGGACGAGTCGGGCGCGCTCACATTGGCGGCTTTCCATGTGTGGAAAAATCAGAACGAGCCGGGCGCGTTCTGATTTATGCCGCCTATGGCACAATCGGTACGGCTGATTCCTGACTTCTGGATATTCCGCTTGCAAATTTAGCTTCCAAAGTGACAAGTTGGAAAATCCCCCTCTGAAAGAGGGCGCAATTATACACCACTTAGGGAAGTGGTGCATTGCGCCCTGCCGGGAGCGTCCTGCGGACAGCAGATGATTTCTGCAGATTTTCAATCTGCTCCAATCATCACAGGGGAAGCTACCCTTCCCCTGCGCTGGCTCCGCCAGCTACCCCTTTGTGGGCTTGCCGCCGGGAACACCTTGTGCCGCCAGCTATTCCCGGTCAGCAAGTTTTATATCATTCTGCGCTGCTTCTTCCGATGTGGATAGAAAGATGATATACTCAAAGAAAAATTTGAAAAAAACTATTGACCCTCACGGTGCGTAATAGATTAAAGTGTGTATATCAGGAACAGGAGGTTGGCGGCAATGAGGACAGTAAAGGAAATATCAGATTTAACAGGTATCAGCGTGCGCACGCTTCACTACTATGATGAAATCGGTCTTTTGAAGCCGACAGACAAAAGCGAAGCGGGATACCGGCTTTATGACGATAAAGCATTGGAAACATTGCAACAGATTTTGTTTTTCCGTGAGTTTGATATTCCTTTGAAGGAAATCAAAGCGATTATGGCGAACCCGGCTCTTGACAGGAACCAGATTTTACAAATGCAGAGGAAAATGCTGACAGTAAAAAAGGAACGCATGGAGCGTTTGATTGCCAGCATTGACAGTATTTTGAAAGGAGATAATAAAATGGATTTTGCGATTTTTGACAAAAAAGAAGTGGAAGAAATGTTCCGACTGACTTATGAACGTATGCCTGAAAAGATGCGTAAGATTGCCGTAGATGAATTTGGGGGCGTTGATGAGTGGAAAAAGCATTTTATGGAAGTGGTGTCCTCGGAAGATATGCAGAAAAAATATGCAAAGGTTGTGGAGTGGTACGGTGGGAAGGAAGCCTATAAGGCGGCATCCGCCAATCCGTTAGGCAAGGATGTGGTGAAAGGCTATGGCAAACGCATAGAAGCAGTCATGGAAAAGCTTGCCGGGAAGAAAAACTGTCCTACCGATTCTTTTGAAGTAAAGGAACTGGTTGGAGAATACGGCTTTGTGATGAAACAGCTTACGCAGATAAAGGAAGAATCCGGCATGATGAAATATCTTGCATGGTTCCAAAACACAGAGCCGACAAAATCCAAGATAGATAAGCGGTATGGAGAAGGAACGGCGGAATTTATCTCACAGGCAATCGAAACATTCTACGGGGGCGGATTGATGTAAATATAACCAAATATTCCGCCGCCCACCAGCGGTACACCCAAGCAGGAAATCTGAAAAGGTATCCTGCTTTTTCTATGCCCGGAATCCGGGAGAAAGGAGGGCGCATACTTGCCATGCCCGCACTGTAAAATCACAATCATCAAGCGGAGCAACAATGAATCCGCTGTTTCTGCCGCCGCCTACCAGAGCGGCGAGAAACTATTCTCTGAATATGACCAAGAGCAGAAATACTATCCCTACAAGAACGAGGTCACCCACAAAGAAATCATGCTCCCGCCCCATGCACCGCCGGAGTATGCCGACCGCAACACCCTATGGAACTCTGCCGAAGCGCAGGAAAAACAATGGAACTCCCAGCTTGCCCGGAGGTTCGTGCTTGCCATCCCAAGGGAAATCCCATCGGAACAGCACGCCGACCTTATCCGTGACTACTGCCGGGAGTTTTTTGTTTCCAAAGGCATGATAGCCGACTTTGCCATCCATGACAAAGGGGACGGGAACCCCCACGCCCATATCCTGCTCACCATGCGGGCGATGGACGAAAAAGGGAAATGGCTCCCCAAGAGCCGAAAAGTATATGACCTTGATGAGAATGGGGAACGCATCCGGCTCCCGTCCGGCAGATGGAAAAGCCACAAGGAGAACACCGTAGATTGGAACGACCGGAAATACGCTGAAATCTGGCGGCAGGGATGGGCGGACACGGCCAACCGCTATCTGGAAGCCAACAGCCGCCCGGAACGGCTTGACCTGCGCTCCTATGCCCGACAGGGGATTGATAAAATCCCCACCGTCCACATGGGGCCTGCCGTCTGTCAGATGGAGAAGAAGGGAATCCAGACCAGCATCGGCAACCTGAACCGGGACATCAAATCCGCCAACTCCCTCATGCAGTCCATCCGCCAGATGGTGCGCCACTTAAAAGGCTGGATTGGCGATTTAAAAGAGAAAAAAGCCGCTCTGATGGAAGCATTGGAGCAGACGAAGGAACCGACCATACCGGAGCTGCTCTCACAGTATTTAGAACTGCGGAGCGGACAGCGTGCCGACTGGACTTCCAGAGGGAAGCTCAAAGGCACAGTTGCCGACTTCAACAAGGTACAGGCGGCAATGGATTTTCTGCGGAAAAAAGGAATCTCCACCGTGGAGAGCCTTGACACCCGGCTGGACGAAATCAGCCAGACCGCCGTTTCTGTCATGGAGGGCGTGAAAAAAAGCGAGAAGCGTATCAAAGCCATCGACACCATGCTGTCCTACATCGACAAATACGAAGCCAACAAGCCAGTCCATAAGGAGTATGCCGCCATCGGCTGGAAGAAGAAAAAGGAGCAGTTTGCGGAGAGCCACCGGGAAGAACTGGACGCTTACAATGCCGCCATCCGGTATTTGAAAGCCAACCTGAAAGGCAACTCTTACTCCCGCAAAGATTTGGAATCCGAACGGGAACAGCTTGCTTCTGCCCTGCCGGAACAGGGGGAGGAGCTGGAAGCGGTTCAGGCAGATGTAAAAGTGCTGCGGGATGTGCGCCGCTGGCTCAATCAGGTATTGCCGTCCGAGCAGTACCGCCAGACCGCCGAGCCGGGGAAGAAACCGTCCGTACAGGGGAACCTGAAAGGGCGGCAGGAACGCATCCGGCAGGAGCAGGCAGGGAAACAGAAGCCGCCCCGGACACAGAAACAACAGAATATGGAACTTTAAACAGGCACTTGTTTTGTGATTTCAAACCGCAGACAAGCGCCTTTTTATTTTGAACTGGAAAGATTTACAGACAACGTGAGCGACATTGTGCCGCCCACGTTGGGATTATCAGGAGGGAACGCCTATTGAACGTATTTGAAGCCGTGAAGCAGTCCGTCACCACAATGCAGGCTGCAGAGCATTATGGAATTAAAGTAAACCGGAACGGGATGTGTGTCTGCCCGTTCCACAACGACAGGAACCCAAGCATGAAGGTTGACCGCCGCTTTTACTGTTTCGGCTGCGGAGCCACCGGGGACGTGATTGATTTTGTTTCCCGGCTTCACGGTATCGGGAGCAGGGAAGCCGCCCTCATGCTGGCGCAGGACTTCTCCATCCCTTATGAGGACGGGAGGAACGCCGGGAAGCAGCCCATCCGTCCACGCCTGCGGAGGGAAACCGAGGAACAGAAATTTAAGCGCATGGAGCGGCACTGTTTCCGTGTGCTGTCTGACTATTACCATCTCCTGCGCCGCTGGAAGGAAGAATACGCCCCACGCCAGCCGGACGAAGCATGGAACCCCCGGTTTACGGAAGCCCTGCAAAATATAAGCCGTCTGGAATACCTGATGGACGTGCTTCTCTCCGGGGACATCCGGGAGCGGGCAGAACTTATCACAGGACACGGAAAGGAAGTGAGGAACCTTGAAAGACGGATGGCAGAACTTACCGCCCCAGATACGGCAAGAAATAGCGAACATGGCAGACAGCGCCGAGCCGCCCCGGAGCGTTGAGGAAGTAAAGGCCATGCTGGAAACCACCGAGAAAGGCGGTTTCCGCAACAGCATGAGCAACTGCCTGACCGTGTTCCAGTGCGACCCGCTCCTGTCCGGGGCGGTTGCTTATAACCTTCTGACCGACCGCACCGACATTTTAAAACCTATCGGCTACAAAAGAACCCCGGACAGCCCCATGACCGACACCGACATGAAATATATCCGGCTGTATCTGGAAGAAACCTACGGCCTGACAAGCGAAAAGAAGATACAGGACGCCGCCGACCTTGCCGCCCACCAGAACAGCTATCACCCCGTCCGGGAGTATTTAAACAGCCTGACATGGGATGGAACCGAACGGATACGCTCCTGCCTGCGGCACTTTCTGGGAGCCAGTGAGGACGATTACACTTACCAATCCCTGCGCCTGTTCTTATTGGGAGCCATCCACCGGGCATTTTCCCCCGGCTGTAAATTTGAAATCATGCTCTGTCTGGTAGGCGGTCAGGGAGCCGGGAAGTCCACCTTCTTCCGCCTGCTGGCGGTCAAAGACGAGTGGTTCTCCGATGATTTACGGAAGCTGGACGACGACAACGTATACCGCAAGCTGCAAGGCCACTGGATAATCGAGATGTCGGAGATGATTGCCACCGCAAACGCCAAGAGCATAGAGGAAATCAAGTCATTTTTGAGCCGCCAGAAGGAGGTTTACAAGATACCCTATGAAACCCACCCGGCAGACCGCCCAAGGCAGTGCGTGTTCGGCGGCACGTCCAACGCCCTTGACTTCCTGCCCCTTGACCGCTCCGGCAACCGCCGCTTCATCCCCATACAGGTATGCCCGGAGCAGGCGGAAACGCACATCTTAGAGGACGAAGCCGCTTCCAGAGCCTATTTAAACCAAGTGTGGGCGGAAGCGATGGAGATTTACAGAAGCGGCAGATGGAAGCTGACATTCAGCCCGGAAATGGTGCGCCATCTAAAAGAACACCAGCGGGACTTTATGCCGGAGGACACTAAAGCCGGGATGATTCAGGCTTTCCTTGACAGCTGCCCCGGCGATACCGTCTGCTCCAAACAGCTTTACAAAGAAGCCTTAAACCACGCTTTTGACGAGCCGAAACAATGGGAAATCCGGGAAATCAACGAGATAATGAACCAGTGCGTCACCGGCTGGAAGTATTTCTCCAATCCCCGGATGTTTGCCGGATACGGCAGACAAAAAGGATGGGAACGGGAGCAACCGACAACGGACACCGGCAACGGGGCGGGAAAAACGCTAGAGGGATTTACACCAGTGCCGGAGCAGATGGAACTTCCTTTCTGAAAAAATCCGGCAAATGACAGCCCGTTGCACACTTCGTTGCTGTCCCGTTGCCGAGCCGGTTGCCGGGGAAAATCCCGTAACTATCGGCTTTTCTCCCCTTTAACAACCAAAGCAACAGAAAAATAAAAGAAAAAGTATAAAATAACCCAACTGCCAGACAAGGATTAGTTCCAAGGTTTTTTGAAGCCCGTTGCCGGACTTCGTTGCCGACCTTCCCTGTCTGGCTGTTTTCATGTATGGAGGACAAATGCCTATGGCGAAAAATAAAACAGAGATTCATGTCACCACAGTATTTGACGGCGAACTGGACGCTACGGACGTTTTCGTGAGCCTTATCGCACAGAAACACACCAGAAAAATAGATAAAGAATATCTTGCTAAAACACAAGAAATGAAGTATAATAAGGGTGAGGTTCCAAGTGACCGTGTTCCGTCTGGATTGTGCGGGTAAACGGTTATGATGAACGGATTCAATTATGATGTGATTGACACAGCACTTGCCAGGGGATTCCGGGCAGCGATTTATTGCAGGCTCTCAAAAGATGATGACCTTGACGGCACAAGTGCAAGTATCGAAAACCAGCGGGATATGCTGGAAAAGTTCTGCGAAAAGCAGGGATGGGAGGTTGTGGCAGTCTATCAGGACGATGGCTTTACCGGCTTGAATATGGAACGCCCCGACCTGAAACGGATGTTGAAAGCCATCGAGCGGAAACAAGTAAACCTTGTGATTACAAAGGATTTATCGAGGTTAGGACGGAACTACTTGCAGACCGGGCAGCTTATCGAGGACTTCTTCCCAAGAAACGGTGTGCGCTACATCGCCATGAATGACGGTATCGACACCATGCGGGACAACAACGACATTGCGCCCTTTAAAAATATCCTGAATGAAATGTACAGCAAGGATATTTCCAAGAAAGTCCATTCTTCCTATGTGCTGAAGGCGCAGAAAGGCCAGTTCACCGGCTGTATCGCCCCGTTTGGCTACAAGAAAGACCCGGAGGACAAGAACCACCTTCTTATTGACGGGGAAACCGCCCCGGTTGTCCGGCTGATTTTCGGGTATGCGCTGGACGGCCACGGCCCCAACTACATCCGGCGCAGGCTGGAGGAAGAAAAGCACCCCTGCCCGACATGGTGGAACCGGAAGCGGGGACACCGGAACATCCGCACCAAATGGGAAAAGAAAGACCCGGAAAACGGGCGGTACGTCTGGGACTTCTCCGTGATTAAGGAAATCCTGATGAACCCCGTCTACACCGGCGCAATCGCTTCCCAAAAGACCGAGTACCGCTTTAAAATCGGCACTATCCGGGACAAGAAGCCGGAGGACTGGATTGTGGTGGAGGGGACGCATGAGCCGCTGGTGGACAAAAAGGACTTTGCGATTGTGCAGGAAAAACTGAAATCCCGCCAGCGACCGGGCAAATCCGGGGAAATCAACCTCTTTGCAGGGCTGATAAAATGCGGGGAGTGCGGAAAGGCTCTCACCATCCGCACCACGCATGAGAAGTTCCCGAAGCGGATTTTCTCCTGCAAGACCTATAATGCCTATGGGAAGCAGCACTGCACACAGCACCGGGTTGAGTTTGACACGCTCTATGCCCTTGTGCTGAACAAAATCCGGGAGTGCGCCGCCGCTGCCCTGACAGACAGTGAAGCAGTAGCCGGACGGCTGACCGATACCTGCCATGCCAGGCAGAAAGACCAGCGGGAAGCGATGGAGCGCACCCTTGCCAAAGACGAAGAACGGATTGAAGTGCTGGAAAAGATGGTATTGCGGCTCTATGAGGATATGGTAGCCGGACGAATCACAGAAGAAAACTTCAATCTCCTGCTGGAAAAGACACAGAAGGAACAGGCGGAATTAAAAGCCAAGGCTGAGGAAGGCCGGAAACGCCTTGCCGATGAAATCCGGCTTGCCGTGGACGCAAGGCAGTGGGTGGAATCCATACAGGAATACCGGGACATCACCGAGCTGGACGCTTCCACCTTAAACCGCCTGATGAAAGAAATCGTTGTCCATGAAACCATAGACAGCGACAAAACAAGACACATTTCTATCGAAATTCATTTTAATCTCAAACCCATACCGGAAGTGGAGCAGGTCACAGGCTGACCGCTCCCCTGCTCCGGGGGGATTCTTTAAAAACTCCATATATATTTCTTGACGTGCCGCCGCCCGCCAGAAAGCTGTATTGTTCCTACTAATTGGGGATAACACAGCTCATGGCCGGCGGGGGCATCGTCCTCCTTGGCATGAACCTGATCCCGCTGCTGGCTGACCTGTTTTAAGTTTCCCAAAGGAGTGACCTATGCAAAGTATCTTCGACGCCATCACGGAATGGCTCAAAGCCCTTCTGGTCGGGGGTATCATGGAGAACCTCGGCGGGCTCTTCACGGGGGTGAACGAGCAGGTCGGAGAGATCGCGGCACAGGTAGGGATGACCCCGGCGGCATGGAACGCCGGGGTGTTCTCCATGATACGCCGGCTCTCCGAGACCGTCATCCTCCCCATAGCGGGGCTGGTGCTGACCTTCGTGATGACCTACGAGCTCATCCAGATGCTGGTGGACCACAACAACCTCCACAACTTCGACACCTGGATATTCTTCAAATGGATTTTCAAGACCTTCGCCGCCGTGCTGGTGCTCTCCAACACCTTCAACATCGTCATGGCGGTGTTTGACGTCTCCCAGCATGTAGTGCAGCAGTCGGCGGGGCTGATACAGGGCTCCACCGCCGTCACGCCGGAGGCGCTGGAGAACATGCAGGCCCAGCTTGAGGCAATGGAGCTTGGCCCCCTGCTGGGGATATTCCTGCAATCCTTCTTCGTGCAGTTCACCATGACGGCCCTGAATATCGTGGTGTTCGTCATTGTCTATGGGCGCATGATAGAAATTTACCTGATGACCAGCCTTGCCCCTATCCCCTTCGCCACTATCGCCAACCGGGAGGCCGGGCACATGGGGCACAACTATTTCAAGTCCCTTTTCGCCGTGGGGTTCCAGGGGATGCTTATCATGGTCTGCATGGCAATCTACGCCGTTCTGGTGCAGGGTATCGCCACGGGCGGCGACCTGATGGGGGCCATCTGGACCTGCGTGGGGTACACGGTGCTGCTGTGCTTCGTCCTCTTCAAGACCGGGAGCCTCTCGAAGTCCATATGGGGAGCGCACTAAGGGGCCTCGGGCCAACCTGGCCCGAAGCCGGAAAGGAGGGATACCATGCAGGGACGGGCACCTCGCCGCTACAGGACAGACGGGAACGGGGACACGCGCCCCGCCTTCCACGGGAAGCTCCCGGAGGAATTTAACGAGCGGGACATGCTGGCCTTTGCGGCCGACACGGACCTTCTTCTTTTCCAGAAGGTATCAGAAGAGACCCTCGCCGCCATCCACGCGGCGGGCTACGACTATCAGGGCGGGGCCGTCATGCCCCGGCCCGGAAAGGAGGAAACAAAGGAATCGCCGCCCTCTATCAAGAGCCAGCTGGAGGCCGGGGCAAAGGAGTCGGCCAAAGAGAACGCCGCCCGCTCCCCGAAGAAGGAGAAGCCAGCAAAGGGCGCGGAGCGGTAGGACGAGCTTCGGGCCAACATGGCCCGAAGCGGAAAGGAGGACCTTATGGCCTATGTGCCAGTGCCAAACGATTTGAACCGTATCAAGACCAAGCTGGCCTTCAACTTAACGAAGCGCCAGCTTATCTGTTTTTCCATAGCGGGTGGGACAGGCGTACCCTTTTACCTGTTCACCCGCTCCCATATCGGGAACAGCATTGCTCTGTTCCTGATGATCGGGCTCATGCTCCCGTGCTTTCTGTTTGCCATGTACGAGAAGGACGGCCTTCCCTTTGAGAAGGTGCTCCGCAACATTATCCGTGCAAGGTTCCTGACGCCACGGGTGCGGCCCTACAGAACTGAAAATTTCTACGCTTTTTTGAACCGAAAGGAGGAAAAGCCGATTGCAAAGACAACCAAAGGCGAAACGGCCGGCCGCAAGGGCAGGAAAGCCTGACCGCCGGTGCGCCACAAAAAAGCCCCGGGCGGGGAAAACGTCCGGGCTCCAGACCGCCCAGCAGACCCTTCCCTACCGTGAGATGTACAAGGACGGTATCTGCCGGGTGGACGGAAGGCTCTACACAAAGAGCATGGAGTATGAGGACATCAACTACCAGCTGGCGCAGGCAGACGACCAGAGCGCCATTTTTGACGGGTACTGCGCTTTCCTCAATTCCTTTGACAGCTCCCTTCCCGTCCAGCTCTCCTTCATCAACCACCGGAGCCGCCCGGGCAACAGGTACCGGGTGAACATCCCCCGGAAAACGGACAGCTACAGCGGGATGCGTGACGAGTATGTGGAGATGCTGGAAGGCCAGATCGCAAAGAGCAACAACGGCATTGTGCGGACAAAACTCATTACCTTCGGCGTCACCGCCGACAGCCCGGCGGCGGCAAAGCCCCGGCTGGAACGGGTGGAGGCCGACATTTCCGGGAACTTCAAAAAGCTGGGGGTCCAGTCAAGGCCCCTTTCCGGGCTGGAACGGCTGGAGATCCTCCACGGCCAGCTCCACCCCGGCGGCACGGAACCCTTCTCCTTCACATGGGGCCAGATTCCGGCCACCGGGCTTTCCACGAAGGACTTTATCGCCCCGGAGAGCTTCGATTTCCGTATGGGCCGCCTCTTCCGCATGGGGGCCACATGGGGCGCCGCCTCCTATATGCAGATCATGGCCTCGGAGCTTTCCGACAAGCTCCTTGCGGAGCTGCTGGAGGTGGACGCGGAAATGACCATCACCATGCACATACAGACGGTGGACCAGGCGAAGGCCATCAAGACCATTAAAGGGAAGGTTTCAGACATTGACAAAATGAAGGTGGAGGAACAGAAGAAGGCGGTCCGCTCCGGCTACGATATGGACATCCTGCCCCCGGACCTTGTGACGTTCAGCCAGGACGCAAAGAACCTGCTGACCGATTTGCAGAGCCGCAATGAAAGGATGTTCCTCCTGACCTTCCTTGTGGTGAACACGGCGGCCACCCGCCGGGAGCTGGACAACGACCTTTTCACGGTCTCCGGTATCATGCAGAAATACAACTGCTCCCTGAAACGGCTGGACTTCCAGCAGGAGCAGGGGCTGATGTCAAGCCTCCCTCTCGGCCTCAACGGCATAGAGATCCAGCGGGGCATGACCACCAGCTCCACCGCTATCTTTGTGCCCTTCATGACCCAGGAGCTGTGCATGGACGGGGAGGCGGTCTACTACGGCCTGAACGCCCTTTCCCACAATGTCATCATGGCAGACCGCAAGAAGCTGAAAAACCCCAACGGACTGTATCTTGGCGTGCCGGGCTCCGGGAAGAGCTTCGCCGGGAAACGGGAGCTTGTGAACGTGTTCCTCGCCACCAATGACCGCATTATCATACTGGATCCAATGGGCGAATACTCCCCTCTGGTGCGCCAGTTCGGCAGTGACGGGCTTGTGGTGGAGATCGCGCCCAACAGCCCCCACCATATCAATCCAATGGATTTGGATGTGAGCGTGGACGACGAGGTTTCGCCCATCAGCTTAAAATGCGATTTCATCCTCTCCCTGATGGAGCTCATTGTGGGAGGCAAGGATGGGCTGCAGCCCGTGGAGCGGACCATCATTGACCGGTGCGCCCGGATGGTGTACCGGGACTTCCTCAACGACCCGGGGCATACGCCCCTCCCCACCTTGCAGGACTTTTATGACCTTCTCTGCAAGCAGACGGAGGCGGAGGCCAAACGGCTGGCGACGGCCCTTGAAATCTATGTGTCCGGCTCCCTGAACATCTTCAACCACAAGACCAACGTGGGCTACCAGGACGCCCGGGTGGTGTGCTTTGATTTGAAACGGCTGGGGGCGGGCCTCCGCACCATAGCCATGCACATCATCAACGACCTGATGAACAGCCAGGTTTCCCACAATTTCGCCCGGGGCCTCTCCACATGGTGCTACTATGACGAGTTTCATGTACTTTTGCAGGACGAATTGACTTCCAGTTATTTCGTGACCATCTGGAAGATGCTCCGCAAAAAGGGCTGCGTCCCCAGCGCCCTGACCCAGAACGTGAAGGACCTCCTTGCCTCCCGGCAGATTGAGAACATCTTCGAGAACAGCGATTTCATGGTGCTTCTCTCCCAGGCGCAGGGGGACCGGCAGATTCTGGCGAAGCAGCTGGGGATAAGCCCCCACCAGCTCTCCTATGTGACGCACAGCAATTCCGGGGAGGGGCTGCTGTTCTTCGGGAACGTGACGATCCCCTTTGTTGACCGTTTTCCGAAGAATACGAAGCTCTACTCCATTATGACCACCCGGCCCGAGGACAGAAAAACGGAGGCCGCAGAGGAATAGCAACCGGGCTTCGGGCCAAGTTGGCCCGAGGCCGTGACCTGCCAGCGCGGTACCGGAGGGTATGGGCTGGCTCTTTTCCTATCCAGAGGAAGGAGGTGCTTTTATCGCCAGACAAACAGAGGGGCCGCCGGGAAAGCGCGTGAAGCGGGGGCGGCTCCATTTTTCCGAGGAAGAAGTGGCCGGACAGTCCGGGGAAGGCGCTTCGGGCCAGGTTGGCCCGAAGCCCCAGGGCACCGGGAAATTCAAGCAGGACGGGGAACGGGAGAAGTTCTCTTCCAGGCTCCACCAGGAGGATTCCCCGAAAGAGACGGAGGCCTCAAAGGAGGGACGGGCAGACGCCAAAGCGGACGGCTACCAGAAGAAAAGGGCAGATACCGGGAAGGGGGCCTATAGGGAGAAAGAGACAGCTTCCGGGAAAGGAGCCTACCGGGAGAAAGAAACAGCTTCCAGAGAAGAAGCCTACCAAGAGAAAGCGGCAGCTTCCGGGAAGGGAGTCTACCGGGAGAAAGAGGCAGACACCGGGAAGGGAGGCGGCCGGGAGAAAGCGGCGGATTCCAGAACGGAGAGCCACCGGGAGGAAGGCAGTGCCTCCACGGAAAAGAAGCCCCGGCAGGAAAAGAAACAGGAACGGGCCCAGAGCCGGGCGGAACATTCGGCTGTCCGGCTGGAAAGGGCAAAGGAACATCTGGCGGCCCAGAAGCCCGGCAAGCCTCCCGGCCCGGCAAAGCGGGCAGCCACGGCAGCAGGAGCCACCCTCTGGGCCTACGGCCACCGGAAAATCCATGAGGCCGAGCACGAGAACGTGGGGACAGAGGCCGCCCACAAGACCGAGCTGCTGGCCGAGGCCGGGGCCCATAAGGCAGTCCGCTACGCGAAGCGGCGTATCCGGGAGCACCCGGCCCGGCAGGTGGAAAGATGGGAGCACAGGGCCATGAAGGCAGACGCCGAGCTCCGTTACCAGCAGGCGGTTTCCGAACACCCGGAGTTCCAGAGCAACCACCTCTCCCGCATGGCCCAGAAGTGGAAAATCAAGCGGCAGTACGCCAAAGAGGCCAGGGAGGCGGCAAGGCAGGGGGCCAAAGCCACGGGGAAGGCGGCCGGCACGGTCGAGAAGGCGGCGGAAAAGCTGGCATTATTTGTCCGCAATCATAAGGGCGGAGCCGTTGTGGTCCTGCTGCTGTTCTGCGTTTTCCTGATTATCAACTCTGTCTTTTCCGCCCTCCCTTCCCTTGGCACCGGCATGGTGAACGCCGTGGTAGGCACCTCCTACACCGCCGAGGACGGGGACATCTTAGGGGCCAACGAGGACTATACCGCCCTTGAAAACGCATTGCGGCAGGAAGTGGCAGACATTGAGCGCACCCACCCCGGCTATGACGAGTACCGCTACCGTGTGGACGAGCTGGAGCACAACCCCTATGAGCTGACCTCCTACCTGATTGCAAAGCTCCGCACCTATACCCGTGAGGACGTGCAGGGGGAGCTTCGGGCATTGTTCGAGGCCCAGTATAAGCTGACGCTGACCGAGGAAGTGGAGACGCGCTACCGCACGGAGACCCGGACCGGCACCTCCACCAGCACGGACCCGGAGACCGGCGAGACCACCACCGAGGAATACGAGTACGAGGTGGAGGTGGCCTATGAGTATTACATCCTCCATGTGCGGCTGGAGAACCGGACGCTCCCGGCCGTCGTCGCCTCCCGGCTGGACACGGAACAGAAAGAGCTCTATGACGTCCTGCTGGAGCTGAAAGGCAACAAGCCCTATCTGTGGGACGACATCTACTCCGGGAACGGCGGCGGACATGACCCGGGGAGCGACTACACCGTACCAGGGGAGGCCCTTTCCGACCCGGCATTTGCCGCCCTGATTGCAGAGGCCGAAAAGTATCTGGGCTATCCGTATGTGTGGGGCGGCTCATCCCCCAGCACCAGCTTCGACTGCTCCGGCTTCGTCTGCTGGGTCTACACCCACTCGGGCGTCCATAACCTGCCCCGCACCACCGCCAACGGGATTTTGAACCAGTGCGCCCGGGTATCAAGCGCGGACGCAAGGCCGGGGGACCTGATCTTCTTCCAGGGCACCTACAACACCAGCGGGGCCAGCCATGTGGGGATTTATGTAGGCAACGGGATGATGATTCACTGTGGGAATCCCATCAGCTACGCCAGTATCAACACGCCCTACTGGCAGCAGCATTATCTGACCTTTGGGCGTTTCAACTGATTTTCTGAAAGGAGGGCTGCATGAGCAGGCTTGAAAAAATCGAAAAGGAGCTTTTGAAGGCCCGGGAGAAGGCCGCCGAGTGGCAGGCCAGGGTCCGGGATCTGGAGAAGCAGAAACAGGAGGAAGAGAACGTGATGATCGTGCAGGCGGTCCGCTCTTTGAAGCTGACCCCCGCCGAGCTCCTGTCCTTCCTCGACAACCCCAACGTTTCCACCCCGGGCCAACTTGTCCCGAAGCCCGGCACCAGAAAGGAGGATTCCGAACATGAAGAATAACCTGATCCGCAGGGCGGCGCTTATCCTCTCCGCTCTGCTCTCCCTTACCAGCATGTCCCTGACGGCCTACGCCCAGAGCAGCGAGCCGGCGGAGGAGACCGCCCCGGAAACGGAGGAAGGGACCACGGCGAAGCCCTTCACCCCGGAGGGCACCGGGACCGTGGTGGACAACGCCACGGACGGGGACGGCAAGGAGTTCTTCACCATCACTACCCCCAGCGAGAACGTGTTCTATCTGATTATCGACCGCCAGCGGGAGGGGCAGAACGTCTATTTCCTGAACGCGGTCACGGAGAAGGACCTGCTGGCCCTTGCGGAGAAAGCCCCGGAGCCGGAGGTGACGGAGCCGGTCATGGAGCAGGAACCGGAGACAGAGCCTCCCACGGAACCGGAGCCTGAACCCGAACCGGAGAAACCATCCGGGTTCCCTATGGGAAACATTCTGGTGGTTGCCGCCGTCCTGCTGGCCGGAGGCGGGGCCGGGTATTATTTCAAGATATACCGCCCGAAGCATGAAGCTCCTGACATGGACGACGGGGAATACGGCTATGAGGACGAGGACGACCCCTACGGCGACATAGAGGAAATCGAGGAAACGGAGGATGGGGAATGAATTTTACGGACAGCGAATTTGAAAGGATGATGAAGGAGACGCCCCGCCCGGGACGGGGAGGCGCCGACCCCTGCGCCGGGTGCCGCTACTTAAAGGAGTGCAAGGGACGGCGGGGGCGGTGCCGGAAGAAGTTCCGCACCCTGATCGTGGAGCCCCGCATTTCGGGCCAGCCTGGCCCGGGGCATTGACCGTGGGCCGGGAGCTGGACCGGGACGAGCGGAAAGGAATCCGGCGGCTTGTCACGGGCTGGTGCGCCAACTATGACAGCGGGGAGGACGTCTGCCTTCCGCTGGACGGTCCCTGCTACATGCTGGGGAAAGGCTGGACGGGTTCTTTCTGCCGCTATTTCCGTGGGAGTGTCCTCCCGCTGGACCCGGTGCTGGAAAAGGCCGTCTGTGAGGAAGGGCCGCCGCCGGACACGAAGCCCTGCGCCGTCTGTGGGAAGCCTTTTCTCCCGGAGGGCAGGCAGGCCTACTGCTCCCCGGCCTGCAAGGACGAGGGGAACCGCCGCAGGAGCCGGGAGCGCATGAGGAAGAAACGCGCAAAACCCGGGCAGGGCCGTTACGATTTAGGCCTGCCAGAAGCCAGTGATTCCAAGGGTTTCTGACCCTGTTTTCCGGGCGGAGGTATCTTAATGCCTGCCGGCCCGGTTTACGGGGGTATTTCGTAACAAAAGACGCTTCGGGCCAAGTTGGCCCGAGGCCGGAAAGGAGGGAACTGCCATAGAGATAAACCAGGGATATGAGATTTTGCGGTCGGTGGCCTTCACCAACGACCGGGGGTATGCGCTGGGCCACAACCCCAACGCGCCTTCCCCCTTCGTCACATGGACGTTTTATGAAAGTGCCGACGGGAGCCGTGACTATAACTGGGGCCACTACTTCAAGGACGAAGAGGCCGCCGTCCGGGACTTCGCCCACCGGGCGGCAGAGCACCGCTACCAGTTCGGCGTGGAGGAACGGGGGCCGGACAGCCAGCGGCAGGGGCCGGGGCATTACCGCTATTACTCCACCCAGCGGCCGGTGGACATAGGGACCTACCCGAAGCCGCCGGGCAACGGGCCCATAGAGATATTCAACTATGACGAGAGGATTCCGGTGGAGGGCGGGAACATGCAGGCGTGGGGCGAACTAATCTATGGAAAGCCGCTGACTGAAAAGCAGATGTGCGATTATGAGCTCAAGCCGTCCAGCCACAACCCGGACCGGGCGGGGCGGCCTTCTATCACCGGGCAGCTGAAGGAGGCGGCCAGGAGGGCGGAACCGTCAAAGGAATCCGAGAGACAGAAAACAGGGAAGTCCCATGAGGACAGATAGGAGGAACCATGAACGAGAGAGACAATCCCTTGCTGGCCGTGGAGCTTATGGAGGAACAGAACGGGAACATGCTGGACGGCATATTGAATAATCTCCCGCTTTCACCGCTCCCCCAAAGGCCGGAGGAAAAGGAGCTTGACCGGGTGAAGGAGCCGCCCGCCCCCAGACGGAGTCGGGAACGGGAGGAACGCTGACGGCAGGGAGGAAACGGGACAGGCACCTGAACGTGATGGTGACGGCGGACGAGCTGGCCCAGATACACGGGCGCATGGCCGAGGCCGGCATTTCCAACGCCGGGGCCTATATGCGGAAGATGGCCCTAAACGGCTATATCCTCCATGTGGACCTTGCGCCCGTCCGGGAGCTGGTCTCCTTGCAGCGGCGGTGCTCCAACAACCTGAACCAGATAGCCGTCCATGCCCATACCTACGGGCTGTACCCGGAAGAGATTGACGGGCTGAAAGAGGACTATGAAAAGCTGTGGGGGCAGCTGTCCGGGGTGTTGAAGGAGCTGGCGGCACTGGTGGGGAAATGAGTTTGAGGGGGCAACCTTTTTGGCAGGTTGCCCCCTCTTGTTTTGTGTTAGATATAGCGCAATATGCTAAAATTATATGGCACTAATATTTTGGTATCAGAAGATATATTTTCATTATAGGTAAATTTCGCTCTGTTTTTAGGCACCACTATTTTTTCCATAAGTATAATTTCAAGTTCATCCGACGTTACTTTTTGAGAAAAATAATCGCTATCATTGTATTTATAAAACTCTACTTCATCTTCATCGTACATACAACTTAGGCCATCAATGCAAATTCCATCAATGTGATACTCATTCTCGCTTTGGGAGATAAGGACATCAATAGTTAGTAAATCAGTTGAGCCAGGCATATAGAAAATTTTTTGTGGATATTGTTCCAAAAAACTTCGGATAAATACACCACAAGAAATATACTTATCCTTTTGACACATTTTTATTGGCTTCTCAAAATGAGTAGATTTAGGAGAAGTTCTAATCTGGCCTTTGCAATTAAAATATATTTCAAAAAGAATACCATTTAGCAAATGAATGGAAGCATTATCACCTATGCTGAGAAGATTGCTGTTTATATTGTCAATCCAATTCCCGGCATTCCCTGATCCTCCACATGCAGCTTGATATATATTTCTCCCCAAAACAAATAAATCATCTTTGTCCGATTGTACAAATTTCATTCGTTCTAATTGCGTAATAGCAGGATTTTGCTTATACCAATTATACGATTTTAAAGCGTCTATGATATTTTGGATAGAGTCATCTTCACACATATAATTTTGGTCGGCCAATGCACTGTCCGAGTATGTAGCGGTGGCCTTTCCTTCATCTAAACCGGAATTAAAATAGAAAGTTCCCATGAGCGATGTGTGTTCCCATGTGATTTGCTTATGATGCGTATGTGAGCTTACAGTGTTACGCACTCTTTTAAACATATCTTCAATAGACAAATTCTTAGTTGCAATGTGCATAAGTAGCGCATTGGTATATATACCGTGATTATTGCTGCCATCAGATGCTTTTTGCCCCGGTGAAGTAGAAAATGCTATAATAGTTCCTTTTGGTGCATATACGGGAGCCAGTCCATCATTCGTTACACTTCTCCATGTAACAAAGGGATTATTTCGGCAAGCATCTAAAATTATAATTTTAGTATTAACTCCGCTTTCTTCAAAAGTATCTATTACGAAATTTAGAGGAAGAGAGGTATACTTACATGAACTTTCATCTGCGAAGCTTGTACTTGTTGTAGCCAAAAAATTTTCTCCTTTACACTGGATGCCATGACCAGCAAAAAAGAACAGACCGACATTTGATTTTGATAAAACATCCTTAAAGGTCACCAGTTCCCGGTCCATAGTTGCTGTATCTATATCTAAAAAGCATTTTACGTCAAAACCTAATTCTTCTAATTTATTGGCTAATGCAGCGGCATCATTAACTGCATTTTTAAGAGGGCAGTCCAGATATTTATTTATGCCAAATAAGATGGCTGTTTTTTTCATAGCCGTTTTCTCCTAACGCTGTTGTTATATTGGTTATATTTTAAACTATATAAAAGAAAATCACAAGCAAATTTACTTCGGGCCAAGTTGGCCCGAGGCCGGAAGGAGGGATGAACCATAGCCACCACGCGGCTGATGAAGCGCAAGACCACGCCGGGGCTCTCCGTGGCGCAGTCCATAAAGGACTGTACCGATTATGGGAAGAACCCGGTCAAGACGGAAGAAGGGAAATATATCTCCGCTTATGAATGTGACCCGGCCACGGTGGACGCTGAATTTCTCTTGTGGAAAAGTAGGTACAGGGCCGCCACGGGTCGGGAGCAGAAGGCGGATAGGGACGTGCTCTGCTACCAGATACGCCAGTCCTTCCTTCCCGGGGAGATCACACCGGAGGACGCCAACCGCATCGGCTATGAGCTGGCTATGCGTTGGACGAAGGGAAGGCACCAGTTCATCGTCACCACCCACACGGACAAGTCCCATATCCATAACCACATTTATTACAATTCCACCACCCTTGACTGCACCCATAAATACCGGGACTTCCTCGGCTCCGGCCGTGCCCTAGGGCGGCTGTCCGACACCCTCTGTCTGGAAAACGGCCTCTCTGTGGTGAGGCAGCCGAAGCAAAAAAGCCAGGGGAAATATAAGAGCTATGGGGAGTGGGCCAAGGGCCGGGAAAGGCCGCTTACCTTCCAGCAGAAGCTGTGCGCTGCCATTGACGTGGCCCTTGAAAAACAGCCCTCCGACCTTGCCGCCTTTCTCTCCCTCATGGAGCAGTCCGGCTATGAGGTAAAGCAACAGCGGGGCGCAATCAGCTTCCGGGCTCCCGGCCAGGAACGGTTTACCCGCCTGCGTTCCTCCACGCTGGGGAAGGGCTACGGCCAGAAGGATATAGAGGCGGCACTGTCCGGTTCCCAAAGAGGCACAGGCCAGCCAGGCCCAAGGGTCAACCTGATTATCGACATCCAATCCAGGCTCCAGGGGAAGGGGCCGGGATATGAGCGGTGGGCCAAGGTTTTCAACCTGAAACAGATGGCCGCCGCCCTGGCTTTTTTGCAGGAAAATGATTTGATGGAGTATGGGCAGCTGGAAAAGAAAGCGGCGGAGACCACGGAGCGTTTCCACACGCTTTCCGGCCAGATCAAGAGCGCCGAGGCAGCCCTCCAGACCAACAGGGAATTGAAGGCGGCCACGGTCCAGTATGCCAGGACCCGGCCGGTGTTCCAGGAATACAAGGCCCGGAAATACAGCCGGAAGTTTCTTTCGGAGCACGAGGGCGACATTGAGCTCTACCGGGCGGCCTGCGCCGACTTCAAGCGGATTCTAGGCGGGGCGAAGCTGCCAAAGATGGACGAGCTGAAGGAGGAAGGCCGGGAGCTGGCGGAGAAGAAAAAGAAGCTCTATGCCGAGTACCGGAAGGCCCGGGAGGAAATGCGGGAGGTCACGGCGGTAAAGGCAAACATTGATTATCTGCTGGGCTATGCGGAGCCGGGCAGGAAGAAGGAGCAGGAACGTTAGGGGGTGTGAAAATAAGGAGCAAAGCGACGCTGACTCTTCGGGCCATGTTGGCCCGAAGCCGGGTTTGGGGAGGCTCCCCAACAAGCAGATTTTTGCGTTCTGACCGGAAGGCCGGAACGTAAAAATAGCAACTGTGTGGCCACAGTTGCCCTGCTTGCCATTTAGCGGAACCCTCGATAAACGCCGCAAAAACGGAGGCCCCTACTCGGAAACCTCCGTTTCTCTGGCTTTCTTCAAGCCTTCGGCAGTTGCCTCCATGACAACGAGCTCCTTCTCATTCATGGTGTTTAGCAGCACATCAATATGCTTGCGGCAAAGACTTTCTTTATTGCCGCTGTCACTGTGTATGAACTGATCCACGGAAATATCAAACATGCTGACGAGCTTAACGAAAACACCAAAACTCGGGTACTGCCCTTTGTTCTCAATATTCATAATCGTGTGGGACGTGCGCCCCACAAGCTCCGCAAGGTATTCCTGCGTCCAGCCTCTTTTCTCGCGGGCGTCTTTTATCGCCAGCCCGAGGCCATGAAAATCAAATCTATCTTCATAATGTTCCATACAATATCACCCAAACTTATTTTATATTTAAGGTGATAGTATGTGAATTAAATACAATTCTATGTTTGATTGTATTTAATTGCACATTCTTTAAAAATATCCACTTGACATATGTATGACACCGTGTTACTCTTAAAGCGTAACATGATGTCATACTTTAAGGAGGAAATCAAAATGGTACAGCAAATATCAGATGCGGAATTTGAAATTATGAAAGTGATATGGGCTAACGGAGAAAAGCCGACGCTTTTTGCCAGTCTTACGGCAGATTTAGCAGCAAAAGGAAAACCCTGGCAAAAAAATACCCTTATCACGCTTTTAAACCGGCTTGTCAATAAGGGGTTTTTGAAAGCAAAAAAAACCGGGCGTTGCAATGAATACACCCCTCTTGTGTCGGAAAGCGAATACCACAAAACCCAAACCAAAAATTTTCTGGATAAAATTTATGAGGGAAATGCAAAATGGCTTGTTTCCGATTTGATTTCTGGCGACCTGTTGGCAGACGAAGAATATGAGGAACTGAAAAAGCTCTTGGAGAAAGGAAGAACAGAAAAATGAACATTCTATTGAAAATGTTTTTGTCTATGTCATTTTCCGGTTCATTGTTCATCCTGCTGTTACTAGCTGGAAAAAGATTCCTTAAAGACAAAATCAGCAGACAATGGCAGTATTATATTTGGCTCATTGTTGTTGTACGGCTGTTATTGCCTTTTGGACCGGAAACAAACTTGATGGGAAAAGCCTATCAGACAATCGATCAGGCCATAACCCATTCTGTTTCCCTGCCGCAACAGCAGTCACCCTCTGGTGATACAAATGCTTTCAATGTTCCTGCTTCCGGTATGGAACACGACAACCAGAATACTGTCAATCCTAAAGACGATTCTATATCCTCCCGCCCGGTTGGGGATATTCTGTCTTTATTTTCCAACCATGTTTGGCTTATCTGGCTCATGGTTGCATTGATTCTTTTGGTACAAAAAATAACGGCATATCATAGCTTTATTCGATATGTTAAGGCTGGATTAAATCCGGTTTCCAATGTTGAGCAATTAGACCGGCTTTCAGTTATTGCGGAACAGACTGGCAGGAAAAGACCAGTAGAGCTTTGTGTCAATCCGTTGGTTTCGTCCCCTCTGCTGATTGGATTCTTCCGGCCATGTATTGTTTTGCCAAGCGCAGATATTCCGGAGAAGGACTTTCAATATATCGTATTGCATGAATTAACGCATTACAAACGGCGGGATATGTTTTATAAATGGCTGGTACAAATTACCGTCTGTCTGCACTGGTTCAATCCGCTTGTTTATTTAATGAGGCGTGAAATCACAAAGGCATGTGAATTTTCTTGTGATGAAGCGGTTCTTTCAAAAATGGGATATGATAACGCACAGGATTATGGAGAAACTCTGCTTGACGCAATGGCAGCAGTCGGAAAGTACAAGGAATCTCTGGCCGCTGTTACTCTTAGTGAAAACAAACAATTATTAAAAGAAAGGTTAGGTGCGATTATGAACTTAAAAAGAAAATCAAAAACAACTTTATTTTTCACAAGTGTGCTGACATTGTGTATTATTTTAGGTGTGGTTTTTGTTGGTGTTTATCCAGCTGCCGCCGATCAACCGTCAAATGAGCCTGCGGTATCGGGCCTGAATGAAAATGTAATATCGCCCACACAAGAGAAAAACAGTTCGCATAATGAAGTGTTTTCCTCACAAGCAGAGCAATATTATGAGGACGACAATTTACCTTTGTTTGAAATTGCCTTTTCCCGATTGGACGAGAAAGCTCAAGGCGAATGGCTGGATAAGATTTATGCAGATGACAGAATCCGTTTTTGGAAAACTGCGGTCAATATGCTGGACGTGGATTGTGCTTTAATTCAGCAGTATGCGGAAAAAATCTATGATGACGGTAACATTTCCTATTTCTCCACCTTGACCTCGCGCATGAGTGAGGAAACATTGGAAGAATGGATGGGCATAGCAGCGGATGATGAAAAGTTTAATTTCCAATCCATCTTATCCAATGCACTGGGGCAGGGCAATAAATTTGATACGCTGTCTGAAACCCAGAAAGCGGAGTATCAAGCGGTAGGCATTACAGTTGACGGCAATAATCATTATTATCAGGGGCAGCTTGTCAACATCTTTTTGGATATGCACAGGCTGGCCGTAAACCCGGCCGGAACGGTCAATATCAGAATCACCCGTAGCGAGGATGGAAAAATATCAGATGTTGCATATATGACCGATACAGAAGTAACGGAACTGCTGGGAAATATGGAAGAACCCAATGATTTATATGATGCAGAAATGGAAGAACTACTGAATGATATGAACGATTTTGATAATAAATAAATCGAAGTTACAGCCGCCCAACGGTAAATAAAAAAAACCGTTGTCTCGGTGGCTAATCATCTGTGCGCCCAAACAAAATCCAGTAGCCTTTACGGCGGTTTTGAAATAAAAATTTCAAGCCGCCGTTTTCTTTTTGAAAAATGAGAATGTGGAGGGTGTGTTAATGTCGCCCTTTTTCAAGGATATGGCGGTATCAAATGCTTAAAAGCATTGGGAGGTATCGCTGTGTCCTTATTTCTTTTTCAACTGTCTGAACCGTTAAAAAAAGCCCGCCCCCTTGGAAGGATAATTCTGGCAATCAATATGAAATAATTCAGTCCAGAAACAATAATTCTATTTCATGCGCCCGAATGGCTCTATGCTGTCCGGACGCATTTCTGTTTCTATGGGACAGCCTCGGGCCAACTTGGCCCGAAGCCCGGCCCCGGTGCCGTTCCCCGCCGCCTCCGTTTTGGCAGCCCATTCACCAAACACCGAAACGGAGGTAAACATGGCTATCATCAATCTTCGGGATTTTTACCCGTACTATACAATGGATTCTTTTATCGAAGTGCCTGACGAGGTAGCGGAGGCAATGGCAGAGTTTGACCGCAAGGAGGCGGCCTACCGTCTGCGTACATACCGCCACAAGGCCTACTATTCCCTTGACCGGGAGGACGGCATTGAGCACTCGGCTTTGTTCGTTGCCCTCTCCCCATGTGAGATTTACGAGCGCAAAGTCACCATGCAGGAACTCTATGCGGCCATTTCCAGCCTGCCCGGCAAACAGGCCAAACGTATCTACGCCCATTTCGTCCTCGGCATGAGCAAGACTGACATTGCCAGGGCCGAAGGCGTGGACGAAAAGGTGGTGCGCCTGGCAATCGAGCGCGGGCTTCGGAACATGGAAAAATTTTTAAAAAATAATTTCTAAGGTGTACCGAAAAAGCCTGAAAAATGAAATGGTATATGAAAGGCGGAGGCGCCCCGGGACAAACTGGCCCGAAGCGCGGACGAACCTTTCTGGCAGATTGAAAACTGAATAAAAAGATACCCGGATACGAAGGGTGGATGTGCCAGGCGACAGGCCCGCCGTGACTTCCGTTTCCATTGTGGCTTTCACTTTGGGGACGGGAATAGCGATAAAGCCCATGCCGCAGGCGGGGCCGTGGCTGGCCCCGCCGGATAAGGCACGCCCCCGGATACTTGCGTTCAGTCACAGTCCGAGCGTTGAAGCGGCCCTGCAAGCCGTGAGCCGTCGCAGGCAATGAGGACGCCTTGCCATAAGAATGGGGAGAGTTGAGACACTATGGGGTGGACAAGCCTACACCCGTCCGGGAAATCTGTTTTACAAAACCAATCAGGGAGCCGCCCGCTCTCACTGTCTTGTGACAGGCCAACTAAAACGGCGCGGCTCCCTGAACTTTTATGAAAGGAAGTGCAGGTTATGGCAAAATCTTTGCAGGAAATCCAGGACATGCTGACAGACAAATGGAGTAACAATGCCTGCCGTGGGTATGTCATCAAGGCGATGGAAAGCTGCGGCTATAAGTCAAAGGACATCCGGGAGATTCTTATAGAGCTGTACGAAGTGTTTGACTTCTGCTCCGTGGAGGAAGCGGCGGCCTATTATGAACACTGGCAGCCCTGACCTCGGGCCAAGCTGGCCCGAAGCGTGGAGAAAGACGAAGGGGCAGCGCTCTTTGCCGGGCGCTGCCTTTTCGTGTTTCCCCACAGGACAAGAGGGAAACGGAAGGCTTCAACCCCGATTCGGAAAGGAGGCCCAGATGGTACAATCTGTAACCTACCAGAGAGAAACAAGGACCGTCCCCTTCCAGGGAAAGACTATTGTGCTGGAAAGCCTTACCCCGGTGCTTTCCCCAAAAGAGAAGGAGAGGCGGAAAAAAGAGATTGAGCGCTGTCTGTATGACGTGTTCAGCAAGTACCGCCAGAGCCGGCGCTGACCCCGACAACATTGCCCTCCGGGGCTATCAATGGTATAATATACTTGTAAGGTTGGTAGCTCCATTCCCATAGGAAAGGAGCCTACAATGAACATTAGAGAAGATTATATTTATGCCAGACAGTCCGTTGACCGCAAGGACAGTATCAGTATTGAGAGCCAGATTGACTTCTGCAAGTACGAGCTGAAAGGCGGCAGCTGCAAGATTTTCAAGGACAAGGGCTATTCGGGGAAGAACACCGACCGGCCCGAGTTCCAGAAACTGCTTGACGAGATCCGCAAGGGAAAGGTGCGGCGGGTCATTGTCTACAAGCTGGACCGGATCAGCCGCTCCATTCTGGATTTTGCGAACATGATGGAGCTGTTCCAGGAGTACGACGTGGAGTTTGTTTCCTCCACGGAAAAGTTCGACACCTCCACCCCAATGGGGCGGGCCATGCTGAATATCTGCATTGTGTTCGCCCAGCTGGAACGGGAGACCATCCAGAAGCGCGTCACGGACGCCTACTATTCCCGGTGCCTGAAAGGCTTCCACATGAGCGGCCAGGCCCCCTACGGTTTCCGGCTGGAGCCGACCACGGTTGAGGGTATCCGCACAAAAATGATGGTGCCCGACCCGGCAGCCGCCGACCATGTACGCCTGATGTTTGAAATGTACGCCGAGCCCGGGACCTCCTTCGGGGACATCAGCCGGTACTTTGAGGAAAACGACATCAAGGTCCATGGAAAATCGCTGTTCCGTCCCTTCCTCTCCCAGCTGCTCCGCAACCCGGTATACGCGCAGGCCGACCTGGAACTGTATGAGTTCTTCAAAAGCCAAGGGGCGGCAGTCGTCAATGATGCCGCCGACTTCGCCGGGACAAACGGCTGTTATCTCTACCAGGGGCGGGACGTGAAGGAGGACAAGGACAGGAGCCTGAAAGACCAGATACTTGTTATCGCTCCCCATGAAGGGATTGTTTCCTCTGACACCTGGCTGAAATGCCGGAAAAAACTCATGGCGAACATCACCTTCCAGAACGGGCGGAAGGCCCGGAACACATGGCTGGCCGGAAAAGTGAAATGCGGAAAATGTGGTTATGCTTTAAAAGTCACCCGTAACCCTTCCGGCTATGAATACCTCCGGTGCAATAAACGGTCCGACCACAAGGGCTGTCCGGGGTGCGGCACTCTCCGTAAAGTGGAATTTGAACAGTTTATATTTACCGCTATGGGGGAGAAATTCCGGGAGTTCAAGCACCTCCGGGGCGGCGAGGAAAAGGCCAACCCGAAGCTGACCGCCTATCAAGTGGAGCTGGCACAGGTAGAGGCGGAAATTGAAAAGTTACTTGATACACTGACCGGGGCAAACGCTACCCTGCTTGCCTACGCCAACAAGAAAATCGAGGAACTGGACACGCGCCGCCAGAAAATCACAAAGGCCATTGCCGATTTATCCGTGGAGACTATTTCCCAGCAGCAGATTGATCTGCTGTCCGGCTATCTGGACGACTGGGAGAATATCAGCTTTGAGGATAAGAGGAAAGCCACGGACGGCTTGATTTCATCAATCAGTGCAACCAGCGAGTATGTAAAAATAGAGTGGAAAATCTGACTTTTCCACTCTGCATATCTGAAACATTTCTTTATATCGTTTGTAGCCCCTTGTACACTGATGTTTCACTATCCAAATACACATTGGCTGACGGTTCATTTGTGGCAGAATGACACAGGCAGGAAAGGCGGTGATTGACCAGCAGGAAGGAACCGAAGCGGGAGCGTCCGGGGATGACCTGGGCGCTCCGTTCTCTTTATAGGCCCTCTGCTAGGGCGCACTTACCCACCACCTGCCAGGGCGCGATGGTGGTACTGCCTGACGGCAGCCGTGCGCCCTCCGGGGGCGGCTCCGCCGGGGTGTCCTCCCCTGTCGATATATACCAGCAGACGCTGACGGCGGCTTGTGCATCGGGCGGAGCTGCGCCGATGCACTGGGGGGCTTGGGGGCCGCCGGCCACCAACAAGCTGCGCCGGGTATATACCGGGGCATTGCTTGCTACTACTGTCAACGCCTGTAAAAGAGGGTTGAAAGCCGTCTGCAATGGTGGTATACTTGGCTTGTGTTATTTGACAAATCGGGATTTGCCAAACCGATACAATGTGGAGAGAAGTTTATGACGAATCGTGAAATGATGGAAATTGCCATGAGGCAGTCCGCAGAGGATATGGGATGCCGAGAGGAAGATTTTAAGACAAATCGAAATGTTGTTTTTCCCTTAAAATTAGGGAAGAACTCCCGCAAATATTTGAAGAAGCCTATCACGTGCAACTTTGTTTCCTATGGGAACAATATTGCGGCAGCTTCCATACCTGAAACCTTGGAAATAGTGTCCGAGTATATAGGAAAGTTTGAATTTTATCACTGCTTTGAAGCACCAAATATGCACTGGCTGAATGAACGTCTATTCGAGAAAGGACATAAAATATGCTTTATGGCAGAATACTATTTGCCTGATATAAGCAGGATACAAGTTCTTTCTTGTGCCTATAAAACACGCATATTGGAGCAAGAAGATTTTGGTGATTTGTATTTGCCGGAATGGAGCAATGCACTTTGCAAAGATCGTAAGCATTTGGATGTACTTGGCGTCGGCGCATACGATGGAAACATATTGGTTGGATTAGCAGCCTGTTCTGCGGATTGCAAAGATATGTGGCAGATTGGTGTGGATGTCCTGCCGAAATACAGAAGACAAGGAATTGCCTCCGTACTGACAAGTACGCTTACAAAAGAAATAATAAACAGGGACAAAGTACCATTTTATTGTACGGCATGGTCCAATATCAGGTCAGTCAGAAACGCCATTAAGAGTGGCTTCGTTCCAGCATGGGTAGAAATGACCGCAAAACCCACAAATATTGTTGACGAAATGAATCTATAAATCCTTGTTTAACGGGGGGATTTCATCTTTATGGTGAAATCCCCCTTGACAAATGTTCTCTTGGTTGACTATGCTGTTGCTGTCCCCCGCAAGATCATCGTCCCTTGAGAGCCGCTCATAAAGAGCTGTTATTTTGTTGTCACCAGCCGTCCTGTTGTTCATTCTGAACTCCTTTCCGGCGGCTGGCTCATCTGTGGTGAATCCATCTTAACATAACTTTCTGCGCCTGTCACCATTTCATTTAAAATTAATCGGGGAATTTTTTCATCCAGCGTGTCGGCATATCCCGAACCCATATATACCCTGACCTTAAAAAGCGTCCCGCCAATCCTGCGGTAAAAAAAGCCAGCCGCAGAAGGGCTGGACTTTGCCATATTGTTATTCAATTTTACTGCCTCCATTAGCAATCCTTTCTTGCGTGCAGTCTTTTCTTGCACTTCACACGCATATCCCTTATAATTGTTCAAGGAACTGCTAAGTCCCCTGACTTCCGTACTTAGTAACCAGATTTTTGTTTTATCCGTATCCCATAGTCTGTCCCTCCTTTCGTGTAACCGATTTTTAGTTAAAAAGAATTACTCTTTCACTAATAGGAGGAAAACGGCTATAAAAACGGAAGTGTTTTTGAAAAAACAGCTACAAATTTTTATTTTTTTGCAAAGGACTGACCATAAATGCCAAAATACGCTGAACTCCCCACATTCAGGGAGCAGAATTTCATAACGGAAGCGGACAGGGATATGCTCCACCGTGAAGCCCGCGCTCTTGCAATCCGACGTATTGAGGAAAGCGCAAGGACGGAAGCTGACTTTGAAAATGTGCTGTACTGGTGGGACAAACTGGACGCCAACAGGGAGCGGAAGGAAAGAGACCATGAGATCGGACGCTCCACTGTCCCTTTGGAACGGGGTGCATACGAATTATACCTTTCCGACAGCCCTTCCTATGACATGATTTTAAGAAGGCTCATGCTTGCGGGCGATTTCCTCGATATTATATTTGACCACCCGGAAACAATACATGAGCTTGTCACAGACACGGATTTATCGAAAATATTGAAGGAACTAAAGCCGCATCTCAAAAATATGCTCTATTATCTGTTCCTGCGTGACTATTCCACCTTGGAATATGCAGAGAGTATCAGACAGTCTGACCGGAATATCCGTGGTATTAGGGAAACTGCGCTGAAAAAGATACGGAAACTTTACAGCGGCATACTTGCATACCGGAAACAAAACAACCTGCCCATGACACTTGATGAAAAATATTTCCTTGATAATGGTGTCCAAAAGAAAAGGAAAACCAAACAGACCAAAACCTAGAATGTAAATGTGCCCTGACTGAAAATCGCAAACAGCTTGACCAATAATAAGTAACCATTTATAATATAGAAGATATTACATCAGATGATGTGGCAGGATTGATGGATTGGAGCAGATTTTTTATGAAGAATTTATTTGAACGTACCAGCGCGCCGTGGATTCGGTACAATAGCTATGAATATAAGACAGGCAGTGACAGTAACCTCTACATAACAGTTTCCAAAGATGCCAGACCTGAAATGTACCATCCCATACAGGAAGCGGAACAGCTTGTCATTGATGCCATAAATGTCGGGCTTGCCGCCATGCACAAAGTACCGGAAGAAGCATTGATGGAAGCTGTGCTTGACTTTACCAAAAAATATGGTTTTCTCGGCTTTATGACAGCCCTCCCGACAACAGCGGACTTCATTACTTATGAATCGGTGTATCTTCCAAAGAACCACTTTATAAAGGAAGAATCCCTCCCTACAGAGGACTATCTCGCCTATTTCTACCCTTTTGACAAGCCTGATTTCAAAAAGAATGGCGTAGAATCGGGATGGACTGTGACTGACCGTGAGGGTATTGCGATCACGATGGCTATGGGGAATGCGCCACAGGCTGTGGCAATGGAACTGCAGAAGGACTATGCGGAAAGATACGACTGGCTTGTAAAGGAATTTACCGACTGGGCGTTTACCTTTATGACGAGCTTTCTTTATTACATGGATTATGATACGATTGACGAACAGACGCGCAGCCTGTACCATCAAGGCATTTTCGCTTTCGGCGGCGTAGCCCCGACTTACCGGATTGCGCTTGAAAAGGATTCGCCCGTTATTGTATGGGATTTCCATTCCCTGCTCGTCATGGTGCAGATGTGCTTCTCATTCATGCTCACGGATAAGGACAGTGATATGCGCATGTGCAAACACTGTAAGAAAGCCTTTGTCGCAAGTCGGAAGGGGAATGAGTTTTGCAGCCAGAAGTGCAAGAACCAGTTTAATGTCTACAAATCAAGGGGAAAGAAGAAAGGGAACAAAAGAGATGATTGAAAACAGGAATGTAAATATCATAACCGATGCGGACGGTAAAAAGCTGGTCCTGATTAACGATATCCGTTTCAAGGCAAAAGTGCGGGATGACTGGACGGCTGTCGAAGAATACCTGAAAGAGTATATCGGAGATTTTTACGAAATTGAGGAAACTTCTGAAAAAATATATATTTCGGCAGATTTTCCCGATGAATACGCAAGTTCAGAAAGCCGTATCGCCTTAAAAGGCGCCGTTGCAAAGGCTAAGGCAAATGCTTCACAGGCTGTTCCTGAACTTATAAGAATAGCCACCAATCCAAAACATGAAGCAAACCGGAAAGAAAAGCACAAAACAGATGCGGTATATGGATGGTATCGCTACAACATCAGATTTGCATTGCCCGTATATGATGACAAAACAGGGAAAATAGCAAGACATAATATTTATTCAGCAAGTATGCTTGTCCGTCATGCGAATGATGGCAGGAAGTATCTGTATGATATTCTGGCAATAAAAAAAGAAACGAGCAGCCCGCTTGAGTGAAAACACTGTACGGTAAAAACCCATTTCTTATTGTCAATAATAAGCTATTTTTCGATTCCTGTCAATCCTCAATTTTGATTTTTCCAAAATATCGCCATTGGCATTTTTAATGCAATGGGGGAACTTTGTTCCCCCATTGACCACTCCATAGCATGAGGCGCAGATGATGTCAAGACCGCCGCAGGCGAGACGAAGCCGGTGTCTTGACATCATCTGCGCCTCATGCTACAAAACTTAAAACCAGAATAAAACTAAAGGGAATATACCAGATCGTGCAGCACTATTTCCTCCGCCCTGCTCCTAATGCTGTTCATCTTCTGAAGCCAGCAGAGCCAGTCATCAGATTTAAGCTGCTCCGTTACGCCCTCTTTCTTTGCCATCTGCCCCACAAGCCTGTCCATCATCTCATTACATTCTTCATCAATCTCTGCAAGATGCTTCCATAAGGTTTCCGACAGAATCATATACGAATAAATGCCCCTGTGGTTTTCTTCTAAAAAACGTTTCCTCATTCTTCCATACTTCCCAATCTGATACTCCGTTGTATCCGAAAGTTTGAGGTTGGGAATCAGATAGTCGCCTTCCCAATGATATGTAATTTCCATATACAGCCGCCTTTCTTCGTGTTAAACTGAATGTTGTCGCTCATGTTCCTCCTTTTGGGCGTAAAAAAAGACGCATGGTTTACAATTCACTGTTCCATGCGCCTTTACGCTGTTTTATTGATATTAAATTGTTTTACCGATTACGCCAACTGTATAATCTCGGCTTCAAGCTCCTTTAATTCCTCCATTGATAATGCAGGAACATAACGTGCAATCTTTTCAAGAGAAAGTTCTCCATCTTTAATCATTCTTTCTGCGGTTTCCCTGTCTGCGTCATGCCTTTCGCTTCTGATAAATGATTTCATAATCTGTTCTTCATCAAACAAACTCATCATAATTGTCACAACCTCCTTTTCTCTCTGCGCTAAATATTCCCTTAAAACATTCCTGTCTTTGCATATGCGGATTGTTTCCATAACTGCCTTTTGTGTCATTCCATGCTGTTTTGTCTGCTCGTTAAAAACTTTGCAGAAAATAATGTACTGGTTGATAATATCATCTGTATCGCTTTCATAGATAACTTTTGCTTTTACCTCAATATCTATATCCGCACCCTCAAAAAATTCTTTAGACAAAGATATTTTATCGGGTTTCCTCCCTTTGTTTCCCGTAAAAATTACATAAAGTTCGGGCTTTGGCATTTTTACTTTCC
Source organism: Lachnospiraceae bacterium (assembly GCA_910576125.1). Taxonomy (GTDB): domain Bacteria; phylum Bacillota; class Clostridia; order Lachnospirales; family Lachnospiraceae; genus Acetatifactor; species Acetatifactor aquisgranensis. Next base: position 250,572 of record CAJTHM010000004.1, on the reverse strand, counting down.
TGCTTTTGTAATAGTCTTGGCAGGTACGCTGAAAATATTCGTGATAGCTTTGCGCTAGATACAGCAAAACTCTTACTAAAATATTCACTGTCCATGTAGATTGTGCCTCCACAAGTATCATCAGCTTATTATTAGCAATAAAGCCTAAATCGTTATACAGATTATCCGTCAATACATTTGTGATCGTCACATCTGTAAGGGAGTCTTCTGTCGCTGTGGTGTCCTCTGGGTGGAGCGTTTTATATAGCTTTAGCAGATAACTCTTGTTTTGAAAAAGGTCAAGGAATACGCTGTTTTTTGCTGTACGTTTTGCCATGACTTCCTCTATCTGTTTTGTATCGTCCTGCACTTTAACACCTCGATTTCTAAAAATCTGTGACATAAGATACGATATATCCTGTTCCTGCCACACTTCAATTATACAAAAAAACGCCTGTCTTTACAATAAAATTCACATTAAATTTCTTCCTCCCTCCGCCTAGTCTTGTTTTGTTGTCTGTTATGCTGTCGGCTCTCGTTCTGAAGCTCCCTCTCAAGGTTTTTCTTATTGTAGCTGATTATCTCCGCATACGCTAATTCTGTGGCGGTCTTGGTCTGCTCTTTGCTGACATTGTCATATTCAGATTGCAAAGACTGTATCTCGGCTTTCCACTGTTTCGGCGTTATCTTCTCGCCGTTCTGTAAAAGGCTCTGCATACGCTCCTTTAATTCGGGGTACTTCGATAAGCTGTCTTTATGCTCCTTATCGTATTTCATTTTCGCAAATCCTTTGAGCGATTGGCTCTCTTTATAGGTGGCTTGGATTGGCGCATAGAGGGCATACATTTTTGACAGTTCCTTTAATCGGTTTAGTTTCTGCCCCTTTGAAAGATGTACCGTAAGCGTCAAATAAGATAGTGGATAGAAAAATAACCACCAACCCTCTATAATAAAAGGGCAGTGGTCATCGGCACCGTTCCTGTACCATGGGATCCCATGGCAGATAGTCATCCAGATATTCCGGATTTTCAAGAAATGTACTCCCTGGCATATCTGACAGGATATATTTTATATATTTCATTGCATCCAGACCATTGGCTTTCGCTGTTTCGACCAGGGTATAGATCCCTGCACTTGCAGCAGCACCCTTCGGACTTCCCGCAAACAGCCAGTTCTTCCGGCCGATCACAAAGGGGCGGATACAATTCTCCGCAAGGGAATTACTAATGGAACAGTTCCCATCTTCAAGATAATTGAAAAATTCCTGCCGGTTGTTCAGGGCATACCGGAAAGCTGTATGGAGCTTCGACTTTGGCAGTTCCCCGGCAGAGTTTATCTCTGCCCATGACCAAAAAGCCTCGAGAAGCGGTTTCTCGCGGTTGATCCGTTCCTTTTTCTTCTGTTCCGGGGGAAGGCTCTCCAGTTCCTTTTCTATCTCAAACAGCTTATTCAGCCGCAGGACTGCCTCTGCGGGTTTTGAGACTTTCGGGTCATGGATGTCTTTGGGCAGCGCATCCACGAAAGCGCGTCGCAGGTGGGTGTAGCACAGGCATCTCGTAACCCCTTTCACCCCATTGTACCCGGAATAAGCATCCGTATGGATATATCCGGTATAGCCTTTTAAAAACGCTTCCGGATATTTTCCGCCCCTCCCCGGCTGGTACTCAAAATACCGGACCGGCCTTGCCTGGTCCCTGATGCTGCAGTACACCCACATGTAAGAATCCGAAGTGTTCTTCCGCTCTGGTTCCTTCAGCACCTGTACATAAGTCTCATCGATATGCAGACAACGCCCTCCGCAGGAGTCCATGCAAGTGAAACTTGCCCCTCGGAGAGCGCACATACCACCTCTGGTGGTATGTGCGCACCCCGTAAATGGGGTGAATTCATTACTTGGGCTTTTCAGTTTCTTGGCTCTTGTCATTCCATACCGCCCCCGCTTTCATTTTCGGCATTAGGGAAAGTGGATTGTGGGGGAGTGTTTTCTCGGCTTTCTGACTTGATTTTAGAGATAATCTGCTGACATTCCCTTGTCTGCAATGATACCTCATTCTTTCTATGCTTTGTTGGTAGTTACTGAAAATAAAAAAGACAGCTGATTCTTCCGTTAGGATAACCCGCTGCCAAAAACAAGCAATATTCTTCTTTGCATACCCCCTCTTCTGCATTGTTGCTTTTAATAGAACACAAAAAGCACTTGGGCTTTTCCTAAGTGCTTAATGCTTCTCCCCAATAAGTGGAGGTTTTATTAAAACTATAAGTAGTACTATAGATGTACCCTGTTGGGCTACTGTTTCAGAAACTTATCTATACACAAAGTCCACATAATTCAAGAAAACTACAATCTACACAGAGTCACAGGAACAATCTTTCCTGCTGAAAATTCAAAAATAACATCTGACAGTTCCTCAATATCACCAGCAATATGGCTCGTAAGCAAAATAAGCCTGTTCGGAGACTTTAATTCTAAAAGCAATTGTTTTATTTGTGCTACACCTTGTTTATCTAAGCCATTAAAAAGGCCGGTGGACATAGGGACCTACCCGAAGCCGCTGGGCAACGGGCCCATAGAGATATTCAACTATGACGAGAGGATTCCGGTGGAGGGCGGGAACATGCTGGCGTGGGGCGAGCTGATCTATGGAAAGCCGCTGACTGAAAAGCAGATGTATGATTATGAGCTCAAGCCATCCAGCCACAACCCGGACCGGGCGGGGCGGCCGTCCATCACCGGGCAGCTGAAGGAGGCGGCCAGAAGGCCGGAACCGTCAAAGGAGCCGGGGAGACAGAAAACAGGGAAGTCCCATGAGGACAGATAGGAGGATCTATGAACGAGAGAGACAATCCCTTATTGACTGCGGAGCTTACGGAGGAACAGAACGGGAACATGCTGGACGGCATACTGAATAACCTCCCGCCTTTGCCGCTCCCCCAGAGGCCGGAGGAAAAGGCGCTTGACCGGGTGAAGGAGCCGCCCGCCCCAAAGCGGAGCCGGGAACGGGAGGAACGCTGACGGCAGGGAGGAAACGGGACAGGCACCTGAACGTGATGGTGACGGCGGACGAGCTGGCCCAGATACACGGGCGTATGGCCGAGGCCGGCATTTCCAACGCCGGGGCCTATATGCGGAAGATGGCCCTGAACGGCTATATCCTCCATGTGGATCTTGCGCCCGTCCGGGAGCTGGTCTCCTTGCAGCGGCGGTGCTCCAACAATCTGAACCAGATAGCCGTCCACGCCCACACCTACGGGCTGTACCCGGAAGAGATTGACGGGCTGAAAGAGGACTATGAAAAGCTGTGGGGGCAGCTGTCCGGGGTGTTGAAGGAGCTGGCTGCCCTGGTGGAAAAATAAGATGGAGGGGCGGGGCCTTTTGTGGCCTGCGCCCCTCTCTTTTCTGTTTATGACGCTTCGGGCCAATCTGGCCCGAGGCGGGAAGGAGGGATGGACCATAGCGACCACGCGGCTGATGAAACGCAAGACCACGCCGGGGCTATCTATCGCGCAGTCCATAAAGGACTGTACCGACTACGGAAAGAACCCGGTCAAGACGGAGGAAGGAAAATATATCTCTGCCTATGAATGTGACCCGGCCACGGTAGACGCTGAATTTCTCTTGTGGAAAAGCAGGTACAAAGCCGCCACGGGCCGGGAGCAGGGAACAGATAAGGATGTGCTGTGCTATCAGATACGCCAGTCCTTCCTCCCCGGGGAGATTGAGCCGGAGGACGCCAACCGTATCGGCTATGAGCTGGCTATGCGGTGGACAAAGGGAAAGCACCAGTTCATCGTCACCACCCACACCGACAAGGCCCATATCCATAACCACATTTATTACAATTCCACTACCCTTGACTGTACCCATAAATACCGGGATTTCCTCGGCTCCGGCCGTGCCCTCGGGCGGCTGTCCGACACCCTCTGTCTGGAAAACGGCCTCTCTGTCGTGAAGCAGCCGAAGCCAAAAAGCCAGGGGAAATACAGGAACTACGGGGAATGGGCCAAGGGCCGGGAAAGACCGCTTACCTTCCAGCAGAAGCTGTGCGCCGCCATTGACGCGGCCCTTGAAAAACAGCCCTCCGACCTTGCCGCCTTTTTCTCCCTTATGGAGCAGTCCGGCTATGAGGTAAAGCAGCAGCGGGGCGCAATCAGTTTCCGAGCTCCCGGCCAGGAACGGTTTACCCGTCTGCGTTCCTCCACGCTGGGGAAGGGCTATAGCCAGAAGGATATAGAGGCGGCGCTGTCTGGCTCCCGAACAGGCACGGGCCAGCCCGGCCAAAGGGTCAACCTGATTATCGACATTCAATCCAGGCTCCAGGGGAAGGGGCCGGGGTATGAGCGGTGGGCCAAGGTTTTCAACCTGAAACAGATGGCCGCCGCCCTGGCTTTTTTGCAGGAAAATGATTTGATGGAGTATGGGCAGCTGGAAAAGAAAGCGGCGGAGGCCACGGAGCGTTTCCACACGCTTTCCGACCAGATCAAGAGCGCCGAGGCAGCCCTCCAGACCAACAAGGAATTGAAGGCAGCCACGGTCCAGTATGCCAGGACCCGGCCGGTGTTCCAGGAATACAAGGCCCGGAAATACAGCCGGAAGTTCCTTGCGGAGCATGAGGGAGACATTGAACTCTACCGGGCGGCCTGCGCCGACTTCAAGCGGATTCTGGGCGGGGCGAAGCTGCCAAAGATGGACGAGCTGAAGGAGGAAGGCCGGGAGCTGGCGGAGAAGAAAAAGAAGCTCTATGCCGAGTACCGGAAGGCCCGGGAGGAAATGCGGGAGGTCACGGCGGTAAAGGCGAACATTGATTATCTGCCGGGCTATGCGGAGCCGGGCAGGGAGAAGGAGCAGGAACGTTAGGGGGTGTGAAAATAAGGAGCAAAGCGACGCTGACATTTCGGGCCAAGTTGGTCCGAAGCCGGGTTTGGGGAGGCTCCCCAACAAGCAGATTTTTGCGTTCTGGCCGGAAGGCCGGAACGTCAAAAATAGCAACTGTGGCTACAGTTGCCCTGCTTGCCACTTAGCGGCAGCCCCTAAAATGGCGCAAAAAACAGAGGCCCTTATTCTGGAACCTCCGTTTCTCTGGCTTTCTTAATGCCTTCGGCTGTGGCTTCTATCACGACAAGCTCTTTTTCATTCATGGAGTTTAGAAGTACATCAATGTGCTTTCTGCAAGAGCTTGACCTTGCCCCTCCGTCCGCATGAATAAACTGGTCAACTGAAACGTCAAACATGGTAATGAGTTTAACAAAAAGGTCGAAGCTGGGATACTGACCTTTGTTCTCAATATTCATAATGGTACGGGAGTCACGGTCTACTAATTCCGCAACATAGGCTTGCGTCCAGCCTTTTCTTCTCTGGCTCTTTTGAGAGCCGCCCCGAGGCCGTGAAAGTCAAACCTTCTTTCATCTTGGTTCATTCTCATATCACCCTATATCATTGTACATTTCGGGTTGGATTATGAGAATGTAATGGAATTTTACATAAAGTAGTATTTCATTTCATCAATGTGCAGCCTCCAACTTGTACTATTCGAGATAAAGAACTATAATGTATTCTGTGGAGGTGCGAAATGGACTATATGACATTGAAAGAGGCCGCCGAAAAGTGGGGCGTGACACCTCGTAGGGTAAATTATTATTGTGCCGGTGGGCGTATCCACGGCGCCGTGAAAATGGCTGGTGTTTGGCTGATCCCTAAAACTGCGGAGAAGCCGATTGATGGGCGGACAAGACAAGGGAAGGAGCTGCGCCATGAATAAAATTTTGATTATAGATGATGACAGAGAACTGTGCGCTTTGATTAAACGCAGCGTACAATCGGAACATATAGAAGCCGATTTTTGTAATACCGGAAAAGAGGGCTTGCAGAAATTAAAAGAGCAGGAGTATCAGCTTGTGGTGCTGGATGTGATGATGCCCGGTATGGATGGCTTTGAAACGCTGGAAGAAATCCGCAAAGAGAACAGCCTGCCGATTTTGATGTTTACATCCAAAAATGACAGCATTTCTAAAGTGCGGGGCTTACGGGCCGGGGCGGACGATTATCTGACAAAACCGTTTGATATGGACGAACTGATTGCCCGTATTGCGTCCCTCATTCGCCGCTACACCCGCTTTAATCATCAAGCCGGAGCTGTGCAAAAACTGGATTTTGATGGATTGCAAATTGACCTTGAAAATCGTTCTGTTACGACGGAAAATGGCACTTTTGAACTTCCGCCAAAGGAATTTGATCTGCTCCTGTACTGTGCAAAGCATCAAGGAAAAATTTTGACAAAACAGCAGATTTATGAGGAAGTTTGGGGCGAAGAATATTTCTATGACGACAGTAACATTATGGCGATTATCAGTCGGCTTCGTAAAAAATTAGAAGTCAATCCTTCAAGCCCAAAATATATACAAACGGTCAAAGGGATTGGCTACCGGTTTAATAAGGAGGTGTAGCCAGCATGGAAATCATCGTTTTCTTGTCCATTGTGATTGCTGTTTTGGCTGTGCTGACCTCCATCGTTCTCGTTCGGCGCGTAAAAAAACAAATAGCAGAAATGACCGATGTGCTGGTTGATGTGAAAAACGGAAATGGCAACCGGCGTATTCTGTCTGCAACAAATGAACTGACAGCACCTCTTGCCTATGAAATCAATGAGATCGTTGTGTCCTATGAAAGCAGACTTTCAACTGTACGGCAGACAGAGGAAACCAACCGCCAGCTTATGACGAGCCTTTCCCATGATGTGCGAACGCCCCTTACCACTCTGATTGGGTATCTTGACGCTGCACACAAAGGACTGGTCACAGGAAAAGACCGGGATGATTATATTGAAACCGCCCGACGGAAAGCCCATGATCTGAAAGAATATATTGATGTGCTCTTTGACTGGTTCAAGTTAAATTCTAACGAGTTTGCTTTAGAAATCCAGAGCGTTGAGGCCGCAGAGCTGACAAGAAATATCCTGATTGACTGGATACCGATTTTTGAGGATAAACAGGTTGATTATGACATTGATATTCCCGAACAGCCTGTCCGGGTAAGATTGGATATGGACAGCTATATGAGGATCGTCAACAATCTCATTCAAAATGTAATCGCTCACAGCCATGCAGACAAAATCAAAATTGTCCTGTCAAAGAAGGAAAATAACATGGAGCTGCTGCTGGCGGATAATGGAGTAGGAATTGAGAAAGACGATTTGAAACACATATTTGAACGGCTATATAAGTGTGATAAAGGACGCTCCGAAAAAGGCAGCGGACTTGGTCTTTCTATTGTCCATCAGCTTGTAGAAAAGATGGGTGGAAGCATAACAGTTGAAAGCTTTCCGGGAGAAGGAACTGAATTTATGTTGCTTTTTCCTTTGGAGATTTAAGCGGGTTCCCGTCTTTATGGCGGGAACCTTTGTCATTTTTGCCGGATTTCAAATTGCAAGGTTAATGCAAGGTTGCGGCAAGGTTAATGCAAGGTTGGCGTGATAGAATACCTTACAGAACAGGAGGTTTTGAATATGGATACAAATTACATCATTGAAACAAAAAATCTGACGAAGCAATACGGCTCACAAAAGAGTGTGGCTGACTTAAATATCCATGTGAAGCGTGGGAGAATTTATGGTCTGCTTGGCAGAAACGGAGCCGGAAAAACCACTACTATGAAAATGCTGTTGGGCTTAACGAAGCCGACTTCCGGAGAGGTCAAAATCTGGGGAAAGCCCTTGCAGGGGAATGAAAAGAAATTGTTGCCCCGTATTGGCAGCCTGATTGAGTCCCCTGGCTTTTATCCCAATCTGACCGGCACAGAGAACCTGCGTATCTTTGCTACTCTGCGGGGCGTACCAAACAATCATGCCATCAAAGACGCTCTGGATTTGGTAGGACTGCCCTACAAAGATAAAAAGCTCTTTTCCCAGTATTCTCTTGGTATGAAGCAGCGGCTTGCCATCGCCCTTGCTGTTATGCACGATCCTGAACTTTTAATTTTGGATGAGCCGATCAACGGTCTCGATCCCATCGGTATTGCAGAAGTACGCTCCTTTATTCGGGAGCTTTGCGACGCAAGAGGAAAAACCATTTTGATTTCCAGTCACATTCTTTCGGAGATTTCCTTGCTGGCTGACGATATTGGAATTATCGACCACGGCGCATTGCTGGAAGAAGAAAGCCTTGCTGAGCTGGAGCAAAAAAGCAGTAAGCATATCCGGTTTACGCTCTCTGATACTGCACAGGCGGCAAGAATTTTGGAACGCAATTTCCATGAAAACCATTTTTCCATACAGGACGACCACAATCTGCGCCTGCACAACCTTGATCTGCCTGTGGGGAAAATTGTAACTGCCTTTGTAGAAAACGGATTGGAGGTATCGGAGGCGCATACTTGTGAAGAAAGTCTTGAAGATTACTTCAAGCGTGTGACAGGGGGCGAAGGAATTGCTTAAACTAATCAAATGCGAATTTTTGAAATTGAAACGGAAGAAATTTATCCCTTTTGTCTTTTTGTCTGCATTTCTATTCCCAGTTCCTATCACATTTATGATGGCGACACCGAGAATGTTAGAAAAGTACCCGAATAAAGCAGACCTCTTTGACGGGCTATTTAATATGGTCATGGGATATGGCGTTATCTTTCTCTTGCCTTGTGTCATTGGAGTTATTGCGGCAATGCTGTTTTTTATGGAGCGTGACAATGACACGTTCAAAAACTTACGCACAATCCCGGTAACAAGCACCCAGATGATTATAGCAAAAATCATTGTTCTGTTTATTTTTGGAATTATCTTTTGTCTGGCTTCTATGCTTGCCACCGTTGTTTGTGGAAGTTTTTCGATGGAAGTATATGGAATTGCCTATAAACTATTTGTTGCAATCGAATTAGGCATTTTTATAACAGCAGGAACTTTACCGATAATTGTACTGGTTGTTTTCTTTAGCCGGACATATATCTTTTCTATTTTGTTATGTGTGTTTTACAGTGTGGCAAGCCTTACTGTTGAAACTATGTTCGGGGTATTACCTAAATGGTTATGCTGGCTTTTGCCTATTCCGCTTACTACGCTCTGGGGTGCGGGAGATATGGAAAAACACGGATTTCCACTAAACATAACGGCTCTTAAAACCATTATTCCGTCAACAATTCAAACGGTTGTCATTTTAGGGATAATGACTGTTATATCAATCTCTTTGATAAGTTTCTTATATAAGAAAAGGGGGGAACAATGATGTACCGAATTGTCAAAACGGAAATATGGAAGCTCAAGAGATACCATATCATTTGGGCAGGTATTCTGTTAATGCTTCTTTCTGTCGGAATTACTCTTTTTAGCTCTATCGCATTAGACGATACAGTTTGGACGTTTCCGCATTTGGTAGAGCGGGTTATTCAAAACAATACGACAACAATCTTTCCTATGTGTATTACTCTGATTGCAGGATATATTATTGCTCGTGAAAAATCAGATGATACCTTAAAAAGCATTATGACAATACCTATTTCCTACCCTGCATTGATTGGTGGAAAACTGATTGTTTGTGGTTTCCTGTCCGTATTTTTAGGTATAGCAAGTACCGTTTTTACTGTCGCTGCGGAATTACTTGTTGGTTTTCCGGGATTTTCGGTAACAGTCGTAATACAGGCTTTGATACAGATTACCCTTAATACCTTATTTTTGTATATAGCCGTAACGCCAATTATAGCCTTTACTGCCCGTATTCCTAACGGACACATGATAGGTGTCATTCTTGCATTTGTCTATGGCTACGGGGGAATGTTCGCAGCCGGAAATATGTCTCTTGCAAATCTCTATCCGATTACAGCGAGCATGGGGCTGATCCAGTACCGAAGCCATGATGTGGCTGTCCATTGGAATATAGGCTTATGCAGCCTAAGTATGATAGTTGTCTTATTGATTTCTGCGGCTATTGTAGTTACAACAAAAAATGTTTCATCCGCAAAAGTTGCTAAAAAGCCGAAAAAAACCGCCCTCAAAAAAGGCTGGTAAACAGGAGGACTTACACATGAAGAAAAAAATATTGATTGGGATTGGCGCCGTTGCTTTCGTGGCAATCTGTTTTGGCATTTTCCTGCTTTCGGGTGCAGGCAGCACCTATTACTATTCACAGATCGACAACACCAAAATCGAGCAGACGGAATCTGCCGGAGGTGTAATTAACTTCGGGGGAAGCATGGACTACTCCTACACGCTGCGTTGTTATGACGAGGACGGAAACGAAAAGGACATTACCTTTGGAACATCGAGGAAATTGAAAGAGGACGCTTTTATTCGCCTGACGGTAATGCCCCTTCGTGGTGTGCTGGAATGGATTGAAGTTCAGTATGACGAGCTTCCCGCAGTCGTACAAAAAAACTATACAGCACCGCAATAAAGAGAACGATAATTGATTATCACCTAAAATATTATCTGCCGCACGACGGCAAAAGAAAAAAGCCGTCGTACAGCAGACACATTTCCATGCGCCTACGAAGCGGCGGCTTTGATTTTCAGAGCCGCCGTTTCTTTTCGTCTATCCTAAACCAACGACGACCTAACACCGTGTAAATCCACGGCGGCATATAGGAGGATTGCCGCCGTGTCTATTTTTGTCTTTTTTCACAGTACCCATGACCTACACCAGCTAAAAAAAGCGTAGCTCCCCCTCCGGGTTATTCCGGCTATGTATGCGAAATTTGTTGGAACCTTAACTATCATGTCATTTCATGCGTCCGTGTGGCTTCATGCCGCCCGGGCGCTTTTGCGTTCTTATGGGGCTGCTTCGGGTCATGTTGGCCCGAAGCCATTCCCCGGTGCCGCTCCCCGCCGCCTTCGTTTCGGTCACTCGTCAACCAACAACCGAAACGGAGGTCAATATGGCTATTATCAATTTGCGGGACTATTACCCATTCTATACATCGGATTGCTTCATGGAAGTATCGGAAGAAGTTGCAGAAATGTTCAAAGAGTTTGATCGTAAAGAGGCTGCGTACCGGCTGCGTACATACCGCCACAAAGCCTACTATTCCCTTGATCGGGATGACGGGCTGGAACATGAAGCTGTCTTTGTCGCCTTATCTCCCCATGAACTGTATGAGCGGAAAGTGACCATGCAGGAGCTTCACGCAGCGATTTCCAGTCTGCCGGACAAACAGGCAAAACGGATTTATGCTCATTTCATTCTCGGCATGACCAAACAGGATATTGCACGAGCAGAGGGCGTCCATGAAAAAGTGGTTCGTGTGCAATCGAGCGAGGTCTGCGGCACTTAGAAAAAATTTTGAAAAATTCTTTGTAAGGCGTACCGATTTAGGCCGGAAAATGAAATGGCTTATGAGAGGTAAAACACTTCGGGTCACAATGGCCCGAGGTTCAGACAAGCCTCATGCAGATTGAAAATTGAATAAAAAGACACCCGGATACGAAGGGGAACGCGCTGTGTGACAGACCCGCCATGACCTCGGATTTCAGAGAATACAGTCTTTGTAAAACTGAGCGAGCGAACAGGTCCATGCCATAGGTGGGGCAAGGCTGGCTCCACCGGAACAGGCGCAGAACCCGGATACTTGCGTTTAGTCACAGTCCGAGCGTTGAAGCGGCCTTGCAAGCCGTGAGCCGTCGCAGGCAATGAGAACGCCTTGCCATCAGAATGGGGAGAGTTGAAATACTATGGGGCATGAAGCCTATGTCCGTCCGATGTGTCTGAAATGAAGTGAAAACCTATGGGGAGCTCCCGGCAATGCTGTCTGATGATAGGCCAACCGATCCGGCGTGGCTCCCCATCTTTTCAAAAAAGGAGCACTTTATGGGAAATGCGTTTGGAATGATCCCCGGCTTGGAACCTGACGAATGGAGCAATGACGCCTGCCGTGGTTATGTCATTATGGCAATGGAGGACTGCGGATTTTCAAAGAAGGATATACAGCGTGTTGTGGGGCAGCTTTATGAAGTATTTGACCTCAATAGCGTGGAGGACGCCAAAGAAAAGTACCATTCCAGTCCTTACTGACCTCGGGCCACATCGACCCGAAGTGGAGAAAGCTCAAAGGGCGGCACCTGCTGGGTGCCGTCTTTTGACATTTCCCCACGGGACAAGCGGGAAAGGCTGGCATATACACGCACTTTCGCAAAGGAGGTTTTCAATGACGCAAACTGTCGCTTATGAACGAGAAACAAAGTCTGTCGCATTTCAAGGGAAGATCATTGTGCTGGAAAGCCTCACGCCGGTACTTCCCCCGAAGGAGAAAGAACAGCGCAGAAAAGAAATTGAGCGTTGTCTTTACGAGGTGTTCAGCAAATATGGAGACAGATTTCCCTAATCATTCGCAACATTGTTGTCCGGGGCTGCTGATGGTATAATATAGTTGTAAGGTTGGTAGCTCCATTCCAACAAGGAAAGGAGCCCAATATGGAGTTTATCAGAGAAGATTGTATTTACGCAAGACAGTCAGTAGACCGCAAGGACAGTATCAGCATTGAAAGTCAGATCGACTTTTGCAAGTATGAATTGAAAGGTGGGAGCTGCCGGGTATTCAAGGACAAAGGTTATTCCGGCAAGAACACGGACAGGCCGGAATTTCAAAAGCTGCTGGGCGAAATCCGCAAGGGAAAGGTCCGGCGGGTCATCGTGTACAAGCTGGACCGTATAAGCCGCTCTATTCTGGACTTTGCAACGATGATGGAGCTGTTTCAAGAGTACGATGTGGAGTTTGTATCCTCCACGGAAAAGTTTGATACTTCGACCCCGATGGGCCGGGCCATGCTGAATATCTGCATTGTATTCGCCCAGCTTGAACGTGAGACAATTCAGAAGCGTGTCACAGACGCCTACTATTCACGGTGCCTGAAAGGCTTTCACATGAGCGGACAGGCACCATACGGTTATCAGTTAGAGCCTACTGTGGTAGAGGGTATCCGCACAAAGAAAATGGTTGCCGACCCCGTAGCCGCCGACCATGTTCGGCTGATGTTTGAAATGTACGCTGAACCGGAAACCTCCTTCGGAGATATTACCCGATACTTCGAGGAACATGACATAAAAATTTATGGCAAATCCATGTTCCGTACATTTCTTTCCCAGCTTTTAAGAAACCCCGTTTACGCACAGGCCGATTTGGAGCTGTACGAATTTTTCAAGAGCCAGGGCGCAGCGATTGTCAATGACGCTTCCGACTTTGCCGGAACAAACGGCTGCTATCTCTATCAGGGGCGGGATGTGAAGGAGGACAAGGACAGGTGCTTAAAAGACCAGATACTTGTTATCGCTCCCCACGAAGCACTCATTTCCTCTGATACATGGCTGAAATGCCGGAAAAAACTTATGGCAAATACCACCTTCCAGCAGGGACGGAAACCGAAGAACACTTGGCTGGCTGGAAAAATCAAATGCGGGCATTGTGGGTATGCTCTGAAAGCCACCCATGTACCAAACAGCACCGGATATTTCCGCTGTACCAAACGGACGGAAAACAAAGGCTGTCCGGGCTGCGGGAAAATCCGCAAAGAAGAATTTGAGCAATTCATTTTCTCGGCCATGCAGGAGAAGTTCAAAGGCTTTCAGATACTCCACGGCAGAGAGGAAAAAGTCAATCCGAAACTGACCGCCTATCAAGTGGAGCTGGCACAAGTGGAGACAGAAATTGAAAAGCTGCTGGATACGCTGACCGGAGCCAATGCGACCTTGCTTGCCTACGCCAACAAAAAAATTGAAGAACTGGACACCCGACGCCAGACCATTTCAAAGGCAATCGCCGAATTGAGTGTTGAAACCATATCGCCCCAGCAGATAAAGAAGTTATCCTATTATCTCGACAACTGGGAGAGCATAGATTTTGACGACAAAAGAAAAGCCGCCGATGGTTTGATCTCTACGATCAAGGCCACCAGCGACCGTGTTCAGATAGAGTGGAAAATCTGACATTTCCGCTCTATCGCCCCTCATTTCTATTTTATCTTGTTTGTACCCCTTGTACACCGATGTTTTCTTAAATTTTTTGATAATCCGCTTATTTTCAGCATACATTTACTCTCCTTTTTTTAATTAACACACCATAGAAAACTGCTACGGCTAAGTCCATACCTATAATCAACAGTAGTATCGGAATAATACCAATCCGACTTTTGAGGGCTAAGAATTTTACGGTGGACATTGCAGGTAAGATTGGTATCGGTAAAACTGTGTTTAACAAATAAACAGCAGTCATATGAACAGGAATTACAATTCCAAGAAAAACAATTCTAAGATTACCAGTCCATTACTTACTGCCCTCTATTGCAGGCTATCCCTTGAAGATGGGAAAGACAACGAGAGTATGAGTATCAGCAACCAAGAGAATATTTGTCAAGGGGGATTTCACCCAAAAGATGAAATCCCCTATAAACTGGAATTTTTATCTCTCAATTCTATAAATGTAGCAGGCTTCATTTTGTTTCGTTATAATATTTGTTTAATATTTCCATCAAACCTCAAGCAAATTTTCAACCTATCTTTTCATATCTTGGCAAATGGCGATAAGTCTTGGATTTTAAGGCTTTTTCGCCATTTGTCATATCGGGAGATACTTGGCATATCTTGGTGCTTCTCGGCATATTTTTGAATCCAAAAGTAGTACGGCGGTAGTAAAACCACCCATTCGGCTATGCCGCCAGACGTTCCATTTCTGCCTTTGCGGAATCGTAGGTCGCATGGGCGTAATAGTTCAGCGTCATCGTGATGTTGGCGTGTCCCATGATATACTGCAACGCCTTGGGGTTCATGCCTGCGTTTGCTAACCGTGTGCAGAATGTATGTCTGAGGATATGGGGCGTGATGTTCGGAAGCTGCTCTTTGTTCTGCTTGTTGTACTTCTTCACAAGCCCTTTCAGCATACTGTCGTAGTTCGCTGACACCTTGGGCATCCCGTCATTTTTGAGGAACAGGAAGTTTTTATAGCCCTCTACACTGAATGGGGCGGCATTGCCCCGATTCTTCAGCACACGCTTCAACGCTTGGTAGACTTCCTCGCTCATGGGAATCTGCCGTATGCCGTTCTTGGTCTTTGGCGTTTCGATATAGTAGCCGATGTCGGCATCCCGCAAAAGCTGATGGTCTACATTGATTTGGCGGTTTTTGAAGTCCAGAGCTGTGGTCAGACCGCAGAACTCTGAAATTCTAAGTCCAGTGCCGAGCAGGATGATTACCTCGTCACGGTATTTCCTATATACCGTATCCTGCTCCATAAATGCCAAAAGGCTTTCTTCCTGCTTCGCTGTTAATGCCGCCTTGCGTTCCCTGTCGTCCTCGATGACCGTATCAAGGACGAAGTTAAATGGATTTTTGCGGATGCAGTCGTCCTCGATGGCGGTGTAGAACGCCGCCTTGAGGGAGCGTTTGAAATTGCTGATGGTCTGGAAAGCGAAGCCTTTCTCGCTCATCCGTATCGCCCATTCCTTTGCGTCCGACTGCTTCACGGCATCAATGCTTTTCATGCCGAAAGGGTCATCTTGCAATAAGCCCATGAGGTAGTCACGCCCTTTTTTCGTGCCGTGCTTTACGTTCTTCCGAAGACCGTTCTGCTTTGCGTAGAGCTGGCATACGGTCATCTTTTTGCCGATGGTGTCGATGCCGTCCTCCAAGTCCCTGCTGATTTCCTTTATCTTGTCCCTCAGAGCAGGAAGCTCCCGCTTGCCCGCAGGGGTCTTGTCCGTGGCTACTAATTTCCATGAGTAGACAAACTGTTGCTTGCCGAATGCGTCTATATATTTGTATGCGTATCTCCCGTCTTTTCTCTGGCTCTCTCCAGTCCTTAGTATCCGTCCTTTATTGTCACGTCTCTTTTCTGACATAGTGTGAAGCTCCTTTCCGTTCTGGAACGAGCCTTGATACGACATACCTCTATTATACCGATATTTCGGCTCGTTGCAACTATATGACTTCCATAGAATCAATCATTTTTTCAAACTGCTTCCGCTTAATCTGCACACGGTTTCCGTTCATAATCAGCCAGTTGGCGTTGGGGTGTTCGTCCGCCAACTGGCGGAGCTTCTTTTCCCCGATGCGGAAATACTTTGCGGCTTCCTCGATTGTGAGGGTGTATTTCTCCCAGATGGGAACCTCTGCGTAGTTCATAAAACCTCCTGTCAAAAAAATAAGCCTGTGCGGAGTAGGCACAAGCATCACTTAGGGTTGCTGTTCTGTTGCCGCCGCCTTTGCCGCCAGGTCTATGCTGACGGCGAGGGAGCGGTTGAGCTTTGGCAGGATGCTTTCGGGGAGCCTGCCGATGTAGTTCTCCAGTCTCCGCTTGTCTATGGTGCGGATTTGCTCTGCAAGGATGAGGGAGTTCTTGTCAAGCCCCTCGAAGCTGCCTACCTCGGTATGTGTGGGCAGCTTTGCCTTTGTATGCACTCGGCTCGTGATTGGCACAATGATGACGGTGGGGCTGTGGGTGTTCCCTATATCGTTGGAAACGATGAGTACGGGTCGTCTGCCGCCCTGCTCCGAGCCGACAATGGGATTTAGGTCTGCGTAGAAGATGTCCCCACGCCTGATAATCCTTTCCATTATGTGTTTGACCTCCTATCTGGATTTAGGCAGGGGTTCCTGCCTATGTAGCAGCCAGATACAAGGGAGCGTTTAAGGTCGGCGGGGCATAAAAACAAAGCCCTGTTTCCATAGACCGCCCTGCATCTGGCTTGATATGATAGGAGCATTTCTATTTGTCCCCGACACCCCGAAATGCGGATGCGTGTTTACGCAAGGGAAGTCACCAAACGGTCAGCAGCGAACTGACACCACGGGAATCGCACCCCAACTGTCGGTCTGACAGAGCCGCCCTCATTGCCTGCGGCGGATTGGCTACCGCTCGGACTGTGACTGGACGGGAGTATCATTGTCCTCTTTGCGGGTCATGGCGAAATCGGGGGCTGCCCGATATTTTGAGTCGGTAATTTCCGCTCACCACCTTTCATCGCTTCTGCTTTTTCGGCAGGTCATGGCGTACCGCTGCACACGCTTTTGCTCATCACAATCACAAAGAGAATGTATTTGGTGAATGGGTATTCGGTTGTCAAGGAGCTGCGGGAAGCCTGTAGAAAAGCCCCCTCACTTTTCCAAAGGAAAAAATGAGGGGGCTATGCACGGAAAATTTAATTTTCCAAAAGTTTTTTGAGCTTTTGCAGGATTTTCATAATGTGTCTGCTGACGCTTGACTGGTTAATCCCATAGATACGGCTTAACTCAACCTGCGATTTGCCCTCATAGAAATGCTGTTGTATAAGCGTCCGTTCTTCTTCTGACAGCAGTGTGAGGGAAGATTTCAGCTTGTCCAACATCATTCTGCGGACAACGGTTTCCGCAACATTTACCGCTTCATCAGCAATAAACTCAAAGCCGTTACCACTGTCATCAGCACTTTCAATCGCTTCTAAAGACAGCAGGCTGTTGTCTGCATCGAGCTTTTGCAGATAACGCCACCGTTCCTTGTCCCGATAGAACTCGATATAGTGGGTCTGTTCCGTCTCAATCAGACAGCCCTGCACGGGGATAAAGAGCTTGTCCTTATAAGCCCCATCCGTTTCCCTGCGACGGCAGAAGTCCTCATAAGACAATTCCGTGTAGCCGCCATTTTCCTTGATATAGACCTTTCTTGGTGCATACTTCACCGTAAGTACCTCCAATCTGAATTTTGAAAATCGCTAAAATCCAGATTGAGAGGCGGGGAACGGCATCCCACGGCAGAAAGAGCCTTGCGGCGTGTTTCTGCAAAAAACGACATAAGAAAAACCGCAAAGGCTGTCACACCTTTACGGTTTAAGGAGAGTTTATTTCTATTATGTAGAGATTTGACTTCTACTTGCAGGTTAGAAAGTCCCCATGTGTTGACGAGGATTTTTTTAACAGGTTATCCGTCCATCCTCGGTATGGTATATGTAGATGCAGGTAAAAGCTGCTCGCAAACAATAAAAATCCCTCCAAACGAAAACAGGTCTGGGGGGAAGTTCTTTTCATTAGGGCATAAAGATACAGCCCACCAAAACACCGTTTTTTTTATTTGGTGGGCTTGCCGCTATGTAATAAGAGAGCCGATGAACAATGATTGCTCCACTGTTCATCGGCTCTGCGTCTATGCGTCTGGCTCTTTGATGACGGTCATTTGTAAATCTTTTATCTCAATCAAAACTTCTTGTTTACACTTCGGACAGTATAGGGGATAATTCTTCAAAACAGTATCCCCTCTTATTTTGTTTCGGGTTTTACTGCCGCAGATAGGGCATCGTATCCATTCAATCTTCATATTTGCTGCAATTCACCTTTTTTCAAACGAAAGATTACATCTGCTTGTTTTGCCAGGTCATTGGAGTGGGTTACGATGATGACGCATTTTCCCATCTGATGGGCGCATTCTTTCAAAATATTTGTGATGTCAACTGCGGTATCCTCGTCCAGATTTCCAGTCGGCTCGTCCGCAAGGATAACGCTTGCATCAGAAGCCAATGCACGGGCGATTGCCACTCGCTGCTGCTGACCGCCAGAGAGCTTCAGCACGTTTCGTCTGCTTTCTTCCTCGGTCAGTCCCATACGCTCTAAAACGGGCATAGGCGGCACCTTTGAGGTAAGAGCCACATTTTCTCTCGGTGTCAGATAGTCTATCAGATTGTAGCTTTGGAAGATAAATGCAACGTGATTCTTGCGGTGTGCCGCAAGTCCAGTCTTTTCAATATCCTCACCGTTGTATAAAATCTGTCCGCTCTGGGGACTGTCCAGACCTCCAAGCAGGGAGAGCAGGGTGGTCTTTCCGCAGCCCGATGAGCCGAGGATTGCATACATTTTGCCTGCCTCTAATTCTGCATTTACATTTTTTAATACGTTTCGCTTATCGTCATAGGAATAGCGGATGTTACAAATTTCCATAATGCTCATTGAAAAATACCTCCTTAACTCATCTGTGATAAAATTTTTTTAGGCTTCATCTGTATGACTGAAATGGATGCCGCTGAAACGGAAAACGCTATCAGTAACGTACCGAAAATATAGATATATAGTAAATAGTCGGGACTGACATCTACTTGAACAGATTCCAGTGTTTCCACATTAGAAGTGTCGTATGGAATATACTGTCCTGTTATATCAAGGTACTCTGTGCCATCGTCTGGCAGTTCTATTTCGGGCAGGGACTGTGATTCAGACACTTGATGGAAAATCAAGTCGCTCACTCCTTGTGAAATAAGGCTGCTTGTAAAAAAGGACAATCCAAAAGCAACTATCGCTATCATTAGCACTTCTACTGTATACTGCAAAATAATTCTGCTTTTTGAAATTCCGACAGAGAGCAGGATGCCAGTTTCATGCCGACGCTGCTTTATCCACATGGAAAGAATCAGTATCAAAATGCCGACACTCACCGCAACGCATCCGACAATCAACCAGACAATCAGATTCTGCATAGCGGTCAAAGGAGAAGCGACTGCTTCGTATGCGGAGTTATCCATTGTGAGGGTAAAGGAATCCCAGTCTAAATCAAGGGCTTTTATCTGGCTTGCGATTCTTTCCATTTCTCTGGGGTCATCCACATAAAAATCAACGCCGTTATCATACTGTATCACATCCCTCTGCATGATTTCCTGCATTGCCTTATGGTCTATAATCAATCGGTTGCGCTTATCCGTTGAGGTGGTATTAAATTCGTTGTCTGCTTCATACGCATAGATGCCGATAATTGTCAAAGATACATCGGGATAGGTTCCCCTGTCGTAACAGCACTGCACGGTAATGGTATCGCCAAGTTTTAAGGCATTTTTCTCGGCAATGGCTGTACTGATAAGGACAACATGGTCATCGCCCTCCTTAATATGCCGTCCCTCCACCAACTGAAACGCCTTGCGGGTAAAAAAATTGAAATACTCTGAATCGGTCACGGATGGAAGCCTGCTGTAATCACTTCCTGCCCCAAAACTGAATCCCGATATAAAGCTGAAATCTTTTGCAAATACGCTTCCATCCCCTAAACCGTTGTATGCCTTGATTCCGTCTATGGACATAATTTTCTGAATATCCTCATCGGTAATAGGCGCACCGACATAATCAACCAACATGCCACCTGCCGCCTGCTGATACTGCCAGTTCTTTCTGTTGTTTTCATCCAATTCAAGGCGAATGCTCCCGCCTACGGACTGGCGCAGACTTAGGGCAGAATCGTCTGCCGCTTTATATATGGATAATCCAGTCAGAATAAAGGTGGATATTGTAACCAACACCAAAAACAGGATAAGGGTTTTTGTCTTTTTCCGCATCGTATATAAAAATGCTCTCTTTAATGTACTCATGGCTTTTATCCTCCTGTCAGCTCATTTTTGATAAAATATCTTTTGGTTTCATTCGGGCAACTGGCAAAGCAGCCGTAACCACTGCAAACACGATAATAAGTGTCTCTAAAAGGAATTGCAAAGCCATCGTTTTTAGGGAAATTGGCATTACAATTACAGTTCCCATATTTTTTAGGGCAGCTTCTACTTGTCCTACAATGAACTGTCCCAACATGGGTGATACAAAGAACACCAAGACAGCAATCATAAGGATTTCACAAATAAGCTGTAGCATAATCTGGGGAGCTGATTCGCCAACGGAAAGGAATATCCCTGCTTCGTGTATCCGATTCTTTATTCTCATTGCAAGCACAAGGGCTACAACGATAAAGCCAACTCCAGCAATTACAGTAATCAGTATTTCCGTAAGCCGTTCCATTGTCTGAATCTGATATGCGACTGCCTTGTATTCGGATTCGTTTATGCGGATAAAGTAATCTTCCCACTGGATAGACGTTATCTGCTGTACCTGTTCCACAATGCGATTCAATTCCTTTGGGTCAGTCACATAGAAAGTTACATTTCCAGAATATCCGAATGGTTTTTGCCCAGACAGTTTCCAGTAAACATCATGGGTTGTGAAAATGGTGTCATTATCATATTCCATCTTATCGTCACTGGAATACAGCCCTACAATCAAGACCTTAGTTTGCTCCCCGCTGTCACCAGAAGCAGATTCCAAAACAAGCTCACTGCCAACTTGTAAATGATTCTCTGCCGCCAGTTTATCGCTGATAAGTACTGCGTCCCTGTCATCTTCCGCAATATGCCTGCCCTCCGCTAATTCCAGTATTCCGTTCATAAAATCCGTCTGGTAGGCAGTTTCTGTATTAGCGGAAAGACTGCCGCTTGACATTCCAGAAAGATAGTAGATTCCCTCGGCAGTGACAGAAGTGTGCTGTTCGGCATTGTAAGTCTTTATGCCCTCTACAGTTATCATCTGTTCCACTGCTTTAAGGGAAATAGGGATTTTTTCAGCGGTATATCCTGCTTCGCCGTCATGAAAGTCCAGATTGTTGATGTTCCCGCTCATGGTAAAGGACGCACCTATTGTTGTCCGCAGGTTCTCCGCTGCCTTTGCCGTTCCGTCTCGGATGGAAACTCCCACCATGACCGACACGGTTATTAAAAGCAACAACAGAAAAAGCGTCAAACTTTTTCCTTTCTTTCTAATGACATAAAGTAATGCTCGCTTGTAGACGTTCAAAACTGTTCCTCCTTTCGCTTGATACCCATAGATTCTATCCCCCTCATGTGATTGGGGTATCATTCTAATATGAATGGCGTATGAAATTGCAGAAAAAAAGCTGCCTGCTTTCTGTGCAGGCAGCTTTCAAGCTATCTAAAATTCTATTGTGAAACGCATTCCACTGTTATCCTCTATGGCTGCAAACGTGTAAGGAATCTGCAAGGTTTTTAGGATTGTGTCAACAATATATAAGCCCAATCCGTTACCGTCCGTATCTGGGCAGCTTCCGTACTCTGGACGGTAGAACGGTTCAAAGATGTGGGTTAGATATTTCTGGGGAATCGGGACACATTCGTTCTCGAAAATCAGATTTTGATTCTCTATATAAATTTTTATGCTGCCTCCCTTGGGGGTATAAGAGACGGCGTTAGCCAGTAGGTTAGAGATTACTTTTTTTATCATAGGGAGAGGATAGCATATCGAAAGTTTTTCGTAAGTATCCGTTTCTATGCAAATCCCTTTCGACTTGGCAATAATCGCATAGGGTGGAATGACCTGTGGAATCAGTTCAGATAAGTCGATTTCTTCATCTTCTCCGTCCTGCGGTTTTTCAAACTTTGATACGTCCAGAATTTCCCGAATCATTGCCGCCAGTTGCTCCATCAAAACTTTGCACTTTGGCAAGTACACGCTATGGTCTTTGTATTTCCCTACATTTAGAATCATATTTTCTAACATGACATTTACGGCTGTAACGGGCGTTTTTAATTCATGGGAAGCAGAGCGAAGCAAGTTTGTTTTTTGTACTTCCATTTCTTCTACTTTGTGAATTTCCTGCTCCAAGTCATGAATGGTCTTTAGCAGATTATCATATAGGTTGTTTACATTATCTGCCAATGCTTCAATTTCATCATGGGTATGGATTTCACAATGAACGTCCGATGTCAATTCCTGCATCTGCTTTGTTGCGCTTGAAATCTGTTTGATTGGCTTTGTGAGCATATGGGAATATGCCAGGGCGGACAATATTGAAATAAGCGTACATAAAAAGGCAGTAATGGGTAAAATGACAATGACTGTACTGACAGCATCTTCAATCTGCTGTCTTGATACCGTGGCTTTTACATATCCATTTTCATTCGGCAATATTCTTTCCACATAAAAGAAATCTGTACCGCCTTTTGGATTCTGGGACAGTGATATTTTTATTTTTCCATCTGTTTCTTCCGCAATGATGTTCACCACTTCCGTAGTGTTAGAAAAATTCAAAAGCTCTGATTCACCTGCATTCAGTAAATTCATTTCATAGGTATAGCCGTCATAGCATACTGAAACATCAGCCCACCATTTCCCTGCAAATTCTGTCACTAATGGAAGTCTTTCTGCATCTGGAGTATTCGCCATTTTTTCACACAAGCTGGCTACATCGTTTTCCAATTCGTTCCGCTGACGGAAATTATATACCACTGGAAGCAGACTATAAATGAGCAGATGGGAGACTGCCACAATTACAATCATCAGACTAAATGTATATAAAAAGGTTTTCGGAAAAAGTTTCAGCTTTCTCATACACCCACCTCCAATTTGTATCCAATCCCTTTCACCGTGACAATGCAATCAAGTCCCAGTTTTTTTCGCAGGTTTCTGATGTAGCTGTCAACAATACGGTCTATCACATAAGAATCGTCTCCCCAGACTGCATTTAATATCTGTGACCGTGACAGCACCAGTCCTTTATGGTCGAGTAACAGCTTTAGCAATTCGATTTCTTTGGGGGTTATATCAATTTTTCCGTTCTGGTTGCAGGCGGAGTATCCAGAAAAGTCCACGGTCAACTCGCCATACTTCCAGATATTCGGCTCATCCTTTACGCCTGCCCGACGCAGCAGGGCGGTGATGCGTTTTCCAAGCACCACCATTGAAAACGGTTTTGTCATATAATCGTCTGCCAAACAATCAAAGCTTGATACCTGCGTATATTCGTCCTCTAATGCCGTAAGCATGATGACTGGTATCTGGCTTGTCTTTCGTACCGCATTTAATACCGCAAGCCCCGACATTGTGGGCAGCATAATATCAAGGACGATTAAATCTATCTTGTTCTGTGAGAAAATCTCCAAAGCCTCTGTTCCGTCATACGCTGATATAATTTCGTGACCTGCCTCTTGCAGATATTCGGAAAGAGCTTCGTTTGTATCAACATTATCTTCCACAATCAATATCTTTGCCACAAAGACCACCTCCAACTTTATCTTAGCATCTCCATGTGTATGGAGTATGAATTTTTTGCATTTTTTCGGGGAGCTGATTCAAGCTCCTGCACCTATTATAATTATCTTTATTTCGGCAATCAACTGTGCAAATATGAACTTTCATCCCCTGATGATAGAGATTAAATCTCCTAAACAAAGAGATTTCACATCGTTTAAGTGGAACTCCCATTTCAGTACAATATAAGAGGACAAAATCTATCCGTACAGGTGGTGAGGAAAATGAGCGAAGCCGCAGGAAACTTTGACTTTATGGAGTTGGGGCAGGCGATTATGGATGCCCGTGAGAAACAGCGGATTACCAGAGAGGAATTAGCCGAGAAGCTTGGCATCTCGGCAAGGCATTTGCAGGCTGTGGAGAAAGAGGGGCAGAATCCGAGCTTTCCCTTATTCATTCAGCTTGTGACCATGTTCCACATATCCGTAGACCAGTACATACACCCAGACCTCCCGACAGGGAAGACCACGCTGCGCCGACAGTTGGACGCACTCTTTGATACGTTCGATGATTCAGAACTGACTATCATAGCGGGGACGGCGCAGGGGATATGTAAGGCAAAAGAGCAGCCAGAGGATTGACCTCTGGTTTTTCTTTCGCCCGTTTTCCATCAATAGGCAGGGATGCCGTAGCCGTAGATGGAGCTGCTCCCGACAGGGTAGCTCCGCTGCCTGCACGCATCTCCAGAGTTGCCCTCCACGGTGTAGACAACGCCGTTCTCGCACCGTTCCACGATGCCTACATGGTCGGTTTCCCCGTCCCCCTCCCAGTCAAAGAAGATGATTTGTCCTGCCTCTGGCGTAAAGCTGCCGTCCTGCCATTGCCCTCTGTCCTTAAACCACTGAGAGCCGTTGACGCAGCCTGCAAACTTGGGGATAACGCCGCTGTCGATATAGCCACACTGGTCGGCACACCACGAAACGAAGCAGGCACACCATTCCACACGCCCGTCAAAACCGTACCAACTCCAGTACGGCTCGCCGCCTGCGTTACCTACCTGCGACAGAGCCACGGTGACGATTTCGCCGTCCCCGATGGTGATGCCGTAAAGCACCGCAGACCAGAGGGAATTGTTTTCCTCGGCAAGTAATTCCGATAGCTGCTGCCGCTGTTCCTCGTTGAAGCCGTATTTGTCCGCCATTTCCTCGGCGGTCTTGTGGCTCACGGTGATATAGAGGTAGGTCTGGGTAACGGTGGTTTCCGTTTCCACGATGTTTCCGTGACCGTCATCGCTCTCGGTTATCTGGGTTTCGGTCTTGCTCTCGGTGCGGGAGCTGATTTCATTCATCTCCCAGAAGATGTCCTTTAGGAGCTGCTTCTTGTTGTCGTCCATCGTAGCGACTTCCTGCGGGTTGTCTGGGTCGGTGGTGGTCTTGACGGAGTACACTGCAAGCACCTCTTTCCAGACCGCACGGCTTCCCGACATCTCCAGTACATCGTGGGATGTGCCGTTGATGATTTCGTCAAGGCGGCTATCGTAGTCGGCGTTGATTTCACGGACTACGGTCTGCATGGTCATCCCGTTGCCAGAGTCCTCGCCCGAAAAGAAGATGCCGAACACCGAGCCGACAAGCAGCCCGATAAGGCAGATAATGAGTATCACGGCAACGGCAATCCACCCGCCCGCCATGATTGCCGCTATCAGAGCCTTTGTGCCTGCGATAATCGCCTTGATTGCCGCAAGGGTGGCTTTGACCGCCAACTTTATGGCGTGGGCTGTCACCTTGGCGGTGGCTTTCGCTGCCTGTGCCGCTTTCTGGGCTGTCTTTACAGAAGTCTTTGCTGCCGCTTTCGCTGCCTTGGCGGTCTGCTCCGTGGTCTTAATCGCCGCCTTAGAGGTGGTCTGGGCGGTCTTGATGCCTTTCTCCGCAGTTTTGACCGTACCCTTGGCGGCGGCTCTGGTGGCTTCTTTCGTTTTTACCGTGCTTTGGGCAGTGGATTTTACCGCTTTTTCAGCATTTCGGGCGGTGGTTTTGATGGTCTGCTTTCCCTGCTGTCTTGTCTTGATAAAACGGCTCTTTGCTTTCTCGCCTGCGTTTGCAGGGGTATCGGGGGCAGGGGAACGGCTCGCCGCCCCGTGATGGGGCTGTGAGCCGTTCCGTTCTGCAGCAGCCTGTGCTTTCTGTTTCTCTGCGGTTTTTACCGCCCTTTTTTCCTTAAAGTCCTCCACCTTGTCCTTTGCCTTGATGATGTTCTCCTTGGTGGTCTGGACGGATTTCTGCCCCTGCTTGTTAAATTGGTGTACGCCCTCGCCTGCAATCCGTTCCGAAGCATGGGAAACCTTGTCGGCGGCGTACTCGGTGGCAGAGCTTTCCTCCGCATAATATCCCTGCTCCGCCTTTTCCTTGGTCTTGGCATAGGCGGCTTTCATGCGCTCCGAAGCGACAGCCGCCTTGTCGATAGCCTTGATGGTGCCTTTGACCGCATCTCTGGTCTTAATCTTCGCCATAGGGAGCCTCCTTTCCGAAGATACGCCGTACCCTCTGGGATTTGGCGGTCAAATCAGTCCACCCTTTTCGCCACCACCACAAGCCTGCCGTTCTGGGCGGAGTATTCGCAGGTGGAGAGGGTGATGAGCCTGTCGCCGTACTCGGCGGTCACGCCCGTATCATAGAGGGCAAGCTCCTTGCATTTCCCCACATAGGCGTTGAACTCGTCCTCGTTCTCTGCATTGACAAAATCATAGTAGCGGTAGCCCTCCGCACTGTACGCCACGGTCTTGAATACGGCGATGATTTCATATTCGCCCTGCTCCGTGAGGGTGTCGAACTGGATAGTCTTGTGTCCCTCGTAAAAGTCCTTTTCCTTGTAGCTCTCTAAAGCACCGAACATTTTGCCGCCCTTGATGTGGTGTCCGTAGATAACCAGATTGTCGCTTGCGGCGATGTCGCAGTCCTCCTGCACATAGGGCGTACCCAAGTCGCTGTACTCCTTTTCAAAGTTGCGCTTGAGGTAGAAGTTGGGATTGTTCCTGCTCTGCATGACGGGGTAGTTGATGGTCGTACCGTCAATGGCAATCCACCCTATCAAGTCTTCGTTCTGCAAAAACAGCTCATTGTATTTTGCCAGAACGTCATCGCCCTCGCTCACGGGTTCCTCCGTGGGAACCGGCTCGGATTCGGGAGCCTGCTCCACTATCTGGGCAAGCTGCTGGAAGTTCTCCGCCTGCTCGTCCACCTGTGCATCGTGGTGGGAGATACGGAAGATACAGAAAGCCGCCGCACCTAAAAGGCAGACGGCGGCAACGATGCATATAACAGACTGGTACTTTTTCAGATATTCTTTCATAGGCTTTTCTTTTCCTTTCTACTTGTCTTTGCTTGGTTTAGATTTAGGTTGGTTTACCTTGCGTGGTCGGTGTGCTGCTTAGGGGCAGGTAAATCCCTGCAATATTCGGGATACCTCACCTTGATGCCCTCCATGAAGTAGGGGGCGAACTCGCAGCAGAATAATTCCTCTGGCGTGGAATACCTCTCACGCCCGTCCTCTGCGTAGCCGTTCCAGAGGTTAAAAGCAAGGTGGCAGACCTTGACCGTGCCGCTTGTCTGCCATCCGCTGTGCATCCCCTCTGGCACGATGCAGTCCGTCTTGAAATCGAACATGGTGCTGATGTTCTTCCTCGTTTCCTCCGCAATCCCCATCACATAGAAGAATGCCCTGTGGTAGCAGTCGTTCACCCTGCATTTCATCATGTTCTCCAGAAAGAAATCACGGTGAGCCGTGTTGCGAAACCTTATATCCGCCATAAAATCCTCCTTTCCTAAAGCCCTGCTTTTGGGGCATCAAGGGATGCCCGCAGGGTGTTTTCGTTGCTCCGATACAAAAAATCTGTCTCTGTTTCCTTTTTCAGCCGTGGCAGGATGATGTCCTCCACATAGGAGATATTGGTCTCGGCGGCGATAAAATCCCGCCCGTTCTTAATGCACTGGACGATTTCGCTCCCAGAGCCTGCAAAGGGGATGACCACCAAGCCGCCTGCATCGCTGCTTGCCCGTATCATCCGCTCCGCCAGCTTCTCTGGCTTCTGGGTGGGGTGACTGGTGGCTTCCTTATAGTTTGGCATCACCCTCGGCACCTCCCAGACATTGCCGCAGGACTTCCCCTTGGGGTTCTTCCGCTTGTCCTTTTCGCCGCCCTTGTCGTAGGGGATGCGGACGGCATCTACATTGATTTCATGCAGGGGCTTGCTGTAAAACCACAAGAAGTCGGCTTCATCACGGTAGGCGGCTTTGGCAGGTCGCCCCGTCCTGTAATTCCAGACAATCAGATTCCGCCTTATCCAGTCGAACTTATCCAGTACCTCCACGGAGAGCTTATCTATCATCTGGCTGCTCCCCCAACAGTAGAACGCTCCCGTAGGTTTTAGGATGCGGTGGCATTCCCGCACCCACTCCATGCACCACGCCAGATACTGCGGCACGGACTGGAACACAAAGTCAAATTCCCCTTTCATGCGGTAGTAGGGCGGGTCGGCAATGACTAAATCCACGCTCTCCGAGGGCAGCTCCTTTAACACCTCCACGCAGTCCATCGGGTAAATACGGTTTCTCTCCAAAATCACTCCCCTTTAGACCTCCCCGAATTTCGTTGTCATCAGCTTATACAGCTCCGTATTGCGGGGGAACTTGTTGACAAACGGCACGAGGGAGCTGCCCACTTTCAAAAGCCCCTGTCCTGCCCCTACATTGGTGATATAGCTCATCTGCAAGTCGGAGATGTTAAGGAGCTTGGCAAGCTCAATCCTATCCGTAGACGCTTGGTTGAGCATGATGATAAATTCGCTGTTGGCAAGCATCGTCCTCGCCGTATGGCTCTGTAAAAGGTCGTCTACATTCTGGGTGATGCCCGTACAGTACGCCCCGTACTTACGCACACGCTTCCAGAGGGTAAAGAGGAAGTTTGCGGAATACTCATGCTGAAAGAGCAGGTAAATTTCATCAATAAAGATAAAGGTGTTCCTGCCTTTCGCCCTGTTCTGGGTGATGCGGTTTAGGATGCTGTCAAGCACCACGAGCATCCCGATGGGCTGTAACTGCTTGCCTAAATCCAGAATGTCATAGCAGATAAGGCGGCTCTTAGTATCCACATTTGTATGCTTGGCAAAGGTATTCAAGCTGCCGTCTGTGAAAAGCTCGATGGCAAGAGCGATTTCCTGTGCTTCTGGCTCGTTCTGTTTCAGCAGCTCCTCACGGAAGTCCTGCAAGGTGGGCGGCACTCCCATATAGTTGCCCTGCTGATAGTGGCGGTACACACTCGCCGTGCAGCGGTCTATGATGGATTTCTGCTTTGCCCCAAGGCTTGCCCCGCCGATGAGCTGCTCGCAGAGGGATAAAATAAACTCTGATTTGAGGATGACGGGGTTTGCCCCATCTCCGTAATCAGAGTTCATATCCATAGCGTTGATATGGTTGTCGCTGGTCGCTGAAATGTGGATGACCTCGCCCTGCATGGCTTTCACAAGGGGCGAATATTCCCGCTCTGGGTCTATGATAATCACATCGGCGTTGGGGTCGGTGAGGATGATGTTCGTCATTTCCTCCTTTGCCGTGAACGACTTGCCTGCACCAGACACGCCGAGGATAAAGGAATTGCCGTTCAGCAAATGGCGGCGGTTGGCGATTATCATGTTCTTGGAGATAACATTCTGCCCGTAATAAACGCCGTTCTCATGGTAGATTTCCTGCACACGGAACGGGATGAACACGGCAAGGCTCTCCGTGGTGAGGGTGCGGAAAGCGTCAATCTTCCTTACGCCGAACGGCAGAGCTGTATTAAGCCCGTCCATCTGCTGAAATTTCAGCACGGCGAACTGGCAGAGGTGCTTCCTCGCCGTGGTGAGCAGGGCTTCCGTGTCGTTGTCGAGCTGCTCCTTGCTCTCCGCCGTATGCACCATCGTAAGGACGGCAAACATCATCCTCTGGTCACGGGTCGTCAAATCGTCCAGAAATTCCTTGCTTTCCTTTCGCTGTTGCTCCAAGTCATAGGGGATGACGGCGGAAAAATTGTTGTTCTGGTTCTGTTTCCTCTGCCAGTTGGTGATGTTGGTTTCCACACCGAGCAGGCGGTTTTCCACCTCCCGCACGGCTTCGTCCGTAGGGACGGGGACGACATCCACGGAGAGCATCATGTTACGGTTAAGCTCACAAAGCTCCGCCACCATGCTGTCCTTGATATATGCCGCATACTCCCGCAGGAATATCACACGCCCGTACCTGTCGCCAATCTTGAAATAATCCTTTTCAAACTCAAAGGTATCGGGGCAGATAAAGTCCTTGAAGTCGTGACCTTTCCGCATGGTCTGGGAGAGGTCGAAGCGGAACGCCGTTTCCTCGCCCGTGCGGTAGAAGTCGTGGAAGATGCGGAGCTTTTCTTCCGCATCCAGCTCTGTACATTTCGAGCCGAGCCGTGAAAAGTGGGCGATAAGGTCAGCACCCACACGGGCAAAATAGTTGCGGGCTTCTTCGATATTCTTTTTGCACACGGATACGGTCACATACTTATCCTGCACGATGGAATTTGCCCCTGTCGCCTTGTCGAGCAGCATCCTGTTGTACTCCTTGCGGTACTTATCCAAGCCGTCATCGATGGCTTTACCGTCCCTCATTGCCATCGGGATTAAGATGGTCTGCTCAAAATCCGCCTTGTTCAAGCGGCGGTTGTTGATGGTGATTTTCGTGGTCGCCCCACTGTCGAGGGAATTGAGCAGCTCCGAGTATTCAAGGAACATGGCTTCCTTGTCCTCACGGCTCGCCACGGCATAGTTGATGTCCTCAAACTTGAATGTCTTTGCGTACTTGTTCCTGCCCACGAGGAAAATGCCGTCCTCCCAGATGGTCTTGATGGGGATGACCGCCTGCACCGATTTCGGCACGACAAATTTCTCCTTATCCTGCTTGAACAGGTTCTTAAGCGTCTTTAACATGGTCTACCTCCTTACGCTTCTTTGATTTCTTGGAATGTTTCGGCTTCTTCGCCTTTGTTTCCGCCGCCTTTTGCTTCTGTTTCTTCTGGACGGCAGGCAAGCCCTTTTCGTGGGCTTCAAGGGTCGGCTTCATGGCTTCGTAGTAAAGGTTGTCTGGGGAAAACAAAATCTTCTTTGGCATTAAAAACTCCGATTTTATCCATGCACAGACGAACTGCTCTGCCGTCATGCCGTTGTATTTGATAAAGCCCATCATGGCAAAGGGGGAAGCCCCCAGAATACACATCCAGCTTAGAGTTTCCGTCCCGAACTGCGGGCGGAGCAGGAAATACAAGCCCACTGCCACGCCGCAGGCAAGGACGGAGAAAATGAACTGCCGCATCGACAGCCCGAAAAACATACTTTCCGTGTAGTTGCGGATTTCCTTATTTATCTTGACTTCCAAATGGTTCGCACCTCCTTTTTGGCGCAAAAAAATCGCCATCTTTGGAAAATGGCGATTCTTCAAGTTTATTCAGTTTACTTCCAACTCATTCTTGCGTTATATACATTGTTTACGGCTTCGATATAGCATATAAAAGAGGGATGGTCGTGGTCGTTTTGCCACAAGTATCTGTTTTTGATATCCAGATACTGCTTTCTGACAAGTTCCCATTTTCCCTTTTTCTTGATATACTTGGCTTTTTCCTGTACTCCCGCAGAATGAGGGGCTTCATTCCAATAGTATCTGTCCCAATAGGTGAATCCCGTCTTTTGGTGCATCAGTCTGTGAAAATGTTCCTCTGTATCCCTGCAAACAATACAGACATCCATCGAAAACTCGGTGGGATTGCCTTTGACAAAATGAATTTTTCCCGTGGTCAGAGAAGATGTTGAATCTTCGCAATCTCCCAAACTGTATTCCTGCAACATCTTATTAAAGGATTTCCTTGCAGATTCTTTGATAGTCCTGCAATCCTTAAAATCTTGACATCTTACAATTTCAAGGTTGTAATCCAAGTCTATCGGCAACGAAGCATTTTGTACGATGAGGTTCCGTGCGCCGCTCCCTACAAGATAGAATACTGCGCCAATATCATAGTCCTCTTTCAAGTAGTGGCAAAAACCCTGCATTATCTCACCACATAGATTCCGCATACGGCTTAGAAATTCCTTATCCTTTACATAATCAAACATAAAATCTCCTTTCCTCCCCAAGCCAGCCGTTCAGATTTCCAAACCTAAATCATTGCATTATAAGTCATGTGACAAATAGATGTCAAGTGGTTTTTCCGTCTTTTTCTTTTCTGCGGTGAGCCTGCTTCGTCCTTACACATGCACTTCGATTTCATTCTCTTAAAGCCCCATCATTTCTCTGACAACACGGTCTGCCATCTTGACTGCACCGACTAAGACGAGCATATTAAAAACAAGCTCCCCGATATAGCTCCACACCATCGACACCACCGCTGCATCGGGATTGACCGCAGGGGGCGTTGCCGCAAAGAGGGAGAAGATGATGCAGGCAAGCACGATAATCGCTCCCTCCAGACACACGGCGGAGTAGCTCTTGATGAAGCTCTTTCCCACGCTCTGGCTCGGTGAGCCTGCAAAGGTGGAAAGCGGCACGGGTGCGATGGCGGTGTAAAGGTAGAGCTTGAAAAACCTGCCGTACACCGACATTATCATAATGAACGACAGCACCGTGATGAACAGCCCGCCTATGAGCGTCACCGCCCATAGGGGGATGCTCTCGAAAAAGCCGCAGTCCTCCACCGCCGTCACGATTTCCGAGGGGAGTACCGTCTGCTGTGCCGAACCGAAGCCTGCGGCGTTCATAATGGTGGAGATTAGCCCCTGCACGATTCTGAACAGAGCCATCATCAGCTCCAGTCCGTAAGTCACCGCACCTTTGGCAAGGGCAAAGCGGATAAAGAGCTTGAGTGCCTGCTCTGGACGCTTCACCTCCGCAAAGTTGCCTGCGGTACGCATCACGCCCACCACAAAGAACAGCACGAGCAGGGCAAGCCCGACAGCCTGCACCGCACCGTGGATGTTGACGATTACATTCCAGATAGTGCCGCCCTTGAACTGTTCTGGTGACTGGGTTATGAGCTGCCATATCTCTGACAGCTTTTCATTCCATGTGTTGAGGGCGTTCTCTAAATTCTGCACAATCCAGTTATCTGACATTTGACCACCTCCGTTCTTAAAATTGGGCGGCGGGGCAAGTTCCGCAAAGCGGATCTGCCCCGCTGCCTTAGTCTTGTGTCAGTCTTTCAATGAACTGTCTTTTCCCTTAGCCCGTGATGAGGGTGAGAATCTCCTTGGCAAAGGTAATCACAACGCCGCCTGCAAGGGTCAGAAAGCCGTTCGCCCTCTGGGAAGGGTCGTGTGATTTCAGCGACAAGCCCACCTGCACGATGCCGAAGCCGAGCATAATCATGCCGACAGCCCTCACCAGACCGAAAATGAAATCAGACAGGTTATTGACTACCTGTATCGGGTCGTTGGCGGCAAAGGCGGTCATGGAAGTGCCAAGCACCATCGTGAGGGCAAGCACCGCCACGCAGTAGCAGCGGAAGCCTTTCTTTACCCTGCCTGTCATGGGCAGCTTGTTGGTTGCTTTCTTCTGGGTGTCTTTCTTGTTGAAAAATCTCATGGTAAATCCTCCTTAAATTTGATATATTTCTTCTAAGTCCTGTTCGGACAGAAGCTCATAGGATGTGCTGACAGCTATAACACTTGTAGCGTTCTTTGGAATGTCGCTGTCAAACACAAGGGTTGCGACAGCCTGCGTAGGCTCGCCGTGGAGATAGGGCGGCTGCCCTCCGTCAGTCGTCAGTTTCACATTGGGGTGCTTTAGGATGTCGTACTTAAAATCCATGACGGGGCGTTCCCCACGCACAAAAAGAAGTGCGTAGCGGTTGTCGAGCATACGCACCTCGTCTGGCGTTAAAAGCTCACGCCCCGAAATCTGGTAATTCGTAGAGTAGTTCCCGCTGCGTCCAGAGCTTTTCCCGTAGGTGTTGGTGTCGATGGTCGCCTTGCCGAGTAGCTCCGACACATACTTGTGGGTGCTTTGCTCGTTGCCGCCAAGATACAGAAATTCGTCGCAGTTGCCGACGATGCTTTCCCATTGCTTCTCAAAGAGGGCTTTGAGCTGTGCCAGATTTTGCAGGATAATCGAAACGGATACACCTCTGGAACGCATGACCGATAGTATCTTGTCAAAGTCATCGGGCAGCGAAACATTGGCGAACTCGTCCATGATAAAGTGGCAATGCACGGGCAGGCTTCCACCGTACTTGTGGTCGGCAAGGTAAAAAAGCTGTTGGAATAGCTGCGTGTATAGCACGGACACAAGGAAGTTAAAGCTCGTGTCGTTGTCGGGTATCAAGGCGAACAGGGCGACTTTCTTCTCCCCCAGAGAGGGTAAATCAAGCTCGTCCGTTGCGGTTAGGGATGCAAGGCTCTCCAGATTGAACTTCTCAAGCCTTGCGGCAAGGGTTATCTGGATGCTCTTTAGGGTCTTGGCAGAGCCAGAGTGGTAGTCACGGTAGTATTTGAGGGCGATATGCTCTGGATTTACCATCTCCAGACGGTCAAACAGCTCATCCAGAGGGCTTACATAGCTGTCATCGTCCTCCCGTACCTCGCCTGCCCGCAAAAGCTCCATCACCATCGGGAAATTCTGCTCGTCTGGCGGTGCTTCGTATTTCAGATAGAACACCAAGGACAAGAGCAGCATACTTGCCGCCGTGTCCCAGAACGGGTCTTGGGACTGGCTTCCTTTCGGCGTGGTAGCTTTGAATAAATTGGTTACAAGCCGCTGCACATCGTTGTCGTTCCTCAGATAGACAAAGGGGTTGTAACAATGGCTGCGGTGCATATTGATAAGGTCGAGGACACGCACCTCATAGCCTTTCTTCTCCAAAAGACCGCCCACATCACGGACGATTTCGCCTTTTGGGTCTAAAATCACCATCGAGGTGTTGCACTGCATGGCGTTGGGCTTGCAGAAAAACCTTGTCTTGCCTGCACCAGAGCCGCCGCACACGAGGATATTCAGATTTCTTCTGTGTTTCTTGCCGTTCAACCCGATGCGGACATTCTGGGTCAGCAGCTTGTTTTCCGATGCGTCCTTATCTCGGTACTTCTTATTGAGAGTACCTGCGTTGCCCCATTTTGCAGAGCCGTGTTCCTCGCCCTTGCGGTAGTTCCTGCGTGTGGAGAGATAAATCCCGATGCCCATACCGTAGGCAAGCAGAAAAATAAGGACAGTCCTTAAACTGTCCTCGCACACCGTTATGGAAAACGGGTTGTTGATTGCCACGGTCAGACCGTTCATTATCTCCACGATGCCGCCGCTGACATAGGGTGCGGTCAGCAGGGCAAGCCACACGACAGGCACGATGCCGCAGGCGGCAAGGATTACGGCTGTTTTCTGGTCGTCACCGTTCCTCATGGCATCGGCACTTGCAGGGTGCGACTTTCACCTTTTTGCTCTTGGCGGTAGCCACCGTTTCAATCAGTTCGTCCACGGGGTCGGTGGGGCGTTCCTCCCGTATCTGCTGGTTGCGGAGCGTGTTCAAGGCATTGAGGACGATGTTCTTGTCGTATCGGTCAAGGGCGATGTGATACCGTTCTTCTCTCATGGGCTTCACCTCCGATTACCGTTCCTGCTCTTTGGACTTGGGCGGCTTGTTCTTTTCCATGCTTTTATACATATCGCTCTGGATTTCCCCAAGCACATCCCGCATGGAGCCAAGCTCGCCCTTGAACACCTGCGTATCCATGCCCTCAAACTCTTTCGGGAGCTTATCGAAGCTAAAGCCTCTGGTATCCACGCCGTAGCGGGAGCTTACCATATACGCCACGCAGTAGGCTTTGAACTCGGACGCATCACGGCTCTCATTGTGCTTGAAGTCAAAGACCGCCGCCGACACTTCCTTTGCCATGCTGACAAAGAGCTGTTCCTCGCTAAGCCCCTGCCGCACGAAGATGACCTGCTGTGAGCTGTCGTAGAACGCAGGGACTTCCAGCTCCTCCACGGGCTGGAATCCGACAGGGCTTGCGTCTATCATCGCCGCCACAAGCTCCCGCATGGTTTTTGGTTCTTTCGTATCCTGCCGCTCCTTTGCCGAGGTCTGGGAGATGTCGTAGACCACCTTGGCATTATAGGAGACCGCCTTTGTGCCGTCATCACGGTTATATTCCTTGCCCGGCTCAAGGATGGTGACTTTCTGTGCGTCCTTATCCACATACACACGGCTCTGCTTCCAACTGGAATAGTCCTTGAGCTGCGTGGCTTCGGGTTTCTGTGCCGACACCAAGATGGCGTTGTTGACGGAGTAGCGGTCAAACCGCCCCTGCACGTCGAGGTACTGACGGAAGGCATCGCCGTTCACCTCCATCTCGGCGCAGGTGGTGTCAATCAGCCCGTAGGCTTCGTTGCGCTGCGCCTGCTTTTGGGCAGCCCATTCCGCTTTGTCAAAGGGACGGTTGCCGCCGCTGAATACATCATAGATACTTATTATCTGGCTCCTTTCGTTTTCTTGGGCTTCTTCCTCTGGGGCTGCTTATGCTCCGTCTTTCCTGCGGGCTTCGCCCTGTCGGGAGATTTCTCCCTGCCACGGGTGGGGGAAGCATCGGCTTCCTGCTCCCTGCGGCTCTTTTTGATTTTCCGCAGTTCTTCTCTGACGGACGGTTTTTCGTCCTTAGTCATAGTAGCCCCCTCTGCGGACTTCCTTGGCTGCTCTGAGGTAGGCTCGGACAGAGGGGATTTTTCCGTCTTTGCCACCGAGGGGTTTGGGGCGTTTTCCTCTTTCTGCACGGGCTTTCCCATGAGGGCATCCAAGAGCTTGTCTTTCTCCGCCTTTTCCTCCACGCCGATGTCTGGCTCTGGCTGTCCGTCCTTTGTACCCTTGGCATCCCGTGACTTCTCCGCTTCGGTGACGATGGATGCGGTATCCACCGATGCAAGGTCAAAGCGTTCCACGATGCGGCTGATTTTCGATGCGTCCTCCGCACGGGCAATCACATCCACCTCCGCATTGGGGTCTTTGTTCTTGCGGTCTGCCAAAACGCAGTAGAGTACGCCGTATTTCTTCGCTTCCTGCGTGAACTTCCGCAGGTCGGCGTTCTTCACCGTAAAGACTTTCAGCTCCTTGCCAGAGCGGAGCATCGAGGTGAGCCTTGCCTTGCCCTTGGTTTTCTTTTCTTCTTTTAAGATGGAATAGAGCAGGATGGCGATGTTCTTCGCACCTGCCCCCGTGATTTTGGCAGCGACTTCAAATCCCTCCAAGCTCATTCGGACGATTTGCTCCGCCGCTTCGCCGCCTGTGTTCATGCTTCATCAGCTCCTTTCCTTTTTCTTTGTTCTCGTCTGCCCGTATGGTCTGTAGCTTTTCTTTGAGGGTATCGCTTCGGGCTTCAATCCCCTCGCACAATCTGACCTCCTTTCTGGCTGTTTTAAGCCGCCCCGTGATTTCGGAGATTTGAGCCTTGACCGCTTCTTTTTCTTCGCCGCTTAACTTACGGCTCTGGGAGTAAAGCCCCTTTCGCTGTTCGGTCAGCTCCGTTATCTCCGTTTCCAGAGAGCCTTTATATGACAAGAGCTGCTGTGCCGTATCAATGTGGTTGCGGCAGAGCAGCCTTGTTTCCTGCGTGATGGCTTCCATCTTCATAAGGTCGTCCTTTAGGAGATAGTGAAGCCGTGCGTAATTCGGTTGTCTTTTCTTTGGCAGGATGCCGAGCTTGTAGCAGTAATGCAGATACAGCCCACGCAAGCCGCCGATTTTCCGAGCATCTTTGAGAGAGCCACGGACACGGTAGACCTTGACCTGCGGCTGCGGTTTGGAAAAGCTCTGGAATTTGACCGCATAGGAATTTTCCCGTATGCGTTCCGTTATCCTCTCGTTGGTGTAATCGTCACCGAGCTTATAGAGCCGCTTGGGTCTTTGCCATCCTTTCCCGATAATCGTCCAGTATTTGCGGTTGGGGTCAAAGCTCACACGGTAGCCCATCTCCGCCATCTGGCGGTCAAAGTCTTTCAGCGTGTAGGATTTGGAGATGGCTTCGTCCACCGCCTGCCGTGCCACGGTGTCCCTTGTAGGCAGACCGTTCTTTTCGGCTTGGTAGAGGGCGTAAGGCTTCTTCCTGCCGCTTGGGTGTTCGATGACCGATAGGGAATATGCACGGCAAAGCTCATCGGAACGCTGACGGAGCAGCCGCAGGTTTTTCTTGTTGTCGTGGTTGTGCCTGCCGTCCGCAAAGGAGACGGAGTTGACAACAAAGTGGTTGTGCAGGCATTCCGTGTTGAGGTGGGTGGCGACAATCACTTGGAACCTGTCGCCCCACATCTTCTCCGCTAATTTCACGCCTACCTCATGTGCCTGCTCTGGCGTGACCTCGCCCGCCTTGAAGCTCTGGAAGCCGTGGTAGCAGACAATCTCACTCGTGTCGTTCCATTGGGCTTTGGCAATCATCATCTCGTCCCTTGCGGTGGCAGGGTCGCAGTTCACACCCGTGACGAAAAACTGCTGCTCAGTCTTGTCGCCGTTGGTGGCGTACTTCATCACATCGCCCATCGCCTGCAAGTCCGCTTCGGTATATTTCGGGTTGGCGGTCTTTTCTGGGTTTTCGGCGTAGTCGATGGGGTGGTCGAGCCTGCCTTTCACATCCCATATCTCGCAGACCGCCATCAGACCGCCGTCCGTTTCGGGAGCAGGTATCTCTTGCGGACATCAATCTGAAACTCATGCCACTTCCTCGCTTCCTCGTTCAGCATGGGCGTATCCACAAAGCCGAGGGCGTTTGCTTTCGCCGCAAGCTGGTTGATGCGGTTGCCGATGGCGGACAGCTCCCGCATGATTTTGTAAAATTCGGGGTCGGGCTTCTCGCAGAGCCGATAGCCTTTCACCATCTCTCTGAGGAACGCTTCTCTGGAGCGTCCCGATTTCCGCACAAGCTCATGGAGCTGCTCGGCTTCGTCATCAGTCAAACGGAAAAGTATCTGTACCTTTCGGTTTCTCACTTTTCTTCACCTCCCTGTCGGAGAGCCTGTTAATCTGCAAACAGCACATCAGCATGACGCCCGCCAGACCGCCGAGGGTCACGCCGATGACAAAGAATAAAAACTCGCTCATTCTTGGAATCTCCTTTCTTCTTAACCGCCGTGCTGCCCACGGCAGGGCGGCATCCTTTGATGCCATTCTTTTTTGGGGTATTAGGGGGCATCCCCTAACAAGCGAATTTGGTTAGCCAAATTCAGTGCTTGGTAAGACGTGTCTTAGTCTGCGTCCTCGTACATACATTCTCCACACACGGGGCAGTAATAGGGGCATCCCGAACATTCCTCATGCTCCAGACACTCGTCCTCGATATCCGTTTCTTCGGCTTCGGTCTTGTCTGCGTCCGCAATGTCGGCTTCGCCGCAGACGAAATCCGCTTCGGAAAACTTCACAAGGTCGGTGTCAAAAAGGACGGTCTTGAGCTTCTCCCTTGCTTCTTCGGGGCTGTCTGCATAGACGGAGACGGTCTTTTCGTAGTGGGCGGTGAGGGTCACTTCATACTTTTTCAATCATTCTTTCCTCGCTTTCGGTCTTGGTTTTGGGTCGGTTTGGGGCTTGGGAAACGGTAAAACCTCCTACGCAGTCAACGGGCATCCCCCCTTTCACGGCTCGGCTTCTGCCTTGCAATCCCCAGATAGGACAATAAAAAATCGTTGACATCCTTGCCGACTGGCGGCGGTGCGTCAACGATTTGATAGTTTTTCTGCAATAATTCTTTTAAGGCAGCGGTACACATACGCCCTGCCTTGTCGTTATCCAGATGCAGGCATATGGTCTTTATCTGGGGATGAGCGTTGAGGAATGTGGTAAGTGCAATAGGGATTTTGCTCTCTGCAAGCTCCTTTTTGGGCTGGTACACGCCCGACAGAGAGAGCAGGTTTGCCGCCTTATAGTCCTTTCCCTCGCATTTAAGGTAGGTGGCGTAGGACAGCACATCAATGGCGGCTTCAAATAAATGCACGGTATTGGTCGGCTCCCTTGCCAGAAGCCGGAACGAATACCGCTTGTCGCTGCCCGATGCGTCCCGCTTG
Source organism: Lachnospiraceae bacterium (assembly GCA_910576125.1). GTDB lineage: Bacteria > Bacillota > Clostridia > Lachnospirales > Lachnospiraceae > Acetatifactor > Acetatifactor aquisgranensis. The sequence continues at coordinate 210,814 of CAJTHM010000004.1, read as the reverse complement.
AAGCTCCCCATCGTGCCACGGCAGGCGGCATACTTAGGGTTTCCGCTTTCATCCTTTCCGATAAAAACGGCGTTGTGGTAGTCGGCACTCTCATAGATTGTGCCGTCTGCGATGCAGTCCTGCACGATGGCGTAGTCGATGCCACGCCCGAAAAGGTACTGTAAAACCCTGTCGCTGTCCTTATTTTTTGGCGGCAGGAGCAGCACTTTCGGCTCGTCCTTTTTCACGGCAGGGGGTGGCGGCTTCCAGTCGCCCATGTCCCCCGTGAGGGTCTGCACGGCTTCCACAAAGCCAAGTTCCCGCACTTTCATCAGATAGTCGAGGGCGGAGAAGCCGCCGAAGCCCCGTGACCACCAGTACCATTTGCCGTTGGAAATCTTCAAGCTGTCGTGTTCCCTTGTGCAGTAGACGTTGCCTGCTACACGCTTTAGGTTGCCAGGCTCGTACCGTTGCAGGTAGGAGAGCAGGTCGATTTGCCGTGCCTGCTCAATCACGGCGGGGTCAAACTGAACGTAGCGGTTACTTCCCATTCAAATAAAATCACCTCCAGAAATAGATTTAGCCGAGGGGCTTTCGGTGGAGAAAACCTCTCGGCTATGTAGATTCAACATCCATTATTTACTTCAATCTTATTTGCTTTTCAATCTTTTCCTCGACTTTTTCTTTTTTCAGTGCATTATAAGCCTGCTTTAAATTATCAATGGCTTTCTGTAATTCTTCCCGATGGTGCTTTTCATCCACCGTTTTTTGCGCTTCTTCAATCGTCAGTCTGAAATCTTGAGATGCTTTATCCATATTCTTTAATAGAATTTGATATTGGTACATCTTAAATAATAGCTCTTGATAACGTAAAACATAATCTCCAAGAAGAATAGCAGCTTTACCATTAAATATGTATTTAATTTTAATGGAAGCATCTTTCAGCGTTTCCATTTTAACTAAGAATTCTTTATGATATGGCTGCTCTAACGGATGGGCTATTACATCAGTGATTTTCTCTAAATAGGTATTATTCGTCATCTGTGCAAAGATAAAGTCCATCGCAAGTACAGGCTCATCCTTTTTATTTATCAAAAGAATCTGATTGGTTTCATGTAGCTGCATCAGACCTTTTGCTATAAGATAATGTTCAACACGTTTATCAAATAAGTGCTGCTTGTTGCTCAACTTAATCTGCTGTTTCGTCTGTATTAGAGCAATAACAGCGACAATAGCAGTTATTACAGAAAACCAGAAATTCCAATCCATCATCATGCCAATATTCACTCCTATAAAATTTCTTGGATTATAAAATCAGCATCTATCCAAGCATGTCCCAAGTTATTTCTTCCTTTGAAACATAGTATTTCTCATCCATCGTATCACTATCAGTCAATCTTATTATTGGATTATCGTGGTCAAACATATATCTAATATTGGATGTATGGTACTCATATAGCCGATTCAAAATTTGATTGAGCAGATATCTTGCTTTCTTTTCTGTTTCTAATTTTTCATCATCATCAAACATGATTCTTTCTAACGGAATACGATACTCAAGGCAATAATACCTACTATTTTCAAAGAAATCTGTTCCAATATCTCTACGCTTCAAAAATGTTGCCAACCTGCCTATAAACTCTGGTACATCGTAAAGCTCCCTTGCATAGCTGTTACGATACAATAAATCCTTAAGCAAAAAACCATTAAAGCAGAAATCTATTCTGTTCGCATTATGCCCAAAACGCCACCGCAAATATGGGATATGCTCTCTGTTTGTATCTTCGAGCGATACTTCCTTTCCCTTATAAATCAGATTCAAATGCCTATCGCATACTTCAAATTCTACATCATGTTCTTTTAAAAAAAGCGACATTGCATTTTCTGTTGACAGCAAATCAAACAGATTGTTTCCTGCATTACAGTTTTCAGCAGCATTTAATCTTCGGCTCAAATGAAAAAATAACACCTCATCAATTAAGGTCTCTGGCATATGTGCGTCTATAAAAGAATTTAATACACTATTTAGTTTATCTCCATCAATGAATTTTTCTTGTTGGGCTTCGCTTCCTGCAATGTCAAACAAATCACACAAGTCTTTAGGGTTGATACAAAGATACGAGCAGATGGATTTTTCCATCGCTTCTTTTGTATGAGTATCTATATACATAGCTCACCACCTCCACACTTAGAATAATACCACATACCCATAAAATTTTCTACCTCTTGGATATGTAAAAGACGGCATCAGCTCCACGCCAACGCCGTCCTTTCTTTGGTTCAGTCCGTCATAAAATCCCTGCTTTTTTCAGATACCCCACGCTGTCATAGCAGCCACGGAAGTACACCGCCTGCATCTCCATGTCCGTGAGCTGGTTCTTAAGCTCCATTACTTCAATGAGAGCCGCACATTCTTCCTCGGTCAATTCACTTTCCGTCTCACTGTCGAACACGCCTAAGACCTTGGGATACTTCCCATAGATTCCCTCAATCTTGGCTTGCAGGGCTTGGTATTCCTTGTCCTCCCGTGACAGCTTGGCGGTGACAGAGCTTAGATATTCGTTGAAGATGCTGCCGTGGACGTCTACAAAAGTCTCAAATCTGAACGTATCAGACATTTTCCTCACCTCCGATTTTTCTTATCGCCACCTATTATACTGCCCAGAATCCTGCAATACAAATGTGCAAACGGCAAATTTACCGCTCACGGCTCGGCGTTTTCTTTTCGGGCGGTTCGGTTTCCTGCTCTGGCTCGGTATCCATGACGGGGGTATCTTTCTCGTCCAGATTCAGCTCAATGTTAAGGAGATTGAGCCTGTCGGTCTTTTCTTTCAGCTCATCTTCGTAGGCAAAGGGCTTCTGTACCTCGGTCTTTGCGTTGGCAAGCTGCTCCAGAGTTTCCGCCTTGCGGGTCTTGGCGGCTTCCAGTCTGGCAGGGAGCTTTCCAAGCTCATTCTCGATTCGGGTGAGATTCCCAAGGGCATCGGAGCCTAACTCCACCTTGTATTTTCCCGTGCCGCACAAGTTTAGGCAGTAGTGGGTGTAAAAGCTGTCGTACCAGACCTCCATCTGGAAGCCCCGATAGATGCCGATTGGTACGGGCTGCGGGGAAGTGTTCTCCTTGCAGGCGGCAAGGAGCATCTCGCCTGCATCCGCTTTTTCTGCGTAGGTCTTGCCGCATAGGGTCATGGGACAGAACTTGTCCTCGCCCTGCGGCTTGTGCTGCTCGGCAAGGGCGGCATCACTGCCGTAGCTTTCAATGCGTTCCTCAAGCTCCTTTATCTCCCTCGGAAAGTGTTTCAGTATCCTGTCCTCAAGGTCGTAATGCTCGGAAAGGTAGCTCTGCTTTAGGGTGCGGAGCTTGGAGACCTGTATATCCAAGTCCATCTTTTCCTTGAAACGCTCGTCGCCCGTGGCAAGCATTTTTACCTCCGCAAAGGAGAGAGCCACCTCGTCCACGTCCTCGGCAGAGCGCACGGGGCTTTTGCTCGTCATTATCTGGGAGATGAATTTCTGCTTGGATTCCACGAGCTGGTAGAGGTAGGCATCAAAGGTCTGCTCGGTCACATAGCGGTAGACTTCCACCTCTGGGAACATGTTGCCCTGCCTTTCAACCCTCCCCTGGCGCTGTTCCAAGTCCGAGGGTCTCCACGGGCAGTCGAGGTTATGAATCGCCACAAGCCTGTCCTGCACGTTTGTCCCTGCGCCCATCTTCTGGGTAGAGCCGAGCAGTACCCTCACTTCGCCGCTTCTGACCTTGCCGAACAGCTCCTTTTTCTGTGCATCGGTAGACGCTTCATGGATGAAACGCACCTGCTCGGCGGGGATGCCACGGGCAATCAGCTTCTCTCGGATGTCATCATAGACATTGAAAGTGCCGTCATTTTTCGGTGTGGAGAGGTCGCAGAACAATAGTTGGGCGGCTTTCGTGTCGGTGTGTCCCTCCCAGATGCGGTACACATTATCCACGCAGGCGTTGACCTTGCTGTCGGGGTCGTCTGGCAGCATGGGGTCTATCATCCTCTGGTCGAGTGCCAGCTTGCGCCCGTCATTGGTGATTTTGAGCATGTTGTCGATGTTCGGCTCGACTTGCCTTGCCCTTACTTTCTCGGCTCGTTTGGCAAGCCCCGCCACCATTTCCGTCTGGATTTCGCTCGGCTTGGTCTTGATGTTGTGGTAGTTTACTTTCGGTACGGGGAGCTTTAACATGTCGGCGGTCTGGATGTCCGCCACTTCTCGGAACATCTGCATTAGCTCTGGCAGGTTGTAGAATTTCGCAAACCTCGTCTTGGCTCGGTAGTTCGTACCCTCTGGGGCAAGCTCCAGAGCCGTGACGGTCTCCCCAAAGGTGGAAGCCCATGCGTCAAAATGCTGCAAGCCGTTCCTCGCAAGGGTGTCATACTGCAAGTACCTCTGGACGGAGTACATCTCTACCATTGAGTTCGAGATGGGCGTCCCCGTGGCGAAAACCGTGCCACGGTTGCCCGTTATCTCGTCCAGATAGCGGCATTTCATAAAGAGGTCGCTTGACTTCTGGGCTTCGGTCTGGGCGATGCCGCCCACGTTCCGCATCTTGGTGTAGAGGTACAGGTTTTTGTAAAAATGGCTCTCATCTATAAAAAGCCTGTCAACGCCTAACTGCTCAAAATCTATCACCGTATCCTTTCTTTTCGTGTCGTTGAGCTTCTTTAGCTTGGCTTCGATAGCCTTTCTGGTTTTCATGAGCTGCTTTACCGTGAACTGCTCGCCGTGGGACTTCTGTATCTCGTCAATGCCCATCTCGATATCGTTGAGCTGCTGTTGGAGCTGCTCCCTCTGGCGTTCCTCGCTCATCTGGATTTTCTCGAACTGCGAATGCCCGATAATCACGGCATCATAATCCCCCGTGGCAATCCTGCCGCAGAACTTCTTGCGGTTGGCGGTCTCAAAATCCTGCTTGGTGGTGACGAGGATGTTGGCACTGGGATAGAGCCGTAAATACTCGGAAGCCCACTGCCCGACAAGGTGGTTGGGGACGACAAACATGGATTTCTGGCACAAGCCTAACCGCTTGCTTTCCTGTGCGGCGGCTACCATCTCAAAGGTCTTGCCTGCCCCTACCTTGTGGGCAAGGAGCGTGTTGCCGCCGTAGAGGATGTGGGCGATGGCGTTTACTTGGTGGGGGCGCAGCTTGATTTCTGGGCTGATGCCGCCAAAGGTGATGTGCCGCCCGTCATATTCACGGGGTCGCACGGAGTTAAAGGTGTCGTTGTAGTAGCGGACAAGGCGGTTCCTGCGCTCTGGGTCTTTCCATATCCAGTCCCCAAACGCCTGCTTTATCACCTCCTGCTTTGCCTGCGCCGCCGTGGTCTCCTTGGCGTTGAACACCGCCTTTTTGTTGCCGTTCTCGTCATAAACATAATCGAAAATGCGGGTATCCTTTAGGTTTAATGTGTCCTCGATGATGCGGTAGGCACTCGCCCGTTTCGTGCCGTAGGTGCTGTCCGCCTTGACGTTCCCGAAGTCGGAAGTCTTGTTCTCAATGAACCAGTCGCCGTTATAGGGGGTGTAGCGTACCTTTAGCCTGCCTGCGGCGTGGCTTGACGGGGTTAAAAGCTCCATCACGAACTGCTGTATATCGGATTCTGGTATCCATGTGGTGCCTAAACGGACGGCGATTTCGGCGGCACTTAAATCCTTGGGGATGACCTGCCTTAGTGCTTCCACGTTGAGGGACAGGGCAGGGTCGGACTTCGCCGCTATCTCCGCAACTTTCAATTTCTCCCTTACGTTTCCAGAGAGGTATTCGTCTGCGGCAACATACCGTGCAGGCTCCGTATTCGGCACACGGAAGATTACGCCCTGCAATTCCGTGACGATTTCCTCCTGCGTCCTGCCCGTGAGCTTCGCCATATAGGAGAGGTCAACACGGGCTTTCTCGCCGATGGAGAGTGCCAGGGCTTCACTTGCGGTCTCTACGGACGTAACCTCACGGTGGGGCTTTATCGTCCGCTTGGTGAACATATCTGCCTTGCGCTTGAATTTCCCCTCATCGTCAAGCACCTCAAGGGAGCATAAGAGGAAGTAGCTCTCGTCGGCGGCAAAGGCAAGGTAGTTCCCCCGGCTGTTGATAAGACCGTATTTCTCGGTAAAGGCATCGTAGAGGCGGTTAAGGGTTTCCTGCTCGGTCTTTATCATTTCTTCGGGGTAGTCGTTGGTCTGGTACTCGATAAGGCTGCGTACACTGTCCCGTATGCCAAGCAAGCCCTTGATGCGGTTCTCCGCCGTCATGGATGCGCTGGCTGGGGTCATGCGGTCATTCTCCCGAAAATAAATCTTCCCGTCCACAAGGGCATAGGAGAAGTTCCGCACGTTGGGGTCGGCGGGGATGGACTTGTCCTGCTCATCGGAAATCTGGTCGATTTCGTTTTCGTACTCTGGTATCTCGCCGCTTATCCGTCCCACGGCTTCCTGCAGCAGCTCGGAGAGGAGGCTTTCCTTATCCGCTTTGCAGACGGTATCCATGCCGAAGCGTGTGCTTTCCATCTGCATCGTGCCAAGCACCATCTCTGGGTGCTGCACAAAATAGCTGTTCATGGTAATGCCGTTTTCATTGGTGTCAAGGTAAATCCAGTCTGGCTCTGTATCAATCACTCGGTCACGCTTTTGTAAAATAAGGATGTCGCTTGTGACCTCCGTGCCTGCGTTGGCTCGGAACGTGTTGTCTGGAAGTCTTATTGCTCCCAGAAGCTCGGCTCTCTGGGCGATATACTTTCGCACTTCTGGGCTTGCCTTGTCCATCGTTCCCTTGGAAGTGATGAACATCACCACGCCGCCCATGCGTACCTTATCCAGAGCCTTTGCGAAAAAATAGTCGTGGATTAGGAACTTCTGGGCATTGTAGCGGCTGTCGTCCACCTTGAATTCCCCGAACGGCACGTTGCCAAGCACCACGTCAAAGTGGCTGTCTGGGAGCTTGGTGTCCTCAAAGCCCTCGATGGCGATGCTCGCCCTCTGGTAGAGCTGCCTTGCTATCTTTCCAGAGAGCGGGTCAATCTCCACGCCGTAGAGCCGGCTGTCCGCCATGCTGTCTGGAAGCAAGCCCAAGAAGTTGCCCACGCCGCAGGACGGCTCCAAGATGTTGCCTTTGGAAAAGCCAAGGCGGTCAAGGGCTTCGTACATCGCCTTGATGACAACGGGCGGGGTATAGAACGCCGTCAAGGTGGATTCCATCGCCGCACGGTATTCCTCATCGGAGAGGACGGATTTCAGCTCCTTATACTCGTTCGCCCATGCCGCATTGCTGCTGTCAAACGCCATAGACAGACCGCCCCATCCCACATACTTGGCAAGGGTTTCCTGTTCTTCGGGCGTGGCAAGGCGGTTCTCAATCTCCAGTTCGTGCAGGAGATTGACCGCCGCCATGTTGTTTCGGAATTTCTCTTTGGGCGAAAAGCCTGCGTTCGCCCTCGCCGCATCAACGGCAAGGGCATCGTCCGTGATGCGGTAGTTGCGGCGTTCAGCGGCAAGGGTAGAGGCTTTCGCCGTGGTCGGGGTGGGGGCTTCGGTATTTCCTTTTTCGGGTGGTAATTCTTTCTGCCCCTGCTCCAAGAGCCTGCGGACATAGGCGATTTTTTCCACTCGGTTTATGGGGAAACCTACATTGTTCTGGAACGTGATGTCACGCAGGGAGACGTCGCCGCTGATTTCACCGATTCTCTCAATGAGGTAGCGACGGTTGTCGATGGTGAGTTCCGTGCCGATAAGGTCTGAATTGTCCTGCTTTGCAGGCTCGGACGGGGCAGGTGTTACACCTTGCTTGACACGCTCCGCATAGAGCCATTCCTCGGCTTCCTTGTCGGATACGGCTTTCCGCACTTTCAGAAGCCCTGCCGTGGCTGCTTCCTCGGTGGGGTAGGTCAGCACCGTTCCATCATCGGCGGCATAATATTCCTCTCGGATGTTGTCCCAGATGGCAAAGGCATCTTCGGGGTCTGGGAACGCATCGGAAGTCATGATGACCTCAAAACGTTCCTCTGGCGGCTCGGTCTCGTATTGTGCCGCAATCCTCTCCGCAAAGGCAAGCATCTCATCGACAGCGGAGTCTACTTCGGCAGGGGTTGGTTCAGCAGGAGTTTCTTCAACGGGGTTTTCTTCAGCGGCTTTTGTTTCTTCGGGCTGTGCCTTGTTCTCCGCTTTCCTATTCCAGTCGGCTTCGGTAGCCATTATCTCCGTTAGGAGCTTTTCGTCCTCTGGGGTCAGCTCCGTATTCTGCATAAGAAATGGGAGCAGCGTGTCATGCCCGAAGCGCAGGTTTTCTATCTTTTCTTGGTAGTAGTCCTCACCCTGCCGTTTCCATTCTGGGATAAAGGGGCATTCGGGGGAGAGATAGTAGTCGTAAAAGTTCCTGATGTGGGCAATCAAGTCGCCCTCGCCGTCCCCGATGTCAAAGCGTCCCTCGTAATTAAATTCCTCGCCGCCGACAACAGCGGTAATTTCAAAATCGGTCTTTTTGTACCATCCTACGCCCTTGCTCTTATCCAGCCTTTCACGGTGCTGCTTTTCGTCCAGAACGCCAAGGAGCTTGTTCCCAAGGGCAAAGCTCAAATCGGTATAGCGGTCATTGAGCTGTTTATCATAAAAGGCGGGATGCTCGGAGAAGCTGATGGAGAACGTGATGCTGTCGGGCTTTTCCTCGGTGGGTGCTTCCGTTTCCTTTTTCTCGGTGTTTTCCTTTCCCTCGGCGGGAGACCGTGTTTCCTGCTTCTCGGTGATGACCGTTTTCAGATGGTCGTTCATGGGGTTCTCACGGAGCTTTTCCTCAAATTCGGCACGGCTCATTTCCGTGCCAAACAAAGGGAACTCTGGATTCCGCAGGGATACGGCATCCTCGCCTAAGTCGGAAATCTCGTATTTGTCCGCACCGATATACACCACATCGCCCTCATGGTAGAGGTAACAGAGAGGGTAAAGCTCCGTAAGCTCCTGCGTGAAACGCCACGCATTGCTGCGGCTGTAGACGCTTGAGGTCTTTCCCTGCACCAGAGCCAGAAAGTCTATGAGCTGCTGCACGGCGGCAGGGTCGGAGAGAGCCTGCTCCATCTGCTCGGTTGTCATGCCGCCAAAGTCGGTACGCCCCACGTTTTCAAGCAGATTTTTTTCGTAGCCGTCCAAGTCACGGATGAAGTCGGAGAGCCGCAGGGAGAGCGTGTCCCGTTTGTCGGCAGGGGGCAGGTCACGGTGGGCGTCTATGAAACGCTGCCTTGCCGCTTTCCTCTGGCTGTCGATTTCGTACTGCGGGGCAGAGATGCCCTCCAGATAATCGGCGTAGCGGTCTTTCTCTTTCGGGCTGAAATAGCGGTTGTTCTTTATCAGCTCCCGCAGGCGTTTTTCTGCCTTAGACCAAGTTAAAACCGTCTCACGGTCTATGGAGAAGCCCTTGCTGCCAAACTCAAAGTGACCGCTTCTCCCGTCTGAAAAATGATAGCTGCCGCTTCCTATGCCGTACTCCCGTTTCAAGAAGTCGATGTTGCTCTTGCTGTCCTCCTGCTTCTGGAACTGGCGGTAGATGCGGTACTTGCTGTCTTGGAAGCCGCTGCCTTTGGTGAGGATGCTGTCAATGTCCTCCTGCGAATAATCGCCCCCTAAAGACGGAGAAGCAGAGGACTTGCCTGCGGATTCATTCCGCATATCCTCTGCTTCAACCATCATCTCAATCTGTTCGTCCACGGTAGGGAGATTCGCCCTCACTTTTTCCTCGGTGGCAACGCTGCGCTGTCCGCCCCCGGCAGGTTCGGATTCTACTGGTAAATCAGCTCGTCCAGAATCATTTCCTCGGCTTGGCTGTGGATGGCGTTCATCGCCTGCACCCACTGCATCGGTGCTTTCTCTTTCAGTTCCTCCGTCACGCCCTGCTCCTTGGAGAGCTGCTTTGTCAGCAGCTCCAGTCTGGAAAGTGCCGCCTGCTCGGTCTGGTGCAGGTGTGCGTTCAGCCTGCCCGATGTCAGCAGGTTGAGGAACGTCACCCTCTTGTGCTTCTCCAGATAGTCCCTGTGCATCAAAGCGTACCTGCCAAGCGGAAGCTCTGGCTCTGTCGGTAATGTGAGGTCGGGTATAAGGTAATCGTCCTGCTTCGTGTAAGTGATTTCGCTCATTGTTCTCGCTCCTTTCGGGTTGTTTCCTGCCACTATCATAGCGAATCTGGTACTGCTGTGCAAAGGTGCGTTTCTGGTCTCTCTCCGCCGTTTGCACATTTCTTATCGTCTGGGAGATTTCACGCAGAGCCATCTCCGCAATGTCGCTGGTGGCGATGCCGATGGCGTTAAGGGTCTGGGGCGTGTTGAAGTTGACGATTGCCCCGAAGTCCTCACGGTCAAAATACTCTGCCGCATCTATGCCGCAGCGGGTCATCAGCATATAGGCTACGCTGTTAGCGGCAAGCTCACGGTACATCACTTCTATATTATAATCGTCAAGCCCCTCCAGAAAGCTCCCCTCGACGTAATCCTTTAGCTGTGCCGTGTAGTCCTGTAGATTGTCCTCCACGGCGTTCTTTGCCGTCTCCATCAGCACCCCGGCAAGCCCGTCTCTTTCCACTTCGCCAAACCTGTCGGAGAGCCGTTCCATGACTGCCTGCTCGTACCGCCCGTCCATCTGCCATATGGGGACGGCTCTGCTCCCGTAGTAGCCCTCATGGGTGTCCGACACGTCGAAGTAGTATTTGAGGGTGTTCCTGCGCCCCTTGGTGTCGAATACGGCGATGCCTTTGCTGTCCTTGTTCACCCACCGCTTAAAGAGCCTGTTCCAGACCTCTATGGTGGTAACGGCAACAGCATCGGGGCGTTGGGCGTAAATGAGGAGCTGCTCGTCAAAGCGGCACTTGTAATTGCGGCAGGCAGAGGACAGGAAGCCCTGCCACGCCTGCGGGTTCCTCGTGACGGTAACGCCCGTCCGCTGATACAGCTCCGTGATGAGCTGGTACTTTGCAGCCATTCTCACACCTCCTTATGGTGAAATTTTCTGTTTCCTTTTGTCCCTTATTCCATGCCACCGCCCAAAAAGGAGATGACCTTGTTCGCCCTGATGCTCTTTTGCAGGTCGTTGATGAGCGTAATATCCGCCACCGTGATGCCCTGCATGGAGAGGATGTCGTCCATCGTCATGGCGGCGATGGCTTTTTCCTCGGTAAAGCCTGCGTCCAGAATCTTATTCAAGACCTTGATTGCTTTCTGGTTTACTGCCAATCTTAATTCCTCCTTATCGTTCATGGTCTTTGTGCTTCGGTGCTTTCCTGGGAGACGGCGGCTCTTCGGGCTTCGGCTCATAGCTGTGTCCGTTCATCTTCATCTTCTCCGCAAATTCGCAGATGTGGTAAAGGCTGCTCCCCACCTCGGTGTGGTACTCGTCAATGAAGCGGCAGGTCTTTTCCGTCTTTTCTCCCCACGCATAGCTGATGATGATTCTGCCGCCGTCTGGGATGCGGAACCTTTCATTATAATGGGGGTCGATGAAGCGGATGCCCTGCTGGGCTTTCTGGATGTGACCGTCAAGCCAGTCCTTGACGTAGCAGTAGCAGTAAAAGTTGTAGTCTCCCTTTGTGGGGTTGCAGCGGAGCAGGAAAGCGTGTTTGTCCGTATCCACACGGAAGCCGTACTCGGTGCAGTAGTTTCCCATAAAGGCGGCATCGGGATTCGCCCTTGCAAACGCCGCCATGTCACGGCGGTTGTGCAGAAGCCCCTTGCCCTCACGGAGCGTATTGATAACCTCGTCAAGCTCCGCCTTGAACTCGTCCGTTTTCCACCTGTCCCAGTGGTCGTCCCATGTGGTAAAGAAGCCATTCCCAGAGCTGTCAAAATCCCCACGCAGGTGTCCGATGCAGCCCGTCTGCCCTGCAATCTGCGTACTCTGGGAATAGGTGTATTTCTGTTCAGGCTGTGTCAAAGCTCGTACCTCCATCAGCGTCCCTCCCTGCTCTTTGATTTTTTCTCTTTCTCCTGCGCCTTGGTTCTGGCGAGGGCTTCCTTTGCCCATTGGGGCATGTGGTCGGGCTTGATTTCCCCAAGGACATCGTACCTTTCCCACCTGCGATGCTCGCCCGTGGCAAGGCAAGTCCCAAACACCGCCTGCCCCCTGCCGCCAGTCGCACCGTTTCCGCCGTCCGCAAGCACAAGCTGATAGGCGGAGTGGCGGTATTCGTAGCGGTTGACCTCGGCATTGATGACGACAACTTTTCCCACGATGCTGCCGCTTTTGTTGTCGGGGATGCAGTCGTCTATGGTAAACGGCTTCAAATCAAACTTGAACTGCTCCTGCTCGGCTCTCACAAGCCCTATCTGTTCCTGCATATGTTCCGTGAAAATCTGCATGGCTTCCAGATAGTCATCCGAGCCGACAGCATCCGTCACCCATTCTGCGGACAGCGGGTTGTCGTAGGTGCAGTGGCAGACTAAAAAGGGATATTCTGCTTTTTCATCCACGCCGAACACCACTTCCTTTCTGCCGATGTGGATGCTCTGCGTGACCTCGTAAGAGCTTATCATCCTTTTTTCCTCATTCTCCATCGGGATTCTCCTTTCTCTGTTTCTTTTCTCGCTGCTCGTCTAAAATCTTTCGGATACAGACATCGCAGAAGATGGTGTATTTGTCCTTATATCGGGGATAAGGGCAGGTCGTACAGTCGTATTTTTGGGGGCTGCTTTCCGCAGCCTTTTTATCGCCCACGGTCATCGCCGTTCCTCTGTTTCGGGGCAGGGGGATTGTTGTAGGGCATACGGCTTTCGGACTGGTATCGCTCATTGAGCTTCTCCCGTGCCGCCGACAGCTCGTTACAGTAATGCCCCCAGAAATAGTTGTCCCCGCCCTTGCAGTACCAGCACACATAGGGGTTGGGGGCTTTGGGGTTATGCCCGATGACAAGCTCTGTACTCCCGATGGTACAGCTCTCGATGATTTCATATCCTTGGTTGGAGCGTTTTTCTTTCTCCATAATCAGACCTCCGTTCAGTCGCTTTTTGCATACTTACGGTATGCCTTTTCCCCTCTGGCTCTGAGCTTCTGCATCCGCAGGCTCCCAAGCAGTTCGGGGTGCTTCTCCTGCAATCTGCGCCTTGTCCTGCTGATGCTCTCAAAGCTCGGCAAGCCCAGATATTTATGCTGTGCCATGACCTCTGCAAAGGGCATCGCCCCTGCGCCTTTCAGACAGGAATTGCAGACCGCAAGGTAAAGGGTCATATCATCGTTTCTGGCTTCCTCGTCTTTTTCCAGAATCCGTCTGACTTTGCCCTCAATGGTTTTCAGATTGTGCATAGCGTACCTCCATATAAGGGTAAGGGGCGGCATTTTCAGCCGCCCCCGTCCCCGTAAACGTGGATTACTTATTTTTCCTGTGGCGGATGTTGAGCCACAAGGCTCCGCCGCCGATGAATGCCACAAGCACGATGGCGATGATGGTCTTTGCGTCCATTCTCATAAGACCTCCTTTCCGGTTTCTGACCGCAGGGGCTTCGTGCTGCCCGTGATTTGGTCATCAGTCCTCTTTTTTCTTCTTCCCCTTAATCCCAAGGAATCCCAGAACGCCTGCACCGATGGTGAATGCCGCCGCAAGGCTCACCCAGAGGACGGGGTTGAAGTCATCGCCCGTTTTTGGGGTGTCCCGCAGCTCGTTGTGCATCTGGACGATGGTGGTCGCCCCCGTCTGTACGGCAGCCTGCTTGTCGGCGGGCAGGATATAGCCTGCGGATGCCTTGTCGCTCACCTCGGAAACGGTGTATTCGCCAATCCGCAAGCCCTCGATGGAGATTTCGCCGTTCTTGTCGGTCTTAAAGGTCTGGTCGTAGTTCACGCCCGTGATGCGGAAAGAGAAGCCCTCCACCCTGCCGTCCGAGGATGTCTTGACGATTTTGAGGTTCCCTTTCTGGGCTTCGTTCAAGAAGCCTTTTCCTGCTTCATTCTCCACGGTGTAGGTCTTGCCGTTTTCCTCGATGGATACGGGGTAAACATTTTCATCAAGGATATATCCAGTCGGGGCGGTCTTTTCACGGACAAGGTACTTGCCGTAGCGGAGTTCGGTCATCTGGTAGACGCCTCCCTCCATCTCGGTCATCGTGCCAAGCAGTGCATCGTCCTTATCCAGTTTGCCGTCACCGTTGGTATCCGAATAGACCTCGAACACCGCCCCCGTGAGCTTGTTGTCGGGGTAGTCCTTATCCACTTTTGTGAGGGAGATGCTGCCACGGATGAAGTAGTTCACAAGGGAGATTTCCACAATCTCGTCCACTTCGCTGATTATGACGGCGATTTCTTCCTCGGAGAGTACATATCCTTTGGGGCTTTCAATCTCACGGATTACCCATGTGCCGTAGGGTACTTTGGCAAAAGAAAAACTACCGTCCTCTGCGGATACGGTAGTCGCAATGGCTGTCTCCTTGGTAAATTCAGTTGTTCCAGTCTTGAAGATGCCGATTAACGCACCGCCCAGAGCCTTTCCGTCCTCGTCCGATTTCTTTCCGCTGACAGAGCCGTAAATGAGCTTATTCTCAATGGCGTTGCCCTCGTTTGCGGAGATGTGGACGAGTGCCGTATCCTGCCCTGCATACGCAAAGACAACAGGGTACTTGGTGTCGCTTGTAAGATAGGCGGCGTTGGTGCTGATTTCCTGCACATAGTAGCTGCCAAGGGGCAGGTCGATGACCGACTTCCCGTGACCGTTCCCGTCAAGGGAAAGCACCTCAAGCAGGCTGTCGGCGGGTATTTCCGTGCCGTCTGCGGCGGTCAGCCCCTCTGCCGTGTAAAGACCGAAGCTTACATCTCGGATTTCACCGTTCTTCCCCACGCCGTAGGATTCATCTGTCTCAAGGCTCTTTACAAGGTCAATCTCCACACGCTGACGCTCATTGTAGAAGTCCGTGGATGTTTCCGTGACGGCGATTTCCTGCCCTGCGTAGACAAGCTCAACGGCGTGTGTCTCGCCATTCAGTACGAAGCCAAACGGAGCGGTGACTTCCTTTACCTCATATTTCCCAAGGTAAAGCTCCCTGGACTTCGCCGTGCCGTCCGCACCTGTGGTAACGGTGTCAACCACTTCGCCCTTGGACGCTCGGAGAGTGCCGTCCAAAGTGTAAATGTCCTCGGCGGCGGTAATCTCATAGACCGCACCCTCAAGACCTGCCACGGAGAAAATCGGCTGGTACAGCCCCTTAGTGCCAGAGACGGTGCTGAATACCTCGCCAGACTTCCCTACGGTGATAGTGCCTTTCTGTGCGGTGTTGGAGCGTACCACCTCGATGACGGTGATGCCGCTTTCTTCCTCGGAGTTCTCCTGCACCACGTCAAAATAGACTGGCTCGGAGTTTAGGACATAGCCGTAGGGAGCCTGCACTTCCACAAGGGAATAGCCCGTGCCGTATTCCAAAGTCTGGGGCGTGATGAGGTCGCCGTCCGCCGTGGTATAAAAGGTGTCGATGGCTGTCACTTCGGGATAGGTGAATGTCATGGTGACAAGCCCGCCGTTGGGGTCGTAAATCTGGAAGCCCACGCCTGCGTAGGGGATGGTGTTTCCCGTCTCCGCATCTTTCTTCACCACCTTGATATAGCTCTCAAAGTTGGCGTTGTTGATAAGGTAGCGGTAGGTGTTTCCGTCCTTATTGATGAACACGTCAAAGGGCTTCATCAGCTCACGCCCCTCCCATCCAGAGGTCTGCTTTACCGTGTAGATGCCATAAGGCATGTCCTTGGTCTGGGCGAAGCCGTTCTCATCGCAGGTGAGGATGTCACGCTCGGTCTCCTTTGCGGCTTCATAGCTGCCTGCGGATTTGAGGTAGACCTCAAAAACTGCTCCCGTTTCGGGTGTTTCAATCTGGGTCTCGCCGTTGTCGGTATGCTTGATGATGGCGATGTTCCCCTTGATGACCTGCTCGTTCACATCGTTCCTGGCAGAATTGTATTCCACGGTATAAAGCTCGGCTTCTGCGCCTACATGGTGGATTGTGCCGTCCAGAAGATAGCCCTCGGACGGGGAAATCTCACGGATGCTCCAGTCATTGCCGCAGACGTAATACTTGGTGGTGAACTGCCCGTTTTCATCGGTAGTGTAGGTGTCAATCAGTTCCTCGCCCTTATAGATGCCGTAGACCGCACCTGCAAGGGAAGCGTCCCCCTGCGGCGTTCCCGTCTCCACGTCCGTCTTTGTCACGGTGACGTTGAACTTCTTCAGCACGTTCACGAAGCTGCGGCTCGTGACCTTTTTCCATTCAATCGGGGCGGTCTGGGTCGCAGGCACGACGTATCGGATGGCGGTATCCACTTCCTCCAGTACATAGGGGGTGTCGCCGCTGATAAGCACGTTCTCAAACCTTGCTACGCCGTCCGCATTGGTGACGGCATACTCATCCACGGGGAGACCGCTTAGGGATGTGCCGAAAAGGTGGAACTTCATGCCCTCCACGATGCCGTCCTCGGAAGTCTTTACCACCTCCAGACTGCCACGCTTCAAGACGTTGTTGAAGTTCACGGTGGTCGTCCTGCCGCCGATTAGGGTCACGGTCTGGGTCTGCTGCGGCTCGTAGCGGTCAATGCTCTGCTCGGTGATGGTGTAAGTGGCGGGGAACAAGCCCTCCACGGTGAGGTTTCCCTCTGCGTCCGTCTTTACGGTCTTGTCGAAGCCGTCACCCTTGATGTGGAAAGAGATGCCCGAAACAACGCCGTCCTCGGAAGTCTTTTTGAGGGCAATCGTGCCGGTTGGGGTCTCGATGTTGATATACGCCCTCACGCCGCCCACGTTCTCCACGCCTGTCACCAAGTCCTGCAAGTTCGGGTCGCCGTAGGCAATCATCTTTGCCCCGCTGTCTACCGTGGGTACGCCGTCCTTGGTGGCGGTGATGCGTACCGTGCCGCCGATGGCTTTCGTGGAGCTGATGGTCAGCGTATTCCCAGACCTTGTGACGCTCACGTTGGCATCGGAGCTTGCAAAGCTGAAATCGGAGAGTACGCCGTTGCTGTCGTTGAGAGTGAGGGAATATTTCCCGTCCTTGTAGGCAAGCTCCCTCGTGATGTCATTCTCACCGCCCGACATAAAACTGGGGATGGTGTTGTGGTTCGCCATGAGGGACACAATCTGGTCGTAGGCAGCCCTCGCCCCGTCATTGGCATAGTTGGAGCCGAAGTGCAGGCTGTAGATGGTGCTGCTCGTCTGGTGGTAGGAGCCATTGGATTCACGGCATCCCGTGACGAACTCCCACACAAGGGTCTGGGTGGCGAGCCATTTCTCGTCATCGCTCCCCGTGAGGTTATGGCGGTTGCCCTGGTATCCGTAGAGCAGGGCAAGCCCCACCGCTTTCCTCTGGCTGTCCGAGAGGGCGTTCCATGCGTCCGAGGAAGCCCGTCTTAGGGTGTTTCCCGTTTTCAGCGGTACGCCGGGCTGGATGCAGAACGCCGTCTCGCCGTCCACGGACATGCGGTACTTGTACTTGCCCGTGCCGCCTGCGGTATAGCCGCCGATGTTGGCACTGGAATTGTAGCGCATGGCGTTCCCGCCGCTGTCATAGGTCATGGAAAAGGAAATCGTGCCGATGTCGCCTGCCGCAAACGCCGTGGTTGCGGGCATGACGGACAACGCCGTGACCGCAGCCATGACAAAAGCCGCAGCCTTTCTGAAAAATTTAGGGATTCTCATAGTTACCTCCTGTAATCTGGATTGTTGTTTGCCCGACTGACCGAAAAAAGCTGCCCGACTGGACAGCTTACATAAATCTCTTTTTCTCGGATAGTCTTGGCAGTATCAAGGGGGAGAGGTGTGGAGAGGGGGAAAGCGGAAATGTGGCTATCCACCCATGCCGCAAAAGGGCAGACTTCACCCTCGGTGTGCGGATTATCCTACCTTTCCCTGTCTTTGCTCCGCTGCAAGTGGCGGTTGTAGAACTCCAACGCCTTGACAACGAAGTCCGTTTCCTGCCCTCTGGGGATGGACTTGGGGATGAGCTTGGTTATCCTCTCGTCCTTGAAAGCGGGCTTTTCTTTCTGGTTGGGCTTTTCCTCCTGCATGATGCTCTGGATAACCTCGTTGGTGAGCTTGCCGTCCTGCATGAACTTTTTCATCTTGATAGCCTGTGCAAGAGAGGGCGTGGCATCGTTGTACTCCATCGCTTCAAGCAGGGTGTACTGCTGTCCCTCGGTGAGATAGGATAATTCCACCGCAGGGCGGAAAGCAATCTGGCGTTCGTCTACCATTTGCAGGATTTCGGGGACAAGCTCGGTTAGGCGGATATAGCGGAAAATCTGGTTTTTGCTTTCTCCTACCTTTTCGGCAAGTTCATCACTTGAAGTGGCAAAATCAGAATTATTTCCCACTGGGGAATAATTATCTTTCGTGGGTCTGCCTGCCTGTCGCTTCATGGCTTCAAGCCGCATCTTGTACGCAAAGGCTTTCTCGCTCGGCAGGATGGTGGTTCTCTGGAGATTGCTCTCCACCATGACGATAATCGCCTCGTCACGGGTCAGCTCCTTAACCTCGCATTTGAGCGTTTCAAGCCCTGCAAGCTCGCAAGCCTTTTTCCGTCTATGACCGCTGATAAGCTCATAACGCCCGTCCTCTTTCATGCGGACGGTGGCAGGCGTCATCACGCCGCTTCGCTTGATGCTGTCAACAAGCTGCTCCATGTCCTCGTCCATTAAGACCTTGAACGGGTGGTCTGGGAACTCGTCAATCTCCGCAAGGGGAATGTCCCGTATCTTGCTTAGGTTAGCTTCTTCACGGCTCTGGTCTGTCTCAAATAGGTCATCGTATGCGGTCAGCTCGATTTTGCTTTCTCTGCTTCTCGCCAAGCTCTGCCACCTCCTTTCCGAACTGCTCATAAGCTGCGGCTACCTTGCCGCCTTTGTCATAGGCAAAAATGCTTTTCCCCTCTGCGGTGGCTTCCACAGCACGGATGGAATGGGGTATCTGGGTATCGAATACCTTGATTTTCTGCCCATAGACATTCCTCACCGTGGCGGTGATTTCCTTGGAGATGTTCGTGCGGGGCATTACCATCGTCATAAGGATGCCGTCAATCCGCAGAGGGGGATTGATTTGCCGTCTGACTTTCGACACGGAGCGAAGCAACAGCTCTAAGCCTTTGGCAGAAAGATAGTGGGGCTGTGTGGGGATAACCACGCTGTCAGCCGCCGCCAGTGCGTTGATGGTGAGCATACCAAGGCTCGGCATACAGTCCACGAGTACATAGTCATAGTTCTTCCTGACCTCGCTTATGCAGGTTTTCAGCACACTTTCACGGCTTATGGCGTTAATCAGCCTTACTTCCAAGCCCGACAGCTCGATGTTGGACGGGAGCAGGTCAACGCCCTCATTGTGGTGCAGGATGCCTTGGGCGACATCAACGGATTTATCGTCTATGATGTCCTGCATGATGGTGGAGAGAGTGACCTGTAAATCGTCTGGTCTGTGGTAGCCGAGGGACATGGTTAGGTTCGCCTGTGCATCGGCATCAATGAGCAGGACTTTCTTTCCCTGCTGTGCCAGAGTTACGCCCAGATTCACCGCCGTTGTGGTCTTGCCGACACCGCCTTTCTGGTTGGTTAAAGCGATTACTTTGCAATTTGACATAGGGTGCGTCCTCCTTTCGCATAGATTTAGCCGCTTTGTCAAGGCGGCTATGTAACTGTACCAGAGGACGCAGGACGCAAAAAAGCCGCTTACTCTTAAAATCCATAAGAATAAGCGGCTTCATGGTGATGTGCCTTAGACATATTCGATTTTCACTTTCTTTATCGGGGCATTGGCTACCTTGAAGATAAGCTCGTCAACGCAGTCCCCGTATCTGCCCTGCTGTATGAGCTGGTTTTTCAGCTCCACAAGGCTATGTAAAAGTAATGATTTCTCCCTGCTGTCTACATATAGATGAGTTGTCTTTTCCCTCATGCCGTCCACCGTCCTTTCTTGGCTTCATTATACCGTTAAAGGGAAGTTCGGTCAAAGCTGTAACTTTGCATTTCTTGGTATTTTACCGTATCAAGGCTCATTCCCCAGTAGTAAATAAGTAGTAAATAGGGGTTGCAATCCTCAAGAAATGCGGGGAAATGCTTTGTTTTGCGGGGATAGTTACTCATTTACTTGATTTTTGGGCTAAAAGTAGAGGATTTTCTTCATTTACAACGTGTCCGGTGTTTTCGATGATTTCTAATTTTGCATTTTGAATATTTTGGTGGAAATAATACGCAGATTTAATGTTGGCGCTATCTTTTTTCCCGCAAATCAAAAGAGTAGGACATTTTATACTGTTAATGCTGTCACTGAAATCCAATGCTCTCATGGAGTTTCCCAAAATGAAAGTGTCTTTTTTATTAAACGCCATATTTTCAAACATTGATCTGGGTAAAAGTCTAAAAATGATATTTTGAATGCCAAATATTACCCTGGGAATTTTATGGGGAGTACCAATCAAAACAAGTGATTTCACTTTATCGGGGAAATCCAATGTGTAATGTAATGCTAATATTCCCCCTAACGAAATGCCGCACAAGTTTATTTGTCCGTCATTATTATTACAATATTCTTTGAATGAAGAATATAAATTTTTATAACAAGTTTCCTTGCCATTAAGAATTGCAGATAAGTCTGGACACAAGATATCTCTATTGTCTTCCATATATGAAATTGTTTCATTCCAACTTGTTGACTTATGGCCCGAACCGTGTATAAAAATAGTTTTCATCAATTTTTCCTTTCAGTCGAGTAGACAGGCACCTCACGATGCCAGCCCCTCACAGATCCGTACGTGCGGCTTTTCCGCATACGGCTCCTCATAACAACATTCACAGTTTCAGAACAGACTGAAATATATCTTCGGCATTGCCAGCGGATAATATTTCAGCATTTCTATAAACCCTTCCCGTGTGTAGCTCTTTCTGTTGCTTCTACGGTTTAGGACTTTAAATAGCATTTCTCGCACTTGTTGTTTGAAATTGCTTATCATCCTGCCGTTGAAACTGACACCATAATACCTGTAGTGCCCTGTCAATTTCAGATTGAGCATTCCCATCAGCTTCTTTAGTTTCTGGTCTCGATTAGCGTACATCCAGACTTTTATGTCCTTCAGTTTCTGCCGGAATTTCTTACTGCTCGTTTTCGGCATTATCCATGCTGTTCCTTTCCTTGTCCTTCCGCAATAAAATGTAAATCCAAGGAAATCGAAAGTTTCCAGCCTTGTTGATTCTCCGCGTTTCTGCTTCGATTTTGCCAGATATCCTCCGCTTTCCGGCATCCTGCTCTTGCTTTCCTCCAGTTCCAGTCCGAACTTTTCCATTCGTTCCTTAAGAAGCTTGTAATATTTCTCCGCTTCCCATTCGTACTGGAATCCCGCAATGAAGTCATCTGCATAGACAATCAGGAAATTCTCGCCCTTGCTCTCTTTGGCTATTACAAACTTGTACCATAGTGTAAGAACATTGTGCATATAGATGTTCGCAAGGATTGGGCTGATGATGTTTCCCTGTGCTGAACCTTCTCCGTTTTCAACCAGCTTTCCCTCATCCATCACCCCGGCTTTCAGGTATTTGTTCACCAGCCAGAGGATGTTCGGGTCTTTGATGTATAGATTCAGGAATTTCATTATCCAGTCGTGCTTCATATGGTCAAAGAAGCCTTTAATGTCTGCATCCACGATGTAGCATATCTTCGTGAAGTTCAGCCTCTTATACAGTTCCTTCACTGCCCCATGGCATCCCCTGTCTGGTCTGAATCCCTACATACAGTTTAGAAATCTCGGCTCGTAAATTGCTTCAAGTATCTTCTTCAAAGCCAGCTGGACTATTTTGTCCTCGTAACTTGCAATCCCCAGCGGACGCAGTTTCCCATTGCTTTTCGGAATATATACCCGCAGCGATGGCTGTGGCTTATATGACTTCCTTTTCAGCCTTTCTACAAGCCCCTTGATGTTCTGTTCCAGGTTCTCTCCGTATTCCTTCTTTGTCACTTCATCAATCCCCACTGCCTTGCTGCCGTCCAGTTCCCTGTGGCATTGCATTAACAGTTCTTTATTTATCAGATGGTACAAAGATGTGAATTCCGGTTTCGGCTCATGGGCCGGTTTGTCTGCTATTCTCTCCAATTTCGTTTCCATCAGTATCTCCGTCCCTGAGTACGGCTGATGTGCCCTCAGAGAGACCGTTATTATGTAGCCCCCTTCCCTCCACCGGAATTACCCGGCTTCTTCGGTACTATGAAGCTATCCGACTGCCTGACATCTGTTTGACATCCTCCGTTTCAGCGTTGTCCGCCATACTTGAAAACAAGAGACATCAGGCTCTCCCCAGTTGACTGGGTAGTCACAATGTAAAACATGAAAAGCTCTTTGACCCCGCAGAAGCAGACTGCATCTCACCATAGCAATGCCGCCTGTGTTGCTTTCCGCCGAAATTAGAGCGTCAGCCCTCCAAATGTCAAAATTTCGAGGCTCAATCACTTTCCCTGTTTTCTCGCTGTCTACGCTTAGCAGGCTACATTACTGCACCCCACCCAAGACTCGCTACTGCTGGTTGGTTAAACCTTCGCAGACAGGCTTCTCACCTGCCAGACTACCCGCCCTTCGTCTGGGCGCACAATTTCGATTTGTCATGAGTCAAGCATACCACCAATACTGGCAACTTTCAACCCTCATTTATAGGCACTGGTAGTAGTGGTTATACCGAAACTTCTATTATACCGAAATCTCCATGGAAAGCTGATAAAGCATGGCTTCTTGCGGAGATTTTCGGTATAACTTTTTACTGGATCTTATACAGTAGAAAACAAAAAATGCCGCCCCGATACAGGAATTCGGTATAACCTACAAGAGCTTACAAGCCATAGAGTTGCTTTAGGAGATCCTCATCGTCTATGGTATAGCTTGAAGAATCTTCTGGAGCCCCTGTCCCAGAACCCATGGCTTTTTCTATCGCTTTACGCTTTGCCTCCGTGTCGGCATGGGCATAGACCAGAGTGGTCTCAAGGCTGGCATGCCCAAGCCATTGGGAGATCAGTGTCAGGTCCATCCCGTGCTGGTACAGGTGCATGGCACGGGTATGCCTCAAATGGGGAGCTCCCCATTTGAGGCATAGCAAAGCAATGCATCTGCTTCAGTCCGGAGTCAATCTTGTTTATATCAGAAATCTACTGGGACACTCTGATATTTCAACAACCGAAATCTATGCACGGGCAGACGAAAAAATGAAGAGAAAAGCATTGATGGAAGCTTACGACAGTCCATCATCTGACGAACTGCCAGCGTGGAAAAAGGATAAAGACCTTCTTGATTGGTTGAAATCTTTGTAAGGGTTTACCCCTGATTATGCAAAGTTCAAAAGAGCCTATACCCTATAAAATCAGCAAAAGTGTAGGCTCAACTTTGCATAATAACTTACTTTTCATAACCGACACCGCCTTTCTGGTTTGCTATTGCTATCACTTTACACATGGTTTTATTCCTCCGTTTAGTCAGATTTTTCTTTGATGTTGGCTTTCTGCACTTCCACATAAGCCCGGTAATACCTGTTTGTACCCTTGTTCCGGTACAGCTCGGAAACTTCCGTCACAGCCACTTTGGGCTGTCTTTGCAGGAGCTTCTCGAACCACTTAATATCATTCTTCGTTCCCATCAGTCGAATTTTCAGCACGTTTCCTCTCCATTTCTGCAAGGATTTCCTCAATAGACCTCTGCTTTTGGCAGTATTCCGGGTAACGGAGTTTAATGCCCTGCCAGAAGTACAGTGCGTAGCCGCAGCAGAAAATATCGCTTACGGAATACTCCCTGCACTCGCCAATCTGCTCGTCCTTGCGCTTATAATCGTCAACACTCGGCGTTCCGTCTGTGTAAAGGTTAAAGGCAAGCCTTACCACGCGGACACTGCCGCTTGTCTGCCAGCCTTGATGCAGACACTCCGGCTTGATGAATCCGGACTTCATATCGTAGATCTGGCTGAAATGATTCCTTGTGTCCTCTGAAATACCGAGAATGTAGATCAAAGCCTTGTGATAGCAGTCCTGATACCTCGCCTGCTCCAATTTCTCATAATAAAACTTCTCATGTTCCTCGTTTGCAAAAACCATGTGTGTGTTGTTGGTGCTACGCACCTCTGCTCTTAACGCTGTGTTGTTCATCCCGTGAACCTCCTTTGATTATTTTGTTTGTGTATATAAAAAGGACTCTATCCTTTGTTTGGGATAGAATCCTTTGAAAAAACCACGAAAAAAGGGGAAAACTCTTAAATGAATTTTCCCCTAATCGTCAAAGATAGATTTTACAAACGAAATCCTCAAAGCGGTTCGCCTTTGTGTACTCCGGACGATGTGCCATAAAATCATTCACATCAGCTCTGGTTATCAGATATTCCGTAAAGTACATATATTTGTAATCTACTTTCCTACATTGTTTATCGCCGCCTGCGCTGCCGCCAGCCGGGCAATAGGTACCCTGAACGGTGAGCAGGAAACATAATCCAGCCCAATCTTATGGCAGAACTCCACGGAAGAAGGATCTCCGCCATGCTCGCCGCAGATTCCCACATGCATCTTGGGATTCACGGGCTTGCCCAGCTTGATGGACATATCCATCAGCTTGCCTACGCCGTTCTGGTCCAGCTTCGCGAACGGATCGTTCTCCAGAATCTTTGCATCATAGTAAGCGGTGAGGAACTTGCCTGCATCGTCACGGGAGAAGCCAAATGTCATCTGGGTCAAATCGTTGGTGCCGAAGCAGAAGAAATCAGCCTCTGCCGCAATCTCGTCAGCGGTAAGGGCAGCTCTGGGAATCTCAATCATCGTACCCACTTCGTAGTACAAATCGATACCAGAAGCCTTGATTTCCGCGTCTGCGGTCTCCACTACAATCTTCTTCACATATTTCAGTTCCTTTATATCGCAAATCAGAGGAATCATGATTTCGGGCTTCACTTTCCAGCCGGGATGCTCCTTCTGCACATTGATAGCGGCACGGATGACAGCCTTGGTCTGCATCCTGGCGATTTCAGGATAAGTCACCGCCAGACGGCATCCTCTGTGGCCCATCATCGGGTTGAACTCATGGAGGCCTGCGATGATGTTCTTGATTTCCTCAACGGTCTTGCCTTGTGCCTGCGCCAGCTTTTCGATGTCAGCTTCCTCGGTGGGCACGAACTCATGAAGAGGGGGATCAAGGAAACGGATGGTAACAGGATATCCTTCCAGGGCCTCGTAAAGCTTCTCGAAGTCGCCCTGCTGATAAGGCAGAATCTTCTCCAGAGCAGCCTCTCTGTCCTCTACGCTGTCAGCACAAATCATCTCACGGAAAGCAGCGATTCTGTCTTCCTCGAAGAACATATGCTCTGTACGGCACAGCCCGATGCCTTCCGCACCCAGTTCTCTCGCTTTCTTCGCGTCGGCGGGAGTGTCGGCATTGGTACGCACTTTCAGCTTTCTATACTTATCGGCCCAGGCCATGACTCTGCCGAACTCGCCTGCAATGGTAGCGTCCACCGTGGGAATCTGTCCGTCATAGATATTGCCCGTAGTACCATCGATAGAGAGGTAATCTCCCTCATGATACTCTTTTCCTGCCAGAGTAAATTTCTTGTTCTCCTCATCCATGGCGATGTCGCCGCAGCCGGATACGCAGCAGGTTCCCATGCCGCGGGCAACCACTGCCGCATGGGAAGTCATGCCGCCGCGGACAGTCAGGATACCCTGAGCCGCTTTCATGCCGGTGATGTCCTCGGGAGAAGTCTCCAGGCGAACCAGAACCACTTTCTCGCCTCTTGCATGCCAGGCCTCGGCATCCTCTGCCGTAAATACAATCTTGCCGCAGGCAGCGCCGGGAGATGCACCCAGACCTTTGCCGGCAGGGGTGGCAGCTTTCAGAGCAGCCGCGTCAAACTGGGGATGCAGCAGAGTGTCCAGGTTGCGGGGATCGATCATGGATACCGCTTCCTGCTCTGTACGCATGCCCTCATCCACCAGATCGCAGGCAATCTTCAGAGCTGCCTGAGCGGTCCTCTTACCGTTTCTGGTCTGCAGCATGTACAGTTTGCCGTGCTCAACAGTGAACTCCATATCCTGCATATCTCTGTAATGATTTTCCAGAGTGGCGCACACGTCCTTGAACTGCTTGAACGCCTCAGGGAACTTGTCTGCCATCTCGGTAATCTTCATAGGGGTGCGGACACCTGCAACCACGTCCTCGCCCTGTGCATTGGTCAAAAATTCACCGAACAGGCCCTTTGAGCCGGTAGCCGGGTCACGTGTGAACGCAACGCCCGTACCGCAGTCATCGCCCATGTTGCCGAAAGCCATGGACTGTACGTTTACGGCAGTACCCCAGGAATAAGGGATATCGTTGTCGCGGCGGTATACATTGGCGCGGGGGTTATCCCAGGAACGGAACACGGCCTTGATAGCGCCCATCAGCTGCTCCTTGGGATCGTCCGGAAAAGCATTTCCAATCTTGGCCTTATACTCAGCCTTGAACTGTCCTGCCAGCTCTTTCAAATCGTCTGCGGTCAGCTCTACGTCCTGCTTCACGCCTTTCTTCTCTTTCATGGCGTCGATGAGCTGCTCGAAGTACTTCTTGCCCACTTCCATGACCACGTCGGAATACATCTGGATGAATCTTCTGTAGCAGTCCCATGCCCAGCGGGGATTGCCGGATTTCTCAGCGATGACATTCACCACGTCCTCGTTAAGGCCCAGATTAAGAATCGTGTCCATCATGCCAGGCATGGATGCCCTTGCACCGGAACGGACGGACACCAGCAGAGGATTCTCCTTGTCGCCGAACCTCTTGCCGGTAATCTCCTCCATCTTGACGATGTATTCATTAATCTGCGACTGAATCTCGTCGTTTATTTCTCTTCCATCCTCGTAATATTGTGTACAGGCCTCTGTAGTAATCGTAAAGCCCTGCGGAACAGGAAGTCCAAGTCCGGTCATCTCTGCCAGATTCGCTCCCTTGCCTCCGAGAAGCTCACGCATGTCCGCGTTGCCTTCCGTAAACAAGTACACCCATTTTCTCATTTTTATCTCTCCCTTTCTAATTGATTTTAGACAGTCATAAAATATGGCTGCCTCCTGACAAAAGACCATAAAACTGCAGGTCCTTTCTTTATGAAAGAATCAAAAAGAAGATTCTGTCATCTGAATTCTATTTTAACAATATGCCAATAGAATAGCAAGACAAATTGTTCCTATTTTGGTCATATCTGGTAATTTCGTGCAATCTGTCCATTCTACATTTTTCACCGGCGGCAACTTGCACAAACAGCCATCTTTTGACGCACAGTCCAATAACCAGCTTGCCGTGCTATCGATTTTCCTTGATAAATCGGGCATTTTGTGTATAATGATATAGGTAAGAAAAATGTACGGCATTTTAATAAGAAGCCAATTTCAGGAAATGAGGATTCAGAATGATCAGTGTAAACAACGTAACCTTGCGAATCGGCAAGAAAGCATTATTCGAGGATGTGAACATCAAATTCACCGAAGGCAACTGCTACGGCGTAATCGGTGCCAACGGCGCGGGAAAATCCACCTTTCTGCGGATACTCTCCGGCGACCTGGAGACCACCAGCGGAACTGTGGTCATCACCCCCGGACAGCGCCTCTCCGTGCTGGAGCAGGATCACTTCAAATACGATGACTTTTCCGTCATGGATACGGTCATCATGGGCAATGCCCGCCTGTACGAAATCATGAAAGAAAAAGACGCCATCTATGCCAAGGAGGACTTCTCCGACGAGGATGGTATCCGTGTCAGCGACCTGGAGGCGGAGTTCGCCGAGATGGACGGCTGGGAGGCGGAGTCCAATGCCGCCATGGTGCTAAACGGGTTAGGCATCGACACAGATCTGCACTATTCCCTTATGAAAGATCTGGACGGCAATCTGAAGGTAAAAGTGCTGCTGGCGAAAGCCCTGTTCGGCAACCCGGATATCCTGCTTCTGGACGAGCCCACCAACCATCTGGACCTGGACGCCATCGCGTGGCTGGAGGACTTTTTGATTGATTTCGAGAATACGGTCATCGTGGTCTCCCATGACCGCTATTTTCTGAACAAGGTATGTACCCATACCGCCGATATCGACTACAACAAGATTCAGCTCTACGCCGGAAACTATGACTTCTGGTACGAGTCCAGCCAGCTGCTGGTGCGGCAGATGAAAGAGGCCAACAAGAAAAAGGAGGAGAAAATCAAGGAGCTGCAGGAGTTCATCTCTCGTTTCTCCGCCAACGCCTCCAAGTCCAAACAGGCTACTTCCAGAAAGCGTGCTCTGGAAAAAATCGAACTGGACGACATCAGGCCCTCCAGCAGGAAGTACCCTTATATCGATTTCCGTCCTGATAGAGAAATCGGCAATGAAGTCCTTACGGTGGAGCATCTGTCCAAGACCGTGAACGGAGAAAAGATTCTGGACGACATCTCCTTTGTGGTGGGGCACAATGACAAGATTGCTTTCGTGGGAAGCCAGGAGTTAGCCAAGACTACTCTCTTCCGGATTCTCATGGGTGAGCTGGAACCGGATGAGGGACATTACAAATGGGGCGTCACCACCTCCCAGACTTATTTCCCCAAGGACAACACCGCGGAATTCGACAATGACCTGACCATCGCGGAATGGCTCACCGGCTATTCTCCCGTGAAAGATGTGACTTATGTGAGAGGCTTCCTGGGCCGTATGCTCTTCGCGGGGGAGGACGGCGTCAAGAAAGTAAAGGTGCTCTCCGGAGGCGAGAAAGTGCGCTGCCTGCTGTCGAAGATGATGATCAGCGGCGCCAACTGCCTGGTGCTGGACGAGCCAACCAACCATCTGGACATGGAGTCCATCACCTCCCTGAACAACGGACTGATCAAGTTCCCCGGAGTGGCCCTGTTCTCCTGCCATGACCATCAGTTCGTGCAGACCACGGCCAACCGCATCATAGAGCTGCTGCCTGACGGGCATATGATCGACAAGATCACCAGCTATGACGAGTATCTGGCAAATGATGAGATGGCCAGAAAACGCACGATTTTCACAGCGCAGAAAGAAGAGGATGATAACTGAGTATGAGATATCCCATGGCAGCAGTTGATTTGCATGTACATTCCAACCATTCCGACGGCAGCTTTACTCCCACTGAGCTTGTAGACTATGCCATGGAAAAGGGGCTGGCGGCCTTTGCCCTCACCGATCACGACACCATAGACGGACTGGATGAGGCTATAGACTATGCCCGCAGCCTGCGGGACAGGGCAGCTGACCGCCCTGGCGCGGCCCCGGTTCCCGAAGTCATCCCCGGAATCGAATTCTCCACAGAATACCAGAAGCAGGATGTCCATATCGTCGGATTGTATATCGATTATCATAATACCGGCTTTCAGCAACAGCTGAAGGACTTTGTGGATTCCCGGAACGTCAGGAACCGAAAAATGTGCGGCCTGCTCCAGGAAGCAGGGATTCCCATCACCTATGAGGCTCTGCAGTCGGAATTCCCCGATGCCGTCATCACAAGGGCTCATTATGCCAAATACATGCAAAGCCACGGCTATGTGAGCAGCCTGACGGAGGCCTTTGACCGCTATGTGGGGGACGATTCTCCTTATTTCGTGCCCCGGGAAAAGGTGACCCCTGTAGATGCCGTGAAGCTGATTCTGTCCCTAGGCGGCATTCCCATCCTGGCACACCCGGTTCTTTACCACATAAGCGACAGCGGGCTGGATACCCTGACAGCCGAGCTGACGGAGGCCGGGCTCACAGGGCTTGAGGCTGTCTACAGCACCTACACCGCCTCCGACGAGCGCCGGATGCGCACACTGGCGAAAAAATACGGGCTGCTTGTCAGCGGCGGCAGCGATTTCCACGGCGCCAACAAGCCGGGGCTGGATCTGGGCACAGGCTACGGAAGTCTCTACGTTCCTTATTCAGTGCTCCGGGATCTCAAACAAATCGTACAGAAATAACAAAAAAGAGGCGGTCACCCAAGACTGCCTCTTTTTTGTCCCAAAATGTCGCTGCTTTTCAGCCTTCCACTATCAGATATCTGCCATCGCCGATATCGAATACTTCATCTGCTTCCAGAATCTCTTCATCCATGACGCCCTCTGTGTCAACGCCCTGTTCCTCGAAGTACTCAAGCACCTCATCAACGGAATCGACAACCACGGCCATGCAGTCTTCCAGAAAATCCTCAGCCTCCTCCAGTGTCTCTGCCACCTTTTCGGGAAACAGTTGTTGCTGGTTTTCTAAAAAGCACTCCAATACGTCATCGTCAAATTGCTGCATTTATCAGCCCTCCTTTGAATTAATGAAGATTATATTCACATGATAATACGATTGGATGGCTATGTCAATATATTCTACGATTCCTCTGATTTTTCCAAAATCTAACCAAAAATACGCTCTAAATTTCTACTTTTTGCATAGAAGCTAGGTGAAGCGGAGCAGTTCCAGGGGATACTCGATGATCGCGTCCGCGCCACCCTCCTCCAGCTCCGCCCTGTCCCGAAATCCCCAGAGCGCGCCCACGGTAAAGGCCCCCGCGCTTTTTCCCGTCTTCATGTCCGTAGCCGTGTCCCCCAGATAGAGCAGATCCTCCACCCCCAGGCCTATCTGATCCAGGATACGGAATACCCCGTCCGGGCTTGGCTTGATTGCCATACCCTCTTTCTGGCCCTCTATCACGTCAAAATATCCCTTTCCATACAGGGTCTCGATTACATTGACAGTCTCCGCATGAGGCTTGTTGGAAAGGACGGCGATCTTCACATGCTGCGCTTTCAGCGTAGCCAGAAGTTCCGGTATGCCGTCATAGGGGCGCACCCGATACATGCAGTTCTCCCTGAATATCTCTCTGTACAGGGCATAGGCCTCCTCAAAATGCACAAGCTGTGTATCCCCTGCCGCGGTCAGGGCCCGCCTGACCAGATTCTTTGCGCCGTCTCCGACGAAATATTTGTACTGTTCTATGGAAAAGGGGCCGTATCCGAATTTTTCCATCGTCCTGTCGCCGCTGTACTTTATGCTGTGGATGGAGTCGGAAAGCGTCCCGTCCAAATCAAATATCACTGCTTTTTTCATCATGTAATCCATTCCTTCGCTTCCTGGTAGAGCCTGCCTACCGGCAGTCCCACCACATTATTGTAGTCTCCCTGGATTTCTTTGACATATCTGGCAAAGATTCCCTGAATGCCATATGCCCCCGCCTTGTCCATACAGTCGCCGGAGGATATATAAAAGGCTATCTCCTCCTCTGTCAGGGGATAGAAAGTCACATCCGTCCTCTCATGGAAGACTCTGCGCCGCACCGATCCGGAATCCTCCTCAAGCCCGGATTCTCCTGTCAAGGCTATCCGGGTACCGCCTGTTTCGCCCAAGGCTTCCCCCGTGATGCCAACTCCGGTGCCCGGACGGTACAGCAGCGTCACGCCGGTATAGACCGCATGTGTCTTCCCTGAAAGCCGCTCCAGCATTTGTCTCGCCTCTTTTGGACTGCGGGGCTTGCCCAGTATCTGACCCTCTAGCGCTACCACGGTATCCGCTCCGACGACAACTATGTCTTCCGTACTGTCCGAAAGCGTTTCGAGAACTGCCCCTGCCTTCTGTGCGGACAGTTCCTCCACCACCTGCTCGGGCAGCACAGCGCTCACCTTTTCCTCTACATCGCTGACCCTTATCTCAAAATCCAGCCCTATCTGCCCCAGCAGCTCCCGCCTGCGGGGCGAGGCTGACGCTAATATAATCTTCATGCCGCCTCCGCTATGCCTCATGGCTGGTCTCCGGGATGAATGTCCTGGTCATCTGCTCTCCCTCTCCTGCCGCCCTCCCGGCTTCGGCCACCGCCTCCTCACAAAATGCCTCCTGGGAACAGTATGCCTGTTTCCCTCTCTTGCTGGCCTTTGTGTATGTGCCGTCCGGCCGCAGCACCGATGCCTTTACATTATCATCCAGCTGGCTCTGCAGGATATGGAGCAGCTTTTCCTTCAATTCCGGGCGGTCCACCGGAAACAGGATTTCCACCCGCCGCTCCAGATTGCGGGGCATCCAGTCCGCGCTGCCGCAGTAAATCTCATAATTCTGGTCATTCTCAAAATAGAAGATACGGCTGTGCTCCAGGAAATTCCCCACGATGGAGCGCACCGTGATATTCTCGCTGACTCCCCTGATGCCCGTCCGCAGGCAGCAGATGCCCCGCACGATCAGATCGATTTTTACGCCCGCCGAAGCGGCGCTGTACAATGCCGCGATCACATCCTGGTCGCAGAGGGAATTCATCTTGGCAACGATGCGCGCAGGCCTGCCCTCCAGAGCGAACTTCTTCTCCCTATCGATAAGATACAGGAAACGGTTCTTCAGCCACAGCGGCGCCAGAGAAAGCTTATTCCACACCAATGGTTCCGAATAACCCGACAGCATATTGAAGACAGCCGTGGCGTCCTCCCCGATGGCCTCGGAGCAGGTGAGCAGCCCGATGTCCGTATAGAGCTTGGCCGTGGCGTCATTGTAGTTGCCCGTTCCCAGATGAACATAGCGCCTGATCCCGTCTTCTTCCCTGCGCACCACCAGCGTTATCTTGCTGTGAGTCTTCAGTCCCACCAGGCCATAGATGACATGACACCCCGCTTTCTCCAGCATCCTGGCCCAGACAATATTATTCTCCTCGTCAAACCTTGCCTTTAATTCCACCAGCACGGATACCTGCTTGCCGTTTTCCGCAGCCAATGCCAGCGCCGCGATAATCGGCGAATTGCCGCTGACCCGGTACAGGGTCTGTTTAATGGCCAGGACTTCCGGATCTCTGGCCGCCTGCCGGATGAAATCCACCACAGGCTCAAAGGTCTGGTATGGGTGATGCAGCAGGATATCCCCCCTGCGGATTTCGTCAAATATCTTGCAGCCTGCCGGCAGCTGTGGCACCGGCTGCGGCGTATATTTGGGAGTCTTCAGATGGTCAAAGCCCTCCAGTCCGTACATCTTCATCAATACGGTCAGATCCAGAGGCCCGTCTATCACATAGAGGTTCTCATCCTCGATGTGGAGTTCCTCCTCCAGAATCCGCAGCAGCCTCTTATCGCAGCGTGCCGCCACCTCCAGGCGGATGGCTTCTCCCCACTGGCGTTTCTTCAGCTGCTTCTCGATTTCTTTCAGAAGATCCGCCGCATCGTCCTCCTCTATGCTCAAATCGGCATTGCGCATGATTCTGAACGGGTACGCGCACACAATGTCATAGTTCAGGAACAGCTTATTCATGTTACGCTCGATGATTTCCTCCAGGAAGATGATTTTCCGCATCTTCCCGTCAGAGGGCAGTTCTACCACCCGGCTGAGCACGCCAGGCACCTGTACCGTGGCAAATTCCAGTTCCTCGCCGCTATCTTTCTTCCGCACCAAAGCGGCTATGTTCAGCGTCTTGTTCCGTATCAGAGGAAATGGCCTTGACGAATCCACCGCCATGGGCGTCAGCACCGGGTACACATTCTCCTCAAAATATTTGTCCACGAAGACCATCTCTTTCTTCGTCAGGTCCTCATGCCTACCCACAATCTGCAGACCATTCTGCTTCAGCTTGGGCACCAGCGAACGGTTGTAGGTGGAATACTGCAGCTCCACCAGATCATGGATGGCGACGCTTAAGCGCTTCAGCTGCTCTTCCGCCGTCAGCCCGGCTATGTCCGGTTTCTGATACTTGGCGTGGACCATGTCCCGCAGAGAGGCCACGCGCACCATGAAGAATTCATCCAGATTAGATGCCGTGATGCTCAGGAACTTCAGACGTTCAAACAAAAGCGTAGATTTGTCCCTGGCCTCATTCAATACCCTGTGGTCAAACAGAATCCAGCTCAATTCCCTGTTCGTATAATATTCCGGATTATAAAAATCGATTTCTCCCATAATTTTCACCTGTCTCAAAATATTTTTCTCTGCTTCAGCACCGGCTCCACACTGAACACTTCCTTGAAGAAATCCGTGTTAGCCTCCACAAATCCCTTTTCCAGAACGATGTCCGCCTGAGTGTCCACTGTCAGAATCAGCTGTCCGCCTTTCAGCACCGCCTTCAGCCCCTTCAGCTTCTGCTTGTGGCTCCTGTCCAGGCAGCTGGCCAGGCGCAGGATTGCCGTCAGCTTCGCCACCACCAGGAAAGCCTCCTTCTCCAGGCCGCCTGTGCGATGCACATCGTAGATGAATCTGCTGTGATTGAACCGCACCACATTTGCCACAATCTCCCGCTCCTGGTGGGACAGGCCGATGATTTCCGTGGCCATGATGATTTGGAAAGAGTTCTCCCCCGTATCCACCAGGCTGATGTACTTCCCGCAGTCATGGAGGATGGCCGCCAGCCGCAGGTACAGCCGCTCCCGCCTGCCCAGTCCGTGGATTTTCCTGATGCTGTCAAAGATATTGGTGGCGATATTGTCCAGCGTCTCGGAACGTTTCCTGTTCACCATATACCGCTTGCTGATGCTGAAAGCGCAGGCAACGATGTCTTCCTCGAAATCATGCTCTCCCCGGAACATCTTGATTTTCTCCGCGTACTCGTAGGCGATTCCGTCGCAGAGCGTCACCCCCGGCGCCCAGATGCGCTTCACTCCCATCAGCTCCGCAATGCATTTAATCAGGACGGCGCTGATGAACACCAGCGGAACCCTGTCCTGAGGGATATCCATGGAAGAGGCAATCTGCACCGGGTTCTGGCTGCGCAGCACCTCAAAAATCGTGTCGAAATCCCCCGAATCCAGGACTGCTTTCTCGCTGTCCCCGCCCCTCTTCTTCACCGCCCAGGGCGAAAGATAATCATCCACGATAATCAGATTCTGTATCCCTCTGTCCTTCAGGTAAAGCTTCTCGTAGGTATCCAGCCTGGCCATGGCCATCTCATAGATGACATCCTCCATCTGGGAACTTTTTACTGAAAAACGGTTCAGATAATCCTGAATCCGCAGCACCCCCAGCCGCACATTCTGGGTGGAGACCAGCGTGTCGTTGTCAAACAGCGACAGCTGGATGCTGCCTCCTCCGATATCCAGGATTGCTGTCTTCTCCTCGATAATCTTCCGGAAGCTGTCCCCCTTTGAGGCGACAGATTTGTAGTCCATAAACCGCTGTTCGGAATTGCTCAGGGTCTCTACCTTAATGCCTGTGCGCTGAGCAATCTGATCCTGCACGATGGTGGTATTCTCTGTCTCCCGGATGGCGCTGGTGCCGTAGGCTTTGTAACTCTCCACCTTGTAGGCTTTCATGATGTCGGAAAAGTCTTTCAGGGTCCGGCAGAGCTCATCCATCTTCTCATTGCTGATTTTGCCCATGGCATAGGTATCAGAACCCAGATCCAGACGTTTGCTGACACAGTCGATTTCCCGCATATTATTTTTCCCGGAAAATGCAAATATCTTAATCGTCAGCTCATAGCTGCCCACATCAATGGCAGCAAATGTCCTGATGCTCATCCTCAGGTCACCTCCTTATTCCCAATATATAGTCAATGAACTGCTGGGCTGTCCGGCCTGAAAGCCCTCCGTGGGACAGTTCCCATTTGTTGGCCTCCAGCAGCAATTCTTCCTCAGGCATATCGATTCCGTATCTGTCCGCCAGCCCCCGCACGATACCCTGGAACTGCTTCTTGTCGGGAGCGCCGAAATAAATCGTGACGCCGAAGCGGTACACCAGAGACAGCTTCTCCTGCACCGTGTCGCTGGTGTGCATGTCCTGGCGGATATCCGGCAGATGTCCGTCCTCCGTCTTGTCGCCGTAATTCTCCCGGATCAGGTGGCGGCGGTTGGACGTAGCGTAAATCAGCACGTTCTCCGGCTTCTTCTCCAGCCCGCCCTCAATGACGGCCTTTAAATACTTATATTCGATTTCAAAGTCCTCGAAGCTTAAGTCATCCATGAAAATGATGAATTTATAATTCCGTCCCTTAATCTGGCTTATACAATCGTTCAAATCCTGAAACTGGTGCTTGTATACCTCTATGATCCGAAGCCCTCTGTCATAGTATTCGTTGGCGATGGCCTTGATGCAGGAGGATTTCCCCGTGCCCGCATCGCCGAACAGCAGACAGTTGTTGGCCTTTCTCCCGGACACGAAAGCCTCCGTATTGTCCCGCAGCTTCTTCTTCTGCAGCTCATAGCCTATCAGATCGTCCAGATTCACATGGGCGATATTGAGAATGGGCTCGATCCGCACATGCCCCTGCCCTCCATGGGCAATGCGGAAAGATTTGTGCAGGCCCAACTTTCCCACCCCGTATTCCTTATAGAAATGCGTGAGGGTGTCTTTCATCTCCTCCGGCGTATTGTCCCTGCAGAAGTCCTCCGCCAGCTCACAGATGCGGGCGCAGATTCTGGTATTGTAGACCTTGCTCTCCAGAGTGCTGCTCTCATAATGTTCTATCATGGAAAACTCCGGCACATGGAGCCTGTGGCACATGGGTTCGAAGTCATAGTCGTAGAATTCCTTGAATATCATGATATCGTGCAGAACTGCCCGGTTAATCGTCCCGTCCATGCTGCCCCGTATTTCACAGCCCCGGCTGTAGCTGTTCTCATTGTTCACCAGGAGGTTGGCCAGATAACAATGCCACAGATTGCCATGGAATCCGTAAGTCCCCGCCAGCTCGATCAGCCTGTGGATACAGTCGTAAAAAAGCGCCGTCACGGCCTCCGCGGTACGGGGCCTGCCCGCGGCCTGCGCCTCTCCCAAGCCGGCCTCCTCATAATGGGACATCAGCCATGCCATATCCTCCAGCAGCTCTCCGTCCCGGAATGTCCTGTATACAATCAGTTCTTTCTCTCTCATATGTCTTCTTCCAGCTTTCTGTCATTCTTCCATGGATTTTCTTCTTCCGTCAATAGTTCCCCAGAATCTTCATATTTCGGGCCTCCTCCCGAAGCCCTCTCAGGGCATTCTTTACGGCGCTGTCCGCCAGGTTTCCCTCGAAGTCTATGAAGAAGCGGTACTCCCAGTTCCTGTCCTCGATGGGACGGCTCTCAATCTTGGTCATGTTCAGATTATTATAGATGAAATGCGACAATATATGATACAGGGAACCGCTCTCATGGGGCACCTCGAAGCAGAGGCTGATTTTTTTTGCGTCTTTTT
Organism: Lachnospiraceae bacterium; assembly: GCA_910576125.1. Lineage (GTDB taxonomy): Bacteria > Bacillota > Clostridia > Lachnospirales > Lachnospiraceae > Acetatifactor > Acetatifactor aquisgranensis. Next base: position 173,782 of record CAJTHM010000004.1, on the reverse strand, counting down.
GGAATATCTTCCGGCCGCTTACGATGATGAACCTGGTGGAATTCGTACCGGAGTGGTTCACTTTTCGCTGCAGCACCTCCAGCCCGTAAATCTCCCCCGCATGCTCGCTTGCAATAGCCGCCTGGGATCTGTCCTGCTCATCCGCCACCTTTTTCGCCGCGAAAGCATTGTTCTGCATGCTGATCTGACGCCAGTCGTGGAGGCTTAAATATCTGGAACTCTGCATCAGGGACTGGGGATGGGAACAGACCGTCCTGATGTCCTCCAGCTTAGCCCCCGGCACGCCCAGCAGGCAATGCTCTATCTTGATAATCTGCTCCCCCACTATGTAATTTTCATACTCCTGCAGCAGATCGTATATCTCGCTGACGATTCCCGCCGTGGAATTCTCGATGGGAAGCACCGCGAAATCCGCGCTGCCCTCCTCAATGGCATCCATGGCGTCCCGGAAAGCATCCACATGAAAGCTGTCCACGCTGTCCCCGAAAAACCGCATCATGGCCGCCTGGGAATAGGCGCCCTCCGCCCCCTGGAACACCACTCTTGCCTTTGACCTCTCCAGCCGGTCCACGCCGATGAAAGGCAGCGCCTCCAGCCGTCCGCTCTCCATCAGGAGCCGGTACTGGAGCTTCCTGCTCATGGACATAATCTGCTCGAACAGCTCCACCAGGCAGAAACCGTTGAATTCATTGTGGGCCAGGGCGCGTATCTTTGCCAGCTTCTCCGCCTCCCTGCTCTTGTCAAAGACATTCTTTCCGACGGAAATCTTGTATTCCGCCACCTGTCCGCAGATGTCCATGCGCTGCTCGAACAGCCCCGCAATCTGCGCGTCTATAGCGTCAATCCGCTCTCTCAGCTCTGTCAGGTCCATATATGCGACTCCTTTACTTTTAACCTTTTTACTATCTTATACCAAAACAACCTTGATAGCAAGCAAAAAGGGGTGTAAAATATAAGCAACCAAATATGGAGGTCGTAAAAAATGAGATTGAAAAAATCCGTAAAAATCGTATTAGGCATCATCGTCGTGGCTCTGATTGCAGGCATCATAGCCATTCTGGCCCTCTCCCAGCGCGTAGTCATGAATCCGGACGGTACAGTGGGCAACACCGCCGGCAACCTGAACAATGACGGACGCTTCTGTGAATATGACGGCAGTGTCTATTTCCTCAATTCCTTCCCCGGAGGCGGATTGTTCGCCATGAATCCGGATGAAACCGATTTCCGCAGGCTCAATTCCATGGAAGTGCGCAACATCCTGGCAGGAGGCAGATATCTCTATTATTACCACACGGGCATCTCCTACGAGGACGGCGGTTTCTCCGGAGCTCTGGGCCTGAGGACGTTCCAGCGCTGTAAGCTCAACGGCAGCAATGCCACTTCCCTGACTACCAATGTGGTAGTGAAAGGGCAGCTGGTGAACAATTACCTGTACTTCCTCACCGCGACTAACGACATTGTGGCTTTTTCCAAGATGAAGATAGACAATTCCGAGCAGGTGCAGCTGGCCGATTATGAGATCAATCCCGCCTGCGCGGAGAACGGCACTATCTATTACAACGGCACCCAGGGCAACCATTTCCTCTATGCCCTTGACACCTCCACTGACGCGCCCAGGGAAATCTGGCGGGGCAATCTGTGGAATCCCGTGCTGGAGGGGGATTATGTCTACTATATGGACGTAGCGAACGACTACAGGCTCTGCCGCTACTCCTTCTCCCAGGACCTCATCGAAGTGCTGACCCAGGATCGTGTGGAATGCTTCAATGTGGGCAGCGGCTATGTCTACTACCAGACCAACGGAACAGATGCCGCCCTGAAATGCATGGGCATCGACGGCAGCAATCCCACCGTCATCGCCACCGGAGTCTACCACCATATCAATATGACCTCACGGTACGTATATTTTCAGGAATTCCAGGACGATTCCACCATCTACCACTCTCCTTTGGGGAGCAGCGGCTACGAGGTGTTCCAGGCCGCAGAAAGCGCGGCGGCAGAGCGCTGATGTCCTGCTGCCCCTCACTCCTCGATATGGTCAAGTCCCTGGCTAAGAATGGTCACGATATGGGAATCGGCCAGTGAATAAAATATGGTCTTGCCCTCCCGGCGGTTTTTCACCAGATCCATCTGCTTCAGCACCCGCAGCTGGTGGGAAATCGCCGACTGGGACATCTTCAACACCGCAGCGATGTCATAGACGCACATCTCCGCGGCTAACAGCACATACAGTATCTTCAGACGCGTACCGTCGCCGAACACCTTAAAGAACTCTGCCAGATCCAGCAGTTCCTCCTCAGGCGGCATCTTTTCGTCAATCTGTCTCAAGGTCTCTCCATCCACATGGAGATACGCATTCTCTTCCATCGGCACCCTCTTCTCTCATTCTCAGAAAATTTTTCCTTGTCACTGCCATTTTACAACAATTTCCGCTTTCGCGCAAATCATTTTTCATCCGTATAAACGGCATATAGTCCCTGCCGGTCATCCCACGTAGCCAGCCACGCCGTTTTCCCGTTTTTTGTGCACGATTCATTCCATACTTAATGCATTGACAGTTCACGCGTTCCACAGTAAAATAGAGAAAGTCAGCAGGATTTCAGGATAGAGAGGGTAAAACAATGGTACTGTCTTGTCACAATGTCAGCAAAGCGTTCCTGGAGAACAAGGTGCTGGAAAATGTCAGTTTTCATATAGAAGATTACGAAAAAGCGGCTATCGTGGGCATCAACGGCGCGGGAAAGACCACGCTGCTACGCATCCTGGTGGGGGAGATGGCGCCGGATGACGGAATCGTCACCCTCTCCAGGGGCAAGTCATTCGGCTACCTGGCCCAGGACGGTGCCGTGGACACTGCCAATACCATCTATGAGGAGCTTTTGTCGGTAAAGCAGGAGATGATCGACCTGGAGCGCCGCATCCGCGAATGCGAGCTCTCCATGCAGTCTGCGGAGGGTGGCGCTCTGGAGGGCCTCATGAAGCAGTACGCAGCCCTGACCCATGCCTTTGAGGCAGGGGACGGATATTCCTATAAAGGCGAGATCACAGGGGTGCTGAGGGGCTTAGGGTTCGCGGAGGAGGAATTCGGGAAGTCCGTCTCCACCCTGTCCGGCGGCCAGAAGACCAGGGTGGCTCTGGGCAAGCTTCTGCTGCAGAAGCCGGATCTGATTATCCTGGACGAGCCCACCAACCATCTGGACATGAACTCCATCGCATGGCTGGAGACTTATCTGATGAACTACAAAGGCGCCGTCGTCATCGTCTCCCATGACCGCTATTTCCTGAACCGGATTGCCACCAAGATCATCGAAATCGATCAGACGAAGTCCACCGTGTTTTCAGGGAATTATTCGGACTATGCCGTGAAGAAAGAGCAGCTGCGGGCCGCGGCCATGACCGCCTATCTGAACCAGCAGCGGGAGATCAGGCATCAGGAGGAAGTCATTGAAAAACTCCGCTCCTTTAACCGGGAGAAATCCATCCGGCGCGCCGAGAGCAGGGAAAAGCTGCTGGAAAAAATGGAGGTGCTGGAAAAGCCCACAGAGGCGCGGACGGACATGCGCATCAAGCTTACTCCCAGAAAGCAGAGCGGGAACGATGTGCTCACCGTGGAGGAGCTTGGCAAATCCTTTGGACCTCAGCTGCTGTTCGAGCATGTGAATTTTGAGATCAAGCGGGGCGAGCATGTGGCCGTCATCGGCGACAACGGCACGGGAAAGACCACTCTTTTGAAGATTCTGAACCAGGTGCTCCCCGCGGACAGCGGACGTTTCCGCCTAGGGATGAATGTGGAGATCGGCTATTACGATCAGGAGCACCATGTGCTCCACGGCGAAAAGACCCTGTTTGAGGAAATCTCGGATGATTACCCTCATCTGACCAATACGGAAATCCGGAATCTTCTTGCCGCTTTCCTGTTTACCGGGGATGATGTATTCAAGCGCATCAATGACCTGAGCGGCGGGGAACGGGGAAGGGTCTCCCTGGCCAAGCTCATGTTGGGCAGCGCCAATTTCCTGATTCTGGACGAGCCCACCAACCATCTGGACATCATGTCCAAGGAGATTCTGGAGGACGCCCTGAACAGCTATGAGGGCACTGTGCTGTATGTGTCCCATGACCGTTATTTCATCAACAGGACTGCCCATCGGATACTGGATCTGACGGCGTACCGATTCGTCAATTACATCGGCAACTATGATTACTATCTGGAAAAAAAGGACGATGTCATGGCGGCTATAAGCGCCTCCACAGCCGACACTTCCCCTGCTTTTCGCCAAGCCGATGTAAAAAGCGCCTCTGTTGACGGACAGAGGGCATGCAGCGAGAAAGCCTCCCGGACAGCGGTCAGCGAGGATTCCGATGCGAAACAGAACTGGCTTGCAAAAAAAGAGGAACAGGCCCGAATCCGCAAGCGGGAGAATGATTTAAAGAAATGCGAAGAACAAATCGCCCGTCTGGAAGCCCGGGATGCCGAAATCAATAATCTGATGTCCGATCCGTCCATCGGAACACAGGCGGCCAGGCTCCAGGAACTGGCCACGGAACAGGCCAGTATCCAAACGGAGCTTACATCGCTGTATGAAGAATGGGAGACACTGGCGGAATGACAGCTCTTTCTTCCGGTGAACAGAACAGAAGATATAATGAAAGTGTCTGGAGCAGGTATCCAGAATATTACGCAAGAAGGTATGTCATATGACTGACCGGGAACTGCTTTTAGAATCAGGCAAAGACATACGAGAGATGAAGCATGACATGCAAGTCATGAAAGATGACATACATGAGCTCAAGGAGGATGTTCGGGTACTTAAAGAAGATGCGCAGGTTCTCAAAGGGGAAGTACAGGTTCTCATCGACAAGATGAATGCGGCGATTCATGTTGAAGACAAGGGTAGACTGTCTTGAACGGGATATGGAAATCTTAAAGCACCAGGCTTCGTAATGCACGGAGAAAATTTTAAACGGGAATCCGGCGAATACATTGACGGATTCCCGATATTTTTATGTCAAATCAAAAGCACATCCTACAACAGGCTGTCCAAAGTCTCTCTGATGGCCTTAATGAAGTCAAGGCTGTTCAGGATGACAGGATTCTCACAGGTGGATATCAGCGACAGGCTCTTAGTCATCTTTCCGTCCTCCACAGTCTTGATGCAGGCCCGCTCCAGCTTATCGGCGAATGCCGCAAGCCTTTCATTGCCGTCCAGTTCTCCCCGCTTTCTCAGGGCCCCTGTCCAGGCGAATATAGTGGCGATGGAATTGGTGGAGGTCTCTTCCCCTTTCAGGTGCTTGTAATAATGGCGCTGCACGGTGCCGTGGGCCGCCTCGTACTCGTACACTCCGCTGGGCGATACCAGCACGGAAGTCATCATGGACAGATCCCCATAGGCCGTGGCCACCATGTCGGACATCACATCGCCGTCATAGTTCTTACATGCCCAGATGAAGCCGCCCTCGGAGCGGATCACCCTCGCCACGGCGTCGTCAATCAATGTATAGAAATACTCAATACCGAGTTCCTCAAACTTCTGCTTATACTCCGCATCATATATCTCCTGGAAGATATCCTTGAACGTATGATCATATTTCTTGGAAATGGTGTCTTTGGTCGAGAACCACAGATCCTGCTTCGTGTCTATGGCATAGCCAAAGCATGCCCTCGCAAAGCTGCTGATGGATTTTTCCGTGTTGTGGATGCCCTGCAGGATACCCGCTCCCGTGAACTCATGGATTACCTTTTTGGTCTCGGTACCGTCCGCCGCCGTGAACACCAGCTCCGCTTTTCCGGGCCCCGGCACTTTGATTTCCGTATTCTTGTAGACATCTCCGTAGGCATGGCGGGCGATGGTGATAGGTTTGCTCCAGTTCTTCACATAGGGCACGATTCCCTTGACCAGAATCGGCGCACGGAACACTGTTCCGTCCAAGATGGCCCGGATAGTCCCGTTAGGGCTTTTCCACATCTCTTTCAGGTCGTACTCTTTCATTCTGGCCCCATTGGGGGTAATAGTGGCGCACTTTACGGCCACACCGTACTTCAGCGTGGCGTTGGCGGAGTCCACCGTCACCTGATCATCAGTGGCATTGCGGTGCTCCAGCCCCAGGTCATAGTACTCTGTCTTCAGATTGATATAGGGGAGCAGCAGCTCATCCTTAATCATCTGCCAGAGAATCCTCGTCATCTCATCGCCGTCCATCTCCACCAGGGGAGTAGTCATTTCAATTTTGTTCATATAAACCTCCGTTCAATTGTGCTTTTCGTCAATTTTCTCCACATCTGCCATCAAAGCCTTTTCACTCTTTATCCTCTTTGGCATAGGCCTCATGCAGACCATTTTTGACCATGTTCTCGTAGGCATTTATCATATGCTGGTGGGCAAGCTGTTCCGCCAAGTCCCCATCTCCCTCCCTGATGGCCTCCATGATCTGCTTGTGCTCCTCATTGGACTTCGGTCCCCTGTTCACATTGGACAGGGTCTTCCTGCGCACCCGCAGAACATAGCTGTGGAAATCTTTCAGCTGATGCTCCAGAATCTTGCTGTTGCAGGCTTCATACATAATATCGTGGAAACGGTTGTCCAACTCTGCCAGCTGCTCCAGATTTCCCTTTCTGGCATGGAATTCCCCCAGATAGACATTCTCCTCCATCTCGTCCATCTGCTCCCGGCTGATATGTTCCGTGGCCCAGCGGGCGCACAACCCTTCCAGCCGGGAACGAATCATGTAGATGTCTTTCACATCTTTCTCCGTGATGCCCGTGACATAGGCGCCCTTGTTGGGAATAATCTGAATCAGCCCCTCCAGTTCCAGCTGGCGGAATGCCTCCCGCACCGGAGTACGGCTGACACCCATCTCCTCCCCAATCGCCACTTCCTTCAGCTCCTCGTGCTCCGCGTATTTCCCGCTGAGGATGTCGCTCCGAAGCTTGTTGAATACACGGCCCCGCAAAGAGTACTTGTCAGTAACCTCCTGCTTTACATCGTAACTGCCCATTTCTTTTTGTTCTAACCTCCCCTGCCGCCTCACTGCGGCGATCGTAAATTTATTTCTCTTCTGCTGCCGATTTCAGGGAGAGATTCTTTTCCCGGCAGACCCGCTCCACGCATGCCACGATTTCCTCATCGGTCATTACCGTGACTCGCCCGCCCGCGTACTCCTCATCCACCCATTTCTTGATTTCGGCTACCAGCTCAGAATTCTTTCCTATCTGCTCCTCGCCCTTTAATTTATAATATGTATTGATCCAATGGGCGATGCCCGCAAGCCCCGAGGTGTTGGATATGGCGCAGAGCACCGGCCTGTTCAGGAACTTCTCCGTGTCGAAGATGTTATAAATCTCCTCGTTCTTCAGCAGGCCGTCCGCGTGTATCCCCGCCCGGGTCACATTGAAATTCCTGCCCACAAAAGGAGTCCTGGGCGGAATCTGATAGCCAATCTCTTTCTCGTAGTACTCGGCAAGTTCCGTGATCACCGTGGTATCCATCCCATTCAGGTCGCCTTTCAGCTGGGCGTACTCGAAAACCATGGCCTCCAGCGGCGTATTGCCCGTCCGCTCTCCGATTCCGAACAGCGAGGTATTGATGCCGGCGCAGCCGTAAAGCCATGCTGTGGTGGAATTGGACACCGCTTTATAGAAATCGTTGTGCCCATGCCATTCGATCAGCGCATGGGGCACCCCGGCGTGAGTGTGGATGGCATAGATGATGCCCTGTACGCTTCTGGGGATAACCGCGCCGGGATAGTTGACCCCGTACCCCATGGTGTCGCAGGCGCGAATCTTGATGGGAATCTGGTACTCCTCCATCAGCTTCATCAACTCCAGGCAGAAAGGCACCACATAGCCGTAGATATCCGCCCTGGTGATGTCCTCCATATGGCATCTGGGACTGATTCCCTCCTCCAGGCACTCTTTGACTACGCTCAAATAGTGTTCCATGGCCTGCCGCCTTGTCATCTTCAGCTTTAAGAAGATATGGTAATCGGAACAGCTGACCAGAATGCCCGTCTCTTTCATGCCGATTTCCTTCACCAGCTTGAAGTCCTCCTTGCTGGCCCTGATCCAGCTGGTGATTTCCGGGAATCGATAACCCTTTTCCATACATTTATATACGGCATCCCTGTCCTTCCTGCTATACAGGAAAAACTCGCTTGCACGTATCATGCCGTTAGGCCCGCCCAGTTTATGTAAATAGTCATATATCGTTACAATCTGCTCCGTGGTATAGGGCGCCCTGGACTGCTGCCCGTCCCGGAACGTAGTATCCGTTATCCAGATCTCCCGCGGCATATTGTGGGGAACGATTCTGTCATTGAAAGGAATCTTCGGTATCTCCGAATAAGGAAACATATTGCGGAATACATTCGGCTTCTTTACATCATCCAGAATATACATATGCTCTTCTATTTCCAGCAGATTGTTATTCTGGTTCATAGTAACCGGACGATTTTGGAACGTCTCGTTCTCTCTCATGTTCATCCCTTCTTTCCATATGGCTTCATGTCCGTATTATTGTATACAATCATGCAGAATGTGTCAATGCTTTTTCACAAAAAAATAGCCACTTCCTGAAAGATTTTCATCGGAAATGGCATATGCTCAGCCCAGCAGCCTCTCTACGTTCAGAAGCCCCCAGCCCTGCCGATTCCAGGGGAGTCCCAGATCGGAGGCTGTATATTGTAGTTTTCTTTTGCACTCCTCGTTGGTCATGCGGGGATACTTCTGAAAAGCCAGCGCTGCCGCCCCGGCCACCACGGGCGTGGCCATGGAGGTGCCGCTCTTTGGCACGTAGGCGTATCTGCCGCGCCCTCTCTGGGCATACAGGCCACAGGAGATGATATCTGTGCCGGGGGCCACGATATCCGGCTTGCGGATGGGACTCCCTGAAACGCCCCGGCCGGAATACAATTCGCAGCTCCGGGGGTTTCCCGCCGCGAAACTTCCATCGTAGCAGCCCACTGTCACCACCCTGTTGCCGCCCACCGCGGAGATGCTGCCCTCCCTCGGGCCCTTATTCCCGGCGGCGCACACTACAAGGATTCCGCTGCGCCACAGTTCCTCCATCCTGTCCTGCAAGAGCTGCTCTTTCGCCGGTTCCCGGAGATTTCCGATTCCCACGGAAATATTCACGATTCTGATGTCATACTCCCGGCTAAGCCCCAGCACCCAGTCCAGGCCCTCCAGCATAGCCTCCGTGGAGCCATCGCCCCTCTCGTCCAGGATTTTTCCCACCACCAGCCGGATTCCCGGAGCCATGCCCCGGTAGCGGCCACCGGATAAGCGTCCGTTTCCGCACAGGATGCCGCATACGTGGGTGCCGTGGCCGCTGTCGTCGTATATCCACTCCCCGTGCCCCACGAAATCACGGAAACACACTGCCCTGCCCCGCAAATCGGGATGGCTTCCCATTCCTGTATCCAAGACGGCGACCGTCACTCCTCTGCCGTCCGTTCCGGCAGGAAGTTCTCCGGCCACCATTTTCCTCACACGCTGCATATTTCAAATGCTCCGGCATATATTTGGTATATTATATGCCGATATGCGGCAATCCGTACTTCCCCGGGGCATGCTATCCGCAGATATCGCCTGGGACTTCTTTCTCCTGCGGCTTTTCCTCCTGTTGTATCTCCTCCGCTTCTATGCTATCGGCTTCTATGCCATCAGCTTCCGTTTCAGCAGGCTGTTCGGCCCGTTTTTTAAACCGCGCGAAGAATCCGCCTCTTGAAGCAATGCCTCTTATGGACCGCAGGCCGCTTTCTTCTGCTTTACCCGCGGTTTCCCTGATTTTGCGGTTCTCCTGTTCCAGACGCTTCTGCGCGCGCCTTTCTTCCTTTTGCTTAATTTTCTGGTTCTTTCGGATTTCTTTTCCCGCGGCCTTTTCTATCTCGCGAATCTGACTTTTTGCATCCTGTATTTTTCTCTTTTCATGTCGATAAGGGTCATGGAGAAAGTACGATATCATACCAAGTATCGTTACTGCCCCTCCCGCAATGGCCGCATACGGAAGAAACAGATCATATTCCTCATATCCCAGTTCATAGCACACGAACATGACCATCATCGCCGGGAATATCAGTATGTACAGAATCTTACAGACCACATCCAGCAGGGCTTTCTGCTTTTTTCCGGCCAGCGCTCCCTCCACAGCGGTATAGGCTAACATCAAAAGACAGACTTTCGAGCCGAAACCGTGCAGCACTCCACAGAGGATAGTCAGCGCCAGTGACAGAAAGAACAGCACTGCGGCAGCGCCCCGATACAGAGCGTTTTTGTACTCTTTCATTCCTGCCAGCTTATCTTCGGTAATCCCGTGGGCCTCATAAATCTGCATATTCAGCTGTTCCTGGAATTCCCGGTTATATTTTCTGGCCTCTTCCGTCTGCCACATGCCGTCATCGATGGATTCCCGCAGACCGGCAATCACTTCCTGCTCCTGCAGCAGCCGTTCCAGCCTGGCGTCCTCCGCTGCGCGCTGCCGCTCTATCTGCTGCTTGATATATGCGGCTTTCTGCACCCGCAGATTTTCTTTTTTAAGTTCCTCCCGGGGCAGTTTTACCTCTTCCTGCGTATTTTCCATATCATCCGCTCCTATCCGCCGCAAGGCTCTGCATTCCAAAAAGCCTGCTCAGGAATATTATAAGACTTCCTGCGCAGGCTGGCAATATCCTCTCTCCTAAAATTGCAGACTCTTTCAATGTACGAATCTCTCAAGAGAATATTTCCCGGCATATGCCGTGAATCTCCGCTGAAAATCCGCACTGTCATTCCTTACGCTGCGGAGCGATTCGTGGAGGTTCATATTGTGTTGGGCCATATCGATGACACATCCGGCAATGTTGGAACAATGGTCCGAAGTGCGTTCCAAATTGGTGAGCAGATCCGACCATATAAAACCGGCCTCAATGGAGCAGGCCCCCTGCTGCAGGCGCAGGATATGGCGGGTGCGCAGCTGCTCTTTCAGCTGCTCGATCACCTGCTCCAGAGGCTCCACCATGGAGGCAGTCTCTAAGTCGTCCGACAGAAACGCTTTCAGCGACAGATCCAGAATTTCATTTACCGCCGAGGTGATGACTTCCATCTCAGATACTGCGGCCTCCGTGAACGTCAGCTCCTTTTCCTGCATTTCCTCTGCGGACTTCGATATGTTGACCGCATGGTCAGAAATCCGCTCAAAGTCCCCAATCATCTTCAGAAGCTTCGCCGCCTCCGCGCTGTCGGAACTGCTGATCTGTTTCTCACTGAGCTTTACAAGATAGGTTCCCAGAATATCCTCATAGTAATCAGTCTTTTCCTCTTTCTCGCGGACGGATGCCGCAAGGTGCGGGGAATCATCCTGCAGACAGGACAGGCTTATCTTCAATGCGCTTACCGCGGTCTCCGCCATGTCCGCCGCCACCTCGCGGCAGCGCTCCAGGGCAATGGGAGGAGTCGCCAGTAATCTCTCGTCCAGTTCCGACTGGCTCTCCGGCTGCTTTGCATCCGGTACGAGCCGGTTCACCAGTTTTTCCAGGAACCCTGAAAGAGGCAGCATCAATATCGTGCATAAAAGATTGAAGACAGAGTGGGCCACGGCAATGCCGAACAGGGAGGCCGGTTCCCCTAAAAGCGCCAGGTTCCAGATTTCTTTTATCAGGCAGAAGACAGTCAGCCAGACCGCCGTTCCGATTACATTGAAAGACAGGTGCACCATAGCTGCCCGCTTGGCGTTCTTGTTGGCTCCCACCGAGGAAATCATGGCGGTCAAACAGGTGCCGATATTCTGTCCCATGATGATGGGAATGGCGGCGCCGTAAGAAACCTGCCCCGTGACGGCCAGGGCCTGCAAGATGCCCACCGAAGCAGAACTGGACTGAATGATGGCTGTAAGGACAGCCCCCGCCAGCACGCCGAGAATCGGATTTCGGAACATGATGAAAAGATTCTGAAACCATGGGACGCTGCGGAGTCCGGAAACGGCCCCCGACATGGTTTCCATGCCGAACATCAGGGTGGCAAAGCCCAGCAGAATCATACCGGTATCTTTCTTTCTGTCATTCTTGCAGAACATATAGAAAATGATGCCGATCAAAGCCAGGACGGGCGTAAAGGAGGACGGCTTCAAAAGGCTTACGAATATGTTGCCGCTGTCGATTCCCGCAAGGCTCAAAATCCATGCGGTCACTGTGGTGCCGATATTGGCTCCCATGATGACATTGATTGCCTGGGCCAGTGTCATCAGGCCGGAGTTCACAAATCCCACCACCATGACCGTAGTGGCCGAAGAGCTCTGAATCACCGCCGTAATGCCCAGCCCGGTCAGAAGCCCGGCGGCTCTGTTCGTCGTCAGTTTTCCGAGAAGCTGCCGGAGATTTCCCCCGGCCCTGCGCTCCAGAGCCTGTCCCATAATGTTCATGCCGAACAGAAACAGGCTTAATCCCCCAATCAGTGTGAGTATATTGAAAATATCCATTATCTTCCTGCCTTTTCCATCTTTTTTCTATGGAATATATTTTATCAAATGTACAGCAAATCTATTATCGAGATTTTGTAAAGTTCTTGTAAAGTTTTGGTTTTAGCCTTTAATCTCTCCTGGATGTCCTGTTCTCCTCCAGTCCCTACAGAACATCAAAACCTTTCCGTCTTTGTTGCATCCGTAATTACGTTCTGCTGTTGTCACGTCTTATGTCAAATTTTCATTTGCAGCCTGTCTTCTCCCCTCTGGCATCCGTCTCGCAGCGCAGCACCTCTTTCTCCGTGAATCCGAAACAAGCAGCATAACTTGTCAGAAGTGGTGGCCACCACCTCAAGATTGTTCAAATTCCCGGCTCTGCTGATTTTTATTCAGCCTTTCCCTGTCTTGATCCTCAGCACCATAAAGGAAAGCGGCGGCATTGCAATACCCTCCAGAGCGTCATACTCTCTCTCATAAGGCACGGCCCCATCCGGCTCCTCCATGCAGTTATACACATCCCTGCCTGCCCCGGTCAGTATGACAGCCTGGGCCTTACCGCAGTTCTTCCACTCTTTCGGAAGTTCCAGATTCAGCGTCTGCTCCCTTTCTTCGGAATTGACCGCTTTTACGATTACGTCACCGCTTTCTTCGGCAAGGCTGACAGAATAATAGATGCCCTGGGCTGCAGCCTCCTTTTCCCCGCCGCAGGTATCCAGCACCGCATCTCCCATATTGCAGGCGTACATCTTCTGCACATAATAGCTGGGGCTGCCATAGCAGGACGCGCCATCGAACCAGATCATGTCCGGCGACCACTGGGTATATCCCAATCTGGCGAACAGCGGCGCGTATGAGGCCAGCACCACCACGTCCGCGTTCCGCTCCACCCCGGTGAGGAAAGCAGCCTCCGACAGAGCGCCATCCAGCGTATTTGCCTTTGGATTGTTGAATCCATTGGACGGATGGGCCGCATACTCTCCCGAGAATACTTTCACCTTTCTGGAATACCCGTCATAGAAATCCACATGCCCGTACAGCCACTCAGGCTTCACATAGTAATGTTCGTCCACGGCATACACGAAATTCTTCTGATTCTCATGGGCATGGTAGAATTCCCAGGCCTTCGTGTAGCGCTCGGAGGTCACATCGGGCCCTGCGGAACCAATCAGCCGGATATCAGGCGCTTTTTCATGTATCGCTTTTTCGAACATTTCATATCGTTCAAAGAAATCCGCTTTCTCCGTCTGCCACTGCTCATTGCCGATTCCAAGCATCGTAAGGCCGAATGGCTCCCTGTGCCCCATACGGGCGCGGACAGCTCCCCAGGGCGTGTCCTCCCCGCCGTTGGCAAATTCTATCAAATCCAGCCCATCCTGCACGAATTCCCGGAAAGCGGCACTGTCCCTGTCCACCAGCTCATCAGACTGGTACTGGCAGGCAAAGCCTACGTTCAGCACCGGCAGAGGCTTTGCTCCCAATAGCTCGCAGAGCAGGAAATATTCATAATAACCGAGGCCCAGAGTCTGGTTGTAATGGCTGTAATCGCCCTCGTATCCGTTCTCCTCTTTGGTCTCATGCACTGCCCAGCGGTTCCAGTTGTTCTTCCTGGCCCATACCGGCTTTAAGCTGTCCTTATAGCGATAGCGGTTGGCCAGGGTATTTCCCTCCACAATGCAGCCGCCCGGGAACCGCAGGAAACCAGGGCGCAGCTCTTTCAACATGTGGAACAGATCCCTGCGGAAGATACCCTCCACCGCGTCCCCGGGAAACAGCGAGACGAAATCCAGCTCTACAATGCCGGACTTTGACAGGCACAGGGCAAACGTGCCTCGCTCCACGGACTCCTGCGCCTCCATGACCGCCTCATATTTTCGGAAATGGTTGTAGGTCTCCTCCTGGCCTGCCGACGCGGAAATCTTCCCCTGGGCGTACCGGACTCCGTCCTTTTCCACGAAAAAGAGGAATTCGGCCTCAAACGCCACACATCTGGCCCAAAATGTGAGTCTGTAGTCCATTCCCTTTTTTAAATATATGCCGTCATAGGCTTTGTTCGCTATGCCCTCCCCATCCTGCGCTGTCTCCAGACGCATGTAATGGGGATTTTCTTCGCTTAAGGGACTGCCGGTGACACAGCGCAGCCTGGCCCGGGCTGTGGCCGGATACGCGCTCCAGGCATATCCGCCGTCGTATTCTGTCTGATAATCGCAGGCCTTTCCCGTGGCCTTTACAGCCTCAAAGGAACGGTTCTCCAGCATTTCGGCGTACAGCCCGCCGTCTGCCGCGTAGTTGATGTCCTCGAAGAACAGGCCTATCATGCCATTTTGTATTCTGTTTTTTTCTTTGAGTTGGATTTTAATCTTCATAACTTAGTCCTCCATCTTTTTAAGACAGTGTCAAAAACTACCCTGTTTTTGCTCAGTTTTTTCTTATTGCCTTCCGCCAGCTGGATAAAGTCAATATCTTCACCGATACGTTCGATGGTTCCGGAGTCCTTTAGCTCTTTGAGGATTCTCTGAACCTGTCTTTCAGAAATCCCAAGTTCCAATGCAAGGCTTTTGGCGGTATGTCTTTCATCCTTCCACAAAAGTTTTACAGTCTCCCGCATTTTACAATGTAGTTATTCCTCTACTACAAGTCAGTATAGCATACCTCTTATAGACTATCAAAATAAATTTTGCAGTTTGAAAGATTTCTTACTCCCGGCTAAAGCTGCATCGCATATCTGCCACCCCTGACGGCAGATGCCCTATGAGAAAGCCCCGGTCTGCTGGATACGATGACGGTCTGCAATCTCCACCCGAATGCGGCGTTTTTTCAACAGCTGTACTCCCTCTCCAGGCCGTTCTTCCAGATACCACTGCACCGCATCTCCCAGAGACTGACGCTGTAGATGCACGGCAAACCCCTTTCCCCAGACAAGACAGGCTGTTTCCAGCGGATACTCCCTATACTCTGGAAGTTTCTCCCTTTCCTCTTCCCCCTGGAAATCATCCCGGGAATCCTCCGCCCGCAGCTGCTCCTGCAGTTCCAGCAAATCCAGGTTCACCTCTTCCACATAACTCCCCGTGAGGGACAGGGCACTTCCCTCCCCCTCTTCATTCCCCAGAGCCTGGCCGATGGTAAGGACATTCACCCAGTCCGGCAGCCACTTTCCGAGAGCGGCATCCATCCACCGGGCAAAAGTCTCCCACAGCCGGTATCCGCCGAACACCGTGAAGTAATCCGCCACTGTCTGCCCCGTTCCATGGACAGAATCCTGAAAATCCTTCTCCCCATAGCAGTATTCCAGCCTGTGGTCAAGCCTGGATACCGTGAGAAGCCCTCCGTAGACCTCCACCTCCGTAACGCCCTCCAGCTCCGGTCTCAGCCAGTCCGCAAGGAGCCTGTCCAGGCTTTGGGCCCGGTACATCCTGGTGGTGCCGTCAGCGTAATACATGCCGCTGTCCCCCTGGTAGACACACAGGGGCCAATAGTCCGACTGGGGCGAATATTTGAACCCCCACCCAAAGCGCCCTACATAGCGTTTCCCCTCTTTGATCTTCGTCCGGGAGACATCCATGTGGAAACCCATGCTTCTCTCATATTCTGCGGAATGGACACCGACAGGAAAGCCGAAAGGAGACAGCGCCCCGTAGAATACCTTATCATGCCGTCTCTCCCTCTCCTGTCCATAGCGCAGCACACAGTAGCCTTCCACCCCTTCCGGGAACCCCATGGCCTTTAACACCGCCCGGGCTTTCTGCGGCAAATCCATCCCCTCCAGATTCTGCACGGCCAAAGGCACAGGCTTGGGCTGGCGCAGCAAAAGCAATGACTCCCGCGCAAGGTTTTCCAGCTCCACAGGGTCTGGCGCAGACACCCGACTCCCTCCCAGTCCCAGAGCATCCAGGGACAGCGGAACCTCCTTCCAGCCGAACTCCGCCCTTCTGAAAATCCTGTCCTCCCAGCCGAACTCCATCTGGCGGAAGATACGGATTCCTTCCCCGGAAACCACCGCCCGGAAACAGAACCTCTCCTGTTCCTCATAACAGACCGCCCTGGTTCCCGCAGGCAGACGGTCATTGTCCGCGGCCAGCAGCCTGGCCAGCAAAGGACAGATCTGGCGATACAAAGGAAGTTTCCCCAGCCACTGCAAAATCAGCTCCTCCGCCGTCGTCCGCTCCGAATCCTCAATAGCTGTCACAGCCAGCAGAAAGAAGAAATCTGCCGCCCGGGAATGCTCCAGAGCCCACTGGCGCAGTTGGGCAAAGGACAGTACCGGAGTCAGCACCGGCGCTTCCTCCACGAAATACAGGCAGTAATGATAATGGAACTCCACCCGCAAGACCTTGCCGTCCGGCAAGTCGCATACCGCGCTCACCGGTTCCGGGATAGACTCCGTCTCCTGGCAAAATCCCGTAAAGGCCCTCTGCCATACCCTGGAGGGCGCGTAGAGATAGCGGATATAGGCCGGAAGATAGCACTCCCCATCCATCTCATACAGATATCCGTCCTCCCAGGCTCCCCGGATCCGGCTGTGGCGGAAACCGTATCCCCGCATCAGATAGTACTGCCAGAAATCCCCATTCCCCTCCAAATCGTCCATGTCCACCTCCGGAACAGGCATTCGGAAACGGTAATCAATCTCTTTGCACATCCGCCCTGTGCTCAGGGAGCGCAGCAGGCTCTCCAGTAATTCCGTGCGTCTGGGCTCCGGATAATTCCCCTGCTGCAGATACCGAATCAGTCCCTCTGTCAGGGAACGGGGCATCACGAGCCTTTTCGCTCCCCCATAAAGCTTGTCGAACAGCCCCCTGTTCTCCCGCAGCTGCCCCCACTCCGGCATGGCGAGCAGAGCCTCCACCTGTTCTTTTATCCGGGGCGTTTCCTCGTAGATGGATTTCTCGTAATTGTTATGGTTGTCATTGATGATCCGGGAGCAAAGGCGGTATACTTTGACGGCCTTCTGCTCCAGTCCCTCCTGACCAAAGAGCAGCTCCTCCACCTGAGGCAGCTGTCTTTGCACCTGTTCCTTCAAAGCCCCGTACAGCCCTCTGGTGCTGCTGTGCTCCAGCTCCCGGAAAGAGAACTTCTGATACAGGAACTTCAGCACACATTCCGGCAGCCGTTCGTCCTTCAGCCACTGGACATAGAGCTTCACCACGCATTCGCTGCGGCTCTCGTAGTCTGTCCCGCCCAGCCGTTTGCCGTTGCGCTCATAGAGATAGTGAACCTGTCCGAAACTCAGGATATGCTGCCATTCTTCTTTTTCCGACTCCGTAAGCTGTCCCTTAAGCCCCATTTCCTTTAAATTCAGATAGTCAGAAAAGGCATTATGGCGCACCTTGTTGGCGGGCTGTTTCATCATCCGCCTGGTCATGGATTTCAGGTCACAGTCCCAGCCCTGTCTGTTGAAAATCTCTGCCACCAGTTTCCTGGCGGGGAAAGTCTGCTCTACCGTGACCTTGTACCACTCCTTGGGGTATTTCATTCCCTGTCCGTACTCTTCCCCAGCAAAATGGGGAATCAGCGCATAGGCGATGGCCAGCTCCTGAAGGAGGGCCATGGGAAGATTGCCGCATGGGCAGATTTCCTGTTCCATGAGGTAGGTGTACAGGCCCCTGGCAAATTCCTCCGAGTACTGTTCTCCCAGAAAAGTCTCCGACAGGAAAAAGCGTCTCCAGGTGTCGGCGTTTTTCGCCTGTTTGGAATTTGTAAAAAGGGAGATGAATTCATGCAGGGCGCCTGTGTCCATGCTTTCCTGTATAGCCTTCTGCTGCGCGTCGGCAAGTCTCTCTAAAAGGGAAACCATCCGGCCAGATTCCGTGTCATTGCTTTTTACACTTTCACTGCTTCTTCTGTCTTCCGGGCTTTCTCTGTCTGTATCCGCTGTCCGGGCAAAATCCAGCGCCTGTCTGTAAGCCTGATTCAGCTCCACAAAATATTCCGGCTCCTCCTCCGGGTGGTGCAGCCTGGACTGGGCCGCATAAGCGCTCCGGATTGCTTTCCTGTCAGCAGTGGGTTTTATTCCCAAAAGCCCCCATTTGTCACTGCTCATCGTCTTACTCCTCTTCCCAATCTTCCTGATTATTCCCTGTTTTCACAGTCCTCTTCCCGTTGTCCTGATTCTCTTTCCCTTCGCTCCGGTTCTCTCCCACTGTCACAACCCTCTTCCGAATCATTCCGGTTCTCGTCCTTGCTGTCCCAGTCCTCTTTCCCACCGTCCCGGCTCTCGTCTTCGTCGTCCCAGCCTTCTTCCTCATACCAGTCATAGGAGACTCTTCCGTCGAACAGCCTCTCCTCTTTTGTCTCCCGGCTCTCCTCCAGTATGGACAGCCAGGCCCTGGCAGTCTCCCGGGCGTTCCTGACCGCCTTCTTTCTGCCGCTGCACAGCCCCTGGGTGATGCTTCCTATCATGGCCCCGATACGCTCCCGCCGCTCTCCGGTGCTTTCCTCGAAATATGCCAGGAACCGTGCCAGCATCTCCCGGTTCTCCGGCTGCTCAATGGGCGGCAGCATAATCTTCTCCATTTCCTTTGTATACCGCTCCAACTCTTCCGCGCTCAGAGCCTGGTTCGCCAGCAGGATCTGTCTCCGCTCCCCCATTTCGTTTTCCACCGACACATGCAGGATGCCGTTGATGTCGTATGTGAACTGCACGTCCACCCAGGCCTGTCCCGCCGGTTTCAAGGCCACCTCTATGGCCACCTCCCCCAGATAGACATTGTCGTCCACATAATACTCTTCTCCCTGGTAAATCTTCACCAGAATCTCCCTCTGATAATCGCCGGTAGTGACGAACCGATTCCTACAGGAAGCGGGGAGGGTGGAATTGCGCTCAATCATAGGGCTCAAGACATTCTTGTCCTGACCGCTCCTGTTCCGAATCCCAATCCCCAGGGTAAAGGGACACACATCCGTCAGCAGCATGTCCCGAATCTCCTCCCCGCGTCTGCGGATTCCGGCGTAAATCCCCGCCCCCAGGGCCACCACCCGGTCTGTCTCGTCCAGCACCACAGGCTCTTTCCCCAGAAGCTCCGACAGGAACCGCTTCACCACCCCCAGCCTGGAGGAACCGCCCACCATGACCAGGTCATCTATCCGGGAGACCCTGGAATCCGCATCCTCCAGAAGATGCAGAAAAAGCTGCTTCATCTTCCCGAAAAGCGGCATGCACAGCTCAAAGAGGATATCCTCCGTCAGCTGCGCCCTGCACGCCTTTCCTCCCACGGTCAGCTCCATGTCTGCACGCCCGCCAGAAGCCAGGACGCATTTGCACTGCTCCGCGAGATGCCGAATCCTTGCCAGTTCCTCCAGGGGCAGCCGTTCCTCCACAAGACCGTTCTCCCTGCAGAAATAGGACTGAATCGCCCTGTCGATGTCGTCCCCGCCCAGATGGTTGTCTCCGGCCACAGCCACAATCTCTATCACGTTCTCAAAGCATTCCACATAGGACAGATCCAGCGTCCCGCCCCCGAAGTCGAAGACAATCAGCGTCCTGTCCTCCTGACCTGCAGCCATCCGGTAGGCCAGGGCAGCCGCCGACGGCTCATTGATCAGGCGCTCCACCTTCAGCCCCGCCACCTGGGCCGCCTTCTTGGTGTCGCTCCTCTGTCTGTCGTTGAAATAGGCCGGAACCGTCACGATGGCTTCTTCAATCTCCTCCTGCAGCACCCTCTCCGCATTCCTCCTCAGCCGCTCCAGCACCATGGCCGACAGCTCCATGGGGGTATACGCTCTGCCACCCAGACTGTACTCCTTTGCCGTGCCCATAAAGCACTTGAAAGAAGCTACCGTGTCGTCGGGATGGGTCAGCAGCCGTTCCTTTGCCGCCGCTCCCACCAGAAAGCCTTCCCCCTCCACATATCCCACCGCGCTGGGGAACAGCACTTCCCCGTCCTCACCCGGAATCAGCTCCAGCCTGCCGTCCCTCCAACAGGCCGCCAGGCTGTTGGTCGTCCCCAAGTCTATTCCTATGATTGCCATGTCCTTACCTCCTGATTATCCTTATATATTCCTAAAATATCCAGATTGCTTATACTGAGGCCTTGCCCGGTTTCCCACTACAGTCCGAATCTTGAATTCTGCCAGGATGCCCACCAGAGTATTATCGCAGATCCCTCAAATGCTTTTCCCGGCCAGAGCCGTTCCGGCCCCATAAAGTTTTCTATTGTATTTACCGTGGTAAGATACAGGAATGGACAGGAAAGACCTTGAGACAGGCCCTGTCGGACAGCAGGCCTGATATATCCGGCAGCGGGAAGAACAGCTGCCGGATATAAGAAAAAGGGCAGAGCCCAGAAACTTTTTATAGAAAGGCTGAACCAGTTACCCTGAATCACAGCACCCATTTTTCCATCGCAAGCGGATTTTTAATCCGCGGACTACTGCCTCATGCCTCCCCGGCGGCCTGCAGAAACGCTGCGAATATCTTCCGGCTGTCCTCATTGACCCGATAGGAGAACTCCGGATGCCACTGGACGCCCCAGACGAACTTCCTGTCCGGCATATAGATTGCCTCCACGATGCCGTCCGGCGCGCAGGCCATGGCCCGAAAAGGTTCGGCAAGCCGTTTGATTCCCTGATGGTGACAGCTGTTTACCCCTGCTTTCTCCGTCCGCAGCACCCTGCTAAGCGGAGAATCCGGCTCCAGACGGATTTCATGGGCCTTTCCGTCATAGGGCGGCTGCATCCGATGACAGATTTCAGAAGGGCGTTCCGTAGTCAGATCCTGATACAGACTCCCGCCGTACACCGCATTCATCAGCTGATGCCCCCTGCAGATTCCCAGCAACGCCTTATCCCGTTCCACGGCTCCCCGCAGAATACAGGCATCCATCCTGTCCCTGACAGGCGCCGTATCGCCGCACTGCCGGGAAACCTCTTCTCCGTACACGGCGGGCGCCACATCCTGCCCGCCAGTCAGCACAAAGCCGTCACAGGCCTCCAGAAAATAATCCAGCTCCGGCTCCTCCGTGCACAAAGGCGGCATAAGCACAATCGCTCCCTGCTCCTCCAGCCCTTTCATGTAGCCGGGCAGCATCCAGTAGCTGTCTCTTCCCTCATCATACAAAGGCATTATCGCTATCACAGGTCTCCCCTTATACATAATGGCCCCTCCAGTCTTTTTTAGGACTATTATAGGGGCTGGGGACATTTTGTCAAGAATTATTACTTTAACATGTATTTTTAATCTTAATAACGATATTTCTTTCTGCACCCAATCAAAAACAGCACCGCCACAACCGCCGCCATCAACTCTGCGGCCACGGTGGAGATCCAGATGCCGTCCAGTCCCCAGATCAGCGGAAAAATCAACACTGCCGCCACCTGGAACACCAGCGTCCGCAGGAAAGAAATCATGGCGGACACCAGCCCGTTCCCCAGTGCCGTGAAGAATGAGGAGCCGTAAATCGCTATTCCCGCGAACAGGAATGAAAAGGAGTATACCAGAAATCCCCACAGGGTCATGTCCAGAAGCTCCTTGTCATATCCCACGAAAATCAGGGAAAGCGGCCGCGCCAGCCCCTCCGCCAGCACCACCATGCCTATCGAGAAGATGCCAATAAGCACCAGGCTCTTTTTCAGCAGCCCTTTCAGCTCCTCCTGGCTCCCGGCGCCGTAATGATATCCCACAACCGGCGCCACGCCCACGGCATAGCCGATGAAAGCCGCCAGGAAAATCATGCTCACGTACATCAGTACCCCATACGCCGCCACGCCGTCCTCCCCGGCATACTTCATCAGCTGGCCGTTATACATCATGCCCACCACGGACATGGAGATATTGGACATCAGCTCGGAGAAACCGTTGATGCATGCTTTCCCTATGGCGCTGCCGTCGAATTTCGTCCTGGTCAGCTGCAGCAGACTCGTGTTCGGCCGGCCAAAATAGATGAGCGGGATGATGCCGCCCACTGTCTGGCTGAGAGCCGTGGCTGCGGCCGCCCCCACCAGCCCCCATTTGAACGCCCCTACCAGCAGAGCGTCCAGCACCATATTGGTCACGCCTGCCGCCACCGTGACAGCCAGGCCCAGCTGCGGCTTCTCCGCCGTTATGAAAAAGCTCTGGAACTCATACTGCAGAATCAGCATCGGCAGCGCCACCAGAACCACGCGGCCATAAAGCACGCAGTTCTCCAGCATCTCTCCCTCCGCTCCCAGCCATACCGCCACCGGGCGGATCGCCAGCAGGCCCAGCACACCGATTACGAAACCGCAGATAATCGACACATAGACAAACAGCGAGAACAATCTTTTTGCCTTCTCCCCATCGCCTGACCCGATGGTGATGGCCACCAAAGCGCTGCCGCCGGTGCCGAACATGAAGCCCACCGTGCCCAGGATCATCAAAAAGGGAAAGATGAAGTTCACTGCCGCAAAGGGCGTCTTTCCCACAAAGTTCGATACGAAAAAGCCATCCACCACGCCGTAGATTGATGTAAATATCATCATTACAATCGAGGGGAATGTGAAACGCAGCAGCTTTTTATAGTCAAAATGGTCTGATAATTGAATTTTCATTATGAATCTGCACCTCCTGTTTCTGCCGTATCCGCCGAATCCTCCATGTCCGCAAGACTCCCGGCAGCCCCTCTGGCTCTCAGCTCCTGAACCTTTGCCCTGAGGGAGTCCAGATACCTTTGCGTCAGCCCCAGATACTGCTCCAGCTCCTCCCTGGACCAGGAATCCAGGAGGCCGTTCTCAATCTCGATCAGCTTTACCACTGTATCCTCCGCCAGCTTCTTCCCTCTCTCCGTCAGGCATACCCGCTTTTTCCGGCCGTCGGAAGCCTCCAGATAGACTATTCCCTCGCCCTCCAGCTTGCGCAGGGCAGAATTGATGGTCTGCTTGCTGATGCCGGACAGCCTGCAGATATCGCTGATCAGGCAGCTGTCGCCATTGTTGCAGATCGTATAGAGCACCTGCTGGATGCTGTCGGACAGCCCCAGCTTCTGGGCAGCTTCGTGATAGACGGCATTGGTCTCACTGATCAGATAGTTGAACCGCTTCATCTCCGCTGTCGTATAGCCTTTCATAATGAACCTCCTTCTACTGACTTTTCCTTGTTTCGTTTTGCCATTTTTGTACGATTTCGTACTTTTTCAGTATGGTACAGTTCGACATTATAGTATGATTTCATACTATTGTCAAGAGGGCTGAACCTATGAAAGCAAGAGATATCCATCATGCTGTTTATGCTCCGGCCGGAGCGGCCCCGGGATAATGGAAAAAAAGAAGAGGCTGTCGCGAAACAGCCCCTTAAGTCCTCTAAACCGCTTTCTCTTTC
Source organism: Lachnospiraceae bacterium (assembly GCA_910576125.1). Classification (GTDB taxonomy): domain Bacteria; phylum Bacillota; class Clostridia; order Lachnospirales; family Lachnospiraceae; genus Acetatifactor; species Acetatifactor aquisgranensis. Next base: position 150,082 of record CAJTHM010000004.1, on the reverse strand, counting down.
CATTTCCCGCGCTTATAGAAGAAGAACGTAATCAGCGCACCGGCCACCCAGGAAGACAGCAGCGAGATAAAGATACACTCCTGTCTTCCTCCCGGGAACTGCGCAGACCTGGTGAGGAAAGCGATTCCGTAAGCCACCGGCACACGGATGAAAATCGTGGTGACAATGGATATCCACATAGGCGTCACAGTGTCTCCCGCGCCGCGCATGACGCCGGACAGGCTCTGGGTCACCGCCATGGCGATATAGCCCACCGCCAGGATGCCCATCATATCCCGGCTCAGATCCACCAGCTCCGGTGTCTTCGTGAAGATTCCCATCAGCGCTTTTCCGAATATCAATATCAATGAGGTCAGCACAGCCGACACGCCCATGGCAATCAGAGTCCCCTGCTTCGCGCCTTTCCCCACTCTGTCATACCTTCTGGCTCCCACATTCTGCCCCGCATATGTAGTCATGGCCGTTCCGAAAGAGAAATTCGGCATCATGGCAAATCCGTCCACGCGCATTATGATGACATTGGCAGCGATGAACATCTCGCCGAAGCTGTTGGTCAGGGACTGCACCACAATCATGGCCATGGAGAAAATGGCCTGGGTAATGCCCGAGGGGAGTCCCAACTGGATGACCTTCAGGGCATGGTATTTCTGCAGTTTCAGATAGGAAGGCTTCATGTCGAACAGCTCCACCATCCGCCGCAGGCGCAGAAAGCACAGCACAGCCGATATCAGCTGGGCGATGACCGTAGCCAGCGCCACGCCGCTGACGCCCATGTTCAGTTTTGCCACGAACAGCACGTCCAGGACAATATTGACTACCGTGGACACCAGCAGATAGGCGAGGGCGGCCATGGAGTCCCCCAGGCCCCTCAGGATTCCGCTCAATATATTATAGAACGCAAGCCCCGCCGATCCGATGAAGAGAATCAGCAGATATGACTGGCACCAGTCGATGATGGATTCCGGCGTGTCCAGAAGCTCCAGCAGCGGACGCGCCACAAGGGAAGCCACCACCATCACGAATATGGTGGCTATGGCCGTCAGCGTGATACAGTTCCCGATGGTAATCGACAGCTTCTCCCGCTCCTTTGCCCCGAAATATTGGGACACTATGATACCCGCGCCCACGCTTATCCCTACGAACAGCACCAGGAGCAGGTTCAGGATAGGGCCTGCGCTCCCCACTGCCGCCAGGGCATTGTCCCCCACATAGTTGCCCACTACTACGCTGTCCACCGTATTATAGAGCTGCTGGGCGATATTCCCCACCAGCATGGGCACCGTAAAGAATACGATTTTCTTCCAGGGAGCGCCTTCCGTCATATCCACTGGTTCGAAAAACTTCTTCAACATTTCCATCACTTTTCACCTCTGTGTCAATTTTATTGTCCATTATACACTGACTTGCGAAATCTGTCACTTCTTTCTTTCACAAAATATATTCCTGTACGTTTCCGGGCAATCTGTCATGGGAATCGAGTCTTGCTACCACAGCCAGAAAATCATATACTCGAAATACGGAACTGATTTTATCAATAAAAAGGTCGGTTGAGTGCGCTCCCGCTACCCCAGCACATCTATAATCCGAATCTCCACGCCCCAGTCCCGGCCCTGGACCTCCGAGCGGAAGCGCCCCTGGCACAGATATTCTCCCAGCAGGGGACTGTCCGTGATGAACCGGGGACATGCATTGAAATACGGGTCAGCCTTATTGGCGGCGGTAAATCTTGTCAAGTCCCAGAGCGTTCACCTCTTCCACAAATGCATCGAAGTTGTCCGTGGATTTGATTCCCATGATTACTTTTGTGTAATATTCCATCACCTTGTCCGTAACCGTGGACATCTTCTGGCCCATGGTAGGAGTAGGGCCGGTGGTGAATTCGTTCATCAGGAACAGGGTGTCGTCATAATAGTGCTGGATGGTGTCAAATGCGGACATATCGTTGCCGAAGGTCTTCATGCCGCCATAGCTGGTGACGATGTCGCCGGAGAGGTATTTCTGGATATCGTTGTAGGATACCAGCTCCTCGGCGTTGAGGCTGGAAGCGTCATTCTTCTCCAGAGCCTCCACGATATGCTGATGGATTGTCAGGTTCTTTAACGGGAACCAAGCCTTGAGCATGACCCAATGCAGGGGGAAGTTCAGGACACCATTGGCATCTTCCACCAGGTAGTCATTGTACTCATCGCCCGAATAAGCATATTTGTCAACCCAGAAGTTCAGCAGCCTCACCACGGCTTCCGGATGCTCGCATTTCTTGTTCACCACTACATAGCCCGTGATTCTGGGAGATGTCTGGGGCCTTGCCTCAGAGCCGGTGGCGGAGGGCAGGGGCAGTGTCACCCAGTCCGCTTCGGGGTCATTCTGCACTGTGGCATTCAGGGGCCAGTTGCTCCCAGGCACCGAAACATTTACTCTGTTCTATGTGCCGCCGATCATTGCGCAGCAGGCAGAACCGTAGCAAAATACTGCTGTTTTGCATTAAATCCTCTTACAAAACGCCCGTGTCAAAACGATACAATCTCATTCCTGCCGCATTCCAGCCCCACTGCCGTTCCGTCCTTTCTCAGGAACCGCCCGGTCATGCCCTCCGGAAGCGTTATCTCATACCGCATTCCCGTTTCCTCCGGCACATAGCAAAACAGGATGTCGCCGTACTCGGTCACCATCTTCCCCTCCAAATCCGGCAAATAGTCCATATGCGGACAGATTTCCACCCTGTCGGGGCGGCCCGGTTCCCTGCGGATTCCGGCCATAACAGCAATCAGCTCATACATAGGAAGCGCGCTCCAGGCATGGCACTCGCTTCTGGAATTGGACGGGGTCTCCGGGCATGTGGTGCAGCGCTCATCAAGCAGCCCGATCCACCAGTCCATCTGCCTGCCAGTCAGCTCATAACAGCCCGCTTTCTCGCAGGCCCTGAACAGCTCATAGCAGGTGGAGAAGTAACAGCGCAGCACATCTTCCTCCTCAAAGGTCCTGCGCATCACTTCAGCCCCTTCCTCTTTGGAGAGCATGCCGTTGAGCACTGCCCAGCTCTGGGCATGCTGGGAGAACTCCTGGTACTCCGGTCCCTCTCTGTACATGCCTCTCTGTGTATCCCAGCACAGCTCCTGAATCCGGTCGGCAATGCCCCTCTGCCTTTCCCTGTATTCCACTGCCAATCCTTTCCGTCCGGTAGCCTCATTGATTTCGGCACCGTTCAGAAGCGCCAGTCCGTACATCAGATTAATGATAGTAGAGGGTCCCTTGGCGGCCGCGGCGGGACGCCCGGCCGACTCGTGCCAGGTCTCCTGCCAGTCCACGAAGTCCCAATAGCCCAGATTCTCCACCAGTCCCTGCGCCCCCACATGTCTGTCGTAATACTCCAGAATCATGTCCACATCGGCCCGGTACAGCTTCAGGATCTCCGCATCCCCCGTGCGCCTGTAGTATTCCAGAAGCATGAAGATATAATGCAGCGAAAAAGTAGAGATGATCTGCCTGGGGTTGCTGGGCGCACGCCCCTGAATCAGTCCCACGGGCAGCATGGAATCATGGAAATCCTGCAGCGCCTTGCGGGCCAGCTTCGTATCCGTGCTGCATACATAAGTGAAGATTGCCTGCAGCCTGGTGTCCATGGGATACTGCATCTGTTCCCAGAAAGGACAGTCCATATAGGCCTCCATCATGCAGCTCTCCAGCGTCCTGACGCACATCCCATAGACCTGCTCCACCCATGCCGCATCCGATTTCACATAGGAGCCGGGATTCAGGGGATACCCCGTCTTCAGCAGCTGCGGCCTGTAAAAGCGCACTGCCTCTCCGGCCGCCTGTATGTCAATCTGAAGAAATCGCATCGTCCGGTACCAGAAAGGCTCATACATCAGCCTGCCGCCCTTTAAGACGATTCTGTCCGCCTGGCCGTTCTTTCCGATTTCTCCATTGACATAGTCATCCCTCTTTACTTCGTCGATGCCTTTCGTGAATTTCTCGAAATAAGTAAAGGAGATTTCCGCATCTCTCCCTCCTTCCAGCGCATAGCGCCAAAAGGCATTGGACACATGCCCCCCATCGAACAAAAGCCTGCAATGCTGCCCCGGCTCCACGGTGACGAAATCCGCGTCCTTCATGACAGCCTCCCCCAGCTCCTTTTGCAGGGTATCCGGCCTCTCGTACAGCAAAGGGATCGGCCTCTCCTCCATCATGAAAGTCTTTAAGATGCCGAACAGCATCTCGAAGCCGCTCTTCACCTGCTCCAGCTCCTCGCCCTCCCGCCAGCCGGAATCGTCGAAATCTATCCGTTTCCAATCGGCGGGTGTTTCTCTGTAGTCGATTTTCTCTGTCAGCGCTCCCATATTTCCGTTCACTGTGGGCTCTTTCGTCAGGTAATAGGTATTGTCCAGCCATACTTTCCAGGGAGCCTTGCCGGTGGTCGCTTCTGCCAGAATATTTCCCTCTGAATCCCTGACCTGCCCCTCTATCGCCAGCCTGTGGCCCGCAGGCAGGGTATCCACGCTGTTTAAGGGCGCTCTGTCGTCCCCGGGCCCCGCTTTTATATACATGCTGTCGCACAGGAGCACCTGCACGGCCAGCACGTTCTTCCCCGGCCTCAGATAGCGGCCCAGCTCTACCGTTTCGTAGTACTGCCGAAACCTGTCGCTGCGGCAGGGGCCGGATAATATCGGTTCTTCGTTTACCCAGAGTCGGTATCTGGAATTCGCGGAAATGTCCACCGTCAGTTCCCCTGTGTGCTTCAGCACGAAATCCAGACGATAGTAAGCGAACCGCCCGTTCATATCGCCCTGATAAATCTTCTTTTCCTCAATTTCCGCCCTGGGCAGCCCCAGCCATAATGCCTCATTCCACATGCCTTTTCCTCCTTAATCCACACAGATATCCTCTCGAAACTCCCAGCCGCTTATCTTACGGCTTTTCGGAAAACACTAAGCGTATCATAAAGCAGCCGGAGGAAATAAGCAATGTGACATTCTTGATTTCCCCCGACAAAAATTGACTTCCGTCCAAGTCCGCAATCCGTATCCGCCTTTTTACAGCGGTACAGACATATCCAGTTTCAAAACTACCTTAAGCCCCCCCAGATCACTTCTCTCCAGCAGCACCCCGCTGCCCTCTCCATAGGCCAGCTTCAGCCGCCTGTCGATATTGGACAGGGCATGGCCTGCCGCCCGGCCCTGATAATCTCTGATGTACTCCCGCATCTGCTCCAGATTTTCCTCCGTCCCTCCGCCGCCGTTATCCTCCACGGCAATGTACAGAAAACCGTCTCTGATTTCATAGTCTACCGCTATCTGTCCGTCCCGCAGGATATCCGCCATGCCATAATTGTAGACATTCTCCACAACTGGCTGCAGAATCAGCTTTGGCACCAGAAAAGAACCTGCCGGGGCCGGAAGCTCTCCCAGCCTCACCGTAATCTTGTCCCCGAAGCGCATCTGCTGGATATCGATATAATTTTCCATGTGCTCCGCCTCTTTGGAAAGAGGCACGTTCTGGTTCACTTCTTTGTTCAGGAAACGGTAATACTTCGCCAGTGAGGTCACGAACCCGGTAATCTGTTCATAGGACTCATTCTTTGCCATGATGCGTATCAGGTAGAAGCTATTGTACAGAAAATGGGGATTGATCTGGGACTGCAGCTGCATCAGCTCCGCATTCTGCAAAAGCCGCCCCTGTTCCCTGATATTCTCAATCAGCTCCTGAATCCGCTCCACTGTCTTGTTAAAAGCAGAATAGATGTACTGGAACTCATCCTGATACTTATGAGATATCCGGATGCTCAAATCTCCCTCCTGCATCTTTTCAAAGGCCTGCACCACTTTCTGCAGCGGTTTGTTCACGATTGCATCGGTCTGCAGCAGCATGAACAGGAACATGCCGCTGACCAGAAAGATGACTCCGCCCATCACAAGAAGCGCCGTCACCGTGGAGCGGTCCAGCCATCTGCCGCTTCTATATGCCACTAAGGTGGTGCCGTATTCCGGGATGGCCTCCGAGGCGAACCGATAGCTTTTGCCCATGCAGCTGGCGTTTCCCAGAAAGCTTTCCGGACAGCCTGCCTCCTCCCATATCTGGCGCCAGATTTCCATCAGTTTTCCCCGATTCTCCGAATCCGGCTCCTCGGGAATCTGAATCAGCCCGTCCCCCGTATCAAGCACAGAAAAACCGCCCGTCTGCTCCTCCACGGCAAACAGCTCCAGCAGTTCTCTCAGATAGCTCTCCGCCAGCGTGACACGCACACCATAATCCGGCATATATCCCTCCTCCACGGAGCGCGTCAGGGGATACCACAGCTCCATCTGCACTTTTTCCTCCGCATAGACCAGCGTGCGCGCCGTATCGTCTTCTGCCCTTGCAGCCGGTACGCACTCCTTTCTGCTCAACTCATTGACCGTGCTCAGCTCCAGTTCCTGTTCCGGAAACAGAACCGCAACCTCTTCGATGATATTGTTCATGGACTGGAAACTGCGCATGCTTCCCAGCAGCCCTAACCGCAACTGAGAGATTTCATAGGCGTCCCGATTCGTGTCCTGATACAGAGCCAATGTCCTGCTGTCGCTGACCAGATTCTTCTCCAGATCCGCCACGATATCCAGCTGTTCCCACAGGACGGACGCTCCCTGCCGCACTGTCGCCCGCATGGCTTCGATTTCCGCCTTCCTCCGGGAAGACGCATAGGTCAGGAAAATGATAATAGTGCACACATAAATAATCGCCATAGTCGCCATAAACAGAAGATACAGCTTTTTGAAGACACTTCCCATCTCCAGCTTTTTCATGTTCCTACCTCCATTACCCAAAACAAAACTATCATGATTGCTCTGTCATTTTTCCTGTTTCATTGCCAATATGCGCCACTCTGTGGTACAATGTAAGCGCAGAGAAAAGCTGTTTTACCATTAAAGAAAAGAGGTATTTACATGAATCGTGAATTTCTGAAAGACCTGCTGGCCACTCCGTCTGTCAGCGGATACGAGGAGGCCATCCAGAGAAAAGCCCTTGCCTACGGCAAGGAATTCGCTGACACGCAGATTACGGATCCCAGCGGCAATGCCGTCTCCATCGTGAATCCGGATGCCGCCCACAGGGTGCTGCTCTGCGGGCATATCGATGAAATCGGTTTCGTTGTCACACACATCGATGAGTCGGGCCGTCTCCACCTGGCTGAGGCAGGCGGGGTCAGCCCCAGGCTGTATGTGGGCTCGCCTGTGCAGGTCTGGCATGAGGGCAGCAAGGTAAACGGCGTCATCGCCACCTCCTCCGACCTGGTGAAAAAGGATAAGATAGAGGTGTCCGACCTGTCGGTGGACATCGGCGCCTCCTCCGGGGAAGAGGCATCTGCCGCCGTGGCCGTGGGCGACACGGTATGCGCGGATGTACCTGTCAGGGAGCTGATGAACGACTGCTTCACCTGCCGGTCGCTGGATGACCGCACCGGCGCTTTCGTGGTGCTGGAGGCCGCCAGGGAGGCTGCCGCTCAGGGCGCTTCCATGGGCATCTGCGCCGCCACCACCACAGGCGAGGAGACCACCGGCAGAGGCGCTTACCATGCAGCCGCGCGCCTGAAGCCCGACTGCTGCATCGCCGTGGACGTGACCTGGGCCAGCGATGCCCCCGGCGCCAATCCCAATGACACCGGGGAAGTGAAGCTGGGCGGCGGGCCGGTGCTGTGCATGGGTTCCGCGGTGAACAAGCCCCTGAACGCCCTGTTAAAGCAGGTAGCGCAGGAACTGGACATGAAAGTCCAGTGGGAAATCGCCGGAAGCCGCACGGGCACCGACGGCGACACAGTGAATCGGGCCGATGAGGGCATTCCCATGGCGCTGGTCTCCATTCCTCTGCGCTACATGCACAGTTCCGTGGAGGTGGGCAGTTGGAAAGACATCCAGGACTGCATCAGGCTGCTGAGCGCCTTTATAGTGCGGCTGTCCGAAGAGATGGACAAGGGCTTCGATTTTTGCCCTGTGAGCCCCTGAGCCAGGGGAAATGCAGCAGTACGGTAATCTGTCTGCCGTACGGTTCATAACAGCCATCCGTCTGTCCGGATGGCTGTATTTTCGTCAGGCTGCCCTAACGCCCTTTTCATCACAGCATACCGCAAGCATGCAGCTGCCTCCAAAGATGCCCGCCTGTCTCTTTGTCCCGGGAGCCTCCCTGGAAATTCCCGCAATCTGCTTAGATTCATTTTAGTATATTCCGGGGGCTTATGCAAGTCCCCCTTCCTATGAGTACAAGATTGCCATCGCTTTCGGGCACAAAGCCGTCACAAAGGAGCCCCATACCTATGATGCCGAAGCGCAGATTACAATACTGTAATACAGGCATCCGCTGTTGCGATTGTCTGTCCCCTGCTCCTGCCGGAAAGGTTGGAAGCAGGGGACTTTTTTCTTTCGCTCCGCCTATATTGGACAGAAACCGCGAGCCACCCCGCAAAACGAGATGTGGACTTATTCCGAAAAAACGGTATAGTTTAAACAGAAGCTTCTAAAACAAAAAACAAGATAGGCAGGTAAAAGATATGAATATGGTATTTTCCAATAATTTGAAGAAGTTCAGGCAACAGAAAAACCTCACTCAGGAGCAAGTGGCAGAGTTTTTAAATGTAAGCCCACATACCGTCTCCAGATGGGAGTGCAATACCACCTTGCCTGACGTCACGATGCTCCCCAAAATAGCGAAGCTCTACTGTGTGACAATCGATGACTTTTTCAGGGATACATCGGCCGCATATGAAAACTATGCACAGCGGTTAGCCTCCCATTATGAGGCCACGCGGGAACCAGAGGATTTTATGGCTGCGAATCTGGAATTCAGGAAATTGATCAAAAATGGCCAAAGCTCCACTGAAGACCTAAGACTGTACGGAATCATACATCAGTATATGATGCAATATTGTATTCGCAGGGCTACGGAATTATTCGACCAAGCGCTGGAAGCAGGAAAGGATATAGATGAAGACATTTTCTGGCGCACAAAGCATCAGAAAATGCTCCTGAATGCACAGATTGGAAAGGGCCGGGAAAACATCGATTCTGCGCTGGAGACCATCAATACAGGTTCCGAAAATCCGGAGGACTGGATTTGCCTTATAGCGGCATACCGCTATAACGGAGAGGAGGAAAAGGCTTATGAATGGTTCTTAAAGGCCATCCGGAAATTCCCGGATACAGCTGCCCTCTATATTTACGGCGGCGATGCCTGCAAAAGGCTTGGGCGGTATGAGGAAGCACTCTCCTATTGGGATAAGGCGCTGGAAATCAATCCTACATTTCACGATGCGAAATACTCAAAAATATTCTACTATGAAGAAATGGGGGATTATGAAACTGCCTATAGGATTCGGCGGGAAATCATTGACGAGCTCAAACAGGATGGATACGATGTCGAAGCTGCGGCGGACGAAAAGCTGGCACAGGCATGTTTCGAAAAAATAGGCTAGTACAGAAATCGTCATCCGCAATCCCTGTGTTCCCCGGCAGCTGCGCGTTGATGTCCAGCCTTAATCCCCTCTGCGCCGGACTCCGCTATGGGCTGGATCAGTTCGAATATCTGTAATGTAAAAGGGCCCCGGCATGCACCGGAGCCCTTTTACTATACTTATGAGGGGGGAGATAGTGAGTTCATCAACTATCTGATATATATATTACAGGCAAAATGTGTTCATATTGTGTCCATATTCTAATTTAAATCTAAAAAACCTGAAAAGCATTCCTAAACTCCTGCCGCCATGCAAAAAGGCCCCACGCTCCTCTGGCCTACGGCAAATCGGCGGGGAGCCAGACCGGAGCCAGATCCAGCCCCTTACGGTACTTTTCCAAAGCCTCCTCCCCCACGAAGCCCTTTGCCCCGCCGTTGTGGCGAATCTTCAGGGCGGCGAAGACTTCCGCCCTGACCAGCGCCTCCACCGCCGGACAACCTTTCCCATAATAATGGATAAAAGCGGAAAACAGAGCGTCCCCGGCCCCAAGGGTATTGACGGCCTCCCCCACAGGGACTGCCTCCAGCCTGCAGATTCTGTCCCCGGAGCGCTCATACAGCATCGCCCCTTCCCCGCCCAGGCCGATGACTATAATCCCGGCCGGGTATGCCTCCTTCATCTGGCAGAGGAACCGCTCTGGCCCGCAGGGCAGCCCCTCGTGGCTCAGGAACAGGATATCCGCCGCCTCCATGAACTCTTTATTGTACGGATCCCGGATATCGCTCAGCACATGGACACCGGTAGCCACCGGCTTTCCGGCCCTCTTCGCCGCGCCAAGCAGCAGCCGGTTGAAATTCGTGTTGCACAGGACTATCAGGTCGCTCTCCCGAATCTCCTTTTCCATTCCGCCCGGATCCATGGCCTTTTCCTGGATATCCTTCAAATCGCAGTAGATCTGTCTCCTGCCCTGACCGTCATGGAGCGCCACGGTCACGGGCGTCTGGCCCGGCTCTCGGCGAATCAGGCCTGTCCCTATCCCCTCCGCCTCCAGCCTGGCAAGAATCCGCCTGCCCTCTTCGTCCTCCCCTACGTAGGACGCAAGCCTTATCCCGTCCCCCAGGGCGGACAGCGCTTTCACCACATTGTAGGCCACCCCGGACACATCCGACGCGATTCCGAAAAAGGGATAATCAATCGGATAATAATCGATGGGGAATTTCCTGACCTGTAAGGTAGTCTCAATATTGACCAGGCCCGATATCATCACTTTCATTTCTTATGGCTCCTCTCTGCTTTATCTCGAAAAGCGTGTTCAGCTTCAGGCCGTCGTCATATATCTCCCGGCCGTATCTCTCCTTTAGCTTCAGCAGATAGATATCGTTATGGATATGTTCCGACAATATCTTGATCAGCAGCTCATTGTTGCTGACTGTCCCGCTCCATGCCCCGGTTCCGGCCCCTCTGTCGGCCAGCAGGGCAATTTGGTCGTCCACCACCATCATGAATCTGGATGGCATATGGCTCCCGCCCTGTTTCCTGTGATGGGAATAAAACTCCACCTCGCATCCGAAGTCCAAATCGTAGAATGAAAAGGCCACCATGCGGACATGCCTGTCCCTCAGGGCTCTGAACTCCTCCCTGAAGCATGACAGATCGAAGTCCGCGTTGAGATATATCTGGCTCCGGGCTTCTTTTAAAAGGGCTCTGGTCTTGAAGACAAACGTCTCGAAGCCCTTGAAGACAAAATGGATGTCCTTCCGCCTGGCCCTCTGGTATTCCTTCAGCTGCTTTTCCGATTCCCGTATGGCTTCGGTCATCTCAAAGTGGAGCTTTCCCAGAATCACCTCCGGCGGCTGGGCGGCATACAGCGCCGTATCGCTTGGCGTCATCTCCACCATCCCCTTTTCCAGCATGTGCTCCAGAGCATTATAGATGGAGGATCTGGCAATCTCGATTTTCTTGGCCAGCTGGTAGGCCGACATGGGCTCCTGGCCCAACAACGCCAAATAAATCTGCGCCTCCAGCTTCGTGAAATTCAGTTTCTCCAGGTTTTCCTGAATTCCCACAGGCACCCCTCCCATTAGTTGTATATTTTATACCACTATTATATCCTGGCTGGCCGCATATTGCAAGCATTATCTGGAGATTGAGACAACGTAAAAGAGCCCCGGCATGCGCCGAGACCCTTTTACTATTTTCTTATGAGGGGGGAGATAGTGAGTTCATCAACTATCTGATATACATATTACAGGTCAAATGTGTTCAAACTGTGTCCATTTTCTAATTTAAGTCTAAAAATGCTGAAAAGCATTCCTAAACTTCCGGCAGGAAATATCCTCTGCATGGGGCCGTGCAATCGAGCAGGAGCGCGCGCTTCTCCCCTGCGCATAAATAAGGGGGAGCCGGCGCCCTACGCGCCCAGCTCCCCCATGATTCCCTGATACACAAAAGGCCGCATGGCCCCGGCATCCAGACGGAAGCAATCCCTGTTGGCGATCTCCATCATATAGGACAGCACATGCGAAAAGACACAGTGTATCATATATTCCACAGGCAGATCCCCTCGCAGTTCTCCGCGCTCCACCCCCTGGCGCAGCACTTTCCCGAAAACATTCGCCGGGAGGTATGGCGCGAATTCTTCCCTGCCCACTTTCTCCCGCACCATCCGGTTGAGCTCGGAGTTGCTGACCATCATCTGCACGAACCGCAGGAATCCCTCTTTACAGTGCTCCTTTTCCTCTACCACATCCAGGAGGAAATTCACCTGTTCCCCGAAATTCTTCCGGGACTCCAGCTGCCCTCCCAGCCATGCGAAAATCCGCCGCAGATGGTAGGCGATAGCACAGGCCACGATTTTATCCTTTGTGTCAAAATATTCGTACGCCGTTCCCTTGCCGATTCCGGCCCGCTCCGTGATGGTGGAGACGCGGATGTTCACCGCGTCCACGCCCTCCGCCAGCATCGCTATCACCGCGTCATACATGGCAAGCACCTTGGGCGGCACATTTCCAGTCTCCTCCAATCCTGTCATCTTTCCCATATCTCTCCTCTCCTTTTCTCCCGGGCGGACATATGCCCTGTAAGCCCTGCAGCCGCAACTGCCCTTTTCCCGGCATGCAGCATCACTCCCTCTCCGCCAATTTCCCGGCATCCCGTTTCCTCTCTCTTATAACCGCCTCATAGATGCAGGGGATGACCACCAGCGTCAGCAAAGTACCGTAGGTCAGTCCACCGATGGTGACCACCGCCATGGGACGCGCCATCTCCGAGCCCATATCATTGCTGAACACCATGGTGGACAGAGCCAAAATAGTAGTCAGCGCAGTCATCAGCACAGGGCGCAGTCTGGTGCGTCCGGCAGTCAGAATCGCCTCCCGCTTCTCCATGCCGCTCTCACGCAGCTGGTTCATATAATCGATGATAACAATACCATTGTTCACGATGACGCCGGCCAGCATGACAAATCCAATCATGGCGATGACGCTCACCTCGCTTCCGCTGATATAGAGCCCCATGAAGCCTCCCGTAAAAGCCAGCGGAATGGTAAACAGGATAATGAAAGGCGAAAGCAGGGACTGGAACTGCGCCACCATAATCAGGTACATGAACACCACAGCCAGCACCAGCATCAGCACCATCTGCTCCATGGCGTCCTCAATGGTCTCATTCTCGCCGGAAAATACCAGCTGATAGCCTGCAGGCATCTCATAATCCGCCAGCTTCTCCTCCACGTCCGTGGCCACCAGGCCTACGTTATAACCCTCGGCAATAGACGCGGAAACGGAGATATATCTGGTCTGATCCACGCGGCTGATGGAAGAAAGCGCTTCTGTGGTCTCAAAAGAGGCGATATCGGACAGGGGTACTTTCACGCTCTCCCCCTCCTCATCGGTGCCGTCTATCTCCAGCTGCCTGACCAGTTCTCTGGTCAGTTCAATGTCGCTGCCGTTCATGACATATACATTGTAGTCTTTTTCATCCGCCACCAGTGTCGTGGCGCTGCCGGCCTCCGCAAGCCTTGCGTAAAGCTGGGCGTACACCTGGGCCACTGTGAGGCCATAATGCACCGCCTCGTCCCGGTTGACGGTAATCCGCAGTTCCTCATCCGCGTCCTCCAGACCACTGTTGACCTCGGCAGTACCCTCTACGCTCTCTATGACAGCCGCCACTTCCTCCGCGATGCGCCGCAGGGTGTCCAGGTCACGTCCGCGCACCTGCACGACGATGCCGCTTCCTCCCATGGCGCTCATATCCATGCTGGAGGTGTCCACTGTAATCTCGGCATCCAGCCCTGCTGTCTTTTCTTTGATGATACGGCCAATCTCCTCATTGCTCATGGTCTTGTCTTCCCTTGTCACCACATAGACCGACGCGCTGTTAGTGCTGCCGCCTCCGCCGCCCAGCAGAGCCATGTTGGAGCTGCTGGACATGGCGCCCACGTTCTCCACATCTTCGATGGAGCGGATAGCCTCCACCACCTGATCTGTCACCTCACCGGTCTCCGCCAGCGTGGCTTCTTCCGCCAGCGCCACATTCACCGTCAGCTGGGTGGAATCCATATCCGACATGAAAGCCGTACCATTGGTGAACGCCAGCGCCACACTGGCCACCAGCAGCACCAATGTCAGGAGGAATACCAGTGGCTTTACCCGCAGGGCGCCGCTCAGCAGTTTTTCATAGCCTTTCGCCAGACCGCCGAAGAGTTTCCCCTCTTTCTGCTCTTTCGTCTTCACAAGAAGCTTTGAGGACATGGCAGGCACCACAGTCAGGGCAATCAAAAGGCTTGCCAGCAGGGAATAGGCAATAGTCAGTCCCATGTCCACGAACAGCTGTCTGGTGATGCCTTCCGTGAACACAATGGGCAGGAACACGCACACCGTGGTGAGAGTGGATGCCAGAATAGCTCCCGCCACCTCCCGGGCTCCTTCCGTGGCCGCCTCACGCACAGAGCGTCCCTCGCTGCGCATACGATAAATATTTTCAATCACCACGATGGAATTATCCACCAGCATGCCGATGCCAAGGGCCAGGCCTGACAGCGAAATGATGTTCAGGGTCACGCCGCTGAAATACATGCATACTATGGCGGTGACCAGGCTGACAGGGATGGAGAATGCCACCACCAGAGTCGGCCTGATATCCTTTAAAAAAAGAATCAATATCAGAATCGCAAGAACCGCGCCGAAGAGTATATTGTCGATGATGGAATCCATGACCAGATCGATGTAGATTCCCTGATCCATCAGCGTAATCAGCGACAAATCCGTATTTTCCTCCATCATCTCCCCGAACCGCTCTGCCAGCCGGTCCGACACCTCGCCGGTAGAATAGCCTGTCTGCTTCTGGATGGTCAGCATGACTCCCGCACTGCCGTCCACATTGGCATAGATTTCCCCGGAATTGTCCGTGTAGAACACATCCGCCACATCGCCCAGCGTGATGACAGGCACCCCGTCCATATGCAGATCCATCAAAGGCAGCTCCTGCAGCTCCTCCACTGTGGAGGGCTTGTCGCCTACGCGCACCATATAGCTGATGCCATCCTCGGTCACATAGCCCGCAGGCATGGAAAAGTTCTGAGCCGTCAGCAGGCTTTTGATCGTATCCACGGTAAGCTTATCCGTCATATCCGCCTGGCTCCTGGCAGTCTCCTTTGCCTCCTCCAGCTGCTCCTCGCCGTCCTCCAGCTGCTCCTCCGCATCCTCCAGCTGCTTTGCGGCCTCATCCATCTGGTCCAGACCGCTCTTTATCTGTTCTTCCCCGCTGTCCAGCTGGGACTCCGCCATCTCCAGCTGGTATTCTCCCATGGAAATGGCGGCCTTGCCATTGGCAAACTCAATGGCCGCAGTCATCTGTCCTTTCTCGATAGCCACAAGCCCTGCATTGATATCACTGATGGCCTTGTTCAGATCCGTGACATTCTGACTGGCCAGGACAGCATTGATCTGCGCCACATATCCCTCATAGCCCAGGCCATTGGTAAGGGCCGTCAATGCGGTCTGCATGCCTTCATACTGATCCAGCAGCTCGTAGACCTCCGGCGAAAGCATCTGCCCCGCCACAGTCTTGCAGGCCCCTAGCGCAGTCCCCACCGTAACCGCGGTGGCCTGTGCGGTGGCCTGCAGATTCTGCAAAGACTCCTGCAGACTCCGGATAATCTCCTGCAGCGCATCCGGGTCGGCCAAAGCGTCGGGCGGGATATCGATGTCTATCCCGGGACACCAGGAATCCAGCTCCAGGGCAGCGCTGATAATCCGGGCCATCTGCTCGTCTGCGGATACCAACAGCTCTAAAGCGCCATTTCCAATAAATTCCTGGCGTAGCTGTTCGATATTGTATCGGGCCCGGGACATGGTATCAACTGCCTTGCTGATTTCGCCAAGCGACTGTTCGTCCATGTCGCCCCCCTGAAGGATTTCCACAATGGTTCTCAGAGACTCCCCCCATATCTGCATATTTTCCGCATATCCGGTCGTATACTCATCGCCCCCCAGTCTCTCCAAATCTCCTTTATGTGCTTGAATCGGCCCAAGAGTGGGTGCCATCTGCTGCAACCCGTCATTCAACTGCTTCGCCGTAGCCAGATTGGTCTGGATCTCCTCCAACTGGGATTTCGCCGTCAGCAGGGCATTCTTCTGTGCCGCCAGCTGGCTGCTGATTGCCTCCTGCTGGCTCTCCAGTTCCGCCTTGCCGTTCTCCAGCTCCGCCTTGCCGTCCTCCAGTTCCTTTCGTCCGTTCGCCAGCTCCCTCTGTCCGTCCAGCAGTTCCCTGCGCCCGTCCTCCAGCTCCGCCTTGCCGTCCTCCAGTTCCTTTCGTCCGTCCGCCAGCTCTTCTTCCGCATCCTTCATCTTGTCGTCGATGGCGGCAAATATCTTCTCATTGATGGCGTCCACCTTATCCTGGCGGATGATGACATTCACACTCTCCTCCAGCAGCCCAGTAGCGCTGACGCTGGCCACGCCCTCGATGCTCTCCAGCTCCGGCATGACCTGATCCTGTACATATGTACTGATCTGGGCATTGTCCATGCCATCCACGCCCACTGCCGCAATCATCACCGGCAGCATATCCGGATTCAGCTTCATGATAATGGGATTTCCGATGGAGTCGTCCCAATAGCTCTTGATCTGGTCCAGGCTCTCCCGGATTTCCAGGGACACCGCGTTCATGTCTGCCGTCTGGGCGAACTCCAGGATGACCATGGAATAGTTCTCATTGGACACGGAGCTGATACTTTCGATGTTGCTCACCGTGGCCATGGAGGCCTCCACCGGCTGCGTCACCGCCATCTCCACCGTCTCAGGGCTCGCGCCGGGATATGTCGTCATGACGATGACATAAGGCAGGCTGATGCTTGGCAGCAAGTCCGTGGTCATCCTGGTAAAGGACACCACCCCCAGCACGATGGCCAGCACCACGCCCACCAGCACTGTGTAAGGTTTTTTTACGCTGAATTTCGATATCATGTTCTTTCCTCCCTGCACATTCCGACTGACTGGTCGGTTTCCGCCGTTTATTGTATGCCCTGAATCATACAATGTCAATAGAGGGAATCTATTGTTTTTCTAAAAAAAATATAAAGACAGCCGCACATGTTTTCCATGTACAGCCGTCCTCATTTTCACAGCATCTTCTTTATCTTGGCTTTCAGGCGCTGCAGCGCATTGTCCGTGGCTTTCTCGTCCCTGCCCAGCACCTTGGCGATCTGGGTGTAGCTCATGCCGGTGATGTAGAGATCCAGCACCTGATTCTCGAAATCGCTCAGTTCCTCCTCTATGGTCTTCTCCAGATAGGCCACCCGCTCCTTGTCCAGGAACAGTTCCTCCGGGTTCAGCTCCGGCCTGTCCGTCAGAAGCTCCGCCAGCCGCAGGCCGTCCCTGTCGTCCCCGGCAGTCTCCCCGTCCAGAGGCACATAGGTGTTCAGCGGAAAATGCTTTTTACGCTTGGCGGCCTGCACCGCCGTGTAAATCTGGCGGTTGACGCACAGTTCCGCAAAAGTGCTGAAGCTGGCGTCCCTTCCCATGTCATAGTCCCGCACAGCCTTGAACAGGCCTATCATGCCCTCCTGAATCAAGTCCTCGCTGTCCGCTCCTAAGATGAACATGGACTTTGCCTTGCTGCGCACCAGGTTCTTGTATTTGTCGCAGATATAGTCCATGACGGAAGTCTCCCCCCGCCGCAGGCGGTCAATCAATTCATCATCGCTGTATTGGCTGTAGCCATCAAACCACTCACCCATATCCGAAATTCCTCTTTATCCCCTTCTCTGGCGCAGGATTTCATAGGCCAGCACACCGGCCGCTACCGAGGCATTCAGGGAGTCGATTTTCCCTTTCATGGGAATGGCGGCCACCATATCGCATTTCTCTTTCACCAGCCTGCCGACGCCCTCGCCCTCGTTTCCTACCACCAGCCCGACGGGGCCTTTCATATCAACGTCGTACATGACCGTACCGCTCATGTCGGCACAGACGAACCATAATCCCTCTTTCTTCAGCTCCTCAATGGTCTTTGCCAGATTGGTGACCTTGGCTACAGGTGTGTAGTTCAGCGCCCCCGCGGAAGTCCTGGCCACCGTGGCCGTCAGTCCCGCCGCCCGGTTCTTCGGAATGATGATGCCGTGGGCGCCAGCCAGATTTGCCGTACGGATAATCGCGCCCAGATTGTGGGGATCCTCGATATTGTCCAGAAGGATGATAAAGGGCGGCTCCTGTTTCGCTTTCGCTGCCTGGAGAATATCCTGCACGGTGGCGTACTCATAGGCTGCCGCCATGGCGATGACCCCCTGATGCTTCCCTGTGGCGGACATCTGATCCAGGCGTTCTCTGGTCACATACCTGATGATGGTGTCCTGCTTTTTGGCCTCTTTCTTAATGGCCACGATAGGCCCATCCTTGCAGCCGTCCTGCACATAGATTTTGTCTATGGTCTTGCCCGAGCGGAAAGCCTCCCTCACTGCGTTTCTTCCTTCTATCGTAAATTCTTCGTATCTCATATTTCCTCCTTCTCTATTGTCCCTTTTTGGGGATTTTCATATTTCCAATCCTGCCAGTTCGATGCCCTTTTTTACCAGATATAATGCCCGCTCCATATTGTCCGTCAGATAGAGATATCCTATCACTGCCTCGAGACCGGTGGCTTTCAGATAATCCGACACACTGGCGTTCTTGGCCGTAGTGTGCGGTTTTGAGTTCTTTCCGCGACGGTAAACCGACTGTTCTTCTTCCGTAAAGCTGTCCATCAGGGTCTGTACAATCCTGGACTGGGCGCCCGCACTGACATACCGCACGGTAATCCGATGCAGATCGTTCACGGGACGGTTCGCCCGCGACACCACCACCGTGCGTATGATCAAATCATAGACCACGTCCCCGATATAGGCCAGCGTCAGGGGAGAATAGCTGCGGATATCCTGTTGTTTACCGGGAAAAACATCCTTGATTGCCGCAAGCAGACTTCCCCTGCCCGTGTTCTTTCCCGCTTCTTCCCATGCCTGACCGCACCTGTCTCCCGCATTCATTCCGAGACTGCCGTCTCTTCCATCCTCCGGCCTGTCTGGCGTCTTTATGCTTTCTTCCATTTCACGCCCTCACGAGTATCTTCCAGGATAATCCCTTTCTCCAGCAGTTCTGCCCTGATTTCATCTGCTCTGGCAAAATTCTTCTCTTTCTTGGCAGCCTTGCGCTCTTCGATCTTCTCTAAAATATAACTCTCCATCTCGGCGTCCACACCGCTGTCCGCCTCCTTTTCCGCATAAGCTGTGGTCAGATCCAGGGACAGCACCTTGTCGAAGTCCTCCGCCAGGGCATATTTCGTGGCATCCGACATCTCCTCCTTCAGCATGTCGTAAAGCACCGTCAGCGCCATGGAGGAATTCAAATCGTCGCACAGAGCCGCCTGGAACTTCTGCCTGTAAAGTTCCGCTTTCTCCCGGTCCGCTTCCCCTTCCTTCCCCAGCCCGCCGATGCGCTTCACCAGCTTCTCATAGGCCGCCCGGGCATTGTCCAGTGCGTCAAAGGAGAACTCCAGGGGCTTGCGGTAATGGGACTGGAGACAGAACAGCCGGTACACTTTCGGGTCATAGCCCTTGGACTTCAGCAGAGAAACCGTCAAAAACTCCCCCTTGGACTTGCTCATCTTCCCCGCCTTATCGTTCAGATGATGCACATGAACCCAGTAATTGCACCATTTATGCCCCAGATAGGCCTCGCTCTGGGCAATCTCGTTGGTGTGATGAGGGAAGATATTGTCCACGCCGCCGCAGTGGATGTCCATGTACTCGCCCAGATGCTTCATGGAGATGCAGGAGCACTCGATGTGCCAGCCGGGATACCCCAGCCCCCAGGGGCTCTCCCACTTCAGCTCCTGATCCTCGAACTTGGACTTGGTGAACCACAGCACGAAATCCGTCTTGTTCCGCTTGTTCCCATCCTCGTCCACGTCGTCCCGCACGCCCACCAGCAGCTCCTCCTCGCTGTGGTTGGAGAGCACATAATACTCTTTCAGTTTGGAGGTGTCAAAGTAGATGTTCCCGCCGCTCTCATAGGCATAGCCCTTCTCCAGGAGCCCCTCTATCATGCGGATGAACTCAGAAATGCAGTTGGTGGCAGGCTCCACCACATCCGGTGTCTTGATGTTCAGGTCTGCGCAGTCGGCGAAAAAAGCATCCGTGTAGAACTTCGCAATCTCCATCACCGTCTTGTGCTCCCGCTTCGCGCCCTTGAGCATCTTGTCCTCGCCGGTGTCCGCGTCGCTGGACAGATGTCCCACGTCCGTGATGTTCATGACCCGCTTCACATCATAGCCGATATACCGTAAGGTTTTTTCCAGCAAATCCTCCATAATATAGCTTCTCAGGTTCCCGATATGGGCAAAATGGTACACCGTGGGGCCGCAGGTGTACATGCCTACCTTTCCCTCCTCATTGGGGATGAACTGCTCCACCTTTCTGGTGAGCGTGTTGTAGATTCTTAGCTTGTTCTCCATTTTTCTCCTCTCTGCCCCACCGGGCTATAGTGCTTATTTTCCTACCGTAAATCGATTCGTCTTTCTCTCCATACCCTCACAGCCGGAAACGCTCTTTGATTTCCAGCCTGTATCTTTCGTCATAGCTCTGTAGCCTGCGGAAAGAAGTTTCGATATCCTGCTTCGATGCCTTGTAGCGCAGCCTGTTCTCCGTCACGTTCCTTGCTTTGCGCACCTCTTCGGAAGCCGCCAGCTCCACATAGTAGTCGTCATATGGTTATGGAAAAGCCGTAAATCCGTTATATTCATCAGTTCCCGGCCTACGGTCATCTTGCCCACGGCACTGTTGCCGATGATGAATAACCAGCTTCATGTCTCTATTCCCTTCTGCTGCTCCCCGTCAGGGCTTTCATCTGCTGCTCCAGCTCCAGGATGCGGTTAATCATCTCCGAATTGGCATGCTGCAGATTCGCGATGTCCTCCTTGATCGGATCGGGCAGGTCCGTCTGGTTCAAAGTCTCCTGGGGCAGCGCCTGATTGCCCCGCTTCACCACCCGCCCCGGCACGCCCACCACCGTGGAACAGGGGGGCACCTCGCTTAGGACCACGCTTCCCGCGCCTATCTTGGAATTGTCGCCGATAGTAAAGGAGCCCAGAACCTTCGCCCCCGCGCTGATCATCACATTGTTGCCGATGGTGGGATGGCGCTTGCCATGCTCCTTACCCGTACCTCCCAAAGTCACCCCCTGGTACAGGGTCACATTGTCCCCGATAATGGTCGTCTCTCCGATAATGACGCCATTTCCGTGGTCAATAAAGAACCCCTTCCCAATCTTCGCGCCGGGATGAATCTCAATCCCTGTCTTGCGCACCCCTCTCTGCGAAACCCACCTGGCCCAGAAATAATGCCCTTTCTCGTAAAGCCTGTGGGCAATCCGGTAATGTATCATCACCTTAAAGCTGGGATAAAGAAACACCTCCATGGAAGAGTGAATAGCCGGATCCCGCTCCCTGATAATGCGAATCTCTTCCGTAATATTCCTAATAATCCCCATACGATCCCCTTTCCAGAACCACCCCTTCAACACTACACCCCTACACAAAACCTGCACTTGCGAAACCCCGGGAGAATGCCTGCCCCTGGCATTCTTCCGCGTGGGATGGCCCATAAAGCGAACTTCTTCCCACGCTAAAACCGCGGACAGTCCCTCTCTTTAGAGACGGATAATCCGCGGTTCCACTCTACTTAAAGGCCCATGGGCCTTTCCCTCAATACGCCTAACGCGCGCCTGCGTGTCCGCCTACCATTCCTGCCCGCCTGCCCGCTCCTCCGAGGGGCTTCTGCGGTCAAGGCCTTTCAACGAACCTGCTCCCGGATGCACTTCCTTTTCCCCCGGCGAGGACTGCTTCCAGCACCTTTACAGTCCCTCTCTGACACCCTGTCCGGAAAAGTACTCTCTCCGTTCCCTGCATTTAACACTTATGATAAAATCAATGGCAATT
The DNA here is from genome assembly GCA_910576125.1 of Lachnospiraceae bacterium. Lineage (GTDB taxonomy): Bacteria > Bacillota > Clostridia > Lachnospirales > Lachnospiraceae > Acetatifactor > Acetatifactor aquisgranensis. The sequence goes on along the minus strand of CAJTHM010000004.1, from coordinate 128,196 downwards.
CCCTACTAAACAGAATATGCAAAAAAAACGATTCTGTCAATCAATATTTTCATTCATTTGTCTGCATGCATTTTGTCCGCAACAGCTCAACCTTTGCGGCAGCCCGCACAGCCCCCGCACCCGCCCGCAATCTGCTGCGCCGTCAAGTCAAATGGACTCGTCAGCAGGCATACCGCCTGCGCAGCGATGCCCTGGCCTGCGCCGGTGAAACCCAGACCCTCTTCTGTGGTGGCTTTCACGCTGACGAATTCCGTCTCCAGCCCCAGCGCCTTTGCGATATTTTCCCGCATAGCGTCGATATGAGGGCGCATCTTCGGCGCCTGGGCTATGATGGTGGAGTCGATGTTCTCTATCACGAAGCCTTTTTCCTCCAGCAGCGCTCCTACCTTTTCCAACAGCGCTATGGAAGAAATCCCCTCATAGGCCGGGTCGCTGTCCGGGAAATGCTTTCCGATATCGCCCAGGGCCGCCGCCCCCAAAAGGGCGTCCATGACGGCATGGAGAAGCACATCTGCGTCCGAATGGCCAGCCAGCCCTTTCTCATACTCTATCTTCACACCGCCGATTATCAAATTCCTGTCCCGGACAAGCCTGTGGACATCATATCCTGTTCCGATTCTCATACTGCCCTATTTCCTTTTTTTCTTGGGGAAAGAGAACGCAAGCCCTTTCTCGCTGCCCTCCATCCTGATGTCACGCAGTCTGGAAGAACGGCTCTCCTCACGGTCGCGTTTTCTGCGGCTGTCGCGGTCGTCATCCCGCCTCCTGCGGCTCTCACGGCTGCTCTCCCGCTCGAACCTTCCATGAATTCCTCGGTCCTCTCCTCGGTCACGTTTTCTGCGGCTGTCGCGGCGCTCCTCGCGGTCGAATCTCCGGCGGCTCTCACGGTCGTCATCTCGGTCGCGCCTCCTGCGGCTCTCACGCTCTTCGTCACGGTCACGGCCGCGGCGCTCCTCGCGGTCTTCCTCCCTGCCGCGCCTCCTGCGGCTCTCACGCTCTTCGTCACGGTCACGGCTGCGGCGCTCCTCGCGGTCCTCATCCCGGTCGAATCTCCGGCGGCTCTCACGCTCTTCGTCACGGTCACGGCCACGGTCCTCATCCCGGTCGAATCTCCGGCGGCTCTCACGCTCTTCGTCACGGTCACGGCCGCGGCGCTCCTCACGGTCTTCCTCCCTGCCGCGCCTCCTGCGGCTCTCACGGTTCTCGTCCCTGTCGCGTCCGCGGCGCTCCTCATCCCGGCCGCGTCTCCTGCGGCCTCTTCTTCCGTGCTCTCCACGGCCGCCGCGGGACTCATAATCATCGGCCTCTATCTCCGGCCCGATATCACCGATATGATATTTCAACATCACGGCAGCAAGGTCTAAAGCATCACAGCCCTCTTCCTCCATCTTCCGCTCCACATAACTCTTCATCAAATCTATGTCGTCGCGTCCGTGAAGCTCCCAGGACTGGTTCAGATATTTCTCCGCTTTCGCCTTCATTACCTTGGAGGCGGCGGGAAGTTCCCTCTCCTCGATGGCAGTATGGCAGAAACGCTCTATCTGTTTTACACGGAAAAGCTCTCTTCCGCTGACAAAGGTGAACGACCGTCCCGTCTTGCCCGCACGGCCTGTCCTGCCGATACGGTGCACATAGTATTCGTTGTCCTGGGGCACATCGTAATTGATGACCACCTCCACATTGTCCACGTCGATGCCTCTCGCCGCCACATCCGTAGCAATCAGGATATTGGTGCTGCCGTTCCTGAAGTGGTTCATGGCTACATCCCTCTGGTGCTGGGACATGTCCCCATGAAGCCCCTCCGCACGGAAATCGGCTTTCTTCAGCATCTCCGAAACCTCGTCCACCTTGATTTTCGTATTACAGAAAATCAGGCAGAGCTTCGGCTGATAATATTCCAGCAGGCGGATGCAGGCGGCATCCTTGTCCTGGCTCTTTACCCTGTAATATCTCTGGGACACCAGCGGGATGGTCAGCTCTTTCGCGGCCACCCTCACCAGTCTCGCGTCTTTCTGGAACTGGTTGGCAATCTCCAGAATCGGCTGGGGCATAGTGGCGGAAAACAGGGCTGTCTGATGGGCATTGGGAATCTCGCCCAGTATCAGCTCCATATCTTCGCGGAATCCCATATCCAGCATCTCATCCGCCTCGTCCAGCACTACCATGTTCACATAGTCAAGCTTGATGGTGCGGCGGCGCATATGATCCATCACGCGTCCGGGCGTGCCCACCACGATCTGCACCTCTTTCAGGCCCCTGATCTGCTTGCTGATGTCCTGGCCGCCGTAAACAGGAAGCACCTTAATGCCGTGCATATATTTCGCTATATGGCGGATTTCCTCCGCTGCCTGCATGGCAAGCTCCCTGGTGGGGCAGAGGATAATCGTCTGAGGCTTCCTTAAATCCGGGTCAATCTTCTGCAGGGCAGGGATGGCAAAGGCTGCCGTCTTGCCGGTCCCCGTCTGGGCCTGTCCGATGATGTCCTCTCCGTCCAACAGGTAAGGAATCGCCTGTACCTGGATGGGGGTCAGCTTCTCGAAGCCCATCTCCCGTACCGCACGCACGATGCGGTCATCCAAAAGGGGCTCGATGGAAGCCAGACTGGACGAATCCACACCGTCCGCGTCCCCTTCGTCTGTCCGCGCATCCTTTTTCTTTTCGGAAACATCATCTGTATGCTCCGCTGCCTGTTCCTGTGTCATGTCTTCTGTATCGAGCTCTTCGTACTCATCTGAGCTTTCCGTCTCCTCCGACGTCTCTTCCGCGTCAGAGTCTTCGCCCTCATCCCATTCTTCCGTGGTTTCCTGTAGTTCTTCCGTCTCGTTCCACTCTGTCGTTCCGTTCATATCTGTTCCCTCGCTCTGCTTAGCTCTCTCCGCGGCCTTTTCCGTTTCTGCTGCCGCATTCTGCTCTGCCATCTGATCCTGCTCCGCTGCCATATCCTCTGCCAGCGCTTCGTTCCATTCGTTCATCCTGAATTACCTAAACTTCCCTTCTTTAAAAATGTGTGCCGCCTACAGTATCTTTTCCATTCCAGTCTTCTGGGGCAGCAGCCCGCAGCTTTCATAGAATCTCTTCGCGCCCTGATTGCATTCCCATACATTCAGGGTCAGGTTATAGCAGCCCTCTCTTCTGGCAAACTCCAGCACATACTCATACAGGTCCCTGCCTATATGCTTCCCTCTGGAAGACTCGTCCACACACAAATCGTCGATATACAGTGTCCTGATATCCGTCAATATGTTGTCGTTTAAATGCTGTTTAAATACGCAGAATGCGTAGCCCACAACGTTGCCGTCGGCATCTACCGCAACGAACACAGGCTTTGTGTCATCGCATAAAATAGCCAGAAGCTCCTCGTCCGTGTACTTTTTCGTGTCGCTCTTGAACAGATCCGGCCTCCCGTCATGATGCACCGCCAGGACCTGGCCCAGCAGTCTGCCTATTCCTATCAGATCCCTTTCTTCCCCACGCCTGATAACCATATTTTTCCCTCCGGAAGAGCATCTTATCACATCTGCAACCCAAAAATCTCCAGACCTTTTTGTCTGGACAAACAAAATCCTGAAAACCGCAGAGGTCTTCAGGGTCCGGCTGACATAACTTAAAAAGAATGCCGAAAAATCATATTTCTCAGCATTCTTTCTAGTAGCGAGAGGGGGATTTGAACCCTCGACACTGCGGGTATGAACCGCATGCTCTAGCCAACTGAGCTATCTCGCCATATAAAAAAACTTGTCTGCACAACCGACTTTGTTAGTATACAATGAGAATCTCTTTTTGTCAACAAATTTTTTTCAAAAATTTATATTTTTTCAAAAACATATTTCAGGACGGCCAGACGCGATCCTCTGCCCGGCCGTCCATGAAGTCCGTCATGCCGTCAGGTCCTGGCAGCTCCGTCCACGGACAGGATGACCCCTGTCACATAGCTCGCCATATCGCTGGCAAGGTAAAGGAATGCGTTGGCCACGTCCTCCGGCTCTCCCACACGTCCCAAGGGAATGCCCGCGATAATGGGCTTGATGAGCTCTTCAGGCAGCACCGCCACCATGTCGGTCCTGGTGACGCCGGGCGCCACTGCGTTCACGCGGATATTGTCCTTGCCCAGCTCTCTGGCCAGGGACTTGGTCAGTCCGTTCACGGCGAACTTGGACGCGGGATAAGCCACGCCTGATGGCTGTCCGTAGATGCTGACCATGGAGCTGGTATTCAGAATGACGCCGCCTCCCTGCTCCTTCATCACCTTGGCCGCAGCCTGGGCGCAGTTGAACACAGCATTTACATTCAGCGCCATAGTCTTCGCGAAATCTTCCGGCTTATAGTCGTAGATGCTGTCCCTGGCGGAGACGCCCGCATTGTTGACCATGATATCGAGACTGCCGAAAGTCTCTTTCACTGTGGCCACTGCCTTTTCGATTTCAGCAGAATTCTGCAGGTCGGGGCATAATCCGATTACTTTGTACTCCGGATTCTCCGCTCTGAGCTTATCCAAAGCCTTGTCCACAGTCTCCTGCCTGGAACCGCACAGGGCCACGCTTGCCCCATTGTCCAGATACAGCTTTACGATTGCATAGCCGATGCCTCTTGTGCCGCCGGTGACCATGGCGGTCTTGCCTTTTAATAATTCCATGTTCCGTTCCTCCTGTTTTATGTTCCGCATGGATGCTATTCCTTAATATAATCAAGTTCTGTCAGATTAATACCTGCTCAGCCTACAGCCACATGCTTTCTGAGAAAAGCAGCGGCCATATTCCTACCATCATTATAGCAATCAATTCCCAAAGTGTAAAGCCTTACTTCCGGTTCCCGTCCCACAAATCTATCATCTGCCTGGCGAAGTTCAGCTCCTTTCCTGTCCATCCGTAGAGGATGCAGGTGCGGTAGGCGTACTCCGGGATGCAGACATCGTTGTACCCGGCGGTCTGGATGGAAAATACGTTTACGTGGGAGTTCACTTTGCGGCGATATTCCAGAATCAGGTCGAAGACGTTTATGTAGCTTGACGGCACCTGTGGCCATAAATTCGTCGATCAGGGCGGAATGGGCATGGGTGATGCGGACGGCGTCCCTCAGGCCAATCTCCGCGTTCTTATATTTTGCGGCCTCATAGGGCTCCAGGCGCTCCAGCTTTGCCGCTATGGAGCGCTTCAGGAGGCTGGGCATATTCTGTTTTCCATGGTTGCTGTAGAGGAAATAGGCCAACTGGGACAGGGCATCGTCCCCCCGGCTCATGACCCGGCACTCCAGCTCCCCGAACAGGCCGGGGTGGGTCCGGGTGAATTCCTGCCGCCCGGGGTGCAGCGCCGCCCTGACCATGATGACCTGGGGATTCAGGCGCATGGAGAAATCCGCCCGCAATGTGGCGGCCCAGCGCAGCGTCCCCTCGAAGTCCGCCTCCAGGGCCTCGTCTATGGCGCTCTCCATGATTTCCGTGGTGGTGCGGCCCTCCCAGGCGCTGCCGAAGAGCAGGTGGCCCTCCAGGAGCGCACAGCATCTGTATTTTCCGTCCCGGAGGCCTCCGCCCAGTCCGCCCTCCCGGTAATAGGAGGGTTCCCCGAAGATGGAGGAAGCCGTAATCATCTTCAGGGTGTCCAGCGGGCCCACCCTGTAGGATTCTCCTCCCATGAAGTTTCCCACTGTCTCACTTTTTCTGGCAGAATCAAGGGCATCTCGAAAGCGGCTCATTTTCTTTTTTGACCTCCTGTTCCGGTTTTTCGTCAGATTTCCTGTCCGAGAGCAAAACAGCTCTCTTCTTGGAAATATGTTCCGTATTCTCTGTTCTTTTGATAAATGATTTCCATATAGCTGAGCGCATTGTTTGGCCTCTTAATGAGGATTCTTTTATCCGCTCTGTTGAAGTATATCCTTCCGGTTATCCCGATTGCCTGATTTCATACCGCTCTCCTTTTCATGCTGGAAAAAGCCCCGAGAAAGGACGGAGACGGTGTGTCGTGCTCTACCATTGAGCTACCGCCGGTCTCCCGGCAGATGGGATTCGAACCCATAACACCGCGATCTGAAGTCGAAGTAACCGTCTCCTGCGCATCGGGGCTGTGTCTGCTGTTATATGTTTTGGGTATATTGGGATATATATTTTTATCGGCCGGAACCGGGGATTTGTTAACTCTCCTCCATGTACCTTTTTGCCGTATTTCTGCCGCAATCTTTCCGCATTTCCGGTCTGTCACTGCTCCCCGGCGCCTCCCTGGTCCGGCTCTGTCTTGTCAATAGCGGGAGTCATGCCGCTCCAGCTCTTTGGTGCGCCTGTCGTATTCCTCGTCTCCCGCATGCCAGGCGTCGACGGCGGTAATCTCTCCCAGGCGGTTCCTCCGGACAGTAATGTCTACGCCTCCGTCTTCCCTCGACTGATAGGAGCTCAGCATCTCGTCCCGGTAGGTGCGCACCTGCTCCCCCTGGTAGCGCAGGAAGCCATTGTCCAGGCGTTCGATTCCCCATTCGGCGTATTGGGCGTCCACTGTCTCCGCATCCAGGCACAGGCTCACCGACACGTCAAAGGCGCTCCGCTCCACGCCGAATTCCCGGGCCAGCGCCGCCTGGACCTCCTCCCGGATGATGTCCGGGTCCTGGGAGGCGTCCGCGTCCAGCACGGAGAACACTGCGTCCTCCGCCCGCTTCTGAGGACGCTGCCCCAGGGCGATGTCCCGGGTGATTTCCACCTTCACGCCCCATCTGGAGCCCGAGCTGGCGCAGTAGCTGGTCAAGGCATGGGAAAAAGGGGCCTGCCCCCCGGTGGCAAAGGCAACCGTGCCCCCCGCCAGCAGCAATACGGAAAGCAGCAATGCAAAGGCCGAGGCTTTCCTGAACGCCAGAATCCCCTTCACCCGCCTCTCTACCTCGGTTTTGGAGAAAGCGCTGTACAGCAGGGAGCTGCGGCTGGCGCTGACGGCCATGGCCAGCAGGCTGTAGGCATAGCTCTTGCGCTCGTCTGTGTCATATTTTTTCAGCACAGCGGCATCACAGGCGGCTTCCAGGTCGGATGCCAGGCATTTCGCCATCAGCCACACCAGGGGATTGTACCAGTTCAGCACAAGCGCCGCCAGCATGACGGCCTTCACCCAGTTGTCCCTGCGCCTGATATGCATAGCCTCGTGGGCCAGCACATGGCGCAGCAGCACGGTATTTCCAAAGTCCATCCGGGTGGGCAGGCAGATGCGGGGGCCGATCAGCCCGCAGACCAGCGGGGAGGCAATCTCGTCATTGGAGAACACCAGCACATGGCCCATCCCCATGTCCCGCAGCAGCCCGTTCACAGTCTCATTGTGCTCCATCAGCAGGCCGCCTTTCAGTCTCTTCGCGTAGGTGATTTTCTGCCATGCCAGGATTCCCGCCACAGCGGCCAGACCCAGCAGGTACAGCGCAGGCAGGGCCTTTCTCAGGGAATTGCTTCCCAGGGAATTGTTTCCCAGGAAAAAACTTCGCGGCAGGAAGGAAGTGCCGGTATCCATGATGTAGCCGGAAGAGCCTTCCATTACCACCTCCTCTGCCACTGCCATGTCATTATCCGTGCCTGGGATGTCAGGACTCTCCGAAGCCCAGGCGCGCGCTGTCCCATCGCCTCCTGTTGCTTCGTCCCCTGCAGTGCCGGACTGCGTCTGTGGCAAATTCTCCGTAACCCATGTCGTCTCATCTTCATGTATCGCCATAGATTCGGACAGCCCCGTCAGCCCGGCAGGCACCGGCAGGCTTAAGGGGCTGCTTAAGGAAAAGGGCACCAGCAGCCGCAGCAGCACCACTCCCCAGAGCGCTGGGAACACGAATTTCGGCAGTCTGTCCTTCAGCAGCGCCCGCAGCAGGAGCACCACCGCAATCATGATGCTTCCATAAAACGCCATGAGATAAAACGGCATGTCCATTCTAAAATGCAGCATTTATTTCGCCTCCTCTATCATGCGGGCAAGCCGGAGGGCCTCCGCCTCCGAAATCCCCTGATTTTTCAGAAATGATGAAAAGAACAGTTCGCTGGAGCCGCCGAACATCTTGTCGATGAGCTGCTCGGTCTCGCTTTTTGCCACCTCTTCCCTGGTGACCAGGGGCGTGCACAGGAAGCCGGGCTCGCTGCGCTGGATGGCGCCTTTTTCCATGCATTTCTTGATGACGGTGTAGGTGGTGTTCTTGTTCCAGCCGATGCGGCCCGCCAGTATGTCTACGATGTCCTTGGCCAGGGTAGGCCCCTGCTCCCACAGAACCTCCATGACCTTCAGTTCCGAATCAAATAGCTTTCCGTCCATGGAACCTCCTTTTTGGTGAGTTGTGTTTTTGGTGTTGTGAATTTAGGTGTTCTGAAAATACAAAAGGGACTATTGCAATAGTCTGAGCTCATTTATAGACTATCACAATAGTCCAGTGTTGTCAACTGGGCTTTGGGAAATATTTTTTCTCTATTTTTGTCGCACATGTCCATCGGCTTACTTTTCTTGATTAATACGAATGATTTTCCCGTCTAAATACTGCCGAAATTCCTCCCTCAGAACCGCCCTGGCATCATCACTATCCATGAAATCCATCATCGATGCTGTCTTCCACGCTCTACCTGAGCCCAAACTCCAACTCATCCGCGAACACCCAATCCATAATCACAGGATGGCGGAATGCATCCAGACCACTGGCCGCATCCTATCTTCTTTCAATTCTGGGTTTATCATTCTGACCAAGATATGCTTAAATTAATTACTCCGCATAATATTTTTGATTTCCACTTTTCGGTTTGTCTGGAATTGTCATTTTGAGTTGCCTCGCATTGAGCATCGGATTCAGATAATGCCTTCTAAAAAAGCTTCTATCGCCTATTTCAATATAATCCATAATTTCCTTTGCAGAACGTGGCTGTTTACAATAAGCAATTATCATCTTGGCCACATCTTGGTCATCATCTTGGTCAAAATGACCAAGATGATGACCTTTCTTATCATTTTGCAGTTTCAAATATTTTTCGCAAGCCTTACAGAGCACCATAATTCCCGACTTATTTATATCATATTCCGGCAATGGCGCATCATATTTTGCACAAGCTTCCTTAATCTTGTCAAATCCTCTTCCCCATGCCTCAATCATCCCACTTTTAAAGAAAATTCCGGCAAGTTTTGGGTTATATGGTTTGGATGAATGCTTTCTAAACAACTTATCTGCCGAATCCAAATCCGAAGGCATTTCCCCGTCATTCCAGACATATATCTTATCCTCATATACGCTAATCTGAATAGGATTGCACGCACTATAGTCCTTGTGCACGATTGCGTTCAGCAAAATCTCACGAAAGGCATCCTGATGAAACATAAACTGTTCTACCCTCTGAATACCCTCATAAGAAATCAATGCCTTCAAGTATTTCGTATATACCAAATCAACTGCCTTATCCACCTGTTCAATGAGGGAACCATGTACTTCATCCTGATATCTCAAATCAGCATCAGAATCTCCAAAATAGCCAATTTTAATATAGGAGCCTGTAACCCATTTCTCTGGATCTTTATAGAACGCCAGCATTGCTGCCCTTATCAGATAACCTTCCTCATCAATCAGGTGAAGATTTTCCATCAATATCGTATCGTCAACCTTTGTTTCCTCCTCTGTCAGCCTCCCTCTTTTTAAGGCCTTTTCTTTAAATAAATCAACTGCCTCTCTCTTTAAGTCTGTCTCTTTCAATTTCGGAATCGGCATACCATCCCACGTTCTGCCCTGTGATTTCAGAATTGCTTTATCCAGTTCTTTTCCTGTTATTGTTCTCATTGTACTTCCAGAACGATAAAAATATTTACCATGATAACTGATGAGAGACGGGTACTTTTCCACAATAATCTCAATGTATTGCAATTCATTCTCATACAACAGATTAACATCCGCTACAATGCCCATTGTATCCGTAATCTTATTTGGAAGCATTTCCAACAACTTTTTCGTGTCTTTATCGCTAAGTCCAACAATATCCCCCTTGTCATTTTTACCAATATAGAGTATTCCACCATAAGCGTTCGCATATCCGCAAATCCACTCTAAATACCCATCATGCCATGATTCTTTCCATTCTATTGTCTGATGCTCCGGCATGTTCTCCACCTACTTTCTGTTCATTGAGAAACTACATTCTAATAAGCCTTTTCCGCGTTTAATCTAAATCCAGATATACGTTTATTTTAAGTCCCATTGTCTAAAAAGCAATAATATGCATACATCATTTTCAATGTTTCCAAATATCCATAAGCGTATTTGCATCTAAATTATGCCATTCTTCTTTCCATAATTTCCAGTAAGGGATATCCCTGGAAGAAGGCTCCGGGTCACATCTTTCTATTTGAACAACAGAAGGCAAGACTACTGCATCCCCAATTAGCAAGCACTCTCCTACCTTAAGCGATGGCATTTTATCCACTATACTCCCCAAGGTATCAGGCAATAGTCTTTTCACATAATTCTGGTCACCAGGATTTGTTAATCGTAATGCCAGAAAATTATTGCACTGTGAAAATATAGTTTCCGAAATTTCTGACGGGCGCTGACTTGCCAACAATAGTGAAACGCCATATTTTCTTCCTTCCTTTGCAATTCTTTCAATTGACTCTTTAGATGCCCTATATTTCGCCAAATTATTGTTAGGAACATACTTATGTGCTTCTTCATAGACTAACAGTAAAGGTATATCATTATTCACCTCTTCTGAGTGGTCTGAAATTCGCATTCTTTTGTAATAATATCCAAATTCGAATAGAATTCTTGAAATCAGCGAAACCGTAATACTCAACACATCAAATGGTACACCACTCAAATCAATAATAGTCACATTAGAAGTATTTTCTGAGTATCCTATTAATTGTTTCAAAGTATCTTCAAATGTAATCTTTTTTGATTTTTCTCCCAATAGAAAGTCTAATCTCTTATCATTTATTTTATTTTCCAATCTGCTTACAAAATTGGATAATTTCCCATTTAGCGGCCCTGCTTTCTTATCTCTTGCTCCGGGAACCATCTCCTCGTTTTTTTCTTTTGCAAATTCTAAGACTTCACTAATTTCGAAAAATATTGGCGAATCCAAATGTATTTTTTCTTTCTGTTCCTGTGAACCCGAAAAATACTTTTTTCTACTTTCCACTACAGCTTCTTTAAAAACATTACGTTGATTATGGTCATTAGCCTCTGTATCTATAAAAAGTTCTTGTAATTCATCACTATTTAATAACCAATATGGCAAGACCAGATTATCAATATCTATAAGCCTCGCATTAGGAAATGCTGTACTATATTCCGAATGAATATCGAAAATGATTATGTGCGAATTATTTAGTCCCTGATACTCCCCCTCTTTCGCTTTTACAGCATTTTGAAGTATTTTTGCAACAGAATGTGATTTCCCAGAACCAGTTGAACCAACAATCGCAATATGCTTATTAAAAAACTTATCTCCATCTACAGGAACAGGAATATCATCATCTGTGGATAATGTGGCAAAACTGAACTTTTTTTCTTCCGTTAGACTCTCCTCAAATATTTTTCTAATTTCTTCTTTCTGTGCAGGTTCGACTTTTTTAGGCGGAATCGCAATTGTATCTCCCCCTCTTTCAAATTTCCCATTTCTTATAATTCCTAATGGATTAGCTTCCAATATGTATTTCCTGGTTGGCAATCCCTCGGCATTTATTCCAACTTCAATATTAAAGTTTTCAATGATTGCCATCAAAACAGCATTATCGTTATCTGCTATTCGTAAATAGGAACCTACTTTTAACCGCTCTTCTGCTAACTGGAAATCTTCTAAATCATCAACTGAAATTTTAACCTTATTTGGAAAGACTGCGATTACTTCCGCATTAAGTTTTTTATTTTCCTGCATTATAATCCCTCCTCTAAATCATCATGCCGACATGTTCTGTAGCCGAAATCTGTATCCCACATAACGAATAAATTTTTTCCTCAAAAAAAGGTTCTTGTAAATAAAATTGATATATTTCTTTTGTACCAGACGCACTATTTAAAACACTACTCAATAAGTCCAGCTCATTTAATATCTTTAGTCTTATATCATTTTCCGCATTAGCTTTCCTGATAATTGATTTAGCAGAGAAATCAGCCCCAAAGAAATCATAGCCATCCCAAAAGCGAACATCGTCTTGCTGTAATTTTTTCTTTAATCTAATCAGTCGTTCTTTTGAGATTCCATGTAAATAAATATATGGGCAAAATGTATGAACTTCTCTTTTGGAAAGCTTGCTCCAATTATGAGAAATTTTTACTATTAATGAAGTCAGCTTATTGTCGTCAATCAATCCGTCACATTCTATCAAAAAGAACCTTTCATAAGGTGAAATATTACTTGGCGAAAAATATTGTTTCCTTACCTCACTACAATATTCCCGAACACCCTTAAATTGTAAATACCATTTATCGAATAGCATTTTTTTATTATTGATTTTACTTAGAAATAACTTTTGGCTTACACTTCTATCTTTCGCATTTTGTTGTGTCGCCACTTCCTTGACAAACCTCAAAGCATTATTATAATAAAAATATTCTGCTTCAAAATCACTACATCTAAAAACCGTTCCTAACTTTTTTATAACTTTTGTTTGCTGTTCCTTATAATCGTTCGCATAAATATCGACATCTACTTTACTCAAAAAATCTTCCAAGTCCGCATCACTCAAAGACAGTTCAAGATGAAGCACATGTTTTACCTTATTTTTTGTATATGTAAATAAATTTCTTTTCGCAAAATCAACGCTCAATGCTCCAGGATATTTATTATGGCCAGCCTTATACCTACCATACAATTTATATCGTATATTATCCTTTAGTGATAATCTATTTGCATAGTCCTTCAGCATAAGCCTAATGGGTTTTGCAATAACCGAATGGTTATATTCCGTTTTTTCATAATACTTGCATTGTACTGCTGTCAACTCATTTTCTTCTAAAATATCAACATCTTCAATCCCTTCAATCATGACTGTATCGTATTGATTTTTTACTTCCAACAACTGCAAAATATAATAATCAAATTGATAATAATACCCTGTTATAGTATCAATTGCATCTCGTCCCTTTTCCATAACACTATCCTCCTATCTTATGTTATCACCCCCTCTTCAACATTCTATGATACATATTCTTCGCATTTTTTACGTTGCTCCCCTCCCTTGCAATCTGCACTTTTTGCAGTTTACATTTCGCTTTGTAGCAGTCTCTCCTTCACAACTTTTTGTGCTATGCTCCATCATAGCTTGATAGAGCGGCTTTACAACTCATAAACTCTCTGCATGCGATGCAGACATTTTCTATAAAATACTATTATGTATACATTAATCTTACTAAACTCCCATGCAACCACCCACACCACCATACCTAAAAGCCTGGACGTTTAGGTGATGCACACAAAATGAGCAAGAGAAGCTCATTTTGACGCACAGCTATCTCGGTTTTTGCGCGTTGGAAACGCATAGACGCTTTGCGGTGCAGGAATGGCACTTTTATAGTAAATGGATATACGACATCTCTGTATTCATTATACCATAAGTCTAAGTAAAAAGCCATAAGATTTATGCAAGCCTTTCAAAACCCCCCGCAAAGCAAACCGAGCCGCCTCTTAGGTTCCCAAGGCATATCCTATTTCCCGGAACCCATCACCTGCGCAGAATCTTCTCCAGCGCCTTCCCTCTGGCAAGCTCGTCCACCAGCTTGTCCAGATAGCGGATTTCCTGCATCAGGGGCTCTTCGATATCCTCCACGCGGACTCCGCAGACCACGCCTTTTATCAGTCTGCGCTCCGGATTCAATGCCGGGGCCTGTAAAAAGAAGTCTCCGTAGGTGATATCGCTTTCCATAAGTTCCGCTAACCTGTCCTTGCTGTACCCGGTCAGCCAGCCGGTGACTTCATCCACCTCCGCTCTGGTGCGCCCTTTCCGCTCCGCCTTTGCAATCAGCATGGGGTACAGTTTCCCAAAGGCCATGCCATATATCTTTTCGTTTTTCATAATCTGCCTCCTCGCATAAATCTCAGTTTCGTGCCGGTTTCCTGGCCAGCTCCAGATCCATTGTGTAGTATACTGTCATGATGCCGCCATGGTTCCTGATTGCGGAATGAATCCCTTCAAAGAGCATTTTCCGATTTGATTCTTCTAACCGCATATGATCGGGATATGTGCGCAATAACGTCATATATTCATCGGCAGTGAATTCTTTTGTAGTAGAATACAATTGATATGCGGCGTCGCAGAAGCCATACCGGCATGCGGTTTCAGCCAGCTTCTTCGCATCCTCCGCGCCGTATTCCCTGAGAGGCTCCTCTTGGTGCATATATTTCGAATAAATCTCCTGAATCTCTTCCGTCATTTCCTCCCGCCCCTTATCCGTCCCTGCATGGTAGGCAAAGCGGGCGAAGGCTCCTCCCGGCTTCAGCAGCTCGTGGACACGCTTATAGCCATATTCCTCCGGAATCCAGTGAAATGCGGTCGCCGCATAGATGAGGTCAAACGATTCGTCAGGGCTGATGAAATCCTGGAAGGTCTGATTGCATACGGTGAAATTCGCATAAGTCTGATACCGTTTCCGCGCCAGGTCGGCCAATCGCTCCCCCGGCTCAATTCCGGTAAAATGGCATCGTGTCTCCAATATGGGCTGCGATGCCTTTCCCGTTCCCAGGCCGATTTCCAGCACATGGCTGTCAGGGCCAACAGGTTTATAGCGGAATATGTCTTCGTAGATTTCTTTTACATAGGTGGGACGGCTGTGGTCATAATCTATGGCTGCATCGTCGAATGTTTTTTCAAATACGGTCATTTTATCTTCCTCCATGTTTCCTGTTTTCCATGCTCTTTTTCCAATCCACACCTTCCGCCTATAACTCATTATAAGTCCGCTTCAGGTCATGGCATTTGCCTGAAGTTACATTGTTCAGTATAGCACATGCACCCCGGAAAAGCGATATAATTTCTCCCTATTCGGAAACACCCCATCCAAAATCCGTGGATGACAACATTCTGTCATACGCTGTCCCTACTTTATTTTCCTCTTGACATTTATGCCCATAGTGCATATACAACATCCACCTTTCCCTGCAAAGCGAAATCCCCGCCTATGAGCAGATCAAAGTCCAAATCAAAGCCCAGATCCTGAACGGTGAGCTGGCCCCCAATCAGCCCCTGACCTCCATGCGGCTGCTGGCAGGACTTCCTGCTGTTCTCCTTCTCCCTGAATCCTCTCGCCGTGGAGGAAAAGGGGGATAAAAAATACGGAGAGGCCTATATTGTCGGCAGCTATGGGATGAATATCATGACATGGAACGATTTGGACTTTTATATAGATAAGTCCAGTCTGAATAGGGCAAATTACTATGGCCTAGCGTCAGAGATCCTCAAAAAATTTGTGCCAGGCCATTTTGACGGAGCGTTCCATATGGAAAATGAATCGGCATTTTTAGAATTTGAAACAAGCATATCGGGCGACCGCTGGAATGTAGATATCTGGTGGAAAAGCCAGACTGAAATCAACGATTCCATTGCATACGCCAATGATATCGCCCGGCTCACGGGCGAAAACCCAACGCTGAAAAATGCCGTCATCACCATAAAACAGGATTTAATAAGCCGGAGGCTTTATGGATTCGATAAAGGGAAAAAGCATTGTCACAGCAAGGAAATATACGATGCGGTTTTTCATGAGGGAATCCTTTCTACAGAGCGGTTTTTAGCATATGCTGAATCATTCCAAAAGTCCTAGATGCTATCTCGATAATGCAGCAGCCCACGGAGGCGGCAATCCCATCCGGCTCACGGCCAGAGGAATTTCGTGCAGAAGGAATTGCCGGGGAAGCCTGAATCTTCAATAGGGTTCCTCGCCGGCTCCAAATCCATGGTATGGTACACTGTCATGTGTTTTACAGTTTATAGTAATACTGCTCGCCCCCGTCCGTCCTCACGGCTCCCACGGCCACGCCATAGAGTCTCTCCGCCACATTTTCCTCCAGCATCTCCTCCGGCGTGCCGCTCCAGGAGATCCTCCCCTCTGCCACAGCAGCGATCCGGTGGGAAATCTTCAGGGCCAGCAGGATGTCGTGGAGCACCAGGACGATTGTCTTGCCCTCCCCGGACAGCCGCCGGACGATTCCCGCGAACTTCATCTGCTGCCCGATGTCCAGGTAGGTGGTAGGCTCGTCCATGACGATGGCAGGAGCCTCCTGAGCCAAGGCCATGGCAAGGTACACCTTCTGCCGCATGCCGCCGGACAGCCGGGACATCTGCATCCCGGCCAGCTCCTCTATGCCCATCTGTCTCATGGCCTCCCTGGCTATCTGAAAATCCGACTCCCTGTATCTCCTGGGATAGTTCAGATAGGGGAACCGCCCGTGGAGGACCATGCGGTCCGCGGAGATGTCAGGCACGTTCTTTCCCTGGGGGAGATAGGCGATGCTTCTGGCCAGCTCTGCCCGGGACAAATTTTCTTGGAACAGATTACCCATTGGGTTTGCATAGTCTGATCCTTACTTATTCTTCTCGATATCCTGCCAGTTGGCGTTGTTTAGGATTTCCGCGTTTTCGCCTATAAGCGCTTTGCCGGCGTCTTCATCTCCCCGCAACTGGTATAGCATCCACGCCGTCATATATCCATCGGTCTTCATCTGCATTTCCTCATGCTCCGCTCCTGCGACTCTTGCACGAAGCTTACATACATTGTCCGGCATCGCATTATAATTCTCGACCAAAGAGGAAAGCGGAGCAACGCCAAGCCACTCTTTCGCTGCGTCCGTCGCACCGGTATCATCAGAATTTCCGGCAGCAGCAGTCATAAACCACGGAATCGACACTTTGGAAGCGTCATATCCGCCCCACATCTGTGCAAGGTAGGAATGCGCTGCGCTGCCTGTAAAAATGGTTTTGTACAGACCGCTGTTTTCATATTCGGTTACCGCTCTGAGCGCACCCGCACCGCCTTGTGAATATCCGGCAATTCCGATATTTTGGGTATCGATTTTGGCATAAAACAGGCTGTTGGAATTTTGATTCTGCCCCAGCATGTAATCCAACGTTCGTGAGGTGGATGTCCCTGTTCCCGACTGTCTGTCGTCATTGCCGACAACAATAAATCCCCATGAAGCAAGTCTTTCAAAATAGGGTCCGTAGTTTAATGCTGCTGTATTGCTGCCGTTCACGACAACTATCATCGGATAATCATCTTGACTATGCTTCATTTCAGCTGGATACCAAATACGGATATTCCCTATCGTCTTATCTTCGGATTGGACTACCTCGCGGGATACTTCATAGCCTCCAAGGCCCGCATACTTTTTCTCTAGTTCCGAATCAGACCAAAACTGCGTGTAGTAATCATTCTCCAGCCAGGGCTTTTGGGAATCAATGTAGTTTTTGGTCAGCAGGAATCCCGCTGCAAGTACGATTAAAATGACAATCGCTAAAATCACAAGCCCCACTATTTTCATGACTTTTCTCATAGATAAATCTCCTTCCGCTTGACAGAACAATCTGGTTTCGATATAATAATTCCGGAACAAGTGTCATGACATAAAACACTTGTTTCATTTAAGTCATATTATATTAACGGTCCCATGGAGCGTCAATGCAGATCAGTAAAAAAGATGCCGCCATCACGCTATGCGGTACAAAAAGGGGGATTTTGTTCCTTTATGAAGAAGAATCAACCAGCATTTATGAAACTATGTCTTGCGGACGCGCTTATCAAGCTGATGAAGACCCAAGACTTTGATACAATCAATGTAAACTCGATTTGCAAGGAAGCAGACATCGGCAGAACTACTTTTTACAGATACTTTGACAACAAAAACAGTAAAGAGGAAATGCTCCTTTTCAAGATAAAATATGAATGGGAGCAGTATTCGGATAAGCACGAAATCGGCAAGCAGGGAAAGAACTCTGATTTGACAGAATTTATCTATGAAAATAGGCGTCTGTTTTCAATGCTCTATCACAATGATCTTATTTCTGTCATTATGCGTGCGCTTGAGGATTTGATACCTTCGGGGGAAACATACGATAAGCAAGCCTCGTATCTTATGCCCTTTTTTATCTATGGATACTTCGGGATCATCTATCAGTGGATGAAATATGATTTTGATGAAACGCCCGCGCAGATACAAAAGCATATTAACGACACCATCACCTCTGGCCTAAATCAAAACCTATAAAGACAAGCTGGCAAGAAAATTGCGTTTTCAGCCTTTAGTCCTCCAGTATAATATATTCGCACATAGGTCACGGTTCCCCGATTGCCACGCTTATGTTTATTCTTGTTATGAGATTTTCCTGCTTAACGATTTCACTTGCCGTGAAACCAGACTGCATAACGCCGGCTGGTTGAATCGCATGATTACATTAGGCAGTATTCAGCGTTATGCAGCATAAAATCAGCGGAGTCCGCAAAACTCTTCACCGGATGGCCATCAACGGATCCATACGAAACGGGCGGGAGATTCCGGGGGACTGGAGAAGCTTTCTTTCAATACCCGCCGGACACACCAGGGCGTTGACAAAGAACCATCCATAAAATTCTACCCCTGTGATTTTGCGTGCAGACTCTCCGGCTTCCTGACCATCTCCCAATGCCAGATGCCTGCGGATATCTTCTCCCTATTGATACCACTGTCTCTGCAGCTCATACATCGTCTTATATTCCCCTTCGGCCGCAATCAACTCATCATGGCTCCCGTCCTGCACAATGCGCCCCTCCTTAATCACAAGAATCCTGTCCGCAATCTGCGCGGAAGCCAGCCGGTGGGTCACGATGATTGAAGTGCAGTTCCGCGACAGTCTGCCAAATTCCTCATACAGGTACTTCTCTTCCAGGGCATCTATGGCAGCCGTAGGTTCGTCCAGAATCAAAAGGCTGTTGTTCCTGTATATCCCTCTTGCGATTGCGATCCGCTGCCATTGGCCTCCGGAAAGTTCCGTCCCTCCGAACTCTCTTCCCAGCATGCCGTCCATTCCCCCAGCCCATCCAGGGTCTACGCCAACGTCATCACAAATCCGATTCAGCCTGTCCGCAGACTTATCGCCGGCAGCGTCACTAATCCTGATATTCTCCCCCAGCGACATGCTGTAACGGCAGAACTTCTGAAAAACCGCAGAGATTCCCCTTACAATCCGTCCGGCGCCCTTCTGCACGCCCTCATAGGAAACCGTCCCCTTTGTAGGCGAATACAGCCCCGCAATGATATGGCACAGCGTGCTTTTCCCGCTTCCGTTCTCTCCTACCAAAGCAACCGTCTGCCCCCAGGGAATCCGCAGATTGATATCCGAAAGCACGAACTTCTCTCCCTCTGTCCCAGACTGCGGGTAGGCAAAAGACACATCCTCCAGCCGTATCTCGAACTTTTCAGGCAGTGCAATCTGCTCCTGTTCCCCCGGATCCTCCCCTATGAACGCAAGGTAGTTCTTTACCATGGCCATATTTTCTATGGCGATGGCCAGGCGCTCGGATATCACTTCGTCCATGAACCCGTAAAACTCACGGAGCGCGGCAAAGACCGCCGCAAACGCCCCCACGGAAATGATGCCCGCCAGCACATAATAGACCAGCATGGCGATAATCGCGCCATAAGCCGCCACAGTCAGGACATGGATGCAGAAATTCACCCTTTCCTTCCGGAGCTGCATGCGGAAATGCAATCCGTTCAGCTTCTTCAGCATCTGATTGTACCTGTCGAAAAAGTAGCTGCCACATCCCCACAGGCGGGTCTCCTTATAATACTCTTTTCCGATGACGCAGTCCCCATAATAGTCCATCTTCCTCCGGACAGGCGCGGCCTCATTCTCCAGATGCTCAAAGGATATCATATGCAGCAGTCTGGTTATCACGTTTGGTATGAAAATAATGACTGTGCTGATGCTGAGGACAGGCGCCAGGGAAAACAGGTACCAGCTCATCACCACAAAATAAAAAGCATAAAAGAAAAGGATATCCAGGATGGTAGTGCTCACCCAAAAGACACCTTCCGAACCACGGACAGCTTTGTTGATCCGATCCAGTTCCTCCGCATATTCAAAGGCAATCGCATCCTTCCTGTCAATCGTCCTGAACAGAACCTTATTGGTCTCTTTTATGACCTTTCGGTTCAGAATCTGCCCATAACAGTTCGCCACGCCGTTCATAGTCTGCGCAAAAGCATATGCCGCTCCTAACAGCAGTATTTTGACCACAAGAGGTAGTATATCTCCCCCATTCTCTGAAATCCCGTCAAAAAAATACTGTACGCTCATGACCTGCAAGACCCAGGAAACGCCGTGCAGCATCTGCAATACCGAGTATAAGATAATGCTTTTCGGGAACATCCTGTACAGAAGCCTTATGCCCACCAGATTATTGTAAATAAAATTCTTATGTCTCATACCAACACCTCTGACTGTCGAACATCTCCTTATAAAGCCCGTTCTCCAATCCAATCAAAGCTTTATGCGTCCCCTGCTCGACAATCTTTCCCTGATCCAATACCAGAATCTCGTCCGCCATGCGCGCAGCGCCCAACCTGTGCGTGATCAGAATCGTGAATTTTTCCATGGAATGCGCTTCTTCCTTGGAAATCCCTTCTCCCTTGGAAATCCCTTCTTCCTTGGAGCGCTCTCCTTCCATTGTGACCTGCCAGAACATCTCATACACCTTTGCCTCCCCTTTGGGATCCAGGGCCGCGGTCGGCTCGTCCAGAATGTTGATTGGGGCTTCGCTGTACAAAAGCCTTGCAATCGCTAATTTCTGCCACTGGCCTCCGGACAGATCCACGCCGTCCTTCTCCAGTTTCCCCAGCTTGCTGTCTAACCCCCAAGGCAGCTCCTGTACACAGGCTCCCAATTCCATTTTTTCCATGACCTGCTCCAGCAGCTGCTCCTTGTCCTCCTTCACGTTCCCCACCAGGATATTGTCCCGGAACGACAAAGCATACCGGGCGAAATCCTGAAACACCACAGAGAACATCCACTTCAGCTCCCCGTATCGGTATTCCCGCAAGTCCTTTCCATTGATCAGAATCTGCCCCTGATACTCCTCGTACAATCCGGTCAGCAGCTTCGTGAGCGTGGATTTGCCCGCGCCGTTCCTGCCCACCACCGCATAGCACTTATTTCCCCGGAGCACAAACGAGCAGTCCCTGAGCACATACTCCTCCCGCCCCGGATAGCGGAAGGACACCTTCCTGAATTCAATCGATTCCACCCGGAATCCCGGAATCTTCAACGGTTCCGCAGCGGCGTCCTCTTTCTCCTCCATGGCCCAAAAAACGTTCACATCCTTCAGGTACGCATTGAAATCCGCAACCCCCTGCATGATGCCTGACAGATTCCACGACATGCCCTGGACAAGGTTCAAAATAGAGGTCACAAGTCCCACATATAACCCGTTCGACAGCTTCCCGCTGCTCAGGGCGGGAAGGAGCAGCAGCATGATAATCACTGCCAGCATGACCATGGTCAGCGAGCCGCTCTTCATATTGGCATATCTCTTCTTCTCGATGGCAGCCTCCTTCTGGTTCGCATAGTCGCTGAGACGGTCATACTCCTTCGTTATCTGTCCGGAATACCCGAACAGGGTCCGCTCTTTCGCATGGTCCCTGTCCGACAGGATTGCGGACAGATATTGATACCGTCTTTTGACCTCCACCGCGTCTTTTTGCAGGACGTAATTCTGTCTGCCGGTTCTATAGGCCAGAGAAAAAAGCGGGACGCTCACCAGCAAAATCGCCGCGCCGCTCAGGACGCTTGCCTGCATGACGATGCTCATAAGAACCACGCATTTTACCACCAGCTCAATCCCGTTACAGACCGTTTGGTAACCCGCCCAGAAACGGCCCTCTACCTCTCCGCAGACACGGTATATCAATGCGCAGGACTGGCTGTCCTCTATGTACCTGTATTGAAGCGCCGCCTGCTTCTTCATGAACCGGTTCCTTAACACAGTCTTTAAACGGTTCTGCGCCGATGCGTTGACCAGGTTTGAGACAGATGGTATCATCTGCTTGAAAACCACTATCCCAAGCAATAGGATAAGGGGCACTAAGACCATATGGACGCCCAGCGCGCCGCCATATGCCCCTTCCACACGGTTCACGAATTCCGCGATTGCAAGCGCCTGCACCGTCGGCAGAAAGGCATTGATTACGGCGACCAGCAAGAGATATCCTGTATGGAAAGGTATCATTTTTATCATATCCTGCAGGAATACAAAGAGATTGTATTTCGTCTTTTTCCGGCTTTTCATTTTGGTTTTTCCTTCGCTCCACAGCCTTTTATTTTTTGATTATTTTGTACCAACCGGCACAACAGGCCCGGGAATCATCCCTTTGATACGAAATGTTTTGTCGGCTCATCTAAATGATATATTTCTTCTTTTAGGAATTCGGGATATATTGTTACATCTCGAATTTTCTCAATCGGCATCCACCCAATGACCACATCACAATTATCTTTTTGTGGTTATGATTGATTATGAACTATACGCCTGACGCTTGCAATGTATATTTATCAGCTCGCTTTCCACGGATGCGTAATTCCGAAAATGGAAGAACGAAAAAACTGGAAACTTTTTTCATAATTTCCTGTCTTGGTGTGCCGCTGTGACGGGCGGCGGTTATTCAGTTTGCTGTTTGCACAACTCTACAAATTAATTT
Organism: Lachnospiraceae bacterium; assembly: GCA_910576125.1. Taxonomy (GTDB): domain Bacteria; phylum Bacillota; class Clostridia; order Lachnospirales; family Lachnospiraceae; genus Acetatifactor; species Acetatifactor aquisgranensis. The sequence continues at coordinate 105,563 of CAJTHM010000004.1, read as the reverse complement.
CCCGCACTGGAACATACAAATAACAATACTCATGCATACCAACTTAAAAAACCATAATATTCAACCATTGGGAACGTGTCAAAAATGGAATTTTACAGGATTGATTGTTATAAACATTTTGCCTCTAACAGTTTCACAATATCTTCATAATGTTCCTGGCAGATAACCCGATAATGTATCCAGCCGCCATCACCACAAGGATATTTATTATCAATGTGTTCCTGGGTGTATTTTTTCAGTTCCCCATAAACCGCTGCATACTGCACATCCGTTAATCTCATCATAACTGTAAATGCGCCATCTTCAGCAAAGATATTACACATAAGCTTTTTCTTTTTATAATGTCCGATTCCCCAACCGTATTTATTGCCATAAGGGAAAACCACTTTCTGATCTGTATGAAACATAGTAGTTAGCCAATCATTTATCCTGGAAAAGCGTTCTGCATTTTCCGAACAATATGTTGTCATTTCCTCTACGGTTGGAATATGCTGCTTATTCAGCATTCTCTCATACATAGCCGCCCTCCAATCCCAATTTACTGCTTTTACCGCACCGCAAAACCGGGATTTATTTTGCTTTTATCGGGATATAATAGTCCATCTGTTCATACCCCATTATTTTTTTCGCAAGCGGCGACGTAATTATATTTCCTAATTCTGAACGTGATGTGTCACGTTTAAATCCATTTTCGCTTAGAAACTGGTCAATCTCTGTGTCCATTAGCCCCTTATCTGTCTTCTGGTCTATGTCCGTTGCTACAGCATAAAGACCGCCTTTGAAGTCTATTATTTCAAATTCGTTTGGAACCTTCATTCCATCTTCATACATATACAGCCAGACAAAACCCTCTCCTGCCCAAAATAGGAAATCTTTCGGAAATAACCCTCTTTTTGTGAAGATAACCATTCGTCAAATAGATTGAAATTCCCCTCTCCGAACATACCTGTTCCAGACGAAACCATTTTACAGGCCGGCATTTCATAAATTCTTACACTTTGCATTGTTGTCCCCCAGATTTTCGTTTTGTCAATGACTAAGTTATTATAGCATTTCACTCTAAAGAATGAAATAAATTTCTTTGCGCTTTATAAAGAAAATTAACTTAAGAAAAGCAATACCGGAAATGTCCGGTTTATCATCATCTTATGTTTCCGGTGTTTTCTTCTTCGTCCAATTCCGCCTCGGCATCACGGATGATGTCCTCCGCAAAGTTGAGAGAGTACAATCAATTGGACTGGAAAAAAAGAAACTACCTCAATGCATGTTGTGAATCCCCAAAGCCTTCCGCCTGCCTACAGCTTTGGCCTCCGGTTTTTCTTCCTGACACTGTCTCTGTTTTTCCGGCATAAACAGAACGAGACCTCCGAAGAAGTCTCGTTTTGTTCATGAGTTTATACCTTAAGGTACTATCTGCCGTTCTTACTGCTCCTGGGCCGCGGCCCGGGCCGCCGACAGGAAATGTTTTACGGTATCCGTGGGGAATGCTGTATTCCCATTCCATGGGCAACACCTTCCGGAGCGGATGCACGTTTGCCCAGCCGGGAATCGCCAGGAGCACTAGTCAAGAAGCGCTTTTTCCAGGTCGCTGAGCATAATGCCCAGAGATGTGATGCCGCCCTCCGCAAGATACCAGATGCCGGGGTTCTCCAGGATGACCAGATTGCCATTCCGGTACGCATCTGTCTTCATGACCAGCTCATTCTCCATGATTTCCTGTGCCAGCTGGGCGCCGGTGGCGCTGATGGCAGAGTCCCGATCCATGACAAAGATATAGTCAGGATTCAGCGCAACGATGGCCTCAAAGGAAACCTCATTGCCGTGGGTGGGCGTAACACCGGCGCTCCCGGATGCGTCATTGCCGCTTTCGCTGCTGCCTTCTCCCTCGCTGCCCTCACCGCTGCCGCTCCGGCCACTGCTTTCTTCTTCGTTTCCCTCATCCCTGCTGCCATGTCCGCCGCTCCGCCCGCTGTCGCTTCCCGCTGCCGCCGCGTCCACACCGATGTTGTCAAATCCAATCTCGTTGACAATCAAAGAGCAGCGGCCGTCATTGCCCAACAGGTTAAAGCTGCCGCTGGTGCTCATGCCCAGCACACAGGTCTTCCTCTGAGCGAACTCCGCCAGCGCCGCAATCTGTGCATCATACTGCGCCAGCAGTTCATCCACATGCTCTGTCTCCCCAAAGATGGCGCCAACCGTTTGGGCGTTGGCGCGGATTGCTTCCACCAGGCCCTCATCGGATACAGTCGTCAGCCGCAGCACCGGGGCGATTTCCCCCAGGGAATCCATATACTCAGCCATGCGGCCGCCCATCAGAATCAGATCCGGCTCACAGGCCATGACGGCTTCCAGGTCTGGCGTCTTGACAGAACCCACAATGGGCAGTTCGTCATTGTAGGACTGAAGGTAAGGCAGGGTGATGGTGGGCGCGCCCACAACGCAGCCGCCCAGCCCCAGATTGTCCAGGATGTCCAGGTTGGCCAAATCCAGGACCACCACGCGCTCCGGCTTATAGGGAACCGTGACTTCAACGGGTTCGCCCGCGGCATCCATGCCTGTCACGACAATTGTCCCGGAGCCCTCCGGTGCCCCGCCCTGGCCGGAAGCTTCTGTGCCATCCGCGTCAGTCTGGTTTTCAGAACTGCCGCTTTCCTCCGACGACGATTCTGCAGCGCTGTCAATGGCTGTCTCCTGAACATGGCCACCAGGTTGGGGACGATCAGTCCTATGTAGGAGATGGATCCCACTACCACCACCACGGAAGCCGTAATCATGGCCGCGATGCTCAGACCCATGAACAGCACAAAATTATAGTGGACGCCCAGATTTTTCGAGAAATCCATGCCCATGCCCACGATGTTGAAGTGATTCGCGAACACGAATGCCAGAATCACTAGCGGCACCACCAGGTAGACCAGTTCATACCGCCCCCGCAGCACCATGGAGAAATGTCCCACCAGCCAGGTGGACAGCGCCTGGCTCATCTCGTATTTGTAGGCAAAGTAATTGGTGATTCCGGTGATTACATTGCCGAACATGATGCCCACCAGCGGCACCATGATCACATCCTTGAACTGGATGCGCTGGATGAACCAGACGAAGATCCATGTCCCTCCGATGGCAAAGACAAAAGCGAAAAGCGCCCTCCCCCACAGGGTGGACTTCGGCATGAACAGCAACGCCAGCAGGATCCCGAACTGAGCCGAGGAAATGGTGGCGCCCGTGGTAGGCGAAACGAACTTGTTCATACAAAGCTGCTGCATGATCAGGCCGGCCACGCTCACGCCCACACCGGTGCACAGGATGGCCAGCAGCCTGGGAAGTCGGGAAATCAAAAATATCTCCCACCGTTCTATGTCGCCCCTCAGCAGGCTCGGCAGATTCACGTCCAGTACGCCTATGAACAGAGAGCTGCCTGACAGAATCAGCAGAGCCGCCGCCAAAATAATAGTAAGCCGATACTTTTTAATCACAGTCCCTCCTTTGTTAGTTTTCACTAACCCTATGGATTTAAAAAACGCAGTATCACTCTGAAGACCCGCTCTGATATACTGCGTGTTTTTCTGTCAGCCCGCCGTATTTCTTTTGCAAAAACGGCAATCCTGAATTCCATGTGCTATTATAATCTCCAGCTGCGCTCCCCACAACTCCAAACAGCTACGGTTATGCTCCAAAAAGGCACAGATTAGTCTTGGCTAACCATCCTTGTCCCCATGCCCTTCCGGTATTCCGTGGGCGAGACCCCATCACATCTCGGAACGCCTTCGAGAATTTACTGCTGTTGTCATAGCCGAAGGCGCTGGCTATTTCCGAAATCGACTGTCCTGTGGCCTGCATGCGCAGGGCCGCCGACTGCATCTTATAGGCCCGGACATAGGCGTATATGGATTCGCCGTAGACGCTGTAAAAGCTTTTTTTCAGCTGCGCGGGGGATACGAAAAAGCGCGCCGCCAGCTGTTCAATGGTCAGGCGGGTATCCATGTGTTCATTGATGTAGCCGCATACCTTTTTGGCCAGTTCCACATGTGTCCTGGAACAGGAGCGCCGCTCTGTCTGGGACAGGTTCATGTCCAGGCTGTTCAGGAACATCAGCAGTTCCAGTATCTTCACCTTAAAATAGCCTTTCTTCATGTCCTGGGGCACGGAATACAGCTCCGAAAAGACATGCTCCAGCCGGGCCGTGGATCTCATGACGAAATATCTGTCTTCTCCGCAGAACTTTTCCAAAAGCGCACCGAGGCTCACATTGACGTCCTCCAGAAAGCAGGACAGACAGGAAGGCGCGCTGACGGGGTCAATCAGAATCGACACGCCGTGATAGTGCCTGGTGGGACAGTATACCACCGTTCCCTCTTCCCTGCTTTTGCAGACAGATATGTCTCCACCTGACAGGTAGAAGAAGAATTCCCCCGCGTCGTACTCGAACCGGCCCTCCCGGCAATGAGTGATTTCCAGCATGCCTGACGGGTAGGATGAGGGATAGGTGTAGCTCTGGATATGGGCGTCTTTATAGCACAGCCAGATGCCGGAAAAGACCTGGTGTTCCGTTATCAGCAGCTCTCCCGCGTCATTCTTGATCTGGTATATGATGCTGTCTTCGTCTCTTTGCAGGATTCGGGCATCTCTGTTCGCGGTTCCGTCACATAGTTTCTTTTTCATCAATATGCTCCCTGAGTCGGCTTAGCCTGGCGCTTATCCTGGCGGGGCTTATGTGCATTGCCTGCATGCGTGGATTCTCTGACTTTGAAGTTCCGGCTTTTTGCACAATCGGATGTTCTCGTAATGGTTCACTATGGTTTTGCTTCGCAATGCCGGGAACGGAGACTCATCAGACCGCAGCGCCGGGCGTTCTGTCTTTTCTGGCAGCCATTACCGCAAGACAACCGGAAATCATCCGCGCAGGATTTTCTCCATCGCCTTCCCTTTGGCAAGCTCGTCCACCAGCTTGTCCAGGTAGCGGATTTCCTGTTTCCCGGCCAGCTCTTCCTTCCCCAAATCTTTCTCATACATCTCTCTGTTGTTCATCAGCGAATTATTTTTTGATTACATCTCTCTGCTTTCATCTTTTCAGAAAATCGCTGAACTCTTTCAGTTCCTTTTTTCTGCTCTCGGGAAGGCTGTTGAACTCCACATTGCAGACCGCTCCCTCCAAGGCATACAAATGCACCAGACAGACATTCGGATACCTTTCCTTCAATTTCAGAAAGGCCTGTTCCGCGCCTGAACGGATCAGCTCCTCCGCCGAGCCAATCCCAATGGAATCCAGCTTCTTTGCCATTTCCCTGCCAATATTCATCATGGATGCCAATTCCGCCATGTTCTTCTCTCCTCGAACGACTACAATCTTGTATCCTAATTGCCGACAGTTCTGTCAACCGCTCATTCATCATATTCACAAATATAACCAATCCGTCCTGCATAGGAGGGCGCGGCAGACAGGATATCCTCCGGCACATCGTTGAGGTAGCACCTGCCATCCGCCGTTCGGTATAGGATGGCTACGTATTCTTCTTTTACCTCTCTCCCGTCCTCGGCAAGCCCCTCATAGCTCGGCTCGCCCTCCAGCCAGAAATCGGCAAACAGGGCCTTATACAGGTCTAACATATCATATCCATCCGGCGTTCCGGGCTCCAGCCAGCCGAATCCAAATCTGTCCGCCCTGTTGGCGCCTACAAAAAATGTAACCGCCGTTTTTTCTTCCGAAACGATCTGTTCCTGCACCCGCCGGAATTCTTCCCATGAGGTGAGGGTCGCCAGATAACCGCCCTTTTCCTCACAGGCCTCATACGCCTCTGTCCATGTCAGATCTTCCACGATCAGCTCATAGCGGTGTGCTGCCGAGGCCGTTTCCTTTCTTTCCAGCAGAGAGCGCATCTCAACTTCAATATAATACGTCTCCGGCGTCTTTCCCTCCTCTTCCGGATAAACGGCATGAAACCGCTGTTCATATTCCGCTTTCTCTACCGGCTGCTCCAGCCAATGGTATTCGAAAATATAATCATCATTTTCATCAAGCTTCGGCCCGTCCGGCGGATCCTGGTAGGTTCCTCCGCCTATGAAATCCCAGGAGCCGTCCTTGATGGTGTATACATTATCATAATAATATCCCATGTTCCCTTCGGAATTGCAGAGGAGATTCCCTTTCTCAATATAGGTAAAATACAGGCGGCTGGTCTGCAGCACATCCAGAACTCCTTCATGCCAGGTCAAAATCTGGCAGCCTCCCGCTTCAAAGCCGGAATCTATCACAAGCTCCGGAATCTCATCTTCGTCCACATAGATCAGGCTGTAAGTGCAGGAACCGCTGGCTTCAAACCCATCCAGATAATCAAGGTATGCCTGCTCCCAGGGCTCCTTATCGGCAGGGCTTTCCTTGTCCGTTTCTGTGCCTGAAGCTTCCTTGTTTTCTGAATCGTCTGAATCATCCGGGCCGTCTTCCTCTTTCGCGCCATTGTTTTGCGGCGGCTTTTCTTTTGGTTCTGAGTCGTCTGAATCATCCGGGCTGTCTTCCGCTTTCACGTCACTGCTTTGCGGCTGGTTTTCTTTTGTCTCTACATCCGGTATCGCTATTGCGTCGTTTCTCCCACAGGCCGTAAGGAAAAGGGCGACCATACCGCACAGCAGGGCCAGCTTTTGTCTTTTCATCCAAAATCTCACTTTCTCTATCTTGATTGGGGTTCCGGCAGGCTATCCTTCAGGCCCCTGTGCAAATTCTTGTGCAAATTTTCGGTGGACATCTTCCCCGGAGCGCAAGTACAGAAACCTATCGCACAGAGGGCTACCGCTCATATTTCGGGCTTGTGCGATTTGGAAAACAGCTTGAAATATTTGCATGCGGGTTCGGTATGAACCACTGGTTTCCACTGCCTTGATTATAAAATATTTACCTACAACATGCAATGTATATTTATAGCCTGAAATCCCGCCATTTTTTATAATTACACCCTAAAACCAAATAAGCTGTTGTGAATACTTCCTTATCACTGTAAAACTAAGGCGTAACAAGCAGTCTGCTGATTTCGCCCTCTTTGCTACCCCTAACGGCCGAAACAGAATTTCAATATGGCTTCAACCAGTTTAGCCTTTAATCTGTCCTGTGTATCATCATTGATATGCCCCTTATACATAGACAGATATTTGATGTGCGAGGTGTAGCGCCGCAATACTTTGTCCAGGCACATAAAAAGCCTGCCGCCAACAACGGTTTTTTATTTTCCGCTTGCGGCTGTCCGACTATCATATACTTAATTTTACTTGTACTGCAAATTTAACCGGTGCACAGTATAAATAGGGGTTCAATCTCTCTTTTTATGAAATCTATCCTGTCTTTCACTCTTGGAACAAATAAAGAGGAAATAGCGACTACAATTTTGTCTTTAACATTGACATATATCGCATTTCCACCGTCACCTAAAGCCGCATACGAATGCTCCGCTTCATCTATAACCCACCACAAATACCCATACTTTAAATGGCGTGCTTTCCAAACGCTTTGTACCTGCGTACTCTCGAAAATCCATTGATCGGAAATAACCTGTCTGCCGTTCCAATGTCCCTCATTCAAATATAACTGCCCTAATTTAGCCATATCCATAGTTGTAAGGGATAATCCCCAGCCAGCCGTATTCGTTCCCTTCGGGTCAGCAACCCAGCCGTTTGCACCCTTTGATTGATAAAAATCCAGTTGTTCTTCTTTGCTTTGAAAATAGATGTTTTTATCCACCGAAATTCCCAACGGAGAAAAAAGATTGTCCTGTGCAAATTCTAATACGGATTTCCCTGTAGCATTGACAAGTATGCCCGATAAAATATCAATTCCGATGACAGGAGCATATTTGAAATTCCCAATTTTTCCGTTTCCGCCCAAAAGATCAAGAGAGGATATTACCCAATCATCACTGGAAAAATATTTTGGATAAGGGTTAAACCTATACTTATAGGGGGCGGTCATTGTAAGCAGATTCCGGATTGTAACATGCTGTATTGTTTTCTCCCTTTTCCTGGTTTGATAATTTGGAAAAAAATCAATTACTTTTTCATCAAGGTTTTTGATACAGCCTTTATCTAAGGCAATTCCGAATAACATGGAAATGATGCTTTTCGTCACCGAAAAAATATGAATGGGGTCATTTTCTGAACACTGATTAAAATAACTTTCGTAAGCAGCATTATTATCTTTCAGTACAATGATTCCGGTTATATTGCCATATTCTTTTTTTATTTTATTTTCTAAAGATGTTATTTGCTCCTGTTTCATGCCGTTTGATCGACCTCCGCTTTAAATTTTTCTAACTGGATAATAGACTTCTGTAATCAGTTCATCTTCCTCCGCAACCTGAGAGGGGTCTGTTACATACACTTCAAACAATGCGTCGGTGCATTCATACCCTTTCTGTTCTGCCCATTTTATCTGCTTTGCATATACAGAAGATAAAATCGAATAGCTTCCCTTTACAACAGTTTTCAGACATAACCCCGCCTTAAAATCTCTTGTTCCAGTCACATATTCTTTAATAGGGACAGCAAATTCTGTGTCTAAACCAAACGGGCTAAATTCATTGCTGTGGAATAAAACCATTGGGGGATTGGCTATGGTTAAATTTTCTTTCCTTATCCTGCCTGATAGCCTCCCAAAGCAAACGCCGTAATCGTCAGAAAAATTATCCGCTTGAACCATTTTGCGGATGGAGAGCAGGCACATCACCGGAACCTCCACAAGTTCTACATCAATATCATCTAAATATGACATAATGGGCTTCCCATTTTTTAGGTTCGATATATCGCATTCCAGTTGATACAGACGCTTCTTCTGTTCATGTAATTGCTTTCTTATATCTTCCCGTTTTCGGGTTAGGGCAACATACAATTTTTCCTCGTACAATTCTCCCGATTCTATCATCTGCTTTATTTCCTCCAATGAGAAATTGTATGATTTCAAACGGATAATAAGCAGCATAGTTTCCAACTGTTCAATCGCATAGTATCTATATCCGGTTTCCGGGTTGATTTCACTTGGCAGAATAAGCCCTATTTCAGCGTAATATCTGAGAGTTTTTGTAGATACTTTGCATATTTTTGAAAACTCACCAATGGACAGCACTGATAATCACCTCCCTTTTCTTCCTTAAAGTATACACTTTACCGTAAGGGTAAAGTCAAAGGCATTTTTTGTTGTCGGCTTCTCATGAGAAATCTTAACGCTATATAAAATCCAAATCAATATGAGAATTTCGCCGAACCAGGATACTGATATCGCGCCTGTCTTGGCCGCAACCGCACCATCGGAAATTTTCCATCTGTGCATTGCAACCGCACAGGTGGAAAATTTTTCATTTGGAACTGTCGGAAAATAACTGCTACAACTTCTTTAGAAAAAAGCCCAGAAATGCAAGGAAAACGGCTTTAAACTCGTAGCAGTTATTTGTAGACAATTCCCTCTTGACAGATTCGCCCATAGTGCATATACTCAATATATACAGTAAACACTCCGCAAAACAACACCCCGCCATGCCGAAGAACCGGCGGCACCGCGAGGAAACCTACAGACCGGAGGTGATGCCCAAAATGAATATCCATATTTCCCTGCAAAGCGACATCCCCACTTACGAGCAGATCAAGATACAAATCAAGGCCCAGATTCTGGACGGACGGCTGGCCCCGAACCAGCCCCTTACCTCCATGCGCCAGCTGGCAAGAGACCTGCGTGTGAGCGTCATTACCACCACCAGGGCTTACAGCGACCTGGAGGCGGAAGGGCTAATCTACACCGTACAGGGACGGGGGTGCTTCGTCAAGGGGGACGCAGAAATGGTCCGCCGCCAGTATCTGCAAAACATCGATGAAGCCTTTCGGACAGCGGTGGAAAAGGGAAAAGCGGCAGGCCTAAACCTTGCCGAACTACAAGACAGACTGGAGGAGATTTTCCATGAAAAATGCAATTGAAATCCATGATTTATGCAAGACCTATCCGGGATTTTCCTTAAAAAACATCAGCTTCACCGTGCCGGAAGGCCTCTGCTGCGGCTTTGTGGGACCCAACGGAGCCGGGAAGTCCACTACCTTAAGGATGATGGCCGGGCTGGCCTTTCCTGACAGCGGGGACATCCGCCTGCTGGGCAGGCCCGCCGACGCCCCTGCCGCGAAGGAGGATATCGGCATCCTGTTCGACCAGCCCTACTACCAGGAGGAATGGACGCCCCTGGATATCGAAAGAAGCCTGTCCCCCTTCTATCCCGGCTGGGACGCTGCCCTGTACAAAAGCTGCCTGTCCCGCTTTGGTCTCGACCCCCGGAAGAAATTCAAGAGCTTTTCCCGGGGCATGACGCAGAAGCTGGGCCTGGCCGTCCATCTCTCCCGCAATACCCGATTGCTTCTGCTGGATGAACCCACCGGCGGGCTTGACCCTGCGGCCCGGGACGAGCTGCTGGACATCCTGCGGGAATATCTGGTTCCGGAAAGCCGCACAATCCTGTTCTCCACCCATATCACCAGCGACCTGGAACGGCTTGCGGACTGCATCGTCTATATCAGCGGCGGCGCCATTTCCTATGCCGGGGACAAAGAGGAGCTGGTCTCCCGCTATTGCGTGGTGCGGGGCGACGTGCTTCCCGAAGGGAAGAAATCCGCCGCCATCGGCCTGCGCCAGACCGGCAGCGGCTATGAATGTCTCATGGAACTGGACAGGATTGGCGGACTTCCCCCGGACGCCGTCACGGAACCGGCCACGATCGACGATGTGGTAGTCTATATGGAAAGGAGCAGAAAACATGCTTAGAATGTTGAGATTGAACTGGTCTGCAATGAAATGCTATCGTATCAGGTTCCTGATCATCCCCGGGAGCCTTTTCGTGACGGGATGCTTTTCCCCTGTCCTGCTGGTGCCCATGGGAACCTTCCTGCTGTTCTCCTTCTCCCTGAATCCTTTCGCCATAGAGGAAAAGGGGGATCTGAACCGGCTCTATCTGACCTTGCCGGTGCAGCGGCGGACGATTGTCACCGGCAGATACGTCCTGTCTTTTCTCCTGTTCGCGGCGGGCGCCCTGCTGGGGCTGGCCATGATGCCCCTGACCAATCTGGTCTCTTTTTCCAAATGGTACCCGGGCTTCAGCTGGAAGCTGGCGCTGGTTTCCTTCAGTTTCCTTTTCTACGGCGTCATGAGCCTGGCCATGTATCCGCTGCTCTTCAAGGTGGGGTACCAGAAGGGGAAGGTCTGGGGATATTATGTGCCTGCGCTGCTCGTCTGCCTGGCTTATATCGCGTTGATAGAATATGATATGCTCCTGGGGAACGGAACTTTTATCTTCGACCTGCTGGTGTATGCTTCTGACCACATTTTAATCGTCAGCGGAGGGATGTTCACGGCAGGCGGGATTCTGCTGGCCCTCTCCTATCTGCTGTCCGCGAGACTGTATGGGCGGCGGGAGTTTTAGACTGGAACTTCAATGCCGGGACTCTTAGGATGGAACTCTCAGGCCGGAATCCTCAAACCGGAACTCTCAGGATGGAATTTTCAGCCCGGAACCCTCGAGCCGGAATTCTTAGAAGGGAACGCTCCGGCTGGTGCGAAAGACCCTGGCTCGGAAACGTCTGCAGCCGGGGCGATTCCGAATCACATCTCCTCTTGGGATGAGCCTTCCACCGTTCAGTCTCCGGAGGGATATTCATAGAAATACTGCGTCCCCGCGTCCGTCCTGGCGGCTCCCACAGCCACGCCGTAGAGCCGCTGCGACACATTCTGTTCCAGCATCTCCCCGGGCGTGCCGCTCCAGATGACCTTGCCCTCTCCCAAAGCGGCAATCCGGGCGGATATCTTCAGGGCCAGCAGAATGTCGTGCAGCACTAAGACGACAGTTTTGCCTTCTTTTGACAGCTGCCGGACTGTCTCCGCGAACTTCACCTGCTGCCCGATGTCCAGGTAGGTGGTGGGCTCGTCCATGACGATGACGGGGGCCTGTCCGGCCAGGGCCATGGCGATGTAGACTTTCTGGCGCATACCGCCGGAGAGCCGGGACATGTGCTGTTCGGAAAGCTCCGCTACCCCCATCTGCTCCATGGCCTGCCTGGCTATCCGGACGTCCGCCTCCCGGTATTTCCTGGGGTAGGTCAGGTAGGGGAACCGCCCGTGGAGCACCATGCGGCCTGCCGAGATGTCGGGCACGTTCTTTCCCTGGGGCAGGTAAGCGATCCTTCTGGCCAGCTCTGTCCGGGAGATATCTTTTATCGAAATACCGTCTATTCTGATGTCTCCGGAGCGCATGGGCAGGAATCCCAGCAGCGTGCGCAATAGGGTGCTCTTCCCGCTGCCGTTGGTGCCGATGATCGTGGTGATTTCACCGCTTTCCGCCCGGAAGTCCACCCCGCGCAGAATCTCGGCCTTCCCGTACCCGGCCCGGACATCCTCCATCTCAACCATAGCGCCATCCATCTGAACCCTGCCTCCTTTGCTTCCCTCTCCCGCCAGGCTCTTCCTTTCCTGGCCACGGCACCTCACCAATCCGCTCTCCCAAGCCGTTCCTGACCTGCGCAACCGTCCGCGCACAGGCTTTAATCGCTGTACACAGCCTGTACAGCAGCCACCATAGCTGCCCGGCCTGCTCTTTCTGCCGGCACAGGTCTTCTGCGGCTTTACAGCCCCAATGGTACAAGTATATCATAAGCGCAGCCCCTTGACAGCTACAAATTCATGATTTTCCTGAAAGCATTTTCCCCTGGCAACAGAAAAAAAGGGGGGGCAAGAGGTTGGACAGTGAAGACTAGCGGTAGCCCAGCCCGGACAGTTCGCTTCTCCAAAAAAGAAGAAGAACTCCTGACTGTACTCGCCATACAGCCAGGGGTTCGTTCTTTTTGTGTATCATTGGATGCTTCAATCCATGCGGATTGCGGTGACAAGATGGCTTTTGCCATATGGGCGAATGGAAGAATGCCCAGGCCAGGATAAAATATTGATTTACAGCCCCCGGATAATATTGAGATAATCCTGTCTTTGATCTACTACCGCATAAATGACGACTTCCCTGTCCGCTTCGTTGACCTTATAGAATACCAAATCTTTTTTGAGTATCAAAATCTTGTATCCCTGTCTCTTCAGCACCGGATATCTCGGCTCTGCCCCGATATAGGGATCGTCTGCCAGACTTGATATTCTGCTTTCTATTTCGTCAAGCTGCTCCAAAGCCACATTATTACCGAAGTTCTGAGCCACATATAATATGATTTTCCGGATGCCTGCATCTGCTGTATCGGTACGAACAATCCTGTACTTCAAAATCAATCCTCCTGCAGCATGGCTCGCAAGTCGCTGATGGTATCGCTTATGGGGGCCACACGCCCGTTCTTCACATCATCCTCCGCCTCCGTAAGAATTTCCAGCAACTCTATACGGGATTTCATGTTTTTGTATTCTTCATATGAGAGAGATACCGTATCGCCTCGTCCATTGACAGTAATGATGACGGCTTCCTTTCCTTCCCGGCACTGTCTGGAAATCTCGCTATAATGATTTCTTAGGTCTGCCGACGGCCTTATGGTTTCCTGTAAAGCATACATATCTGTCACCTCCATATACAGCATTAGAAATTGTATCAGTCAATTTCCAACAGTTACTAAGCAAATTATATCGCAATATGCCTATGAAATCAACGCAAATTCTCTTTTCGGAAAAGCATTCCCTATGTGGAGCTGTACCATGCCAGGTATTCCTGTTTGAGATATTCACGGTGCAGCCGCCCATAGCGTCAGAAATACTTCTATAGGTATCCAAAAAAGTCACAAAAATCCCCTGCGGAACCACGGAACCACATCTCACCCGGCATGCCCGCCCTTATGCCGAATCAACATGTAGAGGAAAACAGGCCCGCCCACCACGGACATCAATATCCCCACCGGCAGCTCATAGGGGGCGAACAGCAGCCTGGCCGCCATATCGCAGAGGGTGACGAACCCCGCTCCGGCCACGGCACACATGGGCAGGAGCCGTCCGCTCTCATTGCCCGTGAACCTGCGGACGAAATGGGGCACAATCAGCCCAACGAAGCCCAGGAGCCCCGCAAAGCTCACCGCAGCCCCCGCCAGCAGGGCAGCCAATACCAGAAAAAGCATGCGGTACCGCCCCACCCGCAGGCCCACTCCCTGAGCCGTCTCGTCCCCCAGCGTCACCACGTCCAGCTCGTTGCACAGGGTGAACAGCACTGCCAGCGCCAGCGCGATCAGTCCGGCGGCAGGCAGCAGGCGCATGTAGGATACCGCGGAGAAGCCGCCCACCCGGAAGTCGATGCTCAGCATGGCCACGTCCGTGTCCAGCACCGTCACGGATTCGCAGACGGCATTCAATATGCTGTTCAGCGCCACGCCGCCCAGGATGACTGTGGTCTTGGACGCATTGGTTCGATGGGAGAACAGGAAAATGAACAGAACCGTAATCAGGCTCCCGCCGAAAGCCGCACAGGAAACGGCCAGACCGGACAATGCCCCCGCCGCGCAGCAGAGGGTCACACCCAGGCCCGCTCCGGCGTTGACCCCGATGATGCCGGGGGAGGCCAGCCTGTTGGCCAGCACGTTCTGCAGCACGGCTCCCGACACTGCCAGCCCCGCCCCGGCTGCCAGGGAAGCCAGGGTGCGGGGGAGCCTGGCGTACAGCAGGATGCTCCTGCTCACCTTATCTCCCTGGCCCCGGAAAAGGGATATCAGCTGCACCGGGGTGAAATGGACGTTCCCCAGGCACAGGCTCGTCACCGTGATCAAAAGGCAGACGGCGATGCCGCCCCCGAGCAGCAGCCGGTTATGGTTCTTATTGTACATACGAGGATTCCTCCGTCCTGTCCTGATGCTCCGGCCATTTCTTCCGCCGAGTGGGGATTTGCTGTAAAAGTCCTGCATCTTGCCTGCGGAAAGCCGCGAAAGACAGCAGCGCGCCAAACCGCATGCCCTTGCGGTTTGTGTACGTCATTGTGCGCCAAGTGCAGACACTCAGTAAACCCCCAGGCAGTTCCCTTTATTGCCTCACTTTCATACAAGGTGACGCAGCCCGTTCATGGGGTTACTGCGGAACGTCCTGCTCCGGATACAGAATCTTCTCCAGCTCTTCATAGGCTTCGGCCCAGCGGGCGTTGGGCTTCAGATTGTACAGATGCTTGTCCAGGACATGCACCTGTCCGTTCTTCACCGCGCCCAGCTCGTTCCAGAGGGGATTCTCCCGGAACATGTTCTCGATGTTC
The DNA here is from genome assembly GCA_910576125.1 of Lachnospiraceae bacterium. Taxonomy (GTDB): domain Bacteria; phylum Bacillota; class Clostridia; order Lachnospirales; family Lachnospiraceae; genus Acetatifactor; species Acetatifactor aquisgranensis. The sequence goes on along the minus strand of CAJTHM010000004.1, from coordinate 90,351 downwards.
TCCTGGGTGCCTTCAATATCATCGCCGGACTGGACAATCAGTATCAAATCCGGATCCATCAGCATTATGCTCTCCAGGCTTAAGCTCTCCAGGAGACTGTCGTCCGTGTCCGCGATATTGACGCAGCCGAAGCTCTCCAGCATCTCGCCCAGCACGTTGCCGCCGTTGCCTTTGGCCCGTATGCTGGTGGCGGAAGCGCGCATGGACAGTACGGTGGGAGCGCTTTTTCCGGCATTTCTGCTCAATATTTCGTTTATTTCTTTCTGGATATCCGTTCCGTATTGGGTGTAGCGTTCCGGCTGTCCTGTGATGTCCGTGCAGGTCTTCAGGACGCGCAGATAGTCATCGAAGCAGGACACGTCAAAATAGGCCACCGTGATGCCCGCGCCCTCCAGGGACGATTGCCACTCCAGATGCTGGCTGGTGTTGGTGCTGGCCAGGACGAAATCAGGGTCTGCGGAAAGCAGAAGCTCCAGGCTGAGACGCTTGGTCTCTCCCAGGTTCACGGTATCCTCCCCAAGGGGCAGGTCGAGATCCACGAAAGCATCGTCCGGCGCTGCGCAGACATCCCCGCCCGCCAGTATCCACATATCCGCATAGCTCCCCAGCAGAGTCGCCACGCGCTCATAGGATTCCACCATGACCTCACGTCCCAAATCGTCCGTAAACGTATAGGCAGCGTCCGCCCCGGCATCCGGCTGGCCAGCCTGGCTTTCTCCCTGTCCTTCCGGCTGGCTGTCTGCCTGGCCGCCGGTCCGGTCTTGCGACTGGCTCCCGGTCTGCCCTTCCGTCCCATCACCGCTCTGGTCTTCCGATTGGCTGCCGGTCTGGCCTTCTGTCCGGCTCCCGGTCTGCCCTTCTGCCCGGCCGCCGCTTTGGCCTTCCGGCTGGCTCCCGGTCTGCCCGCAGCCCGCCAGTCCCACTGCCATCATACCAATCATCAGATATAATTTTATCTTTTTCATGCCATTCTCTCCTCCCTTGGACAGCTTCTTTTTAATGCCCCATTTTCGGAAAACCGTTCCTGACGCTTCGTTTCGAAGAACCGCGGGACATTTAATATAATCCTCAATTTGCCAAGCTGCTTATGCGACTATTTATACTGCCTAACGATTTCACTTGCCGTGAAACCAGACTGCATAACGCTGACTGGTTCAATCGCATGATTACATTAGGCAGTATTCAGCGTTATGCAGTATAAGGCAATCAGCAAAAAAGATAGTGCGTTTTATAAGGCAGGAGCATGGGCGAACCTGACTCTGCCATCATTTTGAATTCATCAACCGAAATGTATCTTACTTCCTTTACCTCATGATCGGAGAAGGAATACCCATCTATAGGAATATCCGCTCTATAAAGAAACACATCGTCAATCTCATTCTCGAAATATCCGTCAATGCCGCCACATTCACGGCAGGAAAACAGATATTGCAGTTTGGACGTGTCTATATTGATGCCAAGTTCTTCACGTCCCTCTCTCCTGACAGCTTCCAAAGAAGTTTCGCCAGCCTGAATATGCCCCGAAAAAGAAATATCCAGCATATCAGGAAACATGACATGACTGCTCCGCGTTTGCAGCAATAGTTCCTGCTTAGAATTCATAATCCACACACAGACACCTCTATGGATAAGCGCTTTTCTATGTGCCTCGCCTTTCTCTTCGCTTTTACCGCTTTTTTGTCCTAAATCGTCATAAATATCAATGAATTCCATACAAAAAGGTTTCCTCCAAAGTCCGATTCAACAACAGGCAATTCTTTGCGCTCCGGTTTCCGGCGCACTTTTCCAGACTATGATCCATATCCTGAACCACACATGGTACATTATATCGCAGAGTCCCCCAAAATTCAATAGCGGCCGAAACGCCGAACCATTGACGGACTGTTGACAAAGAACCTTCGATAAAATATACTGAAATGCAGAACCGGAAAGGAGGAAGACTACATGAACCAAGTCATCGAAGCAATCGAGAAACGCAGCTCCACAAGAGGCTATACGGACGAGCCGTTGAGCGATGCACAGATCAACGCCCTGATACAGTCCGGGCTCCAGGCACCCACGGCGGCCAACAGACAGGAAGTGCATTTCACGGTACTGAAAGGGAACCATCCCATTTTAAAGGAACTGGAGGACGAGAAGAACCGTCTGCGGGACATCGTTTCCCCGGCCCACAACTTTTACTACGAAGCGCCCACCGTGGTGATCCTCAGCGCCGACAGCACCTACAAATGGGGATCCCTGGACGCGGGCATCGCCGTGGAGAACATGGCCCTGGCGGCGGAAGGCCTTGGGCTGGGGAGCCTGATCATCGGCTGCATCCTGGACGCGATGCAGGGGGAGAAGAAGGCGCATTTCGCCGCTGCCCTGGACTTCCCCGCGGACTATGAGTACAAGATTGCCATCGCTTTCGGGCATAAGGCGGTCACCAAGGAGCCCCATACCTACGATGCCGATGTGCAGGTCACTTATCTGTGAGCAGAACCCTCGCTTTCCGGCGCTTCCACAAGGTATCGGGAAGCGGCATTCAGGCTTTCGCCATTTGGGGAGCAGATGTCGGATAGTGCGCGGCTTAAGAACGAATCAAGAAGAAATTCAGAAAAGCTTTACTGCCATTGGAACGGGCAAAACAGCGTGCATCCAATGAAATGAAAAAGCAGAACGGGCGCCGACAGCATAACAGGCAACGACGCAAATCATAACCGAATAAGTTACACAGCGTCAGAGCGCATAGAAAACAATCTATGCGCTCTACTCTATTTTGGGAGCTACTACCAGCCCCCCAGTCCCTAAAGCGCAGTGCATCAGCTATCAGCGGCAATAAACCAATCCGAAACAAAAAATTCCCATATTTTTTAAAAAGGGCATTGACAAACCGATCCAAATCGTCTATAGTGTACTTATCGATTAAGTACGCTAGCTACAATCGATACGTATCAGATGTAACATGCACACGGACTGCAGTGCCGTTTTGCCATTGGCTTCGGCTAAGGCATTGACAAACACGCTTTGGCAATCGCTTTCGCAAAAAAGCCCTCCAAAGCAACGCCCCTGGGCCCCGGGAGCACATCCGGCAGATGCGCACAGAAAGCTTTCTATGACAAGAGCAGGAGAACAAAATGGAAATCCTTATCAGCAACAGCAGCGATAAGCCGATCTACGAGCAGATCTGTCTCCAGATCAAGAGCCAGATCATGAACGGCTCCCTGGCCCCGGGCGAGGCCCTGCCCTCCATGCGGGCCCTGGCAAAAGACCTGCACCTGAGCGTCATCACGGTGCAGCGGGCCTACGAAGACCTGACCCGGGACGGCTTCATCGAGACAGTCTCCGGCAAAGGCAGCTTCGTAGCGCCCCAGAACCGGGAGTTCATACAGGAGGAACAGCTGCGCCGGGCGGAGGAGCTGCTGCAGAAGGTAGCGGAGATCGGCAAGGCCCACGGAATCGCCTACGAGCAGATGGCCGGCATCCTCAGGCTTTTCTACGAGGAATGACAGGCACAGACGCCGGACTCCAAACTCAGACGCAGAACCACCGGCGGAACCGCATACAGCAAAAAGGCCGCATACCGGCAGAGGAACCCGCCAGGGAACCCATAACAGGGCAGCTTTTGCCCTTACCCACCACAGACAGGAGGACATCACCATGGAAGAAAACAGCATTTTAGTCAGGGATCTGTGCAAGACATTCCCCGGCTTCACCTTAGACCATGTCTCCTTTCGCGTACCGAAAGGAAGGATTGTAGGCTTCATCGGCGAGAACGGCGCCGGGAAGAGCACCACCATCAACCTGATATTGAATGAGCTGACCAAGGACAGCGGCGAGATCCAGCTCCTGGGCATGGAGCACACTGCCCGCTGCGCCAGAGAAGACGTCGGTGTCGTATTCGATGAGTGCACCTTCCACGACGTGTTCACGGCGGCCAACCTGGAGAAGATGCTCTCCGGCATCTACCGCAGCTGGGACAGCGCCCTCTATCGCCAATACCTGCAAAGGTTCCGGCTCCCGGAGAACCAGCCCGTGGGCTCCTTCTCCAAGGGGATGAAGATGAAGCTCTCCATCCTCTGCGCCCTGGCCCACAGGCCGAAGCTGCTGATTCTGGACGAGGCCACCACGGGGCTGGATCCTGTGGTGCGGGACGAGATCCTGGATCTGTTCCTGGAATTCATCCAGGACGAGGAGCACTCCATCTTCTTTTCCTCCCACATCACCTCGGACATCCAGAAAATCGCGGATTTCGTCATCCTGATCCATCAGGGCCGGATCGTCTTCGAGGAGCAGAAGGACGACCTGGTGTACCATTACGGCATCCTGAAATGCGGGAAAGAACGGTTCGCCTCCCTCTCTCCCGACGACTATATCACTTACCGGGACACGAAGCTGTCCATGGAATGCCTGGTCCGGGACAAGGAGGCGGCAAGGCGCAGCTATCCGGACGTAATCGTGGACAACGCCAGTTTGGAGGACATCATGCTTTTCTATATCAAAGGAGGGGTACCATGCGAGGACTGATTTATAAGGAATTCACTGTTTTCTGTAAATGTATTGATAAAAAGCTGATACTTATAGCGGCAGCCTTTTCTCTTCTGCTGCTGTGCAAAGCCGGTTATTACGGGGGGCTGATGGCCTCCGTCCTGCTGGCCATGACCGTGGGCATGCAGAATGTCATGAGCTTCGTCAGCGACGACAAGGCCCGCTGGCAGAAATATCAGATGGCCCTGCCCATGAGCGACATGTCGGTGGTGGCCAGCAAGTATATCTCCGTGCTTTGCACCCTGGGCGTCAGCCTTTTGGGCGCCGGGGCGCTGAATCTGGCCTCCTCGGTGCTGTACCGGAACTTTGACCCTGTCGTCTGGGGCCTGGGAGCCTTCGCGGCGGTGTTCCTCCCACTGATGTGGACGGGGGTGTGTCTGCCGCTGACCTATTGGTTCGGGGTGCAGTCCGCACAGGTCATGGGGATGCTCATCGTGGTTCTGGTATTTTATTTCATCAAATACTTCGAGGACGGCTCCGGGTTCTCCGCGATGGCGGCTTCCCTCTCCTCCTATCTCTTCCTGGCGGGGGCTGTGACGGTTGCGGCTTTCGGGGTATCCCTGCTGATCAGCGCGGCGGGATATGCCAGGCGGAGGGAGCAGCTGCGTCAATAGCTGTTCCCCCCCGGCTGATTGTCGAAGTGTCAGCAAGAGAGTCTGTCATCCTCCCTTCTCCGTCAATAGCCTCTCGGAATCTTCAGACCGCTTATCACGCGGCTTCCCGGAAACCGTTTTGCCGATTTCCCCGCTTTTTCTGCCGCCTGGTTTCTCAGCAGCCTGATTTTGCCTATCTGAAATTCCGAGAGCCTATGTCATACGGTCAATGGCCCGGTTATAGGATTTACCTTTGCCCGAAAGTCCTTTGACCAATGCTTGTCCTTGTTCAGCCAGGGTCTTCAAATCCGTTCCCGGGAAAGCGCTTGGGCAGTCGGGTTTTCGTCTGCTCCATAGGCGCAGGCCAGTCTCTCAATCAGTCTATCCGTCTCCTATTCGCTCACCATCTGCTTCACAGATACTGCGTTGATCGTTTTTACAATTGCAAATGTACCCAAGAACATACAGATTGGAAGCAGCACAAAACTCACAGTCGTTCCTGCCAGCGAATTCGCAAACGGAAATTCCGCAATCCCAAGCAAGCGGGCATATGGGGTCAGCAAATCAGGAATCACAAATACCCCCAGCATAAGTCCCAGGCTATTTCCCGCAAGAGCCAAAAGGCAATTCCTCCACGAATGGATCTTCAATATCTGCCAGGATGTCATCCCAATGGCTTTCAGCAAACCTATGAGACGCTGTTCCCGCCGGACCAGAATAAAGGTCAGATTGACAGCAGTCAGGATTGTAACAAGAAGCAGAAACGTTAAAACTGTTCCGACAGCGGGCCTCAGAACGCCTGTCATATTTTCTCCATTTGACTTTGACGCTATGAAGGAAAACTTTCCGCCATATTTCTCAGATAATTCCTTCTCGTATTCCCATTTATCGGTTCCGTCTGAGAGGACGAGCATATAGTCTCCGTATGAGCCGTCGGCCCTTGCGAATTGGTCTAAATCATCCGTAACCATCCGTATGATATTTCCGTAATTGGAAAGTGTCTGGAAAATTCCTGTGATCTCGTACTCTGCCTTTTTTCCGTTCACTGCCAGTTCTATCTTCTCTCCAACCTCCAGTCCATATTCCCTGGCCAGCGTCAGCCCGATACCGACCTCATTTTCCTGCTGAGGCCGTCTGCCATACAGGGTCCGGTCTTCTACTTCATCATTCCAAGGCAGCTCGTAGACTTCCGCCGGAGCACTTTGCCAGGCAGCTCCGGGAGCGGGCTTATACTGTGCGGTTACCTTATTGACCCCGTAGGTGAACGCTACCCTTGAATCGTTCTGCAGTTCGGGTAATATGACGCTCACCGGCGTATCTTCCAATGCCGTGATATAAATATCCGTTTTGATAAACCCCCATATCTCCGGTTCCTGATCGATATTTTGGACTGCGTTCAGGCAGCCCAGGCCGATTACAGTAAGGCTGCCAAGTATGAGAGACACACCGGCTATATACGCATATTGCAGCTTTTTATTTTGCATTCCCCTGATGGCATAATACAGCTCAAAGGAGACCCTTCCATGATAATATGTGCCTGGGGGCTTCCTCGGCCCCTGATTCTTTGACGGCCATGTGCTCGTTCTGACTGCGTAAGAAGCATTCAGTCTCCGGACTTTGAAGACGGCGCAGCAGCAGATTGCCATAACAGCGGCCAGTACGATACACCCCGCAAGGAGCTGATAACCGCCTGTTCCGGTAAATGTGACCGTATAGATTCCGATATCTCCGAGGACTTTTGTGATAATGCCCCTGCTCAGCCAGCCGCCAAGAACACTGCCTGACACCGCCCCCGCAAAACCGATCACCCCATAGCAAAATAGATAAATACCAACGATCTGCATTCCCGTCATGCCCAATGACTTACAGATGCCAATATTCCTGACATCCTCATCCATATCGCTCTTGACCAGAAATAAAGTCAGTACGGCAATCATACCCGCGAGGACCACGCTTACAAAGGACAGCGCCGCCCCCACCATCTGATAAGCCGCCGTATATCCGTTTCTGATACGCTCATAAGTATACAGCGTATCGCCCAAGGGCAGTTTGAAATACTCTTCTGCGTCACGGATAAAATTCTGCTCCATCTGGCGGCTGTATTCCTCAAATCTGATCTCCAGGTAACTTACTGTGTTGTTCTCAGCCAAAGGGAATTCGGAAAGCCTGCCGGAGCCGCACCACATCCGGTACACGTTGGTACTGCTGCTGCCAAAAACAGGATCCGCAACGATTTTTGCAACACTTACTGTCACAGCTTTATCCGCTAATTGCAGAGAAACGCTGTCCCCCACGGCCAGGCCAAGGATATTGGCAATCTTTGTTGTGATCCAGATTTCATTCTTGCCGGGCATATCCGGTTCTTCGCCGTTCAGCATTTTGGGCGAAAGCATATCGCTGTTGATTCTTTCGGGAAGTTCCAGCAGAATGCCATTGCTCAGCCTTGTTCCGTCCTTTTCTATGTAATCAATGGTTTTTGTGTTTTCTGTTATCTGATACAAAAGCCCTTTCTGGCCGTCCAGATATTGCCTGACAGCGTCCGGCAAGATTACCTCGCCGCTCCACAGGCAGCAGATCTGCGGTCCGTCCATTTCCTCATAGGCCCTGTCGAACACCTTATCCAGTTCTTTCAGCAAAATCAGGGCATTGACCAGCAGCGTCGCAGTCAGTAAGATACAGATTCCCAGAAACGAATTCGGGACCTTTTTCCTTCTCAGCTTCGCCAGGGCGCACGTAAAACTTGCTTTCAACGTTACCACCCCCTCTTCTGCAGAAAGCGCATGAGTTCCTCTTCCCGATGTCCCACAGGACAGGAGCCGTCATCCGTAAATTTCAGTTCGCCCGCAGCCCGGCCATCCTTGATATAGACCACCCGTCCCCCTCTGACAGCAACCTTGACATCATGTGTGACCAAAAGAATCGTCTGCCCGTTTCTGTTCAATTCATCCAGCAAGTCCATGACGATGACTGACTGCGCCGAATTCAAACTTCCCGTCGGTTCATCACACAGCAAAAGCGGCGGCCTGTTGATAACCGCGCGCAAAATCGCGGCTCTTTGCTGCTGTCCGCCCGACAGCTGCGAAGGATACTTTTGGATATGCTCCTTCAGGCCAAACTGCCCGCATAGGTTTAAGATGGTATCCTTCATGGAATCCTTTGCTTTTTGATTCCCTCCCAGCAGCACCGGCATCATGATATTTTCATAAACCGTAAGGTCAGGAATCAGGCATTGCTGCTGAAAAACGATTCCTATGTTCGTCCGCCTGAACACTGCCTTTTCCGTTTCGCTCATCTGGCTGAAATCCGCCGTTTGACCGGATTGGGTATACTGTATCGACCCGCTGTCGAAATGATCGATACCGGCGAGCAAGTGCAGCAGGCTGGTTTTTCCGGACCCGGACGCTCCCATGATCATGACAAATTCGCCTTTGCCGACTTGCAGATTCACATTGTCAACAACTTTGTTTTCTATCGATTCTTCCTGATATTTTTTGGTCAGGGCTTTGACCTCCAACAGCTTTTCCATGTTTTTACTCCTTTCGCTGTTTTTTTCAGGCATTTCGGAGCATTCGATTTATCCGGAACGCCAGGATCACATAGACTGTCTTTATGATTGCGGTATAGAGCAACGCGAGGATGATTTGCGCAAAAGAACGCCAAACCAAGCTGAAATCATCCATATAGTTGAGCAGAGAGAACGCTCCTAACAGCGCGATCAGGCATCCCAATGTCAAGGTCAAGGCGCCGGCATATCTGACAGCCTGAACGGCCAGCTCCATTTCTTCCTTTGACAGACGCTTTCCAGGCAGACACATTTTCCAGGCGTTCCTATAGTCATGAAACCAGCCGGAAACGGATATGATTGCCAGTTTCAAACCCAGCAGATAAAACAATGTCGGCAAGTCAATCATATCAACCATGCTCCCCTCCCGCATTGAAGCAGCAAACAGAATCAAAAGGGCCAGACCACTCAGCGAGATACCTGTAATCGTACCGATGCTTCTGCTCCTGCTTCTTTTGTCCATTTCGTTCAATTCACTGACCAGTCCGACAATATTGCTCTCGGTTTTTTTCGCATATTCTTCAGGAGGGAGCTCCTTTGGTAAAAATTCCTCCCCCGCAAGGAGCTCGTTTATATCGACCTCCAGAGCGGAGCCAAGTTCCAGAAGAAGCGACGCGTCCGGCAATCTATACCCGTTTTCCCACTTGGATACCGTCTTATCTGTCACATTGAGCTGGTCCGCCAGCTGCTTCTGCGTCAGGCCCTGCTTTTTCCTCATGTCCGAAATGAATTTCCCGATTTTGGCTTGATCCATTATCTTGACCTCCCTTTACATACAGCGGGCAATATCATTCTTGCCTTGAAACACCACATTGAAAGTGTATATCCTTGTGAACACTAAATGCAACCCCCAGGCAGGAGAATGGCTCTCCAATTTGGAGAATTCCATAAAATCAACCGGTTTCTCCTGTCATTTAGGGCAAAACAGCTGTATAAAGCTATACTGCATAACGCTGAATGCTGCCTAATGTAATCATGCGATTGAATCAGTCAGCGTTATGCAGTCTGGTTTCACGGCAAGTGAAATCGTTAAGCAGTATAAGTGCCGGATAGGAACGGCCAAGAGCAAATAGGCCGGGCATGGTGCCGCGGCGCAAAAAAATCCCTGCCGGGAATCGGATATCCGCGAAGATACCGATTCCGGCAAGGATTTTAGGGTTGCCGGGCATTAGCTCCTGGCTTCCTCCGCAGGAATCCCATTCTGCCGCCCAAAGATTCCCATCAGCAGGTAGCCCCGCCCTTCACTTTCTTCTCCAGCACCGCGGACTTGTCGATCTGGGCGTGGAGCAATTTATCCTGTACATAGTCAAATCCCAGACGGTTCACCGTATCCGCGAAGCGCTCGCCGGTGATACCCTCGTCCCGGAAGAACAGGATGGCCCGCTCTATGGTATCCAGCACTTCCTCCTCGCTGGTGAACAGCTTATCCAGGGGACGGCCGTTGGCGATTTTCTTGCCCCATCTGCCGCCGATGTAGATTTTGCAGCCGTCCATGTACTCCTCAGTGACGCCGAAGGGACATTTTCCCTTGCAGCGCCCGCAGCCGTTGCAGGATTCGGCGTCCACTTTCAGGCAGCCGTCCTCCACTTTGGCCAGCTTGATGGGACAGGAGGTCTCCACCTGGCATTTCTTGCAGCCGCGGCACTTGGAATAGTCGAACAGGGGCACCCTCTGGCCGATGATGCCCAGGTCGTTCAGATCCGGCTTCACGCAGTTGTTGGGACAGCCGCCCACGGCTATCTTGAATTTATGGGGCAGCGTCACATGATGGTAGCCTTCGTAAAAACGTTCATGAATCTTCTCACTGATATCAAATGTGTCGATCAGGCCGTACTGGCAGGTGGTTCCCTTACAGGACACCACAGGGCGCACCAGGGAGCCAGTGCCGCCGGTCTCCAGATTATGCTCTGCCAGGAACGCTATCAGGGGATCGATGTTGGCGTAAGGCACCCCCTGGATTTCCATGGTCAGGCGGGTGGTCATGGTGATCTCACCGCTGCCGAAGCGCTCCGCTCCCTCCGCGATGGCTCGATGCTCTTCGGTGGTAATCTTGCCGTTCCTGGTGATCACCCGGACATTGAACACATCGCCGTAACGTTTGTCCTGAAGGCATCCCAGGCCTTTCACCCGCTTGATCTCCTCAGGAGAGAGCTTCCCCCCTGCAGGAACCGCCCTCTTGACCACATTGAACGTAGAACCGCCTTCCAGCACACGGGTATTGGTGAATCCCAGGGCTTTCAGCTTGTTCTGGATGAGATACCCTCTCTTGCCCCTGGCGCAGACCAGCAGCAGCTTCTCCGCCTTGTCATATTTCGCGGAAGACTCTTCCGGTCTGGTCAAATCGAACCACTCCGCGCCGGGCAGGGCGGGTGCGGGATGGGCGTCCACCAGTCGGTATCCGTTTGCCGCGCCCGCCGCGTACTCTCCGGGGGTAAAGGACTCCAGCTTCCCGCTCATCTTGTTCACCAGCACGCCGCAGGCCGCCGCGATAGGATGAATGGCGGTGGAGAAAGGCGGCGCATAGGCGAAATCCATGGTGAGGAAATCTTCCGCTTTCGCTCCAAAGGAAATCCCGGTGACGGCGATGTCCGCCATCTTGTCCACCGCGCCCGCGCCGATGACCTGAAGGCCCAACAGCTTATGGCTTTCCCCATCGGCAATCAGCTTGGTGACGAACATGGCGGAATCCGGATAGTAATGGGCCTTGTCGTCCGTGACGCACAGGGCGGAAACCACTTGGAATCCGGCTGCCCTAGCCTGTTCCTCCGTAAGGCCTGTGCGGGCTGCGTTCAAATCCGAAGACAGCTTCACCACGCCCGTCCCCAGGCAGCCTGGGTAAGGGGTCTCCTGGCCGCTCAGGGAGAGAGCCAGCGCCCGTCCGGCGATGTTGGCGGTGGAGCCCATGGCAGACCACTGGGTGCGTCCAGTGATGCGGTTCTTCACCAGAGCGCAGTCGCCCGCGGCGTAGATGTCCGGCAGATTGGTGCGCTGGTATTCGTCCGTGACGATGCAGCCCCTGTCCATCTCCAGGCCGGTATCTGCCAGGAATTTCGTGGCCGGGCGGATGCCTGCCGCCAGGATGACCATCTCCGCGGGCAGGGTTCCCGTGCCGGTCTGTACGCCGGTGACCCTGTCCGTGCCGGCAATCCGCTGCAAGGCCGTGCCGGTGAGGATGCGCATGCCTTTTGCCTGTAGCTTCCTTCTGACATAATCCGCCATCTCCGTGTCGAAGATATTGGGCATCAGCTGGGGGGCCATGTCCATGACGGTGACGGAAAGGCCTTTTGCCATGAGGTTTTCAGCCACTTCCAGGCCGATGAAACCGCCGCCTACCACGACGGCCCGCTTGCAGTTCTGCTCTTCGGCATACTTTCTGCAGCCGATGGCGTCCTGGGGCGTGCGCACGGTGAACACGCCGGGAAGCTTCGTGCCTTCCACAGGGGGGACGGAGCTTTCCGCTCCTACGGCGATTACGAGTTTGTCATAGCTAACTATCTCTGTTTCCTGTCCCTGCTGCAGAGCCTCCGGCCCTGTCTCCGCGCCACTCTTCCGCACGGAAACCGTCTTTGCCTCCGGGTCTACGGCCACCACTTCGCTCCGGGTATGTACCGTGGTGCCTGTGAGGCCCATGAACTTCTGAGGGGTGTTCACGATCAGTTCCCCTTCCGTCTCGATGGCTCCGCCGATGTAGTACGGAAGGCCGCACCCGGCGTAGGAGATGTCCTTTCCTTTGGTGTAGAGGACAATCTCGTCCTGGGGCCTCTCCCGCTTCAATTTCGCGGCAACTTTTGTTCCGGCGGCTACGCCGCCGATGATTACAATCTTCATACTAGTCTGCCTCCTTCAATATTATGGTATAATTTCGGAATCTTTAAGCCTTATTTCTCCCTCTTCGTATTCCCCATTTCCTTCTACTCCTGAATCACATATGCCTCGTCCATGATCCGGTCAAGGGCATCATTGAATGTGGGAACCGCAAAGCCGTTTTCCCCGCAGTTCAGTTCCTCCACTTTCGTTTTTCCTCCCGCCACCGCTTTCAGCTGATACACTTTTACCTTTTGGGGGCTCAGCAAGTCTCGGGCTGTATATCCCAATTGATGGCATATTTCCTCCCTGTCTTCTCTTCCGGACAGGCGAATCATGTTGTTGACATGCTGCAGTATGATATCGCTGTGGGTCGTGACGTTCATCTGCACCCCGGCATTCACCATCCTACACAATACTCTCCCCATCTTCTGCTGAAGCTGCGGGTGAAGGCACATTTCCGGTTCCTCATAGAACAGAGTGTCTATATATCTCTTATGTTTTAAAATCAGAATCAACGGCGATAATTCCGTCACTACTGCGGATGTGATTCTCAAAGGCATTCCTGACGTTTTTCCGTTTGGGACATACATCGCCTCCTTATTGGGCAACGCACTCATCTCGACTGTCCCGTCGGCCATGCTGCTCTCCAGATATTGTGCGATTTCCGCAAAGTCTTCATTGCTTTTCCCATCGAAAGCCAGGTCATTTATCATGGCTCTCACAAATTTATCTCTGTTCTGTTTAATCCGCTCCTGTAGGACAATCTGCAGCTCATCTTCTATTTCACTGGCCAGTACAGTATGCACACCTTGTTCCATAGCCGTTTCTATCTGTTTTTTACCCAGCACCGCAGCCTGTCATAGGTCTCTGTTATCTCCATGGTTTCGTCAGCGTACAGCAGTTCTCCCCCCAGGTTCCGGATTCCCCAAAGGAGGGACATCAGATAACTCTTTCCGCTGTTATTGTCCCCCACAAAAAGAGTCAGCGGTGCAGTCTCAACCTCGGCGCTCTCAATCTTTCCATACCCTGATACCTTTAATCTCCAACCCATCTTAAGGCCAACCTCCCCATTATCCGGATTCCAGCCATACTACTTCTGCCGTCATTTCACCAGTCTGAATGAACCATGCCGAAAAAACTTGCCTTATCCCGGCTTTCTGTCATTTCTCTCACTTATATCACACACCAGTAATACTCACTACAAATCCCGACTACAGACCGCCGGCAAGGTACCTTTGCTCATTTTCCTTCTGTAAATTCCGGCGGCCTGTAGTATAAGTCTATCATGGAAGCGCGGAAAAGACAAACATAAAATACGAATTCTTCCCTTATCAGGCTTGACAAAAAGCGGCCGGAAAGACCACCACCATCGACTGCATCCTGAATACCATCTTTCTGTCCTCCCACATCACAAGCGACCTGGACAAGATTGCGTATTACATCGCTTTCCTCCACAAGGGAAAGCTGATCAAGACCGTATCCAGGAACGACCTGACCTATAAATACGGCGTCATGCGCTGCTTTCGGTAAACGGAAGCAGCCGCTTCCGTCCTGTCCTCCCGGGTTTCCGAAGATGGGCCTTCAATCTGTATACCGCTCTCCCCATGTTCGCCTTGGGAATCAGCATAAGCCTTTTTCTCTGCGCGATATTTTTCCCTTTGTTCTGCTGGAGCAGGGAGGACAGGGGCGAAGTGTTTCTGGTGATTGCACTGCTGTGCGCCATTGCCGTGGACGCGGGACTGGTCATGCTGCTGAACATGCTTTTGCCGGAGCCGGGGGAGATAACCATACTGTGCGGCACTGCGGCCCTGACGGGCTGTTCGGCGCTGGCTTTTGCCCTGTCCTATCCGCTGACCGCCCATATTTACAGGAAAAAAGAGTTTTGACACAGCAAAAGCAGGTACGATATGTGCCTGCTTTCGCATGTAAAGCTATCTCCCTTTTCGGAAAAGTGTTCCCATTGCTTAAAATTGGAAGTAAAATGTATATTTATACATAAAAACTACTGAATTTGCACTTGACTGACAATTCTTCAAACTTGAATTTATGGATACAATGCAAAGTTCAATCATTAAATTGCTTGACGCGAAAGTCCATGCCACCAATCTGCTCTCTGCGTTCGGTTGCAAAGGAGTGCATATCCTTCCTCACGGTAACAATACTTAGCCGATCATAGCCAAGGCGGTGATAGAGCCGCAGCGCAAGAATATTGTCTGGAACTACGTCCATACAGATTCCCTCCACGCCCCGCTTTTGCAATATTTCTTCCACAAGGCCAATGGCTTTGGAGGCAATACCCTGCCTGCGCAAACTATCTTCCACAAAGATGTCCTCGATCCAGCAGACCGTTGCCCCACGCCAGTTGAGATGGACAAATCCCACAGGGATCCCATCGCCGAGAATGTCGTAAAGTTCGTGCTCTTCTTTTGTCCAGCTGGCAAGATTTTCCCGAGCCTGTGCCTCATTGATCTTCGAATGATGCACATGGAGAAAAGCACTTATGGAGCGAAGTATTGTTTTTTCACTGGTGCCGTCATACGGCCTGAGTATAATTTCCATTTGATATACCTCTTCAACTCCTTAACAGCTTTCCCGAAATAACTTGCACCATTTGTTTCAGCTGAACATTTGCAGGCACTTCCCGACTACAAAATCGGCTTACATCTTCTCCGGCGCGGAAAATCCCAGCAAATCGATGCAGGTCTCCAGCACGTCCCGGGTCAGCGCCAGCAGCGCGATCAGGCTCTCCCGCCTTGCCCCGTCCTCCTCGCTCAAAATCTTGGTCTCATGGTAGAAATGGTTGAAGGCGTTGGCCAAATCATAGATATAGGCGCATACCTTATGGGGCGCAATCTCCTCGGCGGCGCTCTGGATCATGGTGTTGAACTGCACCAGCGCCATCTCCAGCTCTTTCTCCGAGCTGCCCGCCGCTTCCATGAAGGCAAGCTGCTCCATCTTTCCCCCTTGCTCTTTGTACTTATTTAAGATAGATTTAATACGCACAATCGTATACAGGATGTAAGGCCCGGTGTCCCCCTCAAAGGAAGTGAACCTGTCGATATCGAACACATAGTCCTTTGCGGCCTGGTTGGACAAGTCCCCATACTTCAGAGCGGAAAGCGCCACGGTCTCCGCCACGGCCTTCGCCTCCTCCTCGGGCATCTCCCGGCCCTCCCGAATCTTCCGGTACATTTCCTCCTGGGTCTCCCGCACCAGCACGTCCAGGCGCATGACGCCGCCGTCCCTGGTCTTGAAGGGCTTGCCGTCGCTGCCGTTCATGGTGCCGTGCCCCAGGAACTTCAGCACCGTCTCAGGCTTCACCAGCTTCGTCTTGCGGGCGCAGCGGAACACCTGCTCAAAGTACAGATCCTGGCGCTTGTCCGTGATATAGATGATCTCGTCCGGGGCATACAGGCGCATGCGCTCCATGATGGTAGCCAAGTCCGTGGTGTTGTACAGGGACGCGCCGTCGGACTTCAGGATCATGCATGGCGGCACCTCCTTGGTGTCGGTCTCCTCCTTCACGTCCACCACCAAAGCGCCGTCGCTGATATAGGCCCAGCCCCCTTCTTTCATATAATCCACCATCTCGGGTATCAGGTCGTTCACATCGCTCTCGCCCTTCCACAGGTCGAACTCCACGTTCAGGCTGTCGTAATTCTTCTTCAGATCCACCTTGGACACATCCACGATATGCTTCCACAGGGCACGGTATCCCCGCACACCCTTCTGGAACTTGCGGGTGGCCTCCAGGGCCTTTGCCTTGAATGCCGCATCCTCCTTTGACTTGGCGCTGGCCAGGGGGTAGATCTCCGCGAACTCCGCCTCCGTGATAGGCTCTTCCGCCGGATACTCGCCCTGGTAGCTCTCGTCAAAGTATGGCAAATCCGGCTTGCGCTCCTGCAGCTCCGTGATCACCATGCCGATGGGCGTGCCCCAGTCCCCCAGATGCACGTCCCCGATGACCTCATGGCCCGCATAGCGGCTGATGCGCTTGATGCTCTCGCCGATGATGGCCGGGCGCAGATGCCCCACATGGAGGGGCTTGGCCACATTTGCCCCGCCGTAGTCGATCATGATTTTCTTCGGCGTATCCGGCGCCTCCAGGCCGAATTTCGGTTCCGTCCTCATAGCGTTCACCAGATTCAGCAGGAATCCCTCCGAAAGCTTCAAGTTCAGGAAGCCGGGCGCCACTGCCGCAGCCTCTTTGAAGATATGGCTGTCCGCAAGCTTGTCCGCCACTTCATTCGCAATCATGATGGGAGCTTTTTTGTATTTCTTCGCTCCTGCCATAGCGCCGTTGCACTGATATTCACACAGGTCAGGACGGTTGGACAGGGTCACCCTGCCCAGAGAAGCGTCATATCCTGCCGCCTCGAAAGCCTTTCCCATCTCTTCCGATAACAACTCCAGTATCTTTTTCATTATGTCTCTCCGTTCTTTCTATTCCATTTCTTGTGCGCATTTCACTTTTCTTTGGGTTTTCTGTGTCAGCATTATACCCCAAATCGGCGGTTCCTGCAATATATTCTTTTCCAGAATATCCCTCTTTTGAAATATTTGGCGCCGGACGCCCCGCTTCTTCCAGATGTTCATCTTCCGGAATATGTACAGCCGCAGTAGTCCTGCCGGTATAGACCATATTGTGCCGACAGTTCAATGGAACGTTTATATCCCTCCTTTTTCTTGAAGTCCGAAGGCAGCCAGGCAATCCCGTATTCCTGTGACAGGGTCTGTCCGATTTCATTGATTTTCCGCGCATTTTTTAACGGGCTGATGGTCAGAGTGGTGGCGATAAAATCAAATCCGCCCTCCGCTCCGAGCCGTGCCGTCTCGCGAAGCCGAAGCTCATAGCAGCGGAAACATCTCTCTCCGCCCTCCGGGCAGCTCTCCAGTCCCCTTGCCATCTCAAAAAAGCACCGGGGTTCATAATCCCCCTCCACCACGGCGATGGGATATCCCCTGCCCTCCTCATTGAAGACGGCAATCAGCCGTTTCTGCTCTTCCACCCTCTTCTGATACTCCGATGCCTCGGAGATATTCGGGTTGAAATAGAACACTGTTATCCGGAAATACCGGCAGAGATATTCCAGCACATAGCTGCTGCAGGGCGCGCAGCAGCTGTGCAGAAACAGCCTGGGTGCAGACATACTGTCCGCACCCTGCAATCCGTTTATGATTTTTTCCAATTCTTTCTGGTAATTTATCTGATTCATTTTTATCCTCCAAGTACAATTCTGTCACTTCCGCGGTCTGATTTCCTCCAGCCAGTCCTCATAGCGCTTCCCGGCCTTACGCCAGTTGATCAGCTCAAACCATCCGTCCACATAATCCGCCCTCCGGTTCTTATACTGCAGATAATAGGCATGCTCCCACACATCCACCAGCAGGATAGGCATATATTCCTTCAAATCCGGCACATCCTGATTGGAAGTCTGCGTGATGGACAGGACACCGTCTTTGTCAGCCACAAGCCATGCCCATCCGGAGCCGAACTTCCCCACGGCCGCCTGCTTCATCTGCTCTTTCCACTGCCTGTAGGAGCCGAAGTCCCGCTCTATGGCCTCCGCCAGCGCTCCGGCAGGCTCCTGTCCCACAGGCTCCCGCATGGAGTCGAAATACAGCTCATGGTTGTAGACCCCGCCGCCGTTATTGCGCACTGCCGTCTGTATGGCCGCCGGGAGTCCGGTGATGTCGGCCAGCAGTTCCGGCAGGCTCTTCTTCTGCTGTTCCGGATAATCCGACAGCGCATTGTTCAGATTATCCACATAAGTCTTGTAATGCTTGTCATGGTGAAAAGTCAATGTCTCCGCGTCCAGCACAGGGACAAGGGCGTCATACTCATAGGGCAAGGGACGCGCTACAAAAGGATAGACTTCCGCTCTCATATCAGTTACCTCACAGTCCGCCGCCAGGGCTTTTTTCACGAAACGCCGTCTTTCCGAAAGGGCACGATTCCATCCGGAAAACCTACGGTTCTCTGAAAAGTATATGTAAATTTATCCCTTTTATTCAACAATCTTCCTAAATCCAAAAAGCCTTTGCCGCCCCCACGGACTTCAGGAATCCCCATCCTCCGGCGCCGCCGGATTGCCCTGCTTCTTTCTGTAACAGGAGGGAGAAATCCCTGTCTCTTTTCTGAAAAAGCCGGAAAAATGGCGGTAATCCATGAAACCGAGGCGATTTGAGATTTCCTGTATGGGCATGGCCGTGCGTTCCAGCAGAGATTTGGAAAGCGCCAGCCGCAGCGACAGATAGTATCGGTAAGGCGTCACGGCGTAAGCCTCCTTGAACAGATGAATGGCCCGGGAGCGGGACAGCGGGACGCAGCCCGCGATGTCATCGATGGTAAGCGGCCGCGCCGCATTCTGCTCTATGAAGTTTTTCATGATAAGCGCTCTGGACCGGAAAGAAACCTCACTGCCCAGAAAAGAGGAAATCGCCTGGATATACCGGTGCAGCAGAAGCTCCAGCTGACCGCCTGAGTGGATCGGTTCCTTTTCTATCGCATGGAAAATGTCATAGAGATAACCGCTCTCGCCAAAAGCAGGAATCTTCAGGACATTGTCCAGCTGATAATCAGAAATCAGATGCGCCACCAGGCTCCCGCCCACGTTGAACCATATCTTGGTCCACGGATGCTCCTGATCCGAATAATAATGATGGCACCTCCCCGGCTGCAGGATGTAGGCGTCCCCCGCGGTAACTGTGACACTTTCCCCATCCTGACGGACATGCCCTATGCCGGAAAGGACATATTCAAAAACGTAGTAATCTCCCCGGGGACGGTATATTTCATACAATGGATCCGGGTATGTGATACCTGCCAGGCCGGGCGCGAAGCAGCCGGAAACCTGTCCCGTATAGATAGCATATTCTTCTCCTCTTCCCTGACGGAAGACCGGCTGTGCGTCCGGCATGATGTCCCTCCTGATTCCAGTTCTGCATACATCTGATTTTCCTATTATACATCATAGCACTATTTTATACATTTACGCAATTAATTTCCATAGAAAAGTAAGACCCGCAAGATTATACTATAAGTGAAATGTAAACGGCAGAAAGAAACAGCTGCCAGAAACAGACACCAGTGAAATGTGCAAAAGCGACAAGGAGGATTTTACAATGGCCAAAACGGCAAGAATGGAGCATCCAAAGCCCCAGATGCAGCGGGAAAACTGGCAGAACCTGAACGGGGAATGGGATTTTGCCTTTGATTTCGGCTTAAGCGGCGTGGACCGAAAATTTTATGAAAGAGACGGACTCGACCGGAAGATTCAGGTCCCTTTCTGCCCGGAGAGCGATTTGAGCGGCATCGGCTACAAGGATTTCATCCCGGCGGTGTGGTATCAGAAAAAAGTGACTCTGACGGCAGCCCAGCTGAAAGGAACCGTCCGCCTGCACTTCGGCGCGGTGGATTACGAGTGCCTGCTCTGGGTAAACGGGCATGAGGCCGGCAGCCATAAGGGCGGCTATGTCTCTTTCTGCCTCGACATCACGAAATATGCAAAAGAGGGCGAAAACGTGCTGACACTCTGCGCCAAAGACGATACCCGCAGCGGCAGGCAATGCAAAGGAAAGCAGAGCGGCCTCTTCTATTCCCACGGCTGCGATTACACCCGGACTACGGGAATCTGGCAGACTGTGTGGCTGGAGTTCGTGCCCAGAGCCTATGTGGAAAAAGTGTATTATTATCCCAACATCGCGGAGAGTTCCGTTACTGTCCGCGCCGTGACCGTGGGAGAGGGGATTCTGTCCGCGGAAGCTTCCTACCAGGGAAAGGTCTGCGGAAAGGCCCAGGCAAAGGCGGAAGCCGGGAATGCCACCCTGAACATCCCCCTGTCCGAGCTTCACCTCTGGGAGACAGGCGCGGGACGTCTCTATGACCTGAAGCTTACCTTTGGAGAGGACAGCGTGAACAGCTATTTCGGCATGCGTGAAATCCGCCTGGAGGGTGAGCGCGTCCTGATCAACGGCAAATCCGTCTTCCAGAGACTGGTGCTGGATCAGGGCTTCTATCCTGACGGCATCTATACGGCTCCCTCGGACGAGGCGCTGCTGCAGGATATCCGGCTTTCCATGGAGGCCGGCTTCAACGGCGCAAGACTCCATCAGAAAATATTCGAGGAAAGGTTCCTCTATCACTGTGACCGGATGGGATATCTGGTATGGGGAGAACAGGGGAACTGGGGCCTTGACCACAGCAGGGCGGACGGGCTCAAATGCTTCCTGCCCGAGTGGATGGAGGCTCTGGATCGGGACTTCAATCACCCTGCCATTGTGGGATGGTGTCCTTTCAACGAGACCTGGGACTATGAGGGACGCAGGCAGGACAACGATTTGCTGGCCATTGTCTATCGGATGACGAAGCTCTTTGATACTACCAGGCCCTGTATCGACACCAGCGGCAATTATCATGTAGTGACGGATATCTATGATATGCATGACTATGAGCAGGATCCGGCGGTGTTCGCCTCCACATATGAGGATTTCGCAAAAGGAGGGCCTTTGAAAGACCGCATGGCCGACAGGCAGACTCCTGTGGCAGGCATTCCGGTGTTCATCAGCGAATATGGCGGAATCAAGTGGGATGTGGATGGAAATCTGGAAGACAGCTGGGGATACGGAGACGGTCCCAAGACAGAGGAGGAATACATCGCGCGTTACAAGGGCCTGACGGACGCCCTGCTGGACAATCCTCACATGTTCGGCTTCTGCTATACGCAGCTTTATGATGTGGAACAGGAGGTCAACGGGCTTTATACCTATGACAGGAAACCTAAGATGGATATGGGGATTTTCAGGGAAATCAACAGCAGAAAGGCTGCCATCGAAGACGAAAGATAATCGTGATATTCTTCATCCTATCTGATACAATATCCTTACCCGGGACAGGGAACTGCCGGGTAAGGATATTTTTAAGGAGATAAGGTATCATGACGAACCATGAACTGCTGCTGGCCATATCCGCTTTGCTGGATGTAAAGCTGAAAGCAGAGTTACAGCCCCAGAAGAACGAATGCGCGATGAAATCAGGGCAGTCAGGAAAACATGCCGAGTCTCCTAAAACGAACGCAGCAGCCCCTCAATCCCCTCTTCCTCATAAATCCTCTTATAATATGCCACCTCGTCACCAATCAAGTCGTCAATCACCTGCATGCCGAGCAGTTCCACAGGCGCCTTGTCGTCCGTCAGGATATATTCCCCCGGGACATAGCGCTCCAGCCCGGCCGACGCGCGCTCCATCATGGCATACAGATTTCCGTCCTGCAGAAGCTCCCGGTTGGCCTCCAGGTTAGCCAGCATGGCCCCATTGTCCGAAGCGAACAGCTCCCGGTTGGTGGAGCCCGCCACATCCACTGTGTAGACCTGGCCGAACACAGAGGAGATGGTATCAGCCAGATACTGGTTGATATTGCCCTCTTCCCTGCCCCGCATGTTCATGTTGACCACCATGACCCCGTTTTCCGCCAGGTGGGCCTTTACCAGCGTGAAGAATTCCACCGAGGACATCTGAAAGGGGATGGTGATGTCCTGATAGGCGTCCACCATGATGACATCGTATTTCTCGTCCACCGCGTTCAGAAAAGCCCTGCCGTCATAGGTGGTCACCGGCACGTCCTCCGGCAGATGGAAGTATTCCCTGGCAAGCGCCGTAATCTTCTCATCAATCTCCACGCCTTCGATGTCCATGCCGCCGTAATATTTCCTGCACTGGGTGGCATAGGTGCCGGTCCCCATGCCCAATATCAGCACCTTGCAGTCCTCCGGCGCTTTCTCCTGTATCATCAGCGGAGCCGCCATGGCGTAATCGTAATACATCCCTGTCATCCCCTGTTCTTTCATATAAATGGACTGCACGCCGAACAGAACATTGGTGGATAATATGACGCTCCTGTCACTTTCCTTGACCTGCAGGTAATTATAGACGGATTCCCCCTCATAGGTCAGATTGGTCTCCCAGAAAGCGAAGCTGTCGGAATATCCCAATACACAGCAGACAGCATAGCACACCAGCGTGATTATGACTTTTCTCGTGCCTGAACCGGCGTGTTTCTTCTTCCCGTCTTTGCCGGCGCTTTCTTCTGCGCCGTCTTCTCCGCTCCCGGCCATTCTTTCGGCGCTGTCCGCAGTTTCTTTTCCTTCAATTATCTGCTTTTTCGCGCCCTCTGCGCATTTCGTCTCAGTCTGCTGTTCTGCCGCATCCTCTTTATGCATTCCCTGTCTTGTGTTCTCACGCTTTCCCGCGACCGCGTTTCCGCTTGCCGTCCCTCTTCCCGCGCTGATGAAATAAAGAACCGCCAGCACCAGCAGAATCCCTGAGAAAATCAGGAAAGTGACAGAAGTCCCCACAGAGGGAATGGTCACGAAAGTGGGAACAAAGGTACCGATGATGCTGCCGATGGTATTGAATGCCCCCAGGTTCCCCACTGTCTTGCCGCTTTCCTCCAAATTTCCCACAGAGTACTTGGCCAGCGAGGGCGTCACCGTCCCCAGCAGAAACAGCGGGAAGACGAATATCACCATACAGGCCGCGAAAGCCGCGATAATCAGGAAATTGCTGCTCACGGAAAATATCAGAAGCGCCGAGATGCCGAGGATGATATATTTCCCCACCGCCGGAATCGCCGCAATCCACACTGCCGCTATCAGTATCCTGCCATAAAGCCTGCCCGGATCCGGATTCTTGTCAGCGCTGCGCCCGCCGTAGATATTCCCCAGCGCCATGGCTATCATGATGGTCCCGATGATGATCGTCCACACAATCTGGGAGGAGCTGAAATACGGTGCCAGGAGCCTGCTGGCCCCCAGTTCCACCGCCATCACGGACATCCCGGCAAAAAATTCGGTCAGGTACAGGAAAATTTTGTTCTTCAGTATCTTTGGTGCATTGGTCATACTCATAGCCTTTCTCCCTGAAATCTTACAATTGCGCCACATCCACCAGCGTCAGCTCTTTCCCCGCGTTCTCCAGGCTGGTCAGCAGCGCTCTGGCGGTATCCAGCGAAGTAAGGCAATTTACGCCTGTCTCAATGGCCGTCCGGCGAATCAGGAAACCGTCCCGGGACTTGTCCCGCCCTTGAGTAGGCGTGTCGATGACCAAGTCAATCCGGTGTCCCAAAATCAGATCCATCACGGTAGGCGATTCCTGAGATATCTTGTTCACTTTCCTGGCCTTAATCCCCGCCTCGTTCAACGCAGCGGCCGTGCTCCTGGTGGCGTAGATTGTATAGCCCAGTTTCGCAAAACGGCGGCCGATTTCGATGGCCTCGCCCTTGTCCGCGTCCTTTACGGTGATAATCATGTTCTTGTGCCTTGGCAGATTCACGCCTGCCCCTAAAAAGGCCTTGTACAGCGCCTCATGGAACTGCTTCGCGATTCCAAGACACTCGCCAGTGGACTTCATCTCCGGCCCCAGGCTGATTTCCGCTCCACGAATCTTCTCAAAGGAGAATACAGGTATCTTGATAGCATAATACTGCGCCTCCGGCTGCAGCCCCGGCTCATAGCCCAGCTGCTTTATGGTCCTGCCCAGAATCACTTCCGTGGCCAGATCCACGATGGGGATTCCCGTCACCTTGCTGATATAGGGCACCGTCCGGGAGGAGCGGGGATTCACCTCAATCACATAGACGTCCTCCCCGATGGCGATGAACTGGATATTGATAAGTCCTTTCACATGGAGCGCTTTTGCCAGCCGCCTGGTGTACTCCGCAATCTTATCTTTCACCAGTTTTCCTATGGTATGGGCAGGGTAGACAGAAATACTGTCCCCAGAATGTACGCCTGTCCGTTCAATATGTTCCATGATACCGGGTATCAGGATATCCGTCCCATCGCACACGGCATCCACCTCTATCTCCTTGCCCTGCAGATATTTGTCCACCAGAATGGGATGATCCTGAGCAATCCGGTTGATGATCGCCATGAATTCCTCAATCTCCTCGTCTGAAATGGCAATCTGCATGCCCTGGCCGCCCAGCACGTAGGAGGGACGCACCAATACAGGGTAACCCAATCGATTAGCCACCGCCTTGGCCTCTTCTGCGGTGTACACCGTCCCACCGGCAGCCCGGGGAATCCCTATCTCCTCCAGAATCTTGTCGAACAATTCCCTGTCCTCGGCAGCATCCACATCCTCCGCCTTGGTTCCAAGGATGGGCACGCCCATCTTCATCAGGCTCTCGGTGAGTTTTATGGCGGTCTGGCCCCCGAACTGCACTACGGCCCCGTCCGGCTTCTCGATATCCACGATGGCCTCCACGTCCTCAGGGGTCAGCGGCTCGAAATAGAGTTTATCCGCGATGTCGAAATCCGTGCTCACTGTCTCCGGGTTGTTGTTGATGATAATCGTCTCATAGCCCGCTCTGGAAAAAGCCCATGTGGCATGCACGGAGCAGTAGTCGAACTCGATTCCCTGCCCGATGCGGATGGGGCCGGAGCCCAGCACCAGCACTTTCTTGCGTCTGTTTCTCACCGAATCCGAAAGAACACTGCTCTTGCGTTCTTTCATGCAGAAATCAGAATCACTTGACGACGTACTTTCGAGTTTCGTGGTTTCCACCACACTGGCTTCACACTCCCCGCCGTAGACGGAATAGTAGTAGGGCGTAGATGCCGCGAACTCCGCCGCACAAGTATCCACCATCCTGTAGGCGGCGCGGATTCCGTTCTCATGGCGCATGGCCTTGATTTCCGCCTCGTTCCTGCCAGTGAGCCGTGCAATCACAGTGTCCGGGAATTCGATTCTTTTGGCCTCTTTCAGCAGATCTGCCGTCAGTTCCCGGTTCTTCAGCGCCTCCTCCATCTCCACCAGAATGGCGATTTTGTCAATGAACCACATATCGATCATGGTAATGGCATGAATCTCCTCATAGCTGATACCCTTCCGGATGGCCTCTGCAATCATCCAGATTCTCCTGTCATCCACCACTTTCAGCTTCGCTTTCAGCTCTTCCGCAGACAAATCGCTGAAATCATAGCTCAACAGACAGTCCACATGCTGCTCCAGGGAACGGATGGCCTTCATCAGTGCGCCCTCAAAGCTGTCGCAGATGCTCATGACCTCCCCGGTGGCTTTCATCTGGGTGGTGAGTGTACGTTTTGCCGTGATAAATTTATCGAAAGGCAGTCTCGGAATCTTCACCACGCAGTAATCCAGCGCAGGCTCGAAGCTGGCATAGGTCTTCTGCGTGATGGCATTCTTGATCTCATCCAGGGTATAGCCCAGCGCAATCTTCGCCGCCACCTTGGCAATGGGGTATCCCGTGGCCTTGGAAGCTAAAGCGGAAGAACGGCTCACCCTGGGATTCACCTCGATGACGCAGTACTCAAAACTGGTGGGATGCAGGGCGAACTGCACATTGCAGCCCCCGGTGATCTGCAGTTCGTTGATGATGTTCAGCGCCGAGGTGCGCAGCATCTGGTACTCCTTGTCGCTGAGGGTCTGGGAGGGGGCCACCACGATGCTGTCTCCGGTGTGCACGCCCACGGGATCGATATTCTCCATGTTACAGACAGTGATGCAGTTCCCGGCGCTGTCACGCATGACCTCGTACTCAATCTCTTTCCAGCCCGCGATGCAGCGCTCCACCAGCACCTGCCCCACTCTGGAGAGGCGCAGCCCATTCTCCAGGATTTCCTCCAGCTGCACCTGATTGTAAGCGATACCGCCGCCGGAACCGCCAAGCGTATAAGCCGGCCGCAGCACCACAGGATAGCCGATGGAATTGGTAAATTCAATACCGTCCTCTATATTTTCCACCACTTTGGAAGCCGCACAGGGTTCCCCGATGCGCTCCATCAAGTCCTTGAACTCCTGCCGTCCCTCCGCATTGCGGATGGTGGCCGCCGTAGTCCCCAGAAGAGTCACCCCGTGAGAGGCCAGAAAACCCGACTCCTCCAGCTCCATCCCCAGGTTCAGGCCCGCCTGTCCCCCGAGGGTAGGCAGGATGCTGTCCGGCTTTTCCTTTTCTATGATCTGCTCCAGAACCTTTACCGTCAAAGGCTCGATATATACTTTGTCCGCAATGTCCCTGTCCGTCATGATGGTGGCCGGATTGGAGTTCACCAGAATGACCTCCACGCCCTCCTCTTTCAGAGAGCGGCAGGCCTGGGTCCCCGCATAGTCGAACTCAGCCGCCTGTCCGATGACGATGGGGCCGGAACCTATGACCATGACACGTTTAATCTCAGGCTTCTTAGGCATGGCAAGCACCTCCTTTTGCTTCTTTCATCATTTCTATGAATCTGTCAAAAAGGTACCTGGAATCCTGCGGCCCCGGGCAGGCCTCCGGATGATACTGCACCGTGAAGATATTCTTGCCCACATAGGAAAGCCCCTCATTGGTGCCGTCATTCACATTGATGAAAGCCGGCACCGCCACTTTCGGATCCAGCTTGTCCATATCCACCACATAGCCGTGATTCTGTGAAGAAATGTACACTCTGCCGGTAGCCAGATCTTTCACGGGATGGTTTCCGCCCCGGTGGCCGTACTTCATTTTATAGGTGTCCGCCCCGGTGGCCAGCGCCATCAGCTGATGCCCCAGACAGATGGCGAAAATCGGGATATCTGTCTCGTACAACTTCCGAATCTCCCCGATGATGCCCCCGCACTCCTTGGGATCCCCGGGGCCGTTGCTGAGCATGATGCCGTCCGGCCTGTCGGCAATGATTTCCTCCGCCTTGGTCCATGCCGGATACACCGTCACCTCGCATCCCCTCTCCGCAAGAGA
Organism: Lachnospiraceae bacterium; assembly: GCA_910576125.1. Classification (GTDB taxonomy): domain Bacteria; phylum Bacillota; class Clostridia; order Lachnospirales; family Lachnospiraceae; genus Acetatifactor; species Acetatifactor aquisgranensis. The sequence goes on along the minus strand of CAJTHM010000004.1, from coordinate 63,124 downwards.
ACGGGCGATATTGCCCTTGGCGCCGAAATCCAGAAGCGCCACCCGAAGCCCCGCTCCGTTCAGCTCCTTCACCAGCGCAGGCCTGGGCTCCCGGCCTCCCTTTTCATAAAAGGACGCGTCAAATCTCGCAGCCCCCGACAGCGGCCCGTTGTCCGCCAGCGCAAGCGCGGGCTTCACCACATATTTCTCCCTGCAGGTCACCCGCTCCACCACCTTGCCTGTGGTATAGGCTTTCAGTTTCGGAAGCACCGCCTCTAAATCATACCCCTCATCCGTGGTAATCATGCCGTTCATGGTGCCCTTTTCCCGCAGTCTCTTAGTCAGGGCCCTTGTATCTATCCCCGCTATGCCGGGCACGTCATTTTCTTCCAGGAATTGCTGTAGACTTAAATCAGAACGAAAATTGCTGCAGACGCGGGAAAGCTCCCGCACGATAAAACCATCCGGCCAGGGTCCGTGAGATTCCATGTCGTCCTTACAGATACCGTAGTTGCCGATCAGGGGATACGTCATACATACCGCCTGCCCCGCATAGGACGGATCCGTCAGCACCTCAAGATAACCCGCCATGGACGTATTGAATACGATTTCACTGATAATTTCCCTGTCGGCACCGATATGGATTCCTTCAAACACCGTGCCGTCTTCCAAAATCAAAAACGCCTTCATATCTTCCCTCATTTCTCTGCCTTGTCACATGCACAAAACACCCCGTCCGCAAGAATCTTCTCCATGCTTTTTATATACCTCTCCGGACATTCGTTTCATTATAGCACATAAGAAAAAGACGGGCAATAAAAAAACTTTTTAATTCCGGAAAAGTATGATAAACTAAAGACAGTGCTCCATGTCCAGTATTTTGTTCGTTTTGTATTACATATGGAAGAAAAGGAAATGATGTCAGCAAGATTATTTACAAAAATCAAAGGCAGCAATGAATGCACCATGAACAGCAAAGCCGGAATTTTCGCAAAATTCCTGATTTGTTTTCTGCTTATTGTCCTGATGCCCACCATCCTCATGGGAATGATCTGGTACAGGAACATCGCCCTGAAGGACCACACGGAAATCATGGAGAAAGAGACCCGGATCCTGCAGGAAGTCAACGATTCTTTCACCCAGTGGAAGGATTCTGCGGAACAGGATCTCGTGAGTATGCTGTACGGCGCCACTTTCAAAAATTATGTGTCGACCAAAAAGCCGGAATATATGACGAAAGTAATGACAGAGGCTTTCCGGGTTCTCCATCTGAACGAGATATTGTATTCCATTTATCTCTATGACGCATACGAAGGAACTTTGTGGGATTCCATGACCAAAATGCAGTCCGTGGAGACTTTCTATGACACCGGCTGGCTGGCCCAGCTGCAGTCATCCGTCACGAACCAGATGCTCTCCGTCCGCCAGAACCGGGACGCGGCCTTTGAGACAGAAGAATTCTTTCCGGAAAAACTGAGACAGTTCTATCCGGCGAAAATAAAAAATGTCATGACCATCATCACCCCCCGCACTATGGGGACTACCCTTCTGGGAAACATCGACGTGGAAGCGCTGGGCGAAAGGCTGGCCCAAAAGTTCTACTCCGAAGGAAAGAACAGCTATCTCTTGAGGGAAGATGACGTGTTGTATCAATCGGTGCCGGACGATATGTCAGGGCAAATACCGGCAGGCTCCCTATGGACCAAAAGGACTGATTTTTTTGAATGCCAGGGCACGGAGCACTACTGGTTCGCCTGCAAGCTGGGGGACACGGATTTATATTATGTGGAATCCATACCGCTTGACATCCTCTACAGCAACAGCACGGAATATATCCGCTACATCATCCGGGTGGCAGCCATCATCCTTGTGTTCGTGATAGGGTTGGCGGGGCTGATTGCCTACCGCATTTATCATCCTCTGGATGAGCTGTACAGCGTGATCAGCGTATATAACCAAAAATCCAGCCAGCAGCCTCCCAGCGAAGAGACGGAAGGCCATGCCATGAAAAAAGCATTTGAAAGCATGAAACAGAGCGGAAAATCCGAAGTGGACATCCGTATCATGAATGATTTTGTGAGCGCCGCCATGCTCCGCATGCTCTTTGACGGAATCATCACTCAGGAGCGGTTTTTCCAGGAGAATTCCCGCATCTTCCACTCGCAACAGGAAAAAAACACCTACTGCCTGCTGCTCTGCAGGCTGCGGGAGTCCCTTTCCGGCAAGGCAAAGGAAGAACGGGACATGCGCCTGAAAGAGGTCATCAACGTATATCTGATGGTACGTCTGGACGGCATCCTGTCGGAGACCTCAACAGGGGACTTCGCCATCCTGTTCTGCGGGAAGACAGATCATGAAATAGAGCAGATGGAACGGTTCTGGGTAAAAATCTTCAACGAATTGACCGGGGATGGAAACTACTTCTCTTCCAGCCGCCCGTTCTCCGCCAAAGACTCCATAGAGGAACAATACCAGATCTGCCAGAAGAGCCTCCAGAACGAATACTTTTTTGCAGATCAGGAGGAGGGATGGCTGACCTATCCGCTGCCGGAAGAAAATTGCAGCTACAAAAGCCTGCTGCACTATGCGCCTCCCCTGATTCGCTGCATCCTCATGGGCGAAGAAGACATCCTGGGGGAAAAGCTGTCGGAACTGGATAGAGAACTGCGCGAGAAACAGAAAAAAGATTATGCCCTGAACCTGTGCGCACGGATACTGGGAGAAATCGACAAGGAAGTGACCCTGGAACCCCTGGAGGACGGAAACGCGGATCCTGTCAGGGGCGTATACGGGCAGGAAACCGAGAAGCAGCTTCTCGCCTACATGGACTCCGTCCTTCGGAAAAAAATGAGACAGCTGAATACCCAGGAAGAGAATCAGCGCGAGAATTCCTACTATCAGAAAGCCCTTGCCTATATCCATGAAAATTATCAGAAGAACATCAATATCACAGAAATAGCGGATGCCATAGGCATCAGCTACGTATACCTGAACAAGATTTTCAAGGCTTATCACGGGAACGACACCAAGCTGATAGATTACCTGAACCTGATCCGGATCAACAAATCGGCCGAGCTCCTGCAGCAGACCGATGCTTCCATCGCGGTCATCGCGGAGCAGGTAGGATACAACAATGTACAGAGCTTTTCCAGGTTCTTCAAAAAATATAAGTCTATGACGCCCGGCGAATGGAGGAAAAAGTATAGAAAGTAAACTTTCTATACTTTTTCTTTCACTTTCTATAAAATCCCCAAAACACTAGAGAAAATGAAGCCAAATTAGAGAAATCCAAAATTGAACCTCCTCTTTCTGACAGATATAATGTGCACGTAGACGTGATTCCTATCCGGCGCCAGACAGGAACCTCATGTCACGAATACAAAACAGAAAGGAGGATGTTCACAAAAAGTGAAAAAGAAAAAAAGAGGGGCTCTCTACTATCTTAAGCGCGATATGTTCCTGTATCTTTTGCTGCTTCCCGTCATTTTGTACTATTTCGTATTCAAGTACCTGCCGATGGGCGGAATCGTCATGGCATTCCAGGATTTCAATATCTTTAAGGGAATCTTCCACAGCGAGTTCGTCGGACTTGATGTATTCCGGAAAATCCTGAAGAGCCAGCAGTTCTGGAATTCCGTGCGCAATACTCTGATTTTGAACCTGAGCACCCTGGCGGTGAGCTTTCCTTTGACCATCATACTGGCCCTGGTGCTGAATGAAATCCGGGCAGTCAGGTTCAAGAAAATCTCGCAGTCCCTGCTGTACCTGCCCCATTTCATCTCCTGGGTCGTCGTGGCAGGAATCGCGCAGAACCTCTTTAACATGACCAATGGCACCGTAAATGGCATCATCAAGTCCCTGGGGCTGGATGCCGTGCCTTTCCTGAGCGAAAATGGATGGTGGATCTTCACCTATATCCTGTGCAATGTCTGGAAAGAAATCGGATGGGGCACAATCATTTACCTGGCTGCGCTGACAGGAGTGGATGAATCCCTTTACGAAGCGGCCTATCTGGACGGAGCTACGAAATTTCAGCGAATTATATACGTCACAGTGCCCATGATAAAGTCCGTCGCAGTGACGATGCTCATCCTGGATGTCAGCAAAATGATGTCCATTGGGCTGGATGCGCCCCTGCTTTTGGGAAACACTAAGGTAATGGCGATATCGGAAGTGATCAGCACCTATGTATATCGGCTGGGCATCGAGAAAGCATGCTACGACCAGGCCACGGCCATAGGATTGTTCCAGTCCGTGGTGAATATCGTCATCCTGTTCATGGTGGATCGAATCGCAAAGATGATAGGGGAGGAAGGAATATTATGAGAACAGACAGACCATCGCAACAGAGAAAAAGACATAAGACCTCCCCCGCCACCATGTTATTGTACGGAATCGTCACGCTCACCGTTGTACTGTGCGTATACCCTTTCCTGAATGTAGTCGCCTGCTCCCTGAGCAGCAAAGGAGCCGTCCTTGGCGGACATGTCACGTTCTATCCTATCGGCTTCCAATTGGATTCTTATACAGAAATCCTGAAAAAGACATCCATCTGGCTTGCCATGCGGGTATCACTGATTGTGACCCTGTCGGGAACCGCACTGGGCCTGGCACTGACGATTGGCGCGGCTTACGCTCTTTCCAAAGAAAAGCTTAAAGGAAGGAAAATCATAAACGGGTTCATCCTGTTCACTATGTACTTTGGAGGCGGCATCATCCCTACCTTTATGGTAGTCAAGGCATTAGGCATGTATGATTCCTATGCGGCGCTGGTAGTGCCCTCTTCCATGAATGTGTTCAACTTTATCGTGATGCGTACATTTTTCAGGGAACTTCCAAGGGAACTGGAAGAAGCGGCAATCGTAGACGGGGCAAGCGACGCGAAAATCCTGTTCCGGATCGTGCTTCCCCTGTCTCTTCCAATCATTGCGACCATCGGGCTGTTTTACGCGGTTTCCTATTGGAACGACTATTTCAGCGCACTGATCTATATCCAGTCCGCAGACAGATACTCCCTGCAGCTTCGCCTGCGGCAGCTGCTGTACGCGGGAGAGATCAATCAGGCTTCTATGGCCGCGGAGGGAATGAGCGGGCAGGTCATGGCGGAATCGCTGAAGATGGCCACAATCGTAGTGGCGACGCTGCCTATCATAGTGGTCTATCCATGGCTGCAGAAATATTTCGTAAAGGGCGTCATGCTGGGATCCGTCAAGGGCTAGGCGCACCGAAAACTTTTGACTCAACACAAGGAGGATCGTTTTTTATGACAAAAAGAAGAAATCGCCTTATGGCAACAATACTGGCAACCACATTGGCTACCGGCACATTCCTAAGCGGCTGCGGACAGGATTCCGGTTCCGAAAGCGGACGGCAATCAGAAATGTCCCAAAATGAATCGGCGGAAAATTCAGGCACTGATTCCAAGGCAGAAACCAGCTCCGAAGCAGGAACAGATACCGAGGCGAATGTCTCTGATGGCGCCTGCCAGACCACCTATGGCGACAAACAGTTCGACAATGTCACAATCACCGTAGAAATCTTTGACCGCAGCAATGCCCCTGAGGGTTCCACTATCACCGATAACAAATGGACGAAATACGCCCAGGAGGAAATGGGCAAAGTCGGCATCAACGTGGAATACGTAGCTGTCCCCAGAAATGACGAGACTACGAAAATCCAGACCATGATGGCTACAGGCACTTCGCCGGACATCATCTTCACCTATGACTCCGGTCTGATAAAGGAATACTTCGATGACGGCGGGCTCTATGCCCTGAACGAATACATCGACGGAGAAGATCAGGCAAAGAACCTGAAAGAATATGTGACGGAGGATGTGCTGGATTACGGCCGCAACGAAAATGGGGAATTGTATGCGGTAGTGGCAAGAAGATCCACGGTAGCCATGCGGGAGTTCTTTATCCGCAAGGACTGGCTGGATGCCCTTGGGCTTTCCGTCCCCACCACAGTTGAGGAATTTTACGCCGTCCTGCAGGCGTTCAAGGAAAATTATCCGGACTGCGTCCCTTTTTACAGTGACCAAATGAGCAGTGTGGGAGTCTCTGTATTGGCCCATTCTTTCCTCCAGTCCGTGGCGGATGAAAAGAAATACAATATCGCTTCCTCTAATTTTACCCATATAGACGATGGCGCTGTGGAGTACTTCCGATTCATAAACAAACTTTACAATGAACAACTGATCGAGCCGGAATATTATACGATTTCAGATGCCTCCAGCGAATTAGACCGACTGTTGGTGAACGGTTCTGTCGGCATAGTGGAAGCAAATGTCAATTACAACGTAGATCCACTGAGAGGCTCCCTCCTCCAGACTCTGAAAGAAAGCGATCCGGATGCGGAATATGTCTCTTTTGCGCCTCTTCAGAACGTCAATGACGGAAAGGTCTACAATCCGGTATACGCGCCCAGCGGTATGTACATCAGCATCCCCAAGACCGCCAAGAACGTGGAGGCCTGCATCACATATCTGGATTGGCTGTCCACCACGGAAGGAGGATTCACTCTTTATCACGGCATGGAAGGCGAACATTTCGAGTATGCTGACAATGTTCCTGTAGTAATCGATATGGAGTACAACGCCTCAGATAAGGATTGGATCCGTGACGATATATTCCTGGTGGGAAATTCCGGATATTATTACACGGAAAAAGATTTCACGCTGGCCATGGCGCAAAGCTATGGGGAATGGGCAGATTACGTAATCGATAATTACGCCAATGCGGGCACGGGAACCCTCAGATATGCACCGGTATATTCCTCACAGGTAAGAATCGATCATTCTACAGAGCTGAATCTGGTCAGCGATGAATATGTGGTAAAGTGCATCACCTGCGCGGAAAGCGAATTCGACTCTCTCATGGAGGCATACCGCAATGAATTGAAAGAAGCAGGTGCAGAAAAAGTCTGGGAGGATTATAATAATCATTATAACGCTGCCGAATAATGGCATAAACGTTAAAACGAATATTACCCAACGCCCTGCCGCCATTGGCGGGGCGTTGGATGATCCCGTCAAAATCAATACCGCCAAAAGCGGGAAGGAGGCTAACTTGGACAAGAAAGACGGAATGAATTACGCCCCTAAGGGCAAACCGGCACCGGTGGTGGCACCGGGCGAATTCTGCATCGCAGCCATCGCTTTAGATCACGGCCACATCTATGGCATGTGTAACGGCCTTGCGGAGGCAGGCGCAAAAGTAAAATGGGTCTACGACCCGGATCCTGACAAAGTGAATGCTTTCCTCAAAGCATTTCCGGACGCAGCGGCGGCGGGGAGCGAGGAGGAAATCCTGCAGGACCAAGAGGTAAAGCTTGTCTGCGGCGCTGCAGTCACCAGCGAAAGATGTGCCCTCGGCCTCAGGGTCATGGCCGCCGGCAAGGACTACTTCACGGACAAGGCTCCCCTCACCACCCTGGAACAGCTTGCTGCCGCCAGGGACATGGTCGAACAGACCGGCCGGAAATACATGGTCTACTACAGCGAGCGCATCCATGTGGAGTCCGCCGTATTTGCCGGGCAATTGATTCAGGAAGGAGCAATCGGGACTCCCATACACGTGGACGGTTTCGGCCCTCACAGGGTAGGCGATCCCAAAAGCCGCCCGGAATGGTTCTTCCAGAAAGAAAAATACGGCGGAATCCTCTGCGACATCGGAAGCCACCAGATTGAACAGTTCCTCTTCTACTGCGGGGCAAAGGATGCCCAGGTAAAATACAGCCAGGTAGGACATTACGCCCACCCGGACTATCCGGAACTGGAAGACTTCGGAGATGCCGTCCTGGTAGGGGACAACGGAACCACCCAGCATTTCAGGGTAGACTGGTTCACCCCGGACGGGCTCTCCACCTGGGGGGACGGCAGAACCTTCATCCTGGGAACAGAAGGCTACATAGAACTGCGGAAATATGTCAATGTGGGCACTGGCGACAAAACGGGAGATCATGTCTTCCTGGTGAACCAAAACGGCGAGCAGCATTTTGAGGTATCCGGCAAGGTAGGGTTCCCTTATTTCGGCCAGTTGATTCTCGACTGTATCAACCGCACGGAGAACGCCATGACCCAGGAGCATGCATTCAAGGCCGCGGAGCTTTGCGTCAGAGCCGAGCTGCAGGCCGTCCATGTCAGCTAGTCAGAAAAAGGATAATTATCCACGGAGGTAAAAAATGATTCATGTAGCAATCGTAGGGACGGGCAATATCGCTCACGCCCATGTCACAGGCCTGCTGACCTTTCCGGACAGATGCAGAATCGTCGCTCTCTGCGACATTTACCCGGAAAAAGCAGAAGCCATGAAAGAAAAATACAGCCTGGAATGCGCTGTCTTCGATAATCACCGCAGCATGTTGGACTCCGGCATCAAAATCGACCTGGTCCATGTGTGCACGCCGCCCTTTGTCCACTCCCGGATAGCCATAGACAGCATGGACGCAGGCTGTAATGTCCTGGTGGAGAAACCCATGGCTACCTGCCTGGCCGAATGCGACGCCATGTTGAACGCAGAAAGACGGAATCACGTCACCATGGGCTGCATTGCCCAAAATCGTTTCCGCAATTCAATCTATAAGCTGAAAAAGACTGTTGACAGCGGCCTGGCTGGAAAAATATGCCTGGCACAGGTGGAGTCCGCCTGGTGGCGGGGACATTGTTATTACGATCTGTGGTGGCGGGGAACCTGGGAAAAGGAAGGCGGCGGCCCCACCTTGAACCACGCGGTGCACCATATCGATATGTTGAACTGGCTGGAAGGAAGACTTCCGGATTCCGTGATGGCCATGTTCACCAATGTGATGCATGACAACGCCGAGGTGGAGGATCTGTCGATTGCCTGTCTGCGCTATCAGGACGGCAGCATGGCCCAGGTGACCAGCTCTGTGGTGCACCACGGCGAAGAACAGGGCATTGTCCTCCAATGCGCTGATGCCAGGATTTCCGCCCCCTGGGACGTGAAAGCGGAGCTCAGCCAGCGGAACGGTTTCCCCAGAGCGGAAGGCAACGAAGAGTTGACAGAGAAGCTGAATGCTTTTTACCAGAATATCCCGGACCTCCCCTATGAAGCTCATACAGGTGAAATCGACAATGTGCTGAATGCGCTGGAAACCGGAGAAAAGCCCCTGATTACAGGCATAGACGGCAGGAAGACCGTGGAACTGATCACGGCTATCTACATGGCCTGCTTCAGCGGACAGACCGTGACGCTTCCGCTGGCGCGCAGCGCAGAATGCTACACCTTTGAAGGCATCCTCAAAAATGCCACACATTTTTACGAGAAGAAGGGGTGCGTGGAGAATTTTGCCGAGGAGCCTATCAGTTTGGGAAACTACTGAACTCCCGCTATTGCGCTGAAATCGGGTGATAGGTTCCTGTGCCTCAAAAAAGGAGAATTTTGAAAATGACTGAATATACGCCAAATAACGGATGGATTGAAGGAAAGAACAAGCCTCATTTCTCCAACAGGCATATCTATGAGGGAAACCCGCCGGTCTACATCATGGCGGGCGACAGGCCGCTGATCCGCCTTGCGGAGCGGCGCGTCCTTCTGGGAACGCTGAGGCTCTTTTTCAGGGAAAAGCCGCTGGAAGACTGTGAAGAAATCCTCATGCGCTATCGCCCGGGCATGGTTCAATGGCAGCTGTCCGACCCGGCCATTCCGGGAGAGATAACGCTCACCGTCACCTCTCCCGGCGACGGCCCGGGGCTGGTACTGCAGGTGAAGTCCCCCGCGGAGCTGCGATTCTGCTACGGCGGCCTGCGCGAGACATTCCCGGCATCCGGCTACAGCTATTCCAAAGAATGGAACATAGATGTCAGCAGGGGGGACGCAGCGCTGCTGGAGACCGTTTTCTGCGAGGAATGGCTGGAGGGGAACCATGCACAGTGGACAGAGGAAGAAAATGAGATTTTGCTGACCTGTCCTGACACAGAGCGGCGCATCCATGTAAAATCGGACGGGACATTCCATATCCAGGGCTGCCAGGCGGCCGGAACCATCGGAACCTATTTTTCCGCCTGCTTTGAGCCCGGAACGGATATCCCCGACGCCTTTGCCGCAGGGTGCGCCCGCTCGGAGCGGCTGGCTGGCCAGCTGGCCGTAAACACGCCGGATGAATACATAAACACGGCATGCGCCGTGGCCGCCGGGGAAATGGATGGGGCATGGCGGCCTCCCAAGACCATGCACGGGAACATGAACTGGTCTTCTCCGTTCGTGGGCTGGCTGGTGCATTGCGGCCATGCCATGCTGGGCAGGCATGAGAGGATGGCGGAGACGCTGAAAGCCTATGCGGCCGTTCAGGAGAAAGCGGACAAATATACCGGATATGAGATGAACGAGACTTACACCAGGCCGTCACAGACTTCCCGGTTTTACGGCAAGGGACGTATCACGGAAGACCAGGGACTGTACAACATGCAGACCCAGTTCTTCCACCAGATGATTCAGGCCTGGCGGTTCTCGGGTGATCCCGGGTTCGCCGAAATGCTGCGCGATGCGCTCCGGCTGCATATCGAATGGGAGGACGCCTGTTTCGACCCGGATGGTACCGGACTCTACGCCAGCGTCATCAATACCTGGCCTACGGACAGCGTGTCCTATTCCGACGGGGGAGCCGTAGAGGAGACCTGCTACGCTTACGCCGCCCGATGTGCTATGGCAGAGCTTACGGAAGGCGAAGAATCAGAACGATATGCCCAAAAAGCCGATCAAATCAAGGCAGCCTTCCTGAAGGAGCTCTGGATTCCCGAGAAAGGATACCCTGGCGTTTACCGCGAGCGGAACGGACGGCTCCACGAAGATGCCTGGATCTACTCCTCTTTCCTGCCAGTGGAATGCGGCCTTCTGGATACATTCCAGCAGGCGCAGGCATTGTACTATCCCCTGTGGGCCTTCCAGCGGGCAAAGGACGGCGGTTTCTGGTTCTCCAACTGGACACCGGGCATCTGGTCGGTGCGGGAGAACGGAGCCGGCGAGAACATGCAGCAGGCCTGTGCTTTCTTCAAGGGCGGAGAAGAAAAGGAGGCTCTTGACATCCTGGAGCGCTCCGCGCGCCGCTATCTGAATACGCTCATCCCCGGGGACATGACCCATGCCACCATCGAGACCGCGAACCTGTTCATCAAAGCAGTGGCGGAGGGCCTGTTCGGCTACCGGCCGGACTATCCCAATGACCGCGTGACCATCGCCCCCATGCTGCCTTTCGCCTGGGACAATGCCAGCATGCAGACCGGAGATGTCTCTATCCGGTGGCAAAGGCGCAAGATTCATGTCAGTCTGACCCGCCCGGCTTTCCTCACGATACGCATGCGTCTGTATGCGGAGGAACTGTACTCTGTGACAGGCGCCGACAACTGGTATTTAGAGCCCGGAATCGGCGGCATGACAGTCGTGCTCACACCAGGCAGATGCAGCATGGCAGAAATCGAGCTGCACACCGGCAAAGAACGGGATTTTCTCCCCTATGAAGAAGTCTGCCATATGCCCACCGGAGAGGATATCTTCAATCCTCAGGGCGTGGACAAGGATTCCTGGGGAGAACACATGGCTTTCCGCAGGATGCCGGACGGTTACTTCCAGGCAATCCGCGTGCATCTTCGCAAGAATCCCCAAAAGGAGCTTTTGCTGCAAAAACAGCGCATAGGCATTCCCGCCCATGCAGCCTTTGAGAAGCTGGACATCTCCGATGCTTTCAACGCGGACGTGACCCGGATATTCCGGCAAAAATATCTGTCCCCCAGGCCGGAAAAGGGATGTTATACGCAGATCGGCCTGGACGGTTTCTCATTATGGACATTCCCCTGTTGGGAAATTCAGCCTCCCGGGATGTCCCTGGAGAAAAGAGGCGAAGCAAAAAGCGCCGCCGGAATCCCTTTCGCTATCTCGGCGCAGGCTGGGAATATCGCGTTCGCGAGCCTGTGGGACAATTATCCGGACTTTGTGGAAGTCTCTGTTGACAGAAAAGCTTCTATAGCAGCAGTACTGATCTCCGGTTCCACCAATCCGAACCAATGCGGAATCGAAAACGCAAGGCTCACTTTCACCTATGAGGACGGGACGGCGGAAGAACTCCCTCTCGTCAACCCGGACAACTATATCAGCCTGTGCGCCTATCCGGACCGCGCATCCGCCCTCGGGAAAAAAGTACTCCGCACTGACGTCTTCAACAAGATAGATATCGATCTGGTAAAAGACTTTACACCGGAAATCGTAGAGCTGGGCGAAAACGTCAGAGCGCTCTCGATAAGGTGGCCTCTTATAAGCGGAAAAGCATTAAAAAAAATACGCCTGACAGCCTGTTCTCAGGAAATCGTCGTAGGATTGATGGGAGTCACGCTTGTCAAAGAGTCCTGATCGGCAGGCAGATCAAGAGCTGGAAAGATTTTTACAGCAGCTCCAGATAAAGTTCCATGGGAATGACCCCGTTCTCCCTGGTAGCAGCGTTGGCCGCCGCCAGCGCTGCCGCCTTTCTCAGAGCAATGTCAGCCTCCTCCCCCGCCAGTTCGCTCATGCACAGGGAAGCCACCACCGTATCGCCGCATCCCACCGTATTGACCGCCCTGACCCGGGCCGCTTTCTGGTACAGTTCCCTCTCTCCGTCCAGACAGAGAAGCCCCTCCGCCCCCAGCGAGACCACTACCTTGCCCACGCCCCGGGCAACCAGCTTTCTGGCCTGGGCCTTTATTTCCTCCAGATCGGTAAGCTGCCGCCCTGCCAGATACTCCAGCTCTCTGCGGTTGGGCTTGACCATATCCGGCTTTGCCAGAATGCCCTGCCGCAGCAGCTCCCCCGACGCGTCCAGGCATACCTTCCGCCCGGCTTCGTGGCATTCCTCAATCAGCCGGGCGTAAATGTCCACAGGCACGCCTTGCGGTATGCTGCCGGACAGCACCACCATCCCGCAAAGTTCCAGGCACCCTGAAAACTGCTTTCGGAATGCCGCCAGCTCTTTCTCCGATATCATCGGCCCCGGCTCCAGGATTTCCGTCACGCGTCCGTCCCCGGTCAGCACGTTCACGCTGGTTCTGGTCTCTCCTTTTATCCTGGTAAAATAAGTCCCCACCCCCAGTTTTTCCATTGCCTCCTCTATCAGCCTGCCCCCCGGCCCGCCCAGGAATCCCACCGCCGCCACAGGCATATGGAACTGCCGCAGGATTTTGGTCACATTGATGCCCTTGCCTCCCGCCACGCTGACGCTGTTCATGAGGCGGTTCACCTCGCCTGGCCGTAAGCTGTCTGTCTCGCAGTTCCTGTCCACCGCCGGATTCAAAGTCACTGTCAGGTACATCTGTCCCCTCCTCCATCAATCCCTTTTCTTACTTAAGAATAATACTGCATCACATACTGAATCTCCGTCTTTCCCCTGTAGGTGTTCTTCCCCAGCTGATATACCACGGAAAGGCTGAAATCCCCCCTGCCCTCATACAGGGCCGCCTCGCTTCCCGGGCCGTACTTTTCCTCCAGGAAAGCTGCGAACCGTTCCAGATTCCCGAAAAAGACCAGCTGCTTCTGCGCGCCGCTCTCGGTCTGCACCCGGTATCTGGCACAGGTTTTGTTGGCGCCCATTTTATAGCCCGACAGAAAGCGCAGATTCTTCTGGGCAAAGAGGGGCTTGGGGTTCCCCACCCCAAAGGGTTCCAGCAGCTCCAGTTCGTCCGCGATTTTTCCGTCCGCGTATTCCAGCGGCATGGGCACATCGATGTGTACTTTTGGGATAAAATCCTCCGGCCCCAGCCTGCAGTTTGCGTTCAGATCCCTCCGGAAATCTCCGATGTCCCCCTCCTTCATGGAAAGCCCCGCCGCCATGGCATGGCCGCCGAATTTGGTGAAATACTGCTTCACCTGAGTCATGGCCTCGTACATGTGGTATCCCTCCACGGAGCGCCCGGAGCCCTTTACACCCTCTTCCCCTCTGGTCAGGATGAAGACAGGATGGCAATACTTTTCCCGGATACGCCCGGCAATGATGCCTGCCAGGCTTTCGTGGACTTCCGGCAGAAATATCACCAGCACCTTATCCTGCTCCATATGATGCTCTAAGAGAAAGCTTTCCGCCTGCTCCACGCCCTGTAATGTCAGGTTCTTTCTGCTGTCATTAAGCTCTTTCAGCTCCCTGGCCGCGCTCATGGCCTCCGTTTTGGTTGCGCTCTGCAGCAGCTCCAGCGCCCGCTTTGCCGTATCCAGCCTGCCGGTGGCGTTGAGGCAGGGGCCTATGACAAAGCCCAGATGATACGCGCTCAGCCGCTCCGGCTCGATGCCATTCACCTCTATCAAGGCTTTCAGGCCCTGGTTCCTGGTGTTCTTAAGGCGTCTCAGGCCCTCCTTGACCAGGATACGGTTCTCATTTTTCAGTTCCATCACATCGCAGACCGTGGACAGCGCCACAAATTCCAGCAGCTCCTCCATGGCCTCCCTCAGGTTCCCGTCTCCTGTCTTTTCCGCCAGCGCCGCTATCAGCTTGTATGCCACCGTGCCGCCGCAGATGCCGGGAAAAGAGTATCTGCACTGCTCCTGCTTCGGATCGATCACCGCCAGCGCAGGCGGCAGCTGTTCCCGGCGGACGCCGTCCTGTTCCGTCACAAAGGGCACCTCGTGATGGTCCGTGACGATGACACGGATGCCGTAGGAATTAGCCAGCGCGATCTGCGGCGCGGCGGCAATCCCGTTATCACAGGTCACGATCATTCCGATGCCGTCCTGCCGTGCTATTTCTATCAGATTATCGTTCAGTCCGTAGCCGTCATGAATCCGGTGGGGAATGGCGGTGTCCACCTTTGCCCCCAGTATCCCAAGTCCTTTCGTCAGGATATAGGAGGCGCAGACGCCGTCCACGTCATAGTCCCCGATGACACGGATGCGGATGCCCTCATCTATGGCCGCGAGGATATGCTCCACCGCCCGGTCCATGTCCTTTAAAAGCCATGGGGAATAGCAGTCCTCCAGCTTTCCGTACAGGAAACGCCGCACCTGGTCTTTTTCCGTCAAATCCCGGTTCCGCAGCACCCTGGCCACCACCGGGCTGATGTGAAATTCCTCTGCCCACTCGTTAAAATCCGCTTTTTTTGCCGCCACATACCATTTTTCCATGCCTGACCTCTCCGCTCTTTTAGATTTTCTCTGAAAATCGTGGTAAAGGCCGCATCTGATGCCCGCCATGGCAATCCGATACGGCCTTCCGTAAATGCCTCCGGGGAGACATCAGCTATATTTCTCTACGATTCTGTCCATCTGCTCTCTGGCTTTCTCCATATCGCTGACCAGCTTGAACTGGGTACGGCAGCGGTCGAGATTCTGATTCTCCCGGCGGATCTTGAAATAGGTATCCCCGCTTAAATAGTCCGTAAGGAAGCGCATGCCGCACTCAAAGGTCATCATCATCGCCCCCACCGGCAGCATCCTCTTCTCGTTCTCTGTCAAAAGCTCCCCGCACTCGCCCAGAAAGCCTTTGGTATAGCATTCAAACAGGCTGATTTCAAAATTGACCTTGCCCAGATCCGGCTCATCCTCCGCCGCGTAGGTAGCGCCGAAGCGGATGCTGTCGCCGAAATCATTGACAGAGAGCCCCGGCATCACGGTATCCAAATCCACCACGGCAAGAGGCCTGCCTGTCTTTTCGTCGAACAGTACATTGTTCAGCTTCGTATCGTTATGGGTGACCCGCAGGGGCAGTTCGCCGCTCTCCTGCATGTCTACCAGCATAGCCGCGAATGCCTTATGGGCGCGCACGAAAGCAATCTCCTCCGCCACGGATGCCGCCCTGCCGCAGGCATCCTTTTCCACCGCCGCCTCAAAGTCCAGAAAACGGGACTTGGTGTTATGGAAATTGGGGATGGACTCATACAGCTTATCCGCCGGGAAGTCCGCCAGAAGCTTCTGAAAATGCCCGAAAGCGCAGGCGCTCAAATAGAACTGTTCCGCGCTCTCACAGGTCTGCATGGTCATGGTTCCGTCTATGAACATATACACCCGCCAGCAGCCCTCCTCGTTCCGGTACAGGGTCTTGCCGTCCCTGGTGAGGACTACGTTCATGGTCTCCCTCTGAGAATCCCCTCCCGCTTTGGAAATCTTCTCCCGCAGGAAATCCGTCACCAGAATGATATTGTCCATCAGCGCTTCCGCGTTTTTGAAGACAGATGTGTTGATGCGCTGCAATATGTAATATTTCTCCCCTGTCTGCGTCTTCACCAGAAAGGTATCGTTGATATGGCCGTCTCCGTGGCTCTCCGCGCTTACCGCCCTGCCGTCCAGCTGAAAGCGGTCCGCAATCTCCAGATATCGATTCATTGTCTTCTCTCCAAACCTTCCATTCATTTACATTTAGCTTTTAGTCTACCAATTGTTTCACGTTTCGTCAAGAAAAATTTGGAAAGCTTCACGGAGATTCCCCAAAACTTTTTTTATGGCCGGACATTGGCGCTCAGTCCGTTCATCCCATACACCTTAAGCCCCCGGGATACCTGATTTTCATCCAAAATATCCGAAATCCAGACACACCCCTCCCCAAGCATGATGCCCTGATAATTCACGAACATATTCCCGCAGGGCTCCGCCTGCAGCCCCTCCAGGAAAGCCGGATTCACGCTTTTTATGAAATCCGCCTCCAAAAAGGCCTCCTTATCCTGATATACCGCGCCGTCTATGGTAATCGGGAACTCAATCGCCCCGCAAAGTCCCTCGAAATCCCCCGCCAGGAGCTGCCGCTTCACCTTTCTGGCAAAGCTTTCCACCTCCCAGGCCGACTTGTCCGTAGCTACAGAGTAGATGCTTTCATAACTGTCAAGCCCCTCGTACACCTTTTCCATGCTGTCCGCATAGGAACGGAGATATTCCGACAAAGGCCTGTCCAGCGTAAAGTCTTTTGTCCCCTCTTCCTGAAAATAAGCCCGCACAGTCCGAAAAGAGGCATCTGCGCTCTGCCCCTGTACGCCGGCGTATTCCAAAAGGACCAGGATGTCCGTCCTGCCGTCCTCATTGTAATCCCGGAACGCCACCGAAAGCACCTGTTTAAACTGCTGTCCGTAAAATACATTATCTTCATTCTCACCGGGCAGCGAGAAGACTGATTTCCCTTCTTTCAAAAGCTCAAAGCGCACATCCCCAAAGCAGGCCTGACCCCTTCCGTCCTCCATGGCTCTTTCCGGCTCAAAAGGCGCAAATGTCACTTCGCCCCAGCCATCCAAGGCCGCTGTAAAAGACTGCTCCGAAATCTGTTTCCCGGCCAGGCTTTCCGGGGCCGCCTCCCCGCCGGAGGAGGCCCCGTCGGACTTTCCATTGGAAATGCCATTTCCAATGCCAATGCCATTTCCAATGGAGTAAATATTATCCGTAGTCAGATTCACGTAGGGAATCTGTATCTGCTCCGTCCCTTTCAGGTACTGGTCCCTCCACTGGTTGTATTCCGCGCCGTCCATGGGATTCACCAGCGCATAGTCCCCTTCCATGACATAGTATACCATGCCGTCTCCATCCACGTCCGCCTCCTCAGGAAAAGGATTTCCGTCATAATCCTCCTCCCGATATCCCCTGCTCCACGCGTCCACCATGCCCACAGGCACATAGGCATCTGTCTCCGCGTCATACCGGCGCAGGCTGTAGGGCCAGAAGTCTCCGTCCGGGCCTCCGTCGCTGGCCATGCCCTGATTATGGGAAGCCTGCTCTTCGACTACTCCATTGTCATAAAAACTCAGATATGGGTATGCCGCAAGCTCTTCCCTTACGTCTCCCGCACTGTTGTCATAGTCGTAGACCATCGCCACCATCCCCGCCGTGTAGGTGGCGGTATAGGAGATCAGCAGCTCCTGTCTGCCATCGAAATCAATATCATATACCGCGAACTGATTGTCGGCCATGTCATAGTCCCCCGACAAATCACCACAGTACCCGGATCCCGGGAATTTTCCATCGAAATAGATATCCTCCAGAACCGTGATATACGCCTTGTACATGGCCTCTTCTTCCGGCGTCAGGGACAGCACCGGGGCATCTTCCCCGCCGCTTTCCTGTATCCCGGCAGGGCTCTCCTCTTTTTCCTCTGATGGCCGGGATTCCTGCTCCCCGTTCTCCTGCCCGTCGGACAGGGATGTGCGCATGTCCTCCAGCTTTGTCTCCCTGTCTCCATCGCTGCCGCAGCCTCCCAGCACGGCTGCTGCAAGGCACAGCGCCGCCCATTTACACAATGCTTTCTTCATATCTTCCTCCCGCCCGCCTAACGGGCCACAATCAACAACCCGCCGCCAACCGGAAAAATGCCCACGCATTGGGCATTCCTCCGCTTAGAGCTTGAAAATTCCTCCACGCTCAGTCCGGCCGTTCCTCATATGGGCCATACATGGCGCTCATCTCCCTGGTGGCTCCATTCAAATATATCTGATAGAAATTCCCCGATTCCGCCAGGATGTTCAGGATGCTATAGGTATCGTAGCCTATTCCTTCACCGATTCCCTCCACGCTGACCAGCTTCTCGCCCTCCGCCAGCGGGGCCCTCTCGAAATACCATTCCGCCAGTTCATGATCCGTCATCCCGTCCGGGTTCTCCGGCTTGTTCCACTGTATCACAGGGGAGAACCACACCGTCCGCTCCGTAGCCACGCCCATCTGTTTCACGCAGCTCTCGAACCCGGCATCCTCTCCATACACACGGTCATAGTATATCAAAGACGATTGTAATTCTTCCGGCGTGTTTGCGAAGCAAAAGTCTCCAAAGCGGGTTACCGTGAAGCACGCCTTGTCTATCTTCGTGCCGCTCCACTCGTACAGCTCCGTCAGCGCCTCCTTCGCCCAGTAGACGAACCGCTCCGTCAGCGCGCCGCCGTAGCGAGTGCCGTAATCCCATTCGTCCACCGCGGGCAGTGCATAATACGGCTCACAGTAGGTCAGGTCCAGCGTGGGGAAGACCGCTTCCGGGGACTGGTTCTCCTCCACGTACCGCACCATGTGCAGGATATTCGCCTCGTCAAAACGGTAATATTTCACAGAATGCTGCCCGTTGCCATCATCGGTAGCGCTCTTTATCAGCTGCGCCTCCGAATCCACCTCCACATTGGGAATCATATAGCCGGGCTCGAACCTTTCCCCCTGTGGATTCCACAGATAACAATAGTACGGAATATTGACAGTCCCCGTCCCGGCCTGCACACAGAAGTCCTGGTAGCCGTCGAAATTCAGATCCGCTACCACCACACTGCCGTCCGGCGCATCGGAATACATCTCTCTGTTCTCGTCTGCCAGAAACTTCTCCACCTCACGGGCCGGCAGGTCCTCCTTTGTGTACAGCGGTTTTGCGTACAGCGGTTCCCCCTCCAATGCATAATAGTACATCTGCCCGTTACCGTTCCGGATATCCTCCAGAGACCTTGTATACAAAACCCTCACATCCTCCGGCAGGATAGTCTGCAGCGTATCTTCCATCCTGTCATGGACCCAGTTCAGTTCAATCCGGTCAATCCGGTACTCGCCGTTTCCCGAAACCGCCTCGCCGACAATCTTCAGCGTGTATTCTCTCCCATCTCCCAAGTCGACGGGCCTGATGGCCGTACTCTCGGCAGGGCTGTCAAGAGAATTATCCGCAGAAAACGCATCTCCGGACTCTCTGGGTGCGCCATCCGTCTCCAGTTCCCTGCCGTCCACCTTTCCCGTGAAAGTAGCCGCCGTAAAGAATGCCGTCAGAACCATCACCAGCACCAGCGCTCCCGCCTGCCTTTTGGGCTCCCCCACGATGACCTGAAGTCTCTCCTTCAACAACTTCTTTCCGCTGGACATGGCAGTGGAAAGTTTCCACCCTCTCTGCCATACGCTGCCCTGAGCGCTGAAATCCAGCAGGGCCCTGCCATAGCGAATCCGCTCTTCCTGGCCCAGAATCTCCAGCGTCCTCTCATCGCAGGCCAGTTCCCCGTCCTGCTCGGACAGGGCGGCCGCCATCCACACAAGGGGGTTGTACCAGTGGAGGCAGAGGCATGCCGCACGTACCACCACCCACAGATTATCGTGATGGCGATAATGAATGTTCTCATGGCAGAGCACATACCGCAGGGCAGCCGATTCCTGCGCTGCTTCTCTGCTCAGATATACCGCCGGATGTATCAGACCGAACATGCAGGGGCTGTCCACCACCGCGGAGACATAGACGGGAAGCCTGCTCCCTGTTTCCGCTCCGTACCGTTTCCGCGACCTGCGCACCCTTTTCCGGTACTTTCCGTTCAGCCAAAATGTGCCGCCCACGGACAGAAGCACTCCCAAAAACCAGATATGCCAAAGCACAGAATGCCCGGCAAACGCTGTCCCGCATGCCGACAGAAATTCCCTGCCCCTGCCTCCTCCCGCTGCGCGCTCCTCCCCGGGCTTCCTCCCGGCGCTCCGGTTGTCAGCCGCAGCAGACAGACCCTGTGTCAGAGGTTCCTGCCCATTGACGTCTGCGGTTCCTGACAGCAGCTCCGCCTCCGCTTTATGGTCTTTTCCGCCCGCTGCCATGCCCGACTTCTCTGCTGCCATGCCCGTCATTTCCACAGGTCCGCTGACCGAAGATTCCTCTGTGTAAAGTCCGGACGCGACATCATTTCGTCCTGTCCGCTCCGCCTCCGGGTCAGCCTCCGTCTCCTGACTGTCCTCACTCCCCGCAAATTCAAAAAGATTCATTACGCTCAGACTGCTCTCCGAAAAGGACACCGGCACAAGCAGCCGCACCGCCACCACCAGCCACAGAGCATACCATACCCTCATGGCCAGCCTCTTCCGAAAGAAATAACGCAGGACAATGAGCAGCACGATCAATACACTTGAAGAAATAATCCACTCACCCATTCCGCTCTTCCTCTGCCTTATCCAAAATCTCCCTCAACTCCAAAAGCTCCTCGACCGTCAGCCTCTGCTTTTTGATGAAGCTGCTCACCAGCATGCTGGCGCTGCCGTGATAGACCCTTTTCAGGAAATTGTCCGTCTCCTTCTTCACGGCGGTCTCCCGCTCAATCAATGGCACATAGACCCTCATCCGCCCATTGTCCTCGCAGGCGATTATCCCTTTTTCCGTCATCCGCTTCAGCATGGTCAGCGTAGTGCTTCTGCTCCAGCCCACCCGGCCCGCCATGTCCGCCACGATTCTGCTGCCCGCTTTCGGGGATTCCTCCCACAGACTCTCCATGATATTCCATTCCGCTTCGCTTAACCCTTTCATGCAATCCACTTTCCTTTCGGAGGATTTCCGCTTTCTCTTCCGAAAACTTCTCCAGCTCTGTTGTCTACATTGTAAACATATGGTAACACAGTCTGTCTACATTGTCAACAGTGTTCCTTAAAAACAGAACCGGCGTTATGCAGTCAGGTTACTCGGAAATTTTAACTGTTAAGCAATATAAAATACCGCCGCAGCCATAAATCCCATCCGGATTTACTGCTGCGGCGGCATCTTTCATGTTTTCCCTCATCAGTCATTTGGCCTCTGATAGAACCGGCCTGACAGGCTTTCCGTACGGATCATGTTCACGAAAGCCGCGGGATCCGTCTCCCGCACGCGGTTCAGCACTTTGCGCACCTCGTCCCGGCCCACCACGGAGTAGAGGATATTGCACTCCTGCTTCATGTAGCAGCCCTCCCCCTTGATCAGTGTGGCATCATGGTTGGTCATCTCCTTGATCACCTTATAGACTTCGTCCGGCTTCTTTGTCACGATCAGCAAGGTCTGCTTCTGATACCGCCTGTGCAGCGCGTGCAGGACCTGGGTGGAAGTGAACTGGAAAATAATGGAATACAGCGCCTTGTCCCATCCGAACAGGGCGCCTGCGATTCCCAGTATCACTACATTTCCGGCAAAGATGTAATTCCAGGAATCGATGTCCATTTTCTCCGACAGAAAAATCGCGATGAAATCCGTACCGCCCGCCGTAGCTCCTGCCATCAGGCAGATAATCATGGCAATCGCGTTGAACAGACCGCCGAACACGGACACCAGCAGCATATCCGTGGTCACCGCGTAGCTGGGAATCATATCCGTGATGAGACCCGATACCACGATCATCAGACAGGAATACATGGTGAATTTCTTGCCTATGAATTTAAAGCTAACCACGATAGGGATTGCGTTCAGCGTGAGATTGATCACAGTGAACGGCGGCTCGAAATCCCACAGCAGCTCGCAGATTTCCTGTATGAGCCTCGTCAGGCCCGTAAAGCCGCCGGGAATCAGGCCTCCTGTACGCACGAACGTCTTTAAGTTGACGGCCATGAGCACAGATGCCACCAGAATCATGGCTGTCCGCTTTGCGGTATCCAACATCGCATTTTCCACTTTTGTCTTCATTTCTTTTCTTTCTTCCTCCTAGCTTCCTTTGTGGATATTCATTCCACGTTTCCTTACAGTGTCTCAGAGCCTCTCACCGGAACCACCCGCGCCATCCCTGTCCGTTTGCTCCCGCTCCGCTTCCTCTGGCTCCGCGGAGCGCTTTTTTCGTCTCCCCATTGCCGTGACCGCACCAAAAACCGCGATGCTCACCATGCTCACCGCAATTCCCGCTCCAGAGCCCTGGGGGACATATTTCATCTCAAACCGATACTCGCCCGGTTCCAAATCAAATGCCATGAGACAGCCGCCGAACAACTCTCCCTCTGTCTCCTGCCCGTTCACAAGCACCTGCCAGCCAGCCTCATAGGGCACGGAGAGAATCAGCCGCCCCTCTTTCTCCATGGCAATACTGCCTGTCAGGAAATCGCTCTCCCATGTGACCTGTTCCATATGCTGCTCTGAAAGCACTTCCAGCGCTTCTGTCAGCACCTCCTGATCCATCCGAAAGATATCTGCCTGAATTTTCGGATCCTCATCTTCCTCATCTCCATTGGTCAGGGTAATTGTCTGTTCTTTTTCCAGATATCCCAGGTAGAGGACAGAGCCCTTTTTCAGGTCGTTGAATTCCTCTTCCCCCGTACTGCCTCCGATACAGTCCACCTTTCTCGTTCCATAAGCAGTGAGAATAGCATAGTAATACCCTCCCTCCCGTGCCGTAAATTCCACATTATCTCCGCGCTCCTCACTCTCTGCCCGTTCAAACAATGTCCCCTCTATTCCCAAATCCTCCACCATGCGGTTCTGCAGCCTGATTCCGTCATACTCATACCCCTCCGGCAGGTCAAAGCCCACGGGGGCCACATAGCCAAAAGGCAGCGCGGCATTGCACTGATAAAGGTAGATGTCCCCGCTGTGTGTGAGCAGGCTGTACAGGCCGTTCTCATAATCCGCCGACTCTCCGAACATATATCGCACGTTCAGCATGGCGGAGGTGAGCGCCGTGGCTCCGTCAAAGCCGTAATACACCTTGCTGTGGCGCATCCCCAGTCTTTTGTACATGTCCATCACACCGGAGTTCAGCGTGGAGGAGAACACGCTGGCGGTGGGATAGCCGGTCAGGGTTCCGTCATTTTTCGTCTTCCTGGTGAACTTCTCCAGACGGTAGAAGCCCTCTTCCCGCTTCAGCGTCTCTTCGTACAGCGCCTTATAATCTTCCTGCTGCTCCAGATAAGCGCTGCGGCTCACCGTGCCGATGCTGGTGGCGTACGTGTTGATCGCGCACTCAGCTACCACCACCGTCAGGGCCATGACCGCCAGCCCTCTGTGCAGCGTTTCATCCTTTTTGGTCCGGTACAGATACAGGAGCACCGCGTAAATGCTGACAAACACAAATGTCAGCAGCTTTACCCCCAGTTCGAAATCCTCATGGTCGATGAACTTTTCACAGAACAGGAAAAATCCCACCGCCCATAAATAGCCGTAAAGAATCTGCTGTCCGTCCATCTCCTTCACATGCCTCCAGGCGTCATAGCACATGGTCAGCACGAGAAAAATGTAGATAAAAGACTGCCTGGCCGGCAGGGAATCCGGATAGTTCAGCCCATGCCAGAGAAAATCCAGGATATTCGTGCCAAAGCCGAGCAGCAGGAAGCCTGCCAGCCCCATGCGGCAGAACTTCTCCCGGATGGAGAGATGCCTATTCATCAGATACATAGGAACAAACATCAGCACCGCGCTCCCGCAGTAGATATTGGGCCAGTGGTCCAGCCCTCGCTCCGCGTAGACGCACATACAGTGCCTGGCCAGCATGTCCAGCACGGAAAAATAGGACTCTATCTTCTCCGGAAAATCCATATCCCCGAAATCCGTCTGCAGAATGGCGCACACCTCCGGAATCAGCAGAACCGCCGCCATGCCTCCCGCCAGGAGGGAATACAGGGCGAAACGCGGGATGTCTTTTTTCCCTATGTCGCTGAGCTTCCTCCGCTCCGTCACCAGAAGCATCAAAAAATACAGCACAAGGAAGATGCAGATCATGATGGAGATATAATAATTGGTATAAATAGACAGGGCCAGCATGACGCAGTACAACCCGCAGCGCCCCTGTTTCACCAGACGCTCCAGGCCCAGAACAATCAAGGGCAGCAGCACCACACAGTCCACCCACATGATATTGTAGTTGTAAGCCGCCATGAAGCCGGACAGTGCGTAAAAGCAGGAAAAAAACAACGCTCCACCGTCTTTTCCTCCGGAACGGCTTTGAAGATAAATACAGGAGGTCAGCCCCGCCAGCCCAATCTTGAACACAATCAGATAGCTCATAAATTCCATCAGATGGCTTTCCGGCACCAGCAGGGAAAATATATGAAAGGGGCTTGCCAGGTAATATACAAAAAGCGCCAGAAAATTGGATCCTATCCCCACATTGAAAGAAAAGCTTAAATTTTCCCCTCCCCTTATCTTGTGGAGCAGCTCACTGAAAAAAGGCATGTATTGGTGGTACATATCGGAAAACAGGAAACTCCTGTCCCCAAAGGGATAGATCCGATTGACCACGAATAATGCCAGCATAATAACAGAAGGAATCAGCAATGAAAGAACCATTGCTGCTTTCTGCCAATCTCTTTTTAGTTTTATTTCTTTATTCCTCATCACCGTCAGTTACCACCGCCGGCCCTCAGGCCGGCAGATGCCTCCCTCAGCCGCAGGAATGGATTTTGAAGCGCGCGGCTGATGCCAACGTCATTATAGCTCAATCATACAGAAATGTCTACTTTCTTTTCATACTTTTCATTATCCGTTTTATGATTGTATCTTATACGCTAAAGGCATATAATAGAATCAAAGAACGATTCTATTATCAAAGTGCTATAATAGAATCAAAGAACGATTCTATTATCAAAGTGCTATAATAGAATCAAAGAACGATTCTATTATCAAAGTGCTATAATAGAATCAAGATAAAATCATACAGACTTGGAGAGGCGGGAGAAATCCATGAAAATAGCTATCGCAGGAAAAGCGGAAAAAACCGGGAATTATGTCAGATATGTGACCGCTTTCGGCGCGGAGTCCGTCGTGGCTTTGCGGCCAGAGGAGATAGCCGGCTGCCATGGGCTGCTGCTTCCGGGAGGCGGCGACATCACGCCGGCTTTTTATGGGGAACAGAACCGCGGTTCTGCGGACATCGACACGGAACTGGACATTCTGCAGCTGCAGGCTTTTGATCTGGCCGTGAAAAAAGGACTTCCGGTGCTCGGCATCTGCAAGGGACTGCAGGTCATCAATGTAGCCTTAAAAGGCACCCTGATACAGAATCTGGAACCTCCTGTGGGAGAACGGCATCGATATGACGGGGAAGACAAGTATCACAAATCCGTAATCAGCAAGGCCACATGGCTGCACAGGCTCTATGGCGGCGAGACAATCGTAAACAGCGCGCACCACCAGGCCATTGACAGGCTGGGAAAGGGTCTTTCTGTAGTTTCCCGCTGCCCTCTGGACGACTGCATCGAAGCCGTCGCCCATGAGAGCCTGCCCATTATCGGCGTCCAGTGGCATCCGGAGCGGATTGACTTTGAGAAATCCGGCACGGACGGAGGGAAAGTTCTTAAATATTTTTTAGAACTGATACATATGACGGGGCACAAAATCCTTTAATCAACGGCATACTTCCCCCTGCCGCTTTACAATGCAAGCGGCATCTGTCCCATGATTTTCACATATTCCTCCGATTTGTCCCGCATGATGCAAAATCCCCTGTCCAATTCCGCCAGTGGAAATCTATGGGAAATCAGCCGGCTTATATCTATGCGCTTCTGTGAAAGCAGTTCCAGCGCATAGTGCCAGTCGTCTGCCCGGTGGTGTGTAAAGGAAGAATTCCATGTGCCCCTGACCGTCAGCTGGTTGCGCAGTATCTTCCAATAGACATCCTTTCCCAAAACCATGTCGGAAGCCGGATTCCCCACCAGGCAGATCCTTCCTGACGGAGCGGCACTGTCCACAGCCTGCGTCATTGTCTCGTTTCTCCCTACACATTCAAAGACCACATCCGCGCCATGCCCCCGGGTCTGCTCCATTATCCATTTGCCGGCATCCTGTATGCGGCTGTCGCAGTAATCAGCCTCAGGCAGTCCTAATTCACAGGCTTTACTTTTCTGCAGCTCCTTGTTCCCGACGACCAGGATTCTCTTGACGGACTGCAGCCCTGCCACCCTTCGGGGCTCGGGCTCGGCGCCGGTTCCGCTTTCCCGGCCTGCCGGAACACTGCCCTGCTGTACCGGCACCGCGTCAAATTTCCTTCCGCCCCTGCCCTCTTCCAACAGCAGAGCCAGCAATAAAAGCCCTATTGTCCCCAGCCCAAATACTACTGCCGCCTCTTCCTCATTGTTGCCTGGTGCCCCTGGAACCCCTGCCGGAATCACCCGCCTCACGGCATGGACTGCCACCGCCATAGGCTCCAGCATAGCTGCCTCTTCAAAGGATACATTGTCCGGCAGTTCTATCAGGTTCTCTGCAGGCACAGCCACATACTCCGCAAAACCCCCGTCCCTGCGGGAGCCCAGATAACCGTAATTCCGGCACATTTCATACTGTCCCTTTATACAAGGCCCGCAAGCCCCGCAGGGAATCAGCGGGAACACGCCTACCCGCTTCCCCAGCCAGGCGGAATCCGTCTCTTTCCCCACAGACTCCACCACGCCGGAGAATTCATGCCCCGGAATCAGCGGATGCCTGTGAGCCCCCGTCCGGTAAATCCTTGGGATATCTGAACCGCAGATGCCCGCAGCCTTTACCGCCACAAGCGCCTGGCCGCTTTCCAGGGCGGGCAGCTCCACTGTTTCCAGCCGTATCTCATTTATGCCGTGCAAGACCCATGCTTTCATCTTTTCATGACTCCTCTCTGGATATCCTGTTGTGTTTACTTCTGTCTGCCGCCGACTGACATTCTATATGCAGACCGCATTTCTTTTTGTGCCTGGTTGTTCCGTGGCTGCCATAGATTTGATGCCGTTTCAATGCCTGGTACAGCGTTTTGCAATCACCTTTTCAGGCAAATATATGGTGTACCCGAATCCGTGAAGTCCAAGTTGGCACGATTACCTTTAAACCCATATTTTACAAGATTTCTCCGCTTTTTGTCTTACATGGCAAATGCGCTCACTGGTTATGCATTTTCTTCGGCGGATTTTTCACGGCTCTGCCCACGCCGGCGATTATCCTGCGGAACCGCTCCAGGTCTTCCTTAGTGGTTATCTTGAAGTTGCCCTCGTCCCCCGGTATCATGACGATATCCATCCCGTCCATGATTGCTGGTTCCGTGGAGCCGTTGATGCGCAGGATTGCGTCCGGAAGCAATCGTCTGCTGGCCTGCAGATATCTTCCGAGCAGAAATACTTCCGGTGCCTGTCCTGCGAAGACCGTGCTCCTGTCCAACAGGGACGTGATTGAACGGCCATCCTCGCTGCAGTAGACCGTATCCTTCATGGGAAGCACCGGGAGGACTCCGTCATGCCCTCTCACGGCCTCCAGGCAGTCCGAAATCAGTTCAGCCGAGAGCAACGGCCGCGCCGCGTCGTGAATCAGTACATAATCTGTATCCGCCGCGTATTCTGCTATGTCCTCCAGGCCATGCAGGATGGAAAGCTGCCTGTTCCTGCCAGCCTGTGAGAAGCCCTTGAATTTCCTTCCCTTGTCCGCCGCTTCCAGCCACCCGGCAATCTGAGGCCGCCAGCAAGGCTCGGCCACGATTTGGATGGCGTCTATGCCGGCATGGAGGGACAATGTCTCCACACAATAGGAAAGTATGGGCCTGCCGCCCTCCTCCAGATATTGTTTCGGAATCTCCGTGCCCAGCCTGGCACCAGTGCCGCCGGACAGAATCAACGCAATGTTCATAGCTTCCTATCCCCTCGTCCAATCAGACATTTCTTTCCTTCAAAGGCAAGGCCGTATTTCCGGATATTCTCCCGGAGGATGCCGGATGCCAGCAATTCCGCTTCATACTGCTTTTCCTCTATCTGGGCCAGCGCTCTGGCCACCGTGTCCTCCAGCGTCTTTTCCCCGTCATCTTTGTCAAAGACCTTGAATTCGAACAGGAACGCCTTTTCCTCTTTGTCAAAAGGTTCTATTATGACATTAGAATCATCTTCTGGCAAGCATGGAACAGGATGCTTGATATGGCATATTCCATATCTTCATAGTTCGTCGCCTTGATCTTCGCAAGGCTAAGAAAGATGACGGGCCAGGTTCCCTGTAGTTCCCGGAAGCGTTCCTCCTTCCATATGGAAAGCCCCTCAAAGAGATCCGCCCTGTGGGCATACTGGTTCGAGAAGAAGCATTCTGTCATATTATACACCTTATCGGGCGGTTTGATAATGGGTAAAATGAAAAATCCTGATGTCAGGTCTCGGGGCATGTGTCCGGGCTTGTATCAGGATTTGGGGATAGTATTGATTTTGAGGCTTTTATCGGTGGCATGTTTGCTGCGGTTAGGTGTTTCTTTTTGGTTGTTTCTTTTTGGGTCTTTGATTTTGAGCCTTTGTTTTCGGGTCTTTGGTTTTGGGTCTTTGGTTTTGGGTCTTTGATTTCGGGGTTTTGATTTCCTTTTTGGGATTTCCTTTATGGGACTTCTATTGTCCCTCTTTTGGATATGGAGGATTTAAAACTTCAGCGCCCTTATGTCCGCCAGGGTCTCTCCATAGGGCTTGTCTTTTCCGAAGAGGAGGGTGGTGCCAAGGACGAAGCCCTTCACGCCCTTGGGGGCGTATTCTATAATCTTGTCCGCGCTACAGGCGCCGTCCCAGTAGAGTTCGAAGTCCATGTCGTCTTTCAGGGAGAGGAGCTTGGTGATTTTCTTGCCCACGTAGGGCAGGTACATCTGGCCTGCGTTGCCGGGGTTCACGGACATGACCAGGACTTTTTTGACGATGCGCAGCATCTCCATGACGGTCTCTACGGAGGTGCCGGGGTTGATGGCGATGCCGGGGATCATTCCGGCGTTGATGATGGCCTGGAGGGTGGTGGAGGGGTGGTACTCCGCCTCCGGGTGGATGTAGACCGTGTCGCCCTTCCGCAGATGCTCCAGGAAGATGCCGATGCGGTTGTTGGGGTGCTCTATCATCAGGTGCACGTCCAGGGGCTTTGACGTGGCGGAGGCTATGTAGCGCATGTCGTTCAAGGACATGGCGAAGTTGGGGACGTAGCGGCCGTCCATGATGTCTATGTGGAAGGAGTCGATGCCGGCTTCTTCCAGGTTTTTTACTTCCTGCTCCAGGTGGCCGTAATCGGCGCACATCATGGAGGCTGTAAGTTCGAATTTCATGTTGATACCTCATAGCTTTGTATTGATTTTGATTTTATAAAAATGATATACATCTTCATGTTTCCCTTTTAATCTGCGGCATCTTAAATTCATCCCTGTTCAGATTCACCGCCACGGCCATGTCCAGGCCGGAAGGTTTTCTGTCATTTACAAGAATTCGCTCTCCAAAGGGCATGTTGAAAAGGATTTCATCATATCGTATGCCATTTTCCCCAAGGAACCGTATCGTCATCTCCCTGTATTCCTCTGTCCTGGAAGTAACAATGATGATTTTATCTTCAGGAGGAATTTCCGCAAGATACTCCTTCGCATCTGCCAACAGTATGTCTATCCCATCTTCTTTGTATCCATTATGCTTTACAAGCGTTCCGTCCAAATCGAAAATCCATGTCTTGGGAAGCGTGGACAGTATCAGCTCCTCTTCCATATCAGACCATCCTTTACCGCAATACACCTTCTTTGCAATTCCCCTATCCTATACACCATATTCTCCCATCCTTCTAAAGCGTACATGTCAATCGCTTTCCATTTCGTATCGCAATAGTTATAATCCGGATATAATGCCACTTTTCTACATTTCGCTTCTTTTAAAACATCGCAGATGCCGCTTCGGATTCCGATGAACGTTCCCGCCCGCTCCGCCACCGACTGTATCTCTGAAATTGCAGGACTGATCGGCATTGTATGGATAAGCGGTTTTTCTGTCCCTGCTACATTTGTAAAGCATTGATAGCCCCTGTTCAGATAGACCTCAACCATTTCATCCCACAGCGCATCCGGCAATTCCGTCACCGATTTCGCATAAGGCGAAAAGATGACTGCCTTACCCTCTTTTATCTGCTCCAAATCGGCATATGGCTGGAGACGAATCGGCATGGACGCTCTCGCCCCTTTGGGCAGCCCATAAACCCCACAACAATATATCTGCTCCAAAGGAATGCACTTTGTGTATAATGCCTTATGGAGATTTATTACATAGGGCCTGTCCTGATGGGCAATGAAAGAACCCGTATCTTTCGTGTACAGAACAGCCTGTACCATATAATCCATCTCTTCCTGGGATAAAACCTCTATTTGATAATCTCCAAAAATATCCGCCACCCCTGCGCAGGCTTTTCCTATCACACCGATGACACAGCCATCAAATCCACAGCTGTAGATTTTCCTTTTCTCCAGAAAAGACGGCAAGTATGACATGGCGTAATAGACATCACCCAACGCCGCAAAAGGACATAGTATCCTAAAGCATTTCGGGTATTTTCGCTCCATCTCGTGAAGCAGGTGAATCCCTTGTTCCACCCTTATCTTTTTACGGGCAATGGTTTCCTTTGATAAACAATATTCTGCATAGGTATTATAATCAGCCAGTTTGTAGACAGCCCCTTGATAGCCTAACCGCTTCAGCTGGTCTGCCATCTCCGCATAGGCCCTCGCCACTATACACACTGCCGTATCTTCTGCCGCTTCTGCCAGAATTGTCTCCGGGGCCTGTACCATGATTCCGCAGAACCGTCTCCCCTGTTTGGCTTCGTTATTGTCCAAGATCGCCTCCACCGAAAACCCTTTTTCCATCAGCAGTTTTGCCAGTTCTTCCGTGGCATTGCAGTGGCCGAACAGATATATCTTTTTGTTTTGAATGCGTCCGTTTTGAAGCAATCTGTCCAGGTTTGACAGCATTTCTTCGTAATGCGGCTTGTCCATTAAACTCCGCTTCCTTCCCTACAAAATCTCTCCAGGTATTATCAAGTTAGCCCAGGAGAAATCGGTTTTCGTCAACAATCCATGTCATTACGCCAACATAGCCGCCACCAGCTCTTTCCTTGTCAATAAACCGGCTGCAACATAATCCCACAGGCTGCCAAAAGTCCGTTCCCGGGCCACAACGGCAATGCGGTTGGAGAACTCATACAGATAGTAAATTTCTAAAATTTCCCTGGTTTCACTTTCCGAAATATAATGCCACTCTATATTTCCTACACGCTTCTCCTCTGATTCTGACAATATTAATACCCTTTTGTCCGTCTCTCTAAAATTATCCTCATCATAAAATGCTTCCGTCAGTTGCCGGTCATGCAGCCTGCTGTCAATCAGGATAATCTTGTCGAATTCCTCCAGCGCTTTTTCTATAGAAAGAATTCCTCTGTTTCGGCGCTCCATCTCTGCCATCACACTGTCTCCTCCGGCTATTTCCCCTGCAGCATCACTCCGATATGCCCTCCTGGGTGGTTCCGCTTAAAGTCTCCGATATCCAGCCCCAGCCTCTTCGCGGTCACCATCACAAGCCCCTGCAGCACTATCAGATTCATGGTAGTGGAATTATTGGGCATGATGTTCCATAAATCCCCCTCATGCTTTAAATCAAGGATAATCTTGTTCTGGATTTCGTTTGCCAACGTGCTGTCCTTCACAAAAGTAAGCAGCCAAAGGTTTATCTTCCTGTCCTTTAACAGTCCCGCGAAATAGACGGATTCTGACGTCTCCCCGCTTTTGGTCAGCAGAATCAGCATGTCTCCATCCTTCACAATGCCCATATCGCCATGTACCGCTGAATTGGTATGCAGAAAGCTGGCATCCAGTCCCATGGAAACCATGGAACCCACAAATTTCTCGCAGATTGGCACATTTTTCCCTAATCCGGATACAATGATTTTGTGTCCGCTTTTCAGCGTCTCCACTGTTTCGTCAGCCCATCTGGAAAATTCTTTTTCATCCAGAGAATGGATGGAATAGTCCAATTCGGCCAGCTGTTTTTCAAAATAGTCAATCATAATATGTCCTCTAAATAATACAGTCCATTGTAAAACGCGCCGCAGACAGAGTCATAGTCCTGCCAGGCATAAGTGGTCAGCGACAGCCATATGATGGCATGGAGCAGCCTAATCTCCTCTTTCTCCGCACCTGTCAGTTCAAAAAAATCTTCCTCCATGTCTTCCCAATGATTGGAGGAGATATCCAGCGTCGCTCCCTGCTCCGTTATGTCCAGGCGGAAGTCTTTCAGATTGAACCTGTCATAATTCCCCACAATCGAATAATAGAGCTTCGCCCAGTCATACCGGACATCCCCATAAAAATCCGTAAACCCAAAATAACCTCTGGGATCAATCAATACAGGCGTACCGTCCTCCCGCAGCAACAGATTGGAAAAAGTACAGTCTCCGTGGATAAAACAGAATTGCGTACAGGTAAGCTGCTCCAGCTTCTTTTCCAGTTCCCTTTTGTGGAAGAACACATTTCTGCACTTTTTTCCGTTGATCAGAATCTCCCTGTCCCGGGCGAACGGCACCAGATCCTCCACACGGGACAGCCTGTCCATGGTCTTGCGGTAATAGGCCTCTTTCATGCTAAAGGAATCCGCCGGGACTTGCTCCAAATCATGAATCGCGTCCAGAGCCGACACCAGCTTTCGCAGAACTCTCTGCTTTCCTTCCCTGTCCAGGTTGCATTCATATAGGTTTTGACCCCTGATATACTCCATCTTCAAGGGATTCTTACTATAGATGGCCGGGAGAAAGGCACCTGGATTCCCCTGGCAGCGGCCATGACAGCCCCTTCTGTCCGGCAGGGTGTCGGCTCTGGAGACATCCTCTCCCATATCTCCTGCCTGCTCTGCTATCAGGCTCTCCGCCTTGTCATACCAGGCAAATTCCCTTTTTGCCAGTACCCCTCCCTGGGCGTCCAGCGCCTCCTTTACCAGCACATCTCCTTCGATGGTAATCCGGTTGAATGGCCTGCACTTCACGCGCTCCAGTCTCCGGTATTCCTCCAAAAGCCCGAACTCTCGCGTCCCTGCCAGGCTGATTTCCCTGAACTGCATCCCCTCCGACTGCATCCAGCGAACCAATTCGCCGCTAAACGGTGTATCCTGTAACTTGCTCTTGTCCGTGAACAGGAAAAAGCCTGCGACGCCATTTTCACAGGATGGCTCCTCTTTGAATCCTCCATCCCTATAAGACCAACGACAGGGAAATGCAGCGGATATTCCTATGTAATCATTCTGCGGGCATTTCATGACATCTGCTTTTGTAGAAACGTCCGCACATGGCGCTTGCTTATCGGAATCCTCTGTCGGCACTTCCCTGTCCTCATACTCTTTGGGCAGCCGGAACTCTTCTGGCAGAATCAGATCCGACCATATCAGCATGAAAGGCTGCCTGTCCGGAATCAGCGAAAGGGCCTGCCTGATTCCCGCACAGGTTCCGGTTCCTTCCGCATCCACGATCTGGTATTTCACATCCGCAAAGGCCGCCAGGTATTCGCGGAGCACTTCCTTCTGATAATCTGCAATAATGATGAAACGCCTGTCCGGATACTTCCGGAACAGATGGAACAGCATGGGCAGATTCTCTACCGGAAGCAATGCTTTCGGCTTGTTCTGTGTCAGATGCCCCAGTCTTGTGCCTTTCCCTCCGGCCTGGACTATGATGTATTCCACGGTTTTTCCTCCTCTAAAAATGCAGAAAATATTTCCGGCAACAAAAAATCCTGATATAAGTTTTCTGCCTGTGCATTTCATACTTATATCAGGATTCTCATGAAATATTCAATTTTACGTCCCTACGAAGAACCTATCGGACATTTCATTCTTCTTGGGTGAATTTCTCGTAGTATCTCTCTGCCCTTTCTCTGGACAAACCGAAATGACGCTGAAGCTTCTCGATAATTCGCTCTACTGGTGTATGCTCTTCCAGGTTGTCCATGACCATCGCACGCATGCCTATCTCCATTCCATCCTCCAGGATACACTGACCTAAGCTGAACATACCATTCGTCTCCTTCCATAATTCTTCATTCGCCGAAAAATCGATATAGTCCAATATCGTATCCATGAAGTCCTCTTCATGGGGATACATGATTGCGTTCAGGAACCGCAGAAGCCTGTAGCCCTCGCTTCCCTCATCTCCATTATACACCATATTGCCCAATCTGATAATAACCAATTTTATCAAATCATAATCTTTCTTGTTTACCATACAGTCCCCTATGTTCTTCGTATTGGCAATTTCATAGAAAGACACACTGTACTGTTCCTGCTTCGGTATGTCGTCCCTGCAGATCCAGATACTGTAGCATTTCTCCAGTCCCCCATAGTCTGTCTGTTCCGTCACCAGAGACAGCTGCGCGGACAGGCTCCTGGCCAGGTAGTACAGCCCCCGCTTCTCGATGGGATAGCCGGGCCTGTAAGTCTTCTGGGACTCGATATCGATGTGCAGGTCAACCCGCATGCTGTCGCCCGACAACATTCCATCTTTGGAAAGTACCGGATTCTTCGCCCGGAACAGCAAGTCGAAGAAAGACACTTTCTCGTTCAGCTGCGCGAACTCCGCATTGTCGCCGCGCACCTGCGCGTTCGTTCGGTTGACCGATACCTCCTTTGTCCCCTCAAGGGAATCCGCCTCGATAAAATCCATGATTTCCTCCAGGCTGTATCCTTCGTATTCTTCTACTGTACCTTTCAGGATGACCGAAATCACTTCTTTTCTGTGCAGCAGCATTTTGCATTCTGCGTCCAGTCCTGTCGTATCTGCCGTAAGCTGCATGGCGCTGAGCGTACCCATGCTCCCCTGCATCCTGTCCATGTGACGCCTTTCTTTTCAGATTTGGTTCTCCCTGTGGATGAATGATTGATGGTTCTGTTGATTTCCGGAAATCGCCAGCTGATATTTGGATATCAAGATTTGCTGTAGAATTTCTACGCTTTTTATAATAGATATATCTGGGTTCTATTATACGTTATGGGCAAGGGGCTGTCAAGCTGGGATTTCAACAGTAACCTCGGGTCATGTGTCCGGGCTTGTATCAGGATTTTGGGGGCAGTATTGGTTTTGATGCTTTTATCGGCGGCATGTTTGCTGCGGTTAGGCGCTTCTTTTTGGTTGTTTCTTTTTGGGTTCTCAATTTTGAATCTTTGATTTCCTTTTTGGGATTTCTTTTATAGGATTTCTATTATCCCTCTTTTGGATATGGAGGATTTAAAACTTCAGCGCCCTAATGTCCGCCAGGGTCTCTCCATAGGGTCTGTCCTTACCGAAGAGGAGCGTGGTGCCAAGGACGAAGCCCTTCACGCCCTTGGGGGCGTATTCTATAATCTTGTCCGCGCTGCAGGCGCCGTCCCAGTAGAGCTCGAAGTCCATGTCCTCCTTCAGGGAGAGGAGCTTGGTGATTTTCTTGCCCACGTAGGGCAGGTACATCTGGCCTGCGTTGCCGGGGTTCACGGACATGACCAGGACTTTTTTGACGATGCGCAGCATCTCCATGACGGTCTCTACGGAGGTACCGGGGTTGATGGCGATGCCGGGGATCATTCCGGCGTTGATGATGGCCTGGAGGGTGGTGGAGGGGTGGTACTCCGCCTCCGGATGGATGTAGACCGTGTCGCCCTTCCGCAGATGCTCCAGGAAGATGCCGATGCGGTTGTTGGGGTGTTCTATCATCAGGTGCACGTCCAGGGGCTTTGACGTGGCTGAGGCTATGTAGCGCATGTCGTTCAAGGACATGGCGAAGTTGGGGACGTAGCGGCCGTCCATGATGTCGATGTGGAAGGAGTCGATGCCGGCTTCTTCTAAGCTTTTTACTTCCTGCTCCAGGTGGCCGTAGTCGGCGCACATCATGGAGGCTGTCAACTCGAACTGCATAAATCTCTCCTTTTCGAAGATATGAGGAACCGTCTACAGATAACCGTTATTACTACTGCAACTTTATAGCAGTTTTTATTATTTTCCGACAATTCCTAATCAATCTTGTGCCTTGATATCTGCTCCTTGGTAAGCCCCGCCTGCCGAAAATACCCGGAAGCTTAGCATTTATCAGGGCTCATGGGCTCTAATAAGCCGGAAAGCCACGGAACTATATACACTATCCCTTTGGCTTGTCTCATATGCTTGCCTGGTATGTATTTCATCCTCTCAAGCCCAGCCCTTCCGGCTCTCCTCATCCCGGCTGGAAGAAGCGGCGACGTCCCGTCCCCCCGGCTTTCAGTCCAGGAAATTCTTGTCTGAGTATACCATGTTATATCTATCCCTGTTCTTCTCAAAGAAGAAGGAAATCAGGCGCTCCGAAAGGAAGCCGGGATAACGGTTCCCATAGCTGTCATCCTTAGTTCCACTATGCCCCGCTACCGCGAACAGGATAGGAAAAAGCCATCCACATAGCTCGTCCAGCACTTCCCTGCGCATAATGAACATATTACAGGGCGAATACAGATTCGTCCTGAAGAAATCCTCTGCCTCCTGCGCTTCCTTTCCATCCCGTCCTTTCAAGTACGCCATCATATAATCCCAGTCCTCAGGATCATGGCGCTTCCTGAAATTATCTCTAAGATTAGGAACCACATGCAGCGGAACCGGCAGGATGACATCCACTCCGTTTACCATCATCCGCTCCAGCCAGTCCGGCGGCAGAATAAAATGCCTGCGGTAATGCACCAACCCCACAATATCCTCTTTGGCATTCTTCCAAATCCAGTAAAGGGCTGTCAGTTCGCAGAACTGTCGGTTTCTGACAGAAATATTATCTCCTGTATCATCTGTCAAAATTCCAGAGGCAATTCTCTCTTCCGTCAGGGCCGCTCCTACCTGTATTTCTTTTTCATAAGGAGCCAATATGTATTTACTATGCAGACGACAATCCGATATCGCCCTTGCTACATATATGGCGGCTTCTATTTCCGCCAATCCCCCTAATCGGTCAATCTTTGGAAACTCAAGCCCTTTTGCAGAAAAGTACTTTTGCAGATAGTTGTTTCGAAGGTCTTTATCCAGTTCATATGTCACAGGAATGACCGTCCTGACCCCCATTCCCTCCAATTTTCTTCGGATACCTTCGTGGTAGATTCCTCGTGTTGCTATGTATACCGGATATTCTGTGTGGATATATGTCTCTGTATCCCACTTGATAACCGCCGTATCCCCTATCTGTTCAGGGTTCTTATCCATATCGTCATACAAAAAGGCCTCTATAGACACATCCTGATACAGATATTCCAGGTATGCCGCCAATGTCTGCGCCCTGGAATGGGCACCAAAAATATATATCTTTCTCTCACTCATGCTTTTGCCGATTTCCCACTCATTGAATCAATTTCCATCATATAGCTCTGTCAATTTGCCAGCCGCTGTCCTTAAATCATATCCCTGTTCCTGCAGCTTCCTGCCATATAGCTCCCTCGCGTCATTTGCCTCAATATCTGTCAGGGCTTTCTGCCATATGCCTTCTTCCAAAGGCAATAACATCGCCTGATCCGTCAACAAGATTTCTTCTGATACGGCATCTGATATCAGGCATTTTAATCCAGCTGCCTGTGCCTCGATTGCAGAGATTGGAAGACCTTCGAATCTGGAGGGCAGACAGAACACATCCATTGCTTGCAGGTATTCTTCCACGTCTTCCTGCCATCCCATAAATAACACCTCTGCTTCCATATGAAGTTCCTTGGCCAATTCCTTTAGCTGAAGTTCCGCTATGCCTTCCCCCATCAATATAAGGAACAGTTTTGCATTCTGCTGACGCGCTGCTGAAAATGTTCTAATCAGAAATTCCTGATTCTTCTGGTAACAATAGCGTCCGACATTCCCGATTATAATCCTATCATCCAGTCCCAGCTCCCTGCGTTTTTTTAGTCTGATTTCTGGCCGAAAACGATATCGCTCTACGTCAATGGCATTCGGCAATATGTGGATTTTTTCTCTGGGTATCTGTGCGCCAAAAAGCCAGTCCCCTGCCGGTCGCGAGCAGGCGCACACATCCGTCGCATACCGTAAAGTGAACCTCTCTTTATATTTATCATGCTCCGCCAATCTTTCTGTCCGCTCCAAGTTGTCTGCCACGTCAATCCCTGTGCTATGCGAATGTACAATGACCTTCTTTATCCCCATGTCCATAGCAATTTCCTCAATGAAAAAGCCCCTCCATGAACTTGTATGAAGATGAATCACGTCATACCCTTCCTTTAATATACTTCTGATTTCCCTTTCCAAGGCGCTTTTGTTTTCCCTCTCCGTATGTTTCAAACTATGAACCGGAAAACGATACGCTCCATACTCCTTTGTCTGCTTTAGCTCTTCTGCAACCTTCGTCAAAAAAGCAAACTGGTACTCCTTCTGATTAATATATCCCATATGATTAAAAATATATCTATATACCCCATTCTTGATTTCAGGCGGAGTCATATGCAATATCCTTTTCATCTCAATCCCTCTATTTTAGAAATCGTCGATAAATATCCAAAGTTTCACGGGCCGCCCGCTCATAGGAGAACAACGCCGCCTGTTTTGACGCCAGCGCCTCCAGCCCACATCTGTATTCAACATCATTTATTACATGTGTTATCGCAGCTTCGATGGAATCTGCATCATGGGGATTACAATATTCCACCGCATTGCCGCCTACCTCTGGCATGGACGTAGTATCAGAACAGATAACTGCTTTTCCTACAGACAAAGCTTCCAATATAGGCAGACCAAACCCCTCATAGAAAGAGACATAAAGAAACGCAATCGCCCTTCGGTACAGCCATACAAGCTGCGCATCGGTCACAAATCCCGTGAAAACAATGTATTTTTCCGCATCCTTATGCTTCTCCAAAATCTCGCGAATCACCTCATATCGGCGTACAGGCCCTGTGAGAACCAACTTCAGATTGCTATCCGGATGATGCTGTCTGTACCGCAGAAAGCCCTCCACCAGTCCTGTCTGGTTTTTATGCGGCCCCACACCGGACACAGACAAAAGAAAGTCTTCCCTCTCCAGCCCTGCGACCGCCTCTCCCACTGCCGTCTCCGCAAAAAGCTTCGGAGGAAACAATCCATTATAGACCACCTTTATTTTTTCTTCAGGAATTCCATAATATTCCACAATATCCCGCTTTGTGTACTCTGAAACGGCTATGATGATATCCGCTTCTGCCGCCCCCTGTCGAATAGCTTCATTATAATAGCCATACTGGCTGCCGTACCATTCCGGAAAAAGCAGCGGAATCAAGTCATGAATCGTCAATATCTTTCCGCATGGGATACGGCTGCCGACATGGAACGGCCTGTAATGGGAATGTATGATATCCAATGGATTGGCCTTCAATAAGTAATTGAGAGAGAGCACCCTGTCCGTCGCCGGTACAAAGGGAATACTGTCCAGGGGCAGGGAAAACCAGTCCGTCCTTCCAATAAAGCTGTATTGGTTTTCCTGATCCAGTTTTAGCAGCTCTGTGAGCGTCCCAAGGGTCACCCTGTTAATTCCCGTGATATTCTTTTCCTTGTTTTGCGATAGAATCCCAATCTTCATCTGCCCCTATCCCTTCCTGCCGTATTACATGTAATCAATCATTTTATTAATCTCATTATAGATTCTGATTCCCTGGCAATATAGATGTATATTATGATACTCATATAAATCCTCACCAATCGTACTGCAGAAAACACGTACATCGCCCTGTTGCTGCAGCAATGCGGCGATTTCCATAAAATTTTCATCCCGCATATTTACCGGCTGCTCACTAAAATAAAAGAAGCCTTCCGGTTGGGAGAGCCGCACCTCATCCCCCAATTCCTTCAACACCTCCACTGTATATTTCCCTTTCCAGGCAATAGACGGGCATGCTTCATACCATTGCTTCAACACGGGCACCATGGAAGGTTGGGCGATGAAAACAATCTGCATTCCCGGACTTTCCTTCAAAAGACTGTCCACGCATCTCTTTAGCCTCACCTCTTCATTGACAGCTACCATAAGAAGGCTCTTGCATTCTGAAATGCTTTTATAATCTGTCTCTGTCACACAGGATTCAATTATCCTGCACAATTCATCATATCCATACAGATTTTCCATATCCTCAACCTCATTTCACTGCATATAACATCTGAATCCCACTCGCTTCACCCAGCAGGAACAACTTATAGCCATGCTTTCTGAGCATACCTGTCAGTGGAGCGGAATCCCCATGAACTTCCATCATGACAGCATCTATTCTGCTAAAGCAGGAAGCGGCTTCCAATGATTCGAAAATCTTGAATTCCGATCCCTCAACATCACATTTCAATACCACATTTTTACCATGATTCTCCTTCAATATATCTCCAATGACCTTCCCTGCCTCTCTGCAAACAATCTCCGTCTGCTCCTTGTCCTTATCCTGTGAAAAGATATTGCGCCATCCTGTCTGTTCATACGGAACCGCTACCCTCATCGCGCCCTCTACATCCAATAGCGCTATATTATATGCCTCAATCTTATCTCTGATGGGCTGTTCATTCCTCGCAAAATTCTCTATAGCCTGTTCGTAAGTGTCTGGAAACGGCTCGAATCCATAAACCTTGCTTACCTCTGGTTTCTGCGCAAAATACAGGGAGGCTGCTCCGATGTTCATCCCCATATCGATGACGATATAATCCGAGAACGGCAGTATCGCACGATATGCTCCCTTTACAAATATCTCTACAATAATGTCGAAGTCTGTGATATAACGCTCCTTTATCCGGATTCCATCAATTGATGAAATCACCCCCCCGTCTTCTGCCGCCACATATTCCCAACTTCCGGGAAAGACTATCCTGTTCAAAAACAGTATCTTATCAGGGGCAACATCATTTTCAATTAATGTATAAAAAATCCTATTTCCCACTGCGTAATCTGTACAGATATACACTTTGTCATAATCTACTTTATGTAATTCCCACGGAAGCAATACAGGCTTCCCTTCAAATAGCTTTCCTGTAGCTGATGTTGCTGACTCCACAAAGCTGTCTGCATAAGCAATTATCTCTATATCTGATGGCAATTTGTCCCTATGCTGTCTGTAATAACCACCTCTGCCATAAATAACTGCCTTTTCCATTTTCCTACTTCCCTTCACTGTTTATCCCTCCGGAAATGTTGTTTCATTCCCTATCCCGTTGCGCTAATATCTTATTTCCCTATTCTGTTAAGTTCCCCATAGTATTTCATAGTTCTTCTGATACCCTCCTCTAATGTTACCTGAATCAATTGCCCTATGTTTTCCTCATATCTGCTTATATCCAGTATATTAATGGGTACATCCGCTTTTCTCCCCTTTTCAAACCGAACATTCAATGTCCTTCCTAATATCCTTTCTATTACGCAAATTATCTCATTTACACTTGTCCCAATTCCAGAACCCACATTAAATATTTTATATTCCCCGTCATACTTGGTAATATTTTTTATGGCACTTATAGCATCGTCAATATATATGTAGTCTCTGACTATTTTTCCATCCCCATATACACATATCTCTTCATCCCTCAAAGCCCGATACAAAAAAGAAGCAATAACTCCCTGAACCCCATCAGGACGCTGATACCTTCCATATGGATTTGCCAACCTGATAATTCTGTAGTCCATTCCATAAGTATAGTAGTATAAATATAATAACTTCTCTATCGCTATCTTTTGCATACCATAGGCGGAAATTGGCATCGTTATAACGCCTTCATGAAAGGGAACCTGCTTGCTTAAGCCGTATACAGTCCCCCCCGATGAAAGAAAAACTATCTTCCCCACCTTATTTTCAGCACATGCCTCTAAAAGCTGTGCCGTTACCATGACATTATCCCTGATGCCATCCGAAACTTTTTTCATTGATGTATTGGGCAAAGTAGTGCTTATTAAATGGTAGACGATGTCCATCCCTTTGGTCAGATTATTGAAATCTGTTTCTGGAGAAAAGTGACCAAAAATCATATGGCAATTTTTCTCTTGAGCCAGGAGCTGCCCCTGTAAGCTATTTCTATCAAACAAATATAGCTCATGCTCCATATTGCCAATAAGGTTTTCAACCAAATTCCTTCCAATAAATCCAGCGGCGCCTAGGATTAATATTCTCATCCACCCGTCCTCAATACCTTTTCCTTCTCTTCAAGCTCTTGATATCTGTCATCGACTGCTTCATAATAAGCCTCACTTTTATCTACATATCTGATAATTCTGTCAATGCCTATTCCCATATCCTCCAATTGTTTTTTAATTTCTCTATGGTAGTTTTGACTTGTTATTATCCATAGCCCACAGGGATAGTTCTCATTTGCCCCTTCTATGGACAGGACTTCCTTTTGTTTATATATCTTACCCTGTTTCTTCCTGTCATTATCACAAAAGCATCCTATCTTATTGGCTTCCCTCCACAAAAGCGCATCTGCCACATTCTTTCCAATATCGGAAAAGCCAACGATAATGATATCTTTATATTGCCCAATCTTTTCCAGTAAATATGACCAGTCACTTTGAACAGATAGACTTTTAGCTGCATCGTACATTGCCACATAGTCGCTCTCCGCTAAAGCCTCCCTTGCCGCATTCCACCATATCTCACTTCTATTCACTCTGACATATTCCCATGGCTTAAATCGACCCGAAAAGTGGATAATCATTTCATTCTCATTCAAATCATGGAGTTCACCATCGCTGTATCCACCCTCTTTTAACTTCCCCTCTCTTCCAAAAAATTCCGCAAAAAAATTGTACTTTATATTTAACAGTTTTATCTTTCCGTAGCAGCACTTATTGAGGATATCATTATCCATACTCGGATATCCCTCACCGATATATGAGAGAAACTTTAAGTACAGATTGTCTTCTCTCATTTTTTTAAGATTCCACACCAATACGCCAGCATTCACGTATTTATCCATCGTTGGAAGATTGATGATTTTCTGATGTTCCAGAAACCTTTCTAACCTGCACCTTATTCCGCAATCGGGTACACCGGCAATATAACTTCCCTCTAAATCTGTTTGAAAAAGCTCAGAAATATCAGTCCTGACTATAATGTCCCCATCCAGGAAAACACATTTTTCTGCCTCTATCACTTCTGTCATAATAAGTCTATAATAAGATGCCATCGTATAAAAGGAAGTGAGCTTTGATTTCTCAAAGATGCTTCTTTCCACCTCTATAAAATGTATTGAAATATTGTCAAATAAATATTCCATCTCAAGCAGCTTGTTTCTGCTGACAGGCGAAAGTGCTCCGTCACACAGGACATGAATTCTATATTCGTATTCAGCGGCGGAAGCCTTTGCCATAGACCATATCGTAACCCGTGTCTGCAAAATATAGTTCTCATCTGTTGTCATCACGATGTCTATCTTATCAAGATTTGATTTACTTTTCACAGTTTCTTCCACCCCTCCTCATACAGCCTTCCTCCAAACCACTTTCTAGGTGCTATTACAATCTTTTCCGGATTTGCATTCAGCCAAGCTCCCCAATAACTGAATGTGCTTTCTGCGATAATATTGTGCCTACACTTTGACATAATTGCCAGTTCTTCGTAATCTGTACATCCTTCTTCGTTCACCCAATAAATGTTTTCTCTAAAACGGTATCTTACTTTCGCCATATGCAAATCATCTGTAAAGATAAGAAAACATGGATTATCAATTTTCTCTTTTATACATTGTATTGCCCTGTCATAGTATTCCTGTCGGCATATTGCTATCGGATTCCGTAAGTAATCTGTAAGCCTAATATGGATGGAAACTGTAT
Organism: Lachnospiraceae bacterium; assembly: GCA_910576125.1. GTDB lineage: Bacteria > Bacillota > Clostridia > Lachnospirales > Lachnospiraceae > Acetatifactor > Acetatifactor aquisgranensis. Next base: position 19,047 of record CAJTHM010000004.1, on the reverse strand, counting down.
TATCATCTCGCAGTATTTTCTTTAAATCATTCGATATGCGCACTTCTCTCTTCAGCTTAAGTTCTCTCAGCAAGCCTTCTCTGTAACCACTATAATACTTTCTGTTCATGCAATGCGCATTTACATAAGTGAATGCCCTTGGTTCCATGATGTCTTGGAGACAGTCCGTTATTCTATCTGCATCTTCTACTATTCCCCATCTACCGATTCTCTGTTTCAATAAACCATACTGAGGAACATATATTTTCCTTGTATTTTCAAGACATCTTAAACCGAATATTTTTCGTGTGTCAATGTGCTTCATGGATATCGAAAAATGTTGGATTCCCACTTCTCTTTTTACAATATCTTTCTTTTCAAAGGGAAAATCCCCCCTGTTGCAATGACGCAGGTCAAGGCAGACCGTATGCCCTGTCCTCTGCCGCAATGCATAGGCATACGCATATTGGAACATCTGGTTTCCCAGCCCTTCCCAAATACGAACAACCACCATGTCTCTATTCCTTTCTGAACTTATACCCTCAAAAATAGTCCAAGCACATTCTCCCTGAACACCATTCACACAAATGAGAGGATTCTGCATAATTAAGAAATAAACGATACTACTCACATCTTCCCAGAGCCGAAACATCAAACACATCAGCATGTTCACTCTTTGAAATTTCATGCATAAGGTATTCTTTAATATCACTTTTTTCCGTTGACAGTAAAACTGTATATTTTTCTTTTGCCTTTGCCAGCTCCGCTATTGAAATAATGCCCTCCTCCGTTGCACAGAGATGATTATCCACAACCGCCATTTCCCGAATACCAAAAATCTCATTCAAGACGCTTTTAACAAGCCTGCCCTTTTCTCCATACGGGCACACTACCAAGTTCTGCTTCCTGCCCTCTCTCTTTATCAATCTGCCTATCGCCAAAACAGCCTCCGCAAATCCCAGCTTTCCCGATGCTCCTTGGGCCATATGTAAAACATCAAAAAAGAAGTCATCTTTTTGTATTACCTGAGATTTATATTTTTCTGATAGGTCTATCAGCCGTCCGTTATCCATTGTCAGAATATACTTGTAGCATTCTGCCGCGACAGTCACTCCATGGACATCCCCATCAAAGGCAAATGGATAAATACCTTCTTCTACCGCGTCCTTAGCCAGGACAATCTGTTCCTCATCCTGTTTGCAATATGCCGGATAGAAATAAAATACCCCCCCAGATTTTTTTAGCAAATGCTCCGTTCCATACCATTTGTTGTAATCAGAGTCGCTTTTATATAGCTGTAACATAGGTTCTTCATTTATTCTATTCCAACAAGAAAACTGCCCCGAAAAACTAAAAATCCTTTCTGCACCAATTTCTTTTCCTACAAGCACAGCCATATAGCCTCCAGCTGAATTGCCGCAAGTGACAATATGCTCTCCTTGGGTCAGGTGACGCATCAATTCAATCAACTTTGTAACAGAATCGACTTTATGATTGATTCCTTTTACATACCACTGTTTATATATATCCCTTATAAAAATGATTTTCGAAAAGCATCTTTGTATCAATGGAGACTTCGCAACATTTTCCCATTCATATCTGTCTTTTTTGCAGACGGTATCATAAAACGTTTCCGTTTCATCAGGAAAGTATAGACCGTTTCCAGAGAAGAATAAAATAGCATTTCCTGACTGAGAGCAAGTTGTAATAACCTTATAATTCTGTTCTTCATACATCTTTTCAACTAAAGAATTGCCATTCCATGGAAAGGGATATATCTTTTCTGCCACTTCTTCCCCCCGCCTACATCTCATACAGAATATTTTCCAATGAAACAACAGGGCAGTCCAGCTTCCTGCCAAGCTGCTCCTCCACTTCGTCAAAATAGGTGATGGCTGTGACCACGACCGCATCTACATCTCCCAGTTCCGATTCCAATGGAAGGACATCCACATCCGCGTAGATAGAGCCAGCGCTCCTGTCGATGGCATAGGCCACCTGCACCCCTGTGCCCTTGAGCTCATCCAGCAATGTTTCCCCTGCATAGCTCATTCCATAAATGGCAACCTTTCTATATCCGTTCGCTTCAAAATACGATGCCAGATGCTTCCCTTCCTGCTTCACCTTCACCCATTGGTTCATCATCAAAAACAGAGCCAGATGCTTGTCCGACATCATCTGTAGCTTCTCGCCCTTCTCCGATGCCGTCTTTCCTACTGCCGCCGCTCCCACTGCAGCCCCTGCCAATGCCGACAGTACTGAAATAATCCCTTTTTTCATTGACGACTCCTTTCGCTTGCATAGCCTTTTCCGTTTCCGGCCTCAATCCCTCTGCTGTAGTTTTATCACGCGTGTATATATCTTTTCCATTTTTTTGGAGTAGCTCTCTAAGTCCAATCCCTCTATCTTTTTCCTTGCCCTTATGGACACAAGCTCTTTTTGTCCTGGCTCCATCCTCAGGACTCTGTCCACACATCTGCATAGCTGTCCCGGATTGTTTCTTTCCACAAGGTATCCGTTCACGCCATCCTGGATGAACTGCTCCAAGCTGCTGCCGTCTGTTCCAATCACAATCTTCCCCAGCGACATCGCCTCGGCACATGCATTGGGGAAATTGTCCGCCAACGAAGGCATCAATATCAACTCCGCACCATCAATTACAGGCAGCAACCTCTCCTTAGGCAACAAACCCAGAAAGACCACCCTATTGCCATGCTCTCCGGCCGCCTCCATTAGCTCGTCAGAGACCAGAACCCCCTCATGCTGGTTTATCCCACCTGCAAAGACAACCTGTATTTCCCGATATCTGTCCAATATTTCGTGCAGCATATCCCTGATGACATATATCCCCTTATCTACTGTCATGCGTCCAAAGAACAGAAGATACCTCTTTGATTCCAATCTGCTCCGGAGGATACTGTCGTCCCATTTCGTCTCTTCCTGACGGAAGGGGGTCTCCATCACACCCACAGCCCTCTGAATGTCCTTCTCCAGTCCTGCTGCCGTAATCCTGCTGGGCGCGAACACGAAGTTCATCCTTTTTGCAGCCAGGTATTCCACCGCTTCCAGCAGGAACCTTTTCCCGGTAGAAAAGTTATTGGACAACTGTACTTTTGTATAGGACGACATGCGCATCACTGCCGGTATGCCATATGGATGCAGCAGCCCTACCCCGAACCAGCCTGTATACTGCACGATATCAATCGCTTTCTCACAGTCCAGTTTTTGGACGTATCTCCTCACTGCCAACTCCCGCTTTAGGGTATCTATCAGCATAGCCCCTGCGGCCTTCCCCTCTATCCCCTGGACAACACGGACAGATATCACGTCCAATCCCTGATATCTCCATCGGCGCTCACGGCCTGCACATGCCAGAATCCTCACACTGTGCCCTCGTTGCTGCATCCCCAGTGCGCTTTTATAGACAGCACCAGGCATTCCGCCTAACGCCGTATCCCTTTCATCATTTGCAAATAGACCAGTTACAAATAAGATGTTCATGCCCTGTCAGATTCTCCTGTCCGAAACATTCCCTTGCTTAAGTCACCTATAATAATCCGAGTACCACTCCACGAACCGTTTCAGCCCTTCCTGCAAACCGGTTTTCGGCCTGAAGCCGAAATCCCTCTCTGTCTCCGATATGTCGGCATATGTGCTTTCCACATCCCCGGGCTGCATCCCCACCAGCCTCATCTGAGAGCCCAAATCGAACCCGGCCCCCAACAGGCCGGCGCGTTCAAGCTCCCCGCACAGCAGATGGACAAAATCCAGCAGTTTCACCGGGGAATGGTTCCCTATGTTGTACACTTTATACCTCACTGAATCTTCATCTTCCCGGGGGGCGCGCTCCATTGCTGACCTTATTCCCGCCACAACGTCATCTATATAGGTGAAGTCCCTTCTACAGTTGCCGTAATTATAGACTTGTATCGTCTTTCCGGAGGTAAGCCTGTTGGAGAAATCAAAATATGCCATATCCGGCCTCCCTGCAGGGCCATACACCGTGAAGAACCGGAGCCCCGTCATCGGTATCCCGTATAGTTTTGCATAGGAATATGCCAGTAGCTCGTCCGCCTTTTTCGTAGCTGCGTACAACGAGACCGGACAATCCGTCCTGTCACTTGTGGAATAAGGTATGGATTTGCTGTTCCCGTACACAGAAGAAGAGCTCGCGAACAAAAAATGCTCCACTCCCCCATCCCCGCTGCTGTGCCTGCAGGCCTCCAGCATGTTGAAGAAGCCTGTTATATTCGATTCAATATATGTACCAGGGTTTTCTATGCTGTGCCTCACCCCGGCCTGTGCCGCCAGATTGACTGCTACAGTTGGCTTATATTTTCTGAATGCTTCCCTGACTAAGTCCTGCTCAGCGATGCTCCCCCTGATGAACGTGAACCTGCTCCCCCGCCCTGCGGCGGACTGCACGAGCCCTAGCCTGTGCTCCTTCAAAGCAACATCGTAATAGTCGTTCATGTTGTCGATGCCCACGATGTGCACACCTTTTGTCTCCCGTAGCAGTTCCACCGCAAGGGCTGCGCCGATGAAGCCGGCACACCCCGTAATCAGAATCGTTTTTCGGTCCAGCGACATGTCCTTTTCCAACATATAAGAGTCCTTTCCCAGTAAGCCGCTGTCTGTCCACAGAAGATAATGGTATGAACGGATGCAGACTCACGCTTTATTTATATGCAACGATAATGCACCTGTTTTCATCGGAAGCTTTCCCGCCTATTTCGCAGATTGCCTCAAATAGCTGAGGGCTGACTTCCCGTCCGATTTCAGGATAGTGTTTCGGCCATACCTCCTGCACGTTCTGTACGGAATGTACAAAATACCCGGCGGCTTTGAAAAGATTTCCAAGGGTCAAGCAGTTCCATGTATAGAGGTGGTTATTGGGTTCGCTCCTGACATATTCCGTGCTGCAGGATTCGTTCGGAACATGGAACACTGCTTTACCATTTTCCTTCAGCTTGTTTCTCAGCTCCCTCAACGCCCCAAGCGGGTTCTCGACATGTTCCAGAGTATGTGTGGAAATGATAATGTCCGCGTATCCGTCCGGAACATCACATATCCTCTTCACGCTTTTTATTCCAATCTCCCTCGCCGCCTCCCTTGCGGCATCATTCACCTCTATCCCTATCTTTTCCCATGCCATGATATTTTCCAACAGGTATCCGCCACCTGAGCCAAAATCAATTACTGTCATGTCTTCTTTTATATATGGGCGGAACAGGTCTGCCTTGACCCGCCCTCCAAACATTCCCATTTCCTGCCTTTCAGAAAAATACTGCAAATCATAGTGTTCTTCTCCACCACCAAAATCAATTTGAGACACGGAAATGAAGTTATGGACATTCGCCTTCAGCAGCTGATTCCTAATCTCCATCTCATATTTGCCGCATATGATTATCGTCGTGCTGTCATCATTTTCTTCCTGCAGCTGCTCAAATGACATGACCGCAATCCCGCATAGTGGATGTCCCTGTTTTTTTTACGTCATTATCGCAGAACCCCGCTACCTGATACCCCCCCGAGATAAGCCTTTGACAGGATTTTATGCCTTCTATCCCTGCCCCAAATATTATGATTTTTTTGTCTTTTAAATATTTCAGGTAATCAATATCATTGTTTATGTACATCATAGCTACTCCTTTTTCTACGCATTTCATCAGAAACTGCTACATCCAAATCTCCCCAAACTGTACGCAAGAGTTTTTCCCTTGCAGTGTCCCCTGCCCCCAAATAATCCGTTGGCATGTTGAACCCCTGTTTTTTTCTATAGGCAATCCCTCCCCCCAGTTCTTCCTGATATGCTTTCTTCAGCAGGCCTTTCAAAAGTCCACATGGACACCTGTCTTCCTGGGACAGTCCAAATGCAAATTCGATAATCTCCCTATCCAGCAGCGGCACCCTCGTCTCCAGGGAAACGGCCATACTGGCTCTGTCGACTTTAGCCAGTACCGAACCTGGCAGATATGTCTTGAAGTCCAGGTACTGCCCTCGGGTGATTGCAGGAAGATCTTTCACATAATATTTTCTCATATGCCAGAATCTGTCATAGTCTTTCGGTATGCCAAGCTTTTTCCTCAATGCGCGGTCGCCGGTCGACAACGGCTCCCCATAAGAGCTCAGTAGACAGCTTAAATCATCCATGAAAAAAGTCTCCCACCCTGTGAAATTCCTTCTACGGTTCAGATACTGGAATATGCTGGATACCAACAAATTGTCAATGCCATTCTTTTCTCTTTCCTGAAGCATGGTATATCTTGGATATCCCCCGAAAACCTCATCTCCCCCGTCTCCTGTCAATACCACATCCACCTTCTCTTTTGCCAGAGACGACACAAGATAAGTCGGGAAAGCAGAAACATCCGCGAACGGCTCATCATACCACTCGCGTATCTTGCCAACAAGCATGGTGCAGTCTTTTCTTTGGAAAACCCTTTGGTTCATCGTCAGGCCATATTTATCCACCAGACTCTGCGCATACCTCAGTTCATCATATCTCCTGTCCGCAAATCCCATGGAAAACGTTTCTATCTTCGGATTCTGCAGACTGCTCTCATAGGTGACAATACTCGAATCAATCCCTCCGCTCAGGAAGGTTCCGACTGGCACATCCGCTATCATGTGCCTCCTGACAGACATTCTGATAAGGTTTTTGAGTTCTTCTACCAGTTCATCTGCCTTTTTCCGCTTTCCCTCGGCACCGCTTACCCTCAGCTTCCAATAGGCTTCCCTTACAGATATCTTCTTTTTCCTCAGACTATACACCAGACGGTGAGCTGGTTCGAGCTTGAATATGTTCTTATAGACAGTTTTTGGTTCAGGTATGTATGAATAATTCAGGTAGTCATAAATAGCAGTATCATCCTTCTGTAGCTTCATATCCGTACAGAGATGGATGATTCCCTTCATCTCTGACGCAAACGCAAAATCACTTTCCAGGCAATAGTAATACAGTGGTTTGATGCCTGCTCTATCACGGTAAAGCTTTATCGTCTCATCACGGAAGTCATATATGGCCAATGCAAACATTCCATCTATCCTGTCAATAAATCTGTCTCCCCAGGCAAGATACGCATTCAAAATGACCTCTGTATCCGATTCCGAATGGAATCGAAACCTCATCTTTTCCAATTCCGCTTTCAGTCCCTGATAATCGTAAATTTCACCATTATAGATAATCCCCACGCGCCCATCTGCGGAAAACATCGGCTGCATACCGTTTTCAGACAAATCCATAATTGCAAGACGCGAAAAAGCCAAAGTAAAGCCAGGTTTTTCCACAATCCTGACGCCATCCGGCCCTCTGTGCTGCATATGCGCGATTCCTGCCCCATAATCCCACCCTGTATTGTTTCCACCTAAAATGCCACACATGAATCCATTTCCTCCATCATCGCCACCGCAAGAATAATCCAGCCCCTTATACCCGTGATGGTACTCTGTCCGTATGTCATCCCACCATTAAAGATGATTTCCTTTTTTCTTTCTGTTTGCTAAAGCCATATTGGCAGAATTCATACTCCCCCCTTCACCAGACTTTTCCAGGTTCTGAACCGCCAACTAGGACGAAAGAGTTCCTATCCATCATCAAAAACGGTATCCTTTCTGGTCTGGTCAGCACTTGATATGCGCAGCGTCACCACCAAAAGTAATTTCCCATCTTCCATCCTCTTTGACAAAAACATTTTTTATCACATTCTGATATTTCCCATAATACTGGCATCCCAATTCTATCTTTTCTATTGCGACTCTATATTTGCTTACAAGTTCTCTGCATACTTTCATGCATTCGTTTATATCCTGAATCATTATCAGAATCTTGCTGATATCGCTAATCTTTCCTATTTCTTTAGCCTTAAAAATCCTTTTCCCTGCATAATAACCCGTCTTCGAGTTATCAATAAAACATTCTATAAAGTAATTCTCATTGATGCTCTTTTCATTGCTGATAAAGAAATTCCCCAATCCATATACTATGATTTTTTCCTTGTCCTCGCTGTAGCTGGTGACTGCTGTATAGCTCCCGAAGAGCCCTGCGAATGCCTTTTTTACCTCTTCTGTGAGCTCTATCTTATCAACAAGCTTATAAGAATCCTTTACAAGATTATCCTGTTCAACATCATAGCTGTCCGTAATCCCACAATGAACTCCCGAGCCGTCCATTCCTATATTCCGGATTAGCGATTTATACGGATTAATACATAAGGCATTTTTTTCTATAGCCTTCATCACCCAGAACAGTCCCCAAGAATCCGTCATCCCCGTAACGTTCCCTATTACTGTCTGCTCTATGTCATTCCCCCACGTTGCAAGCCTTTCTGAACTTTCCCTATCCATTTTCAATTTTTTGTACAATGAATAGTCCTTTTCATATTGGCACCATCTGTCCCTCCATGTCCCCCAGCCCCAGGATGAGGTTCTCCCACAGAAATATATGTCGCTTTCAGCATCGCCCAATTCTATCGGCCAGCTATACCCGCTCACCGAAAAAACTCTTTTTTCCGTTTCGTATCTTTCAAAGCACTGCGTCATAAAACGGATAAAATTAGGAGCAGCCACGCAATCGTCTTCCAGCACAATGACCGCGTCGTTCTCTCTGAAAGCATACTCAATCCCCGACACGATAGACTCTGCCAGCCCCTTATTGTATCCTGACACGATGACCTCTTTTTCACACCAGTCAATCTCATGAACCAGACTATTGACTTTTTGCCATTCCTCAGCATCCTCGTTCTGCTTGACCCCGTCCTGAAAAACAATCAGCTTCTCCGGCAATACCGTATTATTCTTTAACGATTCAATCACCTGTCCTGTATGCCTGCTCCTGTTATATGTAAATAATAATGTAGCTATCTTCATTTACTGCAATACCTCCTCAAAAGCTTAGCAACATGCATCATAAATCAATTCCTGCAAAGATATGGTACGCAGAACCCCTTCTTTGTGCAGCTCTCCAAGTATCTCCTCATAATATCCCATAGCTGTGATTACGACACACATATCTTCAGATTCTATTTTTTTAATATCACGTATTGATACCAATGGAATTCCGCAATAAAAGTCTCCTTTTGAGCTAATCTTCTTGTCTGAGATTCCTAAAATCTCGATGATGCCTGCTTCATTTTCGCACTGTTCCAACAACCGCAGGGCAAACTCCGAGGCTCCATATAAAACTATTTTTTTAATTCCCCTTGTCCTCAAGTGCTGCGGAATGGATATGCCTTTATTTTGTAGTCGAATCCATTTATTCGCCAATTCAAACTTCTCCAAATTGATATCTGAACTCATCTTACCTCACCTTTTACAATCCCATTGCCTTTTTCCAGAGATAGGGAACCAAGGAAACCCAGATACTTTCCCCATCTGTATAGGATGCCTGCTCCAGTTTATAAAATTCGCTGACTTTGATGCATGTATCCAAAGAGTTCAACAGTCCACACTCAAGAAAATCCTTGGAATGAACCGTATCCAGAACAAATTCCTTCATTTCCCCTTGCAGCCATTCTGTCATGGGAGAATTGAACCCGACTTTTGGTTTTTTATACATGACTCTTCTGTCCATGAAAGGCGCTGCCATATCTCTGACAATCTTTTTCGTATATCCGCCATTTGTTTTTGACTGCATCGGAACTGAAAACGCAAAGCAGACAATCCGATAATCCATAAAAGGCATCCTGATTTCAAGGCCATTCCCCATGCTGTACCTGTCGTAGCATCTTAAAAGTGTCGGCAGAACCTCTCTATGTGTCTGCCTGTACAGCCTCCTGTTGAAGACTCCAATCTTATCTTCATTCCTGTCCTCTGTCATGTCCGCCGCATTTCTCAGGGCTTCCACCCTCTCCCGCAACTGCTGGAAGGTAACCCTGTGTTCCGCCAATGCCATATTATTAAAGGTCTTCAAAACCTCCCTGCATGCCTCATCATCCTCTCTCACTTCCAGCGCGGCGTAAAAAAGATCTGAACCATACCCTCCAAACAATTCATCCGCCCCATGTCCATCTATCGTGACTTTTATCCCCTCCTTTACAATGCTCCCATATGTCTGCATAAAAGGAATAGGGCTGGTTATATAGGGATCTTCACATATATACATATATCCAAATAAATCTGATGGAGAAATCGCTGCATTGACCATCACTTTTTGAATCTCTACTCCAATATGTTCAGCCGCCATTTCTGCGTATCGAGTCTCATCAAGAACTGTATCCGGCATACTTGCCACAAAAGCATGCTGCCAGTCTTTATTAATATAAGAAGCTTTATTCTGGGAGAGATACCTCATCGCACCGGCTACCGCGCTGGAATCAACCCCCCCACTCAGAGCCGTTCCAATTGGCACATCACTTCTCATCCGGATTTTACATGCATCCAGAAAAAAATCTCTAAGCATTCCAACCTGCTCGTCATATTCGTCCGGCACTTCCATAAGATGCTCTAAAGTATTCCACCATCTTTCTGTATACAGCTGCCCACTTCTGTAACTGCCACAGTGCCCGGCCAGGATTTTTTTGATGTCTCTGATACAGCAGTTTTCGGTGGCTTCATATGTAAAATAATCCTTTTTTTCGAATATACGATAATTTATCTTCCTCTCATTCATAATCGGGAAGAAAGCCTTCATCTCTGATGCGAAATAGAAATTGCCGTCCTGTTCGAAATAGTAGAAGGGCTTTACCCCAAACCGATCCCTGCTGAAAAAACATTCCTTTTTCAGATTGTCCCAAATCGCAACGCTCCACATTCCGTTGCATTTATATTGGAAGTCCATCCCCCAGGCTATATATGCATATAAGATGACCTCCGTATCGCTGTCTGTTCTGAACCGATAGCCTTTTGCTTCCAGCTCCCTCCTCAGCTCAAGGAAATTGTAGACCTCACCATTATATACAATCCAATACCTGCCTGTTGAATCGGCCATAGGTTGGTTGGCAGATTCTGATATATCCATAATAGACAACCTGGCATGGGCAAGGGTTATCCCTTCCAGTTCTTTCACAACTACAGCATCCGGCCCTCTATGAGATATACTTTTTATACATTTCTTTGCATTCTCTTCAGATATTCTGCCGATACAACCAAATATTCCACACATTTTCTCTCTTCTCCAATTCCTTACCCTCAAGCCATACAGTTTCATTGAAGTGCAGCATAAATCAATCTGTTGCTCAATATCAAGGCTTCATTATTATCCATGCCTTATCATATAAATAGAAAGGAATAGACTCATCACCATACCATTTCCCTGGTGCAACTACAATCTTATTTTTGTTTTTGCTCAGTCTCTGTGCCCACCAGGAAAATGTACTATTCGAGATAACAAAATGCTTGCACAAACTCATTTTAACCAGGCATTTACTTGCTGCTTTTTCATTCTCATAGACAACCGGATATGCAAATTGAAACTCCTTCTTAATAGTCTCTATATCATCCGAAAAAATATGGAAAACAGGATTTTTTACTATACTGGCAATATACTCTATAGCACTATAGTAATATTCTTTTGTGCATACTTCATAATCATCATTATTCACATAATCACCTAATCTAATATGTACACAAATATGTTCCCCATATATAATATCTTTCTCCCACAGCTTCATATCAACACTCACATTCTTCAGTTTTACCTGAATATTCTGTCTAAATCGTGGATGTTGAAAATATCCATACAAAAAAATATCTTTCCTTTTTATAAGATTTAGCGGAAGCCGTGTATCCCCTATCACCGTTCCACCACAAATATAAATTCCCTGTTTAGCTAATATAGACTTATAAAAATTATTCAGATTCCTATTGTCATCTCCGCTACTTGGTGTAATTCTTTGTCTGTAAGCATCTATCTTTTTTTTGGCGATCCTATACTTCATTTTCTGTTTGTCTTTTTCTGATGCGATTCTAATACCGGAAAACCTGAATTTATTGAGCTCATATCTTCTATCCCCAAATCCCTTATAAAAGTCAGTATCAATGATAATATCATCATTCTCTCGTAATTTTGATAATGTCCTCGCCGCAGCATACTGAAAGAGCTGATTTCCCAAACCACCCTCCAAAAATAAGACTATCATCTTCCATTCTTCTTTCTATCTTGAGCCTGCTCAGGATTTTTATGTGCAAAAAAGTAATTGGTATTACAAAAACACTCCAACCGTTCTGTGTAATTCGTTATTTCCCAAAGACCATCCTTTAAAATCCGATAGGCAGAATAATCTTCATGCAGCAAGTTCCAAAAGTCTCTAAAATATGTTCGTGAGTCGATATTGCAGCCGCCGAATTCAATCTGGATTGCCCCTATGCAGCCCTTTCCAAGGAGCTTCTGCCCCCCCCGCAAAGCGTTCCATTCATTTCCTTCAATATCCAGCTTCAGGAAATCTATCTTCTCTATATGGTTCTTTTCGCAATAACCATCCAATGTCTCAATCTGCACCTTTTCGCTTTTTGAAAAATCTATCTTGAAATAATCCAATTGTCTTTTATATAGACTTGCCAGACCTGACGTCTCCATGTCATAGTATAGAACACCTTCCCCCCTTTCATCGCTTATGCCAAAATTGTTCAGGACAACATTGCCATTATCGCGCATATTGTCAGCCAATATGGAAAACGTCGCTCCTGCAGGCTCGAAGCAGTGAATCCTGGCATCCGGGAAGTAGCTGCCCAGCATCCTCGTATATTCTCCTGTGTTTGCCCCTACATCAAATATTGTTTCTACATTTCCCCTTTTGTCCAAAAAAGCGCATACGTTTTCTTCTCCACTGGAATGGATATTTCCCCCAAGCCCAATGTTCATTCCCAGCAATGCCGTTTTATACAATTCATACCACAGCCCATAGGTCTCCTTTTTTCCGTAAAATCTGTCATCCATACCGCCCCTCCTATTTTTTCCAAATTCTACGGCCAATCAGCCTGGCAACTCTATTCCGCAGTTTTCACAAATTCGAACAGCCCACAGCTATCTTCTTGTATATCCTGATAATCCTGTCCTCCGATTGGCTTTGCCGCCACTCCTTCCGGTTCCACGATTGCAATATCCCGCAATGCCATCCCTTCAAATAGCGACAGCACTGTCTGGACAGAAAATATCCTGTGGGCATTGAACAGCAGCCTGTCTGCTGGCCCTATGGGGACTCCGATATACAGATGCCCCCCTTTCCTCAAGACCCGCTGCATACTTTCCGCCGCTTTCCGATATGCATCCGGATCGATCTTGTCCCCATATCTGCCGAGGCCGAAATGCTCCATGGCATGAAGACACGACAGGCTTTCGATGGAGCCGTCTTCCATTCCGCTCAATATCGTGGCGTCGCCTTGCACGAAATGCAGACCCGGTATCTCATAGGGCAAGGGACGGATATCTATGTAATATACCTCACGGAACGTAAGCAAATGCGCTATGAAGCCATCCAGTCTTGAGCCGATGTCATAATGGCGTTCCGGGGCATTGCGGAATATCTTATTGCCCCCCCAGATATCCTGTGCAAAATAATGATGGCATGGAGTCCCTGCCTCCTTGTGCTTTTCATCCGCAATCAGGCATAAGGAGTCCTCCGCTATCACGAACCTGCTGTCTGTGGCAGCCAATCGGTACAGCTCCATGTCCCGGATCACCTCTTTGAAATCCGCACTGACGATGTCCTTTTCCAGGTAATCCAGATAGATGATACGGTCTTCCGGGAAACCTGCCTTCACCAGCTGCACTTTTATGGCATCCTGATATTTTCTGCTGCATACCAATATTTTCTCGAAATCCAGATTGCATATTGCATCCGCCGGAACATAGCATCCTTTCCAGAATTCTTCTTTGGGAACTACAAAACTATCCGTGCACGCAATGACATCAAATGCTTGCAAAATAGACCGCTTATTGCATTCAAAATCCTGCCCCAAACCAAACACGATAATCTTTTCCATCACAGTACCTCATGTATCCATTATCCTTGCAAAAATAGCCTGCCCGACAGCTTTTTCCCCAACATCCTTTCTGTTGTATTGCAGCCTGCTGTTTACATAATTTGCAATGTTGTCTAATCTGTTCTGCCTTTCATACACGCTCCCTTGCCATGACACACTCTCTCCGCAGTCCTGGCAGATGCTTATCTTCCCTCCGTAACTATCCTTTTCTCCAAAGCAAAATACTTCCCCTTTTGAAGAAGAGACCAGCAATACCTCCTGTCCTCTTTTCCAGATATGGGCAAAATACATGTATCTGTCAAAAAAGTTTCCATTGTCCCTATCCACGTTCCCTGTTGCCAGCTTTCGCATAGTACCATTTTCTTTACTGACCGCTATGCACATGTTCGCATCCCTTGGCAACAGGTACAGTTCATCGCCCAACTGCACCTTATAGAAGCTCCACTCCCCTGCTTCATATCCGTCTGGGAATTCGTCATATATTTCCAGCCGCTTTTCGCGTCTGTCCCAACAAAGTATTTTGTCTGCCCTCTTCGGAACAATCCATATGCAGTCCTCATCACCGCATATCCCAGAGCCTCCTCCGTCCAGCAGCCCACATTCATAAACCGTCTTTGCCTCTGACTCGAAATCCATGCAAATCAGCTTATTGTCCGTTATCTTCGTAAATATGGCCTTTTTCCCATCCCAAAAGACGCTCCCCCATGCATATGCGTCCACCGTTTTGTGCACAGATGTCCCTTTTTCATCACCCACCACAATATTCCTGAACTGTTCTGTTTCCAAATCAATGCACACAATATAATCATACCCGCACGGAATCAGGTACAGCTTGCCCCCATATTCTATCTTTTCTGCAAATACAGTCCCCCTGCATGGGTCACTTTTGCCATACCTTATATAACGAACTGCATCCTTTTCCATATCATATACGGCAATTTCATCTCCAATCATCGGTATTGCGAATATTTTGTTTTGATACAAATGAATCTTTCCGTATTGTGGATGGTCTCCCAGGAAATCCGCCCCATAGGGAATCCGTTTCACAAGGGTAGCCTTCAAGGTCGTCCTTTCCATCTTATAGATGCTATTGTCTTTTAAGGCAAGGAACCACCATTCGCCCTTATATTCCACAATATTGTCCATGGCAAGGGAATGGTTGTCCTCCATTACCGAATATGCGTTCTGAATCATAACAGGTTTTCCAGTCCTTTTGTACAGCCATACTACGCTGCTCCCGTCCCCATAATACCCATCGCTTAAACAGACCGCCCGATCCATATCGCTGGTGTCGTCATAAATTCCCCAGCGTCCCTCCCTGTACGTCTTTACGATTTCTCCATACTCCTCTCGCAACTCCTGGCGCATGGATTCTATGGTAGCTCCCATCAGCGGATGCGGCCTCCACAACAGCGCCACCTCACCCCGGTTCTCATAAAAAATGCGGAACACATCCCGCATCTTCACCAAATACTGCTCATTATACTGCAACAGCGCCGTCACCGTAGTATTATAAAAAATAATCTTCTTCCAACTCCCATCCGCCTTCCGGATGACCCGCATCCACTCCTCCGGAATCTCCAGATCCTCCTTCCGGGTACTCAGCACCTTATCCACCTTCGGCGACCCCAGCCCCAGTATCTTCTTCTCCCAATAAGCCCTGCTCCGCCCCTGCCCCGACATGAATTCCGTCAGCACATTGACATAAGCCTGCCGCATGTCCTCAGACTGCACAATCACCTGATCCGCATACGCCACCCCCGGCACCAGGCAGAACTTCTCGATATCCTTCAGCGCCTGACTGTCCTCCGGATCAACCTCCCCCAATATAAAATAAGGCACATATACTAACTTATCCGTAAACTTCTTCAAATTCTTCGAATAAAAAAACGGATGCACGCTGGTCACAATATTGCAGTCATCATAAGGATTATGTATGAATACCATATCCGGCCTGCGCGTCTCGAAATCGTAATCCTCATACCAAACCACCGGCACGTCCTTGGGATACTCCCCGCCCTCATAATGCAGCTCCCGGAAGCTCCCGTCCGGATTCTTGTCATAATAGGGAATGGGAATCACATAGGCATCACAGTCCGGATCCTCATCCGCAGCCTTCCAGATGCTCTCCAGGCTGTCCCACATGGAAGCCTTGTAAGGCAGGAACACCACCTCTGTCCGAATCCTGATATCGTTCTTCACGCTGCTCTCAATCTTGAACAACATCTGCCGCAGGCTCTTATATGCTTTGCCGACAGCAATCGGCTGCCCTTTCTCCAGTTCCCCGTAAATCCGGTAGACCTGCTCACAGTAGGATTCCAACAGGGCAATCGTGCCAAAGCCCTTCCCTTCCGCTGCTTCAATCAGGTTTCCCAGCGCAATGGCTCCGTCCTGGCAGTCCGCCAGTAGGCTCAGGGCAGCGGAAATATTCTTTTTTTCAATGGCTTTGCGGATTTCATCATGGGCTTCTCCCAATATTTTTATGAAATCCTCAGCCTGCTGCTTCTGCGCTTTCCGCATGTCCGCCTCTCCCTGTGCCGGATTTCCTGACAGGATTCCGTCTGTCCTTATTCGGAAAATCCACAGCACCACTTACAATGTATACTGCACGTCAATGAAAATGGCAGCAAACCACACCGAAAGACCCCGGGCCACATATGCTCACTATGGACAGATTTGCAAATCCTGGCGGTCTTAAGGAATTGTCTACAACTAACTGCTGCGGGTTGAAAGCCGTTTTCCTTGTGTTTCAAGGCTTTTTCCGACAGAAATTGCAGCAGTTATTTTCCGACAGTTCCTAAATATAAATAAGGTATATTGGTCATCCATAGCGTCTCGCCGGATGATGCGGCGTCAAGCCGCTTCGCTCCCTGGTACGTCACATCCCGGACTTTCTGTCCGGTTGCCCGAAGCCGCGCTCCAGGCCTGCGGTATGTACCGCGCTGTGTTCCCAGGATCCTGGCATACCCAATCCGCAGCCGCCCAAAGGGTTCCTGCCTTCTAATGCCGTCCATCGCGCCCGCAGGCACGACTTTTTATATCATGGACAGACTCTCCAGTCCTCCCGGAGTATGGCTCCAAGTCGGTAAAACCCCGGCTCCCCGCCTGAATTCATCTGAATCGTCATCCCTATGATCCCATTCACGTTTCATGCGCACAAGCTTCTGCCCAACTCCTCCCTGGTGGAGACGATGTTCCAGACCGGCATGTGTTTCCAAGTGGTGAAGAGCAAAATCTTCGGGCTGCTGCAGCTCGAGATGAATTTTACTCCATCATTCCCGGAACCTTTTGCTCATGCGCCAGTTTGCCTGGCAAGTTTTCAGAATCGTCAGTATCTATCCAAAAATCAGTTGACAACCCTGCCTTCCATCCCCCGCTTCAGCACGTTCCTGGCAGTATTCGTCTTCTCCTCCGCCGAATACCCGCAGGCATTGCAGAGGAAAATCCCTTTCTTCCTACCGCCGCTCTCCACCGCGCCGCAGCTGCTGCACTCATTGCTGATGTCCTTCCCCAGCACCTCCACGATTTCCACCGACTGCTCTCTGCATTTCTGCTCCAGGCGGCTGCGGATGTAGCCTCTCTGCCACATGGCCACGGAATGGTTGATTTTCCGGTTGATGCCGCCCGCCTTTGGCCTGGGCATTCTGACGATGTAGACCTTCCGGGGCTTCTCTGTGCGCAGGAAGCGGTTCAGCTCCTGGTTGATATAGCTGTGGAGCCGCTCCTCCATCCGATGCCTCCGGGCATTGTACTTCCTGCGCCCCGGGTTATCGGCTCTGTTGCGGTTATAGCTCCTGGTCTGCTGCCTGACCCATTCGGCATATTCCGTCTGCAGAGCGCCCAGTTCCTCGCCATAATGATGCCCTTCCTGGGTGGTGAGCATGGTGAACATCCCCATGGCCAGTCCTATCCGGTTCACATAGTCCTCATGAACCCGCACCGCCACATCCACCGCGGTCATGATTTCAACATTCCCTTCCTGGGGATACAGTCTGACATAAAGCTGACGCTTGTACTGGTTCCCGTCTGTCAGGGGCACGAAGACCCGCTTCCGGTTCTCTTTGGTGGAAATGTAGATTCCTCTGCTGCCGTCCTTCTCCCCGTAGCGGTAGGCTCGCTCCGCGACGGAAAATCCCGATGGCGGCTGCGCCGAAGCCTGTGGCTCTGTCTCCGCCTTGTCCGTTTCCCTGCTTTTCACCCGGTACTTCCGCACCTGTCTGCACAGATAGCGGTGGAGCTTTTCCGCATCCACTTTGGATGCCAGTTCCTCCTGCTTCCTCTGCAGCTCCCGGGGCAGGACGATGGGCTCCTGGTTCAGCACGGCGGTAAAGGCGTTGTTCACCTTCAACAGGAACCGGAGGTAATGCTTCTCCTCCTCGGTCAGACCCTCGTTCCTGCCAATCAGCTGCAGCACCCGGGATTTTGTCCGGGCCCACTGGCTTTTGATGTCCCCCAGCGCATCGAACACGGCCAGGTAAAAGTACACCGACGGCAGCCCCAGCTCTCCCCGCAACCCGCTCTCCGTCATCTCATTCTGGACGGTGTAGCCGGGATACAGTTTGGACAGCCCTCCGATGCCGCTGTACCTCTGGTATACATAGCGCTTCACCTTGCCGTAATCCGCCGCAATCTCCTGCAGCTTCTTCATATCCTCCGCGCAAAGCGGGCTCTTGCTGTACTGGTGGACGGTCTTGCATACCTTGTCTGACGGCATTTTGGAGTTCCTTTTACTCTCTATAATCACATGACAATGCGCGATTCCCAAAAAGTGTACTTTTTGAGAATTGGCTTTACGTCTGATAACCTACCCTATTTTAATACAACATGGGCATAAAATCAAGAGAAAACATATATTTTTCTTGGTAATTGTGCCCATCTTTCAAAAGATGGGCACAATTACCAAGAAAAATATATGTTTTCTCTTGATTTTATGCCCATGTTGTATTAAAATAGGGTAGGTTATCAGACGTAAAGCCAATTCTCAAAAAGTACACTTTTTGGTATCATTTCAGACAAATCGAGTAGGAGGAAATTTCTCTAATTGAGAAATTTCCGACCTCTCACACCACCGTGCGTACCGTTCGGTACACGGCGGTTCAATCAACTTAACAAGTTACTCGCCTTTCGGCGTAGTAGTCCGACATGGAA